>NZ_JAMBPQ010000007.1 GCF_024206495.1 Paraburkholderia sp. CNPSo 3272 | reverse complement strand
GTGAAGTGCGAGCCGACCGAGATCAGCTTCGTGCGCGCCTTCCACGTCATCCAGTACGAATTGCACTGGGCCGCCGTCACCCGTGCGCAAGGCAAACTCCCAGCCCTGCTGCAACGTCTGCGCCAGCGCCTCGTTGCACTCCTCAAAGAAGAACGGCCCGGTCGAAAATTCGAGCGGGCCGTGAAGGCTGTACCGAAACGTTATGCCGTCCGCGTCCTTAAAAAGGACCTTAACTGAACGGCATTACCCCTCGGGGCGCTTTTTCTTTTTTTGCCGAACGTGTATGTTTGAGAGTGCCAGGAAAAGCTTACCGGTTATGCGAAACGAATTGCATGGTTGCCGTCTTTAGAGGTCAAGCGGCGAGCAAGCGCGGCGCAGGCCGGTCAAAGTGACATTCGCGGCACGGTTTCTGCTATGGGGTGATAGGGCATGCGTTCCATACTCTTTCCCCTTATCAGGAGAAACACAATGAATAACGACATTGCCGAAGGCAAGTGGAAGCAGTTGATCGGCAAGGCCAAAGCGGCATGGGGCGAGTTGACGGACGACGAACTCGCAAAAGCCGAAGGCCGTGCGGATCGGCTCGCCGGGCTAATCCAGGAACGTTACGGCAAGACGCGTGACGAGGCAGAACTGGAAGTGCGCCGCTGGTTCGACGCGCACCGGCCACGCGACTGACGCACCGTCCACGGCATGGCCGGTACGGGCGTCGCCATTTGCAGGCAAAGAGGGGGTTGCACGCATGCCAAAGCGCTTTGCGCTTCGGGCTTGCGCTGCCGCTCGGCCGCCGGCGGTTTACTGCCCGGCTATGCCGTCGCGCCCCTGCTCTGGCGCAGCACAACTGGGAGGACCGGACCTGAACACCTGCCACGAGACATCCCCGTGATCTCGGTGAAATCTTTCGCATCGTGCCGCGCTCCCGCGCGCCGCGCGGCTGCCTGCCGGGGCGCGTGCGCGACCCCGCGCGCGCAGTGCCGGCGCGCCTGCGCTCATCCGTAAGCCGCTACTGCCATGCCCCACGCCCTGATTGTCGAAGACGATCCCAATAGCCTGTCAGGTCTCTCTGCGATCCTGTCGGCCGACGGGTTCTCCGTCGACACCGCTGCCACCCTCGCCGAAGCGCGCGCTGCCCTTGCGCGCTTCATCCCCGACGTCGTACTCGTCGACCTGAACCTGCCCGACGGCGGCGGCCTCGAGTTGCTGCCGCATTTGCCCGCGCAGCCGCCAGGCGGCGCGCTGCCTGTGATCGTGATGACCGGCAATGCCACGGTCGAAAGCGCGATCGAAGGCCTGCGCCACGGCATCTGGGACTATTTGCTCAAGCCCGTCAACATTCCGCGCCTGCGCAGCCTGCTCGCGCGCATTCCGCGTCCCTACGAGTTGACCGAGGAAGTCCGCGCGCTGCGCGCCACACTGCGCAAGATGGGCCACTTCGGGCCGATGCTCGGGCGCAGTAGCGCGATCCAGCATGTCTACGACACCCTCGAACAGTTCGCGCCCACCGAAGCAGCGCTACTCGTACACGGCGAAGCCGGCACGGGCAAGGAAGTCGCCGCGCGCACGCTGCACCAGCTGAGCCGCCGACGCAAGGGGCCGTTCATCGTGTGCGACGCGCGTTCGCTCGTGGCAGAGGCGGCCGCGGGCCGGCCACTGGCGAGCGTGCTGTTCGGGCACGAACGCGGTGCGTTCACCGGCGCGGAACAGCGCGAGCCGGGTCTCGTCGATCAGGCGAGCGGCGGCACGCTCTTCATCGACGAACTCACCGACCTGCCGCGCGAGCAGCAGCAAACGCTGCTGCGCGCGCTCGATTCGCAGACCTTCATGCGGGTGGGCGGCAACAGCGAGGTGGGCACCGATTTCCGCCTGATCGCGGCGACCCGAGCAAACCCGCGCGAAGCCGTCCAGCAGGGTGCACTGCACGACGATCTGTGGCTGCGCCTCGATGCCGCGGCGATCCAGTTGCCGCCGCTGCGAGAGCGCGACGACGACGCCGCCCTGCTCGCGCTCGCCTGCATCGACGAACTCAATCAGGAGGCCCAGGCGCACGGTCTGGCCGGCGCGACGCGGCTCGTTGCGCCTTCGTTCATCCGCGAGTGTCTCGCGTATGACTGGCCCGGCAACGTCCGCGAACTGCACGAACGCGTGAGGCGTGCGTGGCACGCCTCGGGCGAGGTGCTGGAAACGCTGCAGGCCGAGGAGAGCAGCGGCGCGGGCTCGCGCGAGATGAACGGCGGCCGCGTGCAGGTCACCGTGGGCACGCCGCTCGCCGACGTGGAGGAAATGCTGATCCGCGCGACGCTCGACGCCGTGGGCGGCACGCGGCACCGCGCCGCGTCGCTGCTCGGCATCAGCCCCAAGACGCTCTACAACAAGCTCCAGCGCATGCGGCTGAACTGAATCGGCAAAACGCACGCACGTTGTAAAAAGGCTGCCCTTCGTTTCCGAGGACAGCCTTTTTTCATTCCACCGATGCGGCAATCAAAGCGTCAGGGCAGTACGCTGCGCAGCAATGCCTGCGCTTCGATGTAGCCCGGGTCCGCCACCATCCTGTCCCAGCGCTGCGCCTTGCCGCGCGCGCGCATGCGCTTGATGCGCAGCCCCGAAGCTTTGGCGGCGCGGCGCGGCTCCGTGGTGCGCAACGCGTCGAGGACCTTTTCGGCCTCGTGCGGCTGGTTGCAGATCAGCACCATGTCGCAGCCCGCTTCGAGCGCGGCGCGCGCGCCCTCGGTGAGCGTACCTCCCTGGCGCGCGGCCTCCATCGAGAGGTCGTCGCTGAAAATCGCGCCCGTAAAGCGCAGCCGCTTGCGCAAAACTTCCTCGACCCAGATGCGCGAAAAGCCTGCGGGCTTCGCATCGACTTTCGGATAAATAACGTGCCCCGGCATCACGGCCGTGAGCGACAGACCGAGCCAGTCGTAAGGCTGCGCGTCCTCGCCGAGGATCGCTTCGAGCGGACGCTCGTCGACGGGCACCGCGACGTGCGAGTCCGCCGTCGCGAAGCCATGACCCGGGAAATGCTTGCCGCAATTGGCCATGCCCGCAAGCGATAGCCCGTGGTTGAGACTCTTGGCGAGCAGCGTGACGACGCGCGGATCGCGATGGAAGGCGCGATCGCCTACCACCTTCGACTGGCCATAGCCGAGATCGAGCACCGGCGTGAACGAGAGATCGATGCCGCACGCGCGCAGCTCGCTCGCGAGGATATAGCCCACTGCCGTCGCGAGCTTGGTGGCGAGCAGCACATCCTTGTCCCACAACGCGCCGAGGCGCCCCATGGCCGGCAGCACCGTGAAACCGTCGGTGCGAAAGCGCTGCACGCGGCCGCCTTCATGGTCGACGGCGATCAGCAGGTCCTCGCGCACCGAGCGGATGGCGTCGGTCAGCGCGACAAGCTGCGCACGGTTCTCGTAGTGGCGCGCGAACAGGATCACGCCGCCGGTCATCGGGTGCGCGAGGCGGCGTACGTCGTCGTCGTTCAGCGTGGTGCCGACCACGTCGAGCATGACTGGCCCGGGATTATTCTTCATCGATGAGTTTTGCGTAGATGCCGCGCAACGCGCGGCGAAAGATATCAGCCGTTGACTTCCGCAACCACGAACGACACCGCGTAGTCATGCTCGTCGGTGATGCTCACGCGCGCCGAGATACCGCGTTCGTCGAGCCACTGCGCGAGTTCGCCCGAAGCGACGATCACCGGGCGGCCGCCCGGCTCGTTGAGGGTCTGCATGGCGCGCCAGGTCATCGGCATGCGCATGCCGAGGCCGATCGCTTTGGAGAACGCCTCTTTCGCGGAGAACCGCGTGCACAGATACGCGAGGCCCCGCGCCGCCGAGCGCGCCTTGCGCGCCTCGTAGACGGCGAGTTCGTCCGCGCCGAGTACGCGCGGCGCGAAGCGCCCGTGGGTGCGCTCCATGACCGCCGCCACGCGGCTCACCTGGATGATGTCGGTGCCGATACCGTAGATCGCCATGAGACTCCCGTCGATGAATGTCGATTGTGCGCGGCGCGATGGCGCGGGGCAGCAGTCAGCCGCGCGTGCCGAGGCGCGCCGCAACCATGATCGCCTTCATTTCGCGCACGGCGTTTTCCCAGCCCGCGAAGACTGCTTGCGCAACGATGGCGTGGCCGATGTTCAGCTCGACGATGCCGTCGATGGCCGCGATCTGCTGCACGTTCGTGTAGTGCAGACCGTGGCCGGCGTTCACCTTCAGTCCGAGGCTGTTGCCGCAATTCACGCCGGTGACCACGCGCTCGTATTCGCGTTCCTGCTCGCCGGCGTCGTGCGCCTCGGCATAGCGGCCCGTATGCAGCTCGATCACGGGCGCGCCCGTTTCCTGCGCCGCGCGGATCTGCGTTTCGTCCGGGTCGATGAAAAGCGAAACGCGGCAGCCCGCATCGGCAAGTTGACGGCAGGCGGCGGCGACGGCATCGAAGTGGCCCGCGACGTCGAGGCCGCCTTCGGTCGTCAGCTCCGCGCGCTTTTCGGGCACGAGGCAAACGTCGTGCGGTTTGATCTCGCACGCGATGTCGAGCATCTCGGCCGTTACCGCGCATTCGAGGTTCATGCGCGTTTTCAGTTGCGGACGCAGCGCGCGCACGTCGGCGTCGACGATATGACGGCGATCCTCGCGCAGATGCAGCGTGATCGCGTCCGCGCCCGCCTCTTCGGCGAGGAGCGCCGCGCGGATCGGATCGGGATAAGCGGTGCCGCGCGCGTTGCGCAGCGTGGCGACGTGGTCGATGTTCACACCGAGGTCGATCACGTTGGGCGAAGTGAGAAAGAAGCTCATAGGTTCTGCAAGTCGATCAGAATCTGGCGCGTCGCGAGCGGCGTGCCGCCAAGGTACGTGTTCAGCAGGAAGCGCATGAGCGCCTTGCTCTGCGCAACCGTCTGGGGTCGATGGTAATCGTCCTCTTCCATGTCGAGCAACGTTTGACCCGAAAGCCGGGGCCATTGAGAAGGCCATTCATCCGATGCTTCGCGCACGCCGCGTTCCGGATCGAACAGGTAGCGCCCATCGGCCACCACGCTCTTGCGGTTCACGGTGCGATTCAGTGCGAGCGCGTAACCCGCCTCGCGCAGCAGCACGCGCTCGAACGAGCGCAGCACCTGCACGGGCGGCTCGTCGTGCGCGAGGCGCGTGAGCGTCACGACATAGTGGCGAAAGAGTTCGGGATGCGGGTCCTCGCGCGCGATGAACTTCACGAGCAGCTCGTTCACGTAGAAGCCGCACAGCAGCGCGTCGCCGGTCAGCGGCAACATGCCGCCGACCCACTCGGCGCCGGTGAGCGTGCGCACCTCGCCCTTGCCGGTCCACGAAAGCGCGAGCGGCTGGAAGGTTTGCAGCACGCCGCGCAACGCCGAATGCGGCCGCTTCGCGCCCTTCGCGACGAGCGCCACGCGGCCGTGATCGCGCGAGAGCACATCGATGATGAGGCTCGTCTCGCGGTACGGATAGCTGTGCAGCACGAAAGCCGGCTGCTCGGCGATGCGGTAATCGGGGGTCGTGCTGCGCGAAGCGCGGGGCAATTGCGAGCGCGCGGTAGTCTTGCGGCCGTTGCGCGGTTCGGCGCGGCCTTCGAGCGTGGCGTCGGCGCCTTCGGTCATCGCGTTGCGCGTGGCGGCGCCTTTCGTCACCTTCGTGCTGCGCGTGCTCGTCGTGCCTTGGGTGCCTTTCGCAGGCGAGCGCCGCGCGCCGCGGGAATCGGGCGCTTCGCCCGGTGCGAATGCCTCGTCGGCCTGCCCGTCTTCGTGCGCGGGCCGGTCGTCGTGCAGGGTTCCGGCTGCGCCGTCACTCATACGCGGTGCCCGTCGTGCTTACTCGTAACCGTAGGCGCGCAGCCCGGCTTCGTTGTCGGCCCAGCCGCTCTTCACCTTCACGAAGGTTTCGAGATACACGGGGCCATCGAACAGCTTCTCCATGTCGAGTCGCGCGTCGGTGCTGATCTGCTTGAGCTTCGCCCCCTTCTGGCCGATCACCATCGCCTTCTGCGTGTCGCGCTCGACGAGGATCGTCGCGAAGACGCGGCGCAGCCGGCCTTCCTGCTCGAACTTGTCGATCAGCACTGTGCTCGTGTACGGGAGTTCGTCGCCGGTCCAGCGGAACACTTTCTCGCGCAGGATTTCGGCTGCGAGGAAGCGCTCGCTGCGATCGGTGAGGTCGTCTTCGCCGTAGATCGGCTCCCCTTCCGGCAGATACGGCTTGAGCGTCGCAAGCAGGCGCTTGATGTCGTCCGGGTTATTTGCCGAAAGCGGCACGATCTCGCGGAACTCGCGCAGACCCTGCACCTGCTGGATGAACGGATACAGCGTGGCCTTGTCGTTCACGCGGTCGATCTTGTTGGCGATCAGGATCGTGGGCGCGCTCGGGGGAATCAGGTCGAGCACTTTCTGGTCGTCGGGACCGAACTTGCCGGCCTCGATCACGAACAGCACGGCATCGACCGAACTGAGCGTGGAGGTCACCGCGCGGTTCAGCGAGCGGTTGAGCGCCGTGCTGTGGCGCGTCTGGAAACCGGGCGTGTCGACGAAGATGTACTGCGCGTCGTCGATCGTGTTGATGCCGGTGATGCGATGGCGCGTAGTCTGCGCCTTGCGCGACGTGATGCTGATCTTCTGGCCGACCAGCGCGTTCATCAGCGTCGATTTGCCAACGTTCGGACGGCCGACGATCGCGACCATGCCGCAACGGAAACCGGCAGGAGTGGAGGTGGGAGCGTTCATGATCGGACCGGAATAGAAAAACGGGAGGCGCGCTTGCTGCGCGCCTCGGTGGAATCAGTGGCCGGCATCGGCCGCGCGCACGGGGATGGCCGTCGTGGCTTCCGCATGCGCCTCGGCATCGGTGGCGGTGCCGCCGGTCGTTGCGGTTTGCGCGCACTCGACGGTACGCAACGCCGGTTCGGCTTTCACCGCGGCCGAACGGTGGCCGAGGGAGCCGGCGCTCGGTACGGCGTCGAAACCCGTGGCCTTGTCGGCGGGCTTGTCGCTGGCCTTCTCTGCACCGCGTTCGGCCTTCTCCGCGGGCTTTTCAGCTGGTTTGTCCTTCTCCGCAGGCCGCTCCTGGACGTGCGCCGCGCGAATCACCGCGAGCGGCGCGCCTTCGGCTGCCGTGGTTTGCGCCGCACGTTCGGTACGCGCCGAGACACGCTCGCGGCGCTCCGGCGAGCGTAGATCGAGCGCGCCCTGCACGCCGGTCACGCCGGGGACGACCTCGGGTTCCGGTTTGGGCGCACGCGCGCCCTTGGAGCGGCGCGGCTTCGCAACCAGCGCGGGCGCCGCGGCCATGACCTCGTCGAGTGCCTTCTTCGCCGCGGCCTGCTCCGCCGCGCGACGGCTCGCGCCCGAACCCGACACCTTCACGTCGAGCTTCGGCACCGTGCATTCGACTTCGAATTGCTGATTGTGCGCCGCGCCATGCGTCGCGACGACCGTGTAAGTCGGCAGGGCAATCTTGTGACCCTGCAGGTACTCCTGCAGCAGCG
Source organism: Paraburkholderia sp. CNPSo 3272 (assembly GCF_024206495.1). Classification (GTDB taxonomy): domain Bacteria; phylum Pseudomonadota; class Gammaproteobacteria; order Burkholderiales; family Burkholderiaceae; genus Paraburkholderia. The sequence goes on along the minus strand of NZ_JAMBPQ010000007.1, from coordinate 292,408 downwards.
TCTTGGCGTCCTTGCCGAGGGTGCGCGGATCGATGTGATCGAGGATCGGCACATAGAGGCGCTTGATGACCGTCTGAGCGGCATCGAAGCCGCCGTCGAGGAAAATCGCCCCGAAGATCGCCTCCAGCGCGTCGGCGAGAATCGACGGCCGGCGGAAGCCGCCGCTGCGCAACTCGCCTTCACCGAGCCGCAGGCCGTCGGCAATATTGAGGGCCTGAGCGATCTCGTAGAGCGACTGCTGCTTGACCAGGTTAGCGCGCACACGCGAGAGGTCGCCTTCGTCCAGCTTGCCAAAACGTTGGAACAATAGGGCAGCCACCGCGCAATTCAGAACCGAATCACCGAGGAATTCGAGGCGTTCGTTATGCGTGGCACTGTGACTGCGGTGGGTTAAAGCCTGGCGCAGCAATTCCGCATTGCGAAATTCGTAGCGCAAACGGCTTTCCAACGGAGATTGGGGCATGGGGAGAGTATAACGCGCCCGCCGCCCCCGGCGAAAACAGGGGGCGGCGGGCGAAAAACCGTGACGAAGCGACGTTACCGGGGATTCTTCAAGTAGCGCGCGAAGAGGCAATGCGCGTGATGCGAGTGAGACTCGTGCTCGCGCCTACGCTTCTTGTTGCTGCTTCGATGACTGCTTCGCGCGCGTGCTCGACGTGCATTGCATGTCGAGCAAACACGAATTACTCGAACGCACCGATGCGACGCAGGTTGCTGAAGTTCATCCAGATGAAGAACGCACGGCCCACGATGTTCGCGTCGGGCACGAAGCCCCAGTAGCGGCTGTCCGCGCTGTTGTCGCGGTTGTCGCCCATCATGAAGTAATGGCCCGCCGGCACCTTGCAGATCACGCCGCGCGCGTTGTACTGGCAGTTGTCGCGATACGGATAATCCTCTGCGCCCACGATGAACGGCGGCACCGCCGGGTTGTTGAGGATGTTGTTCTTGCGGCCGTTGCCGAGATCTTCGGTGAACTGCTTCGCATAGCCGATGCGCTCTTCGTCGAAGAAGTCGCCCTGCGGCACTTCCGGCACCGGCTTGCCGTTGATCGTGAGCTGCTTGTCCTGATACGAGACCACGTCGCCCGGCAGGCCGATCACGCGCTTGATGTAGTCGACCGACTCATCCTTCGGATAGCGGAACACGACCACGTCGCCGCGCTCGAGCGGCCGGCCCTGGGTGATTTTCGTGTTCGTGATTGGCAGACGGATGCCGTAGTCGAACTTGTTCACGAGGATGAAGTCGCCCACGAGCAGCGTGGGCACCATCGAACCCGACGGAATCTTGAACGGCTCGACGACGAACGAGCGTACGAGGAACACGATCAGGATGACGGGAAAGAAGCTCGCCGTATACTCGAGCCACCACGGCTGGCGCAGCTTGTCGTTGCGCAGGTTCTGACGCGTGACGGGCGCGTTTTCATCGGCGAAGCGCTCGCCCACACGTTCCTGCTGACGGTCGAACTCCGCGACCGCCGCATCGGCGGCGAGGCGACGTCGCGGCATGAACACCAGTTTGTCTGCAACCCACGCAACGCCCGTCAAGATGACGAGCACAAAGAGTATCAGCGCAAAATTCATGTAGAGATCCGTTGTCCGGCTTATTTGCGTTACTTATTTATCTTCGACACGAAGGATGGCCAGGAAGGCCTCTTGCGGAATCTCGACTGAGCCGACCTGCTTCATCCGCTTCTTGCCTTCCTTCTGCTTTTCGAGCAGCTTCTTTTTACGCGTGATGTCGCCGCCGTAGCACTTGGCCAGCACGTTCTTGCGCAGCGCCTTGATGTTCTCGCGCGCGATGATGTGCGCGCCGATCGCGGCCTGAATCGCCACGTCGTACATCTGGCGCGGAATGATCTCGCGCATCTTCGCCGCGACTTCGCGGCCGCGGTACTGCGACTGCGAACGGTGGACGATGATGGACAGCGCATCGACCTTGTCGCCGTTGATCAGCATGTCGACCTTCACGACGTCCGAAGTGCGGTACTCCTTGAACTCGTAGTCCATCGACGCATAACCGCGCGACACCGACTTCAGACGGTCGAAGAAGTCGAGCACGATTTCCGCCATCGGAATTTCGTACGTGAGCTGCACCTGGCGGCCGTGGTACTGCATGTTGATCTGGTTGCCGCGCTTGTTCGTACAGAGCGTGATGACCGAACCCACGTACTCTTGCGGCATGTACAGGTTCACGGTCACGATCGGCTCGCGGACCTCGGCGATCTTCGAGGGCTCCGGCATCTTCGCCGGGTTCTCAACCTTGATCGTGCTGCCGTCCGCCTGCACGACTTCGTACACCACGGTCGGCGCCGTGGTGATGAGGTCCATGTCGAACTCGCGTTCGAGACGCTCCTGCACGATTTCCATGTGCAGGAGGCCGAGGAAGCCGCAGCGGAAACCAAAGCCCAGGGCCTGCGAAACTTCGGGTTCGTATTGCAGCGAAGCGTCGTTGAGCTTGAGCTTTTCGAGCGATTCGCGCAGCGCGTCGTACTGGTTCGCCTCGACCGGATAGAGGCCCGCGAACACCTGCGGCTTCACTTCCTTGAAGCCCGGCAGCGGCTCGGCGGCTGGATTGGTCGCGTGCGTGACGGTGTCGCCCACCTTGGTCGCGGCGAGTTCCTTGATGCCGGCGATGATGAAGCCCACCTGCCCCGCCGAAAGCTCGTCGAGGTTGCGCGACTTGGGCGAAAACACGCCGACGTGCTCGACCGGATACTGCGCGCCGGTGGCCATCAGCTTGATCTTGTCCTTCGGACGCAGCGTACCGTTGACGATGCGCACGAGCATCACCACGCCCACGTAGTTGTCGAACCACGAGTCGATGATGAGCGCCTGCAGCGGCGCTTGCGGATCGCCCTCGGGCGGCGGCACCTTGACGATGAGCGCTTCGAGCACGTCTTCCACGCCGAGGCCAGTCTTCGCGCTACAGCGCGTGGCGTCGGTGGCGTCGATGCCGATCACGTCCTCGATCTCTTCGATGGCGTTTTCGGGGTTGGCGGCAGGCAGGTCGATCTTGTTGAGCACCGGCACGACTTCGACGCCGAGTTCGATCGCGGTGTAGCAGTTAGCCACCGTCTGCGCCTCGACGCCCTGGCTCGCATCCACCACGAGCAGCGCGCCCTCGCACGCAGAGAGCGAGCGGCTCACCTCGTAGGAGAAGTCGACGTGCCCCGGCGTGTCGATCAGGTTCAGGTTGTAGACCTTGCCGTCACGCGCCTTGTACGTGAGCGCAGCAGTCTGCGCCTTGATGGTGATGCCGCGCTCGCGCTCGAGATCCATCGAGTCGAGCACCTGCGATTCCATTTCGCGGTCGGACAAGCCGCCGCACAGCTGGATGATGCGATCGGCGAGCGTCGACTTGCCATGGTCGATGTGCGCAATGATCGAGAAGTTACGAATATGATCCATTCAGTACCGATCAAGCGAAAAAGGCGCGCCCCAACGATTGCGTGGCACGCCTCGTAAACAGATGAAAAACCGGACTATTTTAGCCGAAAAGGGGTCCCACGGGCGAACCATCCGGTGATGTAACGGATGTGTCATGGCGCGACGCAGATGTCCCGCGGCGTGCCGGCCATTAGTTTCACGCCCCGCCCGTCGGAGCCGGGGGTGCGCTCGGTGAGTCGGGGCCGAGGCCCAGCGTAGCGCGCACGCGCGCCTCGTCGAGACGGTAGTGACACAGCTCGATGCCGTCGCAAAGGAGCACCGGCACGAGTTCGTCGTAGCGCGCCTGCACCGCGGGGTCGGAATCGACATCGACGACATCGAGCCGCGCGCCGGCGGCTGCGGCCAGCGGCTCGAGCGCCACGCGCATGTCCTCGCACAGATGACACCACGCTCGCCCGTAGAGCACGAGGTGCGCGCTCGCCCGTTCGAGCGCGCCCGGCGCCGCCGACGAAGACCGCATAGGCGTGCGCATCGGTGTTACTTCTGCCCCGGCGCGCGCGGGCGCAGCGGCACGAACTGCGTGTTGTCGCCGCGACGCACGAGCACCGCGACCATCTTCTGCGGGTCGAGATGCGCGGTCACCTCCTGGAACTGCTTAGCGCTGGTGATATCCGTGTCGCCCACGCGCAGGATGATGTCGCCCTTCTGCAGGCCGGCGCGCTGTGCGGGGCCATCGACCGAGTCCACCATCGCGCCGCCCTTGACCTTGAGCTGAGCGAGCTGGTCGGCCGGGATATCGACCACCGCGATACCAAGCGCGTTCATCGCGCGCGGCTTGGGCTCGGGAGCCTTTTTCTGGTCGGCCTTCGCGCTCTTGTCGGTCTGCATCTCGGCGATCGTGATCGGCAGATCGCGCGTTGCGCCCTTGCGCCAGACCGTCACCGTCGCCTTGGTGCCCGGCTTCGTGTCGCCGACCATGCGCGGCAGGTCGGTCGCGGCGTCGACGGTAGCGCCGTTGAACTTCAGGATGATGTCGCCCGGCTGGATGCCCGCCTTGTCCGCCGGGCCGCCCGGCTCGACGCTGGAGACGAGCGCGCCTTGCGCCTTGGGCAGACCGAGCGAGTCGGCCACGTCCTTCGTCACCTCGCCGATGGCCACGGCAATGCGGCCACGCGTGACCTTGCCCGTCGACTTGAGCTGGTCCGCCACGCGCATCGCTTCGTCGATCGGAATCGCGAACGAGATGCCCATGAAGCCGCCGGTGCGGCTATAGATCTGCGAGTTGATGCCGATCACCTCGCCCTGCATGTTGATGAGCGGTCCGCCCGAGTTGCCGGGATTCACGGCCACGTCGGTCTGGATGAACGGCAAATAGTCGCCCGTGTCGCGCCCCTTCGCGCTCACGATGCCCGCCGTCACGGTGTTCTCGAGGCCAAACGGCGAACCGATCGCCACGACCCACTCGCCCACGCGCACCTTGTTCGAATCGCCCATCGTCACGGCCGGCAGGTTGGCGGCCTGGATCTTCACCACTGCGACGTCCGTGCGGTCGTCCACGCCGATCAGCTTCGCCTTGAATTCGCGCTTGTCGGTGAGCGTCACGTAGATGCTGTCCGCGTCGTCGACCACGTGCGCGTTGGTCATCACGTAGCCGTCGCTCGAGAGGATGAAACCCGAGCCGACGCCACTGTTCTGTTCGGTGTCGTTGCCGCTGTCCGTGCCGGAGTCCGAGCCGCCGCCCGGGCTTCCGCCCTGACTGCCCCCTTGGCCGCCGCCCTGCCCACCCTGCGGCCCTTGCGGGAGCGGGATGCCAAAGAAGCGGCGGAAGAATTCCGACATGTCTCCCTGATCCATGCCCGGCGGCAGGCCGCGCTGCGCTGAGGAGATGCGCGTCGTGGTGCGGATATTGACGACTGACGGCCCCACTTTGTCCACGAGGTCGGCGAAGTCGGGCAAGTTGGCAGCGGGCGCCGCCGATGCCACGTGCGGCGCGAACGGCAGGCACGCCGCCACGACCGCGGCCGCGAAGAATTTGCGCAGCGGGAGAATCGTCATATCGAAGTCAGCCGAAGGAAGGGAGTTACCTGGGAGCCTTGTATTCTATGGCAGACGCGAACTGCTGCAACGTGGTCTGGGGCACTTCGCCAAGCAACGTGATGAAGTAATCGCCATTGCGCTTCACGAGCACGTGGGTCGCGCCACTGCTGCCCGAGCCTTCCTTGCGACTGTTGTTCTTGACCGGTTCGATAAATACGGAAAGCGTGGACAGTCCGTCAGAGAATACCGCCTGATCGACCGGGATGGGCGGATTGCTCGCGTCGCGCGCCGCCATTGGCCGGCGCACTTCGCGAATCTTCTGGAACCCCGGCGCGGCCTGGCCAAACGACCAGCCCTGCGCCTCGATGTCGACCGGCTGAAGCGGCGGGCGCACCACGTTCCAGCCCTCGATATTGCGCATGCCGTTCACGATAGGCGTCTTGTCGACGGGACCGCCGATGCGCACCTGCGTGAACGCGAGCTGCTGGAGCACCTGGCCGTTCGACGGATCGAGCATCTGCGAGCGCAGCAGCAGACCGGTTTTCGCGTCCGCCCACAACTTGTAGGCGAAGCGGAAATTGTCCTTCGGGTCGAGCTGGATCACCTGGCTGTCGAGGCCGGCCACCCGGTCGTTGGCGAGCATCTTCGGCTCGTAGACGCCCAGCACCTGGTCACCGCTCGTGGAAAGCAGCGCCGGGAAAGCGTCCTTGTTCTGGCGCTTTTCGACGACGAGCAGCTTGCGCTCGGGCACGAAGGTAAAGAGATCGTCGTTGTGGCGCAGCATCGTGCGCGGCTTGCCGTCGAGGCTTTCGAGCTTTTCGAACTCGCCGTCCTGCTTCGAGGCGTAGTGCGTGATGCGCGAGGACTGCACGAACTCGCCGCGCTGGTAGACGAAGGTGCCTTCGTAACTTTGCTGCTGCGCGGCCTGCTGGATGCGGTCGAGCAACTGCGCCGCGCTTTGGCGCGTGGCGGCATCGGTCGCGGACGCGCCTTGCGCGTGGGCACGCGGGGCGACAGACAGAGCGGTGAACGTCACGGCTGCGCAGCAAAGGAATGCCGGCAGCCGCCCCCAGATTGTCTTTTTATTCAACCGCAATGTCTGCATCAAACTTATTGGCCTTGCGTGGTAAGAGCGGCTGAGCGGATGTACGGCATGGAATCCGATATGACCGGCTGCTGCGCGAACTGCTGGTGCGCCTGGAGATATTCGTCGAGCCGCGCGTCGCGGATGATGTTACCGTCCTGAGCGCCCGCGCCAGGCGCCGGCGTGGTGTTCATCGCCACGCGCTGCATGGCGTCGCCCTGCGACTGCACAGCGGCGATTTGCGGCGCGCCGGCCATGCCCACGCCGCGCATCTGCGGCATGACGATCCACGTGAGTGTGGCAGCCGCGGCGGCCACGGCCAGCGACGGCATCACGCGGCGGCGCAGCGCCAGAATGCGGCCCACGCGCTCATTGCGGCCAGCCTGCGCCGGCGGCAGCGCGGCCGGCGCGAGCAGATGCGGCTCCGCTTCGAAGCGCGCCGCGAAACCCGTCATGAAGGCGCGGCTCGCGACCTGACTAAGGGCCAGATCGTCGGAACGCAGCACGTCGCCGATCAGGTGGTACTCCGACCAGGCTGCGCGCCCTTCGCCGTCGAGTTCCAGAAAATTTCCGTTCAGATGCTCCTGCGCCGACGCTTCACCGTCGACGAAGGCGGACAGACGCTCGCCGCGCGAGCTTGATACCGATTGCATCGAGACCGAACCCATGATGCTCCCCATTCCCTAACAGACGTCCCTGTGACACCAACTCATTCTGGTGAATCGCGTCGCCGCCCGGGGCGAAGCTGGTTCTTCTTACCAGCGCTTGCCTTCCGGAGTGTCCAGCAGCGGACGCAATTTTGCCGCAATGGCTTCCCGAGCGCGGAAAATTCTCGATCTGACGGTGCCAATCGGGCACCCCATCATCTCGGCGATTTCTTCGTAGCTTAGGCCTTCTATTTCCCGAAGCGTAATGGCGGTGCGCAACTCTTCCGGTAAAACCGCCATCGCAGCATTGACCGTCTGTGCGATCTGCTTGCTCATCAACATCGACTCGGGCGTATTGATATCCCTTAGTTGATCGGCGTCCGAGAAAGTTTCCGCTTCTTCAGCATCTGCCTCGGTAGAAGTCGGCGCGCGTCTTCCCTGCGTCGCAAGGTAGTTCTTCGCCGTATTGACAGCAATCCGGTACAACCACGTATAGAAAGCCGATTCACCACGAAACTGCGGGAGTGCGCGGTAAGCCTTGATAAAGGCGTCCTGGGCCACGTCCTCGACCTCGGCGGGGTCCCGCACGAGGCGCGAGATCAGCCGGATGATCTTGCGGTGGTATTTCGAGACCAGGAGCTCAAACGCGGCCTTGTCGCCTTTTTGCACGCGCTCGACCAGAACCTGATCAATTTCTTTTTCGCTCACCTGAAAAATCCGTTAGCACATGAAGTAGACGTGGGGGCACCATTGTAGCGTCCTCGCCACGGTCTCACGTTACGCGAGTAACAGCGGTTACAAGCTTTACAGCGAAGGAGGCTCAGCGACCGGCCGCGCTGCGCGCGCGCACGGCGAGTGTGCGGAAGGCTTCTGCCGGAGTGGCGTCGGCGGCGACGAGAATCGTCGTGCGGCGTGCGCCCTGCTCCACGACGAGCGCGAGCAGCCATGCGCCCCATTGCGACGCGCCGGCAAGCCGCCCGGCCGCGAGGCAGGCGCCATCGCGCTTCCACGCCGCCATAAAATCTGACCCGATTTCCAGGAAGGCCGGTTGCTTGCGTCGCCACGCCGCAGCCGCGAGGCCGCCGGTCGCGAGGAACGCCAGCGTGACCGGCAAGGCTTGCCAGGCGCCGAACCAGGGGACGAGCGTCGTGTAGACGGCGGTCGCAGCCACGCCCAAACCCGCGGCAACGAGCAGTTGCAGCGCAAGCGATGGACGCAGGGAAAGAAGCGGCGCGCCCGCGCGCCGCGAGGGGAAAGCAGGAGGAACGCGGCCGGCCGAAGCATTCGGCGCGGCCGCTGTCTCGTCGTGCGGGATCAAGCGTAACGCTTGAAGACGAGCGTGCCGTTGGTGCCGCCGAACCCGAACGAGTTCTTCAGCGCGACGTCGATCTTCATGTCCCGCGCGGTGTTCGCGCAGTAATCCAGGTCGCATGCCGGATCCTGGTTGAAGATGTTGATCGTCGGCGGCGACACCTGGTTGTGCACGGCCAGCACCGTGAACACCGACTCGAGGCCGCCCGCGCCACCCAGCAGGTGGCCCGTCATCGACTTGGTCGAGTTCACGACGATGTCCTTCGCGTGGTCGCCAAAAGCGCGCTTGATCGCCGTGGTTTCCGCGAGGTCGCCGAGCGGCGTGGACGTGCCGTGCGCGCTCAGCCAGTTCACTTCGCTGGTGTTGACGCCCGCGTTCTTCATCGCGGCGATCATGCAGCGGCGCGCACCGTCGCCGTCTTCCAGCGGCGCGGTCATGTGATACGCATCGCCGCTCATGCCGTAGCCGCCGATTTCCGCATAGATCTTCGCGCCGCGCGCCTTCGCGTGTTCGTACTCTTCGAGCACCATCACGCCCGCGCCTTCGCCGAGCACGAAGCCGTCACGGTCCTTGTCCCACGGACGGCTGGCCGTCGCCGGATCGTCGTTGCGCTGCGAGAGCGCGCGCGCCGCCGCGAAGCCGCCGATGCCGAGCGGCGAGACGGTCGATTCCGCGCCGCCCGCGATCATCACGTCGCAATCGCCGTATTCGATCAGACGCGACGCTTCGCCGATGCAGTGCAGGCCGGTCGTGCAGGCCGTGACCATCGCCAGATTCGGGCCCTTGAGGCCGTACTTGATCGACAGATGGCCCGAGATCATGTTGATGATCGAGGCCGGCACGAAGAACGGTGAGATGCGGCGCGGCCCGCGGTTGAGCAGTTCGGTTTGCGTGACTTCGATCATCGGCAGGCCGCCGATACCCGAGCCGACGTTCACGCCGATCCGCTCCGCGTTCGCTTCGGTGACTTCGAGACCGCTGTCCTGGATCGCCTGCATGCCCGCCGCGATGCCGTAATGGATGAAGGTATCCATATGGCGCGCTTCTTTCGCCGGCATGTACTCTTCGACGTTGAAGCCCTTCACTTCGCCGGCAAAGCGGGTCGAGAAGTTCGTCGCGTCGAACTTCGTGATGTTGGCGATGCCGGACTTTCCGGCGACCAGATTGGCCCAGCCGTCGGCAACATTATTGCCAACAGGCGAAATCAGCCCCAGGCCTGTAACAACAACTCGACGACGGCTCACGGTAACCCCTTATCCATAGATGACAAAAACAAAAGCCACAGAGGCCACAGGAAATGCTCCTGTGAGCCCTGTGGCTAGTTGACCGGCAGATGCCCCGCAGCGAGTGCGGCAGGCGTATGCGGTTTCACGGGCGAGCGTCCTCGCGGGCCGCCAGCGCACTGCGTTGCGCGGCCCAGGCGGGATTCTGGCGCTTAGGCCTTGACGTTCGCGCGAGCGTAGTCGATCGCTTGCTGAACCGTCGTGATCTTCTCGGCTTCCTCGTCCGGGATTTCCATGCCGAACTCGTCTTCGAGAGCCATGACCAGTTCGACGGTGTCGAGCGAGTCGGCGCCCAGATCGTTCACGAACGAAGCTTCGTTCTTGATTTCAGCTTCGGCGACGCCCAGTTGCTCGGCGACGATCTTCTTGACGCGCTGTTCGATGTTGTCCATTACCCCTCCAAGGGAAAAAAGTTAGCTCATGAATGCGAGTGCGCGCATTTTATCAGGTTTGACCTGGCTGAAAAGCGGCGCTCAAGGTTCCGGAAGGCTATCCGCGACGGCGCTTGCGCAATGTTTTGCATCAAGCGCATCAAGGCGCGGATAGTACCTGAATCCGGTTAAGACATATACATGCCGCCGTTCACGTGCAACGTCGTGCCCGTGATGTAGGCCGCCTGCGGCGACGCGAGGAACGCGACCGCATGCGCGATGTCGTCCGGGCTGCCGAGACGCCCCAGCGGAATCTGCTGCTTGAGCGCGGCTTGCTGCTCCGCGGGCAGGTCCTTCGTCATGTCGGTGTCGATGAAACCGGGCGCGACGCAGTTCACGGTGATGCCGCGGCTGCCGATCTCGCGTGCGAGTGCGCGCGTCATGCCCGCCACGCCGGCCTTGGCGGCGGCGTAGTTGGCCTGGCCAGGGTTGCCCGACGAGCCCACCACCGAGGTGATGTTGATGATTCGGCCCGTGCGCGCCTTCATCATCGGGCGCAGCACGGCGCGCGAGAGGCGGAACACCGACTTCAGGTTGGTGTCGATGACCGAATCCCATTCGTCGTCCTTCATGCGCATCGCCAGGTTGTCCTGCGTGATGCCCGCATTATTGACGAGGATCGCAAGACCGCCGAATTCCTTGACCGTTGCGTCGATCAGCGCTTCCGCCGCAGCGGCGTCGTTCACGTTGAGCACCGCGCCGCGGCCCTTGAGGCCCGCTTCTTCGAAGGCGGCCGAGATGGCCTGCGCGCCGGCTTCGCTCGTTGCCGTGCCGATCACCGTCGCGCCCTGGCGCGCCAGTTCCAGCGCGATCGCGCGGCCGATGCCGCGCGTGGCGCCGGTGACGATCGCGGCTTGATTGTCGAGAGTCTTTTCCATCGTTTGAATCCGTTAGCGGTGGTGGCGTATTCGCTCAGGCCTTCAGAAGCGCGAGCGCTTCGTCGAGCGACTTCGGATCGAGCACCGAGGCCCCGACCAGGTCGCCGTCGATACGCCTGGTGAGGCCCGCAAGCACCTTGCCCGGACCGCATTCGACCACGTGCGTCGCGCCGTGCGCCGCGATGGCCTGCACGCATTCGACCCAGCGCACGGCGCCCGCGGCCTGGCGCACGAGCGCGTCGCGGATCTTCGCGGGGTCGGTTTCGAAAGCCACGTCGACGTTGTTCACCACGGGAATCTGCGGCGCGTTCAGCGTGACGTTCGCGAGATGCTCGCGCAGCTGATCCGAGGCAGGCTTGAGCAGCGACGAGTGGAACGGCGCCGAAACCGGCAGCGGCAGCGCGCGCTTGGCGCCCTTCGCCTTGGCGATTTCGCAGGCCTTTTCGACCGCGCCCTTGTGGCCCGCGATCACGACTTGCGCCGGCGCGTTGAAGTTCACGGCTTCGACCACGCCACCGCTCGCGGCTGCGGCTTCCGTGCAGACTGCGCGCACGGTGTCGTCGTCGAGACCGAGCACGGCAGCCATGCCGCCCTCGCCCACCGGCACTGCGCTTTGCATCGCCTGCGCGCGAAAGCGCACGAGCGGCACGGCGTCGCGGAATGCGAGCACGCCGGCGGCGACGAGCGCCGTGTATTCGCCGAGGCTGTGGCCCGCGACGATGGCAGCCTGGGGACCGCCCGCCTGCTGCCACGCGCGATAAACGGCGTAGGCGGCGGTAAGCATGACCGGCTGCGTGTTGGTGGTGAGATTGAGTTCTTCGGCGGGGCCTTCGGCGATCAGTTTGCCGAGGTCCTGGCCCAGCGCGTCGGACGCTTCTTGCAGCGTCTCGCGCACGATGGCGTTATCGGCAAAGGCGTCGAGCATGCCGACGGCCTGCGAGCCTTGTCCGGGAAAAACGAACGCGAATTTCATAACGTCCCCAAATTCGATCAATACGGGTGGGCAATGCGCTCGGATGAACCGCCGCCGGCCGCGCGCGACATGCACGTCGTGCGCCAGAACCGGCTGCGGGAGCGCGAGAGCCCGCTCAGGATGCTTAGAAGCGGATGACCGAGGCGCCCCAGGTGAAGCCGCCGCCGACGCCTTCTATCAGCACGTTCTGGCCGCGCTTGATGCGGCCGTCGCGCACCGCGACGTCGAAGGCGAGCGGAATCGAGGCCGCCGAGGTGTTGCCATGCTCGCCCACCGTCACCACCATGCGCTCCGCGGGCAGGCCGAGCTTGCGGCAGGTGCCCTGCATGATGCGGATGTTGGCCTGGTGCGGGATCAGCCAGTCGACCTGGTCGGCGGAGAGCTGCGCCTTGTCGAGCGCCTCGATCGCGACCTTTTCGAGCACGTTCACGGCCAGCTTGAACACAGCCTGGCCATCCATGTGCAGGAACGCGTTGCCTGCGATCACGCCCCCGTGCACGTTGCCCGGCGTGCACAGGATGTGCGCGTAGCTGCCGTCCGCGTGCAGCGCGCTCGCAAGCACGCCCGGTTCGCTCGACGCCTGCAGGATGATTGCGCCTGCGCCGTCGCCGAACAGCACGCAGGTGGTGCGATCGTTGAAATCGAGAATACGCGAGAAGGTTTCCGCGCCGACCACGAGCGCCGTGCGATGCTGGCCGCTGCGGATCAGGCTGTCGGCCACCGAAACGGCGTACGCGAAGCCCGAGCACACGGCCTGCACGTCGAACGCCGCGCCGTGATTGCGGATGCCGAGCTTGTTCTGCAGGAGGCAGGCCGTGCTCGGAAAGACGAAATCGGGCGTGGAAGTGGCGACGATGATGAGGTCGATCGACTGAGGATCGACGTCGGCGGCCGCGATCGCGCGCTGCGACGCCGCAAGCGCGAGATCGCTCGTCGTGACGTCGGCCGCGGCGAAGTGGCGCGCGTGAATGCCCGTGCGGGCCACGATCCACTCGTCGCTTGTCTCGACGCCTTTCGCGGCGAGCCGTTCGGCCAGTTCCTGGTTGGTGACGCGATCAGGCGGAAGGTAGCTGCCCGTGCCGATCACGCGGGAGTAGAGAGTCGATTGAGCCATTATGCCTTCGAGGATGATGCGGCGCCGGGCGGTACCTCGCCCGCTGCCTGGCTGGGCGCACTGTTAGCCTGCCCCGCCTGCGCGGCTTGCACGTTCTGGGCGCCGCCGGGCTCGTCTGCCGCCTGTTCGAGCGAACCGGCGTTTTCTTCCATGGCGTGCGCGAGGCGCTCCAGCACGCCATTTTTGACGGCATCATACCCTCGATTGATCGCACACTCAAACGCGTAGGCATCGGCCGAGCCGTGGCTCTTGATGACGAGGCTCTTCAAGCCGAGCAGCGCCGCGCCGTTGTACTGGCGATGGTCGACGCGCTTCTTGAAGCGCATGAGCACCGGCAGCGCGGCAATCGCCATGAGCCTGGTGAGCCACGAGCGGCCGAACTCTTCCTTGATCATGTCGTTGAGCATCTGCGCGAGGCCCTCCGACGTCTTGAGCGCGACATTCCCAACGAAACCGTCACAGACGATGACGTCGACGGTGCCCTTGTAAATGTCGTTGCCTTCGACGTTGCCGCGGAAGTTCAGCGTGCTCGCGCGCAGAAGCTCGCCCGCGCGCTTGATGGTGTCGTTGCCCTTGATGACTTCTTCGCCGATATTCAGGAGCCCGATGGTTGGGCGATCCTTGCCCTCGAGCGCGGCGACGAGCGCGTGCCCCATCTCCGCGAACTGCAGCAGGTGCTGCGGTTCGCAGTCGACGTTTGCGCCGAGGTCGAGCATCGTCGTGTAGCCGCGCGGGTTCGGCAGCGCAAAGGCGATGGCCGGGCGTTCGATGCCCGGCAACGTCTTGAGCACATAGCGCGACACGGCCATCAGCGCGCCGGTGTTGCCGGCCGAGATGCAGGCTTGCGCCTCGCCCTCTTTCACGCGATTGAGCGCGACGCGCATCGACGAATCTTTTTTCTTGCGCAGGGCGACTTCGACCGGATCGTCCATTTCGACGACCTCGGTGGCGGGCACGACGGTAAGCGCGGGATGGTCCAACGCCTTCAGCTTCTTCAACTGGGCGCGAACCGCCGACTCGACGCCCGCGAGCATGAGATGCGCGTCGGGGTGCGAGCGGACGAAATGGACTGCGGCAGGCACCGTCACAGACGGGCCGTGGTCGCCTCCCATGCAATCTATCGTGAGCGTAACAGTCATGGAATGCGACGGATTTCAGGCACAAAAAAGCGGCAGTTGAATGCCGCCTTTTTTGCCGAGCCGAAATATGGTCAAGCGAACGGAATCGTCAGATGCGGCGCCAGATGTCAAACACTGCGCCGCACGCTGAAACGATTAGTCGTTCTTGGTCTTGACGACTTTCTTGCCGCGGTAGTAGCCGTTCGGGCTGATGTGGTGACGCAGATGCACTTCACCCGTGCTCGGCTCGACGGCCAGCGGCGCGCCCGTGAGGAAATCGTGCGAGCGGTGCATACCGCGCTTCGACGGCGACTTCTTGTTTTGTTGAACTGCCATGATAACTCCTGAAAATTTTCCGAATTCTAACACAGCCCTATCCGGCCGCCGCCACCCTTGGGGGATGGCCGGACTCCGGGCTCAGGCCCACGCGTCTGGTACTGCCTGCCCCGCACAGCCGCCCAAGGCTGACCTCAGTGCTTGCTGCCAGGACCGTCCTTCTTGAGCGATTCGAGCGCCGCAAACGGGTTGACGCGCTCTTCCGGCTCGATTTCCTGCTCCGGCACGTCGTCCACGGAATCCACGCCCTCCGCGCCGTCGGGACCCGAGGCGAGGCTTTCGTGAATTTCCGGACAGACTTCGTGCTTCGGCACCAGCGGCAACGCGAGCAACAGCTCCTCTTCGATCAAGTCGACGAGATCGAAATGGCGCGAGCCCACGATCACTTCGACTTCATCGTCGTCGAGCGGAAACTCGTCCGCCTCTTCTTCCGTCTGGACGATACGGAAGGTCGCATCCGCATTGAATGCCTGCTCGTACGGAGCGAGGCACCGCTGGCACGTGAGCCACGCGCCACCGTGAACAGCAAGCCGCAGGTATGGCTGCGGCCCTTCGGTGCCGTTGTCCTGCAATTCCTGCTGGGCAAAGCCCCCAGCCTGCCAGGTGAACACGGTGTCGCGGTCTGGCGCCTCGGCCGGGACTTCGTTTAACATGCGCGGCAGTTGCGAAACGCGCACGACGCCTGCCGCCTCGCGCTCGCTGCGCGCGAATTCGAAGATATCGAAGTCGCGCGGATTCAGTTCCGCGCCAGCAGGCTTGCCAGTGTATTCGGTCATGTGCGCTCTCCTGCTTCAAGGCTTGGGGCGACCGGCAAGCGATGCGCGAAAGCCGCCAGCGGCTCGCAGCAATCCAGCTTGTGCCCGCCCGCACGGGTCTTTATCGACCTGCGCTTGCCTACCTGCATTTGCCTACATTCACCATCGACACGCCGCTGCCGGCAAGGTCTTTTGAGCCGTGACGCCGCAAAATCAAGGCACCCGCACAAGACGTGCGACGAGAGCATACCGATGAAAAGCCCAAAATCATATCGCCTTTATCTTTGTGAGTCAAACACTTAAGCTCGCATACGCAAGTGTTTGTGCGAGCGCCGTTTTCGGGAGCCTCCGACGACGTTTTGCGGGATATCCACCCCATTTTCGACGCGAAATCCACCCGAAAATCGCCGAACCACCGCCGCTCTTTCATACTCCGATACTCCGATCGACCATGCAGGATTCTCTCTCGCAGGCCCCGCGCACGGGCCGCCCCGCCCTCATCCTCGCCTCCAGCTCGCGCTACCGGCGCGAGTTGCTCGAACGTCTGCGCATTCCGTTCGACACGGCCGTGCCCGCTGTCGATGAAACGCCGCAGCCCGGCGAAACCCCTGACGCGACGGCGCTGCGCCTCGCTGCCGCGAAGGCCCGCGCAGTGGCCGCCGCCCTGCCCGCCGGCGCCGCGCGCACGCTCGTGATCGGCTCCGACCAGGTCGCCACCTTCGATGGCCGCCAGATCGGCAAGCCCGGCACGCATGAACGCGCGCTCGAACAGCTGCAGGCGATGCGCGGCCGCGAAGTGTTGTTCCATAGTGCCCTGAGCGTGCTCGACACCGCGACTGGCCAAACGGATACCGTCGATGTCGTCACGAAGGTGCGCTTTCGCGACCTGCCCGACGCTGCGCTCGACGCCTATCTGCGCGCCGAAACGCCATACGACTGCGCGGGCAGCGCGAAATCGGAGGGGCTTGGCATCGCCCTGCTCGAAGCGATCGAATCGGACGACCCCACCGCCTTGATCGGCCTGCCGCTCATCGCGCTCACGCGCATGCTGCTTGCCGCGGGCTATCCGTTGCTGGAGACGCAGGCATGAGCCTCGGCACCCTCTATCTGATTCCCAACACGCTGGGCGAAGGCGACGACGCCGCGCTCAACGCCGTGCTGCCCACGCCCGTGCGCGAACGCGCGGGCGCGCTCGCCAGCTACATCGGCGAAAACGCGAAAACCACGCGCGCCTTCCTCAAACGCGTGGGCACGACGCGCCCGATCCAGGAAATCGAGATCCGCGAACTCAATGTCAACACGCCCGCCGGCGAGGTCGAGAAGCTGCTCGCACCGTTGCTTGCGGGCATCGACACGGGGCTCGTCTCCGAGGCGGGCGTGCCCGCCGTCGCCGATCCGGGCGCGCTGCTCGTGCGGCGCGCGCACGAGCGCGGCATCAAGGTCGTGCCGCTCGTGGGCCCGAGCTCGATCCTGCTCGCGTTGATGGCGTCGGGCCTGAACGGCCAGAGCTTCGCGTTTCACGGCTACCTGCCCGTCGACGCGAACGAGCGCGTGAAAAAGCTGCGCGATCTGGAGCAGATCTCGCGCAAGATCAAGCAGACGCAGATCTTCATCGAGACGCCCTACCGCAACCGCACCCTGCTCGACGCGCTGCTCGCGACCTGCGCGCCCTCGACGCTCGTGTGCGTCGCCGCCGATCTCACCCTGCCCACCGAGACAATCGTGAGCCGCGCCGTGTCCGACTGGAAAAAGAAGCCCGCGCCCGAATTGCACAAGCGGCCGGCGATCTTCCTGCTGCTCGCGCACTGAACGCAGCGGCGCGCAAAAACGAGTCGGCCGCTGTGCAACCATCGCGCAACGGCCGATTTTTCTCGAGGACGACCGGAAGCTAAAGCGCCGCTGCCGCTCAGTGCACCGATACCTTGCCGCCCATCAGCAGCGAATGCATAGCCGCCGAGCCGATGTTCGCGCCGACACGCTTCGCCACGCGATCAGTGAGGCTCTGCTTGACCGTGTAATCGACCACGTCCGGCGCCTTGATGACCTCGCGCGCCACGTAATCGGTGTCACCGTAGCCGTCCGCGAGGCCGAGTTCCACGCTCTTCTGCCCGGTCCAGAACAGGCCCGAGAAGATATCCGGCGAGTCCTTCAGACGCTTGCCGCGGCCGGCCTTCACGGCATCGATGAACTGCTGGTGAATCTGGTCGAGCATCTCTTGGGCATGCGCGTCCATTTTCGGCGTGTCGGGCGAGAAGGGATCGAAGAAGCCCTTGTTTTCGCCCGAGGTGCGCAAGCGCCGCTGGACGCCGAGCTTGTCCATGAGGCCGGTGAAGCCGAATCCGTCCATCAGCACCCCGATCGAGCCCACGATGCTCGCCTTGTTGACGTAGATCTTGTCGGCGGCGGCCGCGACGTAATATCCGCCCGAAGCGCACATGTCGCCCACCACCACATACAGCGGGATGGCCGGGTACTTGGTGCGCAGACGGTGGATCTCGTCGTTGATGATGCCGGCCTGCACCGGGCTGCCGCCGGGGCTGTCGACATGCAGGATGACGCCGGCGGTACCGTCGTCGTCGAAGGCGCTGTCCAGCGCGCTGATGATGTCCTCGGCGTTCGCCGGGGTGTCGGAGCCGATTTCGCCGTCGAGCGAAACGAGCGCCGTGTGGCGCCCTTCGCTCTCCACGCGCGCCCCCGAAAGATCGAGGATCGCCCACGCGATCACCACGAACACCGCGAGAAACGCGAAGCGAAAGAAGATGCGCCAGCGCCGCGCCGCGCGCTGCTCGGTGATGGCCGCGAGCGCGATGCGTTCGAGCGCCTCGCGCTCCCAGCCCGGCGCGGGCGCGCCGCGGTCTGACGAAGCCGCGCGAGGCGCTTCGTTCGAATCAGGGGTCGGATTGTCGGACATGCGAGCGGGTTAGGTTCGAAAGGGGTCGAAATTCAGGAATCAGGTTGGGGTCGGACGCAAAGCGTCGTCCGGCAGCCAGAATACCGCACGCCCCTCGGGCGTGTCGCGTTCCTCGACTTGCACGGGGCGCAAACGCCCGCCGCGGCATGGGCCGCCCACACACTTGCCCGTGTCGGGCTGGTAGATCGCGCCGTGCGTGGCGCACATCAGATAGAGCCCCGACGACTCGAAAAACTGGCCCTCGACCCAATCGAGCTCCATCGGCACGTGCGCGCAGCGATTCAGATAGCCGTACACCGCTCCTCCGTAGCGCACGAAGAACACCACGGCGTCGCCGCCCGCGTAGGTCGCGTTCATGCGCCGACCCTCACCGCCCTCGGCGAGTTCGTCGGCCGCGCAGACGCGCACCGGCTCGCGCGGCGCTGTCTCGGGCGCCGTACTCATGCGTGCACCCGCAGCCAGCCCGCCAGCGCGGCCACGTCCGACGCGACGAAGCGCGGCTCGAGCTTTTCGAGCGCGCCGGACGCATGCGCGCCATACGCCACGCCGATGGCCGCCGCGCCCGCGTTGATCGCCATCTGCAGGTCGTGCGTCGTGTCGCCGATCATCACCGTGCGGCCCAGATCCTGCCCCAGTTCGCGCGTGAGTTCCTGAAGCATGGCCGGATGCGGCTTCGAGAAGGTTTCGTCGGCGCAGCGGGTGCCGTCGAAAAGGCTCGTGAGCCGCGAATCCGCCAGCGCACGGTTCAGCCCCACGCGGCTCTTGCCCGTCGCGACGGCGAGCAGGTAGCCGGTGTCGCGAAGTTCCGTGAGCATCTCGCGCACGCCTGTGAACAGCTCGGTCTGCTGGTCCTTCAGCAAATAATGGATGCGATAGCGCTCGACGAGCCGCGGGTAGTCGGCCGGATCGAGCGTGGGCGCGGCAATCTGCAGTGCCTCGCGCAGGCCGAGGCCGATCACGTAGCTCGCCGCCTCGTCGCCGGGCACGGGCAGGCCGAGGTCGCGGCACGCCGCCTGGATGCTGCGCGTGATATGGGCGGTCGAGTCCATCAGGGTGCCGTCCCAGTCGAACACAATCAGGTCAAATAGCTCTCGAGCCATGCAGGACTTCTCCAAACGCTGTCAGATTCGGTGTCATTCGGGACGGGCCGCGTCAGGTCGGGCCGCGTCAGTCGCCGCGCCTTCCTCGCGCAGCCCGCGCAGCGCGTCGACGAAACCGCGGCAATCCGCCGGCAGCGGCGCCTCGAACTGCAACGGGACGCCCGTAATCGGGTGGGTGAGCTTCAACCGGTGCGCATGCAGAAACATCCGCTTGATGCCCGGCCGGGCGCCCGTGCGCGCGAGATCCTTGTTGAGCGCGAAGTCGCCGTACTTGGCGTCGCCGACGATCGGCAGGCCGAGGTGAGCGAGGTGCACGCGGATCTGGTGCGTGCGGCCCGTCTTCAGCTCGGCTTCGAGCAGCGCGTAGCCCGGCCAGCGCTCGACGAGATTGAACACCGTATGCGAAGGCATGCCGTCCGGCTGCACGCGCACGCGGCGCTCTCCTTCCGGGGTCAGATACTTGTGGAGCGGCTCCTTCACGGCGCGCCGACGCCCCCAGTCGCTCGCCCATTCGCCGTGCACGCAGGCGTAGTAGCGCTTGTCGGTCTGGTTATCGCGCATCTGCGCATGCAGGCCCACGAGCGCCGCGCGCTTCTTGGCGAGCATCAGCACGCCCGAGGTTTCGCGGTCGAGCCGGTGGACCAGTTCGAGAAACTTGCCCTGCGCTCGCGCCTCGCGCAATTGCTCGATCACGCCGAACGCCACTCCGCTGCCGCCGTGCACGGCCACGCCGGCGGGCTTGTCGATCACCAGCAGCGCGTCGTCCTCGTAGAGGACGGGAAACTGGGCCGCCGGCACGGGCACGGCGCCGGCCGGCGCGCTCGATTGCGACGTGCGGATGGGCGGCACGCGGACGATGTCGCCTTCTGCGAGCCGATACTGCGCATCGATTCGCCCCTTATTTACCCGCACTTCCCCGCTGCGCAAAATACGATAGATGTGGCTTTTCGGCACGCCCTTACAGACGCGCAGGAGAAAATTGTCGATGCGCTGACCGGCCGCGCCCTCGTCGATTTCGACGAACGAAACCTGGTCGCTTGCGACCTGATTCTGGGATGTTTTGCCTAACCCTTTCATTCTGAATATAATTTGCCTAGCGCCGACGCAACGGTAGGCCGAATGGCCCAGGCCAAACGGCCAAATGTTCTGCGAACCCCAAGGGGGTTATCCTGGACTTGGACCGCGCGGCGAGCGCAGGCTGCAAGCGATAAACGGTTATTTTACTTGCGCCCGGGGCTGGTTGCTCACCCCGCTTGATGAGAAGCAACGAGTTGCACGCACGGATCACCATTCCGGCAGGGACGGCGCCCACAGGCACGTTCGGTCAGGAGTGGCTCCGACGGTAACGGAACATTGGTATAAAGAATTTATCCGGCGCGTCCCGCCGCGCGGTCGAAGTGACCGCCGCAGGAGGCGCTGGTGGCGAAAATACGGCGAGCGCCCGAAGCGTCCTGG
The DNA here is from genome assembly GCF_024206495.1 of Paraburkholderia sp. CNPSo 3272. Classification (GTDB taxonomy): domain Bacteria; phylum Pseudomonadota; class Gammaproteobacteria; order Burkholderiales; family Burkholderiaceae; genus Paraburkholderia. Next base: position 271,588 of record NZ_JAMBPQ010000007.1, on the reverse strand, counting down.
CAATGTGCGGGACACGGCGACGTCAAAAAGTGGCGAGACACCCCGTGGGGGAAGACGGGCGTTCCTGAAAAGCTTCCCGTGCGCGGCCCAGATTGAAACTCGAGGCCGCGAACCTGATCCAGCCGCAAGCGCGCGCGGTTCGCCGCTGCGGCAGGCGTCTGTCACGGCCAGTGCGATGGGCTAACCCATCGGCACGATCATGGCCACGGCAGGCAGGTGGATTGGAAGCGCAGGAAAACGTTGCCGTCGCGAACCCGCGACATGTCTCTTCGCTTCTTGAAGACGTATTTCGCATGTGCCCACGCGGCCCCGTCCAAGGCAATGCAACGCCGGACCGGCGCCCAGAAAAGGCAATTCTCCCCGCCATCGTTCCCGCTCCAGCGTGCTTGTGACAACACAATAAGGCGCGGCTCGCCGCTGCCCGTACCGTGCTGCCTGGCGTCGCCGCCGCGCACCGTGCGGCTCGCGCGCGAACGCACTGGAGTCGTTCAATGAAACGAATGCTGTTCAACGCGACACAGCAGGAAGAACTGCGTGTCGCCATCGTCGATGGACAAAAGCTCATCGATATCGACATCGAAACCGCCGGGCGCGAACAGCGCAAAGGCAATATCTACAAGGGGATCGTCACCCGCATCGAGCCTTCCCTCGAAGCGTGCTTCGTCAACTACGGCGAAGACCGGCACGGCTTCCTGCCATTCAAGGAAGTCGCCCGCCAGTACTTCCGCGATGGCATCGACATGCGCGGTGCGCGCATTCAGGACGCCCTCAAGGAAGGTCAGGAGCTGATCGTCCAGGTCGAGAAGGAAGAGCGCGGCAACAAGGGCGCCGCCCTCACCACGTTCATCTCGCTCGCCGGCCGCTACCTCGTCCTCATGCCGAACAACCCGCGCGGCGGCGGCGTCTCGCGCCGCATCGAGGGCGACGACCGTCAGGAACTGCGCGAAACCATGGCGCAGCTGCAACTGCCGGACGGCATGAGCATCATCGCGCGCACGGCCGGCATCGGCCGCTCCGCCGAAGAGCTCCAGTGGGACCTGAACTATCTGCTGCAACTGTGGCGCGCCATCGAAGCCGCGTCGCAGGCCGGCCAGTCCGGTCAGCCCATGCTGATCTACCTGGAATCGAGCCTCGTCATTCGCGCGATCCGCGACTACTTCCAGCCCGACATCGGCGAAATCCTCATCGACACCACCGAGATCTATGACCAGGCGCGCGCCTTCATGGATATCGTGATGCCGGACAATGTCAATAAGGTGAAGCGGTATCACGACGACGTGCCGCTTTTCTCGCGTTTCCAGATCGAGCACCAGATCGAGACGGCGTATTCGCGCACGGTACCGCTGCCCTCGGGCGGCGCGATCGTGATCGACCACACCGAAGCCCTGGTCGCCATCGACGTGAACTCGGCGCGCGCCACCAAGGGCGCCGACATCGAGGAAACCGCCGCGCGCACCAACCTCGAAGCCGCCGACGAAGTGGCGCGCCAGCTGCGTCTGCGCGACCTGGGCGGTCTGATCGTGATCGACTTCATCGACATGGAGTCGGCCAAGAGCCAGCGCGAAGTCGAGCAGCGCCTGAAAGACGCGCTGCGCCACGACCGCGCACGCGTGCAGATGGGCAAGATCTCGCGCTTCGGCCTCATGGAGCTGTCGCGCCAGCGCCTGCGCCCCGCCCTCTCGGAAGGCAGCCACGTGACCTGCCCGCGCTGTAACGGCACGGGTCATATCCGCGATACGGAATCGTCGGCGCTTCAGGTCCTGCGCATCATCCAGGAAGAGGCGATGAAGGAGCACACCGCGGCAATTCACTGCCAGGTGCCGGTCGAAGTGACCGCCTTCCTGCTCAACGAAAAGCGTTCGGAAATCAACAAGATCGAGTCGCGCTTCAAGGTCGGCGTCGTGCTGATCCCGAATAAGCACCTCGAAACGCCGCACTACAAGCTCGAGCGCCTGCGTCACGACGATGCGCGCCTCGACGACCCGCGCGCCTCGTGGAAGATGGCCGAGGAAGCGGCTCGCGAGCTCGAGTCGGAAACCGGCTACAGCAAGCGCACCGCCGAAGCCAAGCCCAAGCAGGAAGCCGCGGTGAAGGGCATCACGCCGGAGCGTCCGGCGCCGAGCGCGCCGGTCAAGCCGGCCGAAACCGCGCCCGTCGCGGCGCAAGTGGCCGTCACGCCTGCGGGCGGCGGCTTCTTTGGCTGGGTCAAGCGCCTCTTTGGCGGCGCACCGGCTGCGGCGCCCGCGCCGGCACCGGTCGCTCAACCCGAAAAGACCGCCCGTTCGACCCGCGAAGCGCGTACCGAGCGCGGCGAGAAGACCGGCAGCGGCGACCGCAACCGTAATCGCCGTTCCGGCGGCCGCGACGCGGCAGGCCGCGGCGAAAGCGCAGCCGGCGCACGTACCGGTCAGCCGGCTGGCCGCCGTGAGGAGCGCGAGCCGCGCGAGCAACGTGAACCGCGCGAAGGCCGTGGTGCCCGCGAGCCGCGTGAACAACGCGAACCGCGCGAGCAACGTGAACCGCGTGAATCCCGCGAAGCACGCGCCGAGCGCGAGCAGCGCATCGAACGCGTCGAGCGCGGGCAGGAACGTAGCGATGTGACGGCGGAAGCCGGCGCCGCACGCGGCGAGCGCCAGGAGCGTGGCGAGCGCCGCGAGCGTGGTGAACGTGGCGAGCGCGGCGAACGCAATGAACCGCGTCGCCGTCAGCAAGCCGAGGCCGCCGAAGCTCAGGAAGCGCGTCTCGACGCCGCGTCGGCAGGCGCCGAAGGCGTCGAAGCGCCGCACACGGAGGAACTGCCCGAAGGCATGAGCGCCGGTGCCGACGAAGAAGGCGCACAGCGTGAAGGCGAAGAACGCCGCCGCCGCCGGCGCGGCCGCCGTGGTGGTCGCCGCGAGCGCGAGACGGATGCAGCAGGCCTGACGCCGGGTGCAGACGCACCGGAAGGCGAAGAGCAAGCCGCACCCGCTCAACCCGCGATTGAGCAGCCAGCCGTTGCCGCGCAAGTGCATGAGCATGAAGCATCATCGGCCGTAGAAGCGCACACCGAGGCTCCTGTCGAGACTGTCGTGACCGCACAGCCGGCCGCAATCGTCGCCACCGAAGCCGGGCATGTGCCGGCCGCCGCCGAGACGACTACGCCGGTCGAAACCGTCGCGGCCGCTGCAGAGCAAGCTCCGGCTCCGACCGAGCAAGCTCCGGCTCCCGCCGAAGCCGCACCGGTGAGCGTTGAAACGGCGCACGTGATCGAGCCGAAGGCCGAGGAACCTGTGGCGCCCGTCGCACCTGTAGCCCCTGAGGCGCCTGCCGCAGCGGACGAACCGGTCGCGCCGGCAGCCCCGGTTGAGCCGGTTCAGGCCGAAACGCAGCCTGTCGTGCGGGAAGACCGCGTCGAAGCACCGCGGACCGAAGAGCCTGTCGCAGCCGCGCCCGTCGCTCAACCGGAGCCGGCGCAAGAAGCGGCGGCAGCCGCTCCGGCGGTCGTCGCGATCACCGAGCCGGCCGCACCGCATCCGGCCCCGGTGGCATCCGCGGCACCCACGGCTGCGGCCGCTGCAGACACGCTGCGCCCGATGCTGGAATCGGCGGGGCTCGTCTGGGTCAATACCGACGCCGACAAGCTGCGCGCCGCGCAGCAGGCCGCCGCCCAGCTGGTGAAGCCGGCACGCGCGCCGCGCGAGCGCAAACCGCTGCCGCCGGTCGACAGCGCGCCGATGCAGCAGGTCGAAACCACGCGCCAGCCGTAAGCGCTGCAAGCGCAACTGGCCGCGCGCCGGGCCTCGAGTCCGGCGCACCCCGAAAAGCCCGCCCTTCCCGGCGGGCTTTTTTTGATATATCAGCGTTCTCCCTTGTCTGTCGGCATCTGCTGGTTCGGCTAAAATTGAGCCAACGCGAGAACCAAGAGACCATGACACGACGCATCATCCCTGTTGCCGACGTTCGATCGCTGCCGCCCGAACTGCCCGGGCCGGCCGCGGGAGCGGTGCGCGCGCCGTCCGGCGCGGTCTTCGACGCGCTCGCCAGACCCCTGCGCGACCTTCGCATCTCGGTCACGGACCGCTGCAATTTCCGCTGCGTGTACTGCATGCCGCGCGCCGTGTTCGACAAGGACTATCCGTTCTTGCCCCATTCCGCGCTGCTTTCGCTCGAAGAAATCGAGCGGCTCGCGCGGCTTTTCGTCGCGCATGGCGTCACCAAGATCCGCCTCACGGGGGGTGAGCCGCTGCTGCGCAAAAACATCGAATTCCTGATCGAGCGCCTCGCCGCGCTGCGCACGCCCGCAGGCCAGCCGCTCGACATCACGCTGACCACCAATGGCTCGCTGCTTGCCCGCAAGGCGCGCGCCCTGCGCGACGCAGGCCTCACACGCGTGACGGTGAGCCTCGACGCCCTCGACGACGCCCTCTTTCGCCGCATGAATGACGCCGACTTCGCGGTGGCCGACGTGCTCGACGGCATTGCGGCGGCACAAGTCGTGGGGCTCGCGCCGATCAAGGTCAACATGGTTGTCAAGCGCGGCACGAACGACGGCGAGATCGTGCCGCTTGCGCGGCATTTCCGCGGCACGGGCGTGACGCTGCGCTTCATCGAATACATGGACGTCGGTACCTCGAACGGCTGGAACATGGCCGAAGTGTTGCCGTCGGCGGAGGTCGTCGCGCGCATTTCGGAACACTGGCCGCTCGTGTCGCTGGAACCCCACAGTGCCGCCGAAACGGCGCAACGCTGGGGCTACGCGGACGGCGCGGGCGAAATCGGCGCGATCTCCAGCGTGACGCGCGCATTCTGCGGCGACTGCACGCGCGCGCGTCTTTCGACCGAAGGCAAGCTGTACTTGTGCCTGTTCGCGTCGATGGGTTACGACCTGCGCGCGCTGTTGCGCAACGGCGCCACCGACACGGCGATCTCCGGCGCCATCGCGCAGGTCTGGGAAGGCCGCGCCGACCGCTATTCGCAGCTGCGAGGCAGCGCACAGGCGCCGGCGGCCTCCGACGAGCGCCGCATCGAAATGTCCTATATCGGCGGCTGAAGACCCCATGACGCCGATGAGCGCCAATGCCATTTCCCCCGCATCGATCACGGGCCTCGTGCTCGCGGGCGGCCGCGGCCAGCGCATGGGCGGCGCGGACAAGGGCTTGCAGGTGCTGCACGGCAAACCGCTTGCCGCGCACGTGCTCGCGCGCCTCGCGCCGCAAGTCGGCGCCCTCTCGATCAGCGCGAACCGCAACGGCGACGCTTATGCGGCACTCGGCGCACCATGGCGAGCGAGCGTGCTCGCCGATACGCTGCCCGACTTCCCCGGCCCGCTCGCGGGGCTTCTCGCCGGACTGCGCGCGGCGCAAACCGAATGGCTCCTCACGGCGCCCTGCGACTCGCCCTGGCTGCCAGCCGATCTCGCCGAGCGCTTGGGCCATGCCGCGCTCTCGGCGCGCGCCGACATCGTGACGGCGACCACGACGAATGCCGAAGGCGAGGTCTGGCTGCACCCGGTATTCGCGCTAGTACGCACCTCGCTCGCCGATGACCTCGCCGCCTTCCTCGCCGGCGGCGAGCGCAAGGTGCGTGCGTGGTACGCGCGCCACACGGCCGCCGAAGTCGCCTTTGCCGACGAACGTGCGTTTTACAATATCAATTCCTTACAGGAACTGGCCGACCTCGAACGCGCCTGAATTGCAATCGGGCGGCATCCGGCCAGCCGCCGTCCCCGGCACACGGCCGGCACGCCCGCCCGGACGATCGCCGCACACGCCGTGCGGATGCGACGCTTCCTCACTCGATGACCACGCTTAACCATCCCACCGGCCAAGCCGGGTGCATCAGTCAGTACGATCCGCAAGCTTTGCCCGTCAGCGCCGCGCAGGCCATCGTGCTGCAGTGGGCAGCGCCCCTTGCGGCGAGCGAACGCGTGCCGCTGCGGGGTGCACTCGCACGCGTGCTGGCCGAAGACGTGATTTCGCCTATCGACGTCCCCGCGTACGACAACGCCGCGATGGACGGCTACGCGTTCGACGGCGCGGCCCTGGCCGACGCCTCCGGCGGCCTCTCGCTCGCCGTGTGCGGCAAGGCATTCGCCGGTCACGCCTACTCGGGCGATGTTGCCGCCGGTGCATGCGTGCGCATCATGACCGGTGCGCCGATGCCCGCGGGCTGCGACACCGTCGTGCCGCAGGAGCATGTGTCTGCGCAAGGCGACGTCATCGCTTTCGACGCGAACGCCGTCAAGCGCGGTGCGAACGCCCGCCGCAAGGGCGAGGATCTCGCGCGCGGCGGCGTGGCGCTCGCGGCCGGCCGCGTGCTGCGTGCGTCCGACATTGGCCTGCTGGCCTCGCTCGGGCTCGTCGAGGCGCACGTGAAGCAGCGCCTGCGCGTGGCCTACTTCTCGACCGGCGACGAACTGCGCTCGCCGGGCGAGCCGCTCGAGCCCGGCTGCATCTACGACAGCAACCGCTACGCGCTCGGCGCGATGCTGCAGCGCCTGAACGTCGAGGCGATCGACCTGGGCGTCGTGCGCGACGACCCCGCGGCGCTCGCCGCCACACTGAAACTCGCTGCCGAAACCGCCGATGTCGTGCTAACCTCCGGCGGCGTCTCGGTCGGGGAAGCCGATTTCACGCGCACTCAGCTGCAAACGCTCGGGGACGTCTCGTTCTGGGGCCTCGCCATGCGCCCCGGCCGCCCGCTCGCGTTCGGCCGCATCTGGTCGGGCGGACGCCCGGGCGCGGGCCGCGCGGCGCTGCTGTTCGGGCTGCCCGGCAACCCGGTCGCGACGATGGTCTCGTTCTACCAGATCGTGCGCCCCGCGCTCATGGCGATGGCGGGCGCGCAAGCGCAGCCCGTCCCGCTCGTTCCGGCACTGAGCGATCAGCCGATCAAAAAGCGCGCGGGCCGCACCGAATTCCAACGCGGCCTCGCGCGCCGCGACGCCAGCGGCCAGTGGCGCGTCGCGCCGACCGGCTCGCAAAGCTCCGGCGCGCTCAGCACGATGAGCGAGGCGAACTGCTTCATCGTGCTCGCCCATGAGGCCGGCGATCTCGATGCCGGCGACGCCGTCGACATCATGCTGTTCGATGGAGTCGTCTAGCGCGGCGGCGCGCGAGAGGCCATCAAATCTAACCACACGTCCACACCTGCATAACGGACCGACTACTATGAAAAAACAGATCTCGTTCATCGCTGCGGGCCAGACCGCCAAGGCGCTCATCCTCGTGTACCTGACCTTCAGCGTGCCGATCGTGCTGCTTGGCGTGCTCGTGGCGTTCGTGCGCTATGGCGCGGTCGAACTTTCGACCATCTTCAGCGCGCTGCTGCTCAACGCGATCGTCGGCTTCATCCTGCTGTGGATCGCCTGCCACGCCTACAACTGGGTGGCCTCGCGCTTCGGCGGCATCGAGATCCATCTCTCCGACGTGCCCGAGGAAGCGTGATGGCCGCGACGATCCGCGCCGCCACGGCCGCCGACGTCGGCGCGATGCACGCGCTGATGTACGAGCTCGCGGAGTTCGAAAAGCTCACGCATCTGTTCACGGGCACGGCCGATGGCCTCGCCGACGCCCTGTTCGGCACGCGCCCCGCCGCCGAAGCGCTGGTGGCGGAAGATGCCGGCCGCATCGTCGGCTACGCGCTCTTCTTCCACAACTACTCGACGTTCCTGAGCCGCCGCGGCCTGTATCTCGAAGACCTCTACGTGCAGCCGTCGCAACGCGGCACCGGCCTCGGCACGGCGATGCTGCGCGCGCTCGCGGCGATCGCCGTCGAACGCGGCTGCGCCCGCTTCGAGTGGACCGTGCTCGACTGGAACACGCCCGCCATCGGCTTCTATGAAAAGCTCGGCGCGACCGTGCTGCCCGACTGGCGCGTCGTGCGCATGACCGGCGATGCGCTCGAAAAGCTCGCCGCGCCCGGTGAAACGATGATCGGGTAAGCCAGCGCACCCCACACGCCCGAAAGCAAACGGGCCGCCTGGATCAGGCGGCCCGTTTGCTTTTGGCGCGCAGGTTGCGGTCACTCGTCGCCGAAGCCCGCTTCGCTTTCTGCGTCGCCGTTACCATTGCCGTTACCGTTACGCAGCGCGTCGCCGAGGAGATTCGCGGCGGCCTCGCCCGGCAGCGCCTCGACGTCGCGCAACTTGCGGTTCATCGCACGCGTGCGCACCTCCGCCGCCTCGATGGAACGCGTGACCGTTTCGAGCTGCGACTTCGTGCGCGCGAGCACGTCGCCGAACTTGCCGAACTCCGTCTTCACCGCGCCCAGCACCTGCCACACCTCGCTCGAGCGACGCTCGATCGCGAGCGTGCGAAAGCCCATCTGCAGGCTATTGAGGAGCGCCGTGAGCGTGGTCGGACCCGCCACGCTCACGCGGTAGTCGCGCTGCAGCACGTCGGTCAAGCCCGGCCGCCGCAAGATTTCGGCGTAAAGGCCTTCGGTCGGCAGGAACAGCAGCGCGAAATCGGTCGTGTGCGGCGGCGCGACGTACTTCTCGGCGATGGTGCGCGCCTCCGCGCGGATGCGCACTTCGAGCGCGCGCCCGGCCTCCTCGATCGCGAGCGCGTCCGCGCGCTCCTGCGCATCGATGAGACGCTCGTAGTCTTCGCGCGGGAATTTGGCGTCGATCGGCAGCCAGACCGGCTCGCCTTGCTCCGCGCCGCCTACGCCGCGTCCCGGCAGCCGAATCGCGAATTCCACGCGCTCCGTGCTCCTCGGCACCGTCGCGACGTTCTTCGCGTACTGGTCGGGCGTGAGCATCTGTTCGAGCAGCGCTTCGAGCTGCACTTCGCCCCAGGTTCCGCGCGTTTTCACATTGGTGAGCACCTTCTTCAGGTCGCCCACGCCCGCAGCCAGCGTCTGCATCTCGCCAAGCCCGCGGTGCACCTGCTCCAGCCGATCGGAAACGAGCTTGAACGACTCGCCAAGGCGCTGTTCGAGCGTGGCGTGCAGCTTCTCGTCGACCGTGCGGCGCATTTCCTCGAGCTTCGCCGCGTTGTTCGCTTCGATGTCCTTGAGGCGCTGTTCGAGCGTCGCGCGCACTTCGGCGAAGCGCCGGTCGTTGACTTCGGTGAGTTGCCCGAGCTGCTGCGTGAGCAACGCGCCGAAGTGGCGCAGCGCGGCGCCCTGCTCGTCGCGCGCCTGCTGGGCCTGCTGCTGCAGGCTCTGGCGCACGGCGTCGAGCTGCTGCGTATTGGCCGCCGTGAGTTTGGCGAGCTGCTGGGCGAAACCGTCGATCTGGCTGTTCTGCACGGTCGCGATGCTGCCGAGCTGCGCCGCCAGCGCCTGCTGCACCTGCGCGAAGCCGCCGCCGAACTCGCTGCGCGAGCTTTGCGCCGTGCGCGCGATCTCGTTGCGCAGCTCGCGCTCGATGCGCTCGGCTGCGCGCGCCTGCGTGTCGGTCGAGGCCGCGAGGCGGTCGCTCAGTTGATCGAGCGCGTCGAGCGTGGCTTCGGCATCGCCGTCGCCATGGCCTTGACGCGCGCGCAGCAACGCCACGAGCGTCACGACGAATGCAATCGCCAGCGCAACGATGGCCAGCGACATGACTGCGAGCGGACTCATTTACGCGCTTGCCCCAGCACGGCGGGGTTGATCGGATTGGGCGGCTGCCCGGCGCGCGGACCTTCGCCGAGCGCCGCGATGAGGTTGTCGGCGGCTAGGTTCGCCATGGCGCGGCGCGTGGCTTCGCTCGCACTCGCGATGTGCGGCGTGAGCACGACGTTCTCCACTTCGAGCAACGCCGGATGCACGCGCGGCTCGCCCTCGAACACGTCGAGGGCCGCCGCCGCGATCTGGCGCGTGCGCAGCGCGTGCGCGAGCGCCGCGTCGTCGACGATGCCGCCGCGCGCGATGTTGGTGAGCGTGGCCGTGGGTTTCATCAGCGCGAGTTCCGCTGCGCCGATCGTGTGATGGTTTTGCGCCGTATACGGCAGCACGAGCACGACGTGGTCGGCCTGCCTGAGCAGGTCTTCCTTCGACAGATATTCGGCGTTCAGCTCGCGCTCGATCTCAGGCGCGACGCGTGAACGGTTGTGATACGCCACGCGCATGTTGAAGCCGCGCGCACGGCGCGCGAGCGCCTGGCCGATACGGCCCATGCCGATCACGCCGAGCGTGGCGCCATGAATGTCCGAGCCGAGAAACGCGTCGAACGACCACTTGTCCCACTTGCCCGCGCGCAGGAAGTGCTCCGATTCCGTCACGCGGCGCGCGGCCGCCATCATCAGCGTCCAGCCGAAGTCGGCCGTGGTTTCGTTGAGCACGTCCGGCGTGTTGGTGCCGAGCACATTGGCCGCGTTGAAGGCGCCCATGTCGAAGTTGTTGTAGCCCACGGCCATGTTCGACACCGCGCGCAAGCGCGGCGCCGCGGCGAGCGTTGCAGCGCCGATCGGGTCGCCCGCGGTGAGCGCGCCGTCCTTGTCGGCGAGACGCTGGTGCAGCGCCTCGGGCGAAAGCGCTTCGCCGTTGTTCCAGTCCACGTCGAAATACTGCTTTAGCCGGTCGATCACGTCGGGAAAGATCGGGCGCGCCACGAGAATCTTTTGCATCGTTGCTCTCCACACTTCAGTCGATGTCCGTCATTGTTGCGCGTGACGGGGCGCTCAGGGAAGTCTGGCGCGCTTTTTCGCAGACCGGCCAGCAAGCGGCTTCCGGCTAGACGAAAAAGAGCCAGGTGGCCGCGAGAAAGACCGGCGCGAGCAGCACGCCCGACCAGCCAAGATAGCCGAAGAAGCCCGGCATGCGCACGCCCCGCGACTGCGCGATCGCCTTCACCATGAAGTTCGGCGCGTTGCCGATATAGGTGAGCGCGCCCATCCACACCGCGCCCGCCGAGATCGCGGCGAGCGTTTTCGCGCCGCCGGACATGAGCGCGTTGGCGTCGCCGCCTGCGAGATTGAAGAACACGAGGTAGGTGGGCGCGTTATCGAGAAACGACGAGAGGAGCCCGGTCGCCCAGAAGTACATCGCCTCGTTGGGGCGGCCCGGCGCGTCGTTCACGAAGCGGATCAGCGCGGCGAACGCGCCCACCTCGCCCGCGCGCAGCATCGCGATGACCGGCGTGATCGTCACGAAAATGCCTGCGAACAGCTTGGCCACCTCGACGATCGGCGCCCACTCGAAATCGTTGTCGGCGCGCGCCGCTTTCGACGTTAACGCGAGCGAAATGAGTGCGAGCGCAACGAGTCCCGCATCGCGCACGAGGTTCTGCAACTGCAGGTGCGCGCCCGCGACCTCGAAGACGATACCGGGACGCCACACACCGCTCATCAGCACGAGCGCGATGAGCAGGGCGAGCAGCGCGAAATTCGCCTTGCCGCCGATGGAGAGCGCGTCTGTGTCCGGCGTCGGATCGAGCGAAACGGCGCGCACTTCCCCGGCGCGGCGGAAGTACCAGCTGTCGAGCGCGTAGAACACCGCGAGCAGCACGCCGCAAACGAACAGCATCGGCAGCGCGAGATGCTGCGCAGTCCAGAAGAATCCTACGCCGTTGAGAAAGCCGAGGAACAGCGGCGGATCGCCGAGCGGCGTGAGCAGGCCGCCCGCGTTCGCGACGAGAAAGATGAAGAACACGACCACGTGCACGTTGTGCCGGCGGTTGTCGTTCGCGCGCAGGAGCGGGCGGATCAGCAGCATCGCCGCACCCGTCGTGCCCATCACGCTCGCGAGCACGGTGCCGAGCGCGAGGATCGCCGTGTTCATGCGCGGCGAACCGCGCAGATTCCCATACACGCAGATGCCGCCCGCAATCGTATAGAGCGCGCCGAGCAACGCGATGAAGGGCAGATATTCGTCGACGACGGCGTGCACGAAAAGCGGATACGTCACGCCGACACCATGCGTGGCCGCGAACGGCAGCAGGAACGCGAGCGCCCATCCCGCCGAAATCTTGCCGAAGTGGTGATGCCAGAACGTGGCCGCGAACATCGGGAAGAACGCGATCGACAGCAGCATGCCGGCGAACGGCAGCGCCCAGGCGACGCTGAGCGATGCGCTGTCCAGGGCCGCCGCGTGTGCGTTCGTGCTGAAGAGCGTCAGCGCGGCGAAGAGCGTCCCCGCACAAGGGTTCGCCGTGTTGCGCCTACGCGCCATGCACGACGATCACATGCACGCGATACGGCCCGTGTGCGCCAAGGATGATGGTCTGCTCGATGTCGCCGGTGCGCGAAGGCCCCGAAACGAAGTTGACCGCGCGCGGCAGCTCTGCGCGTTCGGCGCGCATGAGCGCGAAGGCATCTTCGTGGCCCGCAACGATGCGCGAAGCGGGCACGACCGCGATGTGCGTTTCGGGCAGCAGCGCGCCCGAGGCCCACGTCTGGGGACTGGAGAGCAGCACCAGCGTGCCGGTTTCGGCTGTGGCGCAAAAACAGCCCGTGAGGCCGACGAGATCGCGATCTTCGGGCTTGCGGAACTGAACGGCGAGACTCGCGCCGGCCCAGTCGAACGTGTCGAGCGTTTGCCACGCGACGGCCTGCATCGGCAGGCTGCGCTCCGCGAGATAGCGTTGCGCGGCGGCGGGCACGTCGGCGAGCTGCTGGACTTCGTCGACCGTGCTCGACATCTTGCGCGCCTCGCCAACGAAGCGCGCGACGAGATCGCCTTCCAGCGGCGGCCGCGGACCTTCGGGATGACGCGCGAGATAGTCGGCCACGGCTTCCCGTTCTTGCGGCGCGGGCGTAGTCTCGCGTCCCTGCGCCGCGCGAATGCGCGCGAGTATGCTGCGGCGGGCGGCCGTCGTATCCATGAACGTCCTCATCAGATGAAGAAAAGCGACGCGCCGATTATACCGGGGCGTCGCCTGCGATCCGCGGGTCGCGGGGGTGCGTTTTTCAGCCGCTTACTTGCCCGCGCACTCTTCTTCCACGGGCTGCTCGATGCCGAACACCTGGCGCAGATAGGCGAGATACGCCTTGTCGTCGCACATGTTCTTGCCCGGCGAATCGGAGAGCTTGGCAACGGGCTGACCGTTGCAGCGGACCATCTTGATGACGATCTGCAGCGGCTGGTAGCCCAGGTCGTTGGTGAGGTTCGTGCCCACGCCGAACGCGAGGCGGCAGCGCTCGCCGAAACGCTCGTACAGGCGCAGCACCTTCGGAATGTCGAGCGCGTCCGAGAAGATCATCGTCTTCGTGCGGGGATCGCAGCGGTTGTCCTCGTAGTGCTTGAGCAGGCGCTCGCCCCATTCGAACGGATCGCCCGAGTCGTGCCGCGCGCCGTCGAAGAGCTTGCAGAAGTACATGTCGAAGTCGCGCAGAAAGGCCTGCATGCCGTAGACGTCCGAGAGCGCAATGCCCAGGTCGCCGCGGTATTCCTTCGCCCACATTTCGAAGCCGAAGATCTGCGAGTCGCGCAGACGCGGCCCGAGCGCCTGGCACGCCTGCAGGTACTCGTGCGCCATCGTGCCGAGCGGCGTGAGGTTGTGCTTCATCGCATAGTAGACGTTGCTCGTGCCGGTGAACTGCTCGCCGAGATCGTCCTTGAGCGTGAGGATCACCTCCTCGTGCCAGCGCTTCGAGAAGCGGCGGCGCGTGCCGTAATCGGCGATCTTGCAGTCGGCGAATTCGGGCTTCGCGCCGAGCAGCTCGATCTTGTGGCGCAGGCGCTCGCGCCCCTCCTCGTACTGCGGATGATGCTGCGTGTTGCGGAAATACACCTCGTTGACGATGGCGAGCACCGGGATCTCGAAGAGGATCGTGTGCAGCCACGGCCCCTTGATCTCGATGTCGATCTCGCCGTTGGCCTTGGGCGACGGCGTGACCGAGATGTATTTTTCGTTGAGGTGAAAGAGCGCGAGAAAGTCGATGAAGTCGCTCTTGATGAAGCGCATCTTGCGCAGGTAGTCGAGCTCGGTCTCGGCGAAACGCAGCCTGCACAGCTTCTGGATCTCGCTGCGGATCTCGTCGACGTAGGGCACGAGATCGACGTTCGGCGTGCGGCAGCGGAAACGATATTCCACATTGGCCGCGGGGAAATGATGCAGCACCACCTGCATCATGGTGAATTTGTAGAGATCGGTATCGAGCAGCGAAGTAATGATCATAATGGGCCAGCCGGACTGCAATCGGATAGCGCCCGCGAAGCGGGAACCGGAGCCGCTGCCGGGCAGTGCCCCGCAGCGGCTCCGGGCGGCAGGCGCCAGCGGTGCGTCCATGTTACCCGAATGCCTGCGCGCGCCGCGTGCGCGCAGGCACGGCCCTCCGCGCACAAGGGCTAAAACGTTGCGAATCCCCCCGGCATATAAACTAATCACGAAACGATCTAAGGACGGTTGCGGGCCTGTGGTTGGGGTAATTCCTCATCAGTTACAATAGCGCTTTTGGCGAACCGCCATCCCCCGATACAAAAAGCTTGCAGGAGTTGCCTGAATGACTCACGTTGTGACCGAAAGCTGCATCAAGTGCCGCTATACCGACTGCGTCGATGTGTGCCCGGTGGACTGCTTTCGCGAAGGTCCCAACTTCCTCGCGATCGACCCGGACGAGTGCATCGACTGCGCCGTGTGCGTGGCCGAATGCCCGGTGAACGCCATTTACGCTGAGGAAGACGTGCCTGGCGACCAGCAATCGTTCATCGAGCTGAACGCCGACCTCGCGAAGGGCTGGCCGAGCATCACCAAGACCAAGGCCCCCCTGCCGGAAGCCGACGAATTCAAGGACGTGAAGGACAAGCTCGCGCTGCTCGCACGCTAATCGCGCGCTGACCGCTTCTTCGGGTGTCTTCCCGTCGCCTGTCTGGACGGTCCCTCGCGCAGCGGATTGCCCAAAACAGATCGCGACAGGGTATTGACAGGCCCAGCCAGACCCCATAGAATCTCGTTCTCTGCTTTTGTTGATCCCCGATAGCTCAGTCGGTAGAGCGCCGGACTGTTAATCCGTAGGTCCCTGGTTCGAGCCCAGGTCGGGGAGCCAAGATTCGCAAAAGCCCGTTGGCGTTCACAACGCAAAACGGGTTTTTTTATGACGTAAAGTGTTGTAGCTGTACTGCTGTTCCCCGATAGCTCAGTCGGTAGAGCGCCGGACTGTTAATCCGTAGGTCCCTGGTTCGAGCCCAGGTCGGGGAGCCAAGATATCGAGGGGTTGCGTGTTTGCACGCAACCCCTTTTTCTTTTGGTGCGCGCGTGGCGCACGCCGCCCTCCCCGATAATGTCGCTTCGTCATCCTCGGGAGTCCGCATGAAATCCATTCGCCTTGCCGCTCGCCTCGCGCGAGCGCTGCTCGCCTGCACGAGCCTCGTCGCCTGCGCCGCCGCCCACGCCGAGCAGATCGGGAGCGTGAACACCAACTTCCGCGTGACCGGCTCGGACAAGGTCGTCGTCGAGGCCTACGACGATCCGCAGGTGCGAGGCGTCACCTGCTACGTCTCCCGCGCACGCACGGGCGGCGTGAAGGGCACGCTCGGCATTGCGGAAGATCCGACCGAGGCGTCGATCGCGTGCCGGCAGGTCGGGCCGATCTCGTTCGCAGGCCCGCTCAAACAGCAGGCCGACGTCTTCAACGAGCGCATGTCGCTCCTCTTCAAGACGTTGCACGTCGTGCGCGTAGTCGACGCGAAGCGCAACGCGCTCGTGTATCTGACCTACAGCGACCGCGTGGTGAGCGGCAGCGCCAAGAACAGCGTCACGGCCGTGCCGGTGCCCGCGGGCACGACGATTCCGCTGCGCTAAACTGGGGATCCGCGCAGGATCCTTCACCATGACCGATTCCCGTTTTCGAGACTCCGCCCGCTACTGGCGCACGCCGCTTCTGCCCGGCGCGGATCTCGTCACGGCCGAATACAACGAACATACGTTCGCGCCGCACTGGCACGAGGCCTACACAGTCCCCGTGATCGAGGGCGGCGCGGAACGCTTTCGCTATCGCGGCATGCAGCATGTCGCCGCAACGGGCAGCGTGCCGGTGATCAATCCCGGGGAGCTGCATACGGGCTCGCGCGCCGTCGAAGAAGGCTGGAGTTATCGGGTGATGTACGTGCCGATCGACTTCCTGCACGACCTCGCCAGCGAAATCGCCGGGCGCACGCAGCCGCTGCCGTGGTTCGACGCCGAGGTGATCCACGATCTCGATCTCGCGCATCGGCTCTCGCGCGCTCACCGGCTGCTGGAAGCCGACGCCGACTGGCGGCGCGCCGCGGCCGTGCCGGATTCCGCCACGAGCGCCAGTTTGGCTGGCGTGGCGGCGCTTCCCGCGCGTTCCAGCGGAGCCACGACTCCGGCGCCGTGTGCCGATCTGCTCGCCGTGGAGGGCTCGCTGCTCGACGCGCTCTCGACGCTGCTCACGCGCTATGGCCGCACGCGCGAGGCGGCGCTCAGGCACGGTCCGAACGATCCGCGCGTGGAAACGATGAAAGCGCTCCTCGCCGCCGATCTCGCCACGCCGCTGCGCGTGGCCGATCTCGCCCAGGCGGTCGGCCTCTCGCCGTTTCACGCCACCCGGCTCTTCACGCAGGCGACCGGGCTTCCGCCGCATGCCTGGCGCACCCAGCTGCGCCTGCAACGCGCCCTCGCCCCGCTGCGCGAAGGCGCCACGGTCGCCGATGTCGCGGCGGCGAGCGGTTTCACCGACCAGAGCCATTTCACGCGGCACTTTCGGCGCGTGTTCGGCGTGCCGCCGGGGCGCTGGCAGTCCTCCTGAACGCGCCAGCCCGCGTTTGCGCCGCAAGAACGTACAAGCCACGCGTAAGGCGGCCCGCTATGCTGTCCCCATGTATCAGGAGGACAGCTTGACCACGCATCCCAACCGCCTTACCGAATTCGTCGCCGGCGCGCGCGACACGATTCCCATGATGATCGGCGCCGCGCCCTTCGGCGTGATCTTCGGCACGCTCGTCACCTCGGGCCCGCTTTCGCTCTGGCACGGCCAGTTCATGTCGCTCGCCGTGTTCGCCGGCTCCGCGCAGTTCATCGCGCTCGGGCTGATCGCTTCGCACGCGAGCTTCGCCGTGATTCTCGCCACCACGCTCATCGTGAACCTGCGGCACGTGCTCTACAGCGCGACGCTCGCGCCCTATGTCTCGCACCTGCCGCTGCGCTGGCGCCTCGTGCTCGGCGCCCTGCTCACCGACGAGGTCTTCGCTGTCGCGTGGGCGCATTTCCGCCGCCATCCGCCCGGCGACGACGTCTCACCGTGGCATTTCCTCGGTTCGGGACTCTCGATGTACCTGAACTGGCAACTCTGGACCGCGGCCGGCCTGCTGTTCGGCGCGGCGTTCCCGGGTCTGCAGTCGCTCGGCCTGGACTTCGCGATGGTCGCGACCTTCATCGCCATCGTCGTGCCGCAGCTCGTTGCCCTGCGCTACCTCGCCGCCGCCGCGACTGCGGGCGCGCTCGCCTTTTTCTGGCAGGGCTGGCCGTACAAGCTCGGGCTGCTCGGCGCCGTGCTCGCGGGCGTGGTCGTGGGTGTCGTGCTCTCGCGCCCGGGTTCCTCGCGCGGCGCCCGCGCCGCCAGCGAGTCCCCCCGCAAGTCCCCCAACGTCCAACGCACCGCAGGAGCCGGGCAATGAACTACGTCGCCCTGATTCTCGGCATGGCCCTCATCACCCTTGTCATTCGCACTGCGGTGTTCGTGCTCGGCGACCGGCTGGTGTTCCCGCCGCTCGTGCGCACCGCGCTCGGCTTCGTGCCCGTCACCGTGCTCACGGCAATCATCGTGCCGATGGCGGTGTCGCCCCACGGCCAGGGCGCCGAGCTGACCTGGCGCAATGCGCAGCTCGTCGGCGCGGTCGCGGCGATCGTCGTCAGCGCGCTCACGAAGCGCCCGCTCCTCACGATCGCGGTCGGACTCGGCGTGTTCTTCCTCTGGCAAGGCGTCGTCCTGCGCTAGAGCCGAGCGTCGCCCCTTACGCTCAAGTTTCACCCCGGAGCGCCGTTAAACCCGACAAGGCCTGCTCTGGCAGGCCACTGCTCGAACGGCGAGAGCACGCGAGAAGCGACAAGGATTACACCGGGGCAACCACAATGGGGCATATCACCCTCAACCTGAAGGATGAAACGCTTGCGTCGCTGCGCAAGGATTTCGACGCGTTCCTGCGCGTCTCGCTCAAACTCGACCCGCAGTTCGCCACGCCGGAATTCGAGGATTACCTGCGCGCGAAGCTGCTCGACAACATGACGCCGCTCACGGAGCACGCGGTCCAGCGGCTCCTGCAAGGCGGCCAGTACGCGTGGGCCAAGCGCACGCTCGACAAGGAATTCCCCGAGGTCGTCTCGATCCTGATGCGTCAGGCGGGCGAATTCGGTTTCGGCTTCGCGTCGCGGCCCGAGTGGACGCCCGACGAACTCTCGAAGCAGTGCCGCGACTGGGCGGCGGCCATCGTGAGCGAAGCCCAGGGCGACGAGACGCTGGTCGATCCGCTGGCGGCGCAGATCAAGTCGGGCGTGCAGGACATCCAGGCGCTCGAAGAGTCGATGCAGACGCCCGCGTGGCGCCTCACCGAGTCGCTGCGCCAGCGTGTGTACGAAGCGAAGATCGGCTGCGAACAGGCGAGCGGCAGCGCGGCGCGCGAGCGTCTGGGCGAACTGCGTGGGCTGCTCAGGCTCGGCGTCACGCATGGCGTGTTCCAGAAGCAGGAAGCGCAACAGATCATGGAGTATCTGCGCCTGCTCAAGCCCGAGATTTTCGTCGAGGAGCCCGACGACGTGTTCACGCGCCTCGCCGCGTGGATGCGCAACTTCTTCATGCCGCCGCAGCGCGGCACCGCGCGCGAGCAACGGCGCTAAGCGCTGGCGCGTCGCCTGAAAACGGCGCGCGCCACGCTTGCCTCCCCTAATCCCACATCTTCCTGAGCTTCGCGGCGATCTCGATCTTCGCCTGCGCGGCGGCGGCGAGTCCCACCGCGCTCGGCGCGCTCGCCACTGGCGCGGGCGGCCACGCGCGCGATTCGAACAGCGGCAGCATGGGCGTGGCGATGAAGCGCGTGCGCGAGGCCCACACGTGCCGGTCGCCCGACGCCACCTGGTTGTGCACGTAAAAGCGCTGCGGTACGACGATGTGCAGATCTTCCTTCGCCCGCGTCATCGCCACATAGAGCAGCCGCCGCTCCTCCTCCAGCTCCTCGTCGCTGCCCGCGCCGAGATCGGACGGAATGCAGCCGTCCACGCCGTTGAGCACCAACACGTTGCGCCACTCCTGGCCTTTCGCCGAATGAATCGTCGAGAGGATCAGATAGTCCTCGTCGAGCAGCGGATCGGCGGATTCGGCGCTCGTCGCGTCGGGCGGATCGAGCGTGAGTTCGGTGAGAAAGCGCTCGCGCGAGGCGTAGGTGCTCGCAATGCTCTCCATCTGCAGCAAGTCGGCGAGACGCACCTGAGCGTCTTCGTGATTGCGCTCGAGATGCGGCTCGTACCAGCGCCGCACGCGCTCGAATTCGGCCGGCCACGGTGTCGAGCGCATCGAGAGGCTGTCGATGAGCGACGCAAACGCGGGCCAGTCCTCGGCCGCGCGCGGCGGCGGCGCGAAAGCCGCGAGCGCCTCGGCGGCGCGATACGCGCCCGTGCACGCGGACACCTGGTCGAGCAGGCGCGCGGCGTTGGCGGGCCCGACGCCCGGCAGCAGCTGCGTCACGCGAAACCCCGCCACACGGTCGAGCGGATTCTCGGCCCAGCGCAGCACCGCGAGCACGTCTTTCACGTGCGCGGCGTCGAGAAAACGCAGTCCGCCGAACTTCACGAACGGGATATTGCGCCGCGCAAGTTCGATTTCGAGCGTCGCGCTGTGGTGCGCCGCGCGAAACAGCACGGCCTGCTGTTTGAGTTTCATGCCCGCTTCACGCGCCTCGAGAATCTGCTCGACGACGTAGCGCGCCTGGGTGGCCTCGTCGGCCACGGTGACGAGGCGCGGGCGCTGCTGCGAGGGGCGGTCGGTCCACAGGTTCTTGGTGAAGCGCTCGGCAGCGGCGTCGATCACGGCGTTCGAGGCGGCGAGGATCGGCGCCGTCGAACGGTAATTGCGTTCGAGCGTCACCTGACGCGCGGGCGGGTCGAACTGCGCCGGGAAGTCGAGAATGTTGCGCACGGTCGCGCCGCGAAACGAATAGATCGCCTGGGCGTCGTCGCCGACCACGGTGAGGCCGCGGCCATCGGGCTTGAGCGCGAGCAGGATCGAGGCCTGCAGGCGGTTGGTGTCCTGGTATTCGTCGACGAGGATGTGATCGAAGCGCCCCGCGAGATCGGCAGCGATGGCCGGCTCCGCGGCCATGTGCGCCCAGTAGAGCAGCAGGTCGTCGTAGTCGAGGACGTTCTGCTTCTGCTTGGCGTCCACGTACGACGCGAACAGCGCGCGTAGCTGCGGCTCCCACTCGAGGCACCACGAGAACGAACGGTTGAGCACATTGGCGAGCGAATCGCCCGTGTTGACCGCGCGTGAATAGATCGCAAGGCAAGTCGACTTCGAGGGGAAGCGCTTTTCCTTGGCCGAGAAACCCAGTTCGTGGCGCACGAGATTCATAAGATCCGCGGAATCCTCGCGGTCGTTGATCGTGAACGCCGGCGACAGGCCGATGTGGTCCGCGTACTCGCGCAACAACCGCGCGCCCACGCCGTGAAAGGTCCCCGCCCAGGCGAGCCCTTGCGCGAGCACGCCGGCCGCGCCTGGCGCGCTGGCGGCGATACGCGCCACTCGCCGCGTCATTTCCTGCGCGGCGCGCCGCGAGAACGTGAGCAGCAGAATGCGGTGCGGGTCGGCGCCGCCCGCAATCAGATGCGCGACGCGGTGCGCGAGCGTGTTCGTCTTGCCTGACCCGGCGCCCGCGATCACGAGCAGTGGGCCGGGCAGCGCCGAACCCGGCGCATAGCCCGCTTCGCCGCCGTGCTCGACGGCCTCGCGCTGCGCGTCGTTGAGTTTCGCGAGCCATGCGCAGACGGCATTGGCCGCTTCGGCGCGCGCCTGGCTGGCATCGGAGGCGGAGGAATCGGCAACGGAAACGGTGGACACGAGGGGCTGGGACGATGAACGTGGCGAATCGGAAAGGAGCGACGCATACTGTATATCCATACACCCTGCGTCCGCAAGCGCCTGATTCCATGGCGATCTGGCGGGATTTAGCCACAACGCCGCGGCGCATTTCACCGCCGCCGACACCCGGGAGCCGCCAGACGAAACGGCGGCGCCCGTTGCCGGACGCCGCCGCTCACAAGCGCTGTCAAAGACCGGCGCCCCAAAAGGCCCGGGCGCCTTCGGCATCAGCCGCTCGTCACTGCGACTGGCCGCCCTGCTGCTGGGCCGACATGCCATTCATCTGATCCTTCATTTCCGAGTCGTTGGCTTGACGGTCGGCCTTGTGGTTGATCTTCGCGTCCTTCACCTGCGCCTTGTACTGCGACTTCGCCTGTTTCTTCGCGTCGCCGTACTCGGCGTTCGCCGACTTCTTCGCGCTCCGGTACTCGGCATTCGCCGCGGCGTTCGCGTTGCGCTTTTGCACCAGCGGGTCCGCGGACTGCGGTGCGGTCAGGGCCTGCGGCGCGGGCGCGGGTTGCGCGATCCCTGCGGCCGCCGGGGCCTGGCTCGGCGCATGGCCGGTCATCTGGCCCGGGACGGCACCCGGCGCCATGGCCGGTGCGTCGGAAGGCGCCATCGTTGGGGCTTCGCCGGCCTGTGTCGCGCCCTGGGTCGCGTTTTGGGCATACGCGCCTTGCGCAAATACGGCGGCAGTGGTCACGGTGGCAAAAGCGGCGGTAGCAGTGAGCAGCTTGGCGATCTGGGTCATGGCGTATCCTCTTTGCAATGGTTCCGAAGGCACTTTTGCGGGGGCAAGCCCGCCACAATCGCGCCCCCGCTCGATGGTGCCGCCTTGGGAAAAAACTGGGCGGCGCTGTCGATCCGGGGTGAAACCATTTTGGTATGAAGTTCGCTGTGGGGTCCCGCGACGTTACTCAACGTTTCATTTACTGACGAATTCATAACATCTGGCCCTTGGATGCGACGAATTCGGTGGCACGCGCTGGGGCAGGCCGCCATCCCTTATGATGCTCATCCTTTGCGCGCTAGCCGCACGCCTTTCGAATTTGAATCCGCCATGCCCAACCTCGATTTCACGCTGACCGGCGACTACGTCGAACTGCACAACCTCCTGAAGATCACCGGACTCGCCGACAGCGGCGGCTCGGCCAAGCAGATCGTCGCCTCGGGCGCGGTGAAGGTGGACGGCGAAGTCGAGTTGCGCAAGACGTGCAAGATCCGCGCGGGCCAGGCCGTGCTGCTCGGCGACACGCGCATCGCCATCAAGGCGAGCGAGTGAACCCTGCCGGAACTTGCCCGCAGGCGCCAGCGATGCACCAGATTTGAGCATCGGGATCGACAAGGTCGCTGTCTCGCAATAAGCTTTCAGTTTTGACAGACGACCCCTGCCACGCGGCGCGCTTTTCTCGCGCCGCTTGTTTTTCATGACTCGAACCACGCTTTCCCGCCGCGCCGTTTCCGCGCCGCCCACGCTGCGCCGCCATGCCGCCGATACCGCGCGCCTCGCCGGGCCGCTCGCGATCGCCCAACTCTCGCAGATGGCGATGAGCGTGACCGACACGGTGCTGCTCGGCTCGCTAGGCGCCGACGCGCTCGCCGCTGGCGGCCTCGGCGCGAACATGTTCTTCGTGGTGGTGACCGTGTTGCAGGGCGTGCTGACCTCCGTGAGCGTGAGCGTCGCGCAGGCGCGCGGCGCCGACAACGAAAGCCACGTGGCGCACATCTACTGGACCGGTTTCGCGCTGTCCCTGCTGCTCTCGGTGCCGGCGTTCGCGCTGCTTTCGTTCGCCGAGCCGATCCTGCGCGCCCTCGGGGAGCCGACGCTGCTCGCGCATCACATCGGCGAATACACGGCCGTGCTGCGCTGGGGCGCGCCCGCCAGCCTCATCGGCGTGGGGCTCATGCGCTCGTTCCTGCCCGCCATCGGCGCGGCGCGGCGCCTCCTGTGGGTGTCGGTTGCGTGCGTGTTCATCAACGGCTTTCTGAACTTCGGCCTGATCCACGGTGCCTGGGGCCTGCCGCGTCTCGGCTTTCTCGGCTCGGCGGTGGCGACGACCATCACCGTGTGGCTCACCGCGTTCGTGCTGATGGCGCTGCTGCACCTGCGGCCTTCGCACCAGCGTTTCGTCCTCGCGCGCCGGCCCACAGCGCCGCTGATGGGCGAACTCTTCACGATCGGCTGGCCGGTTGCGATCACCTATGCGGTCGAAGCGACGCTCTTTCTCGCCACCGGCCTGCTCGCGGGCCTGCTCGGCGAGACGCCGCTCGCGGCGCACCAGATCGCCCTGAACGTGGCGTCCGTCACGTTCATGGTGCCGCTCGCGATTGGCCAGGCGGCCAACGTGCGCGTGGGTTACTGGTCCGGCGCGGGCGTGCCGAGCGCGGCACGCCATGCGGGCTTCGTCGCGCTCGGGCTCGGCGTCGGCTTCATGTCGCTCTCGGCGCTCGTGATGGTGCTGGCGCCGCACTGGATCGTCGGGCTCTACCTGCATCTGGACGACCCGGCCAACGCGCACACGGTCTCGCTCGCCGCCACGCTGCTAGGCGTCGCGGCCATCTTCCAGATCGTCGACGGCGCGCAGACCGTCGGTTCGGGGTGCCTGCGCGGCCTGAAGGACACGCGCGTGCCGATGCTCGCGGCCACGCTGGGCTACTGGGGCATTGGCTTTCCGCTCGGCTACGCGCTGGCGTTTCGCTTCGGCCTGGGTGCGCTCGGACTCTGGTGGGGGCTGGCGGCCGGGCTTACCACCGTCGCCGTGCTCATGACGTGGCGGTTTCACCGGATGAGCCTGCGCTCGCAGGCTCACGCCGCCACGGCGGGCCATGCAGGGTGAGCGCGAGTTGAAGCGTTTACTTAATCGACCGGGCCGCACCGGCTCGACCGGGTAAAATACGCGCTGACGCCGCCAAAGGCGTCCGTCCCACGAGGGCAAGAACAGTGCGCTGCATGGCGCGGGACGAGGCGCTACAGCGCCAACTCCAGTCGAGCTTTGCATGGGACTGGAGTAAGTGCTCTGCATGGGCCCGGAGTAAGTGCTGAAGCACTAACTCCGGCCGACAGCTAAAGCGCCAACTCCAGTCGACACACGAGACAGCCGCGCCCCGTGAGCGCCGCCGGCCACCCCGGCACCGCTTGCCGTGCGCCAACGCATAACGAACCCACTCACGGACCACCCCTTCATGCTTGCCCCGATCACCCGACTCTTCCCGCTCTGGGCCGTCCTCGTTTCCCTGCTGGCCTATTTCGATCCTGGCCTCGTCGCGCCGATCGCCCCGCACGTCACCACGCTCCTGATGATCATCATGCTGGCGATGGGCGTCACGCTCTCGTTCGCCGACTTCCAGCGCGTCTTCACGCGGCCCGCGCCGGTCGCCGCGGGCATCTTCCTGCATTACCTCGTCATGCCGCTCGCCGCCTGGGCGATCGCCAAGGTGCTGCACATGCCACCCGATCTGACCGCGGGCATGGTGCTCGTGGGCAGTGTGGCGAGCGGCACGGCGTCCAACGTGATGATCTATCTCGCACGCGGCGACGTCGCGCTTTCGGTGACGATCAGCGCGCTCTCCACCCTGGTCGGCGTATTCGCGACGCCGCTGCTGACGCGCCTTTACGTCGATGCCTCGATCGTCGTCGACGTGCGCGGCATGCTCATGAGCATCCTGCAGATCGTCGGCCTGCCGATCGTCATCGGCCTCGTCGTGAACCGCCTCGCGGGCTCGCTCGTGCGCCGCGTCGAGCCGGTGCTGCCGCTCGCCTCCATGGTGTCGATCCTCGCGATCATCGCCGCCGTGGTGGGCGGCACGCACGCGAGCATCGCCACGGTCGGACCGCTCGTCGCGCTCGGCGTGGTGCTGCATAACGGCATCGGCCTGCTCGGCGGCTATTGGGGCGGCCGCCTGCTCGGCTTCGACGAATCGGTATGCCGCACGCTGGCCATCGAGGCGGGGATGCAGAACTCGGGCCTCGCCGCGACTCTCGGCAAGCTCTACTTCTCGCCGCTCGCCGCCCTGCCCGGCGCGCTCTTCTCGGTGTGGCACAACCTCTCGGGCTCGGTGCTCGCCGGCTACTGGGCCGGCAAGCCGGCGCGCGGCAGCACGCGCGATGCGCAAGGCGCTGCGAACGCGTCGACCGGGCGCGTTTGATCGACGCGGCGGCCGGGCGCAAGCGACTGGGACGTTTGCGCCCGCGCTCAATCGTCGGTTGCGTGCGGCCCGGAAATTGCAAACGCAACGTATCCGCGGCCGCATGCGAGACGTGCCGCTTCCCGTAGAATCTTCGTGAAGCCGTGCAATGAAAACGAACCATCATGCGGCGCGCCGCCATGGAGAATCCGTTTGCCCGCGCATCCCGCCCGATCCGAAGCCGTTACGCAATACATGACCTTGCGCCGCGCGCCGTTGCAAGCCCCGTTTCGAGCCTTCTTCGCGCTCGTCTGCCTCGCGCTGGTCGCCGGCTGCGCGACGCGCCCGCCCGCCACGGACTATCCGCGTGAGACGAGCGCGGCGCTGCCGGCCCAGCAAGCCAGCGCCACGCCGCTGGGCGCCGCGCTCGCCGCACCCGTTGCCGCTCACCCGGGCGAATCGGGCTTTCGCCTGCTCGCCACCGGCACCGACTCGCTGCAGATGCGCATCGCGCTCGCGCGCGCGGCGACGAAAACGCTCGACATGCAGTACTACATCGCCAACGAGGACACCACCGGCAAGCTCCTGCTCGGCTCGGCGCTCTATGCGGCCGATCGCGGCGTACGCGTGCGCATGCTGGTCGACGACCTGAATTTTCACGACGTCGACCGCCTGATGGCCGCCCTCAATAGCCATCCGAACATCCAGATCCGCGTGTTCAATCCGTACGGCAGCACGAGCGAATCGATGTACCTGCGCACGCGCAACTTCTTCACGAACGTCGACCAGTTCACGCGCCGCATGCACAACAAGGCGACGATCGTCGACAACGAGATGGCGATCGTCGGCGGCCGCAATCTCGGCGACGAGTACTTCAACGCAAGCCCGACGATCGACTTCCGCGACCTCGATGTGCTCACAGCAGGCCCGGTCGCGCAAAGCGTCTCGGCAAGTTTCGACGAGTACTGGAACAGTTCGATCTCCTACCCCTTGAGCGTGCTCAATCATCAGAAGTTCGACGCACACGATCTCGACGCCGCACGCGACGACCTGCGCCGCCACTGGCACGAGAGCGCCGAACCCTACAACGCCAAGCCGCTCAACGCGACGCCGCTCGCGCAGCAGATCACGGGCAACGCGCTCGGGCTCGTCTGGGCGAAATGGGCCTTCGTGGCCGACTCGCCCGGCAAGATCGCGGGCAACGAAAAAGGCGAGTTGGGCGACGCCATGCGCGCGCTGCTCGATCGCATCCATCAGGCGCACAGCAGCGTGCTCGTATTCTCGCCGTACTTCGTGCCGCACGACGCGGGCGTGCAGACCATCCGTGCGCTCACCTCGCACGGCGTACGCGTGGCGATCCTCACCAATTCGCTCGCCGCTACCGACGCCGTGGCGGTGCAGGCCGGCTACAGCCCCTACCGCGTTCCACTGCTCGAGGGCGGCACCGAGCTCTACGAGTTCAAGCCGCAGCAGGAAGGGCCCGACGACGAGCGGCGCTTCGGCGTGGTCGGTTCGCGCTCGCGCGCGAGCCTGCACGCCAAGGCTTACGTGATCGACGACAGCACGCTCGTGATCGGCTCGCTCAATCTCGATCCGCGCTCGGCGCGCCTGAACACGGAGCTTGCGCTCACCATCGAGAGTCCGCCGATCGCGCATGAAGTCGCCGACCTGTTCAAGCGGGCGACCTCGCCGCAGGTGAGCTACCGCGTGACGCTCGCGACGCCCGAACAACTGGCGCTGCTCAAAGGCACCACGGTCAACTCGGCGCTCGTCTGGACAGACGAGGAGAACGGCATGATCCGCACCTACGACCTCGACCCTGGTGCGGGTTTCTACAGAAATGTCCTAACCGGGCTATTCTTGCTCTTGCCGGTCGATAGCCAGCTTTGAAACGGCTTTGAGCGCACATCGCTATCGGGCGCGCAAAACGTAGAACGCTTAATTTGCGTCGTACCGTCCGCCGTCGAGCCAGCCGCGAAGCCGCTTGTGTCAACGCTTGTGTCAACGCTTGTGTCACCGCTTGTGTCACATTTGTCACGCGAGACGCGCAGCGCCCCCGCAGCCCAGCCACCACGCGGATCCGAACCCGTCACGAAGGCGGCGCCCTCCCACGCAGCGCAAGCCGCGCGAGCCGAAGGCGCCGCCTCAATCACCGGAGTATCAAATGACCGCAAGCAACGAAAATGTCCGCATGGAGCGCGACACGTTCGGCGAGATCGCCGTGCCCGCCCAGCAGCTTTGGGGCGCGCAGACGCAACGATCGCTGCAGAACTTCCGCATCTCCACCGAAAAGCAGTCGCCGGAACTCATCACCGCGCTCGCGACGATCAAGCGCGCCGCAGCCGAAGTGAATCTCTCGCTAGGCGTGCTCGACGAGACCAAGGCGCACGCCATCATGCAGGCCGCCGACGAGATCATCGCGGGCAAGCATCCGGGCGAATTCCCGCTCGCTGTCTGGCAAACGGGCTCCGGCACCCAAACCAACATGAATCTCAACGAGGTGATCGCGAACCGCGCGAGCGAGATTCTGGGCGGCGAGCGCGGCGAGGCGCGCAAGGTGCATCCGAACGACGACGTCAATCGCGGCCAGTCTTCCAACGACGTGTTCCCGACCGCGATGCACGTGGCCGCCGCCTACGGCATCGTCAAGCATCTGCTGCCGGCGCTCAAGACGCTGCGCGATACGCTCGACGCGAAGGCCAAGGCCTTCGCCGACATTGTGAAGATCGGCCGCACGCACCTGCAGGACGCCACGCCGCTGACACTCGGCCAGGAGTTTTCGGGCTACGTTGCGCAGCTCGATCACGGCATCAGGCACGTGGAATCTTCATTGCCGCATCTCTACGAACTCGCGCAGGGCGGCACGGCCGTAGGCACCGGCCTGAACGCGCATCCGCAATTCGCGCACAAGGTGGCAGAAAGCATTGCGAAGCTCACCGGCGTGCCCTTCGTCACGGCGCCCAACAAGTTCGAGGTGATGGCCGCCGCCGACGCGCTCGTGTTCGCGCACGGCGCGCTCAAGACCGTGGCGGCGAGCCTCATGAAGATCGCCAACGACATTCGCTGGCTCGCGAGCGGCCCGCGCTGCGGCTTGGGCGAGCTGTCGATTCCCGAGAACGAGCCGGGCAGCTCGATCATGCCGGGCAAGGTGAACCCGACGCAGTCGGAAGCCGTGACGATGCTCTGCTGCCAGGTGTTCGGCAACGACGTCGCCGTGAACATGGGAGGCGCGAGCGGCAACTTCGAGCTGAACGTGTTCCGCCCGATGATCGCGCACAACGTGCTGCAGTCCATCCGCATGCTCGCCGACGGCGCGCTCAGCTTCAACGATCACTGCGCGGTGGGAATCGAGCCGAACCGCTCGCGCATCGACACGCTGCTCAACGAATCGCTCATGCTCGTGACGGCGCTCAATCCTCATATCGGCTACGACAAGGCCGCGCAAATCGCCAAGAAGGCGCACAAGGAAGGCACCACGCTCAAGGCCGCCGCGCTCGCGCTGGGACATGTGACCGAGCAGCAGTTCGACGAATGGGTGAAGCCCGGCGAGATGGTCGGCAACACGAACAAATAAGCTTCATTTGCAGGGCTCAAATGCAAAACGGGCGGCGTGGCTCAACCCATCGCCGCCTGTTTTTTTTCTGCTGTCGCAACAGCGTGCCTGCGTATCAAACCTGCTTAAACCTGCCCTTTCGCCACTTCCTCGGGCTTGAGTTCGACGATCGCGTCGAGCGCTTCCTTCACGTCGAGCGCGTACTTCGCGAGGCGCTTCTGCTCGTCCGTTTCCGGCACGTAGGTCGGCACGGGAATCGGATTGCCGTTTTCGTCGACGGCCACGAACACGATCAGGCAGTCCGTGGTGAGGCGCAGCTGACCGCTCTTCGGGTCGCCGGCGTGCACGGTGATGTGAATATGCATCGACGTGCGGCCCGTGGCGACCACGCGCGCGCGCAGCTCGACCATGTTGCCGACGAGAATCGGCCGGCGAAAGCGGATATTGCCCACGCTCACCGTCACGCAGTAGCGGCCGGACCAGACCGCGGCGCACGCATAGGCCGTCTCGTCGATCCACTTCATCAGCGCACCGCCGTGCACTTTGCCGCCGAAGTTCACCGAAGTCGGCTCGGCGAGGAACCGGAACGTCGTTTCCGAACGGTCAAGCGGCTGGGCAGGCGTCTTCATCTCGGCTTGGCTCATGGCGAAAAGCCGCGAACGGCGGCTCGTAGGGTGAGGTAAGGAGGCGTCGATTATACGAGCGCAATAAGACAGACGGTCGCAGCCGCTTGCGAAACGCCATCGGCGGCGTTTTTAGCTCGCCGCGAATCGCGCCCGATAGTCGAGCGGCAGCACGCCATACGACCTTTCGAACGCGCGCCGCAGATTCTGCTCGGTGCCGAACCCGCAGTCGGCCGCAATGCGCTTGAGCGGCCGGCGCGACTGCACGAGCGCGTGCGCGGCGGCCTCCACGCGCATCGCCGCCACCGTGCGCGCCGGCGTGCGCCCCACCGCATCGACATAGCGGCGCGCGAACGTGCGCGGGCTCATGCGTGCTTCTTCGGCCAGACGCTCGACGCTCAGCTCGCCGTGCAGGTTGGCGGCCATCCAGCCGTGCAGCGCGTCGAACTCCGCGCCCGCGCTGGCCTGAGCCGTGAGCGCCTCGCTGAACTGCGACTGCCCGCCGGGCCGCTTCATGAAAACGACGAGGCGGCGCGCCGCCTGCATTGCGACCGCATGGCCGCAGTCCTCCTCGATCAGCGCGAGGGCGAGATCGATGCCCGCCGTCACGCCCGCCGACGTCCACACGGCGCGACCGTCGCGCTCGTCGCGGATGAAGATCGGCTCGGGATCGACTTCGACGCGGGGAAAACGGCGCGCGAGCTGGGCGGCGTTGCGCCAGTGCGTGGCCGCGCGGCGGCCGTCGAGCAGGCCCGCCGCGGCGAGATAGAACGCGCCCGTGCAGACCGAGGCGACGCGGCGCGCGTCGCGTGCCGCCGCCGCGATCCAGGCGACGAGTTCGGGTTGCAGTGCGGTGATGTCGTCCGCAGTGTCGTAGATAGGGACGCCGGGCACGATCAGCGTATCGATCGTGGCGGGGTCGAGCGAGTCGAGCCGCTCGGTGACGATGGACATGCCCGCAAAGGTCGGCAGCACGCCGCCTGCGACCGAGGCGAGCGTCGTGCGGTAGGCGCAGGGCTCGCCGCCGCTGGTGCCGCTCGCTGCGCGCATCGCCAGTTCGGCTCTCCAGAACGCCTCGACGGGACCGCAGGCGTCGAGCAGCACGAGCTCAGGCGCGACGGCAAACACGACATGGCGTGCGGGCGCTGGGAACGACGGTTGAGGCGGCATGGCGGCGGACTCGATGCTGACGATATGTCCGCATCATGGCACGCGCGCGCTTGGCAGTCGGGTCAAGGTGACATTGAATACTGCCAGATGACGCCTGGCCGCTCACTTGCGGAACGTGACGCCCTGGTCGATCGTGCCGTACATCGTGATGCCGCTCGCGCCGCTCGACGACGGCGCGGAACCGCCTGCGCAGGCACTGCACAAGGTGGCGAGTGCGGCGACGGCAAAAAGAGCCAGGAAGCGTTTCATAAAAGGCCAGACCAATTGCATCAATAAACGATTTTAGCGCGGGGCTCTTGCGCGCCGCAGTACGGAGCGCCGCAGGCAATGCTCCGGCCTCATCGCGGGGCCATCGAGTGGCTGCAATCGACACTTCATCGAAGACTGAAACGTCGAATGCGCGATTTCGCTAAAATCACGGTGTGGGCGACGTCAGCCGCCATCGCAAACCACGAAGGAGCCGCCATGAACCTGTCCGCCACCGACGAATCGAGCCACTTCCCGGGCCTCGCGCGCGTTGCCGCACTGCTCGCCGATCCGGGCCGCGCCGCCATGCTGTGGGCGCTGATGGACGGCAGCGCGCGGCCCGCAGGGGAACTCACGATGATCGCGGGCCTTTCGCCTTCCGCGGCGAGCGGTCACCTCGCGCGCTTGACCGATGGCGGGCTGCTCGCGCTCGACGTGCGCGGCCGCCACCGCTACTACCGCATCGCCAACCCCGAGATCGCCGCGGCGATCGAGGCGCTCATGAACGTAGCGCAGGTCTCCAACGCCGTCACCTCGCAGCGCCCGGCGGCGCGCCCCGTGCGTACGGTGCCGCTCGAGATGCGCCATGCGCGCACCTGCTACGACCACATGGCCGGCGAAGTGGCCGTACAGGTGTTCGAGCACCTCGTGGACGGCGGCCTGCTGGTGCGGGACGGCGACACCCTCGAAGCCACGCCCGAGGGCGCGGCGCGTCTCGCGGCCTGGGGCGTGGACGTGGCGGCGCTGCGCGCGCGGCGGCGGCGCTTCGCGTGCACCTGCCTCGACTGGAGCGAGCGCAGGCCGCATCTGGGCGGCGCACTCGGGGCGGCGCTGCTCGATTCGTGGACGCAGGGCGGCTGGATCGAGCGCACGAGCCGCCCGCGCGTGTTGCGCATCACGCCCAGGGGACAGCGCGAGTTCGACGCAATCGCCGGCGCTTGAGGCACCGCGTGCGCGCGCCGAATTCACTGACAAATATCCGACAAAATCGCCGGTTTCACGGGCAAAAATGCGCGTTTCACGTGCGCTCACACGTTCTGTTACATCTGGTGCATAAGCCTTAACAAATCCGTGAGCATGGAAACAAGCCCGCCGGATACAGTGCCCTGCATGGGATGGCGCTAAACGCTGCGGCATAAGCGCCAAATCCCATCGACAGGAGAACAACGATGATGACGCGCACACCTACGATCACCCAGTTTCGGCGCACTTCGCGCCGCACGCTGTTTGCGCTCGCCGCGCTCGCGGCGCTGAACCTCGCCGCCGCGCCCGCGGTCTTCGCGCAGGCGGCGCCGCCCGACGCCGCGACCGCCCCCGCCGCCACCGGCGGCGACCCGCCGAGCCGCGTCGCGCGTCTGGACTACATGGCCGGCGCCGTGACCACCGAGCCGGCCGGCGCGAGCGACTGGTCGTACGCGCAGCTCAACCGCCCTCTCACGACCGGCGACCAGCTCTGGAACGACTCCAATGGGCGCTCCGAACTACACATCGGCTCGACGGCGGTGCGTCTCGGCGCGCAAACGAGCCTCGATGTCCTCAATCTCGACGATCAAACCGCGCAGCTCAAGGTCGCCCAGGGCACGCTCTCGACGCGTGTGCGCGAAGTGCCGCCCGGCAGCTCTTATGAAATCGACACGCCGAACCTCGCACTCGGCGTGACGAGCCCCGGCGACTATCGCGTGGACGTGGCGCCCGACGGCAGCAGCACGACCGTCACCGTGCGCAGCGGAAGCGTGACCGTGTACGGCGAAAACGGTCAGACGCCGATGACGGCCGGCCAGCAGATCCGCTTCGCCGGCACCGACCTGCAGCAGGTGGCAAGCGACCAGGCACCGCCGCCGGACGCCTTCGACCAGTGGGCGCTCGCGCGCGACGCTGCCGAGGAGCGCTCGGTCTCGGCGCGCTATGTCTCGCGCGACGTCCCGGGCTACCAGGACCTCGACAACAACGGCACGTGGCGCAACGATCCGCAGTACGGCGAAGTCTGGACGCCGAACTCGGTGCCCACCGGCTGGGCGCCGTATCACGACGGCCACTGGGTGTGGCAGGCGCCATGGGGCTGGACGTGGGTCGATGACGCGCCTTGGGGCTTCGCGCCGTACCACTACGGGCGCTGGGCTTACGTCGACGATTCGTGGGCGTGGGTGCCCGGGCCGATCGTCGAGAGCGCGCCTCCCGTGTATGCGCCGGCGCTGGTTGCGTTCGTGGGCGGCGGCGACGGCGGCACGGACTGGGGCGTCAACCTCGCAGTCGGCGGCGTCGCTGCCGCGGGCGTCGCGTGGTTCGCGCTCGGGCCGGGCGAGCCGTGGCATCCGCACTGGGGCGGCTGGAGCCCGCACTACTACGAACGCGTGAACCAGACTGTCGTCGTCAACAACTACCGGCGCGACGTCAACATCACGAATATCAACGTCCACAACACCTACGTGAACTATCGCGCGCCGGGTGCGGTGACGGCGGTGCCGGCCACGGCGTTCGTCCACGGTCAGCCGGTTTCGCGGTTCGCGCAACATGTCGATCCGCAGCAATGGCGCAACGCGCGTATCGACCCGGGCACGCCCGGCATCGCGCCTGTGAAGGGCAGTTTCGGACCCAACATGCGCCGCGCCGACTACCGGCCGCCCGCAGCGCTCAATCAGCGCCAGGTCGTGGCCACGCGCGCGCCGGTCGCGCCGCCCGCGTTCCACGACAACCTGGCGCAGCGCTTCGCCCACGCCGGCGGCACGGTGCCGGGTGCGGGCGCGCCCGTGGTGCGCGTCTCGGCGCCGTCGCATGCGCCGTCCTCGCCGTTCGCTCCGGCGGCCCACGGCGCGTGGCCTGCACAGAATGTGCGTGTCGTGGCGCCGCATTCACCGGTGCTTGGCACGACGGGCAGGCCGTCGGCCCCGCAGGCGCAAGGCGGCGGTCCGGGTATGCCTGGCGGCGCGCCCCAACCGGGCGCCGCGGTTGGCAACGCCATGCCGCGCGGCCCCGAGCATGGCCAGCCGGGCGTGCCGCCCTCTGCCGCGCAGGAACATGGCGTGCCGCGTCCGCCGCAGTTTGCGGGCCGTCCCGAAGGCGGCGCGCCCGCAGCCGGTCAGCCCGGCCCGGGAGCGATGAACGCGGCCAACGCGGCGCGCGGCGAAGCGCATCAACCGGCCTGGACGCAGCCGCACGCGCCGATGGCCACACGAGGCCAGCCGGGCGGCAACGAGGCAGGCAGACCGCCCGCCGTCGCGATGCAGGAGCAGCGTGACGCGGCGCGTGGCCAGCCGCAAGCGCAGCAACGGATGCCCGAGCCAGCCGCGGCGCAGCACGGCCAGCAGATGCAGCCGCAAGCGGAGGCGCGGCAGGCGCAGCAGCCCGCGGCGCGCCCCGAGTTTCATCCGCAGGCGCAAGCGCAGCCGCAACCGCAACAGCGTGCTGAGGTCCGTCCGCAGCCCCAGCCGCAGCAGCGCGCCGAGGTCCGTCCGCAGCCGCAGCCGCAACCCCAGCCGCGTCAGGAATTCCATCCGCAGCCTCAACCGCAGCAGCGCGCGGAAGCCCGTCCGCAGCCGCAACCGCAGCCGCGCCCGGAATTCCATCCGCAGCCCCAGCCCCAGCCGCAGCAGCACGCGGAGGCCCGCCCGCAGCCGCAGCCCCAACCGCGTCCGCAGCCGCAGCCCGCGCCTCATCCGCAAGAGCGCGCAAGCGGGGGCAATCACGACGATCACCACCACGGCTGATCGTCGCGCCGCCAACGAAAAAGCCCGCGAACGTCGCCGTTCGCGGGCTTTTTTCATGGCCCGGTCATACCGGCCACTCACGCAAATGCAAGCGCCTCACACCGCCATCGGCGCGGTCAGCGGCTCGTGGTGCCGGTAATCGACGAGTGAGAAGTCGGACGGCTCGACCTTTTCGAGCCACTGAGGCTCGTAGACGCCCGTCTTCGCGTACTCGGGCACGCGCTCGGAGATGGCCAGACGCGGGCTCGCGTAAGGCTCACGGCGCAACTGCTCGTTGAGCATATCGAGCTGGTTCTCGTAGATATGCGCATCGCCGATGAAGTACGTGAACCAGCGCGGCGTGTAGCCCGTCAGCCGGCCCACGAGGTGCAGCAGCACCGCGCCTTCGGTCAGGTTGAACGGCGTGCCGAGGCCCACATCGTTGCTGCGGATATAGAGGCACAGCGAAATTTCGCGCTTCGTCGGGTTCGGCAGGAACTGGTACAGCAGGTGGCAAGCCGGCAGCGCGATCTCTTCGAGCACGGCCGGATTCCAGCCATGAAACAAAATTCGCCGATCGGTGGGGTTGCTCATGATCGTATCGAGGCACTGACGCAGCTGGTCCACCGCCTTGTAGAGCAGCACCTTGGAGCGGCCATCCTCGGTAAATTCTGCCACGCGCGCATAGCCGCGCGACTGCGCGTCGGCGAGCTGTGCGGCGGCGTCGCCGTCGAGCACCTTGTAAGCAGGCCAGCGCCGCCATTGCACGCCGTACACGTCGCCCAGGTCGTCCGTGCCCTCGCGGTACGGGTTGGCGAGCCACTGGGCGTTCTCGTTCGCATTGGCGTCCCAGACCTTGCAACCCAGCGCCCGGAAGTCGGCTGCGCTGCGCGAGGCGCGCAAAAATCCGATCAGCTCGCCCACGGCCGACTTGAACGCCAGCTTCTTCGTCGTCACTGCGGGAAAGCCCTCCTGCAGGTCGAAGCGCAGCATGGCGCCCGGCTGGCTGATCGTGCGGATGCCGGTGCGGTTTTCCTGCCAGGTGCCGGTGTCGAGAATCGAGCGGACGAGCTCGAGGTACTGTTTCATGCGCGGTTCCCTCATCGGGCAGGTGGCGCCCGGTTCGGATTCAGGATGGAAAAGAGGGATTTTACCCGGCGCGCGCGTTGCGGGTCGGCCGCGCCGAAAGTGCGAGCCCGTCACGCAACGGGGGACAAGGGTGGAATGCCCACAGGACGGGCTATGGCGAGCCCAAAGACATGCCCGCGGCGCAGCAGGCGCGGCGAGTCGAAACGCCACGGGGATGGCCGTCAGAAGCGCCGGCCCGCGGCCAATGCGCGGAACGCGAAAGCGCCGCTCGCCTCAATCAACGCTAGTCAACCGCGATCAACCTCAACCGCCCGAAGCCAGGCCGCCCGGATGCGGCGCGAGCGGCTCGCTTTCCATATGGCGCATGCCATGCGCGCACAAGAGCCGGTACAGCGTCACGCGCGAGATGCCGAGTTCCTGGGCGGCGTCGCCCAGGCGGCCGCGGTGGCGCAACAGCGCGAGTTCGATGGCCTGGCGCTCGGCGGCTTCGCGCGCCTGGGCGAGCGAGACCGGCACCACCTCGACATAGTCGCCGAGCTCGAGATCGCGCGCCGTGATCGCGCGGCCCTCCGACATCACGATGGCGCGCCGCACGCGGTTGATCAGCTCGCGCACGTTGCCGGGCCAGCTGTAGTTGTGCAGAGCGGCGATGGCGTCGGGCGAAAAGCCGCGCAGGCGCCGGCTGCCGTCCTTCTTGAAGCGCTCGAGCATGTGCCGCGCGAGCAACTCGATGTCCTTGCCGCGCGCGCGCAGCGGCGGCTCGTCGATCTGCAGCACGCACAGGCGGTGATACAAGTCCTGGCGAAAGCGCCCCTCCACCATCGCCGCGCGCATGTCGACGTGAGTGGCCGAGATGATGCGCACGTCAACGGGAATCGACTGATGACCGCCCAGGCGCTCGATCTTGCCTTCCTGCAGGAAGCGCAGCAGGCTCGCCTGGCTTTCCATGGGCAGGTCGCCGATTTCGTCGAGAAAGAGCGTGCCGCCGTTGGCCGATTCGACCCGGCCGACCTTGCGCTGGCTCGCGCCCGTGAACGCGCCGCGTTCGTAGCCGAACAGCTCGGATTGCAGCAGATGCGGGGGAATGGCGCCGCAGTTGATCGGCACGAACGGCGCGCTACGGCGCGCCGAGCGCTCGTGGATCGCGACGGCCGTGAGTTCCTTGCCCGTGCCCGACTCGCCCGAGATGAACACCGGCGCATCGGTCAGCGCGACCTTGCGGATCGAGCGGAACAGCGCCAGCATCGCCTCGCACGAGCCGACCATTTCGCCTTCGGTGCCGCCCGTGGTGTCGTTCGAGGCGACTTCGCCGAGCGAAACCATGCCATACGCGTGGCCGACGGAATCGACGATGCGGTCGCCGTTCCAGGGGACCGTTACGTAATCGAAACAGTAATCGCGCACCAGACGGCGCAGCGTTGCGTCCTGCAGCTGCCCCGTCGTGGTCGCCGCGACCCAGCCGACGTTGGGCAGCGTGAGGCACGGTTCGAACGAGCCGATTTCATGCAGATGGAATTCGCTTGAGAGATCGAGCAGGCCGCCCGCAGGCATACCCGCGCGGAAGGCGCGACGCGCGTCCCGAGCGTTGCCGACGATCTCCACCTGCCAGCCGCGTTCGTGGAACCGCTCGTTCAACGCTTCGACCGGTTTTCGCGTCACGTACACCAATTGCCGCGTTGCAGGTTCCATTATTCAGATCCTCTTGCCAACACCATCGTTTGGGAATGACGGCACGCACCTGAATGTACAGACACGCAGCAAAAAGCGACTTTCGCGTACTGAAAAAACAGTGAACGCGCATGCTTTTGCTGACAGTGAATCCCCGAGCTGTGGCGTGTGTGTCAACTTGCCCAGTTGCGGGCTTTTTCTTTTAGGCATTACGGCTTTGTCTGAAGCTTACTATAGCCTCGTGGCACTTGGATAGAATTTATGCAATGGGGATGGATAAGGGACCGATGGAAGTGTTTCCACCAGTTTCCCCGATTTTGTCAGTGCAGAAATAATTACGGATGTTTCCTTTCTCTCAATCGTAAAGCGTCCCGCGCGCAAACGTTCTCCTTTGAAACCCTATCGCATTCCAAACGGTTTTAAACGGCCTCACGTTTCAGCGCTGAAACGTTTTGACGAATATCCGCCATTCAAATCTTGCAGAAAATAGTGCGGTTCGAAGCGTATCAATGGATTGCGGGCGATGGCACACGTTTCGCTAAATGTCTCGCACCAGGAGATACGCCATGCGACTCAACATCCAGCAGGTCCGGCGCAGTGTCATCGGCTACGGCAGTACATGCGCCGCCATGCTCGTTCCCGCCGCCCTCCTCGTCCTCTCGCCCGGCGTTCGCGCACAGTCGCTCGACGATGCGCCTGCCGCGCGAACCGCGGTTGCCAGCGTCGCCAACGCGGCCCCGGATGTCGTTCCTGCAACACCTGCGGCACTCGTTCCCGCCACGGCCGCAGTGAGCGCGCCGGCCGGCGACGCCCCCCCGGCCCCGGCCGACGCGGCCAGCACCACGGCCGCCAGCGCACCGGCCGACCCTGTCGCCTTTGGCAACGACGGGGTCTTCGCGGGCATCGGCTCTCTCGACGACCAGACGCTTGCGCGCCAGCGCGGCGGCGCCGTCGGCATGGTGATGGTGGCTGTCACGCCGCAACTGACGCGCGGCAGCAACAACGTGACGCTATGGGACGAAATCGCGCCGCCTGCACCGCTGCCGATTCCCGTCGACGCCACCCAGAACGCGCAGGGCAACCTCGCGAGCTACACGAGAAAGTAACGATGAGATAGCACCCGTGCCGCTTGCGGCGCGGAGTCCGGTTCGCTGCGAATGCGCGAAGCCAGGGCAAAAGGACCGGACGACGCGCCCATGCGCCGCCGCCGGCCAGGAGGAGACCAGCATGAGAGCACGCAACTCGACGCACGGCGCCAGCCGCCGGTCGGCCCAGGTCGCCGCCGCCCTGTGCGGCATCCTGGCCGCAAGCGTCACGGCGGGCGTGACCGCCCAGGTCACGAACCCCGGCGACGTCATCGTCGAACGTGACGTCACGCCGCGCAGCGCCTTCGACAACGTGCCGAAGAGTCAGGACCCGGTGCTCGTGCGCGCCACGACCTTTCCCAAGAACAGCTTCGATCCGGCAATGGCGACGCTCGTCACCGACACGGATCTCACCAACGCACACGGCTCGAGCGGCGTGAATGCGAACGGCGCATTGAGCGCGCAAACCGCCGGCGTCCAGGCGCTCACGCGCATTCTCACAGGCAGCGCGACCGGCTCGAACGTGGCGGCAGGCGCCGGTGCGAGCGGCGGCGTCGGCGCCGGCCTCGGCGGCACGATTTCCTCGACTATCACAGGCGCGCTCGGCCCACTCACGGGCGCCATGGGAGGCATGAAATGAGCCGTTCGATCCAGACGTCACGCACGTTTCGCACGGCGCTTCCCAGCGCGCTCGCCTGCGCCGCGCTCGCCTGCGCCGCGCTCGCCTGCGCGAGCGCCGCGCAGGCCCAGGTGAGCGTCGGCGCCACGGCGATCATCGCCCCGGGCGCCGCCACCTCGACGACCGGCGCGCTCACGGTGAACGAGACCGCGGGTGTCGACAACGCGCAGGCCAACCAGCTGACGATCACGACCGGCAACGTGTCGATCAACGTGAACGGCGACGACCAGCTCGCCAGCGTCACCGCGCGACTCAAGGGCGCGAGCGCGACGATAGGTGCAGGAGCTTTTGCGAACACGAACGGCGCAATGATGGTGAATCAGTCGGCGGGCGTGGGCAATATCCAGCGCAACACTGCTCTCATCAGCAGTGGTGCGATTGGTGTAGTGGCGGTCTCGGACGGGGAGCTGTCCGCGGCGGCTGCTCAAAACGGCGGTCATGGGCAAACGGCCCAGGCAGGGGGTATTCGTGAGGTACGCATCGACAATGCGGCATTCAGGAATGCGACGGGCCTCGTGCAGGTGAACCAGACGGCCGGCGCCGGTAACGCTACGGCAAACAGTTTTGTGCTCCGTCCCCCGGCGGGCACTCTTTTTTAACTGACCACTCAGTATCGGAGCGAAATCATGAAGCGCACCCTCATAGCAGCGGCAGTTCTTGCGTCGGCGGTAGGTTCCGCTCACGCAGCTAATTCAGCGTATCTCTTCAATGCCACAGGCGTCACGCAATACGTCGGCATTGAAGGCTTTGTCACGCTGTTCGGCTGCGTGTCAGTTTCGAGCACCGCCGGCGCCGTCATCAACAACAATCAGACGACCGGTGGCGGCACGCTTCTTCCGCAAGCGCAAAGCTATGCGAGCGGCAAGGTCACGACGACGTTCAACAACACGAACGCCAGCGTGACGGGCACCGGCAACAACTCGTTCTACAAGTATTCGAACTCGAGCAATTCGAGCATGTCGTCCTCCTCGAGCAGCTCGTCGCACACGCATGACGTCAATGCGTCGACGACGAAGGCCTCGTCGAGCAGCTCGACCTTCGGCAAGACGTTCAACGCAAGCGTGAACGCCGACTATCACGTCGCGACCGACAACGGCAGCACGCACGACCACACGACCGCCAGCACCTATAGCGACACCGGCAGCGCGGCCCTCGGCACGAGCTACAGCAGCGTAGGCAACAACACGTCGACGAAGTCGCAAAGCGGCAATGGCAGCCTCCAGGCCAACGCATCGTGGTCGCACAGCGGCAACTCACACAACGGCTCGGCCGGCATCAACCTCAGCGGCTCGGAAAGCACGTCGCACACGAAGACCAACACGCATAACGACAGCGACACGACGAACGTCGGCGCAGCGTGGGCCGTGAACAACAACAAGAACACCAGCAACAGCTCGACCACGGCCAATACGGCCCATGCCGACGGCACGGCCAGCGCCGCGCTTTCGGCAAGCGTGAACGGCACGAGCTCGAAGACGAAGAATTCTTCGGACACGTACGCCCACACGTACAGCACGTCGAGCACGAGCTCGGACTCGCATCAGCATTCGTCCTCGAGAAGCTCGAGCTCGAACAGCGGCTGGGGCTATAACGTGAGCGACACGCTCAACACGGTCGACGAGCACACCACGGGCTCGATCACGCAGCACTACAACACGCAGGCAGCGGGCACGCTCGACGCCAACACCGGCAGCGGCGCCGCGACCAACGTGACGGGCAACCTCGGCGTGAACATCGCGGAAGGCATCAACAACGCGCAAAGCAACGATGTCGCGCTCGCTTCTGTCGACATGGGCAACGTGTTCGGCAACGCGCAGATCTTCAACACGCAAGCTTCCAGCGGTAAGGCCACCGTGAAGAACTTCAACCTGAACGCGTCGGTCGGCGACGGCTCGCTCGCCAACGTATCGGGCAACGTCGGCGTGAACGTCGCATCCGGCATCGGCAACGCGCAGAACAATAGCCTCGCCGGCTCCGTGACGACGGCAACCAAGGGGGACTTCTCGACGGTTGCGATGGTCGCGACGGATAACAACTCGCAAAACGCTGCCATGACGGCCACCGGCCAGTTCCAGGGGACGGCCAGCCTCGGCGCCAATACGCTCACCGGCGCGCAAGGCAACATCGGCGTGAACATTGCCGGCGGTATCGGCAACCTGCAGCACAACGGCATGGCAATCGCCGCGATGAACAACGGCCACTAAGCACGGCTGGCAGCGCTGCAGGAACTGGGCTCGCCCCAGGCAGAAAACGCAGCAAGCAACGCGCGCCGGCTGTCCACCGCAGCCGGCGCGCATATCAGAAGGCAGGAGACCACCATGTCCGGGCCCGTATCGACCCCGGCGTCAAGGATGTTTGTCGTCGCGCTGACGCTCTCGGCCAGCGCGGCCCTTGTGCCTGTGCATGCGCAGCAGTCGACGCTCGACGCGACCCACCTCGTCGGCGTACCGGTGAAGCTGCCGGTCCACTCGATGCGCGACCTTCGCTATCGCAGCATCGTCAGCCAGCAGTATGACTACAGCTGCGGCGCCGCCGCACTCGCCACACTGCTCAGGTACGGCTACGGCATCGACATTCCGGAACCTGAGCTGATCCGCGAGATGATGGTGTTCTCCACGCCCGAGGTGGTCGTCAAGAACGGCTTCTCCATGCTCGACATGAAGAAGTTCGTCGAGACGATCGGCTTGCGCGGCCGCGGTTTTCGCGTCAACACCGACGCGCTCTACCACCTGCAGATACCCGTGCTGGTGCTCATGAACATCGATGGCTATGAGCACTTCGTGATCGTCAAGCACGCCGAGAACGGCCGCATTTTCATTGCGGACCCCGCGCTCGGCAACCGTATCGTCGCCGAAGACGACTTCGCGAAGACATGGAACGGCCTCGTCTTCGCGGTGCTCGGCAAGCCGTTCCTGGAGGACTCTCCGCTGTTGCAGAACAACGAGTCGCTCGCGCTCAAGCTGCGTGAACAAGCCTTGCTCAACGGCACGGCGGCGACTCCCTTCTTCGAATACGGCCTCGATAAGGCCGTGATGTTCTGAAGTCGAAAGAATCATGAAACGCAACCTCTCACAGTGTGGCATCGCGGCAGCCGTCTGCGCGCTCGCCTGCGCTTTTTCGAGCGGTGCGCTAGCGGCCGAAGGCATCGGCTTGCCGCAACCGATGCCGGCGTTTCTCTCGAACGCCGACGCGCAGGCGCAAGGCATCCGCTGCGAAGCCGTCGGCGACGACGTGCTCGCGCATCAGACCGGCAAATATGCCGGCAGCGACATGATTTCCGGGTTCGTTCTGAACCTGCTTTCTCAATGGCAATTGCCAAACGGCGCGACCGCAGTCGCGCAAGGCGCGCTCGCGGTCGCCCAGAATGCGGCCAACCAGGTGAGCGCGCAGGTGAAGACCTATGCAACCGTGGTCGACCCGACGCATGGCGGCACCACGGGCGCACACAGCGGCGCCAACCCGAACGCGACGGCCACCGGCGGCCAGAACGTCTCGATCAACGGCGTCTCGCAGATCACCCAGGTGGCCGGCAATGGCAATACGGGCGCCAATGCCGCAACCATCTCCTACGACAACAACGCGCCGCAGCTCGCCAATCTGTCAGGCGCCGCCAACCAGTCGAGCGCGTCGGCATCGAACGCGGCCGGCAGCATAAAAGCGGGCATCTCTTTCGGCAGTAACGGCGTGA
Source organism: Paraburkholderia sp. CNPSo 3272 (assembly GCF_024206495.1). Taxonomy (GTDB): domain Bacteria; phylum Pseudomonadota; class Gammaproteobacteria; order Burkholderiales; family Burkholderiaceae; genus Paraburkholderia. The sequence continues at coordinate 229,049 of NZ_JAMBPQ010000007.1, read as the reverse complement.
ATGTGACGCTGCAGACGCCGGCGGGCATCGCCACGCAGAACATCGTGCCAGGCAACATGCAGCAGGCCGGCGCGATCGCCCAGTTACTCCAGGTCGCAGGCAATAACCAGCAGGTCGCCAACCAGTTGCAACTGAGTCTGCAGACGCAGCAGATGACGTCGCAAATGATCCGGCAGACCGGCGTACTACAGGCTCTGCGAAATCTCCACTAACCGAGGGCCCATAACGAGACGTACCAGCCAAGGAGACCACCACGCGGGCAAGGACCCGCGCGAGAAGCAGCATTTTGAATGAGGAGCATCGACGTGCGCGGGCGTGGAACCAGGGGGTTCCGCCGGGCGCCCGCATTCGATCCCGGGGGAAGAACAATGAAGATGATGTCCAGGTCGGCCGCGCCACACGTGTCGCTGGCCGCCATTCCAGCAGCCGTTTTACTATTCGCGCTCTCGCAATCCGCCCACGCGCAGGCGATACAAAGCCAGTCGATCGAAGACCGCCTGAATACGCTCATGCGCGTCGTCGACGAGCAGCAGCGGCAAATCCAGTCACTCGAGCGCCAGGTGACGAACCTCGAAATGGCGCAACGCGGCCGCGGCATGCCGGGCGCGGGTGCGCCCGACGCCGCGTCGGACGCGACGGTCGCCGAGCAGCCGGGCGCAGACGGTCTGCCTGTGCCCCTGCCGCCGCTCGCCCAGGCGCTGCCGGGCGCGACGGCGCCGGGTGCGCTCACCGGCACGGCAACGGGCGTGCCCGTGAATCCGCCCTCGCCCGACGCGGGCGCGACCAATGGCGCGACCGGCAGCGCGGCCGCGAGCGGGCCGCAGCAGGGCGCGCCCGTTGGTATCAACCCGGGCGTGAACCCCAACAACGGCAGCCCGACGGTGGGCGAGACGCAAAAGAGCGCCGAGCCGTCCCGCACGCAAGCCGAAGAAGCGGTCGTGCAGCGCGAGCACGCGCCGCTCTTCGACCACAAGCTGACGTTGGACTGGGGCATCAGCGACAGTTACTACGATCGCCGCCAGCTGCAGCTTTCGGGCTTCCTTGCCCTCGACGCGATCTTCCTCGGCAACATCAATCTGGGGCAGACCAAGTCGCACACGATCACCGCCGACCTCGACACGCGCTACGGCCTCACCGACCGCATGAGCATCGACGTGGACGTGCCTTACGTCTACCGGCACAGCACCTTCATCGTCGGTGGCGCGGGCGGCTCGGCCAGCACGCTCACGGATGCATCGGTCAATTCGAACGCGATCGGTGACGTGAACTTCGGGATCTACTATCAGTTCCTGAAGGAAACCAACAACATTCCCGATGTCGTCGGCAGCCTGCGCGTGAAGACCGCCACCGGCACCTCGCCATTCGGCATCAAGGTTCAGCAGATCACGCCCGACAACACCAATCTCGTCGCCCCCAGCAAGCTGCCCACGGGCACGGGCTTCTGGAACGTGACGGCCGGCCTCTCGGTGCTGAAGACCTACGACCCCGTGGTGCTGTTCGGCAGCTTCTCGTACACGTACAACATCTCGCGCTCGTTCTCCGACATCTCTTCGGTGATCGGGCAAACCGAGCCTGCCGAAGTGAAGCTCGGCGACATCATCCAGTTCGGCGGCGGCGTCGCGCTCGCCTTCTCGGACAAGGACTCGGCGAGCATTTCGTACACCATGGCCATCGAGCCGCAGTCGAAGACCAAGTCGCCGGGGGGCGCCTGGACCGGCGTGCCGGGCAGCGAGACGACCGCCTCGGTGCTCAACTTCGGCCTGAATCACGTGGTCAACAAGCACCTGACGATCAACGGCGCGGTGTCCGTCGGGCTCACGCCCGATGCACCGAACTTCGTCGTCGGCGTGCGTTTCCCTTATACCTTCTGATGACATGGGGCCGATCGTGCGCGAATCCTCACATCTGGGCGCCACTGTGACACCGCTCGCCGGAGCCGGGCAGCGTCTCGCCGTGGGCGGGCCGCCGCTTGCCGGAGATGTCCCCGACGTGGGCCGCGCGCGCGATGCGAAGCCCGAGGCGCGTCTCGAGCGCACCTTGCTGTATGTCGCGCGCACGCCCGACCCGCTGCTGTGCGCTTACCTCAAGAGCCGCGGCTGGGAAATCGCGACCGCACGCACGGTGCACGAGGCCTCGCGCCTCGTGAAGCCGGAGGCGGCCTATGCCGGCATCGTCGATCTCACGGGTTTCGCGCCGCGCGAGTTCGCGGGCCTCGAGACGATCCTGCGGCTGCAGCAGATGGGATGGATCGCGCTCACCGACGATTCGCGCCTCACCGACGCCGAAGTGCGGCGCCTGATCCGCCACTACTGCTTCGACTACGTGCATGTGCCGGTCGCGCATGCGACGCTCGACTACCTCGTGGGCCATGCGTTCGGCATGGTGTCGCTGTGCGATCTCGACACGCCGGCCGCCGCGAGCCAGGACGAAGACGAGATGGTCGGCACCTGCGAAGCGATGCAGCAGCTCTTTCGCACGATCCGCAAGGTGGCGAACACCGACGCCACCGTGTTCATCTCGGGCGAATCGGGCACCGGCAAGGAACTCACGGCGCTCGCGATCCACGAGCGCTCCGCGCGGCGCAAGGCGACCTTCGTGCCGATCAACTGCGGCGCGATCCCGCATCATCTTCTGCAATCCGAACTGTTCGGCTACGAGCGCGGCGCATTCACGGGCGCGAACCAGCGCAAGATCGGGCGCGTCGAATCGGCCAACGGCGGGACGCTCTTTCTCGACGAAATCGGCGACCTGCCGCTGGAGAGTCAGGCAAGCCTGCTGCGCTTTTTGCAGGAAGGCAAGATCGAACGGCTGGGCGGACACGAGCAGATTCCCGTGGACGTGCGCATCATCTCGGCCACGCACGTCGATCTCGAGGCGGCGATGCGCGACGGACGCTTTCGCGCTGACCTCTTTCACCGCCTGTGCGTACTGCGCGTGGACGAGCCGCCCCTGCGCGCGCGCGGCAAGGACATCGAAATCCTCGCGCACCACGTGCTGCACAAGTTCAAACAGGACAGCGCGCGCCGCATCCGCGGCTTCACGCCCGACGCCATCGAGGCCATGTACAACTACAACTGGCCTGGCAACGTGCGCGAGCTCATCAACCGCGTGCGCCGCGCAATCGTGATGGCCGAAAGCAAGCTGATTTCGGCGGAGGATCTCGATCTCGCGCAGTTCACCGCGCAGCAGACGGTCACGCTCGCGCAGGCGCGCGAGGCCGCGGAGCGGCGCGCGATCGAGTCGGCGCTGCTGCGGCACCGGCACCGGCTCACGGAAGCCGCGGCCGATCTCGGCATCTCGCGCGTGACGCTTTACCGGCTGATGGGCGCGCACGGCCTGCGCGACGAAAAAACCTTCTTCGGCGGCGAAGCGGAGAACCAGGCGGAATTGCCGCCCGACGGGCAGGACTGAAACAGCCAATACCGAGGAAGCGCGCCGGGGCGCCCGGCGCGCTCAGGTAGAATCACTGCGAACAGCTTACAATCTCGCCCCTACCCTTTCGATGACGACGCTCACCCTCATCGTCGCCCGCGCCCGCAACGGCGTGATCGGCCGCGACAACGCGCTGCCCTGGCGGCTCCCCGAAGACCTCGCGTTCTTCAAGCGCACCACCATGGGCGCGCCCATCATCATGGGCCGCAAAACGCACGAATCGATCGGCCGCGCCTTGCCGGGCCGCCGCAATATCGTCGTGACGCGCGACGCGGGCAAGCGCTTTCCCGGCTGCGACACCGCCACGAGCCTCGACGAGGCGCTCGCCCTCGCGGCTCAGGATCAGGCGCCCGCGGCGTTCCTGATCGGCGGCGCGCAGCTGTACGGCGAAGGACTCCGGCTCGCGCATGAACTCGTGGTGACGGAAATCTCCGCGGACTTCGAGGGCGACGCCACCTTCCCCGCGCCCGACCCCGACGTGTGGCAGGAAACGTCGCGCGAGACGCTGCATGCCAATGCGCCGAACGACTTCGATTTCGCTTTCGTGCGGTACGTGCGGCGGGATTGATCGACGGGGGCGCGGATCGCGGCCCCCAAAAGCAAAACGGCACGCCAGAGCGTGCCGTTTTTCATCGAGCCTGCGCAGAAGGCGCTAAAAGGCGCTTACTGCCCCGCCACCGTCATCCGCTCGATCAACACCGAGCCGGTCTGGCGCGTGCCGCGCGCGAGCGTATCCGCGCCCACGGCGACGATGTGGTGGAACATCTCCTGCAGCGTGGACGCCACCGTGATCTCCTCCACCGGGTACTGGATCTTGCCGTTCTCCACCCAGAAGCCCGACGCGCCGCGCGAATAGTCGCCCGTCACGAAGTTCACGCCCTGCCCCATCAGCTCGGTCAGCAAGAGGCCCGTGCCGAGCTTATTCAGCATCTCCTCGAAGTCGTCCTCAGGCTTCGTTAGCGAGCTCTGGAACTGCAGGTTGTGCGAGCCGCCGGCATTGCCGGTGGTCTGCATGCCGAGCTTGCGCGCCGAATACGACGACAGGAAATAGCCCTGCACGATGCCGTCCTTCACGACCTCGCGTCGCTGTGTGCGCACGCCCTCTTCGTCGAACGGCGCGCTGCCGGCCGCGCGCGGCACATGCGGGTCCTCGACGACCTGGATATGCGGCGCGAACACCGGCTTGCCGAGGCTGTCGACGAGGAACGACGTCTTGCGATACAGCGCGCCGCCGCTCACCGCCTGCACGAACGCGCCGAGCAGACCCGCGGCGAGCGGCGCCTCGAACAGCACCGGCACCTTCCGCGTGTCGAGGCTGCGCGCGTTCAGGCGCGAGAGCGCACGCTCGGCCGCATAGCGCCCGACGGCTTCCGGGGAGGCCAGCTCGGCGGCGCTGCGCCGCGAGGTGTACCAGTCGTCGCGCTGCATGTTACGGCCGACGCCCGCGATGGGCGCGCACGAGACGTAGTGGCGCGAGTACGGATAGCCGTGCATGAAGCCGCCCGAGGTGGCGAGCACGAACTGCGAATGCTGTGCCGACACGCTCGCGCCTTCGGAGTTCTTCACGCGCGGGTCGACCGCGAACGCGGCGTCTTCGGCGCGGCGCGCGATTTCCACGGCCTCGTCGGCGGAGAGATTCCACGGGTGGTAGAGGTCGAGGTCGCGCGGTGCGGTTTCGAGCAGATCGCGCTCGGCGAGGCCCGCGCAGTCGTCGTCGGCGGTGAAGCGCGCGATGTTGTACGCGGCCGCCACCGTGTCCTTGAGCGCCTGCGGCGAAAAATCCGAGGTGCTCGCGTTACCGCGCTTGTTGCCGATATAGACGGTCACGCCGACCATCTTGTCGCGGTTGTGCTCGATCGTCTCGACCTCGCCGCGCCGCACTGAGACGGACAAGCCGTCGCCTTCGGAGATCTCGGTCGCGGCGTCGCTCGCGCCGAGCGCGCTGGCGTGCCGCAGGATGTCTGAGGCGATCTCCTTCAGCTCGTCCTGGGTGTGCGGGAAAAAGCGTTGCCGGGCTTCGATGTCTGCTGCCATTGTCGTTACGGTCCGGTATTGGGCCGGTGCGGCCCGCTGATGTCGTGTTTCGCTGGTATCGATTCAGGTGCCTCGGAACGCGCAGCGTTCGCAAAGCGCATCCCGCGATCATAGCAAGGTATGTGAACACGCATCACAGGCGCTTTCGCCGCCTGGCTGCCGGCGCCGCCGTCCGCCGCCTTACAGCCCGAGCCGGGCGCCCGCGCACGCTACAATACGCCCCATGAAACGCAAAACCCGCATTCAACCGATGAACGACGCTGTCGCCGAGCAGGACGACAACGGCTACGATCGCCCGAGCAAATCGCAGCTCAAGCGCGACATGGAAGCGCTCCAGGAACTCGGCGAGGCCCTCGTGGAACTGCCCAGGGACGCGCTCAAGCGCATGCCGATGACCGAAGACCTCGCGGACGCCGTCCACGAGTGCCGCCGCATCACCGACCACGAAGGCAAACGCCGTCAGCTCCAGTATGTGGGCCGCATGATGCGCGGCCTGACCGAAGCCGAAGTCGCCGCGCTGCGCACGAAGCTCGACGAGCACCGCGGCGTGAACAAGGCCGCCACGGCGCGCCTGCACTGGATCGAGCGCACGCGCGACAAGCTGCTCGCGGACGACGCCGCGCTCACCGAATTCATCCGCCAGCACCCCGCCGTCGACCCGCAGGAAGGCCGCACGCTGATCCGCAACGCGCGCCGCGAGCAAGAGCAAGGCAAGCCGCCGAAGTCCTTCCGCGAGCTGTTCCAGTGGATCAAGGACGCGAGCGCCCAAGGCGCCGGCGACAGCGAAGATCACGACGACGAGCGTGCCGACGAGGACCGCGAAGATGACGAAGCCTGAGCGCAGCCATCCTGACGAACTCGTGATCGGCCTCGTGTCGGTCAGCGACCGCGCGACGAGCGGCGTCTACGAGGACAAGGGCATTCCGTCGCTGATGGAGTGGCTCGGCAACGCGCTGAAAACACCGTGGCGCGCCGAAACGCGCCTGATCCACGACGACGCGGCCACGATATCCGCGACGCTCACGGCGCTCGTGGACGGCCTCGGCTGCGACCTCGTATTGACGACGGGCGGTACCGGCCCCGCGCGCCGCGACGTGACGCCCGAGGCGACACTCTCGGTGGCGACGAAGGAAATGCCGGGCTTTGGCGAGCAGATGCGCCAGATCAGCCTGAATTTCGTGCCGACGGCCATTCTGTCGCGCCAGGTTGCCGTGATCCGCGAAAACGACGACCACGCGGCGCTCATCATCAACCTGCCGGGGCAGCCGAAGTCGATCAAGGAAACGCTGGAAGGCTTGCGCGACGATCAGGGCGCCGCGAAGGTGGCCGGTATTTTTGCTGCGGTGCCGTATTGCATCGACCTGATCGGCGGCCCGTACATCGAAACCGACCCGAACGTCGTGGCGGCGTTCCGGCCTAAAAACGCACAGCGGGCGCCGCGCGCTTAATACTCGAACTTCAACGATCGTGCAGCAGCAGCGGCAGCACCGCCGCCGCTGCGTATCTCAACGGCGCTCAGAGCGCCGGACCGGCCTCGCCCGCCGCCATGTCAGGCACGATGCCCGGCGCCGGAACCAGGAAGTGCTCGCGGTAGTACTTAAGCTCGTCGATCGATTCATGGATGTCGGCGAGCGCCGTGTGCATCGCGCGCTTCTGGAAGCCCTTGTAGATGGTGGGCTGCCAACGGCGGCAAAGCTCCTTGAGCGTGCTCACGTCGAGGTTGCGGTAGTGGAAGAAGCGCTCGAGCGTGGGCATCCAGCGCGCCATGAAGCGGCGGTCCTGGCAGATCGAGTTGCCGCACATCGGCGACTTGCCCGGCGGCACGTATTGCGAAAGGAACGCCATGATTTGCTCGGTCGCGGTTTCTTCCGTGACGGTCGAGGCGCGCACGCGCTCGATGAGGCCCGAGCGGCCGTGCGTGTTGCGGTTCCATTCGTCCATGCGATCGAGCACCGACTGCGGCTGATGGATGGCCAGCACGGGGCCTTCCACGAGCTTGTCGAGCGTCGAGTTCGTCACCACCACGGCGATCTCGATGATGCGGTCGTTGTCCGGATCGAGGCCCGTCATTTCCATATCGAGCCAGATCAGGTTCATGTCGGTGCGCTCGATGAGCGGCGCGCCGGCAGCGGTAATGTCAGTCATGAAAGGCAACCCGGAGAGCGTTGGAAGCGCGGCGCGTGCGCGGCATCGACAGGATGCGATGCCCGGCCGGCGAGAACATATAATTGTCGCATACATACCACGGACTTCCTGGATGCCTAATCTGTCCCCCTCCCCTGCGCTGTACTTCAGCGTGCTGTTCGTCGTCGGCGTGCTCGCCATGGTCGCGACCAAGCTCTGGCTCGCGTCGCGCCAGATCCGCTTCGTCGCCGCCCACCGCGGCGCGGTGCCTGCGCAGTTCACCGCCACCATCCCGCTCGCCGCGCACCAGCGCGCGGCCGACTACACGGTCGCGCGCACGCGCCTCGGTATGATCGAGATCGTGCTCGGCGCCGTCGTGCTGATCGCGCTCACGCTGCTCGGCGGCGTGCAGGCGCTCGATCTCGGCATCTCGGATGCGATCGGTCGCGATTATGTGGGCCAGATCGCGCTGATCGGCGCCGTGCTCGCCATTTCCGGCGTGGTCGAGCTGCCGCTCGACTACTACCGCCAGTTCGTGGTCGAGGAGCGCTTCGGCTTCAATCGCATGACGAAGCGCATCTTCATCATGGACCGCATCAAGGGGCTCCTGATCGGCGCCGCGTTCGGCATTCCGCTGCTCTTCGTCGTGCTCTGGCTCATGAAGCAGGCGGGCAGCCTCTGGTGGCTCTGGACGTGGGCCGTATGGGTCGCCTTCCAGATGCTCGTGCTGGTGCTCTACCCCACCTTCATCGCGCCGCTCTTCAACAAGTTCGAACCGCTGCGCGATGAAGCGCTGCGCTCGCGCATCGAGGCGCTCATGCAGCGCTGCGGCTTCGCGGCCAAGGGCCTGTTCGTGATGGACGGCAGCCGCCGCTCCGCGCATGGCAACGCCTATTTCACGGGCTTTGGCGCCGCCAAGCGCATCGTGTTCTTCGACACGCTGCTCGCGCGCCTCTCCGGCAGCGAGATCGAGGCCGTGCTCGCGCACGAGCTGGGCCACTTCAAGCGCCGGCACGTGATCAAGCGCATGGTCGTCACGTTCGCGATCAGCCTCGCGCTGCTCGCCCTGCTCGGCTGGCTCTCGCAGCGCGTTTGGTTCTACGAGGGTCTCGGCGTGCGGCCGTCGCTGCTCGGCGGCAACGAAGGGCTCGCGCTCGTGCTGTTCTTCCTCGCCGTGCCCGTGTTCCTGTTCTTCGTCACGCCGCTTGGCAGCCTCTCCTCGCGCAAGCACGAGTTCGAGGCGGACGCCTTCGCCGCCACGCAAACCGACGCGCAGCATCTCGTCAACGCGCTCGTGAAGCTCTACGAGGACAACGCGTCGACGCTCACGCCCGACCCGCTCTATACCGCGTTCTACTACTCGCATCCGCCGGCTTCGCAGCGGATCGACCGACTGCTCGCGCACGCATGAACCGGCGCGCAACCAAAGCCGCCGGCAACGCAAAAGCTGCAGGCGCCACGCTGCACGGCGTGGTGATCGCCGCCCACGGGCGCCACTATCTCGTCGCGCCCGACGGCGGCGGCGCGCACCTGCAATGCTTCCCGCGCGGCAAGAAGAGCGAGGTCGCGGTCGGCGACCGCGTCGAGTATCAGTCGACATCCGCCGACCAGGGCGTGATCGTCGCGATCGGCGAGCGGCGCAACCTGCTCTATCGCTCCGACCAGTTCAAGTCAAAGCTCTTCGCGGCGAACCTCGACCAGTTGCTGATCGTGCTCGCCACGGAGCCGCACTTCAGCGAGGACCTGCTCGGGCGTGCGCTCGTGGCCGCCGAGGCCAACGACCTCAAGCCGCTCATCGTGCTCAACAAGATCGACGTAGAGGCCGCGCTGCCGCTCGCGCGCCAGCGCCTCGAACGCTATCGCGCGCTGGGCTATACGGTGCTGGAGGTGTCGGTGAAGGGCCGCCCCGAGGAGGCGCGCACGACCCTGGCCGAGCATCTGCACGGCCATCAGACGATCCTGCTCGGCCAGTCGGGCATGGGCAAGTCGACGCTCGTGAACCTGCTGATTCCCGACGCCGAAGCGGCTACGCGCGAGATTTCGACGGCGCTCAACAGCGGCCGCCACACCACGACGTTCACGCGGCTCTACATGCTGCCCGAGGGCGGCGCGCTGATCGACTCGCCGGGCTTCCAGGAGTTCGGCCTCTATCACCTCACCGAAGGCAAGCTCGAGCGCGCGTTCCCCGAGTTCCGGCCGCTGCTCGCGCACTGCCGCTTCTACAACTGCCATCACCTGCACGAGCCCGGTTGCGCGATTCTGGAAGCCGTCGACGGCGGCCGCATCGCGCCCGAGCGCCAGGCGCTCTACGCGCAGCTCATGCACGAGATCAGCCAGATCGTGCGCTGACGCGCCGCCTGCCCCAAGGCCCTATGCTCAAGCTCGTGCGCGCGCCGAATCTGCTGATCGCCCAGCACTGGATGAACATCCTGGCGACGGCGGGCGTGCCTTGCGAGCTGCACAACCGCTACCTGAGCGGCGCGATGGGCGAGATTCCGGCCGAGCAGTGCGCGCCCGAACTGTGGCTCGTGGACGAGCGCGACGAAAAGCTCGCCCGGCGTCTAATCGACGAAGCGGTGAACGGCCCGCCGCCGGGCTCGCCGACGTGGCGCTGCGCGCGCTGCGGCGAGGTGCTCGAAGCGCAGTTCACCGTGTGCTGGAATTGCGGACGCGATCGCGACGTGCACGACGAGTGACGTCAGGTGCCGACCCAAACGAAAATGGGCCGCTAGAAGCGGCCCATTTGCATTTCTGCGACTCAGCGCTGCAGCGCTCAGAGCCAGACAGCGATCGTCAGCATGAGCAGCAGAATCATCCACAGGATCACGGCGCGCCACACGAGGCCCACGGCCGATTGCAGCGTGCGCGGCGTGCAGTCGTCGCCAACGGTGTACGGACCGCCCTCGCCCGGCTGCGCGAGCACATCGACGCTGGACTGCTCGGCGAGCGGGCCCGAAAGCCGCGCGCCCAGCGCGCCGCTGCCGGTGGCGAGCAGCACACCTTCGTTGGTGTCGGGCCACTGGTTCGTGTGGTTGCGCCAGGAGTAGATCGCGTCCTCGAAGTTGCCGACGATCGCAAAGCCCAGCGACGTGAGCCGCGCAGGCACCCAGTCGATCACGAAAAACACATGCTGTGCGAAGTTCGAGAACGCCTCGGTACGGTCCTCGGCGGGACGCGCCCACTCGCGCGCGAGATATTCGGCGATGCGGTACAGCACGGCGCCCGCGGGCCCGATCGGCACGAGAAACCAGAAGAACACGCCGAATACGTGCCGATGCGACGCGATCACCGCGTGAATGAGCGTGTGGCGCACGATCTCGCTCACGGGCATGTCCACGGCGTCGATGCCGGTCCATTCGTGGAGGATTTCACGCGCGCGCGGTACGTCGTCGTTGTTCAGCGCGAGATGGATGTCGGTGAAATAGTGGCTGAACTGGCGAAAGCCGAGCGTGAAGTACACGACCACCACGTTCCACAGGAACGCCAGCACGAAGCTGATGTGGTACAGCACGTAGTACACGAGCGCCGTGGCAAGCGTCCACGGCAGCACGACCACGAGCCACGCGAGGAGCCCATGCTTCTGCTTGCCCGCGTCGAAGCCGTGGGCGGCCCATTCAGCATTGAGGCGCACGAGCGCCATGACCGGATTATTGGGCGACAGCGCCCGCACCTGTTCGATGACGAGAGCCAGCAATACGGAAAAGAAGGTCATGCGACGCGCCGTGCAGATCGGGTTGCGGAAGGGGTTTTATTAAAGTGTTGCAACGATATCACAGGGCCAGATGTGCCTGACCATCGCCGGCAATTCGGGCGGCAAACTCGCAACAGTGCGCGGCGGCGCTTGCACGCGCCGCCAGACGTGCTACGCGAGCAGGAAACGGTAGAAGTTGCGCAGCATGCCCGCTGTCGCCCCCCAGATGAAGTGCGAGGACCCGACGCCGGACGCGACGACGGGTTCGGGCCCGTTGAGATCCGGCGCATTGCGGTCCGGATACGGCATCGCATAAAAGCGCCGCTCGCCGCCTTCCCAACGGAGCACGCGCACCTGGTGATGCACCGGGTTCATGAGAAAGCTGAGCGGCACCTCGAAGATGCTCGCCACTTCGAGCGAGTCCGCCGCGAGACTGAATGGCTCGTGCACGAGACCGACCACGGGCGTGACCCTGAAGCCCGTGCCAGTGAGGTAGTCGGGCAATGCGCCGAGGACCTCGACACGCGCGGGGTCGAGGTTCACTTCCTCGTGCGCCTCGCGCAGCGCGGCGGCGATGGGCGTGGGGTCGGAAGGTTCGCGGCTGCCGCCGGGAAAGCTCACCTGGCCCGCATGATTGCTGAGGTTGTCGGCGCGCTGGGTGAGCAGCACAGTCAGGCCGGCCGGGCGCAACGCGATGGGCATCAGCACGGCGGCCTCGCGCGGATCGCGCATCTCGAAGAGACGCGCTTCCTGGGGTTCAGGGTCCCACGGCAGGCGCTGCTCAAAGCGCGTGCGCAAACCAGCGGCGGTCAGGCGCTCCGCGGCGACTTGCGGAAGGCTCGCGCCCGTCGATTCGATCGGCAGGCTTTCGGGTTCAAATACTGGGCGGATCAACGGGCGTCTCGGATTACATGTACACGAGATTATTTTGCGGCCAAAAAGAAAAAAGCACCCCGAAGGGTGCTTCTTTCTTACAGCTTTTACGCCTGGTCGGCCGGAGCAGCTGCGCGGTCTTTCGACACCAGCTTTTCCTTGATACGTGCCTTCTTGCCCGACAGGTTGCGCAGGTAGTACAGCTTCGCGCGACGCACGTCGCCGCGACGCTTCACCACGATGCTGGCCAGCAGCGGCGAGTACGTCTGGAACGTACGCTCGACGCCTTCGCCCGACGAGATCTTGCGCACGATGAACGACGAGTTCAGGCCGCGGTTACGCTTCGCGATCACGACGCCTTCGTATGCCTGAACGCGCTTGCGGTTACCTTCAACCACGTTCACGTTGACGATCACCGTATCGCCGGGGGCGAATTCGGGGATGGTCTTCTCGCCCAGCACGCGCTGGATCTCTTCCTGCTCGAGTTTTTCAATCAGATTCATGGATTGACTCCGTATGCCATCTTGTCGGCGTTCGTACCTGTGCAGGGTTGGCTGCACTACGGCCCCGATAGAGGATGGATTCACAACTGGCGCCGTTCACGCATGAAGCGGCACCGCCTTTTGCGCCCCTTGTCGCGCACGCCCGAAGCCTTACGCTTCGTTCGAGCCCTTCGCGAGACTAGCGAGCCACGCCTCGTCGGCCCGGCTCAACATCTTGTTCTTTCTGGCCCGCGCGATCAGATCGGGCCGCTTGTTCCACGTGTTGCGCAACGCCTCGCGGCGACGCCATTGCTCGATTTCCGCATGATGGCCGCCAAGCAGCACATCGGGCACGCGCACGCCGTCGTATTCCTCGGGGCGCGTGTAATGCGGGCAGTCGAGCAAACCGTCGACGAAGCTGTCCTGCACCGCCGAAAGCGCATCGCCCAGCACGCCCGGCAGGTTGCGCACCACGGCGTCCATCAAGGCCATCGCGGGCAATTCGCCCCCCGAGAGCACGAAGTCGCCGAGGCTCACTTCTTCGTCCACGCAGCGGTCGACGAGACGCTGGTCGATCGCTTCGTAGCGGCCGCACAACATCACGAGACCCGGCTCCTGCGCGAACTGCATGACGCGTTCGTGCGTGAGCGGCTTGCCTTGCGGCGACATCAGCAGCACCCGCGGAGCGCTCACGCCGGCTTGCGCCTGCGCGGCCTTTGCCGCGTCGATCGCCGCTTCGAGCGGCCTCGCCAGCATGACCATGCCGGGCCCGCCGCCGTAGGGGCGGTCGTCGATCGTACGGTAGTTGTCGGTCGTGAAATCACGCGGATTCCACGTGCGCAACGTGTAACGCTGCTGCTTCGCCGCCCGGCTAGTAATACCCCAGTCGGTCAGCGCGCGGAACATCTCGGGAAAGAGCGTGACGACATCGAACTGCATCGCTCTCTCCGTTCAGCGAAATTGAATCAAGGCGCGCGGCGGGGTTGCCGCAGCGTTGCCGCTGCTTAGTAGTCGGCTTCCCAGTCGACGACGATACGCTTCGCCGCCAGGTCCACCGTCTTCACGAACACGCCTACAAACGGGATCAGGCGCTCGCCGCTGGCCGGCTTGCCATCCTTGTCCGTGGACGCATACGTGACACGCAACACCGATTGCGCGCCATTGTCGATCAGGTCGGCAACCTTGCCGAGCTCGACGCCGGCCTCATTGGCGACGTCGAGCCCGATCAGGTCGACCCAGTAATATTCATCGGCCGCAGGCGCCGGGAAGTCGGCCCGGCTCACGTACACGCGTGCGCCGCGCAACAGCAGCGCGGCATCGCGGTCGTCCAGGCCCGCCAACTGGCCGACGACGCTGTCGCCATGAACCTTGGCGCTCACGCGCACCGCGCAATGACGCTCGCGATGCGCCTGACCCTCGCGGCCCTTGAGGAGCCACCAGCGTTTAGCGGAAAGCAGCGCGCGGCCGTCCTGCGCGTGCGGCGCGATCTTCAGCCAGCCCTTGAGGCCATAGGCGTCGATCACGGCGCCGACTTCAACGGCGTCGGCCGGCCAACTCGCTTCGGTTTCGGCGCGTAGGCTCTCACCTGCGGGCGCGGCTTTCGCGGCGTTCTCGCGCGCAGGTTTGCGCACGAACGCGCCAAACGACGGCGCGCCGCGGGCGGCAGCCTTGCCGGCGCCGCCAGTCGCAACTTCGGGCGCCCCGCTTTCCGACGCGTCGTTCGCCTCTACGGCAGATTTTGCGTCATGCGCGGACATCGGCACCCCTTGCGACCAGCTTGATATTGCATACGCGGATCATGCAGCGCGTACGCGGGCAAAACACGGACAACAGACTGAAAAGACGCTTAAAGACTTAAGCAGCCGGCGCAGCGGCGGCGGTCTTTTGCGCTTCCTTCACGAGGCGCTCGACGGCCGGCGACATTTGCGCGCCGTTTTCCTTCCAGTACGTCACGCGATCTTGAGCGATACGCAGCGTTTCACCCTTCGTAGCGACCGGGTTGTAGAAGCCCACGCGCTCGATGAAACGGCCGTCGCGACGGTTGCGCGAGTCGGTTGCGACGATGTTGTAGAACGGGCGCTTCTTCGAGCCGCCGCGTGCCAGACGGATGATGACCATACTAAAATCCTTGAAAACCGGGGGTTCGGGACTACTGAAACATGCGATTATAGCCCGAAACCGGAGGCATAACAAACACTTAACGGGAAATTGCGCGCCAGCGCGCGCAAAGCGGCGAGATACAGCGGTCAAACTGCGGCTCATGCCCACGATGGGCGGGCCCTGGAGCGAATTGTGGCGACTTTCAGACGACTCATGCAATGGCTGCGTCGCGGTTGTAGCGGCGGCGTGGGCGGCGGCTCCCGTTTTCCGGTGTCTCGCGCATCGGCCAGACGCTTCACAGCGGCGTGGTTCGCCGTTGCCGCCGCCCTGCTCGCGGCGCCGTACGCTCACGCGGCGCTTCCCATCGACCGCATCAAGCTGCCGCCGGGCTTCCACATCGAGGTGCTTTGCGCCGACGTACCCGGCGCGCGCGAAATGACGCTGTCGGGCAACGGCACCCTCCTGTATGTGGGGAGTATAGGCGGCGATGTCTACGCGCTCGAACTCAAGGACGGCAAAGCCGCCAAGCGCCATATCGTGGCCTCGGGACTGTCGATGCCGGTGGGCGTGGCCTGGCGCAACGGCGCACTGTACGTTTCGGCGGTGTCGTCGATCGTGCGGCTCGATGAGATCGACCGTCATCTCGATGATCCGCCCAAAGCCGTCGTCGTCACGGATTCGCTGCCCTCCGAGCGCCACCACGGCTGGAAATTCATCGCCTTCGGCCCCGACGGCAAGCTCTACGTGCCGCAGGGCGCGCCATGCAACGTCTGCCTGCCCGCCAGCGACCCGCAGCGCGTGCATTTTGCGATGATCGGGCGTATGGACCCGGACGGCTCGCACTACGAGACCATCGCTCGCGGCGTGCGCAACACGGTCGGCTTCGCGTGGCATCCGCAGACGCACGAACTCTGGTTCACCGACAACGGCCGCGACATGCTCGGCGACGACATCCCCGACGACAAACTGAACCGCCTCGCGCACGTGGGCGAGGACTTCGGCTTTCCGTATTGCCACGGCGGCAATGTCGCCGACCCCGAGTTCGGCGCAGGTCATCCGTGCAGCGGCTTTACGCCGCCGGCCCTCAAACTCGGCGCGCACGTGGCGTCGCTCGGCATGCGCTTCTATACCGGATCGATGTTCCCGGCCGACTATAAGAACAGCATTTTTATCGCCGAGCACGGTTCGTGGAACCGCAGCAAGAAGGTCGGCTATCGCGTGGTGCGCGTGAGCGCCAACCCCGACGGCACGAACGCGCGCCAGGACGTATTCGCGCAGGGCTGGCTCAACTCCGACGAGACCCAATGGGGCCGCCCCGCCGACGTACTCACGCTGCCCGACGGCTCGCTCCTCGTCAGCGACGACTATGCGGGCGCGATTTATCGCGTGACCTACACGAACCCGTGACGCGACAGCCATCTTGAAGCTGCAGCCATGGTGCCGGGCATAAGCGCGCTTGTGCTGCAAGCGCGGCGAGCGGCATACAATGCCCGGCGGCCCGTGTGCGTTCGACGTGATGCGCCCATGGCGGCCGAACGCCCACGTTTCGCCCGAGCCCATGCCCAACGACAAGAACCTCGCACGCTTTCGCTCCAAGACGCTCACCGCCGCCCTCGCCTTCCTGTTTGGCAGCCTCGGCGCACACCGCTTCTATCTGTACGGCCCACGCGACGTGTGGGGCTGGGCGCATTTGTTCGGCACGCTCATCGGCATTCCGGGCGTAATGCTGCTCGTCGCCACCGAGCGCGCCTCGATTCCCGGCTGGGTGCTCGCCGTGATTGGCGCATTGTCGGTCTTCTCGGCGTTCCTCGCGGCGATCGTCTACGGGCTACGCCCCGACGCCAAATGGGACGAGCAGTTCAACGCCGCGTTCGTGGAGCAAGGCCGCACGAGCCGCTCGGGCTGGACGGTGATCTTCGTCGTGATCTTCTCGCTCCTGATAGGCGCATTCCTGCTGATGACGGGACTCGCGCTCTCGTTTCAAACGTACTTCGAGTCGCAGGTCGAAGCCGCGAAGGCGCTCTCGCAGTAAATCGCACGGTAACGGCTCAGAACAGGTCGAGCTGCGGCTTTTCGCGCACGGCCTTCGACTGCACGAACGCCGACATATCCAGAATGCCGTGGCGCCGCTCGTTGAGCCCGAGGCGCCGCGCGGCATTATGAAAGCGCTGCTTGAGCAGGTCGGCCCAAAGCCCCGTGCCCTTCATGCGCTGCGAAAACGCCGACTCGTAATCCTTGCCGCCGCGCATGTCGCGCACGCGGCTCATCACGCGCTCGGCGCGCTGCGGGAAGTGCGCCGCCAGCCAGTCCTGGAACAGCGGCGCGACCTCCCATGGTAGACGCAGCACGATGTAGCTCGCGCTTGTCGCACCGGCCTCGGCGCAGGCTTCGAGCACGCGCTCCATGTCGGGCTCGGTCACGAACGGAATCACCGGTGCGATGCTCACGCCCACCGGCACGCCGGCTTCGGCCAGCGTGCGGATGGTGCGTAGCCGCCGCGCGGGCGTCGCCGCACGCGGTTCGAGCGTGCGGGCGATATCGGCGTCGAGCGTGGTGATCGTGATCGCCGCCATGAACTGCTGGCGCGCTGCCATCGGCGCGAGGAGGTCGAGATCGCGCTCGATCAGCGAGGATTTCGTGATGGCCGCGAACGGATGCTGCCGTTCCGCCAGCACTTCGACCACGCGGCGCGTGATGCGCATCTCGCGCTCCACTGGTTGCCAGGCGTCGGTATTCACGCCCAGCGCAATCGGCTCGGGCTCGTACGACGGCTTCGCGATTTCCCGCGCAAGCAATTCCGCCGCATTGACCTTCGCGTAGATGCGGCTCTCGAAATCCAGCCCTGGCGACAGACCGAGATAGCTGTGCGTGGGCCGCGCGAAGCAATAGATGCAGCCATGTTCGCAGCCGCGGTAAGGATTGAGCGAGACGTTGAACGGAATGTCCGGCGACTGGTTGCGCGTGAGGATGCTTTTCGCGCGCTCTTCAAAGACTTCGGTGCGCAGCCTGGGCTCGCCGGTTTCATCGCCTTCGCCATCGCGCTCCCCGCCGACACCCGCCTGCTGCCAGCCGTCATCGAACGCTTCGCGCTGGTCGACTTCGTAGCGCCCTTGCAGGTTCGTGACCGCCCCGCGCCCCTTGCGCGCCGTGGGCGGCGCAACGGGATACCAGGCGTCGGGATCGGGGTGATGGGAGTCGGTCACGGCTTAAGCGAAATAGGCAAGAAAACGCGGACATAAAAAACGCGGATCGATACTGTATAAATATACAGTATCGATCCGCGTTGTCGAGTCCTAAAAACGGGGTGCTTTCAGCCGCCGCAGTGAGCCAGGTCATTCACCCACGGCGATGGTCAGCGTCTCCTTGATCTCTTCCATCACCACGTAGCTCTTCGACTGCACAGCGCCCGGCAGTTGCAGCAGGATGTCGCCGAGCAGCTTGCGGTAGTCGGCCATCTCGCCAATGCGCGCCTTGATGAGATAGTCGAAGTCGCCGGAGACGAGGTGGCATTCGAGCACTTCGGGAATCTTCTGCACCTCGCGGCGGAACTGGTCGAACATGTTGCCGCTCTTGTGGTCGAGCGTGATCTCCACGAACACGAGCAGCGCCGCACCCAGCACCGAGGGATTCACGCGCGCGAAGTAGCCCGTGATCACGCCGTCGCGCTCCATGCGTTTGACGCGCTCGATGCACGGTGTGACCGAGAGCCCGACCTGCTCCGCGAGGTCCTTCATCGCCATGCGGCCGTCCTCCTGAAGCAGCTTCAGGATGCGGTGATCGAGCCGGTCGAGCGCGCGGACCGGTTGGCGCTGCGTTCTCATGATTTCTTCCCGAAAATCCGAAAAATACGATAACAAAACCTGGACGTACAACAATAGCATAGCTACAAATACTGGCTATAGCCGAATTTTCATGCCTTCTCCCCTATGGGTGCCACAACATCCGCTTCCAGGGTCCGGGCAACGCGGCGTAGCTCAACGAATCTCTATGGAGCAGCTATGCGAGTCGTCGTGTTGGGCAGTGGTGTGGTCGGGGTGGCCAGCGCCTGGTATCTCGCCCGCGCGGGCCACGAAGTCACGGTGATCGACCGCGAGGCCGGTCCCGCGCTCGAAACCAGTTTTGCCAACGCCGGCCAGATTTCGCCGGGCTACGCCGCGCCGTGGGCAGCACCTGGCGTCCCGCTCAAGGCGATCAAGTGGATGTTCGAGAAGCACGCGCCGCTCGCCATTCGTCTGGACGGCACCAAATTCCAGCTGCAGTGGATGTGGCAGATGCTGCAGAACTGCACGCCCGAACGCTACGCGCTCAACAAGGGCCGCATGGTGCGCCTCGCCGAGTACAGCCGCGACTGTCTGCAGGCGCTGCGCGCCGACACCGGCATTCAGTATGAAGGCCGCACGGGCGGCACGCTCCAGGTGTTCCGCACCCAGCAGCAGTTTGAAGGCGCGGCGAAGGACATCGCTGTGCTCGAAGACGCGAACGTCCCGTACGAACTGCTCACTGCCGCCGAACTCGGCCGCGCCGAACCCGCGCTCGCCGCGGTGTCGGGCAAGCTCACGGGCGGGCTGCGTCTGCCCGGCGACGAAACCGGCGACTGCCAGCTGTTCACCACGCGTCTTGCCGCGATGGCCGAACAGCTGGGCGTGAAATTCCGCTACAACACGCCGATCGACGGCCTCGCCATGCAAGGTGACCGTGTCGCGGGCGTGCAATGCGGCAGCGAGTTGGTGCGTGCTGATTCGTTCGTGGTCGCACTCGGCTCCTTCTCGACGAAGATGCTCGCAGGCCTCATGAAGATTCCGGTCTATCCGCTCAAGGGCTATTCGATCACCGCGCCGATCGTGAAAGCGAGTGCCGCGCCGGTTTCGACCGTGCTCGACGAAACCTACAAGATCGCGATCACGCGTTTTGACGACCGCATCCGCGTGGGCGGCATGGCCGAGATCGTCGGCTTCGACAAGACGCTCAAGCAAGCGCGCCGCGAAACGCTCGAAATGTGCGTCAACGACCTGTTCCCGGGCGGCGGCGACACGACGAAGGCCACCTTCTGGACCGGCCTGCGCCCGATGACGCCGGACGGCACCCCGGTCGTCGGCCGCACGCCGATCTCGAACCTGTTCCTGAACACGGGTCACGGCACGCTCGGCTGGACGATGTCGTGCGGCTCGGGCCAGTTGCTCGCCGACCTGATCTCGGGCAAGCAACCCGCCATCCGCGCCGACGATCTTTCGGTGCACCGCTATCTCGGCGACACGCAGGGCTCGCATCGCCCGGCATACGCCTGAAGCTAGTCACGCTGCGTGAACGAACACGGCGCCTCCAGGGCGCCGTGTTTCATTTCTCGCCTTGACTCGCGCGCGGCGGCGTCAGAACTGATCCTCCCCCAGCGCCAGCACGCCCTCGCTGCCGTTTGCGCTGACGATCGCCGCTTCGAGCGCCACCGCCTGCGGCAAGACGTGTTGCGCGAAGAACTGCGCCGTGGCGATCTTCGCGCCATGAAACTTCGGGTCCTCCTGCATGAGACGCTGCGAGGCGAGCATCGCGCGCGCCATCTGCCAGCCACCCAGCACGATGCCCGCCAGCTCCAGATACGGCACGCTGCCCGCGAACACCGCGTTCGGATCGCTTTTCGCCTTCGCGAGCACGAAGTCCACGGCCGACGCCAGTGCCTCTTTGCCGAGCGCGAGATGCTTGCACATCGACTCGAACGCCGCGCCTTGTTGCGCGGCCAGCGCGTCGACGGTCTGCGCGATATCGGCAAGCAGCGCCTTTGCCGCCGCACCGCCGTCGCGCAACGTCTTGCGTCCGATGAGATCGTTCGCCTGGATCGCCGTCGTGCCCTCGTAGATCGGCAGAATGCGCGCGTCACGGTAGAACTGCGCCGCGCCCGTTTCCTCGATGAAGCCCATGCCGCCATGCACCTGCACGCCGAGGCTCGTCACTTCGAGCGCCAGTTCGGTGCTCCAGCCCTTCACGATCGGCACGAGATACTCGTAGCGCGCCTGATGCCGCGCACGGGCCGCCTCGTCGGGGTCGCCATGCGCGCGGTCGCTCTCGCCCGCCGCCACATAAGCCAGCGCACGCGCGGCTTCGGTGAGCGCACGCATCGTGGCGAGCATGCGGCGCACGTCGGGGTGATGGATGATGCTCACCGCCGCTTTCGCGGATCCGTCCACCGGGCGGCTCTGCACGCGCTCCTTCGCATAGGCGAGCGCCTTCTGGTAGGCGCGATCGGAGATGGCCACGCCCTGCATGCCCACGGCGAAACGCGCCGCGTTCATCATGATGAACATGTATTCGAGGCCGCGATTCTCTTCGCCGATCAACTGGCCAATCGCGCCGCCATGGTCGCCGAACTGCAGCACGGCGGTCGGGCTCGCCTTGATGCCGAGCTTGTGTTCGATCGACACACAGTGCACGTCGTTGCGCGCGCCCAGCGTGCCGTCGTCGTTGACGAGAAACTTCGGCACGATGAACAGCGAGATGCCCTTCACGCCTTCGGGCGCCGTGGGCGTGCGCGCGAGCACGAGATGGACAATGTTCTCCGCCATGTCGTGCTCGCCCCACGTGATGAAGATCTTCGTACCGAACACCTTGTACGTGCCGTCGCCTTGCGGCTCGGCGCGCGTGCGCACGGCGGCGAGATCGGAGCCCGCCTGCGGCTCGGTGAGGTTCATCGTACCGGTCCAGTCGCCGGAGATGAGCTTCGGCACGAAGCGCTGCTTTTGCGCTTCGCTGCCGGCGGTGAGGAGCGCTTCGATGGCGCCGTCGGTGAGTAGCGGACACAGCGCGAACGAGAGATTCGCCGCGTTGAGCATTTCCACGCACGGCGTGCCGACGAGCTTCGGCAAACCTTGTCCTTCGTATTCCTGAGGATGCTGCACGCCTTGCCAGCCGCCTTCCACGTATTGCCGGAATGCCGCCGTGAAACCGGGCGTGGCGTGCACGTTGCCGTTTTCCCAGCGGCTCGGATTGCGGTCTCCTTCGGCGTTCAGCGGCTCGAGCACTTCGCCGCACAGCTTCGCGGCTTCGTGCAACACCGCTTCGACCGTTTCGGGCGTGGCGTCTTCGCCGCCCGGCAATTTGGCGATTTCTTCGAGGCCGGCAAGTTCCTTCATGACGAACAGCATGTCGTTCGTGGGCGCCTGGTACATTTCAGTCTCCTCCTGTCGGTATGCGGTTCCTCAAATGACAAAGGGGCGCCGCGGCGCCCCTTTGTTGCTTCGTCTTACGCCACGCGTTCAATCATGATCGCGGCGCTCGTCGCTGGATACACCGGCCGGATTCAGCCGAGTTCCTTCACGAGTTCCGGCACGACCGTGAACAGGTCGCCCACGAGGCCGTAATCGGCCACGCTGAAGATCGGTGCTTCTTCGTCCTTGTTGATCGCGACGATGACCTTCGAGTCCTTCATGCCCGCAAGGTGCTGAATCGCACCGGAGATGCCGACCGCCACATAGAGTTGCGGCGCGACGATCTTGCCGGTCTGGCCGACCTGGTAGTCGTTCGGCACGTAGCCTGCATCGACTGCTGCGCGCGATGCGCCAAGTGCGGCGTTGAGCTTGTCCGCGAGCGGCTCCAGCACCAACGCGTAGTTCTCGCCGCTGCCGAGACCGCGGCCACCCGAAACGATGATCTTCGCGCTCGTGAGTTCCGGACGGTCGAGCTTCGTGACTTCACGGCCCACGAACTGCGTGAGACCGCTGTCTGCTGCCGCTTCGATCTTCTCGACTGCTGCGCTGCCGCCAACGGCCTCGACGGGATCAAAACCGGTCGTGCGGACCGTGATCACCTTGATCGGGTCGCTCGACTGGACGATTGCGATTGCGTTGCCGGCGTAGATCGGACGCTCGAACGTGTCGGCGCTGTCGACTGCCGTGATATCGCTGATCTGCGCGACGTCGAGCTTCGCGGCGATACGCGGCGTGACGTTCTTGCCCGCTGCCGTTGCCGGCGCGAGGATGTGCGTGTAGTTCTTCGCAATGCCCAGCACCGTTGCTTCGACGTTCTCAGCAAGGCCCTGCTCCAGTTGCGGCGCGTCGGCGAGCAGCACCTTCGCCACGCCTGCGATCTTCGCAGCTGCGTCCGCTGCGGACTGCGCATTGTGGCCCGCGACCAGCACGTGCACGTCGCCACCAATCTTCTGTGCTGCAGCGACCGTGTTCAGCGTCGCGGCCTTGATCGACTGATTGTCGTGTTCGGCAATAACCAGATTCGTCATTTTATTTCGCTCCCCTTACAGCACCTTGGCTTCGGTCTTCAGCTTCTCGACCAGCGTCTTCACGTCCGGCACCTTCACGCCGGCCGTTCGCTTCGGCGGCTCGGCAACCTTCAGCGTCTTCAGACGCGGCGTGACGTCGACGCCCAGGTCTTCCGGCTTCACGGTTTCCAGCGGCTTCTTCTTCGCCTTCATGATGTTCGGCAGCGTGACGTAGCGCGGCTCGTTCAGGCGCAGATCCGTCGTGACGACTGCGGGCAGCGTGAGCGACAGCGTTTCCGCGCCGCCATCCACTTCGCGCGACACGGTCGCCTTGCCGTCGGCTACGACCACCTTCGAGGCGAACGTGGCTTGCGGCAGGTTCGCCAGCGCGGCGAGCATCTGGCCGGTCTGGTTCGAATCGTCGTCGATGGCCTGCTTGCCGAGAATGACCAGTTGCGGCTGTTCCTTGTCGACCAGCGCCTTCAGCAGCTTGGCCACAGCCAGCGGCTGCAGGTCTTCGTTCGACTCGATGAGGATCGCGCGATCCGCGCCGATGGCCAGCGCCGTACGCAGCGTTTCCTGCGCTTGCGTGACGCCCGCAGACACCGCGATGACTTCCGTCGCCACGCCCGCTTCCTTCAGACGCACCGCCTCTTCCACGGCGATTTCGTCGAACGGGTTCATCGACATCTTCACGTTGGCGATGTCGACGCCCGTGCCATCCGACTTCACACGAACCTTTACGTTGTAATCGACTACGCGTTTGACTGGCACAAGGACTTTCATTCACATGCTCCGAAGTTACGAATACGTCAACCTGGCGGACATTATAGCGATAGCCCTGTCGGGCCGATCTGCCACCAGCAATTTTCACGAACCACCGCTGCCGCACCCCGGTCGTCAGTAGCGAACGATCGTGCGATTTTACGGTGAAAAAAACCCGGGCATCAAGCCCGGGCGCCGAAAAATATCTCTAATTTCACGGCATCGACGGGCTCTACCAGGAGGTGATGACCGCCCCGCCGAACGTCGTTTCGACGTAGTGCTTCACTTCCGGCGAGTGGTACGCGGCGACCAGTTTCGCGACCCAGGGCTTGTTGCGGTCCGCCTCGCGGATCGCGAGGATATTCACGTACGGCCCCTTCGGGTCTTCGATTGCGATCGCGTCCTGTTTCGGCTTCAGGCCCGCCTGCATGGCGAAGTTCGTATTGATTGCGGCGGCGTCCACGTCGTCGAGCGAACGCGGAATCTGCGCGGCGTCGAGTTCGACGATCTTCAGCTTCCTGGGGTTTTCCACGATGTCGAGCGGCGTCGCCTTCAACCCTGCGTCGGCGCGCAACTTGATGAGACCCTGGCTCTGCAGCAGCAGCAAGGCGCGGCCGCCATTCGTCGGATCATTCGGCACCGCGATGCGGGCGCCAGGCTTCAGTTCGGCGAGCGATTTGATCTTCTTCGAGTAGATGCCCATCGGGAACGTCACCGTGTCCGCGATCTTGATGAGCTTGTAGCCGCGATCCTTCACCTGCGCGTCGAGATACGGCGCGTGCTGGTAGCTGTTGGCGTCGAGGTCGCCGCCCGCGAGCGCCGCGTTCGGCTGCACGTAGTCCGAGAACTCGATGATCTTGATGTTCAGGCCGTTCTTCGCAGCCACGCTCTTCACGACTTCCAGCACCTGCTCGTGCGGGCCGCCCGTCACGCCCACCTTGATGGTTTCGTCCGCGTGCGCAGCAAGCGGTGCGATGAGCGAAGCCGCGCCAAGCGCCGCGACGAGCCGGATCATGAAACGACGTTGCATACCCAACCTTTGTCTTGTGTAGTTAGGTTGATCGAAAAACCGCTTGTTTTAAGGCTTATTTGTGGCTCAGGCGGCGCACGAGCCAGTCGCCGAACGACTGCACGAGCTGCACGAACACGATCAGGATCACGACTACGATCAGCATGACTTCGGGTTCGAAGCGCTGATAGCCGTAGCGGATGCCGAGGTCGCCCAGACCGCCGCCGCCGATCGCGCCGGCCATCGCCGAATAGCCGACGAGCGAGATGAACGTGATGGTGAGCCCCGCCACCACGCCCGGCAGCGACTCGGGCAGCAGCACCTTGAAGACGATCTGGCTCGTGCTCGCGCCCATGGCCTGGGCCGCTTCGATCAGGCCGCGATCGACTTCGCGCAGCGCCGTTTCGACGAGCCGCGCGATGAACGGCGCAGCGGCGATGGTCAGCGGCACGACGGCGGCCGCCGTGCCGATCGACGAGCCGACCACGAGGCGCGTAAACGGAATCACGGCAACGAGCAGGATGATGAACGGCGTGGAACGCACGGCATTGACGATCACCCCCATCGCGCGATTCGCGGCGATGTTCTGCAACACGCCGTTGCGATCGGTCAGATAGAGAAGCACGCCGAGCGGCAGGCCGATGGCCGCGCCCACGAGTCCCGAGATGCCCACCATGACGAGCGTCTCCCAGAACGACTGGACGAACATGTCGAACATTTCACTCCACATGGGACAGTTCCTCCACCACGACACCTTGTTCGCGCAGCCACGCCATGGCCTGCGCCACTTTCACCGGATCGCCGCCCGCGAGCACCGCGAGCGAGCCGAACGCCTGCCCCTGGATCTCGTCGATCTGGCCGTGCAGGATGTTGAAATCGAGTTCGAAGCGGCGAATCGTCTCCGAGAGAACCGGCTGGTCGACGCCCGTGCCCTTGAACGCGAGGCGCAGCAAGTGGCCGCTGCCCTTGGCGAGATGCTCGGCCACGCGCGCCTTGAGCGCTGGCGGCAATTCCTGGGCGATGACGTCGCCGAGCAGCGCGCGCGTGACTTCGTGGCGCGGCTGCAGGAACACGTCGATCACGGGGCCGCTTTCCACCACGCGGCCCGCATCGAGCACGGCCACGCGGTCGCAGACCTGTTTGATCACTTCCATCTGGTGCGTGATCATCACGATGGTCAGGTTCAGTTCGCGATTGATCTTGCGCAGCAGGTCGAGAATCGCGCGCGTGGTTTCAGGGTCGAGCGCCGAGGTCGCTTCATCCGAAAGCAGCACCTTCGGCTTGCTCGCGAGCGCGCGCGCAATCCCCACGCGCTGCTTCTGGCCGCCGCTGATCTGCGAGGGATAGCGGTCTTTCTGCGCGGTGAGGCCGACGAGTTCGAGCAGCGGCAGCACCGTCGCTTCGATCTCGGCGCGCTTCACGCCGGCCAGTTCGAGCGGCAGCGCGACGTTGTCGAACACGGTGCGCGACGACAGCAGGTTGAAGTGCTGAAAAATCATGCCGATCTCGCGGCGCGCTTCGCGCAGGTCGGCCGACGAGAGCGACGTGAGCGTGCGAGCGTTGACGACGATGTCGCCTTCGGTGGGCCGCGTGAGCAGGTTAATGGTGCGCACGAGCGTGCTCTTGCCTGCGCCGCTGCGCCCGATGATGCCGAACACTTCGCCCGGCGGAATCGTCAGATTGACGTTGTGCAGTGCCTCGATCCAGCCTTGTGGGCCGGCGAAGCGCTGGGACACGTTTCGAATTTCGATCATGGAAAAAAGCAAAACGGCGGGTGTGCCGCGCGCCGCTCGCGCAGGCCGCCCTTGTG
Source organism: Paraburkholderia sp. CNPSo 3272 (assembly GCF_024206495.1). Taxonomy (GTDB): domain Bacteria; phylum Pseudomonadota; class Gammaproteobacteria; order Burkholderiales; family Burkholderiaceae; genus Paraburkholderia. The sequence goes on along the minus strand of NZ_JAMBPQ010000007.1, from coordinate 202,529 downwards.
AGTAGCGGAAAACGCGTCGCGCCGGCAGACAGCCGCCGTTGATGGACTGGATTTAGCCCGCGATTCTACCCTGGCACGCAAAATTCCTTTTAATAATCAATTTCGATAATTTCATAACTGATTTGCATTAGAGGGTTCTGGCGGCGCATGGCCGCCGCGCGGCCGCTACACTGCTGCCGACAGACTGATACCGAAAACGAACCGCCCCGCACCACCACGTACAGCCCAAACAGGGAGCGAGATGGAGACCAGTCAGAACATCGCCATGGCGCAAGCCGCAGAACCCGTCGGGCAAGCGACGACGCTGCCTACACGCGACGGCGTCGAACTGCCGCGCTACGTCTGGCGCGCGAGCGCGCCGCCGCGCGCGGCCATTGCGCTGGTTCATGGCCTGGCGGAACACGCGGGCCGCTATGCTGCGCTCGTCGCTCGGCTGAACGCCGCGGGCATCGATGTCTACGCAATCGATTTGCGCGGCCACGGGCATGCCCCTGGGCGCCGGACGTGGATCTCGCACTTCGACGAATATCTCGATGACGCCGAGGCGCTCCTCGCCTACGCGAGCGCGCAATGCGCGACTCAGGGCACACCGCTCTTCCTGATGGGACACAGCATGGGCGGCGCGATCGCCGCGCTCTACGCCGTCGAGCGCCTGCCGCAATCGCGCGTGCCGCTCGCGGGCCTGCTGCTCTCGAGCGCGGCGCTGGCGCCGGGCCGCGACGTGCCCGCGTGGAAAATCGCCGCGAGCCGCGTAATGAGCGCAATCTGGCCGACCTTTCCGGCCATGAAGATCGACGCGGCGCTGCTCGCGCGCGTGCGCGATGTGGTCGAAGCCAATCGCGCCGATGCGCTCGTGCATCACGGCGCGATTCCCGCCCGCACGGGGGCGCAATTGCTGGAAGCGATGAAGCGCATCGAGGCGGGACGCGCGCATCTGCGGCTACCCGTACTGATCTGGCATGGCACCGAGGACAAGCTCACCGAGCCCGAAGGCAGCCGCGCATTCGGCGCGAACGTGGGATCGCCAGATCGCACGCTCACGCTATATGACGGCAGCTACCACGAGACGCTCAACGACCTCGATCGGGAACGCGTGATCGACGCGCTGATCGACTGGATCGAGCGGCACAACTGAGCGGCCAGGCGCGTTACTTCGCGCCGCGTTTATCGATGAACGCCTGCACGCCGTCGAGCGCGGGGTCGGTCATCATGTTGCAGGCCATGGTCTGCCCGGCTAGTTGATACGCGGCATCGATGCCCATTTCGAGCTGCCGGTAGAAGAGCCCCTTGCCTGCCGCGACCGCCTCGCGCGGCTTCGCGCAGATGCTCGCGGCCAGTGCGGTCACGGCGGCGTCGAGTTCGTCGGCGGGAACCACGCGGTTCACGAGGCCTTCGCGCAACGCCTTCTCTGCGTCGATGAATTCGCCGGTCATCAGCATCTCGAAGGCCGCCTTGCGAGACACGTTGCGCGAAAGCGGCACGGCGGGCGTCGAGCAAAAGAGCCCGAGATTGATGCCCGATACCGCAAAGCGCGCCGAGTCCGCCGCCACCGCCAGATCGCACATCGCGACGAGCTGGCAGCCCGCCGCCGTCGCCACGCCCTGCACGCGCGCAATGACGGGCTGCGGCATCTTTTGAATCGCGAGCATCATCTTCGAGCAGCGCTCGAACAGTTTCGCATAGTACTCCTGCGAGGGCGCCGCGCGCATCTCCCTGAGATCGTGGCCCGCGCAGAACGCGCGCCCCGCCGCTGCGATCACGACCACGCGCGCATCGGATTGCGCCAGCGCGCCGAGTTCGCCCTGCAATGCATCGATGAGCGCTTCGGAAAGCGCGTTGAACGCATCCGGGCGGTTCAGCGTGAGGCGCACGACGCCTGGCACGCCATACGCTTCGCGCGTGACTTCGACGAGCGCCGGCGATGAAGAGGGGATAGCACTCACGTTGCGTGTCTCCTTCGTTCGAATGTGCGCGATGCGGGTCCGCGCTCAGTGCCGCGCGGGCCGCCTAGATATCCGCCAGCACGCGCAGATGCGCCACCACGCTGCGGCCGAGCGCCGAGAGGTTATAGCCGCCTTCGAGGCTGCTCACGATGCGCCCCTTCGCGTAGCGGCCCGCGATCTCGCGAATCTGTTCCGTGATCCATGCGAAGTCGTCCTCCACGAGCCCCATGTTGCCGAGATCGTCTTCGCGATGCGCGTCGAAGCCCGCCGAGACGAACACCATCTCCGGCTTGAACTCGCGCAGCCGCGGCAGCCACATGATGTCGATGGCCTCGCGCACTTCCATGCCTTTCGTGCGCGCCGCGATCGGCAGGTTGACCATGTTCGGCGCCGAATTCTCGGCCCCCGAGTACGGATAGAACGGATGCTGAAAGAAGCTGCACATCAGCACGCGCGAATCGCCGGCGAACGCCGCCTCGGTGCCGTTGCCGTGATGCACGTCGAAGTCGACGATCGCTACGCGCTGGAGGCCGTGGACTTCGAGTGCATGGCGCGCCGCGATCGCGATGTTGTTGAAGAAGCAAAAGCCCATCGCGCGCGCAGGCTCCGCGTGATGGCCGGGCGGGCGTACGCTGCAGAACGCGTTCTCGTAGCGCCCGGCGAGCACCGCGTCGGTGGCCGCGATCGCCGCGCCCGCCGCGCGCAGCGCCGCCAGCCACGTGTGCGGATTCATCAGCGTGTCGGGGTCGATGCTCGCGTAGCCTTCCTTGGGCGCCGTGTTGCGGATGAAGTCGATGTGCGCCTGGGTATGCACGCGCAAGAGGTCCGCCTCGGTCGCGAGCGGCGCCGATTCGTCGCGCTCGATCAGCGCGTCGATGCGGCTCGCGATCAGCTGGTCTTCGATGGCCTGCAGACGCGCGGGGCATTCAGGATGCCATTCGCCCATCTCGTGCAGCAGAAAATCGGGGTGAGAGAAGAAACCGGTCGTCATGAGTCGCACTCGCCGCGGGCTTCGCGCATGCGCGCGGCCGCGGGTCTCCTTCTGTCTATTGTCTGGCGGCGCGCCGGTTGGCGCGCGAACAGACACCACGTTACCACAGCGACCTGGTGCTCACGCGCCACGCCGGCGCGCAGCGGCCCAATTCCCAGAAGGCGCTCGGTTATACTGCCCGGGTTCTTCCTGGACCGCTCTCCGCCTCTCGCTCTCATGACCCTCAAGACCGCTCTGTCCGCCTCCGGCCGCCCACGTCGCACGACCCTCGCCCTCGCGCTTTGCGTCGCCGCGTCGTTGTGCTCCGGCGCGGCGCGCGCGCAAACTGCCGCGCCGAAATCGCGACAGACGCCGCTCACGCTCGCGCAGGCACAGCCGCAAACGCCGACGCAGGGCCAGACGTTCGAAGAGGAAATCGTCCCGCAGCGCTACGCGAACAATCCGGACGTCGACGGCTTCATCAACGACATGGTGGCGCGCTACGACTTCGATCCGACCGCACTGCATGCGCTGTTCGCGAGCGCGAACTATTCGGCGACGGCGGTGAAGCTCGTCACGCCCTCGCCGGTTCCGGGCGTGAAGAACTGGCGCGCGTATCAGGCGCGCTTTCTCGACCCGGTGCGCATCAATGCGGGCGTGCGCTTCTGGCGCGCGAACCAGGCCACGCTGCAGCGCGCGTCGGAAGAGTTTGGCGTGCCGCCCGAGGTGATCGTCGGCATCATCGGCGTGGAGACGATCTACGGCCGCTACATGGGCAACTTCCGTGCGCTCGATGCACTCACCACGCTCGCCTTCGATTACCCGAACACGCCGAACCGCGCCGAGCGCATGGCGACGTTCCGCAAGAACCTCGAGGACTACCTCGTGTGGACGCGCGACGCGCAGATCGATCCGTCGTCGGTACTCGGCTCGTACACGGGCGCGATCGGCATTCCGCAGTTCCTGCCGAGCAGCATCGTGCAGTACGCGGTGGACTACGAGGGCAACAATCATATCGACCTGCGCGGAAGCACGGCCGATGCGATCGGCAGCGTGGCGAACTATCTGCGGCAGAACGGCTGGGAATCAGGGCGGCCGGTGGTGTGGAATATCGCCACCGATGCAGGCAGCCTCGGCATCGCTCAAGCCGCCGCCGACGGCAAGCCCGAACCGCGCTGGCCGCTAAGCCAGTTGCTGCACTCGGGCCTCGCGCTCGACCAGCCGGACGTGGATATCGCCGCCGAGGCAAGCACGCCTGTCACGGTGATCGACCTGCCCTCGCCCGGCCGCGGCACCGAGTACAAGCTCGGGCTCAAAAACTTTTATGTGCTGACGCGCTATAACCGCAGCTTCTTCTACGCGCTCGCGGTGTATCAGCTGGGCATGCGCGTGAAGGCGCAGATGCTGGCAACGCAGCCGGGCGTGGGTGTGGGCCCGGCGAACGGAAACGGTGGAAATGGCGGCATCAACGGCGGCAACGGAAATGACAACGGCAACGGGGTGAACAGCGCCCCGAATGGTGCGGGCACGACGACGCCTCCCGCGCAGCAAGACTGATTTCGGCGCTACAAAGCAAAACGGCCTTCGGAATCGAAGGCCGTTTTTCTGCGTCCACGCTTCAATCAGGCGGGAAACACACCCGTAGAGAGATACCTGTCGCCGCGATCGCAGACGATGAACACGATCGTCGCGTTCTCGAGCTGGCGCGCAAGACGCAATGCCACCTCGCATGCGCCGCCCGACGAAATACCCGCGAAGATGCCCTCGACCGAGGCGAGACGGCGCGCCATGTTCTCGGCGGCGGCCTGGCTCACGTTCTCCACACGATCCACGCGGCTGCGGTCGAAAATCTTCGGCATATACGCTTCGGGCCACTTGCGAATGCCCGGAATGCGCGAGCCTTCTTCCGGCTGCGCGCCGACGATCTCGATCGCCTGATTCTTTTCTTTCAGGAACTGGGACGTGCCCATGACCGTGCCGGTCGTGCCCATCGACGAAACGAAGTGCGTGATGCGCCCTTCGGTGTCGCGCCAGATTTCCGGGCCGGTGGTCTCGTAGTGCGCAAGTGGATTGTCGGGATTGCCGAACTGGTCGAGGATGATGCCCTTGCCGTCGCGCTGCATTTGCTCGGCGAGGTCGCGCGCATATTCCATGCCGCCCTTGACCGGCGTGAGCATGATTTCGGCGCCGTAAGCCGCCATGCTTTGGCGGCGCTCGACCGAGAGGTCCTCCGGCATGATCAGCACCATCTTGTAGCCGCGGATAGCCGCCGCCATGGCGAGCGCGATGCCGGTGTTGCCGCTCGTCGCTTCGATGAGAGTGTCGCCCGGCTTGATGCGGCCGCGCTCTTCGGCTTTACGGATCATCGAGAGCGCCGGGCGGTCCTTCACCGACCCAGCCGGGTTGTTGCCTTCCAGCTTGGCCAGCACCACGTTGTTGCGGGCGCGGATTTCATCGTCCGGCAGGCGGACGAGCTGCACGAGCGGGGTATTGCCGATCGTGTCTTCAATGGTCTTGTAGGGCATGGGAATGGCAGTGAGGCGCGATGACGTGATCCATTGATTCTAAACCACGTGGGCAGCGACCGCAGGGGACCCATAACGCTGGTATGGACGCAGGTTGGCGACACGGCCACCATACGCGGCAAAAAGCCCGCGGCCCGGGCCGCGGGTCAACGTCGCGGGTCGACATCACCTGAGCGACACCTGAAGGAAACTGCGCCCCGCAACGGCGAAGCACGACGCGCGGGGTAAAACGCAAGCGCAAGCGGCCTGCTACTTCTTGACCGCCACGGCAGCCTGAGGTGCGCCCGCCTTCGCGGGCGTTGCCTGCGCAACCTTCGCCTGCGCCGCCTGAGCATTCGCGGGACCGATCGCCAATCCTTCGGCCTGCAAACGTTCGACGGTATGGCCGCCCATGCCCTTCACGCGCTTGCCGAGGTCACTGGCATCCTTGTACGGGCCGTGCGCGCTGCGCTCGTCGAGAATGGCCTTCGCGCGCGTGGGCCCAACGCCCTTGATGCCGCGAAGCGCGTCTTCGTTGGCGGTGTTGACGTCCACGGCCGCGAAGGCGTGGCTGAAACCGGCCAGAAGCGCGGCCGCCGCAAGGACTTTTCGGAACATGCTGGATCTCCCTGAAAACGCCGGCGACCCTCGCCGGCGAGGAGAGTCCAGTTTATGAAGTCAGGGCTTCGCGTTACACCTGGCCAGAAAGCCAACGTACGTAACGATCCACCCCTTCCTGCACCGTCAGGAACGGCGCGTCGTAGCCGGCAGCGCGCAGCTTCGACTGGTCCGCTTGCGTGAAGCACTGGTACTTGCCGCGCAGCGCGTCGGGGAACGGAATGTACTCGATCAGCCCTTCCTTGACCTGCTCCCCGAGCGAGAGCGCGGGCTTGCCTTCCATCGCGCGCAGCGTGTTCACCACGGTCGTGGCAATGTCGTTGAACGGCTGGGCGCGGCCGCTGCCCAGGTTGAAGATGCCCGTCTTCTCCGGATGATCGAAGAAGAACAGGTTCACCTTCACCACGTCCTCGACGGAGACGAAATCGCGCGTCTGCTCGCCCGGCGCATAACCGTTGTATTCGCCGAACAGCTTCACGCGGCCTTCGGCGCGGAACTGGTTGAAGTTGTGGAACGCCACCGACGCCATGCGCGCCTTATGCGTCTCGCGCGGGCCATACACGTTGAAGTAGCGAAAGCCCGCAATCTGGCTTTGCGCGGTGGGCAGCACGCGGCGGATCACCTGGTCGAACAGGAACTTCGAATAGCCGTACACGTTCAGCGGCGCTTCCACTTCGCGCTCTTCGACGAAGCGCGTCGAGCCGCCATAGATCGCCGCCGACGACGCATACAGAAACTGCACGCGCTGCGCGAGACACGCGTCGAGCACGGCGCGGCTATAGCGGAAGTTGTTGTCCATCATGTAGCGGCCGTCGGTTTCCATCGTGTCCGAACAGGCGCCTTCATGGAACACCGCGCGCACGTCGCCGAAATCGCCGCGCGTGAAGCGCTCGACGAACTCGGTCTTGTCGATGTAGTCGTCGATCTCGCAATCGACGAGATTCCTGAACTTGTCCGCGCGGGTGAGATTGTCGACGGCGATGATGCGGTCTTCGCCGCGTTCGTTCAGCGCCTTGACGATGTTGCTGCCGATGAAGCCGGCCGCGCCGGTGACGATGAGGGTCATGATAGTTCTGCGGTGACGAGGTTCACGCGTGGTTGATGCCCGGCCGGAAAAACGCTGCGGAAATTCCGGCTGGGGTGCGAGCGCTGCGCGCTCGCGTGCACAACATTATTGAAAGAGTTCGTCGTAGTCGACGGTGGCCGTACCGAGCTTGCCGACCACGATGCCGGCCGCGCGATTCGCGAGCGCGACGCCTTCGACGAGCGGCAAGCCCGCGCCCAGCATGACCGCGACGGTCGCGATCACCGTGTCGCCGGCGCCCGAGACATCATACACTTCGCGCGCATCGGCCGCCGCGTGCAGCGCGCCGTCATCGGAAAAGAGCGTCATACCCTCTTCCGAGCGCGTGAGCAGCAGCGCGTCGAACTGCAGTTCGCGGCGCAGCTTGGTCACGCGCGCGTGCAGGTCCTCCTCGGACTTCCACGTGCCCACCACTTCGCGCAGCTCCGCGCGGTTCGGCGTGATGAGGCTCGCGCCGCGATAGCGTTCCCAGTCGTCGCCCTTGGGATCGACGAGCACCGCCTTGCCCGCAGCGCGCGCCTTCGCGATCATCTGCGTGACGTGCGTGAGGCCGCCCTTCGCGTAGTCGGAGAGCAGAATCACGTCGTGCGTGGGCAGCAGCGCGTCGAAACGCGCGAGGCTGGCGAGCAGGATCTCATGCGCGGGCGTGTTTTCGAAGTCCACGCGCAACAGCTGTTGCTGGCGCGAAAGCACGCGCAGCTTGATGGTGGTCGGCAACGCGGGATCGCGCTCGAGATACGCGTTCACGTTGCTTTCGTCGAGCAGCTCGACGATGCGCTCGCCGGGTTCGTCGTGGCCCACCACGCACAGCAGGCCCGCATGGGCGCCGAGCGCCGCCGCGTTGCGCGCGACGTTCGCGGCGCCGCCCAGGCGGTCTTCCTTGCGCTGCACATGCACGACCGGCACCGGCGCTTCTGGCGAGATGCGGTTGACGTCGCCGAACCAGTAGCGGTCGAGCATGACGTCGCCCACCACCAGCACGCGCGAGGTCGCGAGCTTTTCGCGCGGCACGACGCGCACTTCGGGCGCGATGGCGGCGGCAAGCGCGGCGACGGGTGCGGCTTCAGGCTGCGGAGTTTGCGAGATTGACATGGGGCCGCCCAATCGAATGATAGTCAATGCCGAGCTCCGCCATGGTGTCGGGCTCGTAGAGGTTGCGTCCGTCGAAGATCCGCGGTGCCTTGAGCACCTTCTTCAAATGCGCAAAATCGGGCGCCTTGAAGGCGGTCCATTCGGTGACGATCACGAGCGCGTCCGCGCCCATGAGCGCATCGTCCTGGCTCGACGCGAACGTCAGGCGCGCGTGCTGATCCGGCGCGTGCGCGAGATCGAGCGCGAACACGCGCTGCGCCTCTTCTGCCGCGACCGGGTCCCACGCCGCCACCGTGGCGCCGCGCGAGAGCAGGTCGGCGATCAGGCGGCGGCTCGGCGCTTCGCGCATGTCGTCGGTGTTCGGCTTGAACGCGAGGCCCCACACGGCGAAGTGCTTGCCGGTAAGGTCGTCGCCGCACACTCTGGCGATCTTCTTCACGAGCACTTCCTTCTGGCCGTGATTGACCTCCTCGACCGCTTCGAGCACGCGCAGATTCTGACCCGACTCCGCGGCCGTGCGGATCAGCGCCTGCACGTCCTTCGGGAAGCACGAGCCGCCATAGCCGCAGCCCGCATAGAGAAAGTGATAGCCGATGCGCGGGTCGGAGCCGATGCCACGGCGCACCGACTCGATGTCGGCGCCCACGCGGTCGGCGAGATTCGCCATCTCGTTCATGAACGAGATACGCGTGGCGAGCATGGCGTTGGCCGCGTACTTCGTGAATTCGGCGGAGCGCACGTCCATGTAAATGGTGCGTTCGTGATTGCGGTTGAACGGGGCGTAGAGGCGCTTAATCTTCTCGCGCGCCGCGGTGCCGTTCTCGTCCTCGTCGAGGCCGATGATGATGCGGTCCGGGCGCATGAAGTCGTCCACGGCCGCGCCCTCTTTCAGGAACTCGGGGTTCGAGACGACCGAGAAGCGGTGATCCACGCTCTGTGCGAGGCCGCGCTTTGCCAGCTCCTCGGCCAGCACGCCGTGCACGCGCTGCGCCGTGCCGACCGGCACCGTCGACTTGTCGACGACCACCTTGAAGCCGTTCATGTGGCGGCCGATGCTGCGCGCCGCCTCGAGCACGTACTGGAGATCGGCCGAGCCATCTTCGTCGGGCGGCGTGCCCACGGCGATGAACTGCACCTCGCCGTGCTCGACACTCGCCGCGATGTCGGTGGAAAAGGTAATGCGCCCGGCCGCGCGGTTGCGCGCGATGAGTTCGAGCAGGCCCGGCTCGTGAATCGGGACGCCGCCGCCGTTCAGGATCTCGATCTTGCGCGGATCGACATCGAGGCAAAACACGTCGTGGCCGATTTCGGCAAGACACGCACCGGTGACGAGGCCGACGTAGCCGGTACCGACAATGGTGATCTTCATAGGCGCTCCGGTGACAGATGCTGATGATGGAATGACTGTGGGCGCGGCCGGCTAGGCGCGGCCGGCTAGGCGCGGCCGGCCAGGCGCGGCCGGCCAGGCGCCGGGCTGGGCGCGCGCCCTTGAGGCTCAGCTCGAGGCGGGAACCGGCTCGACGCGGCGCGGCGCATAGGTTTCCCAGCCGCTGCAGCCCGGACACTGCCAGTAAAAGAGGCGCGCCCGGAAGCCGCAGTTCTGGCAGGTGTAGCGAGGCAGGTTCTTGGTGCGCTGCTGGAGCAGCTTGCGCATCAGTTCGAGTTCGCTGCGGCGCGGCTCTTCGGCCGTTGCCTGCTGCGCTTCGAGAAGGCGCGCCATGCCGGCGAGGTTCGGCGACTTCTGCATCTGCGTACGGGCGAGCGCATGCGCCGCATCGGCGCCGCGCAGTGCGGCGACATACTTGTAGGCAACGTCGAGCAGATCGTTCGTCGGATACGCGTCGACCCACGTCGTGAGCAATTGCGCGCCCTCTTCGGCGCGGCCGAGCGTCTCGTAGGCTTTCATGACCTTTTCGGCGACGAGCGGCAGATAAGCGGGATTTTGCGCCTCGACTTCGCGCCAGTGGTCGAGCGCCGTCTCGCAAGCGCCGCTGGCCGCGTCGACGTCGCCCGCGAGGATCGTCGCGCGCACGTTCTGCACGTTGGCCTTCAGCGCGAGCGCCAGTTGACGGCGCGCTTCGTCGGGCTTTTTCTGCTGGAGCGCTTCCTGCGCGAGTTCGCAGTGGAACTGTGCGATCTCGAGGTCGAGCGAGGCCGCGCCCATCGTTTCGAGATGGCGTGCGGTGTCGATGCAGCGGTTCCAGTCCTTCTCGATCTCGTAGATCGCGAGCAGTGCGCGCTGTGCGCCGAGCGCGAAGTCGCCCGACTTGAGCTTGCCGAAGGTCTCCTCGGCGCGGTCGAGCATACCGGCCTTCAGGAAGTCCTGGCCGAGTTCATAGAGCGCGTGGTCGCGCTCGTTCACGGGCAGGTCGGAGCGCGAGAGCAAATTCTGATGCACGCGAATCGCGCGGTCGGTCTCGCCGCGGCGGCGAAACAGATTGCCGAGCGCGAAGTGAAGCTCGACGGTTTCGGGGTCGAGCTTGGCGACCTCGATGAACGCGTCGATGGCCTTGTCCGGCTGCTCGTTGAGCAGAAAATTCAGGCCGCGAAAATACGAGCGCGGCAGATTGGCGCTTTCGGAAAGCAGTGCCTTCAGGTCGTAGCGCGACGCCATCCAGCCGAGCGCGAAAGCCACGGGAATGACGAGTAGCCACCAAAAATCGAGATCCATGCGAGCGATGGTATGAGCGAAAAATCAGCCGCACGCGTTCAGGCGCGCGGCACGGCAATACAAATCAGATGAGCGGCGGCAGCGGCGGCTCGACGCTCGGCGTCGGGGTTTCACGCGCCACCCGCAAGTCGCGCTTGAGGCGGCCGTTTTCCATGCGCAGCCGGAACACGCCGGGCAGCGCGGACAGCAGCCCCGCCAGCAGCCCGACGACAAAAAACGCGAGGCCGATCAGGATCAGCGGGGCCTGCCACGAATATCCGGCCAGAAAGTTCAGCGTCGCGGTTTGCGTGTTGGCGAGCGCGAGTACGAGCAGCAGTACGAACACCAGCACACGGATCACCCAGGCGATCAATCTCATTGAAGGATTCTCTTGGCAGTTGAGAAAGGCGCCGGCGTGGCGGACATGCTGCGCTGCAGCACAAGCCGCGCCGAAGTGTCCCGTATTGTAATTGAACGGCTCGCGGGCCGACACGTGTCAGCGAGCGCAGCGCCGGATCAAACCGGGGCGCCCGCGCAAGCGGCGTCCAAAAAGGCGCAGACGAAAAAAAAGCGCCGGGGTTGTTCACCCCAGCGCTTTTTACCGGTCCATGCATTCTGGCCATCTGGCATTGACCGCCGACGACCGCAATCGCCTGATCGCAAACGATCCAGCGCTTACAGGTCGTCGTCCGGCTCGTCCGCCTTCAGCGGCTCGCCCGAATTACGGTCCACGCGCTCGCGCAGTTCCTTGCCCGGCTTGAAGTGCGGTACGAACTTCTCAGGCACCAGCACCTTTTCACCCGACTTGGGATTGCGACCGACGCGCGACGGCCGACGATTCAGGCCGAAGCTGCCAAAGCCACGAATTTCGATGCGATGGCCCTTGGCAAGCGCCTCGGACATCGCATCGAGCATCGTCTTGACCGCGAAATCCGCGTCCTTGAGAACAAGTTGCGGAAATCGCGTAGCCAGCTGCGCGACCAATTCAGATTTGGTCATACTTCAGCTTGCCCCCGTTTGAGGCTTACTGGTTCTGGCCGTCGAGCTTGGCCTTCAGCAGCGCGCCGAGGTTGGTCGTGCCGGTGGCAGCCTGACCCGAATCAGCCGACATGCTGCGCAGGGTTTCCTGCGTTTCAGCCGAGTCCTTCGCCTTGATCGAAAGGTTGATGCCACGCGACTTGCGATCGATGTTGATGATCATCGCGTTGACCTTGTCGCCTTCCTTCAGCACGTTGCGAGCATCTTCGACGCGGTCTTGGGCGATTTCCGAAGCACGCAGGTAGCCTTCGACATCGGCGTTCAGCGTCACGACTGCGCCCTTGGCGTCAACCGACTTCACCACGCCGTCGACGATCGAACCCTTGTCGTTGACAGCAACGAAGTTGCTGAACGGGTCGCCTTCGAGCTGCTTGATGCCGAGCGAAATGCGTTCCTTCTCGACGTCGATGCCCAGAACCACGGCTTCGACTTCGTCGCCCTTCTTGTACTTGCGAACGGCTTCTTCGCCGGTTTCGCTCCACGACAGGTCGGAGAGGTGAACCAGACCGTCGATGCCGCCAGGCAGGCCGATGAACACGCCGAAGTCGGTGATCGACTTGATTGCGCCTTGCAGCTTGTCGCCCTTCTTGAAGTTGCGGCTGAAGTCATCCCACGGATTCGGCTTGCACTGCTTCATGCCGAGCGAGATGCGGCGGCGGTCTTCGTCGATCTCGAGGACCATGACTTCGACTTCGTCGCCCAGCTGGACAACCTTCGACGGAGCAACGTTCTTGTTGGTCCAGTCCATTTCCGAGACGTGAACCAGGCCTTCGATGCCCGATTCGACTTCGACGAACGCGCCGTAGTCGGTGATGTTCGTGACCTTGCCGAACAGGCGCGTGCCCGACGGGTAACGGCGCGAGATGCCTTCCCACGGATCGTCGCCCAGTTGCTTGATACCGAGCGAAACGCGGTTCTTTTCCTGGTCGAACTTGAGGATCTTCGCGGTGACTTCCTGGCCAACCGAGAGAACTTCGCTCGGGTGACGCACGCGACGCCATGCGATGTCGGTGATGTGCAGCAGGCCGTCGATGCCGCCGAGGTCCACGAACGCGCCGTAGTCGGTGATGTTCTTGACCACGCCGTTGACGATCGCGCCTTCCTTGAGCGTTTCGAGCAGCTTTGCGCGCTCTTCGCCTTGCGTGGCTTCGATCACTGCGCGGCGCGACAGCACGACGTTGTTACGCTTGCGGTCGAGCTTGATGACGCGGAATTCGAGGGTCTTGCCTTCGTACGGCGTCGTGTCCTTGACCGGACGCGTGTCGACGAGCGAACCCGGCAGGAACGCGCGGATGCCGTTGACCATCACGGTCATGCCGCCCTTGACCTTGCCCGTGATCGTGCCGGTCACGAGTTCGTTGTTGTCGAGAGCCTTTTCCAGCGACAGCCACGAAGCGAGACGCTTCGCCTTGTCGCGCGACAGGATGGTGTCGCCGTAGCCGTTTTCCAGCGCGTCGATCGCGACGGAAACGAAATCACCCGCCTGCACTTCCACTTCACCCGCGTCGTTCAGGAATTCTTCGAGCGGAATATAGGCTTCGGACTTGAGACCAGCATTGACGACCACGAAGTTGTGGTCGACGCGCACGACTTCGGCGGAAATCACTTCGCCGGCGCGCATGTCCTGGCGGGTCAGCGACTCTTCGAACAGAGCCGCGAAAGATTCGGTATTCGGGGTGGAGGTTTGCAGGTCGGACATAAAAATCTGGATTTGCATGGTTTTCGCTACCTCGGCCAGTCGGTCTTGACTACCGGGCGTTGAGGCCGGAACACGATGCTCGCGGCGCAGATGCAAAAGCCATACGGGGTTAAAGGGTTTAACACACGCCCTGTTGCTTTCCAGGGCACCTACTGGCACTGCTTACTGCTTTCTTGACTGCGCTTTGCCCCGTTCGCGGATTACCGGACGGGCCGCAGCTGGCTAAACTCCTGATACCACTGCACCACCTGTTCGACCGCCTGGTCGACGGAGAGCGCCGAGGTATCGAGTAGCTGCGCATCCGCTGCAGGCTTGAGCGGCGCGGCCGCGCGGTTACTGTCGCGCGCGTCGCGTTCGCGCAAATCCCGAAGCAAGTCATCCATATTAGCAGAAAAACCTTTTTGGATCAATTGCTTATGCCGGCGGGCCGCACGGGCCTCCACGCTGGCCGTCAAAAACACCTTGAGGACGGCGTCGGGGAAGATCACCGTGCCCATGTCGCGGCCGTCCGCGACGAGCCCGGGAAGCTTGCGAAACGCCCGCTGGCGCGCCACGAGCGCGGTGCGCACGGCCGGATGCGCGGCGATCGTCGAGGCGCGGTTGCCCACTTCCTCGGCACGGATTTCGTTCGAAACGTCGACGCCGTCGAGCTGCGCAAGCCCCTCGCGGAACGTGATATGGAGATCGTCGATCAGCTTCGCAAGGCTCTCGGCGTCGTCGGCCGCAATCGCATAGCGCACGCTCGCGAGCGCCGCCAGCCGGTACAGCGCGCCGCTGTCGAGCAGGTGAAAACCGAGTTGCGCGGCGACTAGCGCGGCCACCGTGCCCTTGCCGGAAGCGGTCGGGCCGTCGATCGTGATGACGGGCGTCGGATAAAAGGGGCGGGTCGATTTCATGCGGCAAAGGGACTCGGCTTCATTTGAATCAAGGTTGCGCGAGCGCCAGGAAGCGCTCGAAGTAATCGGGGAACGTCTTGCCGACGCACTTCGGGTCGTTGATGCGCACCGGCACGCCGCCGAGGCTCACGAGCGAGAAGCACATCGCCATGCGGTGATCGTCGTAGGTGTCGATCGCGGCGTTCGGCGTGAGTTTCTCGGGCGGGCGCACGATCAGATAATCGGGGCCCTCTTCCACGTTCGCGCCGACCTTGCGCAGTTCCGTGGCCATCGCGGCGATGCGGTCGGTTTCCTTCACCCGCCAGCTCGCGATGTTGCGCAGCGTAGTCGCGCCGTCGGCGAAGAGCGCCGCCACGGCGATCGTCATCGCTGCGTCGGGAATCAGGTTGAAGTCCATATCGATGGGGTCGAGCTTGCCGTGATCGTTGCCGATCCCGCGAACCTCAATCCAGTCGTCGGCGACCGTGACGTTCGCGCCCATGCGCATGAGCGCCGCTGCGAACGCAACGTCGCCCTGGATGCTCGAGCGTCCCACGCCTTCCACGCGCAGCGGGCCGCCGCCGATCGCGCCCGCGGCGAGGAAGTACGACGCGCTCGACGCATCGCCTTCGACCATGATCTTGCCCGGCGACTGGTAACGCACGCCCGCCGGGATCTCGAAACGATGCCAGCCGTGGCGCTCGACCTTCACGCCGAAGCGCTCCATCAGCTTGATCGTGATTTCGATGTAGGGCTTGGAGATCAGCTCGCCGTCCACCTCGACGATCGTCACGCCGTCCTTCGCGCGCACGAGTGGCAGCGTCATCAGAAGCGCGGTGAGGAACTGGCTCGACACGTCGCCGCGCACGCGGATGGGCGCCTCGACCGAAATCGGCGCCGGGCGGATGCGCAGCGGCGGAAAGCCTTCGTTTTCTTCGTAATCGATCTTCGCGCCGATCTGGCGCAGGCCGTCCACGAGATCGCCGATAGGCCGCTCGTGCATGCGCGGCACGCCGTGAATACGGTAGTCGCCGCCGTTCACCGCGAGCGCGGCCGTGAGCGGACGCACCGCCGTGCCTGCGTTGCCGAGAAAGAGATCCGCGCGTACCGCCTGGAACGCGCCGCGCGTGCCCTGCACGACGCAGGTGTCGTCCTCGCGCTTCACCTTCACGCCGAGCTTTTCCAGCGCGTCGAGCATCACGCGCGTGTCGTCGGAGTCGAGCAGGTTCGTGATGGTCGTTTCGCCCTCGGCCAGCGCCGCGAGCAGCAGCACGCGGTTCGAGATGCTTTTCGAGCCGGGCAGACGGATCGTGCCGGACGCACGGGTGAACGGTCCGAGATCGAGGTGTTCCATGAGCGTGTCCTGAGAATGCCTGGTGTTAGCTGGAGTTGCCTGGGGTTGCGGCGCTCGCGCCGTCGGGCTGAGTCCTGCTTGCTTATTTGCCTGGTGTCATATCGACGGACGCTGCCGCGCCCTTGCCGCCGCGCTCCTGCCACGCCTCGCGCGCCGCGCGCGAACGCGCGAACACGGTTTCGAGCGCTGCGCCGTCGCCGGCGTCGATGGCCGCGCGCAGGCGGGCCAGCACTTCAGTGTAGCCGTCGAGTTCGGCGAGAAGCGCGGCGCGGTTCGCGAGGCACACGTCGCGCCACATTTCGGGGCTCGACGCCGCAATGCGCGTGAAGTCGCGGAAGCCGCCCGCTGCGAACGAGAATTTCAGCTGAGCGTCGGGCGAAGCGAGAATCTGGTCGACGAGCGCAAACGACAACACATGCGGCAGATGACTCACCGAAGCGAACACGCGATCGTGCTGCGCGGCCGGCATCTCGCCGATCACGGCGCCCGTGGCGCGCCACATCGCGGCGATGCGCTCGACCGATGCCGGCGCGTTTTCCGCGAGCGGGCACAGCACGACGTTGCGGCCCACGTAGAGATCGGGCAACGCGGCGTCGACGCCGCTCGATTCGCGCCCGGCGATGGGATGCCCCGGCACGAACTGGGCGATGCGCGCGCCGAGCGCGGCACGGGCCGCGGCGATCACGTCGCTCTTGGTGCTGCCGGCGTCGGTGACGATGGTTGCTTGCCCCACGTGCGGCGCGATGCGCTCGAGCAGCGCCTGGGTTTGCGCGACGGGAGCGGCGATCAGCACAATGTCGGCGCCGTCGAGCGCGGCGGCGAGCGCCGCTTCGTCGTCGAGCGTCGCGGCGGTGTCGATCACGCCCAGTTCGAGCGCGCGCGATACCGACTTTGCACTGCGGCCCACACCGATCACCTGCGCGCCTTCGCCGCCGTGCGAGCCTCGCTCGCGCAACGCGCGCGCGAGCGACCCGCCGATCAGGCCCACGCCGAAAATCACCAGTTTGTTAAACGAAAACGTACTCACGACGTCACCGAAAAAAGTAAGGGTTGCGCGCTCACGGCGCGCCAAGCGCTCGCTCGAGGGCCGCGACGAATGTCCCGTTCTCCTCGGGCAAGCCGATCGTCACACGCAGCCATTGCGGCAGGCCATAGTTGCCCACCGGACGCACGATCACGGCTTGCTTGAGCAGCGCGAGATTCACGCGCTCGCCAGCGCCGTCGTCCGCTGCCTCCTTCGCCACGCGCACCAGCACGAAATTGCCGTCCGACGGCACGTATTCGAGGCCGAGGCGCTCGAACGCCGCGGTGAGCGTGCGATAGCCTTCGGCGTTGAGCGCCGCGCTGCGCTCGAGGAACGGCGCGTCGCCGAGCGCGGCAATCGCAGCGGCCTGCGCAAGCGTGTTGACGTTGAACGGCTGGCGCAGACGGTTGAGCAGATCGGTCAGTTCCGGCTGCGCAATCGCGAAACCGATGCGCAGGCCGGCCAGTCCGTAAGCCTTCGAGAACGTACGCGAAACGAGCAGGTTCGGATAGCGGCGCACCCACGCGATCGAGTCATAGCGCTTCCCGGCCGCGAGGTATTCCGTGTACGCCTCGTCGAGCACGACCGCGACATGCGCGGGCACCTTCGCGATGAACGCCTCGAGCTGCGCGCCGTCGACGAACGTGCCGGTCGGGTTGTTCGGGTTCGCCACGAACACGAGACGCGTGTCTTCGTCGATCGCCGCGAGCATCGCGTCGAGATCGTGGCCGTAGCGCACGGCCGGCGTCACGATATGGCGCGCGCCGAGGCCCTGGGTCGCGAGTGCGTAGACGGCGAACGAGTACTGCGAATAGACGATCGACTGCCCGCGCTCGACGAACGCATGCGCGGCCATTTCGAGAATGTCGTTGCTGCCGTTGCCGAGCGTGATCCACTCGGGCGGCACGTCGTAGCACGCGGCCAGCGCGGCCTTCAGCTCGAACGCGTTCGAATCGGGATAGCGGCCCAGTTCGCTCGCGGCCTGCACGATCGCGCGCTGCGCCGATTCGGGCATACCGAGCGGATTCTCGTTCGACGCGAGCTTCACGATGCGCGCTTCGTCGAGCCCGAACTCGCGGGCGACTTCGGAAATCGGTTTGCCGGCGATGTAAGGCGCGATGGCGCGCACATACGAGGGGCCGAATTGCGTGGTCATGCGTCTCTCCAGGGCTCAAGGCGCCGTGCGTACAACGGTCTCATCCAGACGGATCGGAAAAGGCGCGCCGCGCGGCATCCTCATGCCGCGGGCGATTGGCGGCGGGCCGCCCGCGCCTTCCGCCCGTTAGCGCGCGCGCGGATACGAGCCGAGGATCTTCAGATACGCGGCTTTCTTGCTGAGTTCGTCGAGCGCGGCGGCCACGGCGGGTTCGTCGCGATGACCTTCGAAGTCGATGTAGAAGTAGTACTCCCACGTGCTGCCAAGGCGCGCGGGCCGCGACTCGAAACGCGTCATCGACACGCTGTGGCGCGCGAGCGGCTCGAGCAGCTTGTACACGGCGCCCGGCTCGTTCTTCACCGACACGATCATCGAGGTCTGGTCGCGACCCGTCGCGCCCGCCGGCTGCTTGCCGATCATGACGAAGCGCGTGCGGTTGTGCGGGTCGTCCTGGATCAGCGCGTTCACGATCAGGAGACCGTAATGCGTGGCGGCGCGGTCGCCCGCAATCGCGGCGACCGTCGGGTCGGCGGCGGCGAGGCGCGCGGCTTCCGCGTTGCTCGACACGCTCTGACGCTCGAGCTGCGGCGCGTTCGCCGTCAGCCAGTGCTGGCACTGGGCAAGCGCCTGCGGGTGCGCGCACACACGCGTAACGCCTTGCACGTTGCCGCTTCGCGTCATCAAATTGTGTTGAATCGGCAACGCGATTTCGCCACCAATGACGAGCTGCGTTTCGAGGAACAGGTCGAGGGTGCGCGAAACGGCGCCCTCTGTCGAGTTCTCAACCGGCACGACGCCGAACTCGGCGGCGCCCGCTTCGACCGAGCGGAACACCTCGTCGATCGACGGGCACGGCAGGCCTTCGATCGACTGACCGAAGTACTGGTACATCGCCTGTTCGCTATAGGTGCCGACCGGGCCGAGGAACGCCGCCACAATCGTCTTTTCGAGCGAGCGGCTCGCGGCCATGATCTCGCGCCAGATCGCGCTGATGTGATCGTTGCCGAGTGGGCCGTCGCTCATGTTCTGCAGGCGCTCGATCACCTGTTGCTCGCGCTCCGGGCGAAACACCGGCGCGTTGAAATGCTTCTTGACCTCGCCGACTTCGAGCGCGACCGAGGCGCGCTGGTTCAGGAGCGCGATGAGTTGCGCGTCGATCGCATCGATGCGTTCGCGCAGCGGCTTGAGTTGGGAGTTGAGTTCGTCGTCCATGCGTGAAACCGGCAATCTGAAAGGATGCGCGCGGCGCCGCCTCGCCCGGTGAGCGAGGAGCGCTTACGCGTGCTTCGCCTCGAATTCCTTCATGTACTCGATCAGCGCCTTCACTGCTTCGAGTGGCACCGCGTTGTAAATCGATGCCCGCATGCCGCCGACGGACTTGTGGCCCTTCAGCTGCAACAGCCCGCGCTCTTTGGCGCCGGCGAGGAAATCTGCGTTACGTGTTTCGTCGGCGAGGAAGAACGGCACGTTCATCCGCGAGCGCGCGCGGCGCTCCACCTTGTTGATATAGAAGCGGCTCGCGTCGATCGTGTCGTAGAGCAGCTTCGCTTTTTCCACATTGCGCGCCTCGATGACTTCCAGACCGCCCTGGCGCTTCAGCCACTTGAACACGAGCCCGGCAATATAGATCGCGTAGGTGGGCGGCGTGTTGAACATCGAGTTGTTCGCGGCCACGGTCTTCCACTCGAACGCCGATGGGCAGATCGGCATCGAGCGGTCGAGCAGATCCTCGCGCACGATCACGACCGTCACGCCCGCCATGCCGATGTTCTTCTGCGCGCCGCCGTAGAGCACGCCGTACTTGGCGATGTCCACCGGGCGCGACAGGATGTGCGACGAGGCGTCGGCCACGAGCGGAATGTCGCCGAGATCGGGAATTTCGAAGGTCTCGACGCCGTCGATCGTCTCGTTCGTGCACAGGTGCACGTAGGCGGGGTCGTCGGAGAGCTGCCATTCGCTTTTCGGCGGCGAATGCGTGAAGCCAGCCTCGGTGCGGCCCGTCGCGGCGATATGCGCTGCGCCGTACTTGAGCGCTTCCTTTTGCGACTTCTGCGACCACGAGCCGGTGACGACGAAGTCGGCGCGCGGCTTCGAACCGAACAGGTTGAGCGGCACGATCGCGTTTTCGCCGATGCCGCCGCCTTGCAGGAACAGAATCTGGTGACTTGCGGGCACCTGCATCAGCTCGCGCAGATCGAGCAGCGCCTCGGCGTGGATCTGCATGAATTCCGGGCCGCGATGGCTCATTTCCATCACGCCCATGCCGCTGCCGTGCCAGTCGAGCATTTCCTCGGCGGCCTGACGCAGAACCTCTTCTGGCAACGCTGCCGGTCCGGCTGAGAAGTTGTAGACGCGCATCGTAAAAGGGATCCCCGAGGCAGGCGCTGTGGCAAACGCCGGAAAACACGCCAGAAAAAGAAAATGGCCGCTTGCGCTCATCGCGCAAACGGCCATTATCGCATTGTCGCCGGGAACCCGCCACGCACAGCGTGGCGCTGGGCTACCCGGTCTATGCGGCCGATCCGGCCCCGCTGCCCTTACATCGTGGCTGCGGAGCAGGCGGCTTACTTGCTCATCTTCACCGAAGCGACTTCCTTGTCGGCCTGGTCACGCGTCGCCTTGATCGACTGCGGCATGTACTTCTGCATCAGGCTGTTCACGACGTCGCGGCCAACCTGATCTTGCACCTGAATGAACTTGCGGCCCGTCGGGCTGCGGTAGAACGTGGTCAGGTCCTTGATTTCCTGCGTGCTGTAGTACTTGGCATAGGCGTCGTACTGGGCTTGCATGGCGTCGGTCTTGAACGAGTCGGTCGCGAAGACCTGGCCCGCCGAGTCAACCAGCTTCGGCACGGCGTTCTTCTGCAGCGACGGCACGGCAGCCTGCTTTTGCTTGTCCGTCATCGTCTTGTTTTCCGAGAGCGCGTCCGACAGGATCGCCGGGACGAGCTGCTTGGCTTGCATCTGGGCGCTGTTGCCGATTGCGCCGACGAGCTTCTGTGCATCGATTGCGTCGAGCAGGTCCTTGATCGCGGCTTGCTTGGCCGGATCGACGGGTGCTGCAGCCGCTGCCGGTGCCTGGGCGGGCGCCTGGTTCTGGAGCGCCTGAGCCATGGCAAACGTCGGCACGAGAGCGGCCAGCAACATCACCTGCTTGAATCGTTTTTGCATCATTACTCCCTTTGAGAAATTAATCGATTTGCGCTGCCGCGCAGACTGCGGGGCGCCGCATTGCGTTCTGCGCCCGCTCACCGGTCCGCCCGGCACACCATTCATTTCGCTGACACTAACAAGGTTCGCTGAAACCCAACTTAAAGCCCGCGTAAGCGCATCGATTGAACACGCTTCTGCGGGCCCCGGACAACGCATCACTCTTCGCCTTCGCCCGGTTCGCCCTCACCTTCGGCGTCCACTTCTGCGTCCGCTTCGGCGACCTGCTGCAGTCCGGAAAGCTTCGTACCTTCGTCAAGGCTGATGAGTGTAACACCTTGCGTTGCACGGCCCATTTCGCGAATTTCCGACACGCGGGTGCGAATCAAGACGCCCGTTGTGGTGATCAACATGATCTGTGCTTCGGAGTCGACGAGTGTGGCCGCAACCACCTTGCCGTTGCGCTCCGAGGTCTGGATTGCGATCATGCCCTTCGTGCCGCGGCCGTGGCGCGTGTACTCCGTGATCGGGGTGCGCTTGCCATAGCCGTTCTCGGTCGCGGTGAGCACCGACTGCTGCTCGTCGCCCGCCACGAGGAGCGCGATGACCTGCTGATTGTCTTCGAGCTGCATGCCGCGCACGCCGCGCGCTTCGCGGCCCATCGGGCGCACGTCGTTCTCGTCGAAGCGCACTGCCTTGCCGGCGTCGGAGAACAGCATCACGTCGTGTTCGCCGTCGGTGATCGCAGCGCCGATCAGGTAGTCGCCGTCGTCGAGGCCGACCGCAATAATACCCTTGCGCAACGGGCGGCTAAAGGCTTCGAGCGGCGTCTTCTTTACCGTGCCCAGCGCCGTGGCCATGAAAACGAACTTGTCAGCCGAGAACTCCTTGACCGGCAGCACGACCGTGATCTTCTCGCCGTCCTGCAGCGGGAACATGTTGACGATCGGACGGCCGCGCGAGTTGCGCGAACCCTGCGGCACTTCATATACCTTCACCCAATACACGCGACCGCGATTCGAGAAGCACAGGATGTGATCGTGCGTGTTGGCGATGAAGAGCGTGTCGATCCAGTCGTCGTCCTTCATCGAGGTCGCCTGCTTGCCGCGACCTCCGCGCTTCTGGGCGCGATATTCCGACAACGGCTGCGATTTCACATAGCCGGCGTGCGACATGGTCACGACCATGTCCTGCGGCGTGATCAGGTCTTCGGTGTTGAGCTCCGTGGCGTTCATCTCGATCTTCGAGCGGCGGGCGTCGCCGAATTCGCTTTTGATCGAGGTGAGTTCGTCGGAGATCATGACAGTTACGCGTTCGGGGCGCGCAAGGATGTCGAGCAGGTCGGCGATCTGCGCCATCACTTCGCGGTACTCGCCGATGATCTTGTCCTGCTCCAGGCCGGTCAGGCGCTGGAGGCGCATTTGCAGGATTTCCTGCGCCTGCGTGTCGGACAGACGGTAGAGCCCGTCGGACTGCATACCATATTGCGGGTTCAGCCCTTCCGGACGGTAGGCTTCGCGCCCGCCCGCCGCGGCATTGTCCTGCTCCGCGCGCGTGAGCATCTCGCGCACGAGCGACGAATCCCACGAGCGGTTCATCAACTCCTGCTTCGCGATGGGCGGGGTCGGCGCGGCCTTGATGAGCTCGATGAAATCGTCGATGTTCGCGAGCGCAACGGCGAGACCTTCTAGCACGTGGCCGCGTTCGCGCGCCTTACGCAGTTCGTACACCGTGCGGCGCGTGAGCACTTCGCGGCGGTGCGAGAGGAAATGCTCGAGCATTTCCTTCAGGTTCAGCAGCTTCGGCTGGTTGTCCACCAGCGCGACCATGTTCATGCCGAACGTGTCCTGCAGCTGCGTCGCCTTGTACAGATTGTTGAGGATGACCTCGGGCACTTCGCCGCGCTTGAGCTCGATCACGACACGCATGCCGCTCTTGTCGGATTCGTCGCGAATATCGGAGATGCCTTCGAGCTTCTTCTCGTTGACGAGCTCGGCGATGCGTTCGAGCAACGAACGCTTGTTCACCTGATACGGCAGCTCGTCGACGATGATCGCCATGCGCTGGCCTCGATCGATTTCCTCGAAGTGCGTGGCCGCGCGCATCACGACGCGGCCGCGGCCGGTGCGATAGCCGTCGCGCACGCCGGCGACGCCATAAATAATGCCGGCGGTCGGGAAATCGGGCGCGGGAATGATCTCGATCAGCTCGTCGATCGTTGCCTGCGGGGTCTTCAGCAGATGCTGGCAAGCGTCGACGACTTCATTGAGATTGTGCGGCGGAATGTTCGTGGCCATGCCGACCGCGATACCCGACGAACCGTTGATGAGGAGGTTCGGAATGCGCGCGGGCAGGATCTGTGGCTCGCTCTCGCTGCCGTCGTAGTTCGGCCCGAAATCGACGGTTTCCTTGTCGATGTCGGCCAGCAGCTCGTGGCCGATCTTCGCCATGCGGATTTCGGTGTATCGCATGGCGGCGGCGTTGTCGCCGTCGATGGAGCCGAAGTTACCCTGGCCGTCTACCAGCATGTAGCGCAGGGAGAAGTTCTGCGCCATCCGCACGATCGTGTCGTAGACAGCCGTGTCGCCGTGAGGGTGGTATTTACCGATGACGTCGCCGACGATACGCGCCGACTTCTTGTAAGCGCGGTTCCAGTCGTTATTCAGCTCGTGCATTGCGTATAGCACGCGCCGGTGGACAGGCTTCAGGCCGTCACGAACATCCGGAAGTGCTCGCCCGACGATTACGCTCATCGCGTAATCGAGATACGAGCGGCGCATTTCCTCCTCGAGGGAGATTGGCAGAGTCTCTTTGGCGAATTGATCCATTATCGATGTCTTATTTGGGCACGCGGTGTGCTAGCGGCTCGCCCCAACTGGAAGAGCGGAGGTCGCCGCAGTCACCGCGGGACGCCCAGCTGTCGCATGGACGCCGCGGACGCAGCGCATCACGCGATTCTACCATGCACGACATCCTCGCCCGCGGCGTGCGTATACCTATTAGAGGGATGAAGCCGAAGGGCTTAAAAGCGCCTTGAGCGTGGCGCAAACGCCGCAGTGCGAACCGGAATCAGATGCATCGCCACCGATTTGGATGACAATGTGTGACGCTTGCGCTACCCAGGCGCAATACCAGGTAAAATCAAGGGAACTTTTTTGTTGCGGGCGTACCACGTTCGACCAGCAGCAGTGAAAGGGGCGGACTTTTTTTATCGTCGGAGGGGAACGATATGGCAAAATGCCAACGCACAAAGTTAGACACTGCTCGAAGTCTACACAACGCAAAGCGTTCCCCACAACTTGCCAATGTTATACTTCGAGCAATGTATGACTTGTCTTCGTCACATGGCTCGCAGTAAACCTGCGGTAATCTCAATTTCGAGAGGAGAAATATGAATAAACTTTCAAAGCTCGCGTTCATTGCAGCTACCGCAGTTGTGGCTGCATCCGCTCAGGCACAATCGGTGCCGGCGTCGCGACAAGCCGTCAATGACAACTGGGTGAATGGCACCGGCGAATACGTGTGGATGAACGGCACGAACGAGCTTTGCTGGCGCGATGCATTCTGGACGCCGGCCACCGCCAACGCCAAGTGCGACGGCGCCCTGGTCGCCCAGGCACCGCAGCCGCCGGTCGCTCCGCCGCCGCCGGCCATCACCAGCCAGAAGATCACGTACCAGGCTGACGCCCTGTTCGACTTCGACAAGGCCATCCTGAAGCCGGCTGGCAAGGAAAAGCTGGACGACCTGGCAAGCAAGATCCAGGCTCTGAACCTCGAAGTCGTCGTCGCGACGGGCTACACCGACCGTATCGGCTCGGTTGCCTACAACGACCGCCTGTCGCTGCGCCGTGCGCAAGCCGTCAAGTCGTACCTGGTCAGCAAGGGCGTTCCGGCAGAGCGTATCTACACGGAAGGCAAGGGCAAGCGCAACCCGGTTACGACGGGCTGCAACCAGAAGAACCGCAAGGCTCTCATCGCCTGCCTCGCACCGGACCGTCGCGTGGAAGTCGAAGTCGTCGGCACGCAAAAGCAGTAATCGCGAGCTCTCGACCGCAAGTCTCAAAAGCCCCGCTTCGGCGGGGCTTTTTTTATCGCCCGTTTATCCTTCTTTCATTTCGCCTGTCTCCGCGCGGCGTCATCGTTGCGGAAAGCCTGAGGGCAAGGTGCGGCATTTTGCTGCCCTGTGCACCCGCCTGTATACTCGGGGCTTATTCTTTCCGACCCGCACCGCGCTTCAGGCCGCCACGACATGACGAATGCCGATCCCCACGAGCTGCAAAAATTCAGCGATCTCGCTCATCGCTGGTGGGACCCGAATGCCGAATTCAAGCCGCTGCACGAACTCAACCCCATTCGCCTGGGCTGGATAGACAGCCATGCGCATCTATCGTCCAAGCGTGTCCTCGACATCGGCTGCGGTGGCGGCATCCTCTCCGAATCGATGGCGGGGCTTGGCGCGACCGTAAAAGGCATCGACCTGTCGCGCGAGGCGCTCGGCGTGGCCGACCTGCATAGCCTCGAGAGCGGCGTGACGGTGGACTACGAGCTGATCGCGGCCGAAGCGATCGCCGCGCGCGAACCTGCATCGTTCGACGTCGTGACCTGCATGGAAATGCTCGAACACGTGCCGCAGCCCGCCGAGGTCGTGAAGGCCTGCGCGACGCTCGTGAAGCCTGGCGGCTGGGTATTCTTTTCGACGCTCAATCGCAACGTGAAGTCGTATCTTCTCGCCGTGATCGGCGCGGAATACATCGCCCAGATGCTGCCCAAGGGCACGCACGACTACGCGCGCTTCATCCGCCCCTCGGAGCTTGCCGCGTTCGTGCGCGACGCCGGCATGCACGTCGCCGAGATCAAAGGCATCACGTATAACCCGCTCACGCGGCACTTCGCGCTTTCGAACGACTCCAGCGTCAATTACATGATCGCCTGCCGGCGCGGCGCCTGACGGCGTTAGCGCGAGCGGTGCCGCCGGTTTCCCCTGCTCCGGCGGCACTTCCTGCACACCGGCGCGCCGCGCCATCGCTTCCAGACATGAACTCACCCACGAACGCCCAACCTGCCGCAGACAGCGCTGCAGCGCTTGCCGCATGCGACGCCGTGCTGTTCGACTTCGACGGCACGCTCGCCGATACGGCCCCCGACCTCGCCGCCGCCGTCAACCAGATGCGCCACGCGCGCGGCCTCGCGCCCACGCCGCTCGAGAAGCTGCGTCCGCTCGCATCGGCGGGCGCGCGCGGCCTGATTGGCGGCGCGTTCGGGATCGGCCCCGACGATCGCAAGTTCGCCGCAATGCGTGAGGAGTTCCTCGCCAACTATGAGGCGAATCTACGCATCGAGACGGCGCTCTTCGCGGGCATCGATGCGGTGCTCGACGACCTCGACGCCCGCGGCGTGCGCTGGGGCATCGTGACCAACAAGGTCGCCCGTCTCACCGAGCCGCTCGTGAAGCTGATGCACCTGGACACGCGCGCAAGCTGCGTGGTGAGCGGCGACACGACGCCCTATTCCAAGCCGCATCCGGCGCCCTTGCTGCACGCGGCCGAGGCGCTCGACATTGCGCCGCAGCGCGTGGTCTATGTCGGCGACGATCTGCGCGACGTGCAGGCGGGCGCCGCGGCGGGCATGGCGACGATCGCCGCCGCCTACGGCTACTGCGGCAACGACGTACCGCCCTCGCAGTGGAACGCGCAATATGTCGCCGCCACCACGGCGACGCTGTTCGCCCTGCTTCAGCACATCGGCAAGCCGGCCTGAGGCGACGTAAAAGCGGCTTTTGATCGCGAAGAGTCCCGTGCGTCCTTGAACCCGGCGCGGTTCGCCTCATATGGCGAACTATGGGATAATGTTTTTTCCTCTGGGGCCGACCTGGTTTCGACAGGGGTTATGAAGTAATCAGGGCATGCCGAGGACCCGTCACCTCGTTAATCAATGGGAAAAACGTAACTGCAAACGACGATACGTTCGCACTGGCAGCCTAAGGGCCGCCGTCCTCTGCCTGGCTCACTGACGGGCTAGCGTCGCAAGACCGGTAGCAATACCGCCAGAGGTCATTTACGTCAGTTAAGCCTTGGTGGCGTCACGACGCCAAGGTCGAAAATCTAGTGAATCGCCGTAGCGCAGCGTGTTCGTCCGCGTCGCTGCGGTTAAATCAAATGACAGAACTACGCATGTAGAACTGGTTATGGACTGCTTCTGGACGCGGGTTCGATTCCCGCCGGCTCCACCAGATATCTCCTTTCGTCCACGACGAACGGACTCGAGCCCCGGCGCCGCAAGGCGGTCGGGGCTTTTTGCTTGCCACGGTCCTTACGCTCACCATCCCGCCAAAGCGCATACAAAAAACTCGCGACAGCCCCTTCGGGCCTCGCGAGTTTTTTCTTCATGCCACCGGCGGCGCTACTTTCGCGCGCGCCTCCAGATCGTCAATTGTCCTGCGGGCACTGCAGATTACAGCCGTTCTGATCACCCAGATCGCCACGCTTGCGGGCGGCAGTGGGCTTGCCATGTTGATACTTGGCCGACGGCGCCGAAGCCGCGAACTGCATCTGTGGGTGCTCGTTGAACTTGAACTGATCGCTCAGAATGCCACCAGGCACGCCCGGCGAGTTCTGCGCAAACGCAACGTTGAATGTAGCCAACAACGCTGCCGCCGTAGCGGCAGCAGCACCAACTTTGAGGACAAATTTCATGGTCGATCGGCGCGGCGGGCGCGCATCTGAAACGTGAGAGCGGATACAAACTGAAAGTATCACAAAAAGCGCCCCAGTCTGCAGCGTAGTCTGGCGAATCCGTTGCCTTCTATTACAACGCCTGCGCATCGCCCTCACGCGTCCCGCCCCATGCCGCTTCGAGTTCCACTACGTCGCCGCACGACGCCGGATCGTATCCCTCCAATTGCGCAACGGACGCACGGAACCCTGCGCCGCGCAGCAGACCCAGTACGGTCGCCAGCGGCTCGTGCGTGAGATGCCCGCGATCGCACGCGAAATAGTAGTCTTCGTCGGCAATTTCAATGAAATCAAGCCCGAAGTGATGCGCAGCCGGCGCGACGCCGAAGCCCACGTCGGCCATCCCGCTCGCCACGAACGCGGCGATGGCCGAATGCGTGAGCTCCGACGACGCGTAGCCGTTCACGCGCTCGGGATCGACGCCAATGCGCGTGAGCAGCAGATCGATCAGCAGGCGCGTGCCCGAGCCCGGCTGCCGGTTCACGAAGCGGATATCGCCGCGCGCGAGGTCGGCGAGACCCGTGACCTGCTTCGGGTTGCCGCGACCGACAAAGAGTCCCTGCTTGCGCTGCGTGAGATGGATGAGCACGTGCCGCTGTGGATCGAGCCAGCTGCGGTAGGCGTTGGCACAAGCGGCCCGAAAATCGCCGCGCGGGAGGTGAAAACCCGCGAGATCGCATTCACCGCGCGCAAGCGCCGTGATCGCATCCACGCTGTCGCGGTATTTGATCTCCACGGGCACCTGGTCGGCCACCAACGCCGTCACGAGCGCCGCCACCGCGTAACCGTGCGAAGCATGGATGCGCAGATCTTGCGCATCGGGCGCGAGCCAGCGGTTCAGGTCGCTCGCCACTTCACTAGCCAGCGCCTCGAGGTTGCCCTGCAGCCGCTCCCCGCACAGGCGCTGCGAGCGCAGCACGGCCTCGCCCAGTTCGGAGAGCACGGAGCCGCGGCCACGCGCTTTCGCGATCAACGCGCCCCCCAGGCGCTCCTCCACTTCACGCAAAACGCCCCACGCATGGCGATAGGACAAACCCTTACGCTGCGCCGCCTGCGCAATGCTTCCTTCTTCGGCGACGAGCGCAAGCAACGGCACAACGTCCGTCAGGCTTGCCTCGCGGCCTTCCGCGTCGCGCACGACTAGCTGTGCCTGGCACTCGACCTTGATCATTATGAAATTTTCCTTCCTATTGCGTCTGCCTTTCCACGGGCCTATTGTTCGGTCAGACCACAAGACAACCGCAGCATAGATGCACACTTTATGAATAACAAGTGCATATATGCCCAGGAGAAGCCCCATGATGGACGAGACAACTGTTAGCGCGCCGGACGATCTCGTCCTGCGTCACGCGCAACCAGGCCGCACGCTGCTTGCGATCCTGCATGCGATCCAGGACGAAGTCGGCTTCGTGCCGCCGGCCACGGTCGTGCCGCTCTCGAAGGCGCTGAATCTTTCGCGCGCCGAGGTCCACGGCGTGATCACCTACTATCACCATTTCCGCACTGCGCCGCCCGCGCCGGTCACGGTCCAGCTGTGCCGCGCCGAGGCCTGCCGCAGCATGGGCAGCGAGGCGCTCGCGCAGCACGTCGAGGCGCATACCGGCTGCCGGTTCGGACAGCACGGCCACGACGGCGAACATGCGCACACGCATGAAGGCCCGGTCGCGCTGGAGTCCGTCTATTGCCTCGGCCAATGTGCGCTCTCGCCCGCCATGATGATTAACGGCACGTTGCACGCAAAAGTGACCCCGCAGAAGTTCGACAAACTCTACGCTGCCGCGCTCGCGACCGTTCGCACCGAGGAGGCCGCATGACACGCATCTACGTTCCTCGTGACTCCTCCGCCCTCGCGCTCGGCGCGGACGCCATCGCCGAAGCCATCGAACGCGAAGCCGCAGCGCGCGGCGCGAGCATCGAGCTCGTGCGCAACGGCTCGCGCGGCCTGCTCTATCTGGAACCGCTCGTCGAAGTTCAAACGCCCGACGGCCGCGTCGGCTATGCGAACGTCGAACCTGATGAAGTCGGCGCACTCTTCGACGCCGGCTTCCTGCAAGGCGGCCAGCACGCACGCAGCGTCGGCCTCGTCGAACAGATCCCGTATCTGCGCAAGCAGCAGCGCCTCACGTTCGCCCGCATCGGTATCACCGACCCGCTCTCCACCGACGACTACGCCGCCCACGGCGGCCTCGAAGGATTGCGCAATGCGTTGAAGATGACCGGCGCCGCTATCTGCGAAGCGCTCGTCGAGTCGGGCCTGCGTGGCCGCGGCGGCGCGGCGTTCCCGGCGGGCATCAAGTGGCGCACGGTCGCCAATGCGCAAGCCGACCAGAAGTACATCGTCTGCAATGCCGACGAAGGCGACTCTGGCACGTTCTCCGACCGCCTCGTCATGGAAAGCGATCCGTACGTGCTGATCGAGGGCATGACGATCGCGGGCATCGCGGTGGGCGCGACCGTGGGCCATATCTACGTGCGCAGCGAGTATCCGCATTCGATCGAAGCGCTCGAAGAAGCCATCCGCCGTGCACGCGCTGCCGGCTGGCTCGGCGACGACGTGCTCGGCAGCGGCAAGCGCTTCGAACTGTTCGTGGCCAAGGGTGCGGGCGCTTACGTATGCGGCGAGGAAACGGCGCTGCTCGAGTCGCTCGAGGGCAAGCGCGGCATCGTGCGCGCCAAGCCGCCGCTGCCCGCGCTCGCCGGCCTCTACGGCAAGCCCACGGTCATCAACAACGTCATCACGCTCGCCACGGTGCCCATCATCTTTGCCAAGGGCGCGGCGTACTACAAGGACTTCGGCATGGGCCGCTCGCGCGGCACGCTGCCGTTCCAGCTCGCGGGCAACATCGCGCGCGGTGGGCTCGTGGAACTTGCGTTCGGCGTGACGTTGCGCGAGCTGATGGTCGACTACGGCGGCGGCACCGCCAGCGGCCGTCCGGCACGCGCCGTGCAGGTGGGCGGCCCGCTCGGCACCTATCTGCCGGAGAGCCAGTGGGACATTCCCATGGACTACGAAGCGTATGCGGCGGTTGGCGCGGTCGTAGGTCACGGCGGCCTCGTCGTGCACGACGACACGTCGAACCTCGCCGAACTCGCCCAGTACGCCATGGAGTTCTGCACGCTCGAATCGTGCGGCAAGTGCACGCCGTGCCGCATCGGCTCGACGCGCGGCGTCGAGGTGATCGCGAAGATCCGCAAGGGCGACACGTCCGAAAAGCAGGTCACCCTGCTGCGCGACCTGTGCGACACGATGGTGTCCGGCTCGCTATGCGCGATGGGCGGCATGACGCCCTACCCCGTGATCTCCGCACTCAACCATTTCCCTGAAGATTTCGGTCTCGAACCCGTCGCCCAACACGCAGGCCAACAACCGGCGGCCGCCTGAACGAGGAACCACCATGTCCGACACGCTCATGTCCCAAGCCGGTGGTTGCGGTTCCGGCAACTGCGCCTGCAAGTCCCAGGCAAAGAAGCAACGCTCTGCGTTCGACGATACCGATTTCGGCACGCCGCTCGTCCACGCCGACGTGGACGTCACGCTCGAAATCGACGGCCAGTCCGTCACGGTGCCGGCCGGCACGTCGGTGATGCGCGCCTCCGTCGAGGCCGGCATCAACGTGCCCAAACTCTGCGCCACCGACTCGCTCGAACCGTTCGGTTCGTGCCGCCTGTGTCTCGTGGAAATCGAAGGCCGCCGCGGCTATCCCGCTTCGTGCACGACACCCGTCGAAGCGGGCATGAAGGTGCGCACGCAAAGCAACCAGTTGCAGAAGCTGCGCCGCAACGTGATGGAGCTGTACATCTCCGATCACCCGCTCGACTGCCTCACCTGCCCCGCCAATGGCGACTGCGAACTGCAGGACATGGCCGGCGTGACGGGCCTGCGCGAAGTGCGCTACGGCTTTGACGGCGCGAATCACCTGAAAGAGACGAAGGACGAATCGAATCCGTACTTCACGTACGACCCGTCGAAGTGCATCGTCTGCAATCGTTGCGTGCGCGCGTGTGAAGAGACGCAAGGCACGTTCGCGCTGACCATCGCGGGTCGCGGCTTCGCATCGCGCGTAGCCGCCGGCGCGAGCGAATCGTTCATGGACTCGGAATGCGTGTCGTGCGGCGCCTGCGTGGCCGCCTGCCCGACCGCCACGCTGCAGGAAAAGACTGTGGTGATGCTGGGCCAGGCCGAGCACTCGGTCGTGACGACCTGCGCCTATTGCGGCGTGGGCTGCTCGTTCAAGGCCGAGATGAAGGGCAATGAAGTCGTGCGCATGGTGCCGCACAAGAACGGCCAGGCGAACGAAGGCCACGCCTGCGTGAAAGGCCGCTTCGCGTGGGGCTACGCGACGCACAAGGACCGCATCAAGAAGCCGATGATCCGCGCGAAGATCACCGATCCGTGGCGCGAAGTGAGCTGGGAAGAAGCGATCAACTACGCCGCGAGCGAGTTCCGCCGCATCCAGGCGAAGCACGGGCGCGATTCGATCGGCGGCATCACGTCGTCGCGCTGTACGAACGAGGAAACGTACCTCGTGCAGAAGCTCGTGCGCGCCGCGTTCGGCAACAACAACGTCGATACCTGCGCGCGCGTTTGCCACTCGCCGACGGGCTACGGTCTCAAGACCACGCTCGGCGAATCGGCGGGTACGCAGACCTTCGCTTCGGTCGATCACTCCGACGTGATCATCGTGATCGGCGCGAACCCCACCGACGGCCACCCTGTGTTCGGCTCGCGCCTGAAGCGCCGCGTGCGTCAGGGCGCGAAGCTGATCGTCGTCGATCCGCGCCGCATCGACATCGTCGACACCGCCCACGTGAAGGCCGAATATCACCTGCAACTGCGCCCGGGCACCAACGTCGCGATGATCAACTCGATCGCGCACGTAATCGTCACCGAAGGGCTCGTCAACGAAGCGTTCGTGGCCGAGCGCTGCGAAACACGCGCGTTCGAGCAATGGCGCGATTTCGTCTCGCTGCCGGAAAACTCGCCCGAAGCGATGGCCGAAGTGACCGGCGTGCCGGCCGAGCAGGTGCGCGCCGCCGCGCGCCTCTACGCGCAGCAAGGCAATTCGGCGATCTACTACGGCCTCGGCGTGACGGAACACGCACAAGGCTCGACGATGGTGATGGGCATCGCCAACCTCGCGATGGCCACGGGCAACATCGGCCGCGAAGGCGTGGGCGTGAATCCGCTGCGCGGCCAGAACAACGTGCAGGGTTCGTGCGACATGGGTTCGTTCCCGCACGAGCTGCCGGGCTATCGTCACGTGGGCGATTCGACCGTGCGCGGCGAGTTCGAGGCGGCCTGGAACGTCGCGCTGCAAAGCGAGCCGGGCCTGCGCATTCCGAACATGTTCGAAGCGGCGCTCGACGGCACCTTCATGGGCCTCTACTGCCAGGGCGAGGACATCGTTCAGTCCGACCCGAACACGCAGCACGTGGCGGCGGCGCTTTCGTCGATGGAATGCATCGTCGTGCAGGACATCTTCCTGAACGAAACGGCGAAGTACGCGCACGTGCTGCTGCCGGGCTCGTCGTTCCTCGAAAAGGACGGCACGTTCACCAACGCCGAACGCCGCATCTCGCGCGTGCGCAAGGTCATGCCGCCGATTGCCGGCTACGCGGACTGGGAAGCGACGATCCTGCTCTCGCGTGCGCTCGGCTACGAGATGGACTACACGCATCCGTCGCAGATCATGGACGAGATCGCGCGCCTGACGCCCACGTTCCACGGCGTCTCGTACAAGAAGCTCGACGAGTTGGGCAGCATCCAGTGGCCGTGCAACGAAGAAGCGCCCGAAGGCACGCCGATCATGCACATCGACGAGTTCGTGCGCGGCAAGGGCAAGTTCGTCATCACGAAGTTCATCGCCTCGCCGGAGAAGGTCACGCGGCGCTTCCCGCTCCTGCTCACGACGGGCCGCATCCTCTCGCAGTACAACGTGGGCGCGCAAACCCGCCGCACCGAGAACTCGCGCTGGCACGAGGAGGACCGCCTCGAGATCCACCCGGTGGACGCCGAAGACCGCGGCATCCGCGACGGCGACTGGGTGGGCATCGAATCGCGCGCGGGCCATACAGTGCTGCGCGCGCAAGTCAGCACGCGCATGCAGCCGGGCGTGGTCTATACGACGTTCCACTTCCCCGAGTCGGGCGCGAACGTCATCACCACGGATGCCTCGGACTGGGCCACGAACTGCCCCGAGTACAAGGTGACGGCCGTGCAGGTCAGCCACGTGCAGCAGCCCTCGGAGTGGCAGCGCGAATACTCGCGCTTCAATACGATCCAGCTCGAGCTGCTGAGCCAGCGCGAACCGCTTACAACCTCAGGGAAATAAGGCGATGAAAGCGGATCACTTGATCGAAATGGCGAACCAGATAGGCATGTTCTTCGACTCGCTGCCCGATCGCGAGGAAGCGCTCACCGGAATCGCGGAGCACATCCGCAAGTTCTGGGAGCCGCGCATGCGCCGCACGCTGCTCGCGGCGCTCGATGGCGAAGGCGAGCAAGCGGGCTTCACGGAGATCGTGCTCGCCTCGCTCACGAAGCATCGCGAGGCGCTGATGCCCGCGGCGGCTTGAGCCGGCCAGCGGCCCGTCGCACGAGACGCACGGCGCCGCGCGGTTCAGACCGGCGGCGCCTGTCCAAAGCCCGCAGCTGCGTACCACGTCTCGCAGTGGCGCAGCAGCGCATTGAGGTCCGACGCGGGACGCCCCCGCGCGCCGATATAGCCGTCGGGCCGCACCAGATAATACGCGGGCCGCGTGCGCCCGTACGCTTCGCTTAGCGAGGCCGCGCCCTCGCCCGCCAGCGGCGTCTCGCCGTTGGCGAGATCGGCGATCCACCAGATCCGCAGCGCCTGCGGAAACAGCCGCTCGACGGCTTCGGCAAATCGCTTGAGCGCGGCGCTCACTTCTGCGCCGTTTTTCGCCGCTGCAGCGTCGGCGTCGCCCTCCACTAGCAGGAACAACGAAAAGCACGCCGGATCGTGGAGATCGAAGATGCGCCCCTTGCCCGGCGCCTTGCCTAGCGGACCGTCCACCACGCGCACGAAGGCGTCCGGGGCGCGCTCGCCCGCGCGGGGGCCGCCGTCCAGCACGCGCTCGAGCGTGAGCGGGCTGCGGCGATACTGGATCGACAGCTCGCTCACCGCCTGGCGCGCCGCGTCGCGCAGCGGCCCGAGCGCGACGAGCGCCGGCATCACGCGCTCGCGCAGCAGCTTGAGCGGGCCGTGATCGGCCTCCACGAGTTGCGTCATGAAGCTCGTCTGCTGCAGCACGAGCCGCTCGATCGGATAACGCTCCGCGTGATAGGTGTCGAGCAGGCGCTCGGGCGCGCCGCGCGCGTGCACGCGGGCGATCTTCCAACCCAGATTGAAGGCTTCCTGGATGCCGGTGTTCAAGCCCTGCGCGCCTGCGGGGCTGTGCACGTGCGCGGCGTCGCCGGCAAAGAAGGTGCGCTCGACGCGCAACTGCCGCACCATGCGGCTGTTCACGCTGAAGTACGAAGCCCAGCTCATGTCCGAGACGGACACCGGATGGTGCACGCGCTGCAGGATGATGTCGCGGCATTCTTCCAGCGTGGGCACGGGGATCGTGCCTTCGGGCGCGGCGGGCAGCATGGCCTTGTGATCGGCGATCAGGCGGTACCGGCCGTGGCCGAACGGAAAGAGCGCGGCGAGACCGTCGCCCGAGGCGAAGATGTGGAACTCGTCGTCGGACCAGGGCGTGCTCGCGCTCAGGTCGGCGAGCAGGAACGACTGCGCCATCGTCTCGCCGTCGAACTTCATGTCGAGGCGATGGCGCACGGTACTGTGCGCGCCGTCGGCGGCGATCACGTAAGCGCAGCGTACCGACTCGACGCGGCCGTCCGGCCGGCGCACTTCCGCGCTCGCGCCGGCCGACCCCTGGGTGTACTCCAGCAGTTCGCAGCCGCGCTCGATCTCCACGCCGAGCGTCGCGAGATGCTCGCCGAGGATACGTTCGGTAACCGTCTGCTCAATGAAGAGCAGATAGGGATAGCGCGTGAAGAGCGGATCGAAGTCGAGCCGCGCGCGGCGCTGGCCGTTCGAATAGAGATTCGCGATATGCGCGCGGTGGCCGAGTTCGAGAAACGGCTCGACGATGCGATGCTGCTCGAACAGTTCGAGTGTGCGCGCCTGAATGCCGATCGCCCGCGAGTGGCGTCCGGGCTGCGGCGCGCGATCGATCAGACGCACGGGGATATGCGCGCGCGCAAGACTCATCGCGGCGGCGAGCCCGGTGGGTCCCGCACCCACGATGAGCACGGGTGCGAGAGAAGAAGCCACGGCCATGCAGACCTCCATGCGCTCGACACGATACGTAGTGTATCGCCCGCGCCGGGACCGGTCGCGCGGCAGCGCATCAAATGCGGTCTGAATGGCGCGAGAAGTCGCTGCGCGTCTTGCCGCGCTTCAGTGCGCGTGCGGATGCCCGTGCGCTGGCGTGTGCCTGCGCGCGCCGTCCGGCATCTCCAGCGCGCAGCGGTGCACGCTCGTGCCGAGATCCACTTGCAACGTCACGTGCCGCATGCCGAAACGGACCTGGAGCGACTCGACCATATGATCGAGCGCGGCGTCGCCGGGGTGCCCCGCCGGCATCACGAGGTGCGCGCTCAACGCACAGCCCGTGGTCGAAAGCGCCCAGACGTGCAGGTCATGCACGTCGACGACCCCCTCCTGCTGCGCGAGGAAGCCGCGCACGCGCACGATGTCGACGTTCTCGGGCACGGCCGCGAGGGCAAGCCGCACCGACTCGCGCAGCAACCCCCAGGTGCCGTACACGATCACGAGCACCACTGCGATCGACATGACCGGATCGATCCAGCTCCACCCTGTCGCGAAGATCAGCAGGCCGCTCACGGCCACGGCGGCGGAAACGCCGGCGTCGGCGGCCATGTGCAGGAAGGCGCCGCGAATGTTCAGGTCGTCCTTTTGCCCGCGCATGAACAGCCACGCCGAAAAGCCGTTGACCACCATGCCGATGGTCGCCACGACGAAAACGTCGAAGCCCGCGACCGGCGCCGGATTGAACAACCGGCCAAGCGCCTGCGCGAGGATCGCGCCGCACGCGAGCAGGAGCAGCGCAGCGTTGGCGAGCGAGGCGAGTATCGACGAGCTGCCGAACCCGAACGTGAAGCGCGCCGACGGACGGCGTGTTGCGAGCCACGCGGCGCCCCACGCGAGCAGCAGGCCGAGCACGTCGGAGAGATTGTGGCCGGCGTCGGCGAGCAGCGCGGTCGAATGCGCGAGCACGCCGTACACCGCCTGTACGACGACGATGAAGACGTTTAGCGCGACGGCGATGGCGAACGCGCGGCCGTGGCCCGCGACGCTCGCGTGATGATGGTGATGGTGGCCGTGCGCGTGACCGTGCCCGTGCGGCGCGTGGGCGTCGTGCGCATGGTCGTGGGCGTGATCATGCGCGTGGCCGTGGTCGCGCTTCCCGGCGCCTCCGTCATGCGCGGGTTCGTGATCCGCTGCGCTCATGCGCCCTCCTGCCACTGCGCCGAAGGCTCGGCCACGTGTTCCAGCATGCCGGCGATCATCGCGCTGATATGCGCATCCGCGGCCGTGTAGAACACCTGCTTGCCCTCGCGTTCGGCGCGCACGACGCGCGCGGCGCGCAAAAGCCGCAGATGGTGACTCACGAGCGACGGGGACAGACCGAGCGTGTCGGCAATCGTCCCCACGGCGATCCGGTCCTGAACACAGGCGAGGACGATACGCAGGCGCGTGGCGTCGCCGAGCAGACGGAAGAGGTCGGCGAGCGGAACGACCCGCTCGTCGTCGGAAATTGGGGTCATGTATATATGCGATATATATGAACAAGTGTTCATATGTTAGTTCAGCAACGGATGCAGGTCAACTTTCGGTCAACATTCGGCCAACTTCGGGAAGGGGTCCGCGAGTGTGGGAAAATGCCGCCTTTGCGTCTCGATCGTTTTGCTTCTTCAGTCATGGAACAGCTTTTTGTCCGCGCCTACGCCGCACATCGCGACGGCCGGCTGGACGACGCCGAGCGCGACTACCGCGCGACGCTCGCCGCCGATCCCGTGCACGTCGATGCGCTGCATCTGCTCGGCGTGCTGCGGCATCAGCGAGGCCAGCACGCCGAGGCCGCGGACCTCGTGCGTCGCGCGGTCGCCTTGCGCCCTGACGACGCCGCGCTCCAGCTGAACCTCGGCAACGCGCTCAAGGCGCTCGGCGAACTGGAAGGCGCGATCGAGCGCTTTCGCAACGCGCTCACGCTCGCGCCCGCCTTCGCCCTCGCGCATT
This sequence comes from Paraburkholderia sp. CNPSo 3272, assembly GCF_024206495.1. GTDB lineage: Bacteria > Pseudomonadota > Gammaproteobacteria > Burkholderiales > Burkholderiaceae > Paraburkholderia. The sequence goes on along the minus strand of NZ_JAMBPQ010000007.1, from coordinate 164,350 downwards.
ACAACCTCGGCAACGCCTATGCGGCGATTGGCCGGCACGAGGACGCGATGTACGCGTTCGGCCAGGCCGTGCGCCTGCAGCCCGGCGACGCCTCGTCGCACAACAATCTCGGCAACGCGCTGCACGCGCTCGGCCGCCATGCCGAAGCCGCCGACTCGTTTCGCCGAGCGCTCAAGATCCGTCCGGGCCACGCAGGGGCGCACAACAACCTCGGCATGTCGCTCAACGCGCTCGGCGACAGCGCGGGCGCGGTCGAACAGTTCCAGAAGGCGCTGCGCGTGCAGCCGCGCTTCGTCGCCGCGCACTTCAATCTGGCGAATACGCTCGATGCGACCGGCCATCATGGCGAGGCCGTGGCCGCCTTCGAAACGGCGCTTGCGCTGCAGCCGCATTTCGCGCCGGCCCTCTTCGGGCTCGGCAATGCGCTTGCCGCGCTCGGCCGCCACGACGAAGCCATCGGACCCTACGAGCGTTCAATCGGATTCGATCCGAAATTTGCCCTCGCCTGGCTCGCGCTCGGCGCGGCGCATCACGCGCTCGGCCGGCACGCGGCCGCCCTGCGCGCCTTCGACGAAGCGCTGCGCGTGCGGCCCGATCTGGCCGCCGCGCATTTGAATCGCGCGCTCACGTGGCTCACGCTCGGCGACTTCCGGCGTGGACTGCCCGAGTACGAATGGCGGCTCGACCCGGCCGCACGCGACGAGGCGCACGCCAACGCACCTCGAGGCGCTGGCTACGCCCCGCCCCCGCAGATGAGTGCACCGAGTGCGCCACGACCGCCGCAAAGCGCGCTGCCGCGCTGGCACGGCGAGCCCCTGAACGGCCGCACGCTGCTGATCGAGGCGGAACAGGGTTTCGGTGACACGCTTCAATTCGTGCGCTTCGTGCCGCAAGTCGTGGCAACCGCGCAGAAAACCGGCGCGCGCGTCGTGCTCGAAGTGCAGCGCGCGCTCGCGCCGCTCATCGCGCCCGCGGCCGAAGCCTGGCGCGTCACGCTCGTCGAGCAGGGCGCGCCGCGGCCGGCCGCCGACCTGCACTGCCCGCTCCTCTCGCTGCCGCTCGCGCTCGGCACGAGCATCGACACACTGCCAGCGCGCACGCCCTACCTCAACGCGAGCACTGCCTACAGGCGCAAGTGGCGCGGCTCGCTGGGCGGCCAGGCGCGCCGCAAAATTGGCCTCGCATGGTCCGGACGCATCCAGAAGCACGAGAATCGTGCGATTGCGCTCGCCGCGCTCGAACCGCTTTTCGCGCTCGACGGTATCGACTGGATCGTCCTGCAGCCCGAACTCAGCGCCGCTGAACACGCGGCGCTCGACGCGCATCCGCGAGCGCGTTCGATCCACCGGCTGGGCCGCAAGCTGCACGACTTCGCGGATACCGCGGCCGTGATCGAACGCCTGGACGGCGTCGTGTCGATCGATACCTCGATCGCCCACCTCGCGGGCGCGCTGGGCGCGAAGCTTTGGGTCATGCTGCCGTTCGCCGCGGACTGGCGCTGGTTTGCGGGCACCGACGAAAGCCCCTGGTACCCGCGCGCGCGACTCGTGCGTCAGCCGCGCCCGCATGCGTGGGCGGACGTCGTGGAAACGGTCGCGCGCGAGTTGCGCGACGCGTAAGGGCACAATAAAAACGGGGCGCCTGAGCGCCCCGTTGCATTCGCCGCGAGATTGCCGGATCGATCAAGCCGCCTTGTACTGATTGCGCGCTTCCGGCGTGCGATAGAGCACGAGCGTCGCGATCAGGCCGCACACGCCCGCGACGCCCATCCACGCACCCGGCGCCGCCTTGTTGCCGCTCACGTGGATGAGGTAGGTCGAGATCGCCGGCGTGAAACCGCCGATCGTCGTCGCGAGGCTGTAGGCGAGCGAGAAGCCGGCGGTGCGCACGTCGGCGGGCATGACTTCGGTGAGCGCCACGACCATCGCGCCGTTGTAGCAGGCGTAGAGGAACGACAGCCACAACTCGACCGTGAGCAGGCGGCCGAACGACGGTTCCGCCACGAGCCACTGCACCGTGGGATAGGCGGTGAGGATCGTGAGCACGGTGAAGGTGAGCAGCATCGGGCGGCGGCCCACACGGTCCGAAACCGCGCCGGAAACCGGCAGCCAGAAGAGGTTGGACAAGCCGATGCAGACCGTCACGATCAGCGTGTCGATCTCGTTCAACCTGAGCACTTCCTTGCCGAAGGTCGGCGTGTAGGCGGTGATGAGGTAGAACGACACGGTGGTCATGATGACCATGCCCATGCCGGCGATCACGATGCCCCAGTTCTGCACCATCGACGCCATGATTTCGCCCATCGACGGACGATGCTTCCTCTTCGCGAACTCCTCCGTTTCCTGGAGCGAGCGGCGAATGATGAAGAGGAACGGCACGATGAGGCAGCCGATCAGGAACGGCACGCGCCAGCCCCAATTCGTCATGTGCTCGACGGGCAGCAGGCGATGCAGCAGCACGCCCAGCAGCGCGGCAAACACCACGGCGACTTGCTGGCTGCCCGACTGCCACGAGACGTAGAAGCCCTTGTTGCCCTTGGTCGCGATTTCGGAGAGATAGACCGAGACGCCGCCCAGTTCCACGCCCGCCGAGAAGCCCTGCAGCAGACGCCCCAACAGCACGAGCGCCGGTGCAAGTATGCCGATGGTCGCGTAACCCGGCACGACGGCGACGGCGAGCGTACCGAACGCCATCAGGCCGAGCGTGAGCATGAGGCCCTTGCGGCGGCCGTGATGGTCGATGTACGCGCCGAGGATGATTGCGCCGAGCGGGCGCACGAGGAAGCCTGCGCCGAACACGGACAGCGTGAGCATCAGCGAAGCGAACGGATTGTCACTCGGGAAGTAGGTCCGGGCGATCGCCGAAGCGTAGTAGCCGTAGACCATGAAATCGTACATTTCCAGGAAGTTGCCGCTGACGACGCGGAAAACGGTCCGGAATTTAGATTCGCTTGGGGATGCGTGGGACGCGGTAGACATGACACTCTCTGAAGAGACTGTCCGGGAAGCCTAAGCGGCTCGCGGGACAGTGGAAAACAATCACTCGCGGTAAAGCGAGGGTCGCGCGGGCGCGCGCGCGGGCATTTAGTGTGCGTTACGCGCCGGGCCTCAGATATTCGGGGATTTCCTTAAAAGAGGCTAGCAAAAAGCATCAATGTGCGCCATTTCTTCCATTTTTATTACGCTATAAATTCATTATTCTTTCATGGTGGGCAAGCCCGCCGCGAGCGTCTTCGAATGGGGCAAAATACCTTGCAGCAGGGCTCGGCGCGCGGCCCCCGACGCGCGCCCTGATCCAGACGCCCCCACGTCCGCCATCCGCATGACCGAAATCCCAGCCCTCACGCTGCGTCCGGCCACCGTCGCCGATGCTCCCGTGCTCGCCGCCATGCACGCCGCAAGCTGGCAGGCCACGTATCGCGCGCTGCTGCCCGCCGCGTTTCTCGAACGCGAAGTCGACGCCGAGCGCGCGGCTTACTGGCGCGCGCGCATGGAGGCGCCAGGCGGCGAACGGCGGCTCGTGCTGATCGCCGAGCTTGCATCGGGTGCGGCCGTGGGCTTCGTATGCGTCGAACGCCAGCCGGGCTCCCCTTGGGGCGTGCTGCTCGACAATCTCCATGCGCTGCCGGCACATCAAGGCACCGGCGTCGGCAAGCGGCTCATGCGCGCGGCGCAGGACTGGGCGCGCGCCCAGGGCGAGACGCAGCTCTATCTGTACGTGCTCGACGGCAATACTCCCGCCATTGCGTTCTACGAGCGCCAGGGCTGGACCTATTCGGGCTCGGAGCCCGACCGCATGGGCGGCATCGACATCACGGCACTGCGTTACGTCTACCGGCTCGACGAGCTCGGAATCAGGTAGGACTCCGAGGAAGAAGACCGAAATAGAAAAGCCGCGCGCAGGTTGCGCGCGGCCAGGATGGGATTGCTGTGATGCGTTGTGACCGCTCGCGGTTCGCAATCAGAAGCGGGTTTCGCGCGCGGTTCGCAAGAAGTTATCGAGCAGCGGCGTACAGTCGAGCAGTTCGGGGCCGCCCGCGCGATGAAACTCCGGGTGCCACTGCACGCCCACGACGAACGGCGAGCGCCGGTAACGCACCGCTTCGATGAGCCCATCGCCGGCCGAAACGGCCTCGACAGTCAGATCGCGTCCGAGATTCCTCACGGCCTGATGGTGAATCGAGTTGACGATCGCCTCGCGCCGCCCGGGGAACATGGTCGCGAACGTCGAGCCCTGCGGGAACGTGACCGCGTGCCGATGCTGGTCGTAATGCTCGCTCACGTGCACCCCGGCCGTCGGCACGTCGCTCGCGATGTCCTGATAAAGCGTGCCGCCGAACGCCACGTTGATGAGCTGGCAGCCGCGGCACACGCCCAGCACCGGCTTGCCCGATTCGACGAACTCATGCAGCAGTTCGAGTTCGTACATGTCGCGCACGCGGTCGCCCGGCCATTCGGGGCGCGGCGAGACTTCCGCATACGTCTGCGGCGAGACGTCGGCGCCGCCCTGAAGCAGCAAGCCGTCGAGATGCTTCGCGTAATCGCGCAGGCGGATATTGCTCGGGTGCAGCATCCCCTGGTGCCCGACCGTCGGGATCATGAACACGATGACGTCCCGGGACATCACCCAGTGTGCGATCGATTCCTCCAGGTATTGCAGCGTCTTGCCGCGCAGCCCTTGTGCGCCCGGCTCCGGGTGGAAGATCCGGGCCGAGACGCCGATGCGCAGCGTGCGCTGCGTGATGCGCTGACCGGCGCGGTCGAACATTTGCCGCGCACGCGCCGCGACGATGCGGCCGAACACGGCCCAGGCCGAATCGCTCGCGCGCAGATAACGCGGCGGTTCCGGCGGAATGGCGCCGGGCGGCGGCGGGTGATGCGCAGTGAAGTCGGGCGCCTGGCCGAAGCCGGCCGGCGCGGCGCCAGGACGTTGCGGCGCAGCGGAGGTTGCCGCCTCGCCCGTGCTCGCCGGTTCGGTAGGCCGGGCCGGCGCGGGCGCAGCCTTGCCGGCCTCGGCGGTTTCGCTGATCGGAATACTCGGCGTGGTGCCCGCCGGCGCCTCTTTCGGCAATTCGCCGGGCGTGGAAGCCGCTGCCGCCCCAGCGCTGGGCGTCACGGTCGAAGCGCTTTCAGGCGCATCGGTCGAAGCGCGTTGCGCGGCTTGCCCGGAGGGTGAACCGGACGCAGAAGCGGGGGGCGATGCAGAAGGAGAGCCAGCGGAGGGGCCGGGAGAGCCGGCGGGAAGAGAGGACGAGGGCGCGGGGGCGCCGGCAGGACCGGCATCAGCAGGACGGCGTGCGCCGTCAGGGACCTCGGGGTGGTCTGATTTGTTATCGCTCATGACGTGGGGTCAGGCGCGCGACGCGCGAACGAATGAACAGGCTTCGATTATCCGTCGCACGGCACGCCGCCGCCACCCCCGCACACAATTGCTCACATCCCGTCACGTCACGCGCGCCCCGAACACGCCGGGGTCAGGCATCCGGCCGCTCGTCGAAGGTCTCGCGCAACGCAATCTGCATCGACGCGTGGATCCTCACGCACCAGCGCCACAGCAGCATGGTCAGCGCCGCCGCACCCACCAGCACGCCGACGAGGAAGCCCGTGGGCGGCAGGATCGTCCCCGAAAGCGCCGCCACGAGCAGGAACACGCCGAACATCGAGACCACGGGCACCAGTTCGGCAATCACATGACGAATCGCACGCGTAAAGCGCCCTGCCTTCTCCGGCTGCACGCTCACTTCGGCGAGCAACAGCGCGAGCGACTGCGTCTTGCGCCACACCGCCACGAGAAACGGCATCGCGAGCACGAGCGCCGCGCTCCACAGCACGACACGCTGAATGCGCTCGTCGCCGATCCAGTGCGCCAGCAACGGCGACGCGTAGCGCGCGCCATACGAAACGCCGATGAAGATCGCCGAGACGAGCGCGAGATTCACGGCAATCTGCACGACGATGCGCTTCGTGAGCGAAAAGATCGTGGGCCCGTTCGAGCGCGGCACGAGGCAGCGCAGCCACTGGCTGTACATGCCGAACACGTTCGAGACGGCGGGCGGCATGGCGCGCGCGAGGCGCTGCGAGAGCGGATCGGCGATGCGGATGAGGTAAGGCGTGGTGAGCGTCGTGATGGCCGAGACGGTCACGGCGATCGGATAGAGAAACCCGCTCGTCACCTTCAGCGTGAGTCCGAGCGAGGCGATGATGAACGAGAACTCGCCGATCTGCGAGACGGTCATGCCCACGCGCATGGCGGTGCGCCCGTCGCGGCCCGCGAGAAAGGTGCCGAGGCCGCACGACACGAGCTTGCCGAGCACCACCGCAATCGAGATCACGGCGATCGGCCAGGCATAATCGACCAGCACGAGCGGGTTGAGCATGAGCCCGATCGTCACGAAGAAGATGGCGGAGAACGCGTCGCGCAGCGGCGCGACGAGATGCTCGATGCGATGCAGATGGCGCGACTCGGCCATGACCGCGCCGATCAGGAACGCACCGAGCGCGATCGAATAGTCGAGCTTCACGACGAGCAGGCAAAAGCCGAAGCAAAAGCCCAGCACCGAGACGAGCAGCATCTCGTCGTTGCCCACGCGCGCGATATAGCCGAGCACGCGCGGCACGATCAGGATGCCCGCGAGCAGCGAGACCAGCATGAAGAGCAGCAGCTTGCCGAGCGTGACGAGCGCGATGCCCGGCGAGAGCTCGCCCGTCTGCGCAATGCCGCCCAGCAGCACGAGCATGGCGATGCCGAGAATGTCCTCGACGATCAGGATGCCGAACACGAGCTGTGCGAACGGCTCGCGCTTCACGCCGAGATCGGAGAGCGCCTTGACGATGATGGTGGTCGAAGAGATAGCGAGAATCGCGCCGAGGAACAGCGAATCCATCGTGGCCCAGCCGAATGCGCGGCCGATCTCGTAGCCGATCCACAGCATCAGCACGATCTCCGAGAGCGCCGCGACGATGGCGGTCGCGCCCACCTGGAAGAGTTTGCGCAGGCTGAATTCGAGGCCGAGCGAGAACATCAGGAACACCACGCCGAGCTCGCCGAGCGTCTGGATGGTCTGCTCGTCGTGAATGAGCTGGAACGGCGGCGTGTACGGCCCGATGATCACGCCCGCCGCGATATAGCCGAGCACGACCGGCTGCTTCAGGCGATGAAACAGCACGGTGACGACGCCTGCCAGCGCCATCACGACTGCCAGATCCTGAATGAAGCCGATTCCGTGATGCATGAAGGTCGTTCCTTACAAATAGCTATCGAGTCTGAGCATGTTACCCGATGCACGGCGTGAGCCAAATCGCACGCATGGAAAAAAGCCGACCTACAATGATGCGACCCTTGCGGGCGCCGCCCACCGTCGGCGCCCTTCGCCGGCGGCCCCCCGCCGGCTTCGCTGAACTTCGCGCAGCGCGCCGCCGCGCATCGACCGAGTCTTCCGCCGCCATGACCACCGCTTTTAGCCCGTTCCCTCCCCTCGCCCAGCTCGCGGCCGATCTCGCCGCGGGCCGCACGACGAGCCGCGCGCTCGCCGAAGCCGCGCTCGAGCGCATCGCCGACCCGGCCGGCCAGGGCGCGACCGTCTTCACGCACGTCGATGCCGGGCGCGTGCGCGCCGCTGCCGACGCGCACGACCGCCTGCGCGCGGCCGGCACCGTGCTTTCGCCGCTCGCGGGCATCCCCGTCTCTGTGAAGGATCTGTTCGACGTGGCGGGCGAAGTCACGCGCGCGGGCTCCACGGCGCTAGCCACTGCGGCGCCCGCCAAAGAGGACGCCATTGCCGTCGCGCGGTTGCGCCATGCGGGCGCGGTGCTGGTCGGCCGCACCAACATGAGCGAATTTGCGTTCTCGGGGCTCGGCCTGAATCCGCACTACGGCACGCCGCTCTCGCCCTGGCGCCGCGGCGTGGCAGGCGATGCGCGCGTGGCGGGCGGCTCGTCCTCGGGCGCGGCGGCCTCGGTCGCGGACGGCATGGCCGCCGTCGCGCTCGGCACCGACACCGGCGGCTCCATCCGCATTCCCGCCGCGTTCTGCGGCCTCACGGGCTTCAAGCCCACCGCCGAGCGCATTCCGAAAACAGGCGGCGTGCCGCTGTCCCCCACGCTCGACTCGTTTGGCCCGATCGGCAACACGGTGGCGTGCTGCGCGCTCACGGACCGCGTGCTCGCCGGGCTCGCGCCGCACGTGCCGGCCGCGCGCCACCTCGAAGGCGTGCGCCTCGGCGTGCTCACCAACTATGTGACCGACGGCGTGGACCCCGAAGTCGCGGAGACGATCGATACGGCGCTCAAGCATCTGGATGCGGCCGGCGCGATCGTGAGCGAAGTCCGCTTCGCGGCCTTCGAGCGCTTCGCGGAAATCAACCGCATTGGCTTTTCTCCGATGGAAGCGTATGCGTGGCATCGCGAGCTGATTGCGAAGCATCGGGACCAGTACGACCCGCGCGTACTGGTGCGCATCCTGAAGGGCGAGCACGCGACGGCCACCGACTATCTGGACCTGATCGCCGCGCGCGCGTCGGTCATGGCCGAGGCCCAGGCCTCGCTCTGGTCGCGCTTCGACGCCGTGATCGCGCCGACCGTCCCCATCGCGCCGCCTCCCGTCGCCCCGCTTGCCGCCGACGACGATGTCTTCGCACGCACTAACGCGCTCGCGCTGCGCAACCCGAGCGCATTCAACTTCCTCGATGCCTGCGCGCTCTCGCTGCCATGCCACCACTATGGCGCAGCGCCAGTCGGGCTGATGCTCGCCGCCGCGCCTGACAACGACGACGCGCTGCTCGCCATTGGCCGCGGCGTCGAGGCCGTGCTCGCGCCGCTGCGCTGATTTGAGCGGGAATCGCTGGAGCACCCCCTGCGCGCGGGCAAGACACGTCCGCGCCGCGCGCACCCTTCGCGCTAGAATCCCGTCACGCCGTCGCAGCCGCCTGTGCGCTGCGCCAGATAACCCGAACGAACGAGCCTCATGAACGACGATAACGCGCTGTTGCGCCGCGAGCGCGGCCTGCTGGTCCTCCTTGGCCTGATCTGCCTCGCGCTCCTGGGCGGCGCCCTGTATTTCCAGTATGTCGAACATCAGGACCCGTGCCCGCTGTGTATCCTGGGGCGTTATTTCCTGATCCTGATCGCGGTCTTCGCCTTTCTCGGCGCGCGTATGACGAGCTGGCGAGGCGTGCGCGTGCTCGAAGCGCTAGTGGTCCTTTCCGCGGCAGGCGGCGCGATTGCGTCCGCGAAGCTCGTCTGGGTGCAGGCGTTCCCCAACTACAGCTGCGGTTTCGACACGCTGCAGCCCATCGTCGATGGCCTGCCGTTCGCGCACTGGCTGCCCGGCGTCTTCAAGGTCCAAGGCCTTTGCGAAACCACCTATCCGCCGACGCTCGGCCTGACCATGCCGGTGTGGTCGCTGCTCGCCTTCGTCATCGTGTTCCTGACCGTGATCCTGAGCTTGTGGCGCAACCGGCGCCGCCAGGTGTCGTGGCCCGGCATCCGCCGCTGACCGGCTAAAGGCAGCACCGCGCCTTTTCAGCCTCCGCCGGCTCTTCTAGCGCTTGCGCGCCCAGCCATCGGGCGGCGCGCACGCCAGCCCGAATCGAGCGTCGGCTTCGCACGGCAGCATCGAATCACGCAGGTCTTCCGCACCCTCCCCTCCCTCCGAGCGCGATCGCCGCACCCAATCGCCTTGCGCCGCCAGGCGCGCTGTGACGGCGTCATGACCCAAGTCACATAACCCCCATCTAGCGGGGGAAATACTTTCCTGCGGCAAGCGGTGCTATCTTCGGAACTGGATGGCGATCTACGTGCGCGAGGCCGGTGTTGGCGCGCCCCTCTCGTAACGCGCGCCTGATCCGCAATGTCCCCGGGTTCACCATGACAACGCAAACCATCCGCTTCCTCCACCGAGGCGCCGTGCACGAAGTGCGCGACCTGCCCCCCACCCGCACGGTGCTTCAGCACCTGCGCGAGGATCTGCACGCCTGCGGCACCAAGGAAGGCTGTGCGGAAGGCGACTGCGGCGCGTGCACGGTCGTCGTGGGCGAACTCGACAGCGAAGGCCATCTCGCGCTCAAGGCCGTCAACGCCTGCATCCAGTTCCTGCCGACCCTCGACGGCCGCGCGCTCTATACCGTCGAAGACCTGCGCCAGCCGGACGGCGCACTGCACCCGGTCCAGCAAGCGATGGTCGATTGCCACGGCTCGCAGTGCGGTTTCTGCACGCCGGGCTTCGTCATGTCCTTGTGGGCGCTTTACGAGAACCAGCCTGCCGGCGCGGGCCTGCCGAGCCGCGAGGAAATCAACGAGGCGCTCTCGGGCAACCTGTGCCGCTGCACCGGCTACCGGCCGATCATCGAAGCGGCGCTGCGCATGTTCGACGAAACCTGCCATGCGCGCGTGGCGCTCGATCGCGCTCGCGTCGAGGCGCAACTGCGCGCGCTGCAGCGCACCGGCACCTTCGAATATCGCGGCCCCGACGTGCGAGGCGCCGCGCACGGCGAAAGTACGTTCTACGCGCCGCGCACGCTCGCAGACTTCGCGACGCTGCGTGCCGCGCATCCCGACGCGCGCGTGCTCGCGGGCAGCACCGATATCGGCCTGTGGGTCACGAAGCAGTTCCGCGGCCTTGGCGACCTCATTTACACCGGCAACGTCGCGGAACTGGCGAGCGTTTCGCGCGACGCCCAGACGCTCACGATCGGCGCAGCCGTCTCGCTCGAAGATGCCTACGCCGCGCTCGCCATCGATTACCCCGAACTCGCGGAGCTGTGGGCTCGCTTCGCCTCGCTGCCCATTCGCAACGCGGGCACGCTCGGCGGCAATGTCGCGAACGGCTCGCCGATCGGCGACTCGATGCCCGCGCTGCTCGCGCTCGACGCCACGCTCGTGCTGCGCCGTGCGGGGCGCGTGCGCACGCTGCCGCTTGCGGCCTTCTACACGGGCTATCAGAAGAACGCGCTCGAAGCGGGCGAATTCGTCGAAGCGGTCCGCGTGCCCCGCCCCGCGCCGACGCTGCGCTTTCGCACCTACAAGGTCTCGAAGCGCTACGACCAGGATATCTCTGCGGTGTGCGCGGCGTTTGCACTCGACGTGCGCGAGGACGGCACACTCGCGAGCGCACGTATCGCCTACGGCGGCATGGCCGCGATTCCGCAGCGCGCTGCGCTTGCCGAAGCTGCGCTCACGGACGCACGCTGGGACGAAGCCGGCGCGCAGCGCGCGATGGAGGCGCTCGCCACCGACTATCAGCCGCTCACGGACATGCGCGCGAGCGGCGCCTATCGCATGAAAGTCGCGCGCAATCTGCTGTGGCGCTGCTGGCTCGAAACACGCGACGAGGCCCCGCTCGCGCTGTGCGACGTCAACGCGTTCGCTTTCGCCGAAGGCGACGACGATGGCCTCGTGACCGCTGCCGCCGGAGTCACGCCATGAACGATCAGGCCGAAGCGCTCGTCATGCGCCCGCAGAAAGGCGATGTGCACGCCCACGAGCGCGCGCTCGGCGCGCCGCTGCCGCACGAATCCGCCGATGCGCACGTGAGCGGCGAGGCGCGCTACACCGACGACATCCCCGAACTGCATGGCACCGTGCACGCGGCGCTCGGCCTTGCGCGCCATGCGCACGCGCGCATCGTCGCGCTGGATCTCGACCGCGTGCGCTCGTCGCCGGGCGTGCTTGCGGTGCTGACCGCCGCCGACATCCCCGGCGAGAACGACTGCGGCCCGGTCGTGCACGACGATCCGGTGCTCGCGAGCGAAGTCGTGCAGTATCTCGGGCAACCCGTGTTCGCGGTGATCGCCACGAGCCACGAACTCGCGCGCCGCGCCGCGGCGCTCGCGCAGAGCGAAGACGTCGTTCGCTACGCGCCGCTCGAGCCGGTTCTTACCATCGAAGAGGCGCGCACGCGCCAGCACTACGTGCTGCCGCCGCTGCGTCTCATGCGCGGCGCGCCCGATGCTGCGCTCGCCGCTGCGCCGCATCGCCTCGCGGGCACGTTTGCCGTGGGCGGTCAGGAACAGTTCTATCTCGAAGGCCAGGTGGCCTACGCGCTCCCGCAAGAGCAGACCGGCATGCTCGTCTACAGCTCGACGCAGCATCCGAGCGAAATGCAGCAGGTCGTCGCGCATCTGCTCGGCTGGTCCGCACATCGCGTGAGTTGCGAATGCCGGCGCATGGGCGGCGGCTTCGGCGGCAAGGAATCGCAGTCGGCGCTGTTCGCGTGCGTCGCCGCGCTCGCGGCGCACAAGCTGCAGCGCCCAGTGAAGCTGCGCGCGGATCGCGACGACGACTTCATGATCACGGGCAAGCGCCACGATGCGCGCTACACCTACGAAGCGGGCTACGACGACGCAGGACGGCTGCTCGGCGCGCGCGTGGAGATCGCGCTGCGCGCGGGCTATTCCGCCGATCTTTCGGGCGCGGTCGCCACGCGCGCGGTATGTCACTTCGACAACGCCTACTATCTTCCGGATGTCGAAATCGTCGCGCTCTGCTGCAAGACGAACACGCAGTCGAACACCGCGTTTCGCGGCTTCGGCGGCCCGCAAGGCGCGCTCGTGATGGAGGTGATGCTCGACGAGATCGCGAGGGCGCTGGGCCGCGATCCGCTCGATGTGCGGCGCGCGAACTACTACGGTATCGGCGAGCGTGACATCACGCCGTACGGCCAGCGCGTGGAGGACAACGTGCTCGCGCCGCTCACCGACGAACTGCTCGCGTCGAGCCGCTATCACGAGCGTCGCGCGGCCATCGCCGCGTACAACCGCTCGAGCCCCGTGCTCAAGCGCGGCCTGGCGCTCACGCCGGTCAAGTTCGGCATCTCGTTCAACGTGCCGCATCTGAACCAGGCGGGCGCGCTCGTGCATGTGTACCGCGATGGCTCGGTGCTCGTGAATCACGGCGGCACCGAAATGGGCCAGGGGCTCAACACCAAGGTCGCGCAGGTCGTGGCGGGCACGCTCGGCTTGCCGCTCGCACGCGTGCGCGTGAGCGCCGCCGATACCTCGAAGGTCGCCAATACGTCGGCGACGGCCGCCTCCACGGGCAGCGACCTCAACGGCAAGGCCGCCGAAGACGCAGCGCTCACGATCCGCGCGCGCCTCGCGGCGTTCGCGGCTGCACAATACGGCGGCGCGGCCGAAGACGTTGTGTTCGACGATGGCCTGGTGCGAGCGAACGGCACGGCAATCGCCTTTGGCGAATTCGTCGAACTCGCCTACATGAAGCGTGTGCAACTGTGGTCCGATGGCTTCTACGCCACGCCAAAAGTGCATTGGGACGCACGCACGCTGACCGGCCATCCGTTCTACTACTTCGCCTATGGCGCGGCGGTATCCGAAGTGGTCGTCGATACGCTCACGGGCGAATGGAAGCTCGTGCGCGCCGACGTGCTGCACGACGCGGGCCAGTCGATCAATCCGGCCATCGATCTCGGCCAGGTGGAAGGCGGCTTCATTCAGGGCATGGGCTGGCTCACCACCGAGGAGCTTTGGTGGAACCGCGACGGGCGGCTCATGACGCATGCGCCGTCCACCTACAAGATTCCGGCGGTGAGCGACACGCCCGAGGCATTCAACGTGAAGCTCTATCGCAGCGGCGGCAACGACAACGTCGAGGCGACGGTGTTCCGCTCGAAGGCCGTGGGCGAACCGCCCCTGCTGTTGCCGTTCTCGGTGTTTCTCGCGATTCGCGACGCCGTGGGCGCGGCGGTGCCCGAGGCGCGCGAGGCCGCGCCGCTGCGTGCGCCCGCGACGCCTGAAGCGATTCTCGATGCGTTGGATGCGCTGCAGGCAAACAGCCGCAAAATGAACTGACCGCGCGAACCGGCCGGCGCTTCGCACACTCCAACCGCGAAGCGCAGCCCGCGCGAAGCCACGAAGATTAACCGGCGGCACAGGCAAGAACGTGCCGCCCCGTAGGGAGAAGCGCCAGATGCAAGCCTGGCTTTCCGATCTGCAGCAACTGCTCGCGCACGGCGACGCCGCCGTGCTGGTCACCGTTGCGCGCGTCGAGGGATCGGCGCCGCGCGAGGCCGGCACGAAGATGATCGTCACGCGCGAAGCGGCCCGCCACACCATCGGCGGCGGCCACCTCGAATGGAAGGCCATCGAAATCGCGCGCCAGGTGCTGCGCGACGGTATGCGCACGCCGCACGCGCGGCGCCTCGAGCGTCTCGCGCTCGGGCCGAGCCTCGGCCAGTGCTGCGGCGGCGCCGTGGTGCTCTCGTTCGAGCGCCTCGACGTGGCCGATCTCGGCTGGCTCGCCACGCTCGCGCGCCGTCTCGCGGCAGGCGCGTCGACCGTGCGTAGCGTATCATTTCGCTCCTCGCGGAACGGCAGCCCCGAAGGCGTTGGCACCGCGGCCGATCCGGCCATGCTTTCCGAGCCGGAACCGGGCGTGGAAGCGCCCGACTGCCTGCTTTGGGAAGCGGGCGGCGCGCTGCTCCTCACCGAAACCATCGCGCCGAACGACTTTCCCGTCGTGCTGTTCGGCGCGGGCCACGTGGGCGCGGCGCTCGTGCGCGTGCTCGGCACGCTGCCCTGCCGCGTGCTGTGGGTCGACGAGCGCGACGCGGCGTTTCCGACGCCCGAGGCGTTCGCGCTGCTGAACGCGCCCAACGTCGCGATCGACGCCAACGACGCGCCCGACGAGGCCGTCGACACGGCCCCGCCCGGCACGAGCTTCATCGTGATGACGCACGATCATTCGCGCGACCTCGATCTCGCCGAGCGCATCCTGCGCCGCGGCGATTTCGTGTTCTTCGGCATGATCGGCTCGCACACGAAGCGCAAGCAGTTCGAGCACCGGCTCGCCGCGCGCGGCATCGATCCCATGCAGATCGCGCGCATGAACTGCCCCGTCGGCGTGGACGGTATCGTCGACAAGTCGCCCGAAGTCATCGCCGTCTCGGCCGCCGCGCAACTGCTGCAGGCGATCGAAGCGGCGAAGCTGACGAGCGCGGCGCATGCCGCCGCCCATTGCGCGTGATGCAAAACACCGAAGAACCCATAAGCGAATCGAACCGAACATGACGATCACGACCACCGCCAATACCGCCGCCAACGCAAAGGCGCTCGTCGACAAGGCCGCCAACGCGCCGAAGGCCGAGCTGCATATCCATATTGAAGGCTCGCTCGAACCCGAGCTGATCTTCGCACTCGCCCAGCGCAACAACGTGAAGCTCGCCTACGACTCGATCGACGCGCTGCGCGCCGCCTACGCGTTCACCGACCTGCAGTCGTTCCTCGACATCTATTACGCGGGCGCGAGCGTGCTGCTCACGGAGCAGGACTTCTACGACATGACGATGGCGTACTGCGAGCGCGCGCTCGCCGACAACGTCGTGCACACCGAAATTTTCTTCGATCCGCAAACGCACACCGAACGGGGCGTGCCGATCGAAACCGTGGTGGCGGGCATCGACCGCGCGCTTGCCGACGCCGAAAAGCGCGGCCTCACGAGCAAGCTGATCCTGTGCTTCCTGCGCCACCTGAGCGAAGCCGATGCGCTCGCCACCTTTGAGGCCGCGCGTGGGCTGTTCGAGCGCTATGCGCGCCTGATCGGCGTGGGCCTCGACTCGTCGGAGCGCGGTCATCCGCCTTCGAAATTCGAGCGCGTGTTCGAGAATGCGCGGGCGATGGGGCTGAAGCTCGTCGCGCACGCAGGCGAGGAAGGGCCGCCCTCCTACATCTACGAAGCACTCGATCTGCTCAAGGTCGACCGCGTCGATCACGGCGTGCGCAGCATCGAAGACGCGGCGCTCGTCACGCGTCTGGCCGACACGCGCGTGGCACTCACGGTATGCCCGCTCTCGAACACCAAGCTGTGCGTGTTCGACGACATGACGCAGCACACGCTCAAGGCCCTGCTCGACAAGGGCGTCGCGGTGACCGTCAATTCCGACGATCCCGCCTACTTCGGCGGCTACGTCAACGAGAACTACCGCGCCATCATCGAAGCGCTCGAGCTCGACGACGACGAGGTGTACACGATCCTGCGCAACGGCTTCGAGGCTTCGTTCGTGACGCCCGAAGAGCGCGCCGCGCTGATCGCGAAGCTCGACGCGAACTGGAGTCGCGCACCGGCTTAAGGCGTGAACTCTGGCGCAGACTAAAAAGCGAACTCGTCCGCACAGCAAGCCCCAACCCGGGCTGTCACACCGATCCGGTCCAGCGCGCGAGCGCCGGAGCGTGGGCCCTCTCGCGCGTGCCCTTCTGGCATGGGACCGGAGTAAGCGCTGAAGCGCCAACTCTGGTCGACACGTTCAGGAGCGGCACGCGCGATGCGGGGCATGCATTGGACGAATACCTGAATTTATCGGAGACGAAGTTCCCATGACTCAATCGGCTTACCGCGCAAAACTGTTGACGTTCACCGGCGACCCTGCGCAATCGTCCGACGCCGCTGTCTTTGACGAAGACGGCGTCGTGATCGTCGAAGACGGCCACGTGGTCGCCTCGGGCGCGTGGTCCGCGCTCAAGTCGCGCGTCGATGAAAGCGCGACGGTTCACAATCTGCGCGACAAGCTGATCGTGCCGGGCTTCATCGACACGCACATCCACTATCCGCAGACGGACATGATCGCCTCGCCCGCGCCAGGTCTGCTGCCGTGGCTCGACACGTACACCTTCCCGACCGAGCGCGGCTTCGAAAACGAAGCGGTGGCGCAGGACACGGCGCGCTTTTTCGTCGACGAACTGCTCGCCTGCGGCACGACCACGGCGCTCGTGTACTGCACCGTGCACAAGCAGTCCGCCGACGCGCTCTTTACCGCAAGCGAAGCGAAGAACCTGCGCATGGTCGCGGGCAAGGTGCTGATGGACCGACATTGCCCCGAGTTCCTGCGCGACACGCCGCAAACCGGCTACGACGACAGCGCCGAGCTAATCGGGCGCTGGCACAACCGCGGGCGCCAGATGTACGCGCTCACGCCGCGCTTCGCGCCCACCTCGACCGAGGCGCAGCTCGAAGCGTGCGGCGCGCTCGCGAAGGCGCATGGCGACGTCTTCATCCAGAGCCACGTGGCCGAGAACCCGGACGAGGTGAAGTGGGTCAAGGAACTGTTCCCTGGCCATCGCAGCTACCTCGACGTGTACGATCACTATGGACTCCTGCGTAAGCGGGCCGTGTATGGGCACTGCATCTGGCTCGACGACGAAGACCGCCGCCGCATGGCGCATACGGGCTCGGTCGCCGCGCACTGCCCGACCTCGAACCTGTTCCTTGGCAGCGGCCTGTTCGACTTCGACAAGGCGGCCGAATCGTCGATGCCCGTCACGCTCGCCACCGACGTGGGCGGCGGCACCTCGTTCTCCATGCTGCAAACCATGAACGAGGCGCACAAGGTCGCGCGCATGGGCGGCCACCACCTCACGGCCACGCGCATGTTCTGGCTCGCGACGGCGGGCGCGGCGCAGGCGCTCGATCTCGCCGACAAGATCGGCACGCTCGCGCCCGGCAGCGAAGCGGACTTCGTCGTGCTCGATGCGCAGGCCACGCCGCTGCTCGCACGGCGCACGGCGCGCGCCGAGTCGCTGGAGGAGTTGCTGTTCGCGCTCGCCCTGCTCGGCGACGACCGCGCCGTGTTCGAGACCTACGCGGCAGGCAAGCGCGTGCATAGCCGCGAGAGCGCGCGCCGCTGAAAGTCCCGCCCAGCGTGGGGTTCTGACGTGCTGTTGCACATGGCATAAAAAAACGCGCCGGACACAAGGCCCGGCGCGTCGTTCGTTGGGCGGGCACGACGACACGTGCCTATTTCGCCGGCGCGTTCCCCGTCGCGGCCGCACCGCCCTGCCCCGCACCCGCCGCAGCCGCAGCTGTCTCGTTCGGCGCGCCGCCGTTCTTGCCGACCGGGATCTTGACCTCCGTGACCGTGCCGTTGGCCAGCGGGAAATTTCCCAGCGCGCTCTGCACGAGAAAAGGCATTACGCGCACGAGCGAGGGATCGTCGCCCGAGGTGCGCGCCTGCACGTTATAGACCTCCTTGCCGCTCGCCTTTTCCGTGATGCGAATGCCGAGCGCATGCGAATACACGGGATAGCTCTGGTTCACGTAGGCGGGCTGATACGGTCCCCACGCGCCCCACGGGTTCCACGGCCCCCAGTACGGGCCCGGCCAGGGGTTGTAGAACACGGGCTGCGCGACCGTCACGGTGTCGGTGCGGCTGCCGTAGGCGAGGCCCACCAGATAGCGCGCCTGCGGCTCGGGCACGAGGCGGAACGCGTGCATGGCGAGCCCGTTGGCGACGAACTGCTCGTAGGTGCTCTGCTCGATGCTCTGGTTCTGTTCAGGGCTGCGTTTGAACGCGAAGGTGCGCGTGGCGTCGCTGGCGCCGTCCCAAGCGGAGAAGGCGGTCACCTGGCTCGTCACATATGTCGTGCAGCCGGAGAGCGTGAGGGCGAGCGCTGCCAGCATCAGGAGGGCGCGGCGGGTCCATCTGTCTTGCATCATGGTCTTCTCGTAGCAGTGTTGCTTCAGTTGGAAAAGTGCAGTCGTGGGGCCGCTCTCTCCGATACGATCGTTGCGCCGCGCTTATTCAGTGTCCGTTCAGGGCGCATTCCGCGCTGGTCGCGTCTTGTTTTGGGCTCAGCCAGCCGCGCGGCAGGGCCTGATCATACTGATTCGTGGCGCGGCGCGAAAGTTCGGAGGCCGGGCCTCGGCGGACAAAGCGGCCCGAGCCTTTGTACAATGGGGCGATCCGCCGCGCTCCGCGACGGCAGGCAGCGCCCGGCGGGCGTACACGCCGCCGCGGCCGGCCAATCCGATCCACCGAGCGATCCACACCGATCCGACACGCCCCTATCCCGACCATGTCCGATACCGCCACGCCCACCGTGATCCGCCGCGAAGACTACGCGCCGCCCGCGTTTCTGATCGATACCGTCGACCTCGAATTCGACCTCGTGCCCGAGCGTACGATCGTCAAGAGCACGTTGCGCGTGCGTCGCAATCCCGACGCGCCACCCAGCGCGCATCTCGAACTCATGGGCGAACAGCTCGAATTCATCGGCGCGGCGATCGACGGCAAGCCTTACGCGAATGTGCGCGCGCACGAACACGGGCTCACGATCGAGAACGTGCCCGAGGCCTTCGCGCTCACGCTCACCGGCGCGTGCGCGCCCGCCGCCAACACCACGCTCTCGGGCCTGTACGTGTCGAGCGGCAACTTCTTCACGCAGTGCGAGGCCGAAGGGTTTCGCCGCATCACCTGGTTCCTCGACCGCCCTGACGTGATGGCAACCTACACGGTCACGCTGCGCGCAGACAGGACCGCGTACCCGGTGCTGCTCTCGAACGGCAACCTGATCGACGAAGGCGAGCTGCCCGACGGCCGTCACTATGCGAAATGGGAAGACCCGTTCCGCAAGCCGAGCTATCTGTTCGCGCTCGTCGCCGGCAAGCTCGTGGCGCTGGAAGAGCGCATCCAGAGCGGCTCGGGCAAGGAAAAGCTGCTGCAGGTGTGGGTCGAGCCGCACGATCTCGACAAGACGCGCCACGCAATGGACTCGCTCATCCACTCGATCCACTGGGACGAGCAGCGCTTTGGCCTCGAGCTCGATCTCGATCGCTTCATGATCGTCGCCGTGAGCGACTTCAACATGGGCGCGATGGAGAACAAGGGGCTCAACATCTTCAATACGAAGTACGTGCTCGCGAATCCGGAAACGGCCACCGATGTCGACTTCGCCAACATCGAGGCCGTGGTCGGTCACGAGTACTTCCACAACTGGACCGGCAACCGCGTTACCTGCCGCGACTGGTTCCAGCTGAGCCTGAAGGAAGGTCTCACGGTGTTCCGCGACCAGGAGTTCTCGGCGGCGATGTCGGGCGGCGACGAGAACGAAGCGGCGCGCGCGACCAAACGCATTGAGGACGTGCGCGTGCTGCGCCAGATGCAGTTCGCCGAAGACGCGGGCCCGATGGCGCATCCGGTGCGCCCCGAGAGCTACGTCGAGATCAACAACTTCTACACGATGACCGTCTACGAAAAGGGCGCGGAAGTCGTGCGGATGTATCAAACGCTGCTCGGACGCGACGGCTTCCGTAAAGGCATGGACCTGTACTTCCAGCGCCACGACGGCCAGGCCGTGACCTGCGACGACTTCCGCCACGCCATGGCCGACGCCAATGGCCGCGATCTCGCGCAGTTCGAGCGCTGGTACAGCCAGGCGGGCACGCCGCGCGTGAGCGTGAGCACGAGCTATGACGAAGGCACGCGCTGCTACAGCGTGACGCTCACGCAGGGCTATGCCAACGGCTCGCCCGCCGCGCGCGAAACGCAGAAGGGCCCGCTGCACATTCCGTTTGCGATCGGCCTGATCGGCCCGGGCGGTGCGGACCTGCCGCTGCGCCTCGAAGGCGAAGCCGCCGCGCACGGCACGACGCGCGTGCTGGAGTTGACCGACACGCAGCAGACCTTCACGTTCGCCGACGTGATGGCCAAGCCCCTGCCCTCGCTGCTGCGCAACTTCTCGGCGCCCGTCATCGTCGACTACGACTACGGCAACGACGAACTCGCGTTCCTGCTCGCGCACGACAGCGATGCATTCAACCGCTGGGAAGCGGGGCAGCGCCTCGCCACGCGCGAACTGCTCGCGCTTGCCGGGCGCGCCGCCGTGGGCCACCCGCTCGAAATCAACGACGCGCTCGTCGATGCCTTCCGACGCGTGCTGACCGATGAATCGCTCTCGCCGTCGTTCCGCGAGCTTGCGCTCATGCTGCCTTCGGAAACGTACCTTGCCGAGCAGATGACCGAATCCGATCCGGCCGCCGTGCATGCCGCGCGCCAGTTCGTGCGCAAGCAACTGGCAACGGCGCTGCACGGCGAATGGCTCACGGCGTATGAGCGCAATGTCACGCCGGGCGCGTACGAGCCGACGCCCGAGGCGGCCGGACACCGCGGCTTGAAGAACCTCGCGCTCTCGTATCTCTCGGAACTCGACGACTCCGCGCAGGCCGTGCGGCTCGCCACGGCGCAATACGATGCCGCGAACAACATGACCGACCGTTCGGCGGCGCTCTCCGCGCTGTTGAACGTGCAAGCGGCCACGGGCGGCGACGTCGCGCGCCGCGCGCTCGAAGACTTCTACGTGCGCTTCGAGAAGGAACCGCTCGTGATCGACAAGTGGTTCGCGCTGCAAGCCACGCAACGAGGCACGGCGCACCACCCGACCATCGAGACGGTGCGCGCGCTGATGGGCCACCCGGCGTTCAACCTCAAGAATCCGAACCGCGCACGCTCGCTGATCTTCAGCTTCTGCGCGGCGAACCCCGCGCAGTTCCACGCCGCCGACGGCTCGGGCTATGCGTTCTGGGCCGACCAGGTGATCGCGCTCGACGCGCTCAATCCGCAGGTCGCGGCGCGCCTCGCCCGCAATCTCGAACTGTGGCGCCGTTTCACGCCCGCGCTGCGTGACGCGATGCGCGCGGCGCTCGAGCGCGTCGCCGCTGAAGCCAAATCGCGCGACGTGCGCGAGATCGTCGAAAAAGCGCTGGCTTGATCAGACGAAACCGCACGAATCGGCACACCATGCGCGGCGCCTGAGCAGCGCCGCGCGTCGATCCACGAACCGGCCTTCGCGCCGGTTTTTTTGCGCTTTTTTTTACGATTATTTTTGGCGGCGCGAAGCGACCCGGCACCGCGCCCAAAGCCGCTCCAGACAGCCCGGCCGCGCCCCGGCGCTATATTTTGCGCGGCTGTGCGGCGGGCGGTCACAGTCGAGCGGGTAGAATTGCGACATCCCCAAGCGTATCCGGAGTACTGCAATGGCTTTGCAACGTCGCACCACCCTTACCAAGTACCTGATCGAGCAACAGCGCCAGCACAGCAACCTGCCCGCCGACCTGCGTCTGCTGATCGAAGTCGTCGCGCGCGCGTGCAAGGCGATCAGCTTCAACGTCAGCAAGGGCGCGCTCGGTGACGCCCTTGGCACGGCCGGCAGCGAGAACGTCCAGGGCGAAGTGCAGAAGAATCTCGACATCCTCTCGAACGAAATCCTGCTCGACGCCAACGAATGGGGCGGCAACCTCGCCGCGATGGCCTCGGAGGAAATGGAAACGTTCTTCCCGATCCCGGCCAACTATCCGAAAGGCGAATACCTGCTCGTGTTCGATCCGCTCGACGGCTCGTCGAACATCGACGTGAACGTGTCGATCGGCACGATCTTCTCGGTGCTGCGCTGCCCGGACGGCCAGCAGGCGAGCGAGGAATCTTTCCTGCAGCCCGGCACGAAGCAGGTCGCCGCAGGTTACGCCGTGTACGGCCCGCAAACGGTGCTCGTGCTCACGACCGGCCACGGCGTGAACTGCTTCACGCTCGACCGTGAACTGGGCTCGTGGGTGCTCACGCAAAGCAATATGCGCATTCCGGAAGAGACGCGCGAATACGCGATCAATGCGTCGAACGCACGCCACTGGTATGAACCGGTGCAGAAGTACATCGGCGAGTTGAACGCCGGCAAGGACGGCGAGCGCGGCGAGAACTTCAACATGCGCTGGATTGCGTCGATGGTCGCGGACGTGCACCGCATTCTGAACCGCGGCGGCATCTTCATGTATCCGGCCGACAAGCGCGATCCGTCGAAGCCGGGCAAGCTGCGCCTGATGTACGAAGCGAACCCGATGTCGTTCATCGTCGAACAGGCGGGCGGCATGGCGACCAATGGCGAAGAGCGCATTCTCGACATCCAGCCGAAGAGCCTGCATGAGCGCGTCGCCGTGTTCCTCGGCTCGAAGAACGAGGTCGAGCGCGTCACGCGCTACCACCACGAAGCGAAAAAATGAAAAAAGGCGAGGAAAGGCTTGCATAGTTCGCGGCAACTTCCTATAATCTTTCTTCTCTGAAGCGCGCCGGAATAGCTCAGACGGTAGAGCAGCGCATTCGTAATGCGAAGGTCGGGGGTTCGATTCCTCTTTCCGGCACCAGGATTCAAGCAAAAAGCCCAGTCTTCGGACTGGGCTTTTTGCTTTGTATCGTCGGCGTGCGGCGCTCCGTACACTGCGCCTCACCTCTTCGATCACCTCATCCCATCGCCCCAGCTCACGCCGCGTGAGCTTACGCGCTCTCACGCTTCTCGCGCAGAAAGTCGATGAACGAACGCAGCTTGGGCGGCAACTGCGCACGCCCGGCCGTATACAAATAGAACCCCGGAAACGACGCGCCCCACGACTCGAGCACCGGCACGAGCCGGCCTTCCTCCAGTTGCGCACGCACGTAATCCTCGATCACGTGCAGCAGACCCACGCCCTGCTCCGCAGCACGCACCATCGTACGTAGGTCGTTGGTCACGAAGCGTCCCTCGGTGACCACATCGAACACGCGCCCAGGTTCGCCCGGCTGCGCGAACTCCCAGCGGTAGACGCCGCCGGTCGCGAAGCGATAATGCAGGCAGTCATGCGCGGCCAGGTCGTCAGGGGTGAGGGGCCGCGCGTGCCGCTCGAAGTATGCCGGCGAGCCGACCACGACGATGCGAATCGGCCCGCCGATCGGCACCGCCACCATGCCAGGCGCAACTGATTCGCCCAGGCGGATGCCGGCATCGTAGCCGTCGCCCACCAGATCGGCAAAACCGTCGTCGAGCGCGAGTTCGAGCTTGATCTGCGGATAGCGCGACAGGAATTCCGCAAGGTGCGGCATGACGAGCAACTCGCTCGCCACGCGCGGCAGGTTGATGCGCAGCGTGCCGGCCGGGGCGTCGCGCGAGGCGTCGAGCGCATCGAACGCCGCCTCGATCTGTGAGAGTGCGGGCTGAACGCGCGCGAGAAACTGTGCGCCCGCCTCGGTCAGCGCGACCCGGCGCGTCGTGCGATTGAAGAGCCTCACGCCGAGTTGCGCTTCGAGCGCACGCACGGTTTGCGATAGCGCCGAGGTCGAGTAACCCGCAGCGGACGCCGCACGCGTGAAGCTGCCATGGCGGGCAACAGCCGTCACCGCGAGCAGTGCGGGCAGGCGTCCCGCCAGTGCCGATATGGCGGGCTGCGCGAACGTCTTAGCGGAAACCGGGGCCATGGTGTCTCCATTGTGAAGCGGGGCTTCACAGTGCTTTCAGGTGAACCCGATTTTTCCACAAAAAGGAAAGGCGCAAGATGAGTTCGCGTTCGCCACTCACTCCTTGAGGAAACCGCCATGAAACTCGATAGCTACACCCTGCTTGGCCGCTCGGGCCTGCGCGTCAGCCCCATCGCCCTCGGCACGATGACGTTCGGCACCGAATGGGGTTGGGGCACCGAGGAAGCCACTGCACAGCGCCTCTTCGATCTCTATGTCGACGCAGGCGGCAATTTCATCGACACCGCCGACCTCTACACAGAAGGCACGAGCGAAACCTGGGTGGGACGCTTCGCGGCGGCACGCGGTCTGCGTGAACGGCTCGTCATCGCCACCAAGTATTCGTACAACGCGCAAGCGGGCAATCCGAACGCCGGGGGCAACCATCGCAAGAACCTGCTGCGTGCGCTCGACGGCTCGCTCACGCGCCTCGGGACCGACTACATCGATCTCTATTACTTGCACACGTGGGACCGCATGACGCCTGCGGACGAAGTGATGCGCGCCATGGACGACGCGGTGCGTGCGGGCAAGATCCGCTACGTGGGTCTCTCCGACGTGCCCGCCTGGTACGCGGGCCGCGCACAGACGCTGGCCGACTGGCGCGGCTTCGAGCCGGTAGCGGCCATGCAGCTCGAATACTCGCTGATCGAACGCAACGCGGAACACGAATTCGCGGATCTCGCGACGCAGCTCGGCATGGGGCTCGTGCCGTGGAGTCCGCTCGGCATGGGCGTGCTCTCGGGGAAATATCGGCCGTCGCAGGCAAGCGAGGGAGTGAGCGGTGCTGGCCGCTTGCAGACGGTGGGTGCAAAGCCGCCGCCCGGCTTCGACAAGCTCTCGGCACGCAACTTCGCGATCGTCGCCGAACTCGAGCAGGTCGCGCGCGAGGCCAACCGCCCCATGGCCCAGGTTGCGTTGAACTGGCTGTATCAGAAGCGCGGCGTGGCGAGCATCATCGTGGGCGCGACCAAAGCCGCGCAACTCGAAGAGTCGCTTTGCGCGCTCGATTTCACGCTCGCGCCCGAACTGGTCGCGCGTCTCGACGCGGCCTCCGAGCCCGCCCACCCGTTTCCCTACTACATGTTCGCGGACGGCCACCAGTCACGCATTCATGGCCAGGTGGACGTGCGCGCGACGCCCGCGAACCATGCTCACGTGCAGCGCGTGCCGGCGGCGCCGGAGGCCTGAACGTAACGGATTATCGGAGTGCATCAATACGCCGTGCCCGAATGCGCGGCTATTTACGCACGTTCGGTCTTTAAATGGCGGCGGCAGGAACGCAACAAAGATTAATTGCGCAATCGAATAGAAACGCTCGCTTACATAGTTTTAATTCTTATTAACGTTTGGACGTCAACGGCCAGGCATA
This sequence comes from Paraburkholderia sp. CNPSo 3272, assembly GCF_024206495.1. Lineage (GTDB taxonomy): Bacteria > Pseudomonadota > Gammaproteobacteria > Burkholderiales > Burkholderiaceae > Paraburkholderia. Next base: position 138,945 of record NZ_JAMBPQ010000007.1, on the reverse strand, counting down.
ATCGACCGTTGTAGACGAGTGATGGTGCACGGTGAAGCCCCCCGTAGGGACCGCCCTTACTTGCGGCGCCGCGCAACACGCACGCGGCAAGACGGCAGGGCGCGTGCGGTGATCAGAGCCGGGGGAAAGGCGTTCAAGGCGTTGTGCGAGTGCAGCAGAGGGTGCGCGCGAGAGTTGGAAGAGTTTGGAGCGTGCGCGATTCACGCAGCATGCGGGAGTGCGAAGGACATCTCAACAATTATATTCCCGCGCCGTTAATCATTTGTATGGCCGTGCGAAGAAGCAACACGCGTGCGAGAAAAGCATCGTTACCGTAGGCGGGGCTAGCGCAGCAGAAGTACCGAGCCGGATAATCGGCTTACATAGGAGAAAGATCATGGACGCCAAACCGCCAAGGATTCCGACCCCGGACCAAGTCTTCAGCCCGGATCCGGAACCGGTGGCCGTTGAGTTTCTCGGCGACGAATTGCCCGCTCACGTGCGGGCATTCCTCGACGAGCAACGCAAGGCACACGAACAGAAGTAACGGGGAAACGCACACGTACGCGCTCGCGGGCTCACGCGCACGATAGACGTTGGTGTGCATAAAGACACGCGTAGTTCGGGGACGCGCGTGTCGTGCTGTGCGCGCAGTTTTGCGCCGTAGCAGCCAGCACCCGGCGCGCTTGATGGTTGGCGCGTCTCCATGCGGCCATCTCGATTCGACCCCAGCGCCGTTAGACGCAAGCGCACCATAACCGGCTATGCTTCGGTTTTCATTGCCGGCGTCTTTCTTCCACTCGATGACATTGCTTGCCCGCGCGAGCGCGCGTTGCGCTGCTGCGCTGCTCTTCGCCCTGCCGATCGCATCCGTCCACGCCGACGGTGACGACACCGCCCTGACCAACCTCGTCGCGCTCGTTTCGCAGCGGCTGGCGCTCGCCGAACCGGTCGCGCACTGGAAATGGCAGCATCACAAACCGATCACCGACACGCCCCGTGAAGACGCCCTGCTCGCCGACGTGCAGAAGCGCGCCACGACGGCCGGCGTCGATCCCGCGTTTGCGCGTGCGTTCTTCCGCGATCAGATCGATGCCAGCACGCAAATGCAGAAGTCGCTATTCGACACGTGGCGTGCCTCCCAGGGGCCAAGCGACCCGGCACCGGATCTCGCCACGGCGACGCGGCCGCAACTCGACAGACTCACCGGACAACTGATCGGCGCGCTCGCACGGGTGCAACCGCTGCGCGGCGCACCGGACTGTCCGGCGCGCGTCGCAAGAACGGTTGCGAACTGGAAGGAGCTCACGCGCTACGACTCCGCGCGCACGAATGCGATGAATCAGGCCCTGGAGCATGTGTGCGAATCGGGCGGCGTAGGCGGGGTTGCCTGAGCGGGGTTATTATGCCGCGCTCGTAACGCCGTCAGCCTCGGAGGGTTGCAGCACCTGCACGCGCAGGCCGCGTTCGAAGTGCGTCTGCAGGATGCGCCAGGTCGCAAGCTCGAACACCCGCTCGGCGCTGCTGTCCATCAGCGCCTCTGCCTCGGCTGTAGTTGGAAAGGCGCCCATATAGCACCAGCGATCGATCAGGTGATAAACGTCGGCGCCGTTCGTCGAGTCCTGCTCGAACACGACCAGTGCGCCGCCGAACGGCCACGGCGCCGCCGCAAGGTCCGCGGGGTCGCGCTTCGACACACGCGGCACGCGGTTGAACGAGGGTTTGAGCGTGGCAATCCACTGCGCCTCGACAAGCAGCGCGCCAAGCTCGCCGCCTGTCGCACGCCACTCCACGCGGCGGACCTGCTGCGCCATCCGTTGTTCGCGCGACGAGCGCCGCTCACCCGAAAGATGTGCGCGCACACGCTGGCGCACCCGGACGCTGCGCCCCACGTAGAGCGGTGCGTCGTTCTCGCCAAAGAACGCATACACGCCGTGGCCTGCCGGCGCCGTGTCGATCAGTTCGTCGGTAATGTCGCCGGCCAGTACGTGACGGCGCGTCGTGCGCTCGATCTGCGACGCCAGCGCTTCCCTGGGCACAAGCGTCGGCAGGCGCTGCCAGAACTGCCACAGGAGATCGGCATCGGCGAGCGCGCGATGGCGATCCGACGGCACGAGCGCGTGGCGCTCGACCAGCGCGTCGAGCCCATGGCGCTTCTCACCAGGAAAAAGCGCCCGTGACAGGCGCACTGTGCACAAGACATCGGGGCTGAAGGAATAACCGGCACGTTCGAACTCCGCGCGCAGAAAGCCACGGTCGAAGGCCGCGTTGTGCGCGACGAAGAGCTTGCCGACGAGTCGCCCATGGAGTTCCGCGGCAATTTCGGCGAAGCGCGGCGCGCCGCGCACCATCCGGTCCGTAATACCCGTGAGTTGCTGGATAAAGGGCGGGATAGGCTGGCCCGGATCGACGAGGGTGCTCCATCGTGTGACCTGCCCTTGCGCCACCTCGACAACGCCAACTTCGGTAATGCGGTGCTCGGCTACCGAACCGCCGGTCGTCTCGAGGTCCACGAAGACGATGGGAAGGTCGCCGGCGGCCTGTGCGGCGCTCAAGGGGGATTCAAACATGGGAAAAACGACAGGGAAATGGAAAACGGCCCAAGTATGCACCGTTTGGACGCCACGCGCCGACGGTTCCGGCAGCGTAGATGCGACTTTCGGCTTTTAGTGAAAACCCGAATCGAGAAAATCGTGAATTCCCAGGGTTTTCCCGATTAATTCGGGAGTAAAGACGTAACCCGTAAATTTAACCAAATAACAATAGGTCAAAAATAAAAAAGCCCCGGGTTTGCCCGGGGCCTGGTGTCGCATGAGCGTTCGCACAGCGAGCGCTCGCACGCTGTACTTACAGCGGCTGGATGTTCGCGGCCTGCTTGCCCTTCGGACCGACCTTGACGTCGAACGACACACGCTGGTTCTCCTTCAACGACTTGAAGCCGTCGGCACGGATTTCCGAGAAGTGCGCGAACAGATCGTCGCCGCCGGCGTCAGACGTGATGAAGCCAAAGCCTTTCGCATCATTGAACCACTTGACGATACCGGTTTCCATGTTTCAGTTTTCCCTCGAGATTTTAATGACGCGGGTAATAACCCTCACGCCGTATCCAGCCAATTCCCGCTGTCCCGCCCCAGCGAATTCCACGTTTTGAAATTGCAGCAGAACGAAAATCAGCCTTGCCGTTATACGGGGAACGTCAATCGCCAGTCAAGCGAATTTTTTATAACAGCATTCCCGATTCAACGATAAAAGCGGTACGCATCAAAAAGCGGCAAGAAAATCGTATGCAAGCGGAATCGAATATAGAGCTGCGTCATTTTTACTCGATTATCTCGCCACGTCATTTGTACAGGGAAGTTTTCCCGAACTGTAACAATTCGTGTCAAACGTAAGTGTTTCTCCCGGTTGTTCGAGTAATACATTCAATTCATCATCCATATTGTTAGCGGCATCGGAGGTCATCATGCTGACAGCACTGCGGCGATGGATTCATTGGCTCGTAGAAACAGACGGGATTGCGTCACCGGCTGCAGAAGCCGAAGCCTATGGCGCATGGCATGGGGATCACTGGCACAACCTGCTGTGTTCCCCTATGGACGCGAGGCACTACGTGATGGAAGACTGGAGCCTGCAGCCCGAGCCGCCGCAAGAGGGCCCCGATAGGGGTTCACGTGGCACGCGTGGCCTGAAGACGGGCAAAAAAAAGCGCGGCTGAAAGGCCGCGCCGACAAAGGTTTGGAGATCTTTTTCGTCAACGAAAAAGTCTGCTTCGGAAAGCAGCCATCGAAGTATAGCCGGACCCACGTCTGAGGATTAAGCATGCGACGCACAATCATCTGTTACGCCGGGCGCAATAATCAGTTGAGACTGTTTTAAGCCGTTTTTCGCAATCAATTGTTGTAGCGATTGCACAACGCTCCAGCGGTTGACAGCTTCCTCCCCTCCCTCAGAAAACCGCTCAAAGCCTTTGCCAGCAGGGCTTAAGACGAGCGAAATAATCATTTCCGATGGCGCAATACTTTATTGCGGATTTCGGAATACCCCCTCTTCGAGCACCCTCTCTACACTCTGCCTGTCTGGAAACCGACACGGACGAATTGTCTCGGACGGATTGTCTCCGACGAATTAATTCGTACCACGCGAACTTGCCTCTCGCTGCGCTTCGCATAGACGGTTTCCCAAACGGGGTTCAACGAAACCCACCTCTGTTCTCGGAGTTTACAAAGATGAAAAAGACTCTCATGGTCGCCGCCCTGACGGGCGTTTTTGCAACGGCTGCACACGCGCAAAGCAGCGTTACGCTGTACGGCCTGATCGACGCAGGCATCACGTACGCAAACAACTCCGGCGGCCACAGCCTCTGGAAGGCATCGAGCGGCACGGTCAACGGCAGCCGTTGGGGCCTGCGCGGCGCTGAAGACCTCGGTGGCGGTCTGAAGGCCATCTTCACGTTGGAAAACGGCTTCAACATCATGAACGGCACGGCTAGCCAGTCGGCTCGCATGTTCGGCCGTCAGGCGTTCGTCGGTCTCGCAAGCGACCAGTACGGTGCTGTCACCCTCGGTCGTCAGTACGACTCCGTGGTCGACTACCTTGCACCGCTGTCGAACACCGGCACGCAATACGGTGGCACGATCGCCGCGCACCCGTTTGACAACGACAACCTGAACAACTCGGTTCGTTTCAACAACACGATCAAGTACTCGAGCGTCAACTACGCTGGCTTCAAGTTCGGCGGTACGTACTCGTTCTCGAACAGCACGAACTTCGCGAACAACCGTGCATACAGCTTCGGCGCAAACTACAATTGGGGCGGCCTGAACTTTGCCGCAGCCTACCTGCAACTGAACAACGACGTTACGTCGACTACGTTCCACGGCGCACTCGGCACGGCAGCAAACTCGCCGACCTCGAGCGCAGCAGGCGCACAAACGGGTGAGTGGACGTTCCTGGCAGGCCGTCAGCGCACGTTCGGCGGCGGCATCAACTACACGTTCGGCCCGGCAACGGCTGGCTTCGTGTACACGCAGACGAACCTGAGCAACGCAAACGGCGGCGGCATCTCGGGTACGCAATCGGGTACGGGTTCGGCCACGACGGGCGGCATCGCTTTCAACGCGAACAGCGCACGCTTCCAGAACTTTGAAGGCAACATCCGTTACGCACTGACCCCGGCTCTGAGCCTGGCTGGCGCGTACACGTACACCCGTGCGAACCTCGGCGGCGGTGTGAACCCGAACTACAACACGGTCGCACTGCAGTCGGACTACGCACTGTCGAAGCGCACCGACGTCTACCTGCAAGGCGACTGGCAGCACGTGTCGTCGAACCCGGAGAACATCGGCGCGTACCTGAACGGTCTGGGTTCGGCTTCGACCCGTCAAGACCAGGTTGCTGTGACGGTTGGTATGCGTCACCGCTTCTAAGCAGCACGCTGCTGGCCGCCTCGGCCAGCACTGCAGCTGAAAAAGGCACCCTCGGGTGCCTTTTTTTATTTCCCCAACAACGGATGCACTCAGGCGCGCGGCGGATAACGCACGTCCAGCACGTCGATCGGCTCCGGCCCAGCCGGCGTGTGCAGCGTGACCTGATCGCCGATCTTCGCCTTCAGGAGCGCTCGCGCGACGGGCGAAACCCAGCTCACGTGACCGAGGTCGAGATCGACCTCGTCGATGCCGACGATCGTGATCGTATGCGCCTGGCCGTCCTCGGTACCGTACTCGACCGTTGCACCGAAGAACACCTGATCGACGCTCTCCTGCCGGCTGCTGTCCACGACTTCGGCCAGATCCAGCCGCTTCGTGAGGAAGCGGATGCGCCGGTCGATTTCGCGCAGCCGGCGCTTGCCGTAGATATAGTCGCCGTTTTCGGAACGGTCGCCGTTCGAGGCCGCCCACGAGACGAGCTTGACCACTTCGGGCCTCTCCTCGTCTATCAGGTGCAGCAGTTCGCCGCGCATGCGCTCGTAGCCGGCGGGCGTGATGTAGTTCTTCGTGCCGGCGGGAATCTCCGGGAGACCGGCTTCGAGATCGTCGTCCTCGCTGTCGGTCGACTCTTTGACAAAGGCCTTGTTCATGATGGGATCACTGCGTTATGTGTACTGATTCACTCACTACTGCCAGCGTACACGAACCTCGCCCGAAGACAAATCACGATAAGGGCCTTCCCTTTTTTCAAAGCCCTGCTATAATCTCTTTTCTGCGTGCGGCTGTAGCTCAGTTGGATAGAGTACTTGGCTACGAACCAAGGGGTCGTGGGTTCGAATCCTGCCAGCCGCGCCATTTATTCGAAGCGTTTTCCGGCGGCTTGATCCGGGAAAGGTTTCAAGCAGTATAGTGTTGCGAGTAGTATTGTTTTAGCGTGCGGCTGTAGCTCAGTTGGATAGAGTACTTGGCTACGAACCAAGGGGTCGTGGGTTCGAATCCTGCCAGCCGCGCCACCAAATGAAGGGCCTTTCCGAATGGAAAGGCCCTTTGTCTTTTCAGCTGCAGAATTGGGTGCGCCTGGCGTCTCCCGACAAGCGAAACCCTAGCGCGGCGGCGTGCCGATGTCGCCGATCTGGGCGTCGGGACGCGGCAGGTCCTCCACGTCGCCAATCGCGCTGGGCTCCGCTACGGGCTCCATGCCCATACCCAGCAACGCCTGGGGCTGCCGGAGCATCTCTCCTACCGTCTTACCGAAGCGGCTCGCGACGAACGCCCGCAGCAGCGCCTCGCGCGTGGTTTCTCCGTAGGCTTCCACGACTGCGCCCGACTCCCCTTCGAACTCGGCCACACAAGAAGCCGGCTCGCCTTCGCGCAGCTCGACGCGGCTCGCGCGGTCGAGTACCACGCCGGCCGCCTCCCATGAATCGGTGGGCATGAAGCGGCCATCCCACGGACGCCCGCGGTCGTTGCCGCGCACGGCAACCGTCTCGCCACTGTCGGTGAAATAAATTTCACGCACGAAGTCGGGCAGGCTACGCGCCACCCAGTAGTCGAGTGCGAGGCCGGTCAGTTCAGCTACGTTCATTGCGAGTCCCTCGTTTCGGTTCGAAGGAAGATGGCGTACGCGCCGCGAGCTCGCCGCCTGCAGCGACGCGCCCCGATCAATAGTCCGCGCGCTCGCGCTCGATGCGCATGCCGCCGTCGTGGCGATGGTGCCCGTCGTCGCTCGAACGCTCGCGCGCAATGCGCATCACGTCCGGATTCGTGCGCACGCGGCGCATGACGTTCGCGAGGTGCACGCGGTCGCTCACCTGGATCACGAAGCGCAACATGTTCGATTCCTGTGCCAGATCGTCGTCCATCGCGATGTGGACGATGTTGGCGTCCGCCGACGTGATGTCGGCCGCCACGCGCGCGAACACGCCCTTGGTGTTCTTCACCAGCACCTTGACGGCGACGTCGAACAGCCGACCCGGCTGCGGCGCCCACGCCACGTCGATCCAGCGGCCCGGGTCGCGCCGGTGGATGCGCTGCGCCACGCGGCAGTCGGTCGTATGGATCGCCATGCCAAGGCCGATGCCGATATAGCCCATGATGCTGTCGCCGGGAATCGGGCGGCAGCAAGCCGAAAGCTGCACCGACATGCCCTCGGTGCCCGTGATGACGACAGGCGGCGCCGGCGGCGCATTCGGGTCGCGCGGCGGATGATGATGCTCGGCGTCGTCGGCGTCCTGGCCGTTCATCAGCACTTCGATGCGCTTGGCCATGACCGCCGCCACGCGCCGGCCAAGACCGATGTCGGCGAAAATTTCCTGGCGGTTCTTGTTGCCGGTCCACAGGACCAGCTTCTCCCACACTTCCGGCGTCACCTCTGAAAGCTGGTAGCCGTAACCCTTGAGCGCCTGATCGACGAGCCGCTCGCCCAGTTGCACCGACTCCGTGAGACGCATCGTCTTCAGGTAGTGCCGGATCGCCGAGCGCGCCTTGCCGGTGCGCACGAAACCGAGCCACGCCGGATTCGGCTTGGAGTACGGCGCCGTGATCACCTCGACGATGTCGCCGCTCTTCAATTCCGTACGCAGCGGCAGCAGCTCGTTGTTGATCTTCACGGCCACGCACTGGTTGCCGAGGTCGCTGTGGATCGAATAAGCGAAGTCGAGCGCCGTGGCGCCGCGCGGCAGCGCCATGATCCTGGACTTCGGCGTGAAGACGTAGACGGCGTCCGGAAACAGGTCGATCTTGACGTGTTCGAGGAACTCGCTCGAGTCGCCCACCTCGCTCTGGATGTCGAGCAGCGACTTGAGCCACTGGTGCGCGCGCTTTTGCACGTCGTTGAGGTCCGCGCCGCCGTTCTTGTAGAGCCAGTGCGCCGCGACCCCGGCTTCGGCGATCTCGTGCATCTTGCGCGTGCGCACCTGGAACTCGATCGGCGCGCCAAACGGGCCCACGAGCGTGGTATGCAGGGACTGATAGCCGTTCACCTTGGGAATGGCGATGTAGTCCTTGAACTTGCCCGGAACCGGCTTGTAGAGCGCATGAAGCGCGCCGATGCAGGTGTAGCACTCGAGCGCCGACTCGACCACGACGCGAAAACCGTACACGTCGAGCACCTGCGAGAACGACAACTGCTTGTCGCGCATCTTCTTGTAGATGCTGAAGATGGTCTTCTCGCGGCCGGTGACTTCGGCGTCGAGCTTCGCGTCGGCAATCGCGCGCTGCACCGCTTCCAGAATCTTGCTCACCACTTCGCGGCGATTGCCGCGCGCGGCCTTCACCGCCTTTTCGAGCGTGGCGTAGCGATTCGGATTGAAGTTCGCGAAGCTCAGGTCCTGCAGCTCGCGATAGGTGTTGTTCAGGCCAAGACGGTGCGCGATGGGCGCGTAGATGTCGATGGTCTCGCGCGCCACGCGGCGGCGCTTTTCGGGCGGCACCGCGCCGAGCGTGCGCATGTTGTGCAGCCGGTCGGCGAGCTTCACCAGAATCACGCGCACGTCGCGCGCCATCGCGAGGAGCATCTTGCGGAAGTTCTCCGCCTGCGCTTCCTCGCGGTTGCGAAACTCCATCTTGTCGAGTTTCGACAGGCCATCGACCAGTTCCGCGACCTTCGCGCCGAAGCGCTCGGCGAGTTCCGCCTTGGTCACGCCCTGGTCTTCCATCACGTCGTGCAGGAGCGCGGCCATGATGGACTGCGCGTCGAGCTTCCAGCCGGCGCAGATTTCCGCGACGGCGACGGGATGGGTGATATAGGGTTCGCCGCTCTGGCGATATTGCCCGAGGTGGGCTTCATCGCTGAAGTGGAACGCCGCCTTGACCTCCTTGATTTCCTCGGGAGTGAGGTAACCGGAGAGCGCAGCGGTCAGATTGGCGATGGAGACGACCCCGTGCTTGCGGGGCTGCTCCGGCGTCGCGGTCGGTCCGAACAGATGGCGAAACGACTGTTCGAGGACCGCGTCGATGTAATTGCGCGCAGGGCTCGCAGTCTCGGCTTCCTGGTCCACGTCGGTGGCCGGCGAGGGCGTGGTGCTCATGTTCCCCTCCGTATCAGGTTTGGCGTTGACGGTTAAAGCGGCTGCGGCGGTACGAACTACATGGCGATCGACAATGCCTCGGAACGCGCCCTTAGACGGGCACCTTCTTCAGCATTTCGAGGCCGACCTGGCCAGCCGCGATCTCGCGCAGCGCGACAACCGTTGGTTTGTCGCGGCTTTCGATCTTGGGCGTGTGACCTTGTGCGAGCTGGCGGGCGCGATACGTCGCGGCGAGCGCCAGTTCGAAGCGGTTCGGAATCTGTTTCAGACAGTCTTCGACGGTGATGCGGGCCATGTCGGTTTCCTTCTCATTCTCAGCAGATTCTTATTCTACCTTATGTGCCCGACGCGCCGGGCTGCGGCTGGTGGATACCGAGCTGCACGAAGAGCTCGGTGTGCCGTGCGTATTGCGAAGCGAAACGCAGGCGCGTGGCGCTCACGATGTTACGCAGTTCCTGCAGCGCGCGATCGAAGTTCTCGTTGATCACGACATACTCAGATTCGCTCGCATGCGCGATCTCGCTGCCCGCTGCGAGCAGGCGTCGCGTGATGACGTTCGGCTCGTCTTCGCCGCGCTTTTTCAGGCGGTCGGCGAGCGCTTCGAGCGACGGCGGCAGGATGAAGATTTCCACCGCATTGCGGAACTGCTTCTTCACTTGCTGCGCGCCTTGCCAGTCGACTTCGAGAAGGACGTCGTGACCGATTTTCATCTGGTCTTCGATCCACACGCGCGACGTGGCGTAGTAATTGCCATGCACTTCCGCGCTCTCGAGAAACTCGCCCGCGGCGTGGCGCGTGAGGAAGTCGTCGACGGTCGTGAAGTGATAGTGCTCGCCGTCGCGCTCCTTCGAACGCGGCGCGCGCGTCGTGTACGAAACCGACAGGCGGATCGCGCTGTCTTCAGCGAGCAGCGCGTTCACGAGCGTCGACTTGCCCGCCCCCGAAGGCGCCACCACCATGAAGAGGTTGCCGGGATACATGCCCGCGTATGGATTGCGCTTCTTGTCGTGCTTCGCGTCCGTTTTGGGGGCGCTGCTTTGGTCGGTCATGTTCGTTGCTTCCTTCATTCGAGATTCTGAACCTGCTCGCGCATCTGCTCGATGAGCAGCTTGAGCGTCATCGAGGCGTCCGCGAGTTCCTTCGCCGCCGCCTTCGAGCCGAGCGTGTTCGCTTCGCGGTTGAGCTCCTGCATCATGAAGTCGAGACGCTTGCCGACGCGGCCGCCCTTGTCGATCACGTGGCGCGTTTCGTTCAGATGCGCCGTGAGGCGCGAGAGCTCTTCGGCGATGTCGATGCGAATGCCATACATCGTCACCTCCTGGCGAATGCGCTCGGCGATTTCTTCGCGCGAGATGTTGCCGATGCTGCCGCCATTGCCATTGCTGTCCGGCGCGGCGATGCCGAGCGCTTCCTGCAGACGCTCGACTATCTTCTGCTGGTGCTTCGCGATCAACTCCGGCACGAGCGGCGTGATGCGCGCGACGATCGCCTCCATCTCGGTCACGTTCGCGAGCAGCATATTGGCGAGCTGCGCGCCTTCGCGAGCACGCACTTCGATCAGATCGGCGATGGCCTGCTTGCCGCAGCCGAGCACCGCGTCGCGCAGCACCTCGGGCGCCACACCGCTTTCCGCCAGCACGCCGGGCCAGCGCAGGATCTCGCCCGTGCGCAGACGGCCCGACTCGGGAAACGCTTCGAGGACGGCGCGCTCGAGCCCGGCGAGCTGATCGAGCGCGTCGCGGTTGAGCGCGCCCGCGTTGGCGCCCTGCTCGCTCTTCTGGATGTTGATGCGGATGTCTACCTTGCCGCGCGAGAGCTTCGTCATCAGCATTTCGCGCAGTGTGGGTTCGCACACACGCACGTCTTCGGGCATGCGGAAGTTCAGGTCAAGAAAGCGCGAATTCACCGTGCGCAATTCGACGGAGACACTCGCGCCACCCGTGCCCGAAGCCGCAGCAAGCTCGCGCGTGGCGCTGGCATAGCCGGTCATGCTGTAAATCATGGTTCGTCTCGCGAAGAAAGCCGTGGCGTCGTGCGCTGGGCGCGCGGGTCACGGCGAAGAAATCGAGGCGCCCGGCGTGTTGTCGCGAATGGACGAAAAGCGCGGGGCGGAGAAACCGCATTATCCCATTTTTGAGGGCGCGCCTCCGCAAGCGCGGGCTGCACGCCGCTTCCGGCCGGGGCGGCCCCTTTTCCGCTCCCCGGTCGCCGTCCCGCCGCCTTCCGGGCGCTCCCCTCGCATGGCGCGCGGAGGCGGTAAAATCACGGTTTCCCCTTCCCTCTCGTGCCCTCGCGCACCTTCACGATGACCCAATCCATCCAGCGCCCCTCCGGCCGCGCCGCCGACCAGCTTCGCGAAGTCCGCATCACCCGGAACTACACGAAGTACGCCGAAGGTTCGGTCCTCGTCGAGTTCGGCGACACCAAGGTGCTGTGCACCGCGAGCGTGTCCGAAAGCGTGCCGCCGTTCCTGCGCGACAAGGGCCAAGGCTGGCTCACCGCCGAGTACGGCATGCTGCCGCGCGCCACGCATACGCGCAGCGACCGCGAAGCCGCGCGCGGCAAGCAAACGGGCCGCACGCAGGAAATCCAGCGCCTGATCGGCCGCGCGATGCGCGCCGTGTTCGACCTCGAAGCGCTCGGTGCGCGCACCATCAACCTCGATTGCGACGTGCTGCAAGCCGATGGCGGCACGCGCACGGCGAGCATCACGGGCGCGTTCGTGGCGGCCCACGACGCCGTCTCGAAGCTGCTGGCCACGGGCCGGATCGAACGCTCGCCGATCTCCGACTACGTGGCCGCGATTTCGGTCGGCGTGTACGAAGGCGTGCCCGTGCTCGACCTCGACTACGACGAAGACTCGCAGTGTGACACCGACATGAACATCGTCATGACGGGCTCGGGCGGTATGGTCGAAGTCCAGGGCACGGCAGAAGGCGCGCCGTTCTCGCGTGAAGAACTGAATGCGCTGCTCGATCTGGCGCAAAACGGCATCCGTGCGCTGATCGAAAAGCAGAAGGCGGCGCTGGAGATTTCGCATGGCTGATCTACAGCCGGATTCAACGGCTAAAACCGCGGCTCGCGCGTTCGCACGCGTCGTGCTCGCCTCGAACAACGCGGGCAAGCTGCGCGAGTTCGCGGCGCTGCTCGGCGCGGCCGGCATCGAGCTCGTACCGCAAGGCGCGCTCAACGTGCCCGAAGCCGAGGAGCCGCATCCGACCTTCGTGGAAAACGCGCTCGCCAAGGCGCGCCAAGCGGCGAAGCTCACGGGCCTGCCCGCGCTCGCCGACGACTCGGGCCTGTGTGTGCGCGCACTGCTCGGCGCGCCGGGCGTGTATTCGGCGCGTTACGCGCAGCTAGCAGGCGGCGAGAAGAGCGACGCGGCGAACAACGCGCTGCTCGTCGCGAACCTGAAGGATCACGCGGATCGCCGCGGCTACTACTACTGCGTGCTCGCGCTCGTGCGCCATGCCGACGACCCGGAGCCGCTCATCGCCGAAGGCCGCTGGCACGGCGTGGTGCTCGACGCGCCGCGGGGCGACAACGGCTTCGGCTACGACCCCTACTTCTACGTTCCAGAGCTCGAGGCCACGGCGGCCGAGCTCGATCCGGCGCTCAAGAACGCGTCGAGCCATCGCGCAATTGCCCTGCGCCAACTGCTCGCGCGACTCCAGGAGGAAGCGTGAGCCAGCAGCATCGAATTGGCATCGAAGTGGTCCAGTCGTTCACGATGCCTGGCAGCATTCGCCTTACTTCGCTGCCACCGCTCGCGCTCTACGTGCATTTTCCGTGGTGCGTGCGCAAGTGCCCGTATTGCGATTTCAACTCGCATGAATGGAAAGGCGAGCGCTTTCCCGAAGACGATTACCTCGACGCGCTGCGCGCCGATCTCGAACAGGCGCTGCCGCTTGTCTGGGGACGCCAGGTGCATACGGTGTTCATCGGGGGGGGAACGCCTAGCCTGCTTTCCGCAGCGGGTCTCGATCGAATGCTGTCGGACGTGCGCGCCCTGCTGCCACTCGACGCCGACGCCGAGATCACGCTCGAAGCGAATCCAGGCACGTTCGAAGCCGCGAAGTTCGCGCAGTTTCGCGCGAGCGGCGTGAACCGGCTTTCGGTGGGCATCCAGAGCTTCAACGAGGCACATCTGAAAGCGCTCGGACGCATTCACGACGCGGCGCAGGCGCGCCATGCGGTCGAGGTCGCGGCGAAGACCTTCGACAACTTCAATCTCGACCTGATGTTCGCGTTACCGCAGCAAACGCTCGCCGAATGCGAGGCCGACATCGAGACGGCGCTCTCGTTCAAGCCGCCGCATCTGTCGCTGTATCACCTGACGCTCGAACCGAACACGCTGTTCGCCAAGTTTCCGCCTGCCCTGCCCGACGACGACCAGTCCGCCGACATGCAGGACTGGATTCACGAGCGCACGTCGGGAGCGGGATACGGACGCTATGAGGTTTCGGCTTACGCCCAGCCGGATCGCCAATGCCGGCATAACCTCAACTATTGGCGCTTCGGCGACTACCTCGGGATCGGCGCGGGCGCGCATACGAAGCTCTCGTTTCCGAACCGCATCGTGCGCCAGGCGCGCTACAAGCATCCGGCGACCTTTATCGAGCAGGCGCGGGCGGGCACGCCGGTCCAGGAAGAGCACGAAGTGAGCGCGCGCGACTTGCCGTTCGAGTTCATGCTCAATGCGTTGCGACTCGTGGAAGGGTTTCCGGTGCATCGTTTCATCGAGCGCACGGGACTGCCGATCACGACGATCGAACCCGCGCTGCAGGAAGCCGAGCGGCGCGGGCTTATCACGCGCGATTACGAGAAGATCGCGCCGACCGAATTAGGGCAGCGCTTCCTCAACGATTTGCAGGCGCTGTTCCTCAAGGACCCGCACTGAGGTCGGCCTGGATCGACCGGGCGACTGCCGTCGCGTGTGCGTTTCGGGTTACAATGCGCGGCTTCGGAGGTGTGGCAGAGTGGTTGAATGCACCGGTCTTGAAAACCGGCGAAGGGGTAACCCTTCCGTGAGTTCGAATCTCACCGCCTCCGCCAATTCGTGAAACCTGGCGCATCCCAGCGCCAGCGTGTCGTCAAAGTGCCGACCGTCAGGCCGATGCGCCACTGATCAACGCAATACTGCCCTTGCACCACGCAAGCATGCCTCGTCAACATCGCATCATGAATAATCAGGACTGCCAGTCATTTGCGACGGTAGATCGCACTCGCGCGGAGCGTATCAGCCACCGCGATTGCATTCAAAGGGTCAAATTCAAAAATCGACTCGGCAAATTGCGTCCAATTCACTAGGTGAAAACCCTAATCATGAAGTAAAATCCCACGCATTCAGATGGGAAAGATTGCCATGCCGCACCAATACCAAGTGTTCGAAAAATTCGCGTTTTCGCTTGTCGTCCTGTTCGCCGTGATGTGCTCAAGCTACATCGCGTGGGAAAGCTCGCCCAATCTGCGTGACAACTTCCAGGTCGGCAAGGAGCTGTTCCTGAAGAGCGGCGAGTATTCGTACGCCTGCGCGACGACCGCGGCCGATCCCTGCGCGCAGTTCCCAGTCGAATAAGCAGCCTCAGGCATCCTCGCCGTTTCGCACGTCCCGTGACTACGCGGGACAGTTCTGATTGCTTCCCGCTGCGTATCGTCTAAGCTCGATTCACGTCCCGCTTCCGAGCTTGGTCGACATGCTCATCCGCGTCCAGTGGTCTTGCGGTTCATCCGCACTTCGCGCCTCCCTCGCACGGCGCCCCGGTCTGGTTTTGCTGCTCGCGATGCTCGGCTGCCTCGGCGCCTGCACGATCACGCCGCCGGCCAGGCCGCTCCTCGTCATTCCCCCCGCTGTGATCAACAGCGTCACGCTCGACGACTACCGCACCACGGTCGCGAAACACATCGTCGCGCACAACCCGTCCTACGTTCTGCACGGCGCACCCCAGGCCATGCTGCGCTCGCTCGTGGTCGTGTCGTTCACGGTCAATCGCAGTGGCCAGATCGTGAAGTCGTCGGTTTACCGGACCAACGGCGACGACGAAGCCGAAGCCACCGCCCTCGCAACATTGCGCCGCGCCGCGCCGCTGCCGCCGCCGCCGGGCGGCCTGCTCAATTCCGCGGGTCAGCTCGAAATGTTCGAGGACTGGCTCTTCAACGACAACGGCAAGTTCCAGTTGCGCACACTCGCTTCGCCGCAGGCGCAGAACTACCAGTGACCAGCCAGCTTTGCTAGTGCCTGACGCGCGGCCGCGTGCTTACGCCCGCCTTGCCGCACCGCGCGCACGGTCGTTATAATTTTTCGCTATCCCCAGCCGGCGCCCGCCGGCTATGCCTCTCGCCACGCGCCATCCGCGCCGCCGTGCGAGGCTTCGACCGCGCTTTCGCCCTTTTGCGCCTATCGGCGCGCGCCCCGGCCGGTCAGGAATCAACGCGCGCGGCTCGCGCCGTGCGATGCATACTGACGAGGCGTCGCCGCCTGACGGACGCTGCCGCAGCGTCGAGCGCCGGCCACGCTTCGAGCCTGAACAAAGACGCCCACGCAAGCCTCGCAAGATTCAGCCGCAAGCGAGGCGCAAGCGCGTCACAACGACTGGAGACCCTGGATGTCCATCTCACCCATTTCGCCCGCGCGCGCCGATCAGGCAGACGCAGCGAAGCAGCAAAGCACCGCACGCGTGATCTTTGCGAGCTTTATCGGCACCGCAATCGAGTTTTACGACTTCTATGTGTACGCAACGGCCGCTGCGCTCGTGATCGGTCCCGTGTTCTTCCCGCACGGTTCGGCCACGGCGCAGGCACTCTCGGCGTTCGTCACCTTCGGCATCGCGTTCGTCGCGCGGCCGATCGGCTCTTTCATCTTCGGCCATTTCGGCGACCGCATCGGCCGTAAATCGACGCTGGTAGCGTCGCTGCTCGTCATGGGCCTCTCCACGACGCTGATCGGCTTCCTGCCCGGCTATGACGCGATTGGCAGCCTCGCGCCGATCCTGCTGTGCATCCTGCGCTTCGGCCAGGGCATCGGTCTGGGCGGCGAATGGGGCGGCGCCGCGCTGCTAGCGACGGAATATGCGCCGCAAGGCAAGCGCGGCTGGTTCGGCATGTTCCCGCAGCTCGGGCCGTCGGTGGGCTTCCTCGCTTCGAATGGCCTGTTCTTCGGCCTCGCCTCGACGCTGTCCGACCAGCAATTCCGCGACTGGGGCTGGCGCGTGCCGTTCATCGTCTCGGCGGTGCTCGTCGCCCTCGGTCTCTACGTGCGCCTGAAGATCGCCGAAACGCCCGCCTTCAAGGCCGCTGTCGAGCGCGAGGAACGCGTCAAGGTGCCGTTCGCGACGCTGCTCTCGCAGTACTGGTGGCCGACGCTGCTCGG
Organism: Paraburkholderia sp. CNPSo 3272; assembly: GCF_024206495.1. Taxonomy (GTDB): domain Bacteria; phylum Pseudomonadota; class Gammaproteobacteria; order Burkholderiales; family Burkholderiaceae; genus Paraburkholderia. The sequence goes on along the minus strand of NZ_JAMBPQ010000007.1, from coordinate 122,143 downwards.
CGCGCTCGCCATGGTCGTGTGCTACACGCTCTTTTATAACGCCACAGTGTTCTCGCTCTCGCACGGTGTGACGGCCCTGCACATTCCGCGTCCGACCTTCCTGGGCATGCTGTGCATCGCGGTGGTGTTCATGGGCATCGCTACCCCGATCTCGGCCTGGCTTTCCGATCGCTTCGGCCGCAAGCCCGTGCTGATCGTCGGCTGCATTCTGGCGATTCTCTCGGGCTTCACGATGGAGCCGCTGCTCGGCAGCGGTGCGACGCCGCTCGTGCTGCTCTTCCTCGTGATCCAGCTGTTCCTGATGGGCGCCACGTTCGCGCCGATGGGCGCGCTGTTGCCCGAGCTGTTCCCGACCAGCGTGCGCTACACGGGCGCGGGCGTCGCTTACAACCTGGGCGGCATTCTCGGCGCTTCAGTTGCGCCGTATATCGCGCAGGTGCTTGCCGCGCGCGGCGGTCTCTCGTGGGTCGGCGCATATGTGTCGATCGCCGCCTGCGTGAGCCTGTTCGGTGTCCTGTGCATGCGCGAGACGCGCCATATGTCGCTCTCGTAACGCATCGCCACATCGACGAAAACGCTCGACAAAAAGCGGAGGCCGCCCAAGCGGCCTCCGCTTTTTTTCATGCCTTCTTTGACCGCTTTGGGTACGCGCGATGCGTGTCTATACTCGAATCAGCAAGCGGGGAGCGATCTTCCGGGGAGCCGATGATGAACCTGCATCTGAGCAACGCCGATATTGTTCTGATGATCGCCCTCGCCCTGGGCATTTCGCTCCTGCTGGCGTTTCGCCTGCGCACCGCGAACTGGCGTGCGGTCCTGCTCGAGGCAGTGGCGGCGAACGCCGCGGCAATTGCCGCGGTCGTCGCGATTGAAATGCTGCTTGCCTGACGGCCGCCCTGCCGCTGGTGCCGTTTCTACGGCTCCGACCGGCGGCGATCAGCGATAGTAGTAGCCGTGATGGTAGCCGCCGCCGTAGTAGCCGCCGGCCGGCACCACGACGCAGCCGCCCAGCGAAGCCGCGAGCACGGCGCCGGCGATGAGGGTAAGCGTCAATCGTTTCACAGTGTTCTCCCTTCAAGTCAGTGTACGTGTCCGGCCATGCAATGTCGGGCAGGACGGTTACGATTGAACACGACGGCGAAGGCGTGCGGCGTTGCAATTTGTAAGCAGGGGTGTGGCCCGTGTAACAGCACGGGCGCTCAAAGCCTTTTGCGAGCGCTTTCAGGCCCGCGCCTGCAATACAAGCGCGACACTTTTAACAAGCTCGTAATGGGAAACGGCGGGGAAAGCACGCCTCAACGCACATGCCGACGCGCTAAAACTCAAGCCGCGTGAACGCGCGATGACGGCGCCGACGCGCCGCCGGCGCGCGCCGGGTAGATGCGATCGACGGCATCGATCGCCACCTGCACGGACGGCACGTGATGGCCGTCGCCGATCGAAATCGAGCGATTGGGCGCACGCACGCCGCTGTGCTCGGCGTCGGTCGAAACGAAGACCATCACGGTCGGCTTGATGAGCGCGTGCGAGAGATGCACGAAGCCCGTGTCGGTGCCGACCACGAGCGCGCAATCCTCGATGCGCTGTGCGACCTGGGAGACCGTCAGGCGAGGGAGCAAGGTCGCAATGGCACTCCAGGACGAGCCAAATCTGTCCCTTTCTTACCGATGCCCCGGGCAACTGCGACAAAAGGCCGCCGCAAAACGCGCCGGGCCCGACACGCCTATGCGCGCCGGGCCCAGTCGGGGCGATCCGTCGAGGGATCGATAATAACGGTCGACGACTAGTAGACGACGACCGGTGCGGTTCTCACGTACATGGGCCGCGCCGGCACGACGATGCAGCCCGCCAGCATAAGCGCGAGCATTGCCGCCGCGAGCAGTTTTTTACTCATGATAGGGCTCCCTGAGGCTTGAAAGATCAGGCAGCCCAGTGGCCTTCGACCCAGCGCCAGTTCGGACCGTGCGCGATCCAGTGGCCCGGCACCCAGTGGTAGCCGACACGCTCGGCCTGCCAGTGGCCCCTCACCCACACGTACTGGCCGTGGTCCCAGCGCCAGTGGCCCTTGTCCCACACGTAGCCCACGCGCGGCGCCGGCGCGACTTCCACACGTTCGGCAGGCGGCGGCGCGGTCGGCTCGACCACGACGATTTCGGCAAGCGCCGGAGCCGCGACCGCGCAGGTGCCAGCGGCAACGATTGCGGCCTTGGCGATGAAGAGGCGAATGGAGTTGTTCATGTTGGCCACCCTTGATTGTTTGACGCCTTGATTGGCGTTACCCGATCAATGCGCGAGCATGGCGTTGCGCTGACAGTGGCAGTGTTACGGCGAAGGGTGAAGTGAAACGGAATATTTCGGCAAGGCGGGCGGCCGCGCCAAAGCGCAACGCGCGAGAAGAAAGGCGCGGAGGGAAAAAGCGCGCGATATGAGGAGGACGCGACGAACGGCGCGACGAACGACGCGCGCAGCGCAGCGGCTGCGCGCGTTGAAACTCAAGCCTGCGGAATCTCGATCTTGACCTCGAGCACTTCGAGATCGTCCTGACGTTCGAGACTCACGCGAATGTCTTCATCGGAGATCTTCACGTACTTCGAGATCACCGCGACCAGTTCGCGTTGCAGGGCCGGCAGATAGTCGGCGGGCGGATGGCCGCCTGCGCGCTCGTGAGCAATGATGAGCTGCAGGCGTTCCTTCGCTACCGAGGCGGACTTCTTCTTCTCGCCGAGAAAAAACGAAAGAAACGACATGACGTTCGCCTCCCTTACTTGCTACCGAAGAGGCGCTGCAAGAGGCCTGGCTTCTGGTAATCGGTGAAGCGAAGCGACTTGTCCTCGCCGAGAAAGCGCGACACGACGTCCTTGTACGACTCGGCGACGTCGGTGCCGTCCAGATGCACTGCCGGCAGACCCTGGTTCGACGCGTGCAGCACCGCTTCCGATTCGGGAACCACGCCGATCAGTTCAATGCGCAGGATTTCCTGAATGTCGTTCAGCGAGAGCATCTCGCCTTCGCTCACGCGCTTCGGGTTGTAGCGGGTGATGAGCAGGTGCTCCTTGATCGGGTCCTTGCCTTCGATCGCGCGCTTCGTCTTCGACGACAGCATGCCGAGGATACGGTCCGAGTCGCGCACGGAAGAGACTTCCGGGTTCGTCACGATGAGCGCTTCGTCGGCGAAGTGCATGGCGAGCAGCGCGCCCGACTCGATGCCCGCGGGCGAATCGCACACGATGTACTCGAAGTCCATCTTACGCAGGTCCTCGATCACCTTCTCCACGCCTTCTTTCGTGAGCGCGTCTTTATCGCGCGTTTGCGAGGCCGGCAGGATGAAGAGGTTTTCGCACTTCTTGTCCTTGATGAGCGCCTGATTGAGGTTCGCCTCACCCTGGATCACGTTGATCAGGTCGTACACGACGCGGCGCTCGCAACCCATGATGAGGTCGAGATTACGCAGGCCCACGTCGAAGTCGATGACCGCGGTCTTGTGGCCGCGCAACGCGAGGCCCGATGCGAAACTCGCGCTCGTGGTCGTTTTGCCGACACCGCCTTTGCCCGAAGTCACCACAATGATTTTTGCCATTCCCTTACCTTGCGTTCGTCAGTTTCTCAGTTTGGTCTCATCGCGTGCCGCTCATGCCCCTGCTCGCCTGCGCACGACGCTCGAGCTGCGACTCAGGTGAGCCTCAACGGTTCGATCAACAGCTTTTCTTCCTCGAGCCGGATCTGAGCCGGCTTGCCCCGCACGTCGTCGGCGAGTGGAACTTCAGTGGTACGGTAGATGCCCGCAATCGAAATCAGTTCCGCCTCGAGGCTCGTGCAGAAAATGCGTGCGTCGTGGTTGCCGTGCACGCCCGCGAGCGCGCGGCCGCGCAGCGGCGCGTAAATGTGGATGTTGCCCTCGGCGATCACTTCCGCGCCGTTGGACACGAGGCCGAGCACGACCACGTCGCCCTTCGCGTAGATGCGCTGGCCCGAGCGCAACGGCCGGTCGATCACGAGCGTGGATTCCGCGCGCGCGCCGGATGCGCCGGCGTCGAGCGCAGCCGCTGCGTTGACCGTGGCCGCGGCGCTCGCTTCGGCGGCGGCCGGGTCCGTTTCGGTGGTAAAGAGTTCGGGCTGCGCGGCGGTGGCTTGCGGCGCGGCCGAAGCGCTCGCAGAAGCGGTGGCCGAAGCATTCGCTGCCTCGCCGTCGCTGGCGCCTTCTTCGGCGGAAGACTTCGCGCCCGGGCCGCGGCGGTCGCGTGCTTCGAGGAGCGGCAGGCCAGCCGCGGCGGCCCAGTCGTGTTGTTCAGGCTGCGCTACCACGCCTACCGGACGCATGCGCACGCTTTCGAGCAGACGCGCGATGTCGCCGAGCGCGACCCGCTCGCCGCCGGCGAGACGCCGCACGTCGATCGCGACGGTGTCGTTGGCGAAGAATTCGGGCGTCGCCTCGAAGCGCCGCGTGAGTTCGGCGCGCATGGCATCGAGCTCGGTCGTCTTGACCACGAACAGAAGCGTATCGACTGAACCGCTCTTCAGTTCAAAATATGGCGATTTCTTGGGCGACATGGCGTTCGGCTAAAAATTTTGCGTATTTTACAGGCGCGGGCGCACACGGCCATTATTTTTAATGGTGTATTCGGCCAAATTCGCTGCCAGATACGCACTGACAAAAATGGCGCAAAAAAAAGCGCGCGAAGCGCGAGCACGCCATACGTGCACAAACGTTGCCCGTTCGGCGTGTCGTACGCAATGAAGCTAAACGCGACCGCCGCCGCGCGCAGCGGCGCGAACGCCGGCGTTACGGCGAGGAGGCGGACTTCGTGTGTTCGCCGAGCGTGCGCATGAGCAGCGTTTCCCACTGCTCGGGCTGCTGCTGGCTGCGCGCGTGATCGCCGGTGGCCACGAAGCCGAGGCGCTCGTAGAAGCGCATGGCCGTGGCGTTCGTGTCGGTGATCCAGGCGTAGACCTGCGTGGCGCCTTCGCTCACGAGCCAGTCGATGGCGCTGTTCAGCAGCAGTTCGCCGCCGCTCAGATGACGCACCGCAGGCGCGACCCACAGCGCCGAGACGAACGCGCGGCGCGCCGGCGCGCTTTCGAAGCTCGCGCCGATCAGACCGGCCGGATGGCCCTCGGTATAGAGAATGAACGACGTGCCCGTGTGCGAGACCGCATGCCGGGCCGCCGCGGCGTCGAAAACGGCGGCATCGGCGGATAGCGCGTCTTCGAGCGTGTCGCCGAATGCATAAGGCGCGTCGCGCAGCGAAGCTGTTCGAAGCTCGCGGAGCACGGCACCCTGATCGGCAGCGATACGGCGAACGGTCAGTGACGGACTCATGCAGTCGTAAACCCCAATAAAGCGCTAACGCGTAGCTTTAACCGAACTGGCTTGAGAGTCAAATCCTTATTTGACAATCGCCGGCACGCGACGCCCTGCGCGCGAGCCTTGACAGCCGGCCCCAGAGGCCGCACAGGCACGCTCACGGGGCCGCGTAGGCGCCTGTGCCGTCCGGCCAGGGCGTGAGGAGCTCGTAGCCGTCGTCGGTAACCGCGACCATGTGTTCCCACTGCGCCGAGAGCGAGCGGTCCTTCGTGACGACCGTCCAGCCGTCGCGCTGCACCGACGTGCCCGCGCGGCCCGCGTTGACCATCGGCTCGATCGTGAAGACCATGCCCGGCTTCAGGCGCACGCCCTGCCCCGGCTGGCCGTAGTGCAGCACCTGCGGTTCCTCGTGGTAGACCTTGCCGATGCCGTGACCGCAATACTCGCGCACGATCGAGAAGCCGTCCGCCTGGGCGCGCTTCTGGATGGCGTTGCCGACGTCGCCGAGCGTCGCCCCCGGCTTCACCTGGCGGATGCCCGCGAGCATCGCCTCGTAGGTCGTGTCGATCAGCTGGCGGCCAACCGTGCTCGGCGTGCCGACGCAGTACATGCGGCTAGTGTCCCCGAAATAGCCATCCTTGATCACGGCCACGTCGATGTTGATGATGTCGCCGTCCTTGAGCACCTCGCCGCGACTCGGAATGCCGTGGCAGACCACGGAATTGACGGACGTGCAGATCGTCTTCGGAAAGCCGAGGTAGCCGACATTGGCCGGCACGGCCTTGAGCGTGTTGACGATGTAGTCGTTGCAGATCGCGTCGAGGTCGTCGGTGGAGACGCCCGGCTTCACGTGCTCGCCGATCATCGCGAGCACGTCGGCGGCGAGCCGGCCCGAAATGCGCAGGCGGGCGAGATCGTCGGCAGACTTGTAGGTGATAGGCATCGATGGACCGAAGTGGCGCGGCGGTGGCAGAGAACCCCGGGGCCGCAAATTCAAAGGACCGATTGTACCGGCGCTGCGGCGTCGCTAGCGCAGTAACCCGCAGCAATCCATGTCATCCCGATGACGCCGGACGCGGAATTTTCAGAGATCTCCGATTGTTCGAGCACAAGCCGCCGTCAAGAATGAGAAATATCTTACATCGCGAGCAGTCAGTTCGATCATGACCCCAAGCAATCCCGCCCCCATCTCCTCCACGCCGAACGCGGCACTCAACATCCTGATCGCGCTGCCCACTTACGACAACGCCGTGCATTTCGACTTCGCCATGGCCCTCGCGCGGCTCATGGAGGCGCTCAAGGAACGCCACATCCGCTATGAGTACATCCACACGGCCTCGTCGCACATCATCCGTGCGCGCAATTTCTTTGCGAATTATTTTTTGAGCCATCGCGAGTTCAGCCATCTCCTCTTTCTCGACACGGACATGGACTTCTCGCGCGAAGCGGTTCTGCGCCTGCTCGCCGGCGACAAGCCCGTGGCCGGCATTGCCTGCCCGTACCGCTTTTTCGACCGGGAACAGCGGATCACGAGCGCCGACGTCGGGCTCACGCTGCGCGAATGGCAGGAAAAGACCGTGGACTACAACACGGCGATCCTCGCGGATGAAGCGGGCAGCAGCGTCGTGTCGGACGGCTGGGCCGAAGTAAGTCATGTCGGCACGGGCATCTTCCTCGTGCGGCGCGACGCGCTGGAGGCGATCGCGGCACACACGGCGCTTTACCGGCCCCCCGCGCAGTACGCGGGCTACCTGCCGGACGGCAAGTTCCATGCGTTCTTCGACACCGTCAGCGAGAAAGGCGTGTACCTCTCGGAAGATTTGTCGTTTTGCCGGCGCGTGCGCGCGGCGGGCAAGTCGGTGTGGGCGCTCATCGACGAGAAGATCGTGCATCACGGCGCATCGTCGATCTCGGGCACCTACCTGCATGCGCTGGAGATGCGCGGCCACATGCGCAAGTGAAAATGCGCTCCGGTGTGCACACCGGAACAAGAGCAGAAAAGCAAAAACCCCTGCAGCGGTCAAGCGTGCAGGGGTTTTCTGAATCTGGCGGAGAGGGTGACTGCCGAATTTTATTCAGCGCCAGTCCATCGCAGTTCGCGAAACCCTTATATATCAGTATGTTGTCGCGTACTTTGGTGGTGCGTTCCAGTCTACACTAGTGCGACCCCATCCGGCGTTTTGTGATGGGGCCAACTGATAGGCTGGAAATGGCGCTCACAGACAAACAGACAAACAGGCAAAAGCATTGCGACCCGGCGACAAGCCGGTCTTCGACGGCAAGGTAACGGGATTAATGCTCGTTCCCGGCAAGACGTGCAGCAAATGGATACTGCGCTTTAGCAGCCCGGTAACCCACAAAAGGCGGGACGCGGGTCTCGGCGTTTATCCCGAAGTCTCGATACTGGACGCACGCAACAAGGCGCTTGCGATGCGCACCCAACTCGACGCGGGTAAGATTGGGCCAGCGAAAACGGCTACGCACGCGACCTTGCCGAGCGGGCGCTCGCCCATACGGTTTCGAACAAGGTCGAAGCGGCCTATCACCGCACAGACCTTCTTGAACAGCGCCGCCCGATCATGGAAGCGTGGGCGGCGCATGTTTGCGCCCGTTGAGCCGCAAATACCCGGCTACCAGCCGCCAGGTGGGAACATGTCCTTGACGCCGTATCCTTTCATGTTGACCATCTGCTGCATCTGTGCGGCTTGTTGTTCGTAGGAGTTGGGGTCCAGCGGCTCAACCGCTACCGTCTCCTCGCGGGTGTTCTGATAGATGTTGCGATAGCGCAGATACCCGCCTGTAAGGTCATGGAACTCCATCTTGTTCCGAATGCGAAATCCCGCACGCGAATCGTGCAGATAGTCATCAAAGAATTTTTGCACGGCGGCGGGCACTTCCACGTGCCCGATCACAACAGAGAACAGTTCATGCGTTTCACTGCTTACCGGGCGATGGTCCCATGCGTAGCGTGTAGCCAGTACTGGCGAAAGCACCTCAAGCATCGTCGCAGTCCCGGCGGTTTTCAGTGTGGATTGCAGGCGTGGGCCAATATCCTGCACCTGCTCGGCCAAGTCGTTTTGCGCCTCGGACAATTGAGCCTGGTCGTCACCAGCGGCCCGCTTCCAGAAGGGACGGTTGTCCAGGTCGAGCCTTGACGGAAACGCCTTGCGCCATTGCAGATATTGGTGCGTGTGCTGGCGGATCATATTCAGTGCGCCATTCTTGCCCGAGCCGTCCGGACCAATGCCGTTGTCGCGCCAGTACGCCTTATACGCGGCAAGCAAGTCGGCCGGAATCTCGAACTGGGCCTTCAGGGCGGGCCTGCTATTAATCTCGTCGCGAGACAACAGCGGCACCCCCGCCTTGAACGCCTCGTAGTACATGTCATTCAGCGGAATCTGTGAGAGCTGCCCGGCCTTGCCCTGCTCGGTGGGCAAGTAACCGCCCCCCAAGTCTGAGTGCATACCGGGGTAAGCCACCTGGCGCACATTGGAGGCCATTTCCAGCGGAAAGCAGGCGCGTTGCTCGTGCAGTGCAATGAAGTGGACGCACTGCTCGACGATTCCCGGGATGGTTTGTGTGCCGTCCGCCCACGCCATATGCCCATTCACCCCCGGAATCATGTTCGGAACGCCCACCGACGCAACCGTATCGAACAGGCCAAGAAAATACAGGCGCAACGGTACGGCCGCCAGCGTGTAGTAACCGCCGTCATCGCGCTTGAGTAAATCGTTCAGCCAGTTCGTAAACGCGCGGGCTTCCGCCGCACCGCGTGAAAAACCAAATACCGCGACGTTGATTGAAGTCACCTTGCGTTGCGTGGTTTTCAGCACCGCCGCAAGTCTTTCTTCGAGTTGGAGCAAGGCCGCGACTCGGCGCTGCTTTTCCACCACCGTGTTCGCGAGCGTTTGCTCCAACGTTGAGGCTGAGTTGGAACTGATGGAGTTCACGAGAGCCTTGGCCACATCCTCGGTGACCAGGACATGGCCATCCGTGGCGTATTCATGCACCGCATTGAAAAGTTGGGTGATGCCCCAGTTGATGCGGTCGGCCCCCATGTAGCCAGCTCCGAGGCCGAGTGTATCGCCGCTCTGATTGTTGTCGCCGATCTTAGCGAACGGCGTGCCGACGCCGGGAACGTAGTAGGGAAAAAATCCCTCTGCTCGTGCGAGTGGCGTTGCGTTAAACAGCCGCGCAACATTGCTGTGCTTATTACGAGCCTGCTGATTGCCAGTTTTCTTCGGCTCAGTCCAGTCCTGGTTGTTACCGGTGCCGTCGAAGAACAGCGTGGCATATATCTGCCCCTGGCATTGGCCCGCTTCCTTCTTGTGGATACATTCCATTGCGGCGGCCCTTCGGGCCATTTCACGCGGAGAAAGCTTGCGGTAACCATCTGCTGGAAGAGGTTCAGGAATGGAGACTGAGTAAGACATCTGGATTGTCCTTGTTATTGGATTTACATCCTGGCTTCGTCACCCTTCAGCGGATAGTCGGGGTTGCCTAGAAAGACAATGGCTGTGGCAAATACCTTGATGTTTCCGTTACGAAGAAAGTGGACGTGAAATTCCCCCCCATCGGCTGGCGTGTATGGAGGAACGGCGACAACACGACTTTGCGGGTGCTTGTTGTCCTCGTCCGTCCAAGTCACCGTCACCGTCAGGCCAGGCGTATGTTTCGCGGGTAGAGACACACAGCAGGCAACGCCATGCTCTTCGTGCTTGCCAACATATGAACCGGCCTCGCCGTTAACTGAGAAGTCGCCAATATCGTGATCGGTATGGTTGTAGCCGACCACACCGAGCCCCATTGTCTCGGTGCTGGATGCGGGGTGGCTGCTGGCGTCACCGGCATGGCAACCGGAAAGCAAGGCGCTCAGCACGAACGCCAGTCCAAAGGCAAGTTTTCCTGGTGTCGTCATTGGTGCTCGACTGCCGTTCTGTATGAAGTGGGCCGCTCCGCTGCGGTTAATCGGGAAGCGGGCGCATCAAAGGCAATCGAGTAGAGCAAATCATCTGAAGAATGTCCATGATTCGGAGCATTGAGTGACGATGTTTGACAAAGAGGGCAAAGCCAGCCCGGCGAGGGCGGTCAGGTTGCTTTCGGCGAAGGTTATTGATTTGCTGGCGGGGTAAGGTCGGGGTGCTCGTAGTGCTGCCGTCGCGCCCGTATGTTTTTTATCGTTGGTCTACCTGGGCGAGTTCATCCAGCACGAGTAACGTATCGTTGTGCGTGGCGGCGAGCGCTTCCAGACCGTTCGCGGTACTGCGCCAGCGACACAGATAGTCCGGGCCGCCGAAGACGCTGGCGGCGGTGCGCAAGGTCGCCGTCTTGCCACGACTCGACCCACCGACGAAGTTCAGGCCGCCAGATTCCTGCCCAGCGACGTGAACCAGCATTGACGCGAATGCGGCGGACACCGCGAGCAGCAGCCGCGAGTTACCAAACCAATAACGCGCAACATGTTCCTGCCATTCGGCGAGCGTGCCCGCCTGGGCGTAGCTGTGCCGCGATACGTCGGCCTGGTAAATCACATGCTCGGGCGATTCGCCGATGGTCCGCTCGGGCAGCACGAAGACGCGTTGATGCCAGCCGGTACGCGTGACGCAGCGTGCCCGCTTCTCGGGCCGCGCCTTCGTGATGTACTCAGCAAGTCGCTGGCGGGTGCGCATGCCGGGCGCAATGTCGAGACCCAGGCGTGCGAGTTCGCCGCGCATGTCCGCACCGTCGCCGCCGAGCAGTTTCCAGCGGCATGGCCCACCGATGCGGCACGCCTTCGGCGTCGTGCCATTCGAGCAGACGGCCCCAGTTTTCCGAGCTTGCATCGCGCACCAGTGCGGTCACACGAAGCGGCGAACAGATACGGTGTGCGACACCGTCGTCGTCCTCATAGAACAAACCGTCGTCGCGAACAGCGAAGCCGGGCGGCGTACCGCCTGCCTCGCGGTCACCGTTATCAACGCCGGCTTCTTCGCCGTCAGCCTGGTATGCTGGCGGCGGCTTGGGGACCCTCGGTCGCGTCCACTGGCGAAACGCGATTGCGCCAGCCAGTCGATAACATCGCCACTTTTGCCGAGTCCGAGCGCCGACACGTCGAGCCGTTCGACCTTGCAGCCGAGCGTACACAAAAGCGCCGCTACTTCATCGGCGTACTTCTGGCCGGGGCATATCGTTGTCGGGCCACACAATCACATCGCGCCCCGCCAGCGGGGTCCAGTCCGCGCTGCGTGAGGGGCCAGAAAAAACGAAAGCCCCGTAAGTCATTGACTAGACGGGGCTTTTGCCTATGAATCTGGCGGAGAGGGTGGGATTCGAACCCACGGTACGGGGAAACCGTACGCCTGATTTCGAGTCAGGTACATTCGACCACTCTGCCACCTCTCCGGGGTACTGCTTTTTTACTGCTTCCCCGGCGTTGGTCGGCAACCGGAGAAGCGAAGATTATAGAACATGTTTTGAATTTTGCAAGCCCTCATGGGAAAAAGTTTCGAGGGCAAGGAATTCACACGTTCTGCACGCGAGACAGCGCCTCAGGTGCCTGCTTCGAGACGCGCCACGCCGCCCATATACGGCCGCAGCACTTCCGGCACGGCGACCGAGCCATCGGCTTCCTGATAGTTCTCCAGCACGGCAACCAGCGTGCGGCCCACGGCGAGGCCCGAACCGTTGAGCGTGTGCACGAGTTCCGGCTTGCCCTGCGCGTTGCGATAGCGCGCCTGCATGCGGCGCGCCTGGAACGCTTCCGTGTTCGAGCAGCTCGAAATTTCGCGATACGTGTTCTGCGCCGGCAGCCAGACTTCGAGGTCGTAGGTCTTGGTGGCCGAGAAGCCCATGTCGCCCGTGCACAGCGTGATGACGCGATACGGCAGGCCGAGTTTCTGCAGGATGGTTTCCGCGTGGACGACCATCTGCTCGAGCGCGTCGTAGGACGTTTCGGGCGCAACGATCTGCACCATCTCGACCTTGTCGAACTGGTGCTGACGGATCATGCCGCGCGTGTCGCGGCCATATGAACCGGCTTCGGAGCGGAAGCACGGCGAGTGCGCCGTGAGCTTGATCGGCAGCGCGCTGCCTTCCACGATGCTCTCGCGCACCGTGTTCGTGAGCGAGATTTCCGAGGTCGAGATGAGGTACTGCGTGACCGTGTTTTCGCCGCCGCCCTTTTCCACGCGGAACATGTCGTCGGCGAACTTGGGCAACTGGCCCGTGCCGTACAGGATTTCCGGGTTGACGATGTAGGGCGTGTACGTTTCCGTGTAGCCGTGGTGGAGCGTGTGCGTGTCGATCATGAACTGCGCGAGCGCGCGGTGCAGGCGCGCGATCTGGCCGCGCAGCATCGTGAAGCGTGCGCCCGAGAGCTTCGCGCCCGTCTCGAAGTCCAGACCCAGCGGCGTGCCGACGTCCACGTGATCCTTCACCTCGAAGTCGAACGCGCGCGGCGTGCCCCAGCGGCGCACTTCCACGTTGTCGGCCTCGTCCTTGCCCGCGGGCACGCTCTCGTGCGGCAGGTTCGGCACGCCGAGCAGCAGGTCCGAGAGCTTCGACTGGATCTCGTCGAGCTTGGCGGCCGACGTCTTCATTTCGTCGCCGATGCCGCCCACTTCGGCCATGACCGCCGAGGTGTCCTCGCCGCGGCCTTTCATCGCGCCGATCTGCTTCGACAGGCTGTTGCGACGTGCCTGGAGCTCTTCGGTGCGGGTCTGGATGGCGCGGCGTTCCGCTTCGAGCGCGGAGAAGGCCGCGACGTCGAGGGTGTAGCCGCGGTCGGCGAGGCGCTTCGCGACGCCTTCGAGGTCTTTGCGCAGCAGCTGGATGTCGAGCATGGGATTGTGAGACGCAGTTTCGTTGTGTGAAGGGACGATTTTAGCGCACCGGCCGGGGCAGCCCGGCGCGGCGGGCGTCGCCGTTGTTCGTGGCGATTCAGCCCTTGCGCTTCCTCTCGCGGATTTCCTCACGGTGTTCATCGCGCCATTGCGCGTCGAGTTCGGCCAGGCGCGCGAGCTTTTCGCCGATCTTGCCTTCGAGCCCGCGCGGCGTGGGCTGATACCAGCGCGGCTCGCGCATGCCATCGGGCAGATAGGTCTCGCCGGCCGCGTAGGCGTCGGGTTCGTCGTGCGCGTAGCGGTATTCGTGACCGTAGCCCAGCTCCTTCATCAGCTTGGTCGGCGCATTGCGCAGATGGATGGGCACCGCGCGCGACTGGTCCTTGCTGACGAAGCGCCGCGCCTCGTTATAGGCGTTGTAGCCCGCGTTCGACTTCGGCGCGACCGCCAGATAGATCACGGCCTGCGCGAGCGCGAGTTCGCCTTCGGGCGAACCGAGGCGCTCGTAGGTCTCGGCGGCGTCGAGCGTGATGCGCCCGGCGCGTGGATCGGCCAAGCCGATGTCCTCCCACGCCATGCGCACGATGCGCCGCGCGAGATAACGCGGGTCCGCGCCGCCGTCGAGCATGCGGCAGAACCAGTAGAGCGCACCGTCCGGGTTGCTGCCGCGCACCGACTTGTGCAGCGCGCTGATCTGGTCGTAGAACGCGTCGCCGCCCTTGTCGAAGCGGCGCAGGTTTTCCGCCAGCGCGCTGCCGAGCAGTTCGCCGTCGATCCCGGTCTTCTTCTGCTGGGCGGCCGCGCGCGCGACGATTTCGAGGTTGTTCAGGAGCTTGCGCCCGTCGCCGTCGGCGGAGCCGATCAACGCCTTTTTCGCTTCGTCCGTGAAGGTCAGGCCGCCCAGCTCCACGCTCGCGCGCTCGAGCAGTTCGCCCTGCTCTTCCTCGTCGAGGCTCCTGAGCACATACACGGCGGCGCGAGAAAGCAACGCGCTGTTCACCTCGAACGACGGGTTTTCCGTCGTCGCGCCGACGAACACAAAGAGGCCCGACTCCACATGCGGCAAGAAGGCGTCTTGCTGGCTCTTGTTGAAGCGATGGACCTCGTCGACGAACACGAGCGTCTGGCGGCCATGCGCGCGATGCAGCTGCGCCTGCTCCACGGCCTCGCGGATGTCCTTCACACCCGAGAGCACCGCCGAGAGCGCGATGAATTCGGCGTGAAAGGCATCGGCCATGAGGCGCGCGAGCGTGGTCTTGCCCACGCCCGGCGGCCCCCACAGGATCATCGAATGCGCTTCGCCGGATTCGAACGCGACGCGCAGCGGCTTGTTGGGCCCGAGCAGATGCTTCTGGCCGATGACCTCGTCGATGGAGCGCGGGCGCAGCCGTTCGGCGAGCGGGACGTTGGCACGGGTTTCTTCAAACATGACGTTTTCGCGATAATGACGGCTTTCCGGCTGGCCGCACGTGTGTGGCAAATTCGGTGGCAGATTCGGGGACACAGCGCCCGACACCACAAAACGGCCCGCCGCTCCGGATGCAGTCGTGCATTATGACAGCGTGCGCCGCGGCGCGAAGCGCGGGCGGAGCCGCTCGAGCCGACGCAGCCGGACAAAACACACAAAACAGACGATACAGAGGAAAGCGTTCCACATGACTCAAGATTCGCACGCCGGCGACGCCGGCTCCGCCTACGCGCCGAACGTGCCCGTGCCCGACGCGCGCCGCCAGTTCCGCACCGGCGACGCCTTCGCGCTATGGTTTTCGCTCGGCATCGGCCTGCTCGTCGCGCAGGCAGGCGCGCTGCTCGTGCCGGGCCTCTCGCTGCCCCATGCGCTCCTGGCCATCGTCATCGGCAGCGTAATCGGCGTCGTGCTGCTCGCGCTCGCGGGCGTGATCGGCACGGACACGGGCCTCGCCGCCATGTCGTCGCTGCGCCCGACTCTCGGCGTGCGTGGCGTGTCGGTGCCGGCCGTCATCAACATGGTGCAACTCGTTGGCTGGGGCTCGTTCGAGATCATCGTGATGCGCGATTCCGCCGATGCGCTCGCCAGGCAAGCCTTCGGCCTGTCGATGCCGCTCGTCTGGACCGTGATCTTCGGCGTGCTCGCCACGCTGCTCGCCGTGAGCGGCCCGCTCTCGTTCGTGCGGCGCTTCCTGCGTACGTGGGGCATCTGGCTGCTGCTTGCGGGCGCGGCCTGGCTCACGTGGAGCCTGCTCGTGAAGCAGGACCTGGGCGCGCTGATGCGCCGCCCCGGCACGGGCGAAATGCCGTTTGGCAGCGCCATCGACCTCGTAGTGGCGATGCCGCTCTCGTGGCTGCCGCTCATCGCCGACTACACGCGTTTTGGCCGCAAAGCGGGCGAAACCTTCCGCGGCACGCTGTTCGGCTATGGCATCGCGAACCTGTGGTTCTATGCGCTCGGCGCCATCTACGGCCTCGCCGCGGGCGGCGGCGACGCGCTCCTCACCACGGCGCTCGCGCAGGCCGGCGGCGGCTTCGCGCTGCTGCTCGTGCTGATCGACGAAATCGACAACGCCTTCGCCGATATCCACTCGGCCGCGGTCTCGACCGGCACGTTCTGGACGCGCGCCAGCGTGCCGTGGCTCTCGGCAGCGTTCGGCGCGCTGTGCACGCTGATCGGTCTCGTCGTGCCGATGGCGAAGTACGAGAACTTCCTGCTCTTCATCGGCTCGGTGTTCGCGCCGCTCTTCGGCGTGGTGCTCGCCGATCACTTCATCGTGCGCCGCCGCCGCATCGACACGCAGGCGCTCGCCGATCTGAACGGCGCCTATGGCTATTCGGGCGGCTGGCACGTGAGCGCGTTCGTCGCGTGGGTGGTCGGTTTCGCCGCGTATCAGGCGCTCAACCAGTGGCTGCCGAACCTCGGCGCCACGCTGCCTTCGCTCGTGATCGGCGCGCTGTGCTATCTCGTGCTCGCTGGGCGCCGGCGCGCGGCTTACGCGTAACGCGCCGTCCTTCCGCTGGGCAATAAAAAACGCCAGGCTTCGCAGCCTGGCGTTTTTGCTTCTGGCGACGTGCGAAACGTCACTCGCAGTGGCCGCAGCCGCCGTGCGAATGACCGTGATGGCCGTGATGCGCGTGGTCGTCGGCGGGCAGATGCTGCGCGGCCTGCGCCGTGATGCCCAGACGCTGCAGCAGCCTGCGGTCGGCTTCCGCCTGCGGGTTGCTCGTGGTGAGCAGCTGGTCGCCGTAGAAAATCGAGTTCGCGCCCGCCATGAAGCACAGTGCCTGGAGCGCGTCGTCCATCTGCTCGCGGCCCGCCGAGAGGCGCACCATCGCCTTGGGCATCGTGATGCGCGCCACGGCGATCGTGCGCACGAATTCGAACGGGTCGATCGGTTCGGTACCTTCGAGCGGCGTGCCCGTGACCTGCACGAGATTGTTGATGGGCACCGACTCCGGATACGGCTCCATGTTCGCGAGCTGGGCGATCAGGCCTGCGCGCTCGCGGCGCGATTCGCCCATGCCGACGATGCCGCCGCAGCACACGTTGATGCCCGCGTCGCGCACGCGCTCGAGCGTCTCGAGGCGATCCTCGTAGGTGCGCGTCGAAATGATCTTGCCGTAGAACTCCGGCGACGTATCGAGGTTATGGTTGTAGTAGTCGAGGCCCGCGTCGGCCAGCGCCTTCGCCTGGTGATCTTCGAGCATGCCGAGCGTCACGCAGGTTTCCAGACCCATCGCCTTCACGCCGCGGATCATGTCCTTGATCGGCTCGAGGTGGCGATCCTTCGGGTTGCGCCACGCCGCGCCCATGCAAAAGCGCGTCGCGCCGTTGGCCTTGGCGGCGCGCGCCGCGTCCAGCACGGCGTCGACTTCCATCAGCTTGCCGGCTTCCAGTTCCGTGTCGTGATGCGCCGATTGCGGGCAGTACGCGCAGTCTTCCTCGCAGCCGCCGGTCTTGATCGAGAGGAGCGTGGAAAGCTGCACGGCGTTCGCATCGAAATGCTCGCGATGCACCTGCTGTGCGCGGAACATCAGATCGTTGAACGGCAGCTCGTAGAGCTCGGCAACGTCGGCGACTTTCCAGCGCGCGGCGGCTTCGGCTGCAGCCTGGGCGCTCGGCGCGGTGGCTTTCAGCGAGGTGATGTCGATGTGGGTTTGCGTCATGGTGTCGGGGTCCTTCTTTACGTGACTGTGCTTGACTGTGCTTGACTGTGCTTGGCTGTGCTTGACTGTTCATTGAGCGACGGCTCGCAGGCGCGCGAGCAACGCGTCGATGTTCAGATGTCCGGCTGCGTCGTCGGCGCTCGCACCGCGCATGTGCGGCACGACGCCGACGAGCGGCGCGCCGTACTGGGCGGCAAGGCGCTCGCGCAGCGCGGCGATGTTTTCTTCGGGGAACGTCATGGCCGGGTCGATACGGTTCGCGACCCAGCCCGCGAGCTTCAATCCGCGCGCGGCAATCGCTTCGGCAGTGAGCAGCGCGTGGCTGATGCAGCCCAGGCGCATGCCCACGACGAGCACGACGGGCAGACCGAGCGCGACGGCGAGATCGGCGGTGTCTTCGGTCGCCGTGAGGGGCACGCGAAAACCGCCCACGCCTTCCACGACGATGGCGTCCGCGCGCTCGCGGGCCGCCTCGTAGCAATCGACGATGCGCGCCATGTCGAGCGTCACGCCTTCGAGCGCGGCGGCGATGTGCGGCGCGGCGGGCTCCTTGAGCAGGAACGGCGTGCGGATCTCGGGCGGCAGCAGCACGCTCGCGGCGGCGTCGAGCTGATCGGCGTCCTCGTTGTGCCAGACGCCGTCGCGCTCGTAAGCGCCCGCGGCGATCGGCTTGAGCGCCGTGGCGCGCAGCCCCGCGTGGGCGAAGCCGCGCAGGAGCGCCGCGCTCACGAACGTCTTGCCTATCTCGGTATCGGTGCCGGTGACGAAAAGCGAAACCGTCATTGCACGAGCTCCCGTGCTTCGAGGCTCGCGCGTTGCAGCGATGCGTTCAGTTGGTCGAGGTCGGCATCCGAATGCGCAGCGGAGAGCGAAATGCGCAGGCGCGACGTGCCCTCGGGCACGGTGGGCGGACGAATGGCGGGCACCCACAGGCCGTCGCGCTCCAGCGCGGCCTGCAGCGCGAGCGTCGCCTCGTTCGCGCCGATGACGAGCGGCTGCACGGCGGTATGCGAATCGACGGGTTGCCAGCAGGTCTCGCCCAGCAGCGCACGCGTGCGCGCGATCAGATGCTTGAGATGCGCGCGGCGCGCATCGCCCTCCTCGCCTTCGATCAACCGCAGGCTCGCGGACACCGCATGTGCAACCGCCGGCGAGGAAGCCGTGGTGAAGATGTACGGCCGCGCGCGCTGCACGAGCCATTCGATCACGGTGCCATGCGCGCAAATGAACGCGCCCGACACGCCCGCCGCCTTCCCGAGCGTGCCGACCATCACTAGATGTTCCGAGTGCAGCGCGGCTTGCGCGAGTGCGCCGCGGCCTTGCGGGCCAAGGACGCCGAAGCCGTGTGCGTCGTCGACCAGGAGCCACGCGCCATGCTGTTGCGCCAGTTCGACGAGACGCGCGAGCGGCGCGACATCACCGTCCATGCTGAACACCGTGTCACTCACGATCACTTTTGCGCTCGCGTCACAGGCTTCGAGCATCGCGGCGAGCGCCGCCATGTCGGCATGCGGATAGATCTCGATGTCGGCGCGCGAGAGCCGCGCGCCGTCGATCAGCGAGGCGTGGTTGAGCGAATCGGAAAAGATCGTCGTGCCGCGCCCCGCGAGCGCGGTGAGCACGGCCAGGTTCGCCATATAGCCGGTGCTGAAGTACAGCGCGCGCGGCGCATCGACGAAGGTGCCCGCGAATGCCGCGAGATCGTCTTCGAGTTGGGCGTGCGCACGCGAGTGCCCGCCCAGCAGATGCGAGCCGCCGCTGCCCGCGCCGTAACGCTGCGCGCCTTCAGCGATGGCCGCGACGAGTTGCGGGTGCGCGGCGAGGCCGAGATAGTCGTTGCTGGCAAAACCGATAGTCGCGCGGCCGTCCACCTTCATATGCGCGCTGCAAGGCGTTTCGGCGGTGCGGCGGCGGCGGTGCAGGCCGCGCGCGTCGATATCGCGCAAGCCCTGTTCGAGGGTATCGAGCAATGCCATGTCAGAGGTCCTCCGCGACGGTGGCGTCGAAAGTCTCGCGCGTGCGTGTAGCGAGGAACGCCTGCATTTCGTGGTCCAGAATATACGGCGGCATGACGTAGACCGTCGTGCCGATCGGGCGCAGCAGCAGTTCGCGCTGCAGTGCGTTTTCAAAGAAGCGGCGCGAAAACGTCGCCGCGCGCTGCGCGTCTTCGAGCGCGACGTCGAACGCGAGAATCGTGCCGCACTGGCGCAGGTTGCGCACGAGCGGATGCGCAGCGAACGGCTCGAATAAATCGCGCAGTTGCGCCGATTTGCGCGCGTTCGCAACCAGCACGTCATCGCGCTCGAACAGGTCGAGCGTGGCGAGCGCCGCGCGGCACGCGAGCGGATTGCCCGTGTACGAATGCGAATGGAGGAAGCCGCGCGTCGTGTCGTCGTCGTAGAACGACTCGTAGATCGCGTCGCGCGACAGCACGATCGAAAGCGGCAGATAGCCGCCGCTGATGCCCTTCGAAAGCGTGAGCAGATCGGGCCAGATGCCCGCCTGCTCGCACGCGAAGAACGTGCCGGTGCG
Organism: Paraburkholderia sp. CNPSo 3272; assembly: GCF_024206495.1. Lineage (GTDB taxonomy): Bacteria > Pseudomonadota > Gammaproteobacteria > Burkholderiales > Burkholderiaceae > Paraburkholderia. The sequence goes on along the minus strand of NZ_JAMBPQ010000007.1, from coordinate 102,352 downwards.
CCCGCAGCCCACGGCGATTTCATCGGCGATCAGGTGGACGCGATGGCCGTCGCACAGCGCGCGAAGGCCCTTGAGATACGCGGGATCGTGCATCGCCATGCCGGCGGCGCACTGCACGAGCGGCTCGACGATCAGCGCGGCGATCCGCCCTTCGCGTTCAATGAAAAGACGCTCGACATCGGCCAGCGCGCGGGCCGCGACAGCCGCCGCCGTTTCGCCGGGTTGCGCCGTGCGCGCGTCGGGCGAAGCGACCACATGCGCGTGATGCAGCAGCGGATCGTAAGCATCCCTGAAGAGCTTCACATCGGTCACGCCGAGCGCGCCGATGGTCTCGCCGTGATAGCTGTTGGCCACGCAGACGAATTCGCACTTGCCGCTCTCGCCGCGGTTGCGCCACGCATGAAAGCTCATCTTGAGCGCGATTTCGACGGCAGAGGCGCCATCGGAAGCGAAGAACGCGTGACCGAGCACGCCGTCCGTGCGCGCCGACAGCCGCTCGGCAAGCTCAACGGCGGGCTCGTGCGTACAGCCCGCGAGCATGACGTGCTCGAGCGTGTCGAGCTGCGCCTTGAGCGCGGCATTGATCGAGGCATTGGCGTGGCCGAAGAGGTTCACCCACCACGAACTGATCGCGTCCAGATAACGGCGTCCGTCGCGGTCATGCAGCCACGGGCCTTCGCCGCGTGCGACGGCCACGAGCGGCAGGCGCTCGTGATGTTTCATCTGGGTGCAGGGGTGCCACACGGCGCGCAGGCTGCGAGCGACCCAGTCGGTCCCGGCGCGATCTTCGCGGGCAACGTGAGATTGCGAATTCAAATACGACTCCCGATACGACAGCGGGACCGAGATTAACGTGTTAGCCGCCGCAATGCACTACCCCCAAAATCGCCTTCCAACGCACGGCGACGCGGCGTTTCTAGCCGTTCGTGACAACTCCCGACCGATGGAAACGAAAGACTGGAAATGCCCGGAGATGACGACGGCAAAGTGAAGCCGCCTTATGCAAAAAAATCTGCGCGGCGGTGCGAGATTGCAGAACGCGGGACTGCGCGGCGGATATTTTTGGCGACGAGTGGCGAGCGCGGCGACGCTCCCAAAGGAGACGCCAGGGGCGATACAACGGGGTTTGCCTGCGAGTAAATGGCCCGCGCAAAAGCAAAGCGGCCCGCTTTGGGGCCGCAAGCTTCCGATGCGATGGAGAGTGTGCGCCCGGCAACTCGCCGGGCAACGCGCCTTAGCGGCTCGCCAGCGGGTGGTCGCTGTCGTTGGCGGGGTTGTCCGCCGTGGCGCGCGTGGTGTCGCTCTCGTCGGTCTGGGCGGTCTGCGTGCCGCCGTTGTTCCAGACCACCGTGTTGTTGACGGCATAGAGGCGGCAAGGATCGGCGCTGTGCTTTTCACAGTTCGAGATCGCCACGGCCATCGGGTTGTCGCCGCCTTCGGCCCATGACCACGCGCCGGAGTCGGACACCGCGAAGGCGCGGCTCGGATACTGCTTGAGGAAGTTGCGATAACCGTCGCGGCCCGCCTGATCGACGAACGGCACCGAGCCGACCGAATCGATCTGCGCGAAGCCGGTGCCGCGCGGCGCGACCGGCGCGGCCACGCGGTACTGCACCGCGGTCGGCAGGCCGCGGTTGGCGAGGAACGCCTCGACCGTGGGCCACCAGATCTTCACGCCGTCGCGATCGCCAACGAGGCGGTGCGCGTCGTTCTTGTAGGCGCCGAAGTCCACGAGCTTCGCCGTCGCAGCCGGGCGATCGTCACCCGTTTGCGCGTCGCGGTAAGCGGCGAACATCTTCGCGACGAGATCGGGCGACCAGACCGAGTCGTTGTCGCCGTAGAGCCACAGCGAGGCCACGCGGGCCTTGCCACCGTAGTCGCCGAACGCCTGGGTCAGGTTGCTCTGCCAGCCCGTGCAGGCGTCCTGGCGCAGGCCGCCCGAGAAGTTGATCAGTGCGCGCACGCCGTTGGCCGCCTCGGTGCCATAGGCCATGGTGGCAAGGCCGCCGTGCGAGGTGCCCGCGACGATGATCTGGCTCGCGTCCACATAGGGCTGCTTCGACATGTACGCGATGGTCGATGCGACATCGGCCGCCTGGCCGAGGCCGTTGCTCGCGACATCGCAACCGTCCTGCTGATACGAGCCGCCCGACTCCGCGAAGCCCTGGCGGTTCGGTGCGACGACGACGTAGCCGCGGCGCACGAATTCGCGCGCGAACGAGAGCGGGTCGCTGCGAGCCTGGAGGTGCGGGTCGCCGGGAATCTTGCCGTGGTTGAAGATCACCATCGGGAACGGGCCGGGGCCGTTCGGGCGGTAAATCGTGGTTTCGAGCGTGACGTCACCCGATGCGTCGACGGGAACGCGGATCACCTGCTCGTTCATGCTGGCGGGCACGACGGGCAGATACGCGTCGTCGAGCGCAATGCGCGGCACGTTGGCGCTGCCGAGGGGACCGCCTGCGAGGCCGGATTGGGGAGCGTTGCCGGAATGCGTGGCGGGGGCGTTGGCAGCGAGCTGCGGGTTCGCGCTCGCACTTGCCGGATCGGAAAGCGACGCTGCGTGAGCAACCGAAAGCACACACGCGGTGCCGGCTACGACCCATCCGGTAAGGAGCTTCCTGAACGCCATGCGCTACACCACCTGCAAAAGACCTGCTGCTGTGTATCCGACAACCGTCCGACCTTGACCCGCACTTCACCCGTTTCAGGCACAACGAGACACCGTGGCGCCTGGCCGCGAAGGCAGGAGCGAAGGCGTGACCCGTAACGGGGAATTACATCGATCGGAACACCTGCGCGGCGCAGTTCTATCGTCGATCAGACCCGCCGCCAGCACCCGTCTGCATTCGACACATGTGCATGCGAAAAGGCTTTTTCACTATGCACTTACGTATTGCGCCGGGCACTGTGATTAGATACTCGCACGACAAATATTTGTTGTGCAATTCAGGGGTAACCCGGCATAAGGCATGCCAAGAGCCTGCAGCCCCCATGAGACATGGCGCACGCACGGCGTCCGCTTCGCAACGAACGTGCAAATTTTTAAAGAGGTCCGGGTACGGAACGTCGCGCGGCGGCAACAGCCGCGCGATTATTCAGTAAGCGCTTGTTTGCAAAGGCGTTATTTCCGGCGCTTGCTGCGAACCGGGGCGGAATTTCGCTGCGACAATCTTTGCTCGGCAGTCAGCAATTCGTTAGCCAGACGAAACGTCGCCGTCAACATAACGCCAGCGGCCGTCCTCGCCGCGCGAGAAACGGCTCGTTTCGTGCAGCCGGAATGCGCGGCCGCCCGTTTTGTAGCGCGCGACGAATTCGACGATCGCGTGCGCGTCGTCGTGTTGTTCATGACGCTTCACGGCAAGGCCTAGCCAGCGCGGCGCGCCTTCGGCTGAGGGATCGACATCGAGATCGGCGGGGCAGGTTTCAGGCGCCCAGGTCGAGCGCAAATACGCCTTCTCGCCCAGCACGTAGGCCGTGTAGCGCGAGCGCATCAGTTCGAGCGCCGTGGCGGGAATTGCCGCGTCGTCGATGAAGCGGCCACAGCACTGCGCGTAACGCGGCGCCCTCGCGGGCGCTTTCTGGTTGGGCGCGGCGCCGCCGCAGGGACAATCGGCGGCCCGGACGGCAGGCGAGACGACGCGCGCGGTTTCAGAGTTCATGGGTCAGGGCCGAGTTGCGAGAGGCCGCAAGCGTAGCGCAGACGGGCGCCGCTTTACCAGTCGAGCTCGGTGCCGTCGTACTGGAAGAAGCGGCCATTGAAGACGTCACGCGCGGCGGCCGCTTCTGCCACCACCTCGCGCATGCCTGCGACGCTCACCGCCGGGTCGATCGCCGCGTGCGCGCCACCCATGTCGGTGCGCACCCAGCCCGGATGCAGCGCGACGCAGGTGGCTCGGCGCGTTTGCAGCGAGGTGATCTTCAGCACGTCGTTGAGCGCGGCCTTGCTCGCGCGATACAGCCAACCCGTCGTGCCCGTGGTCTCCGCAATGCTGCCCATGCGGCTCGATAGGACGCCGAGCACGCCGTGGGCGTCGTCGACAAGCGGCAACAGGACGGGGATCAGTTGCATCGGGCCGCGCACGTTGGTGTTCATCACGTATTCGAAGTCGTCGGCCGTGATGGTCTCCACCCCCTCGGTGCGCGGACCGTAGACGCCGCAGACGACGAGCGCCACATCGAGCCGTTCGCCGTCGAGCTTCCAGCCGAGCGCAGCGATTTCCTCGGGCCGCGCGATGTCGAGCTGGAATGTCTGCGCGCCGATTGCACGCAACGCTTCGAGCGCTTCGGGCCCGCGCGCCGTGGCCAGCACGCGCCAGCCGGCCTTCGCATACTGCCGCGCGAACTCGAAACCCAGGCCCCGCGACGCGCCCACGATCAACGCTGTCTTCATCTCGTCACCTTGCTTGTCTGTGCATTGAAACCGCTGCAGCGCGCCGCCTGCCCGCTCTCAAAGGCGGCGCGCTTCTTCTGGCTTAGCCTACAGCAGTTCGACGCCCATCGCCGTGGCTTCTCCGCCGCCGATGCACAGCGCCGCCACGCCGCGTTTGCCGCCGCGTGCGCGCAACGCGCCGATCAGCGTCACGAGAATGCGCGCGCCCGAAGCGCCGATCGGGTGACCGAGCGCACACGCGCCGCCGTTCACGTTGACCTTCTCGTGCGGCAGATCGTGGTCCTTCATCGCGGCCATCGTCACCACGGCAAAGGCCTCGTTGATCTCGTAGAGATCGACGTCGTCGGCCGTCCAGCCGGTCTTCTCGAACAGCTTTTTGATCGCGCCCACCGGCGCCGTCGTGAACTTCGCGGGCTGCTGCGCAAAGGTCGAATGGCCCGTCACGCGTGCGAGCGGCTTGAGGCCGAGCTGCTTCGCGGTCGATTCGCGCATCATCACGAGCGCCGCCGCGCCGTCCGAAATCGACGACGAATTCGCCGCCGTCACCGTGCCGGTCTTGCTGAACGCGGGCTTGAGCGTCGGGATCTTGTCGAGATTGGCCTTGAACGGCTGCTCGTCGCGCTCGATCGTCGTTTCGCCCGCGCGCGAGGCCACCTTCACCGGCGCGATCTCCCATGCGAACGAGCCGTCCTCGTTGGCGCGTTTCGCGCGCTTGAGCGACTCGATCGCGAACGCATCCTGGCGCTCGCGCGAGAAGTCGTACTCGCCCGCGCATTCTTCCGCGAACGTGCCCATCAGGCGACCCTTGTCATAGGCGTCTTCGAGGCCGTCGAGGAACATGTGGTCGAGTACCTGGCCATGGCCCATGCGCATGCCCGCGCGCGCCTTCGGCAGCAGATAAGGCGCGTTCGACATGCTCTCCATGCCGCCCGCGACGATCACATCGGCCGAACCCGCCAGCAGCATGTCGTGCGCGAACATCGCCGCACGCATGCCCGAGCCGCACATCTTGTTGACGGTCGTGGCGCCCGCTGCGAGCGGCAGCCCCGCGCCGAGCGCCGCCTGGCGCGCGGGCGCCTGGCCCTGCCCCGCGGGCAGCACGCAGCCCATCACGACCTCGTCGATCTGCTCGGGCTTCAACCCCGCGCGCTCGACGGCCGCCGCGATCGCAGCCGCGCCAAGCTGCGGCGCGGTGAGCGCCGCGAAATCACCCTGAAAACCTGCCATCGGCGTGCGCGCCGCCGCAACGATCACGATGGCGTCCTGCTTTTGCGTCTCACTCATGTTTGTGCTCCTTGATGAATCTGTTTGAACAAGCTTGAATCCGCTTGATTCCGTTTCAACCTGTTGGCCGCGCGCTCAGGCAACGCGCACGGCCGGCGCGTCTTCACGCGCGAAACGTTCCGGGTAACACACGCTGAAACGAATCGAGGCGTCGTAGGGAAAGCAGTCCGGCACTTCGCCCGCGATGAGCCTCGCGCGGCTCTCCTGCCAGAGCCCGGGCTCGAAGAAGTCCGCGTGATGGGCGAGAAATGCGCGCTTCACGCGCGGATCGCCGAGCAAAAATGTGCCGTACGTCTGCGGAAAGATGTCGCGCGGGCCGACTGCGTACCATGGCTCGCCCAATAGTTCGTCCTCCTCATGACGCGGCGGCGGCACGGCGCGCACGTTGCAGTCGGTGAGATATTCGATCTCGTCGTAGTCGTAAAACACCACGCGGCCGTTGCGCGTCACGCCGAAATTCTTGTAGAGCATGTCGCCAGGAAAGATGTTCGCGCGCAGCAGGTCCTTGATCGCGTTGCCGTATTCGCGTATGCCGTGCTCGACTTCGGCGTCGCTGCCGTTCTGCAGATACAGATTGAGCGGCACCATGCGCCGCTCGATGTAGACGTGACGGATCACGAGGTTGTCGCCCTCGTACTCGAGCATCGAGGGCGCAAGCGTCTCCAGCTCGCGCACGAGCGCCTCGTCGAGCCGCGCGACGGGCAGCGCCACGCTCGAATATTCGAGCGTGTCGGCAAGGCGCCCGAGCCGGTCGTGGCGCTTCACGAGCTGATACTTCGCTTCGACCTGCTCGCGCGTGGTCTCTTTCGGCGCGGGAAAGCTGTCCTTGATGACCTTGAACACGTACGGATACGAAGGCAGCGTGAACACGATCATCACCATGCCGCGGATGCCGGGCGCGACGATGAACCGGTCGCTCGAATGCGAAAGGTGGTGCAGCAGGTCGCGATAGAACAGGTTCTTGCCCTGCTTCTGCAAGCCGAGCGACGTGTAGATTTCGCCCTTGGCCTTGCGCGGCATGATGGTGCGCAGGAACTCGACATAGGCGGACGGCACTTCCATGTCCACCAGAAAATACGAGTGCGAGAAGCTGAAGAGGATGAGCAGCTGTTGCGTGCGCAGCAGCACCGTGTCCAGTGCCAGCCTGCCCGACTCCACATGACGGATCGGCACGACGAACGGCGCGAGCAGATCGCCGTTGATGATGCGCCCGACGATATACGCGCCTTTATGCCGGAAAAACAGCGACGACAGCACGTGAATCTGGAAGTCAGGCTTCGGCTCGACCACACCGAAGGTGTCGAGCATCGTCTGCATGATGCAGCCGACGTCGCGCCCGAGGTCCTCGAACGGCGTCTGTAGCTGGAAGTTCGTGACGATGCGCTCGAGCGTCGCCGCGACGCCGTCCTTGCCCGGATAGTACGCGCGATAGGTGGGCTTCGCGGCGGGCTCGTCGTTCTCGATGTATTCGGTCGAGATGGCGGGCCGCACGAAGATGAAATCGTTGTTGAAGTACGAGCGATGCAGGATCTTGCAGCACACGGAGTTGAAGAACGTCTCCGCGCATTCGGGCTGCCGGTGCGTCGTCAGCAGGCCGATGTAGTGCAGCTTGATCTGCTGCCAGACTTCGTCGTCGATGCTCTCGGCGCCGTATTCGTCTTCGAGCGCGACCACGCACTCCTTTACACGATCGTCGTAGGAGGCGATGCGCTCGCGCGCGAGCTGCTGCAGGGCGCGCCAGTCGGCGGCCTCGAAGAACGTCCGCGCCCTCGCCGCCGCATCGCAGAAGTTGTGGTAGTGACGGTTGAAGCCGTCGAGCATGGTCTGCGCGACATCGAAGCCGATCTGCGAAGAGAGCAGTTTCGGGAAGTGTTTCATGGCGGCCATGCCCGTTGCGCGAGCGTCAGGGTTTCGCGCGAGCGGCGGCGCGAGCGCCGCTTTCGTGCGCTGCGCTCTCGTGCGCCGCATTCCTGTCGAGCAGCGCGCGCGCCTGTGCCTCGTACTGCGCGAGATCCTCGAGCGTCGCGTCGAGGTCCGCGCGCTGGCGCTCGAGTATCTCGCGGTGATGCACCACGGTGTCGAGGAACGCCTGGAGTTGCGGGAGCGTGTCGGTCGGCGAGTCGTAGAGGTCGAGCAGCGTGCGGATCTCCGAGAGCGTGAAGCCGAGGCGCTTGCCGCGCAGCGTCAGCTTCAGCCGCGTGCGATCGCGCCCCGAAAAGACGCGCTTCAGGCCACCCGCGCCTTCGCGGCTCGGCGCGAGCAGGCCCTGGTCCTCGTAGAAGCGGATCGCGCGTGGCGTTACGTCGAATTCCCGGGCGAGTTCGGTAATCGTGTACTGGGTCGTCATGGTGTGCGAAAGGCGGCTGGCCCGGCTGTTGTCTGCACGACAGCGCGAGGGACGATAGAATCGACGTTTACGTTATCGTCAAGTACGCGGTTACGCAACCGGCAGGAGCGACGCGCAAGACGCGCTTTGCATGGGGCCGGAGTGGGCGCAAGCGCTGCCTCCGGTCGACCGTTTTACGTGGGACCAGAGTAAGCGCTAACTTTGGTCGACAGGAGAAGACACCCCAATGAACGCCCTCGAACACCAGCTCGACTATCCCTACGCCGACACCCTGCCGGAGCCCGGCCTCGCCTTCGATGTCGCGCCCGGCATGAAATGGCTGCGCATGCCGCTGCCGTTTGCGCTCGACCACATCAACCTCTGGCTGCTGCGCGACGAGATCGACGGCCAGCAAGGCTGGACCGTGGTGGACTGCGGCATCACCAACGACACCATCAAGGCCCGCTGGGAAGCCGTGTTCGAGAACCAGCTGGAAGGCCTGCCGGTGCTGCGCGTACTCGTCACGCATTGTCACCCCGACCATATCGGCCTTGCGCACTGGATTTGCGCGGGCGGGGACAAGGCGCGCTGGGACGTGCGCCTGTGGACTACGCTCGGCGAATACATGCAGGCCCGCGTGATGGCGGCCGGCGACGGCTCGAACGCGGGCGGAGAAGGCGCCGCGCGCCATTTCGCGCGGCACGGACTCACGGACGAAGCGTCCCTCGACAAGCTGCGCAATCGCCGCGGCTACTACGGCAGCCTCGTGCCCGCGCTGCCCACGCAGTACCGCCGCCTGCGCGAAGCCGATACGGTGGCGATCGGCGGGCGCGACTGGCGCGTCATCACGGGCTACGGCCACTCGCCCGAGCATTGCGCGCTGTTCTGCGAGGAAACCGGCGTGCTGATCTCCGGCGACATGGTGCTGCCGCGCATCTCGACCAACGTCTCCGTGTTCGACATGGAGCCGGAAGGCAATCCGCTCGGCCTCTACCTGGCATCGCTCGGCCGCTACGAAACGCTGCCCGAGAACACGCTCGTGCTCCCCTCGCACGGCAAGCCGTTTCGCGGCGTGCGCACGCGCATCGCGCAGTTGCGCGCGCACCATGACGCGCGTCTCGCCGAAGTGATCGAAGCGTGCGGGCGAGCGCCACAAAGCGCCGCCGACATCGTGCCGATGATGTTCAAGCGCGAGCTCGACATCCACCAGATGACTTTCGCGATGGGCGAGGCGCTCGCGCACCTGAACCTGCTGTGGCTCGACGGCAAGCTCACGCGCACGACCGGCGCGGACGGCGTGATCCGCTTCACGGCCTGACAAGCCATTACGCCCAAAGAAAACGGGCGGCCCGCAAGAGCCGCCCGTTTTTTACATGGAGCGCGAGGTGGACGGCCTCAGTTCGAGCCGCCCGTGATCAAATCGGCGCCCGGCGGCCGCACGAACTTGAAGGTCGAAGCCGGCAGTGACGGATTCTTCTCGATGTTGGAGAACGTGAGCAGCGTCACGTTGCCGAACACGTCGTGCAGTTCCATGGCTTCGAGGTTGCCGTCGCGAAAGCCGATGCCCACGCTCTTGAACTGCGTGTCCTTCGACTTCGGAATCAGCTCGAGCCAGTCGATGCCGTTCTTCACGCCCGCGTCGGAGAGCGTGAAATTCTTGTCGAGATCGTTGCTGCCGAACAGGATCGCCGCCGGGCTCGCGCCGAGCGCGCCGCCGAGCTTGCGCTCGGTCACCTGGTTCAGGTCCTTGTCGTAGACGTAGAGGTTGTCGCCGTCCGACTGCAGCAGTTGCTGATACGGCTTCTCGTACGACCAGATGAACTTGCCGGGCCGCGCGAACACGAACGTGCCGCTGGAGGTCTTGGCGTTCATCGTGGCCGTGGCGATGGCGTCGCTGGCGTTCTTCGCGCCCGAGGGCGCCTTGAGTTCGCGCTGAACAAAGCTGCCGCGCGCGGAGTGCACCTGCGAGACGAACTGCTTCAGTTGATCGGTGCCGCTCGCATACGCCTGCGAGACCATCAGGACCGACGCGCCAAGCGCAAGAAAGAGCGCGCGGCGCGCGGTGCGCGCAAGGCGGGTCGGAAGTCCAGCCGGATACTGCATCTATCGTTCTCCAAGAGGTGTGTCTTTGGCCGTCGGGTTGCCGCAGCCGTTGTCAGGCCGTTGCCAAAGCACGGCGGCCTGGCGCGGCTTATTCGGCTTCGCCGCGGTTTGGCACCAGGATCTCGCGGTTGCCGCTCGACGACATCGCCGAAACGAGCCCGGACTGCTCCATTTGTTCGAGCAGCCGCGCCGCGCGGTTGTAGCCGATGCGCAAGTGCCGCTGCACGAGCGAGATCGAAGCGCGGCGGTTTTTGATCACCACTTCGACGGCCTGGTCGTACAGCGGATCGGACTCGTCGCCAGTGCCGCTGGTTCCCGCAGTCGTGCCTTCGTCGCCCTCGCCGCCCACCGCGCCTTCGAGAATGCCCTCGATATAGTTCGGCTCGCCCTGCTCCTTGAGCTTCTCGACGACGCGGTGCACCTCGTCGTCGGCGACGAACGCGCCGTGCACGCGCACGGGCAGACCCGAGCCCGGCGGCAGGTAGAGCATGTCGCCCATGCCGAGCAGCGACTCGGCGCCCATCTGGTCGAGAATCGTGCGCGAGTCGATCTTCGAGGAGACCTGGAACGCCATACGCGTCGGCACGTTGGCCTTGATGAGGCCGGTGATGACGTCCACCGAAGGCCGCTGCGTCGCGAGAATCAGGTGGATGCCGGCGGCGCGCGCCTTCTGGGCGATACGCGCGATCAGCTCTTCGACCTTCTTGCCGACCACCATCATGAGGTCGGCGAGTTCGTCGATCACGACCACGATATGCGGCAGCTTCTGGCACGGTTCCGGATCGTCCGGTGTGAGGCTGAACGGGTTCGGGATCTTCTCCTCGCGCTTGTTCGCCTCTTCGATCTTGTTGTTGTAGCCCGCGAGATTGCGCACGCCCAGCTTGCTCATGAGCTTGTAGCGGCGCTCCATCTCGGCCACGGTCCAGTTCAGCGCGTTGCCGGCCTGGCGCATGTCGGTCACGACCGGGCAGAGCAGATGCGGAATGCCCTCGTAGACGCTCATTTCAAGCATCTTCGGGTCGATCAGGATCATGCGGACCTGCTCGGCGCTCGCCTTGTAGAGCAGCGACAGGATCATCGCGTTGATCCCCACCGACTTGCCCGAGCCGGTCGTGCCGGCCACGAGCAGGTGAGGCATCTTCGCGAGGTCGGCGCACACCGGCTTGCCGCCGATGTCCTTGCCAAGGCCCATGGTGAGCGCGGAAGGCGCGTCGGAATAGACCGCCGAGCCGAGGATTTCCGAAAGTCGCACAGTCTGGCGGCGCTGGTTCGGCAGCTCCAGCGCCATGAAATTCTTGCCCGGAATCGTTTCGACTACACGGATCGACACGAGCGAGAGCGAACGCGCGAGATCCTTCGCGAGGCCCACGATCTGGCTGCCCTTCACGCCCGTGGCCGGCTCGATCTCGTAGCGCGTGACGACCGGGCCCGGATACGCGGCCACCACGGCCACGTCCACGCCGAAGTCCTTGAGCTTCTTCTCGATCAGGCGCGAGGTGAATTCGAGCGTGTCGTCGGAGATGGTTTCCTGGGTGGCCGAAGCCGGATCGAGCAGCGAGATCGCCGGCAGCGTGGAGTCTCCAGGCAGGTCCTTGAAGAGCGGCACCTGGCGCTCTTTTTCCACGCGCTCGGAGCGCTGCGGCGTGACAACCGGCGGCACGATCGTGACCGGCTCGTGTTCCTCGATCTTGACGCGGCCGCGCTCGACCTTGCCTTCGCGCTTGACGGCCGCTGCCTCGCCGAGCTTGCGGTCGCGGCCCGCCTCGCGGCGCAGCCTGGCCATGGTGACGGCGTTGATGATGTGTTCGCCGACCCGTTCGGCGACCGAGAGCCACGAGAAGCGGAAATAGAGCGAAAGACCGATCGCGAGCGCGAGCAGGAGCGCAAGTGTGCCGCCCGTGAAGCCGAGCGCGTGCGAAACGCCGCGCGCCACCGCGCCGCCCACCACGCCGCCGGGCGTCTGGGGCAGCTGCACCCTAAGCGACCACATGCGCAGCGCTTCGATGCCGCAACTGGACAGCATGACGAGCACGAACGACAGCGCTTCGGCGACCCAGCTGATGTCGCGCGGCTTGTCGTCGTCATCGTCGGCGATCGCTTCGTGGCGCGTAATGCGCTGGTAGTTCGCCGAGATGAGGCGCCCGAGCAGCACGATCCACCAATAGGCGGACAGTCCGAACAGCAGCAGCAGGATGTCCGAGACGCGCGCGCCGACGCGTCCCGCCCAGTTCGAGATGTGGTCGACCTGGGCCGCGTGCGTCCAGCTCGGGTCGTGGCGGCTGTAGCTGATGAGCGCCATCAGCAGGAACACGCCTAGCGCGACCTGCAGGATCCAGCGAATTTCGGTGAAAAGGCGCGACATGCGGTGAGGCAATGCCTGCGCCTGTGCGGAAAAGGGAGCTTTGGCCATTGAATCCTGGGCTGATTCTTGATGCGTTTGCGGTCCGCCAGTCCTTCCGTATGCCCGAAACCCCGGGCAGACGGGCGCGGCCGCCATCGTCCGATCCGGCCTATTGTAAACGCGTTGTTTCGGCCCCGGCGGCCCCTCGCTGTAAATGACGGTAACTGACAACGCTGCGCGAGCGCCGCAGGGCGACATCGGGCCGCGCCGCGCCCCGTCGAGCCGCCCTGCGCGGGCGACACTGCGCGGGCCACCCTGCGCGGGTCGCCCTGCGCGGGCCGCCTTGAAGCCCGGGCTATCGCGCTGATGAAGAAGCTTCATCGAGCGGTGAACTTCCCCCGCCTTTATAATTGCGGGCTGATGCCCAACTGCATGTGTGAGCCCCGCCGCAACGCCGGGCGGCCCTGGCCGGGAGCCTTTCGGCCGGGCGCCCGACCTTACGCGCCACGCAGCGTCTTTCTACGGAATTCGATCATGTCTGCAACCAAACACGCCAAAGTCCTGATTCTCGGTTCCGGCCCCGCCGGCTACACGGCTGCCGTCTATGCGGCGCGTGCGAACCTTTCGCCGCTGCTCGTCACGGGTCTCGCCCAGGGCGGCCAGCTCATGACGACGACCGACGTCGAAAACTGGCCTGCGGACCCGAACGGCGTGCAAGGCCCCGAACTGATGCAGCGTTTCCTCGAGCACGCCGAGCGCTTCAACACGGAAATCGTGTTCGATCACATCCATACGGCCAGGCTGAACGAAAAGCCCATCCGCCTGATCGGCGACTCGGGCGAGTACACCTGCGACTCGCTCGTCATCGCGACCGGCGCATCGGCGCAATACCTCGGCCTGCCGAGCGAAGAGCTGTACATGGGCCGCGGCGTCTCGGCATGCGCGACCTGCGACGGCTTCTTCTACCGCAACCAGCACGTCGCCGTGGTCGGCGGCGGCAACACGGCCGTTGAAGAAGCCCTCTACCTCTCGGGCATCGCGAAGAAGGTCACGGTCATTCACCGCCGCGACAAGTTCCGCGCCGAGCCGATCCTGATCGACCGCCTGCTGGAGAAGGAAAAGGAAGGCGTGGTTGAGATCAAGTGGGAGCACGTGCTCGACGAAGTGAAGGGCAACGAAGGCGGCGTGAACGGCCTGCGCATCAAGAACGTGAAGACGGGTGAGACCACCGAGCTCGACCTGCAGGGTCTGTTCGTCGCGATCGGCCACAAGCCGAACACGGACATCTTCGAAGGCCAGCTCGAGATGAAGAACGGCTACATCATCACGAACGGCGGCCTGAACGGCAACGCCACGGGCACGAGCGTGCCGGGCGTGTTCGCGGCCGGCGACGTGCAGGATCACGTCTATCGCCAGGCGATCACGAGCGCGGGTACGGGCTGTATGGCCGCGCTCGACGCGCAGCGCTACCTCGAGACCGTGAACGAATTGGGTCAGGCGCACGTGATGAGCGCCGAAGCCGACCGCTAAGCCGGGCGAGCGGGATTCACCCAGCGTCTTTCGTCATGCCCAAGAACGTGCCCCACCCGGGCGAACCCAGGCGCCCCGCCTCCGCTCGCCCGGCTCCCGCGCCCACGCCTGCTCCCGCAGCGGACGAAGCCGCGTCTGGCAAGACGGCTGCCGGCTTCGCCGGCCTCGGCAGCCTGCGCGACGCGCTCAAGGTGCAAACCCGCCAGCGCGAGCGCGAACGCGTGGCCGCACAGGCGACGCGCGTCGAAGCCGCCGCCGACAGCGACCTCTTTCGCCGCGAGATCGGCCAGGTCGCGCCGCTCAAGCAGCCTGCGCGCGCGCAGGCGCGTCGCGCAGCACCGGTGCCGCTGCCACTGCAAACGCAGCTCGACGAGCAGGCTGTGCTGCACGAAGCGATCTCCGACGAATTCGACCCGGAAGCGCTGCTCGACACCGACGACTCGCTCTACTACCACCGCCCCGGCGTGAGCGAGGAAGTCGTCAAGAAGCTGCGGCGCGGCACGTGGATCGTGCAAGCGCAACTCGACCTGCACGGCATGCGCCGCGAGGAAGCGCGCGAGGCGCTGCAGAACTTCATCCGTGAAGCAGGCAAGCGCGGGCTGCGCTGCGTGCGCGTGATCCACGGCAAGGGCCTGGGTTCCGTCGGCAAGGAGCCGGTGCTCAAGGGCAAGGTGCGAGCATGGCTCGTGCAGAAGGAAGAAGTCATCGCGTTCTGCCAGGCGCGGCCGCACGACGGCGGCGCGGGCGCTGTGCTCGTGCTGTTGCAGCCGCACCCGGTCGGGCACGGGCAGCATCATCCTCACCTGCCCTGACCGAACCCGTCATCGGCGCGTCGTCGATATGAAAAAACCCCGTTGCTGCTTGCGCAGCGAACGGGGTTTTTTTATCGCGCCGGGCAAACCGGCGCACGACGATCAGGCGAGGCGCTCTTCCGTCTTCGGATCGAACAGCACGGCCTTCGAAACGTCGAACAGCAGTTCCATGTTGTTGAGCGGCTGCGGGTTCGCACCCGGGTGCACGCGGCTCACGATGCGCTTGCCGTTGACCTGCGCGAACACGAGCGTGTCCGGACCGGTCGGCTCGATCACGTCGACCTTCACCGAGTGGCGCTGCAGTTCGTGGCCGTGGCCGTCGTGCGAGCTGCGCGCGTCGGTGATGCGCTCCGGGCGCAGGCCCAGCACCACTTCCTGGCCGATCTGGCCGCGCAGCTTGTTCGCTTCGAACGGCAGGTTCAGCACGTTGCGCGCCACCCCCGTGTCGAGTTCGATACCGATGCCCGAGCCCTGCTCCACCAGCTTGCCGTTGATGAAGTTCATCGGCGGCGCGCCGATGAAGCCCGCCACGAAGAGGTTCGACGGCGAGTCGTAGATCTCCTGCGGTGCGCCGAACTGCTGCACGATGCCGTCCTTCATGACCGCGATGCGGTCGCCGAGCGTCATCGCTTCGATCTGGTCGTGCGTCACGTAGACGATGGTCGTGCCCACGCGCTGATGCAGCAGCTTGATTTCCGAGCGCATCTCGATACGCAGCTTCGCGTCGAGGTTCGAGAGCGGCTCGTCGAACAGGAACATGACCGGATCGCGCGCGAGCGCACGGCCCATGGCCACGCGCTGGCGCTGGCCGCCCGAGAGCTGGCCCGGCTTGCGGTCGAGCAGGTGCTCGATCTGCAGCAGCTTCGACACCCGGCCGACGATCTCCGTCTGCTGGTTCTTCGGCACCTTGCGAATGTTCAGACCGAACGAGATGTTCTCGCGCACCGTCATCGACGGGTAAAGCGCGTACGACTGGAACACCATTGCGATGTCGCGATCCTTCGGCGAGAGATTATTGACCGTCTTGCCGTCGATCTGGATCTCGCCCTTGGTCACGGTTTCGAGACCCGCGATCATGTTGAGCAGCGTCGACTTACCGCAACCCGAGCCGCCGACCAGAATCAGGAACTGGCCGTCTTCGATGTCGATGTTCACGCCCTTGAGGACGGGAACGCCGTTCGGGTAGGTCTTGTAGACGTCGCGAATGGAAAGGCTTGCCATGATGCTATGAATCCTTTTAATCGAATGCGGGTTTAACCCTTCACCGCGCCCGCCGTGAGACCGCGCACGAAGTAGCGGCCGGCGATCACGTAGACGAGCAGCGTGGGCAGCGCGGCGATGATCGCGCCGGCCATGTCGACGTTGTATTCCTTCACGCCCGTGGACGTGTTCACGAGATTGTTCAGCGCCACCGTGATCGGCATCGAATCGACGCCCGAGAACACGATACCGAACAGGAAGTCATTCCAGATCTGCGTGAATTGCCAGATCAGGCACACCATGAAGATCGGCAGCGAGATCGGCAGCATGATGCGCGTGAAGATCATGAAGAAACCGGCGCCGTCGATGCGCGCGGCCTTCACGAGTTCAGCGGGCACGCTCACGTAGAAGTTGCGGAAGAACATCGTGGTGAACGCAATACCATACACGACGTGCACCAGCACCAGGCCGCCGATCGTGTTCGACAGGCCGAGGAAGCCTTCGAGACGGGCCATCGGCAGCAGGATGGCCTGGAACGGGATGAAGCAGCCCACCAGCAGCATTGTGAAGAGCGCGTCCGCGCCGCGAAAGCGCCAGTGCGTGAGCACGTAGCCGTTGAACGCGCCGATGATCGACGAGATCAGCACGGCCGGAATCACCATCTTCACCGAGTTCATGAAGAACGGCTGCATGCCGTCACAGCGCACGCCGGTACACGCTTCGCTCCACGCCTTGATCCACGGCGCGAAGGTCGGGTTCGTGGGCAGCGAGAGCATGGTGCCCGTGTGAATCTGGTCGAGCGACTTGAACGACGTCGACAGCATCACGTAGAGCGGGAACAGGAAGTACAACGCGAACAGGATCAGCGCCGCATAGATGACCACGCGGCTCACGTTCATCTTAGGCTGCATTGCGCGTGCTCCTCGATTCCAGATACATGAGCGGCACGAGCACGGCCACCACCGTCGCAAGCATCATCATCGACGACGCTGCGCCGACGCCGAGCTGCCCGCGGTTGAACGAAAACGTGTACATGAAGATGGCCGGCAGCGACGACGACGTGCCCGGACCACCGGCCGTCAAGGCGACGACGAGGTCGAACGTCTTGATCGTGATGTGGCACAGGATCAGCAGCACGGAGAAGAACACCGGACGCATGCTCGGAATCACGATCTTGCGGTAGATCGTGGGCAGCGTCGCGCCGTCCACCTGGGCCGCCTTGAAGATCTCGCTGTCGACACCGCGCAGACCGGCGAGGAACAGCGCCATGCAAAAGCCCGTGGACTGCCACACAGCGGCGACCACGATACAGAAAATGGCCTTGTCCGGGTCGTTGAGCCAGTCGATGTGAAAGCTCGTCCAGCCGATGCTGTGCATCACCTGCTGAATGCCGAGGTCCGGATTGAAGATCCACTGCCATGCCGTGCCCGTCACGATGTACGAGAGCGCCATCGGATAGAGGAACACAGCGCGCAGCGCGCCTTCCTGACGAATCTGCTGGTCGAGCAGGATCGCGAGGAACAGCCCGAGCGCCACGCAAATCGCGATGAACGGGATGCCGAACCATCCGAGGTTCTGCGCCGACGTCCACCAGACGTCGTTCGCGAACAGCTCGCGATAGCGGTCGAGACCCGCGAATTCATAGCGCGGCATCAGTCGCGAGGTCGAGAGCGACAGATACCCGGTAATGAGAATGAAGCCGTAGACGAATACGAGGCTGATCAGAATGCTGGGCGAAAGCACCAGCTTCGGGATCCAGCGGTCTGCGAGCGCCGCCATGGGCGACGCGCGGCGGGTAGCAGGCGTGGCCGCCTTGCCGTTGCCGCTAAGAGAAGCAGTCACTGCGCAACTCCTGGTACGGTGCGAAAACCGCTTTCGCACGATGATGGGGTTCAGAGGGTGAACCGTCATGCCCGGGGCGCGCCACGTATGGCGCCCCCCGTCTTACAGCACTAACCTGCTACGCTCACTTCGTCTTCGCAGCCTTCGCGAGCGCCTCCACCGCGCTCTTCGAATCCTGGTTCGAGTTCATGAACTTCGTCACGACGTCGGTGATCGCACCGGCCGTGGCGTCCGGCTGAGCCATGCCGTGAGCGAGCGACGGCACATAGCCGCCGGCCTTGATCGCGGTCTGCTCATCCGCGTACGACTTCTTCGCGCATGCGTCGAACTTGCTCATGTCCACGCCGAGACGAACCGGAATCGAACCCTTGTACAGGCTGAACTGCTCCTGGAATTCCGGGCTCATGATCGTCTTCGCGAGCGCGAGCTGGCCAGGCGTCGCAGTCTTCTGGCCCTTCTGCTGGAAGAACACGAACGAGTCGACGTTAAAAGTGTAGGCCTTCGCCGTGCCCGGCACCGCTGCGCAAACGTAGTCCGTGTCCGGCTGCTTGTTCGCGTTCGCGAACTCGCCCTTTGCCCAGTCGCCCATGAACTGCATGCCGGCCTTGCCGTTGATGACCATGGCCGTGGCGAGGTTCCAGTCGCGGCCCGTGCGGCCGTTATCCATGTACGACTCGATCTTGCGGACCGTGTCGAACACGCCGACCATCTGCTGCGACGTCAGGGTCTTCTGGTCGAGGTCGACGAGTGCCTTCTTGTAGAAGTCCGCGCCCTGCGAGAGGACCACGTCTTCCCACAGCGTCAGGTCCTGCCACGGCTGACCACCGGCGGCGACCGCCTGGATGCCCGCGGCCTTCATCTTGTCCGCCAGCGCGAAGAATTCCGGCCACGTGGTCGGCGCCTTGCCGCCCACCTTGTCGAGCGCTGCCTTGTTGATCCACACCCAGTTCACGCGGTGCACCGAGAACGGCGCCGCAACGTAGTGGCCATCGGCGTGCATGATCTTGTCGATCTGCGGCGGCAGGTTGGCCTTCCAGTCGCCGGCGACGGAGTCGACGTTCACCAGCACGCCCTGGTCAGCCCATTCCTGGATCAGCGGACCCTTGATCTGGGCGGCCGTCGGTGCGTTGCCCGAGATCACCTGGGTCTTCAGTGCGGTCATGGCCGCCGCGCCCGCGCCACCGGCGACCGCGAAGTCCTTCCACACATAGCCCTGCTTCGTCATGTCGTCCTTGAGCACGCCGACGGCCTTCGACTCGCCGCCCGAAGTCCACCAGTGCAGCACTTCGAGGGACTCGGCCGCTTGCGCCGTGGCGACGCCACCCAACAGACCTGCTGCGCACAGGGCGCCCATGATCGCGCGGAATTTCATTGCTTATCTCCTCCAGACACCTGAACAAAAAACGATTGGCCCCTGATCGCCAGGGTGCGGTGGTTGGTCAAACAGCAAAACAGGCAAAACACTGGACGGACGGGCGCCGGAGTGCCGCGCGCGCGTGCTTTTCATTAGATGCGCGCGGGCCGCGGGCCGGTTACCGGCCGCAGGACGCTCAAGAGATGAGTGGTTCGGAATGCAAGTTGACTGTCTCCTCTTTTGATTTTCACCGGCCACCTGGCCGGCCGAGGCGCCGCTTGCGTCACGCGGCCTTGAAGCCTCCACACGCTGGGGAACCGGGCGCCCGGCTCACTGGCAAGCCGGGCTGAGTCCCGCGTTGTTCTCCGTTAACATGAGGGGGCATTCCGTCCGCTCGCGA
Source organism: Paraburkholderia sp. CNPSo 3272 (assembly GCF_024206495.1). Taxonomy (GTDB): domain Bacteria; phylum Pseudomonadota; class Gammaproteobacteria; order Burkholderiales; family Burkholderiaceae; genus Paraburkholderia. Next base: position 82,770 of record NZ_JAMBPQ010000007.1, on the reverse strand, counting down.
AACCGCGCAAACCGCCTTGCTGGCTGCGTTTCACGCTTTTTTCATCGAATGAACGTTACCTCTTGATTTGGATTGTAGTTAAACTACAATTCAGTGTCAAAAAAAATTTTATCGGACTACGGCCGCGCGATCGCCCACAGTGGCGGGCACCCGTTGTACCCTGCAGCGGCCCCCAGGACTTGACTGAGACTCATGCAAACCCAGATCGATTCAGGTTTCACGTTCGTGCTCTTCGGCGCCACCGGCGACCTGTCGATGCGCAAGATCCTCCCCGCCCTGTATGAAGCGCACCGTTCAGGCATGCTCGCCCAGGCCGGCAAGATCGTGGGCGTCGCGCGCCACGAAGAGGATCGTGAAGCGTACATCCAGTGGGTCGACGAGCACGTCAAGCCGCATGTGAAGAAGAACGGCGGCTTCGACGACAACGCGTGGGCCAGCTTCCTCGAGCGCATCGTCTACGTGAAGCTAGACCTCTCGCGCGCCGAAGACTTCACGCATCTGCGCGACGGCATCGCGTCGCTGCCCGGCATTCGTGTGTTCTATCTGGCTACGGGCCCGTCGCTGTTCGTGCCGATCTGCCGCGCGCTTGCCGCCGTCGGTCTGAACGAGAACTCACGCATCGTGCTGGAAAAGCCGCTCGGCTACGACCTCAAGTCGTCCAACGCAATCAACGACGCCGTGGGCGAGATCTTCGCCGAAGGCCAGATCTACCGGATCGATCACTACCTCGGCAAGGAGCCGGTGCAGAACCTGCTCGCGCTGCGTTTCGGCAACGCGCTATTCGAACCGCTGTGGCGCCGCGAATGGGTCGAGAGCATCCAGATCACGATTGCCGAAGAACTGGGCGTCGAAGCGCGCGGCGACTTTTATGACAACACTGGCGCGCTGCGCGACATGGTGCAAAATCACCTGTTGCAGTTGCTTTCGATCGTCGCCATGGAGCCGCCGCATTCGATGGATTCGGATTCGGTGCGTGACGAAAAGCTTCGCGTGCTGCGCGCGCTCAAGCCGATCAACCCGCTCGACATCAGCAAGGTCGCGGTGCGCGGGCAGTATCACGCGGGCGTGATCCGCGGCCAGGCGGTGCCGGGCTATGCGACCGAGCATGGCGTGAAGCCCGAGAGCCACACGGAAACCTTCGTCGCGCTCAAGGTGGAGATCGAGAACTGGCGCTGGGCGGGCGTGCCCTTCTTCCTGCGCACCGGCAAGCGTCTTGCCGACCGCGTGGCCGAGATCGTCGTGAACTTCCGTCCGGTGCCGCATTCGGCGCTCGGCGCGCCGGCGCTGCGCCCCGGCGCGAATCGTCTCGTGATCCGCCTGCAGCCGAACGAGAACATCCGCCTCTACTGCCTCGCGAAGCAGCCCGGCGAAGGCATGAATCTCGCGAGCGTGCATCTGGATCTCGCGTTCGACCAGTTCTTCCGCGAAGGCCAGATGGAGGCTTACCAGCGCCTGCTGCTCGACGTGATCAACGGGCGCCTCGCGCTGTTCGTGCGCCGCGACGAGCAGGAAGCGGCGTGGACGTGGGTCGAGCCGATCTTGAACGAGTGGGCGGCAACGCCGCGCGCGCCCAAGCCGTACGCGGCCGGCACATGGGGACCGGCGGCGGCGAGCGCGATGCTTGCACAGCACGACACCTGCTGGCTAGAAGAAGAGAATTGATGGGATTGCATGGCGGCGCGCACGGCGAGCGCGACGCCGGACCGGACAGATGAACTACCCCGTAGACCTACAAAAAAGCAGCATGGAGGAGAAGTGATCGAGCTTCACGTATTCGACGACCCGCGCGTCCAATCCGACGCGCTGGCGCGAGCCGTGGGCGACGCGCTACATGCGTCGCTCGCCGCTCAGCAGGCGGCGCCCGGTACTGCCGTGCGCCGTGCAACGCTTGCGGTCTCCGGCGGCACGAGCCCGCGCCCCTTCCTCGAGGCCCTCTCGACGCACCGTTTCGACTGGGCGCACATCGACGTCACGCTCGTCGACGACCGCTGGGTGCCGGACACCGACTCGGCGAGCAACGCGCGCCTCGCGCGCGAGACGCTGCTCACGCACGAAGCGGCCGGCGCGCACTTCCTGCCGCTCGTCGACGTGACGCAGGATCTCGACGCGCATGTCGCCGCGCTCAATGCCGACCCGGCCCGCAGGCTGCCGAACGTCGCCGTGCTCGGTATGGGCGAGGACGGCCACACGGCCTCGATTTTCGCCGACGCCCCCGAATGGCACGAAGCCATCACCACGGCGCGCCCGTTCGTGGCCGTGCATCCGCAGGCCGCGCCCCACGCGCGCGTCTCGTGGTCGATGCAGGCGCTGCGCCAGGTCGATCGCCTGTTCCTGCTGATCGCGGGACAGCGCAAGCTCGAAGTGCTGCAACAGGCCGCCGCGGCCGAACAAAACAACGCCATCTCGAAGCTGGCGAACGACAAGGGAGTGAGACTCGATGTCTACTGGTGCGCCTAATAAAAACGCCCCTGGCGCAGGCCAGCACGCCGACGGTCCGAGGCTGCTCGCCGACATCGGCGGAACCAACGCGCGCTTCGCGCTGGAAACGCGTCCGGGCGAAATCGGCCAGGTGCGCGTGTATCCGTGCGCGCAGTATCCCGGCGTCGCGGAAGTGATCCAGCAATACCTGAAGGACAACAAGATCGGCCGCGTGAATCATGCGGCCATCGCCATTGCGAATCCGGTCGACGGCGACCAGGTGCGCATGACCAATCACGACTGGACCTTCTCGATCGAAGCCACGCGCCGCGCGCTCGGCTTCGACACGCTGCTGGTCGTCAACGATTTCACCGCGCTCGCCATGGCGCTGCCCGGCCTGACCGACTCGCAGCGCGTGCAGGTAGGTGGCGGCCAGCGCCGCCAGAACAGCGTAATCGGCCTGCTCGGGCCGGGCACGGGCCTCGGCGTCTCGGGCCTGATTCCCGCCGACGACCGCTGGATCGCGCTCGGCAGCGAAGGCGGCCACGCAAGCTTCTCGCCGCAAGACGAGCGCGAAGACATCGTGCTGCAGTTCGCGCGCAAGAAGTGGCCGCATGTGTCGTTCGAGCGCGTGTGCGCGGGGCCCGGCCTCGAACTGATCTACCGCGCGCTCGCCACTCGCGACAAGAAGAAGCTGCCCGCCGATCTCGGCACCGCCGAAGTCGTGCAGCGCGCGCATGACGGTGAAGCGCTCGCGCTCGAGACCGTCGAATGCTTCTGCGGCATTCTCGGCAGCTTCGCGGGCAACATCGCGATGACGCTCGGCTCGCTCGGCGGCATCTATATCGGCGGCGGCGTGGTGCCGCGCCTGGGCGACCTCTTCACGCGCTCGTCGTTCCGCCAGCGCTTCGAGGCGAAGGGCCGTTTCGATACCTATCTCTCGAACGTGCCCACCTACGTGATCACGGCCGAGTATCCGGCGTTCCTCGGCGTGTCGGCGATTCTCGCGGAGCAGCTGTCCAATCGCGCGGGCGGCGGCTCGTCGGCCGTGTTCGAACGCATTCGCCAGATGCGCGACGCGCTAACGCCCGCCGAGCGCCGCGTGGCCGACCTCGCGCTCAACCATCCGCGCTCGATCATCAACGATCCGATCGTCGATATCGCGCGCAAGGCCGACGTGAGCCAGCCCACGGTCATCCGTTTCTGCCGCTCGCTGGGCTGCCAGGGCCTCTCGGACTTCAAGCTCAAGCTCGCCACGGGCCTCACGGGCACGATTCCGGTGAGCCACAGCCAGGTGCATCTGGGCGACACCGCCACCGACTTCGGCGCGAAAGTGCTCGACAATACCGTCTCGGCCATCCTGCAACTGCGCGAGCACCTGAACTTCGAGCAGGTCGAGAGTGCGATCACGCTGCTCAACGGCGCGCGCCGCATCGAGTTCTATGGTCTCGGCAACTCGCATATCGTCGCGCAGGACGCGCACTACAAGTTCTTCCGCTTCGGCATCCCGACCATCGCCTATGGTGACCTGTACATGCAGGCCGCTTCCGCCGCGCTGCTCGGCAAGGGCGACGTGATCGTGGCCGTCTCGAAGTCGGGCCGCGCGCCGGAACTGCTGCGCGTGCTCGACGTCGCCATGCAGGCGGGCGCTAAGGTGATCGCGATCACGTCGAGCAACACGCCGCTCGCGAAGCGCGCGACCGTTGCGCTAGAAACCGATCACATCGAGATGCGCGAATCGCAGCTTTCGATGATCTCGCGCATCCTGCATCTGCTGATGATCGACATCCTCGCGGTGGGCGTCGCGATTCGCCGCGCTTCGCCCGATGCGGACCTCGGCAACACCGTCGAAAAGGCCCGCGAACATGCCGACGACGATGCATCGGCCGTGCTCGACTGGCTGAGCCACGGCGCTTCACCCACGGCGCGCGACTGAGGTCAGCTCATTCGTCGGCTCATTCGAGCGGTGAAAAAATGGGACGCCGAGGCGTCCCATTTTAATTTTGCACGTCGTATCGACGTCCCGACGTACGCGTCACGGCGTTGCCGTTTGCACCGCGTCCGGCGCCGGCGTGCCGTGCCACTTCACGACGAGCGCGCGCCCCGCCCACGTGAGCAGGCCGCACACGCCGATCGTCACGCCCATGCCGAACGGCGAGATGCCCGGGAACCAGCCGACCACGGCGCTCGCGAACGCGCCGAGTGCAAGCTGCGTCGCGCCGAATACGGCCGCCGCCGCGCCCGCGTTCTTCGGATAGCGGTACATGAGATCGGTCGCGCAGTTCGCGCCGAGTAGCCCCACTACGCTCACCACGAAGAAGAGGCCAAACGCGATCGACCACAGGCCGCCCCAGCCCGTCACGCACATGAGCGCGACGAAGAGCGACGCGACGATGCTCACGCCCGAAGCGATCGACACCATGCGCAGGGTGCCGAGCCGCCCGATGAAGCGCGTGTTGAGGAAGTTGCCGAGCATGATCCCGAACACGTTCGCGCCGAAGAAGAACCCGTAGTGCTGCGGCGAAACGTGGAAGTACTCGATATAGACGAACGGCGTGGCCGAGATATAGGTGAACATCGCGGCGAACGCCATGCCGCCGCAGAGCATGTGCCCCCAGACGAGCGGATCGCGCAGCAAGCGCCCATAAGCCGCGAATGAGCGCAGCACGGCCGCGCTTTCGCGCTTTTCCGGCGGCCAGGTTTCCGGTACGCGCAGATAGGCCGCCACGGCGCACGCGAGGCCGAACAGCGTGAGCGCGACGAACACCACGCGCCAGCCGCCGATCAGCAGCAACTGTCCGCCGATCAGCGGTGCGAGCAGCGGCCCGATCGCCGTGACGATCGCGACCATCGAGAGGACTTTGGCGGCGTCCGATGGCTCGTGGGCGTCGCGCGCGATGGCCCGCGAGAGCACCGAGGCCGCGCCCGCGCCGAGCGCCTGCAGAAAGCGCACGATCACGAGCTCGCCCACCGAAAACGAGAGCCAGCAGGCAATGCTGGCCACCGTGAACAGCGCGATGCCGCCGAGCAGCACGGGGCGGCGGCCATACGCGTCGGAAACCGGGCCGTAGAGCAGCATACCGATCGAAAAGCCGGCCATGAAGCTCGTGAGCGTCGAGGCCGCGGCGGCGGCGCTCACGCCGAACGACTGCGCGATGGCGGGCAGGCTCGGCAGATACATGTCGGTGGCGAGCGGGCCGCAGGCGGCGAGTGCGCCCAGCAACAGGATCAGCCGGCCATCGGGCCGGCGGCGCGGGGAATGGGACATGGTGTGTGTGGCGGCGAAACACGCGCGGCTCGCGCGGTCTCGATGTCATGGGCCGAGTCATCCGTCGCTGCAGGAGCGGACGAAAGCGGACAAAAACAGCAACGCGGTGCCGCGAATTGTACCTGACGCCCCTCGGAGGCCATCCGCCGCCCCACATCCGGCGGCGTCGCGGCTTTGCGCTAAGCTGCCCGCTTTCGCTCATCTTGCCGCGTTGCCGACATGACCGCCTTCCTGCTCATCTGGAGCCCCAAGAAGTGGCCCTGGCCTGAACTGCCCGGCTTCGCGCGCCGTGTGCGCGCCGGGGAAGCTGTCGCCGACACCTGGGGATGCGGGTTCGCGCGCGGCATTCTGCCGGGCGACCGCGTGTTCCTGCACCGCGTGGCCGCCGAGCCGCGCGGGCTGTTCGGTTCCGGCTACGTCACGCGCGCGCCCTACGAAGTGCCGGACGCCGCGTACAAGCGCGGCTACCGGTTGTGTATCGACTTCGTCTACGACTGGCTCGTCGACGCGGGCGAAAATGTCGTCATCGCGCGCGACGACTTGCGCGTGCACCCGTTTTCGATCCAGACGTGGGACGCACAAAGTTCGGGCACCGTCATCAAGCCGGCGGCCGAAGGCGCGCTGGAAAAGCGCTGGGCGGAGCTGACCGGGCGGCGGCCCATGCCGGCGCCGGCCATCGCGGCCATGCAGGCATGGCACGACAATCTGCGCAACACGGCGCCGCACCTCCTGCCGCCAGCCCGCAAACGCAGACAGTAGCAGGCAGAAACGGGCCCGTCAGCGCGCTGAATCGGGGCGCGTCCGGACCGCCCAGACCGACCGGGGGGGCCGGCCCGATCCGCGCGACTCCGGTACAATTTCGGGAGAACAGCCCCATCGCCCGCGCCCCTTGCGGCGCCGCATGGGTCCGTACGCCGGCCCCCTTTCGTCAGCGCCGCGCGCCACACCACTTTCGCAGGTCCAGCACTCATGTCCAACACCCAGTCCAGCACGCACAACCGCAACGAAGCCCTCTTCGAACGCGCCCAGCGCACCATTCCGGGCGGCGTGAATTCGCCGGTGCGCGCGTTCCGCTCGGTCGGCGGCACGCCGCGCTTCATCGAGCGCGCGCAGGGGGCGTACTTCTGGGACGCCGAAGGCAAGCGATATATCGACTATATCGGCTCGTGGGGCCCGATGATCGTCGGCCACGTGCATCCGGAAGTGCTCGAAGCCGTGCAACGTGTGCTCGCGAATGGGTTCTCGTTTGGCGCGCCGACCGAGGCCGAGATCGAGATCGCCGAGGAAATCTGCAAGATCGTCCCGTCGATGGAGCAGGTGCGCATGGTGTCGAGCGGCACCGAGGCGACCATGAGCGCGCTGCGTCTCGCGCGCGGCTTCACGAAGCGCGACCGCATCGTGAAGTTCGAAGGCTGCTACCACGGCCACGCCGACAGCCTGCTCGTGAAGGCCGGCTCGGGCCTGCTCACGTTCGGCAACCCGACGTCGGCGGGCGTGCCGGTGGATATCGCGAAGCACACCACGGTGCTCGAATACAACAACGTCGCGGCGCTCGAAGAAGCGTTCAAGGCATTCGGCGACGAGATCGCCGCCGTGATCGTCGAACCGGTCGCGGGCAACATGAACCTCGTGAAGGCCACGCCCGAGTTCATCGGCGCATTGCGCAGCCTCACGGCGAAGCACGGCAGCGTGCTGATCTTCGACGAAGTGATGTGCGGCTTCCGCGTCGGCCTGCGCGGCGCGCAGGCGCTCTACGGCGTCGAGGCGGACATGGTGTGCCTCGGCAAGGTGATCGGCGGCGGTATGCCGGCGGCGGCGTTCGGCGGCCGTCGCGAGATCATGGATCACCTCGCGCCCAACGGCTCGGTGTACCAGGCGGGCACGCTCTCGGGCAACCCGATCGCGGTCGCGGCGGGCCTGAAGACGCTGCAACTCATCCAGGCGCCCGGCTTCTACGAGCAGCTCACCGCGAAAACCGAACGTCTCGCCAAGGGGCTGTCGGCGGCGGCGCGCGAAACGAAGGTGCCGTTCGTGGCGGATTCGGTGGGCGGCATGTTCGGCCTCTATTTCGCGGACAAGGTGCCAGGCAGCTTTGCCGAGGTCACGAAGAGCGACATCGTGCGCTTCAACCGCTTCTTCCACCGCATGCTGGACGCGGGCGTCTACTTCGCGCCGTCGGCCTACGAGGCAGGTTTCGTCTCGAGCGCGCACGACGACGCGATCCTCGACGAAACGATCGCCGCGGCACGCAGCGCGTTCGCAGCGGAAGCCGCGGCTGAAAACGTCACGCAATAAGGCATCACGCAAACGACCGCCGGCGCGGCGCGCGCCTCGCCGGCCCCCTCTGACCGCCGCCCGAGAGAAAGCCCGACGATGTTTTCGCAATCCGATTTCGTCCACATGGAGCGTGCGCTCGCGCTCGCGCACCGCGGCCTGTACACGACCGACCCGAACCCGCGCGTCGGCTGCGTGCTGGTGAAGGACGGCGTGGTGATCGGCGAGGGCTTCACGCAGCCGGCCGGCCAGGATCACGCCGAAATCCAGGCGATGAAGGACGCCCGCGCACGCGGGCACGACCTGCGCGGTGCGACCGCGTACGTGACGCTCGAGCCGTGCAGCCACTTCGGCCGCACGCCGCCCTGCGCGAACGCGCTGATCGAAGCGAAGGTCGCGCGCGTGATTGCGGCGATGGAAGACCCGAACCCCCTCGTGTCGGGGCGCGGGCTTTCGATTTTGCGCGACGCGGGTGTCGACGTGCGTTGCGGGCTGCTGGCCAACGAGGCGCGCGAACTGAATATAGGCTTCGTTTCGCGCATGACACGCAAGCGTCCGTGGGTGCGCATGAAGGTGGCCGCATCGCTCGACGGCCGCACCGGCCTGCCCTCGGGCGAAAGCCAATGGATCACGGGCGAAGCCGCGCGCGCCGACGGCCACGCCTGGCGCGCGCGCGCCTCGGCCATCCTCACGGGTATCGGCACGGTGAAGGAAGACGACCCGCGCATGACCGTGCGCGCCGTCGACACCCCGCGCCAGCCCAAACGCGTGCTGATCGACAGCCGGCTCGACGCCTCGCCGCTCGCGCAGATTTTCGTGGGCGCGCCCACGCTCGTGTTCTGCGCGGCGCTCGACGCGAGCAACGAAGAACGCGCCGAAGCGCTGCGCGTGCGCGGCGCCGAAATCGTCGCGCTCGGCAACGACCAGGGCAAGGTCGATCTGCCGGCCATGCTTACCGAGCTCGCCGCGCGCGGCGTGAACGAACTGCACGTGGAAGCGGGCTACAAGCTCAACGGCTCGCTCCTGCGCGAAGGCTGCGTGGACGAACTGCTCGTGTATGTGGCGCCGTCGCTGCTCGGCACGAACGCGCTCGGCATGATCGACATCGCTGCGCCCGCGACGCTCGACGAGCGCACGCGCCTCGCCTTTCATTCCGTCGATCGCCTCGGCAACGATCTGCGCATTCTTGCGCGCGTCGTCACGACGCAAGACGCCTGACCCTCACTGATGCACTGAACACAAGGAACAGCACGATGTTTACCGGAATCGTCGCGGCAGTGGGCCGCATCGAATCGATCAAACCGCTCGGCACCGGCGCCGACGCAGGCGTGCGCCTCGCCGTCAACGCAGGGAGCCTCGGCCTCGAGGACGTGCAGCTCGGCGACAGCATCGCGATCCAGGGCGCGTGCATGACTGTCATCGAGAAGTCGGCAACGGGCTTCGACGTCGACGTTTCGCGCGAAAGCCTGAACCGCACCGTGGGCCTCGCGGCGACGGGCGAAGTGAACCTCGAAAAGGCGCTGCGCGCGAACGACCGCCTGGGTGGCCACATCGTCTCGGGTCACGTGGACGGCCTCGGCACCGTCACGCGCTTCGCGCCCGTGGGCGAGTCGCATGAACTGCGCATTCTCGCCCCGGCGGATATCGGCCGCTATCTCGCCTACAAGGGCTCGATCACCGTGAACGGCGTGAGCCTCACGGTCAACTCGGTCGACGATCACGCGGACGGCTGTGAATTCTCGATCAACCTGATTCCCCACACCGTGGAAGTCACCACGCTCAAGCATCTTCGGACCGGTACGAAGGTAAATCTCGAGATCGATCTGATTGCGCGCTATGTCGAGCGGATGCTCTCGGCGGAAAAGGCAGCGAATTCGGCCGCGCAGGACTAAAAGCCGCCGGGCCGGCGCCATGCCTGCCCCGGACGCGCGCAAGCACGCGCGCCGGGGCGCTGATAGAATCTAGCCTTCCCCTACGCGTTCGCCACACGGCGTGCCGCGTTCCCATCACCCGAATCGAACCAGGAGGCACAGTTGGCAACGATTGACACGAGCGCCGCCATGCCGATGGTCCGGGTGATGTTGCACGTTGCGTCGCGTCACGCAACCGTCCCGCTTCCAGCGCAGCCATAGCGCGTCCCGCGCGGCATGTTTTCAGACGCCGCGCCGTATTCAGCGAATTCGAGGTCAGGCCGTCCGGCAACCGATGCCCGGGCGTGCGAAGCCCGTTTTCCGTCTTAACGCTTCACGCTTCCTTCAGGAGAGTCTTCGGGCGTCACGTCCGGAGCATGCTGTCCATGACAGAGCTAAATACAAAACCCGAATCGGGCGGGCAAACTTTCCGCAAGGTCCTCGGCTTCACCTTCCGGCACTGGGCGCGCCAACCGGCGCGCGTCACGGCCGTCGCGCTCGCCTCGCTCCTCGGCGCGCTCGCCGACGTGCTCACGCCCCACTACGCGGGCCAGCTCGTCGACGCCCTCACGCACGGCGGCGCAGCTAGCAGCGCCGCCGCCTGGCATGCGGCGGTCGTCGCGTTCTGGGCGCTCACGGCGCTCGGGCTCGGCGGCACGATCATGCGCCAGGCCGCGTACCGCAACATCATCACGCTGACGCTGCGCATGATGAGCGAGATCGCCACGCAGGCCTTCCATCGCGTGCAGCGCTTCTCGACAGACTGGCACGCGAACAGCTTTGCCGGCTCAACGGTGCGCAAGGTCACGCGCGGCATGTGGGCGCTCGACCTGCTCAACGACACGCTGCTCGTCGCCCTCTTCCCGTCACTCGTCATGCTGGTCGGCTCGACCATCCTGCTCGCGGTGCAGTGGCATGTGATGGGCCTCGTGGTCGGCATCGGCTCGGCCGTGTATCTGGCGATCACGGTCTCGCTCTCGCTCTTTTACGTCGCGCCCTCGGCCCGGCTCGCGAACCAGTGGGATACGAAGATGGGCGGCGCGCTCGCCGACGCCATTTCGTGCAACGCCGTCGTCAAGGCGTTCGGCGCGGAAACGCGCGAAGAAGCGCGGCTCGCGCGCGTCGTCACCAAGTGGAGCAGCCGCACGCGGCGCACGTGGCAGCGCGGCACGCTCAACGGCGGCGTGCAGGGCGCGCTGCTCGTGGGCATGCAGGCAGCCATCCTCGGTGCGGCGCTGCTGCTTTGGGCGCGCGGTCTCGCGAGCGTCGGCGACATCACGTTCGCGCTCACGCTGTTCTTCCTGCTCAAGGGATATCTGCGCGATGTGGGCATGCACGTGCGCAACCTGCAGCGCTCGGTCAACGACATGGAAGAGCTCGTCGCGCTCGACGCGGCGCCGCTCGGCATCGAGGATCAGCGTGATGCGCCGCCCATCGTGATCGATCAGGGCGATATCTGCTTCGAGAACATGACGTTCCGCTATGGCGACCACGCGCAAGGCCGGGCGCTCTACGAGAACCTCACGCTGCGTATCGCGCCGGGCGAGCGCGTGGGCCTCGTCGGCCATTCGGGCTCCGGCAAGACCACGCTGATCAAGCTGATCCAGCGCCTTTACGACGTGTCCGGCGGACGCATCACGATCGACGGCCAGGACATTGCGCGCGTGCAGCAGGCGTCGCTGCGCTCGCAGATCGCCATCGTGCAGCAGGAGCCGGTGCTGTTCCACCGCTCGCTTGCCGAGAACATCGCCTATGCCCGGCCCGGCGCGACCCACGCCGAAATCGAGCGCGCGGCGAAGCTCGCGAGCGCCCACGACTTCATCACGGCGCTGCCGCACGGCTACGACACGCTCGTGGGCGAGCGCGGCGTGAAGCTCTCGGGCGGCGAGCGCCAGCGCGTGGCGATCGCGCGCGCATTCCTCGCGAATGCGCCGATCCTGATCTTCGACGAAGCGACCTCGAGCCTCGACAGTGAAAGCGAAGTGCTGATCCAGCAGGCCATGGAGCGGCTCATGGAGGGCCGCACGACCGTGGTCGTCGCGCACCGGCTCTCGACCGTGCGAGCGCTCGACCGGCTGCTCGTGCTCGAGCGCGGACGCGTGGCGGAGGAAGGCACACACGACGCGCTCGTGCGCCGCGAAAACGGCCTGTACCGGCGCCTGTTCGAGCGCCAGGCGCTGGAACTGACGAAAGGACTCGCCGACGACGTGATCCTGCGCTGACGCGTCGACCCTTCGCGTACCTTCCCGCCGCAAGCCGGCTCAGGCGGAAGCCGCGCGCGCGTGCGGCGTGATGCGCGCGGGCACGGAAAATGAAGCACGAATAGTAACGTTTCACCTGAATGACGTATTGCGTTACTAGCGTGAAACAGACGCGATTCGCGCCTTCCCGCGTTCTGGGCGACGCGCCCGCCCGCGTGGCGTAAAATGTGGCCTTTCCAGCCAGAATCCGAACATGACGCTCGCCTCCACCCCTGAGATCATCGCCGAGCTCAAAGCCGGCAAGATGGTCATCCTCGTCGACGAAGAAGACCGGGAAAACGAGGGTGACCTCGTCATCGCTGCGGAGTTCGTCACGCCTGAAGCCATCAACTTCATGGCGAAGTACGGCCGCGGGCTGATCTGCCTCACGCTCACCCAGGAGCGCTGCAAGCTGCTCAACCTGCCGCTCATGACCTACCGCAACGGCACGCAGTACGGCACGGCGTTCACGGTCAGCATCGAGGCCGCCGAAGGCGTCACGACCGGTATTTCCGCCGCCGACCGCGCCCGCACGATCCAGGCGGCCGTCGCGCACGACGCGCGCGCCGAGCACATCGTGCAGCCCGGCCACGTGTTCCCGATCATGGCCCAGCCCGGCGGCGTGCTCGTGCGCGCGGGCCACACCGAAGCAGGCTGCGACTTCACGGCGCTCGCCGGCCTCACGCCCGCCTCGGTGATCTGCGAGGTCATCAAGGACGACGGCACGATGGCGCGCCTGCCCGACCTCATGGAGTTCGCGCAGGAGCACGGCCTGAAGGTCGGCACCATCGCCGACCTGATCCACTACCGCAGCCGCACCGAATCGATCGTCGAGCGCGTGGCCGAGCGCACTATGCAAACCGCCCACGGCCCGTTCCGCGCGGTCATGTATGTCGACCAGCCCACGCGCACGCCGCACATCGCCCTCGTGCGCGGCACGCCCAAGCCCGGCGTCGATACGCCCGTGCGCGTGCACGAGCCGCTTTCGGTGCTGGATCTGCTCGAAACGGGTTCGTCCACGCACTCGTGGACGCTCGACGCCGCCATGCGCGAGATCGCCTCGCGCGACGTGGGCGTGATCGTCATGCTCAACTGCGGCGAACCCAAGGAACACCTGATCGACGTCTTCAAGGCGTTCGACCAGAAAGAACGCGCGGAGGCCCTCGCCCGCCGGCCCGTAGACTTCAAGACCTACGGCATCGGCGCGCAGATCCTTCGCGAACTCGGCGTGGGCCGCATGCAGGTGCTTTCGAAGCCGCGCCGCCTCGGCAGCATGTCGGGCTACGGTCTCGAGGTCACCGGCTTCGTGCCGATGCCCGGCGGCAACCCGCAAGCGCCCTGCCCGCCGGAAGCCGCTGACCCTGCCTCGTCGCGCGCCTGAAGTCGCATCGCGCTCTTTTCACGCGTCACCACGCTCAACCGAACTTACGGACACCACATGGAAATCGGACAATACCAACCGAACCTCGACGGCGACGGACTGCGCATCGGCATCGTCCAGTCGCGCTTTAACGAACCGGTCTGCAACGGCCTCGCCGACGCCTGCATCGAAGAACTCGAACGCCTCGGCGTAACGGGCGAGGACGTGCTGCTCGTCACCGTGCCGGGCGCACTCGAAATCCCGCTGGCGCTGCAAAAGCTCGCCGAAAGCGGTCAGTTCGACGCCCTGATCGCGCTCGGCGCGGTCGTGCGCGGCGAGACCTACCACTTCGAGCTCGTCTCGAACGAAAGCGGCGCGGGCATCTCGCGCGTCTCGCTCGACTTCAACGTGCCCGTTGCGAACGCCGTGCTCACCACCGAGAACGACGAGCAGGCCGTGGCCCGCATGACCGAGAAGGGTCGTGACGCCGCGCGTGTCGCCGTGGAAATGGCGAACCTGACGGTGGCGTTGGAGCAGCTCGACGGCGGCGACGACGACGAAGAAGACGAGGAAGACGAAGAGGAACAGCAATGAAGAGCGCGCGCCGCCGCTCCCGCGAACTGGCCACGCAGGGGTTGTATCAGTGGCTGCTGTCGGGTGTGCCCGCCGGCGAGATCGACGCGCAGCTGCGCGGTTCGCAGGGCTACGACAAGGCCGATCACGAGCATCTGGACGCGATCCTGCACGGCGTCATCCGCGAGTCGGACGAACTGTCCGCCGCCATCACGCCGTGTCTCGACCGTCCGATCGAGCAGCTTTCGCCTGTCGAACGCGCGGTGCTGCTCGTCGCGACCTACGAGTTCAAGCATCACGTCGACATTCCGTACCGCGTCGTGATCAACGAGGCGGTCGAGCTCACGAAGACCTTCGGCGGCTCGGACGGCTACAAGTACGTGAACGGCGTGCTCGACAAGCTCGCGGCGCAATTGCGCGCCACCGAAGCGCAAAACGCCCGCAAGTCGTAAGAACGCGAGCCGCCGGGGCAAGCGGGTGCGCCTGAGCGCCCGGCCCCGCGCGCCGCGTGATCTGTCAGTACTGGAAAGACCCGCATGAACACCGTTGCCGAACCGCTGCTGCGGCTAGCCGCGCGCGTCGACGAGATCCAGCCTTTCTACGTCATGGAACTGGCGAAGGAAGCCGCGAAGCTCGAGCGCGCTGGGCGCGACATCATCCACATGGGTATCGGCGAGCCGGACTTCACGGCACCCGAGCCCGTCGTCGAGGCGGCCGCCGCCGCGCTGCGCCGCGGCGTCACCCAATACACGAGCGCGCTCGGCATCCACGCGCTGCGCGAGGCGATCGCCGCGCACTACCAGCACGCGTACGGCCTTACGGTCGACCCCGCGCGCATCGTCGTGACGGCCGGCGCCTCGGCGGCGCTCCTGCTCGCCTGCACCGCGCTCGTCGATCGCGACGACGAAGTGCTGATGCCCGACCCCTGCTATCCGTGCAACCGCCACTTCGTGACCGCCGCGGAAGGCAAGCCGGTGCTCGTGCCGAGCGGACCGGAGGCGCGCTTCCAGCTCACCGCCGCCGATGTCGAGCGCCTGTGGTCGCCGCGCACCCGCGGCGTGCTGCTCGCCTCGCCGTCGAACCCCACCGGCACTTCTATCGAGCCCGACGAACTCAAACGCATCGTGCACAGCGTGCGTGCGCGCGGCGGGTTCACGATCGTCGACGAGATCTATCAAGGCCTCTCGTACGACACGCCGCCCGTCTCCGCACTGTCGTTCGGCGACGACGTGGTGACCGTCAACAGCTTCTCGAAGTACTTCAACATGACCGGCTGGCGTCTGGGCTGGCTCGTCGTGCCGCCTTCGCTGGTCGGCGCATTCGAAAAACTCGCGCAGAACCTGTTCATCTGCGCGTCGGCGCTCGCGCAGCATGCCGCGCTCGCGTGCTTCGAGCCGGACACGCTGAAGCTCTACGAAGGCCGCCGGCTCGAATTCAAGCGCCGACGCGACTTCATCGCGCCGGCGCTCGAGTCGCTTGGCTTCACGGTGCCCGTGATGCCCGACGGCGCATTCTACGTCTACGCCGACTGCTCGAACGTCGCGCACCCGGCCGCCGGCGACAGCGACGCGCTCACCCGCGCGATGCTGCACGACGCAGGCACGGTAATGGTGCCCGGCATGGACTTCGGCGTCGCCGCGCCGCACCGGTACGTGCGGCTCTCGTATGCCACGGCGTACGAGCGCCTGGAGGAAGCGGTCGAACGGCTGCATACGTTCTTCGGACACTGAACCGCTGGTGGTCGAGAAATGGAAAAAGGCACCCGAAGGTGCCTTTTTCGTTTGGTCCCGTCTTTCAGCCAGAGGCTCAGGCACCCAATTCGGGCGAAGCGTGCTTCTGGGCCGTCGTGCCGGTACTGGCGTCGTCCTGAGCCGAACCGCTGTTCGCGGCCGACGACTTCTCGACGATCGCGTGGGCGCTGTCGAGCGTCACGTGCACGCGCTTCTCGCCGTTGATGCTCGCCACCTTCTGCGGCGCAGACGTGGTGGCCGTGGTGGTGACGGGCGCCTGCGGCGCGTTGATCGGCACGTTGCGCCCGCGTGCGACGTCGCGCAGACGTCCCCGCTCGGCCATCACCTTGGCGCCGTAGCCGCCGTCGTCCGGCGACGTCGAACCGACGTACAGACGCAGGCCGCCCGGCAGCGAACCGCCGCGCGCGATGCAATCCTTGAGCACCAGCGCGCCGACCTTGATGTTGGCGAGCGGATCGAGCGCCGCGCGCTGACCGCCGAAGTACTGGAACTTGTCCGAGTGCACCTTCGACATGACCTGCATGAGGCCCTGCGCGCCCACGCCACTCTCGGCGTACGGGTTGAAGCCCGATTCGATCGCCATCACGGCGAGCAGCAGCAGAGGATCGAGCCCCACTTCACGGCCGGTGTCGAACGCCGCTTTCACGAGTTCGCCGACCGGCTCCTGCGCGACCCGGTAGCGGCGCGCCAGATAGGTGGCGACGAGCGCCTGTTCACGCGCCGAAACGAGCACGCGGTCATCACGGGCGTCGGGCGTGACGCGCTGGGGCGGAATCATGCGCGCGAGCGAGCCGACGCTGGTCGGCAGCGCACGCGGATCGAGGCCGTTGAGCGTGACGGCATCGAGCGTGGCGATGCCGCCGTTCGACACCGAACTCGCGACCTTCGCGACCGTGCCGTTGGAGCCAGCGGGCGAAATGCCCGCGGCGCCGGCAGGGCCGGGCGCGCCGGCATCGGGCGCGAGCGCGGTAGGCAGCATCGCGCCGTCGGCGTTGTCGTCGTTGTTCGTCACGCCAGGAGGCGCAAACGAGGGCAGCGGGTTGCCTTGCAGCAGACGTGCCGGGCCGGCCTGCACGGCCGCCGAGACGAAGGGCATCACGCGCGCGGCCAGCGTGCCGCGCCACGTGGGCAGCAGCCAGAGGGCGACCGCGAGCACGACGGCACAACCGCCAACAATGCTGAAGAGGTGATGGCTAAGACGCGTGCCACGACGCAGCAGCGCACGCAGGCCAAGAGCTACACGCTCGTCGGCGCGCCACCACGATAACCAGGTATTCATCTACAGATCTCCCATGTTGCATGATCCCGCGCAGGGGTCGGCACGAGGCAGACGGCCAATCGCAGGATCAAGACATCGCGCGCCCTGGCTGGTGCGGCAGCGATGTCGGGAAAACGGCAAGTTCGCCGTGGGTGGAACTCCTTTGGGGCAACCAGGCACGCAATGTGCGCGCGCCGGGAGTTCTCACGCGAAAAGCCAGCACGAAGTGGCGCTGACGTGGACAACCAATCTTTACCGTATGCAAGCCGTGCAGGGGTTCGGCAAAACGGCGACGCGTTGCGTCTGAAGGGCCGGGAAGGTGGTTAAAAATTTCAAACCCTGCAACCAATGTGGACGGATTCTAGCAGCCTGTTATAGATCGTCAATACTATAGAATGTCAAATCTATAACTAATTGTAATGATGAACACCGTTCAATCCTCCGGAAACCGCGTGCCAAGTGCCTCTGCGGCTTGTTATGCCGATTGGCTAGCAGCGTGTGCCAGCCAACACAGGTAAAATCGACAATCGTTACGCCGCGTTTCGGTCCGGCTTCGATCGCCGGGCGCGGACCGCAGCCGCCCTGCAACCGTTGCGCAGCCTCCCAATCCGGCCGGCACTGGCCGCGCGAGCGTGCCCGCAGGGTTGCCCACCGAGTTGCCCAACTGGCCCCCAATGAAATACAAAGACCTGCGCGACTTCGTTGGTCGCCTGGAGACGATCGGCGAATTGCGCCGCGTCCCGCAAGCTGTCTCCCCGGTGCTGGAAATGACCGAGCTGTGCGACCGCGTCTTGCGCGCCGGCGGCCCGGCCCTGCTCTTTGAGAACCGTTCGACGCACGCGTTCCCGGTGCTCGGCAATCTGTTCGGCACGCCCCGGCGCGTCGCGCTCGGCATGGGCATCGACGCGCCCGAAAGCGGCGGCGACGGCGCCGCGCTCGAGTCGCTGCGCGACGTGGGGCGCCTGCTTTCGGCGCTCAAGGAGCCCGAGCCGCCGCGCGGCTTGAAGGACGCGGGCAAGCTGCTCACGCTCGCCAAGGCCGTCTGGGACATGGCGCCGAAGTCCGTGAGCGCGCCACCTTGCCAGGAAATCGTCTGGGAAGGCTACGACGTCGATCTCGCCAGACTGCCGATCCAGACCTGCTGGCCTGGCGACGCTGGCCCGCTCGTCACCTGGGGCCTGACCGTCACACGCGGTCCCAACAAGACGCGCCAGAATCTCGGCATCTACCGCCAGCAGCTGATTGGCCGCAACAAGCTCATCATGCGCTGGCTCGCGCATCGCGGCGGCGCGCTCGACTTCCGCGAGTTCGCCCTGAAGAACCCGGGCAAGCCTTATCCGGTGGCGGTCGTGCTCGGCGCCGACCCGGCGACGATCCTCGGCGCCGTCACCCCGGTGCCCGACACGCTCTCCGAATATCAGTTCGCGGGCCTGTTGCGCGGCGCCCGCACCGAGCTCGCCAAGTGCCTGACGCCCGGCGTCGACACGCTGCAGGTGCCCGCGCGCGCCGAGATCGTGCTCGAAGGCTTCATCTACCCGCAGGCGGGCGAGACCGGCCCGGCACCCGCTGGCGCGCCGCCCCGCCCCGCCAAAGGCGCGAGCGCCGCGTACGAACACGCGCTCGAAGGCCCCTACGGCGACCACACGGGCTACTACAACGAACAGGAATGGTTCCCCGTGTTCACAGTCGAGCGCATCACCATGCGCCGCGATGCGATCTACCATTCCACATATACAGGCAAGCCGCCCGACGAGCCCGCGGTGCTCGGCGTGGCGCTCAACGAAGTGTTCGTGCCGCTCCTGCAGAAACAGTTTGCCGAGATCACCGACTTCTATCTGCCGCCCGAGGGGTGCAGCTACCGCATGGCGATCGTGCAGATGAAGAAGAGCTACCCCGGGCACGCAAAACGCGTGATGTTCGGAGTATGGAGCTTCCTGCGCCAGTTCATGTATACAAAGTTCATTGTCGTGGTCGACGATGATGTGGACATTCGCGACTGGAAGGAGGTGATCTGGGCGATCACCACACGTATCGATCCGGCGCGCGATACCGTGCTCGTCGAGAACACGCCGATCGACTATCTCGACTTCGCTTCGCCGGTGGCCGGCCTCGGCTCGAAAATGGGGCTCGACGCCACCAACAAGTGGCCCGGCGAGACGGATCGCGAATGGGGCCGCGCAATCGAGATGGACGCCGCTGTGAAGACGCGCGTCGACCGTCTGTACGACGAGCTCGGCTTTAGCAGCACCTGACGCGCTGCGCTGCGCGACCGGCGCAACCCGGCGTTACCCGGCATCGGGCCCAAGGCCCAACGCCGGCCGATTCATCCGCGACGCCTTTTCGCGACGCCGCGCTTACCGCGTCACGCCTCGTGCATGGCATGAGCCGCGGCGCCAGTGAACCTGAAGGAGACTCGAGGATGATGCCCGCATCGGAGCGCCTGACGCAACTGAACGACCCCGCCCTCTTCAAGACCCGTGCGTACATCGACGGCGAATGGAGCGGCGGTGCGGCGACGTTCGCCGTGCTCGACCCCGCCGACAACGCAGAGATCGCGAGCGTGCCCGACTTCGGCGCCGACGAGGCGCATCGCGCCATCGGCGCCGCGAACGCCGCGCTGCCCGAGTGGCGCGCGAAGACAGGCAAGGAGCGCGCCGCCATCCTGCGGCGCTGGTTCGACCTCGTGATCGAGCACGCCGACGATCTCGCCGCGATCATGACCGCCGAGCAAGGCAAGCCGCTCGCCGAGGCGCGCGGCGAAGTGATCTATGGCGCGTCTTTCCTGGAGTGGTTCGCCGAAGAAGCCAAGCGTGTGAACGGCGACGTGCTCGCGAGCCCGGCCAGCGACCGCAAGCTCGTCGTGCTCAAGCAGCCGATCGGCGTGTGCGCCTCGATCACTCCCTGGAATTTCCCGATCGCGATGATCACACGCAAGGTCGCGCCGGCCATTGCCGCGGGCTGCACGATCGTCGTGAAGCCCGCCGAGCAGACGCCGCTTTGCGCACTCGCGCTCGCCGAACTGGCGCAGCGCGCGGGCGTGCCCAAGGGCGTGTTCAACGTGCTCACCGCCGACTCCGCGAACTCCATCGCAATTGGCAAAGCTCTCTGCGAGAGCGACATCGTGCGCCATCTCTCGTTCACGGGATCGACGTCGGTGGGCCGCATCCTCATGCAGCAGTGCGCGCCGACGGTCAAGAAACTCGCCCTCGAACTGGGCGGCCATGCCCCCTTCATCGTGTTCGACGACGCCGACCTCGACGCCGCCGTGGAAGGCGCGATGATCTCGAAGTATCGCAACGCGGGCCAGACCTGCGTCTGCACGAACCGCTTCTATGTGCACGACAGGGTGTACGAAGCTTTCGTCGAGAAGCTCGCCGCCGCCTCGCGCAAGATCAAGGTAGGCAACGGTTTCGATGACGGTGTAAGCCAGGGGCCGTTGATCGACGACGCGGCCGTCGCCAAGGTCGAGCAGCACATCAGCGATGCGACCGCCCAGGGCGCGAGGCTCGTGGCGGGCGGCAAGGTCAGCTCGGGGCGTTACGTCGAGCCCACCGTGCTCGCCGACGTTACGCGCGACATGCTGATCGCCCGCGAGGAAACCTTCGGTCCGGTCGCGGCGGTATTGCGCTTCAGTGACGAAGCCGAAGTGATTGGCCTCGCCAACGACACCGAATTCGGCCTCGCCTCGTACTTCTACAGCCGCGACATCGGCCGCGTCTGGCGCGTCGCGGAAGCGCTCGAGTACGGCATGGTCGGCGTGAACACCGGACTCATCTCGAACGAAGTCGCGCCGTTCGGCGGCGTGAAGCAGTCGGGTCTCGGGCGCGAAGGTTCGAAGTACGGCATCGACGAATATGTCGAATTGAAGTATCTGTGCATCGGCGTTTGAAGCACGTTTGAGCCGCCTGCGCCCGCTTCCTCACGGGCGGGCGTGTGCGGCATGCAGTCCATACCAACAAAAAATCGTTTTCATGTCTCACGTATCCCTGCTTTCCGACGGCTTTTTCCTGTCGCTTTCGCTTTGCCTCGACATCGGTCTCGTCAACGTCGCCATCATCTCGCTCACGCTCACGCACGGCTTTCGCCCGGGCTTCTGGCTAGGGCTCGGCTCGTGTTTCGGCGACCTCATCTACGCCGCGCTCGCGCTTGCCGGCATGGCCGCGCTGCTGCAGTTTTCGCCCGTGCGCTGGATCGTGTGGATCGGCGGCTCCGCCCTGCTGCTCATGCTCACGTGGAAGATGGCGCGCGAAGCGCTCAATCCGGCATCGGCGCCGCCCGTGGAAGGCGAAGCCGGCTACGCCGCGCCGCTGCCCAACCCGTGGCGAAGCTTCGGGCGGGGCGTGTTGCTCGCGCTCTCGTCGCCTAGTGCGATTCTCTGGTTTGCGGCAGTCGGCGGCGCGCTCATCGCAAAGTCGGGGGCGACGAGCGCCAAGGCGGCCTCGCTCTTCCTGCTGGGCTTTTTTGCGGGCGGGCTCGGCTGGACCTTTTTCCTTTGCGGACTGGCCAGCCATGGCCGCAAACGCGCCGGCACCGCCCTGCTGCGCGCCTGCCACGTGCTTTCGGCGCTGCTGTTCGCTTATTTCTCGTACAGCGTGACCGTGCACGGCTATCGCGATTTGATCCTGCAGGGCGCGGGCGCGTCGTAAGCGGTGTCGGGCGCAGCGTGTACCTCGCCGCGCATCAAGATCCGGATCCGCGCGCAGCGACTTGGCGCGCCGCGCAAGGCGCGAAAGCGAACGCCCAAAACAAACGGCGCAACGCGGCGTGAGCCGGCGTTGCGCCGTTCGTGAAACCTGCTGCCGGGCCGCGTGCGCCGCCCGTCGCGCTCAATGACGATAGTAGCCGCGGCCGTAGTAACCGTGGCCATAGTAGCCGTGATGCCAGTACGGACGGCCGTAGTAGCCATAGCCACCGTAGCCGCCTACGACGACCGCGGGCGGCGGTGCGTAGACCACCGGCGGCGGCGCATAGACTACGGGCGGGGGCGGCGGTGCGTAGACGGGCGCCGCATAGACGGGATACGCCGGTGCCACCGGAATGCCAATGCCGATACCCACCGAGACGTGCGCCTGGGCCGCGCTGACGAACCCCACACCCAGCGCGGCGGCAACGATGAACGATACGGTCTTTTTCACTTCTCTTCTCCTGGCGGCCACCAGCGGCGACACGCATATGACGGGCACTGCCCACGCAATCAATGTATCGAAAACGGCGGCCCTTATTGGTAGCCATTTGTTTCGAATTGCAATCCTGTTTTGGGGGCGCTTAATAGCGTGTCAAGCCCGATGGGCGCGGCCGCTGCGAAAAATCGCCACACGCGCGCCCGATCACGCCGCGATTCGTTACAAAAACCAGGGCGCTGTCATTGTTACCGGCGCGAAGGTGCCGGCAGGCCAATCACCCGGTAATGTTTGATTACAAATTGGTCGGCCGGACTGCGGCCGCCAGGCGCGGCGCGGCTGTAAACGACGATGCCCGGTCCTGGAACCGGGCATCTCTTCCGACCCACCGGCGGCGCACAAACCGCCCGCCAGGCTGAGCAAACTCTCCGCTATCCGACCTTTACATAGGTGAATTCGCGCGTGACGCTCGGTGGCACATACGCACCGCTGATGCGCACACGCGGCGTGAGACGCTTCTTCTGATCCCACCAGCGGCGGCGCTGAAAGGGCGTGAGAAACCGTAAATGCTTTCGGTAAGCGAAGATGCTCATGGTGAACTCCCCGAATCGGACTACCGACAGGAACAAACCCAATTGCACGACTGCAACAACGAAACCGAAACGATGAGAAGTATTGTGCTCAGATTCCAGGACAAAAATGGCAGTGTTGTGAGATAGCCTCACTAGTGCCGTATATGCATACCGCACTATTCGTTGCGGCTTCCACGTGCTGGGTTTGAGTTGCTGCGCATAGTGCGCCGCGAGCTAACAGCAGGAATCGTGCCGCCTCAGGGCTACCGGCGCGACGTCGTGCCCATCACTGTCATTTGTAGTCGCACCATTGGCGCGTGATCGGTACGAAAGCGAACATATCGTGCGCCCGTGCGGCCCCGGCGCAACACTTGCGCCCTGAGGCGCCTTCTGGCGCGGTCTGTCAGAATCACTGTAGCCGTTCGCCGAAAAGCCTGCCGTGAGCGCAACCATTTTGCGCGGCTTGCACGCCAAAGCCGCGGCCCCGCCGCGCGCCAGGCCTTCGCGGCGGTTTCGCTCGCGGATACTGGCAAGGCGTGAGCCGTGGTAATGTGGCGACGGCGCGCGCATCGCAACGCAGGCACCGCGCGCGCCCATGGGATACACCGACGAGCACGCACAATGATCAAGGTCAGCATCCTCTATCCGTCTCGCGCGAACGGGCGTTTCGACACCGGGTACTACTGCACGCACCACATGCCGCTCGCGGCGAAGCTCTTTGGCGAGTCGCTCAAGGGCTGGTCGGTCGACATCGGCATCAACGCCGGGCCGCCGGGCACGCCCCCGCCGTACGTCGCGGCCGGACACTTCCTGTTCGAGACGGTCGATGCGTTCTACGCGGTGTTTCAGCCGCATGCCGACACACTCCTCGACGACATTCCCAACTACACCGACGGCGGAAATGGCACCATTCTGATCAGCGAGGTCAAGGTGTCCGTCTGAAGTGCTCCGCAGGGTTGAACGGGGCGAGCGGAACCCCGACATGACCTTTTATCGGCCGCCACACGCCAAGCGCGCCGCCACCCACACAAGAAGGAAACAACACCGATGTTCGGCGATATCGCCCGCTTTCTGCTCAATACGGTCTTCACGCTATTCGGCGCCGCCCTGCTGCTGCGCGCCTGGCTCCAGTACGTGCGTGTGCCGCCGTACAACCCCGTGACCCACGCGATCCAGCAGGTCACCAACTGGCTGGTGCTGCCGCTGCGGCACGTGATTCCCGGCGTGCGCGGCATCGACTGG
The DNA here is from genome assembly GCF_024206495.1 of Paraburkholderia sp. CNPSo 3272. GTDB lineage: Bacteria > Pseudomonadota > Gammaproteobacteria > Burkholderiales > Burkholderiaceae > Paraburkholderia. The sequence goes on along the minus strand of NZ_JAMBPQ010000007.1, from coordinate 58,784 downwards.
GCGAGCGTGGTCGGCGCGCTGATCGCGGCCATTGCCTACGTGCTGCTGATGGTATGGATCGCGGGCGTGGACCCACTGGGTCTTTTGCCGACGCTTCTGATCGTCGCCGTGCTCACGCTCGTGAAATGGGCGCTCAACCTGCTGATCTGGCTGACGATCCTGATGGCGCTGCTCTCGTGGCTCAACCCGCGCTCGGCGGCGATGCCCGTGTTGTTCCAGCTGACGGCGCCGTTCCTCAACCCGCTGCGCCGCATTCTGCCGAACCTGGGCGGCCTCGATCTCTCGCCGATTTTGCTCTTCGTAATCGTGCAGGTGCTGCTGATGGTGGTCACGCGCGCGGCGGTTTCGCTCACGCTGTTCGGGATTTGATGACGCATCGGCAGACGGCGTGATCCATCTGGCGGCGCGCCCGGCGCGCCGCGTCATTGCGCAAGAAGGCCAAAAACGCGTAAAATAGCGCGCTCTGCGGGCGTCGTATAATGGCCATTACCTCAGCTTCCCAAGCTGATGACGTGGGTTCGATTCCCATCGCCCGCTCCACGTCGGCTTGCCGACCTCTCTTCGAGGCTTGGGCTTTCAAACAGCGCGCCTGCCAGGACACCCCTGGGACGCCAAGCCCGCCCGACCGGCACATGCCGGGCACGACCTGAATTCCTCCGTTGCACAATGCACTCTGGCGCTCCTCGGGTCCTTCCCGCACGCGCCGCGAGCTGGTCCGCCGACCCGTAATTCGCTCGACTGCCGCATAACGACTCGCTGCGCGCCCGTGGCGCACCAGTCCCCGATGGATCAATTTTTCATGTCCCGACCGAGCGCGATCAGGCTGATCGCGCGCTCGCGCCAAGCCCTTCTCGCCGATGCCGACGAACGCCCGGCCGCCGAAGCCGAGCGCCTGCGCGGCGCGGCCGGCGACCTCACACGCCTGCTATTCGACGTGCGCGCCGGACGTGTGAACGCGTTCGAGTTGAGCGAACCCACGCGCATGCGGGTCGTCGTTTCAGCCGACTGAGATGTCGATCGATGCGCGGACGACGTTGAGGCGCTGTAGGCACGCCGCGCCGGCCCAGCCGCTGCCGGAGCCGTGCAAGCGCGCTGATATAATGCGCGACGGCTTCGGAGCCGCTGGGCTTCGAGCGCGCCGCGCCCGCCTGCCGGGCTCAACGCCGTCGCCGGTTAGGGCGAACGCGAAAACGGCCCACGAGGCGTCCCGCCATACCGGCCTGCGTCGCCCCCGGCACTGGGTCGCCACGAATGGCCCGACATGCCTCGCACCGAGCCGAAGGCGCAGCCCGCCCCCATTATCGACAGCCGCGACATCCGCCGCTTGCACACCCACCCGCGAAGATGAATCACGATCCCAACGACGACGCCCGTCCTGACTCCACGCAGTCCGACGCACAAGACGCCGCCTCCGAAACGAACGCGCACAGCGACGCGCTGCACCACCGCCGCATCCGCAGCTTCGTGACCCGCGCTGGCCGCGTCTCGACCGGCCAGCGCCGCGCGCTCGACGAGCTCGGCCCGCGCTTCGTCGTGCCGTACGCGGCCGAAGCCGCCGACTGGGACGCCGTGTTTGAACGGCACGCCCCGCGCATCCTGGAGATCGGTTTCGGGATGGGCGCGAGCACGGCAGAAATCGCCGCCTTGCGCCGTGAGGACGACTTCCTCGGCGTCGAGGTCCACGAGCCTGGCGTTGGCGCACTGCTCAAGCTGATTGGCGAACAGAATCTGGAAAACATCCGCATCATTCAGCACGACGCCGTGGAAGTGCTCGAGCACATGATCGCGCCGGGGAGCCTCGACGGCGTCCACATTTTCTTCCCCGATCCGTGGCACAAAGCGCGCCATCACAAGCGCCGCCTGATTCAGCCGAAGTTCGTCGCGCATCTCGTCTCGCGCATGAAACCGGGCGCGTACCTGCACTGCGCGACCGACTGGCAGAACTACGCCGAGCAGATGCTCGAAGTGCTCAGCGCGGAGCCTGCGCTCGAGAATACGGCCGCCGGCTACGCGCCGCGCCCCGACTACCGCCCGGTGACGAAGTTCGAGCGCCGCGGCCTGCGCCTCGGTCACGGTGTGTGGGATCTCGTGTTCCGACGCCGCGCGGACTGAAACCGCGAACCGTAAAGAAAACGGGCGCCGTGATGTCACACGGCGCCCGTTGCGTTTTTAGTCGTCCCAGCCTAGCCCGCCGCCATAGCCGAACAGCAGGATCACGAGACCAAACGCGATCCGGTACCAGGCGAAGGCGGTGAAATCGTGCGATGCCACGAAGCGCAGCAGCCAGCGCACACACGCGAAGGCGCTGACGAACGCGGCGACGAAGCCAATGCCGAAGAGCCCGAGCCAGTCAACGGAAAGCTCGTGCCAGCTCTTGTACAGCTCATAAACGGTCGCGCCGAAGATCACGGGGATCGCAAGGAAGAACGAGAACTCGGTCGCGACGCGCCGCTCGAGGCCAAACAGCATCGCGCCGATGATGGTCGAGCCCGAACGCGACATGCCCGGAATCAGCGCGAAGCACTGCGCGCAGCCCACCTTGAAGGCGTCGAGCGGCGTGACCTCGTCAATCGAATTCACGCGCGCGGCGCGCTGCTCAGCGACCGGCAGCCCCTTCGGGCCGCGCAGGCGATTCTCGACCCACAGGATGACGAGGCCGCCGCCCACCAGCGCGAACGCGACCGGCACCGGCGCGAAGAGCACCGACTTGATCGTCTTCTCGAACATCAGACCCAGCACGACGGCTGGAATGGTGGCGACGATCACGTTGAGCGTGAAGCGCCGCGCATCGGGCCGCGAGGGCAACCCTACGACCACTTCGCCGATCTTGCGCCGGAACTCCCAGCACACGGCGAGAATCGCGCCAAACTGGATCACCACGTAGAAAGTCTTGGCATACGCGCCCTCGAAATTGAGCAAGCTGCCCACGACGATCAGATGCCCCGTACTCGACACGGGCAGAAACTCCGTCAGCCCTTCGACGATGCCGAGAATCAAGGCCTTGCAGGTCAAAATCCAGTCCATCCCTTTATCCCTCTTCTTTGAGCGTCGGGACGGCACACGGCGCGCCACGCGACCGACGACGGCCGCGTGCGCCGGACGGCGTCTCGTCGGCTTACTTCTCGACGATCTGCACGCGTATGCCGTTTGTAAGGATGGTGATTGTACCGGGTTCGTAATTGACGCCGGCAAATTGGAGCTGGTCGGGCTTGAACGTATAGACGGGGTAATTGTTGAGCAGCTGGGTGGCGACGAGCGCGGCGACCGCACTCACCTGCGGCGCGTAGGCGGCGGCATTGCCCGCCATGTCGACGCCATCGACCGAAGGCGAGCGCAGCACCACGGCGCGGTTCGCGCTGTCGTAGGCGAGCTCGCTCGACACCGTGAACGCGCCGCTCACGGGCTGCTGCATCAACGGGCTTTCGAGGTGCGCGTCGAGCCGCACGGCCACGCGGTTGCGATCGGGCTTCAGCGTCACGACCGGGTTCGTGAGCGAGACGTCGAAAATCTGCTGCATCGAGCGGTGATAGGGAAACTTGCGCTGCACCGCGTCCTGCACCTGTTGCTGCGAAAACGTGTAGTGATCGGGAATGAACGGGAAAATCCCCGTCGCACACGCGCCGAGCGACATCGCCGTACCCGCCGCAGCGCAGGCTGTGAACAGGAAGGCGCGCCGGGAAACGCGCGTTGCGGTGTGGGCCATGCGAAATCTCCTTGTTGAGCCGGGACTGGCGCGCCGTCATTCTGGCGCATGGCGGCTGGCCGACGCAGTTTGCGCCGGCTTCAGCGCGCGGCTGGCGCTTGTGGCAGGGTTTGCGGCTGGGTTTGCGCCTCGAGACGCGTGAGCCAGGCAATCGCCTCCTCGCGCGACTCGCCGCACATCTCGGGCTGCGGCTGCAGCCCCGAGCAGCACGCCGGCCGCAGCGGCGAGCCGAAGATCATGCAGCGCAGGTCCTCGCCGAGTTGAACACAACGCACGCCGGCCGGCTTGCCTTCAGGCATGCCCGGAATGGGGCTCGTAATGGACGGCGCGATGCAGCACGCTCCGCAACCGGGACGGCAGGCGTGCCCTGTGGCATCGGCGGGAAAAACGGTACTCAATTCGGCTTCCTGGAACTCTGACAAATCGCGTCCGCGAGTCGACGGACCAGACGGCATTGTGCCATCGCTTGTCTGCGACCTTTTTACACAATCGGTTCCTCCTACGCGCTCGTACACTTTGTCCATCTGGCGCTGTAGGACAAGGGACAGGCCACCTGTGCGCGGCGTTCGGCAGCGCTGGACGCTGCCCACCCGTGCGCCGCCCTTCCCAGTGAGCTTTGCATGAGCGACGCCGACCTGCTCTTTCGCCCCGACCTGCTTGCCAAATATGGCGCCAACGGTCCGCGCTACACGTCCTACCCCACCGCCCTGCAGTTCCGCGACGACTTCGATCCCGCCGACTACCGGCGCGCGGCGGCCGATCCGGGCGCGAGCGAAACCGATCTCTCGCTGTACTTCCACATCCCGTTCTGCGACACCGTCTGTTTCTATTGCGGCTGCAACAAGGTCATCACGAGGAACCGCGGCCGCGCGAAACCGTATCTCGCGCAGATGATCCGCGAAGTGGAGTTGCAGGCCGCGCTCTTCGACACGAAGCGCCCCGTTTCGCAGCTGCATTGGGGCGGCGGCACGCCCACTTTTCTCTCGCTGGACGAAATGAGCACGCTCATGGCTGCCACGCGCGAACACTTCGCGCTGCAGCCCGACGACGCCGGCGAGTACTCGATCGAGATCGACCCGCGCGAAGCCACGGCGCACACCATTGCGCATCTGCGTTCGCTGGGCTTCAACCGGCTGAGCCTGGGTGTTCAGGACTTCGATCCGGTCGTACAAAAGGCGGTCAACCGCATCCAGCCGCTCGAGCTGACCGTCGACGTCATGAACGCCGCGCGCACGAACGGCTTCGAATCGATCAGCGTCGATCTGATCTACGGCTTGCCGTACCAGAACGTCAAAACCTTCAGCCGCACGCTCGAAACGATGTTGCTGCTCGCGCCCGACCGCATTTCGGTGTTCGGTTACGCGCATATGCCGCATCTGTTCAAGATGCAACGCCAGATGGACGAAGCCACCTTGCCCACGCCCGCCGAGCGCATGGCGCTGCTGAGGCTCGTGATCGAGCAGCTCACCGAGGCGGGCTACGTCTACATCGGCATGGACCATTTCGCACTGCCCACCGACGAACTCGCGCGCGCCCAGGCGCAGCGCACGCTGCACCGCAATTTCCAGGGCTACAGCACGCGCGCCGACTGCGACCTGATTGGCTTCGGCGCCTCGGCGATCGGCAAGGTCGGCGACGTGTACGCGCAGAACGCGAAGGATCTGATCGGCTACGGTGCGGCCATCGGCGCTGGCAAGCTCGCCACTACGAAAGGCGTGCGCCTCACCGCCGATGACCGTCTGCGCCGCGACATCATCACGGAACTTATGTGCAATCTCGAACTGCGTTACGACGAGTTAGAGGCCGCCTACGGCATTCGTTTGCCGGCGACCTTCGCGGCCGAACTCGATCGGCTGCGCGAGTTCGAACGCGACGGGCTCGTTGCGCGCAGCGCCGACCGCCTCGAGGTGCTGCCCGCTGGACGCATGCTGGTGCGCAATATTGCGATGGTGTTTGACCGCTACTTTGGCGCGCAGCAGCCCGAGCGGTTCTCGCGGACGATTTGACGGCTTGCGGGCGCCGCGTAGTTGCCTAGGCGGGCGATTTGCGTCATAATCACCGGCTACGTCGAGCGCTTGCAAGTTTGCTCGAGTGCGGGAAACTCGCAAAAACACACGCCTCGGTGGTGAAATTGGTAGACGCGCCGGACTCAAAATCCGGTTCCGAAAGGAGTGCCGGTTCGATTCCGGCCCGAGGCACCAGAATGCTTTCCGGCAATGGCCGCCGGAATCCTGAAACCCGCGAAAGCTCGACGCTTCGCGGGTTTTTTGTTGCCAGGACAGCACCTAGGTCTCGATCATTGACTGACGCAGGCTTGCCGCACGAACCTCAGCGCAAATTCGTCTGCGCCAGCTCCACCACTTCGTCTCCGCGTCCGCTCAGCACCGCACGCAGCATGTAGAGGCTGAACCCTTTCGCCTGCGCCCACTGCAGCTTCGGCGGCATGGCCAGTTCGTGCTTCGTCGTCACCACGTCGACGAGCGCCGGCCCCGCGTGAGAGAACGCCGCGCGCAACGCCTCATCAAGCGCTTCCGACGTCTCAACGCGCACGCTGAAAAGGCCCGCGCCTTGCGCGATATCCGCGAAGTTGGTGGCCGCCAGATCGGTGCCCGTCTCCACGTAGCCGCCCGCCTTCATCTCCATGGCGACGAAACCGAGCGAACTATTATTCAGGACAACGATCTTGATTGGCAGATCGAGCTGACGCGCCGTGAGAATGTCGCCGAGCAGCATCGAAAGGCCGCCGTCGCCGGAGAGCGAAACCACCTGGCGCCCGGCGTGCGCTGCCTGCGCGCCGAGCGCCTGCGGCATGGCGTTCGCCATCGAGCCGTGGTTGAACGAGCCGTGCAGGCGGCGCCGGCCGTTCATCGTCAGGTAGCGCGCGGCCCAGAGCGTGGGCGTGCCAACGTCGACCGCGAAGATCGCATCGTCTTCGGCGAGCGCGTCCAGACGCGCGACCACATACTGCGGATGCAGCGGCTTGCCGGCGGCTGCCGGGCGCGCGAGTTCGTCGAGTCCCTTGCGCGCGTTCGCGTAGTGCTCGCGCGCATGCTCGATGAAGCGGCGGTCGGTCTTGCGCGTGAGCTTCGGCGCGAGCGCGCGCAACGTCTCGCGTACGTCGCCGATGAGCCCGAGCGTGAGCGGCGCACGTTTGCCGAGCGCGGCCGCGTCGCGGTCGATCTGCACGATATTCGCGTGCTGCGGATAGAAGTTGCGATACGGGAAATCGGTGCCGAGCATGACGAGCGTGTCGCACGACATCATCGCGTGGTAGCCCGAGCTGAAGCCGATCAGCCCGGTCATGCCCACGTCGTATGGGTTATCCCATTCGACGTACTGCTTGCCGCGCAGCGCATGCACCGTCGGCGCGCCGAGCGTGTCCGCGAAGGCCACCACTTCGTCGTGCGAGCCCTTGCAGCCGCTGCCGCACAGCAGCGTCACGGCCTCGGAGCGATTGAGCAGCTCGGCGAGCCGGTCGATATCCGCCGACGAAGGCAAGGTCGCCGGACGCGCCGCATAGGCCCATGCCGGCTCCTCGTCGGACGCGTCCAGAAGCGCCACGTCGCCGGGCAGCACGATCACGGCGACGCCCTTCTGGTCGATCGCGGTGCGCAGCGCGGTGTCTAGCACGCGCGGGAACTGCGAGGCGTTCGTCACCAGCTCCACGTAATGGCTGCACTCGCGGAAGAGTTCGGTCGGGTGCGTCTCCTGGAAATAGCCGAGGCCGATTTCCGTCGACGGAATGTGCGCCGCGATCGCCAGCACCGGCGAGCGGTTGCGATGGCAGTCGTAAAGACCGTTGATGAGATGCAGGTTGCCGGGCCCGCAACTGCCCGCGCACACGGCGAGCCGGCCGGTCGCCGCCGCTTCTGCGCCCGCCGCGAAGGCGGCGACTTCCTCGTGCCGCGTGTGCATCCAGCGGATCGTTCCGAGCTTGCGCAGGCTCGCCGACAACCCGTTCAGGCTGTCGCCGGTCACGCCCCAGATGCGCTCGACGCCGACTGCCTCGAGCGTTTTCGCCAGATGATCCGCTATTGTCTTCGCCATGGTGTTCTCCACGAGAGCCGAATGGCGCAGCGCGCGCTCCGAGGCCCGGCGCTGCGCGAGAAGAAAATTAGGGGGCAAGTATTCAGGCGTCCGGGTCCTGCAACGGCTCCGGACTGCCAATACCCTGCGCTACGTTACGCCATCCGCCCGAAATACGCGGTCAAGCCGTGCGAAGCGGACAGGCGGCGGCCACGGCGCCGCGGACCACGTCGCCACGGATAAAATAGCCGGCTCTACGCTGTCAGCCGTCCGTCATGAATCTCGAAAGCATCCTCTTCACTCAGGGTTTCGGCTCACGCCGCCAATGCCGCGCGCTCATCGCCGACGCGCGGGTCGCCGTCGCGGGCGAGCCGTGCAGCGATCCGCTCGCGACGTTCGACACGGCCGGCCTCCTCTTCAGCGTGGACGGCACGCCGTGGCCGTTTCACGAGCGCGCCTACATTGCCCTCAACAAACCCGCGGGCTATGAATGCTCGCGCGATCCGCAGCATCACCTGAGCGTGTTTCATCTGCTGCCGCCGCAGTTCGCGCAGCGCAACGTGCAGTGCGTCGGCCGCCTCGATCAGGATACGACCGGCCTGCTGCTGCTTTCCGACGATGGCCAGTTCGTCCACGCCTTCACGTCGCCAAAACGCAAGGTGCCGAAGGTCTACGTGGCGAGCACGCGTCATCCGCTCGACGAGACCCAGCTCGATGCGCTGCGTGCAGGCGTGCTGCTGCACGGCGAGCGCGAGCCGAGCGCCGCCGTCGCAGCCAACGCACGTGCGGATCACGAGCTGGAGCTGACCGTGCTCGAGGGCAAATATCATCAGGTCAAGCGGATGGTGGCCGCGGCCGGCAACCGCGTCGAGGCGCTCCACCGCGAGTGCATCGGCGGCTTTTCGCTGCCCGCCGGTCTGGCGCCGGGCGCCTGGCAATGGCTCGACGCCGCCGCGCTCGACGCGTTGCGCAACAAGGGGTAAACCACCACCGGGCGGCGCGAGCGCCCGCCGCGCAGTGCGTTGACGCACCGATGCTTGCAAACCGGCAGCGTTTTCGCCGCGCCGCAGCATGTCCTTGTCGGGCTTCCGCCCTATACTCGTCTCAAGAACGATTACAAGTTGCAAGGAGGGGCATCATGAACATCAACGGCTCATTCGAAATCTCATTCGTGTTGATGGCCTTCATGGCGCTAGGGGCGGTTCTGATTGGGGGCCTGCTCGCGTTGATGCATATGCGACATCGGTACCATCCGAACCTCATCGGGGCGCTCATCGGAGCGCTATTGTGCTTCCTCCTGCTCGAAGCGCTGCCGGCCATCACGTGAACGGCACGCTTTGCGCCGCGCCGCCCGCCCGGAGTCACGGGTGCGGCGGCAGCGTGCGCAAGAAGGCATCTACGTCGGGATAACGCAAACGCACGCGCAGTTCGCGCTTAAGGCGCGTATTGGCGAGCCGTCTCGACTCCCGCATGAACGACAGCAAGACGGGCTCGAGCTCACGCTCCGCCTCGGCGCGGCTCACGCGCGGCGCGCGCGCGAGGCCGAAGGCATCGGCCACGCGGTCGAAATACTCGCCCATCTTCAGTTCGCTGTCGTCCGTGGCGTGGATCGTGCGCCCCGGGCGGCCGTGTGTCGCCAGGCGCAGCAGAATCGCCGCGAGGTCGTCTGCGTGGATGTGGCTCGTGTAGACGTCGTCGCTCGTTATGAGCGCCGGCGTGCGCTTCTCGAGCCGCGCGAGCGGGAGGCGGTTCGCAGCGTAAATGCCCGGAATGCGCGCGATCGTGGCGCTGAACGCGCCGCGCGCCGTGGCGCGGCGCAGTTGCCGCTCGGCCGATACCCGGCGAATGGCGCGGGCGTTGGCGGGCTGCACCGTGCGTGTTTCGTCGATGCGCGCGCCGCCGCAATCCCCGTACACCCCCGTCGTGCTTGCGTAGACGAGGCGCGGGCGTTCGAGGCGCCTCGGCCGGGCGTGCGAAAACCGCCGGATGCGCTCGGGTACAATGACGGATGCTCCAAAGGCTGCGGCATGGCATGCAGCGCTGCGGCGAATGCGGTCCACGAGGCAATGCAATGGGGGCCGCAAGGCACGCGGCGCGGCGCCCGCGAGCGCAGGCCGCGACACCGCGCGGCGCCGCGCCGCGAGCGCTGCGATCAGGCGGCGCGTGCGCAGGTCGTCATCGCCGGATTTTTGCGGCGGCGCGAGGTGCAGGACGGTGCCCGCCAGGCCCGCGATGCGCGCCAGACTCGTGCGCGAATCAAGGTCGCCGCGCACCGGCGTTGCACCCGCGGCCCGCACCGCGTCTGCGCGTTCGGCATGGCGCGCGAGCGCGAACACGCGCGCGCGGTCTGGCCGCTCGCGCAACTGCGCGAGGCTACGCAGGCCGACGTCGCCGCAACCGACAATCAGGATGCGCGCACGGCGCAAGGTTCGTGTAGCAATCATGGTGGAACCATTTTAGCGGCCCGGGCCTCGCGGCGAAGGCCGGCAAGAAAACGCGGCACCTTACCCAAAGGGACCCGCGCCCGGAATCAACCCTCGGATACAGACTTACGCTTCCCTGAATATGGCTTTCAACGTAACGCTCAAGCAAAGCGGCCGGCAGTTCCAGGTCGAGCCCGACGAACCCATTCTCAACGCGGCCCTGCGCCAGGGCGTCGGCCTGCCGTATGGCTGCAAGAACGGCGCGTGCGGCTCGTGCAAGGGCACGGTCTGCGGCGGCGAAGTCGAGCAGCGCGCCCACGCGGCTTCGGCGCTTTCCAATGACGAAAGAACGCGCGGCATGGCCCTCCTCTGCTGTGCGACGGCGCAAACCGACCTCGAAATCGATATCCGTGAAGTGGCGGGCGTGGGCGACGTGCAGGTGCGCAAGCTGCCTACCCGCATCGCCGCCATCGAGCGCCGCGCCGACGACGTCGTCGTCCTCAGGCTGCAACTGCCCGCCAACGAGCGCCTGCAGTATCTGGCCGGCCAGTACCTCGAATTCATCCTCAAGGACGGCACGCGCCGCAGCTACTCCATGGCGAGCGCGCCGCACGAGGAAGGCCCTATCGAGCTGCACATCCGCCACATGCCGGGCGGCAAGTTCACCGACCACGTCTTCTCGCAGATGAAGGAGCGCGACATCCTGCGCTTCGAAGCCCCGCTCGGCACCTTCTTCCTGCGCGAGGATTCCGATAAGCCCATCGTGCTGCTCGCCTCCGGCACCGGCTTCGCGCCGCTCAAGGCGATCGTCGAGCATGCGGTCCACAAGAACCTGAACCGCCCGATGACGCTCTACTGGGGCGCGCGCCAGAAGAAGGACCTGTACCTGATGGAACTCGCCGAGCAATGGGCGAAGGAGATCCCGAACTTCCGCTTCGTGCCGGTGCTCTCCGAGCCCGCCGCCGGCGACAACTGGACCGGCCGCACGGGCTTCGTGCACCGCGCCGTGATCGAGGATCTGCCCGATCTTTCGGGCCACCAGGTCTATGCGTGCGGGGCGCCGGTGATGGTGGAGTCCGCGCAGCGTGACTTCACGCACCACCACGGCCTGCCCGAAGACGAGTTCTACGCGGACTCGTTCACGAGCGCCGCCGACCTCGCGAACGCGGTCTGAAGCTCGCCCGAGCGGGTCGTTGCGTGTGCAATGCATCGAGCCGCCGGGCAGCCGTCACGAAAAATTCTTCGGCCGCCTGGAAAAATTCGGCACATTGACGGTTTACATCGCCAATCGGCTTGTCGTATTCTTGCGCCCATGAACTGCATCCTGTCCGCCCTTCGACGTCGCCGCTCGCCCCATCTTTAGGGCCTGGCTACTCGCGGACGCGCGTTGTACTTCTCAACGCACAGCAAGTTCGAATCACGAAAGCCACGGCCAGTCCGTGGCTTTTTGTTTTTCCGCCGTATCTTCTTCAACCCTTGTGCAGCCCCAACGCGGAGCCCGTTGCCATGAATTATTCCGAATACCCGATCGAGTCGCTGATGTACATCACCAACCGGCCCGAAATCGTTTTCACGCATGGCAAAGGGTCGTGGCTCTACGACAACGAGGGCAAGCGATACCTGGATTTCATCCAGGGCTGGGCCGTCAACAGCCTCGGCCACTGCAACGACGGCATGATCGAGGCGCTGGAAAAGCAGTCGCGCCTGCTAATCAACCCGTCGCCGGCCTTCTACAACGAGCCGATGGCGAAGCTCGCGGGCCTGCTCACCGAGCACAGCTGCTTCGACAAGGTGTTCTTCGCCAACAGCGGCGCCGAAGCCAACGAAGGCGCGATCAAGCTCGCGCGCAAGTGGGGCAAGAAGCATCGTGACGGCGCCTACGAGATCATCACGTTCGACCACAGCTTCCACGGCCGCACGATCGCGACGATGTCGGCGAGCGGCAAGCCGGGCTGGGACACGATCTACGCACCGCAAGTGCCGGGCTTCCCGAAGGCGGACCTGAACGACATCGCCTCGGTCGAGAAACTCATCAACGCGAAGACCGTCGCCGTGATGCTCGAGCCGATCCAGGGCGAAGGCGGCGTGATTCCCGCCACGCGCGAATTCATGCAGCAACTGCGTGCGCTCACGAAGAAGCACGGCATCCTGCTGATCGTCGACGAAGTGCAGAGCGGCTGCGGCCGTGCGGGCACCCTTTTCGCCTACGAACTCTCGGGCATCGAGCCGGACATCATGACGCTCGGCAAGGGCATTGGCGGCGGCGTGCCGCTCGCCGCGCTGCTTGCGAAGAAGGAAATCGCCGTGTTCGAAGCGGGCGACCAGGGCGGCACGTACAACGGCAACCCGCTGATGACCGCCGTGGGCTATTCGGTGATCTCGCAACTGGTCGCGCCCGGCTTCCTCGAAGGCGTCCGGGCCCGCGGCGAGTATCTGCGCGAAAAGCTGCTCGAGCTTTCGGCCGAACGCGGCTTCCAGGGCGAGCGTGGCGAAGGCTTGCTGCGCGCGCTGCTGCTCGGCAAGGACATCGGGCCGGAGATCGTCGAGAAGGCGCGCCTCATGCAGCCGGACGGTCTGCTGCTCAACGCCGCGCGCCCGAACCTGCTGCGCTTCATGCCGGCGCTGAACGTGACGACGCAAGAAATCGACCAGATGATGGCGATGCTGCGCACGATCCTCGACTCGCTGTAATCGGGAGGAGCACGAGCGATGTCCGTCACGATCCGCGTGTTCAGCGAAGCCGATACCGAAGCGGTGATCGCGCTCTGGCTGCAGGCGTTTCCCGAGTACAACGACGCGAGCCGGCCGCATCGCAATCCGCGTTTGTCGATCGCGAACAAGCTCGGAACGCAGCCGGAGCTTTTCTTCGTCGCGGTTCGCGACGGCGGCGACGTCGACGGCGCGCTCGTCGGCACGGCTATGGCCGGTTACGACGGGCATCGCGGCTGGCTCTACTCGGTCGCCGTCGCGCCCGATGCGCGGCGCCACGGCCTCGGCACGCGGCTCGTGCGCCATGCAGAAAGCGCGCTTGCCGCGCTGGGGTGCCTCAAGCTCAACCTTCAGGTGCTCACCGACAAGGCCGAGGTGCTCGCGTTCTACGAGCGGCTCGGCTATCGCGCCGATGCCGTGGTGAGCCTCGGCAAGCGGCTCGTCGCGCAGGAGTCCGCAGCGCTCGTCTGAGGCCGGCCGGTCGACGCCATGAAAAAAGCCGCATGGGGTCGCACCCATGCGGCTTTTGTTTTGCTGCGGCCGCGAGGACCGCAATGCAGTGCTGCTTACTCGCCCAGATACGCGGCCCGCACTTTCGGATCGTCGAGCATCTGCCTGGCCTCGCCTTCCATCGTCACGAGGCCCGAGTCCATCACGTAGCCGCGGTTCGCCGCCTGCAGCGCGAGACGTGCGTTCTGCTCCACGAGCAGCACCGTGATGCCTTCCGACGAGATCGTGCGCACCACTTCGAAGATCTTCTCCACCATGATCGGCGAGAGACCCATCGAAGGCTCGTCGAGCAGCAAAAGCTTCGGCTTGCTGATGATCGCGCGCGCCATGGCCAGCATCTGCTGCTCGCCGCCCGAGAGCGTGCCCGCGAGCTGCGTGGCGCGTTCCTTCAGGCGCGGGAAGAAGCCGAACATGCGCTCGACGTCCTTCTGGATGCCTTCGTTGTCGCTGCGCAGATAGGCACCCATCTGCATGTTTTCGAGGATCGACATGCGCGCGAAGATGCCCCGGCCTTCCGGCACCATCGCGAGGCCGCGCTTGAGCAGTTCATACGCGGGCACGCCCTTGATCGACTGGCCCATGTACTCGATGTCGCCAGCCGAGTACGGCTTCAGACCCGTGATCGCCTTCATCGTCGTGGTCTTGCCCGCGCCGTTCGCGCCGATCAGCGTGACGAGTTCGCCAGAGCGTACTTCCATGTCCACGCCCTTGACTGCCTGGATCCCGCCGTAGTTGACCTGCAGACCCTTGATTTTCAGAACCGATGTCGACATCAGTGAACCCCCGCACCCAGATACGCCTCGATCACCTTCGGGTCCTTCTGCACGTCTTGCGGCAGCCCTTCGGAGATCACCTTGCCATAGTCGAGCACTGTCATCCGGTTGCACAGGCCCATCACCAGTTTCACGTCGTGCTCGATCAGCAGGATGGTCTTGCCATCGGCGCGGATCTTGTCGAGCAGGCGCGTGAGTTCGACCTTCTCGGTCGCGTTCATGCCGGCTGCCGGCTCGTCGAGCGCGAGCAGCTTCGGATCGGTCGCGAGCGCACGCGCGATTTCCAGACGGCGCTGGTGGCCGTACGAGAGATTGCGCGAGGTGTAGTCGGCGTATTGCGCGATGCCCACGTATTCGAGCAGCTCGATCGCGCGTTCCTTGATCTCGCGCTCTTCCTTGCGCTCCGCCGGCGTTTGCAGCACCGCGCCGATCAGGCCGTGCTTCGTGCGCACGTGGCGGCCGACCATCACGTTCTCGAGCGCGGTCATGCCGCCGAACAGACGAATGTTCTGGAAGGTACGCGCAATGCCGGCCTGCGCCACCTGATACACGGCGGTCGGCGTATAGGCCGTGCCGTCGAGCTTGAATTCGCCCGAGTCAGGCGTGTAGAGACCGGTGATCACGTTGAAGAACGTCGTCTTGCCGGCGCCGTTCGGGCCGATCAGGCCGTAGATCGTGCCTTCCTCGATCTGCAGGCCGACGTCGGACAGCGCCTGCAGGCCGCCGAAGCGCTTGTTCACGCCCTTCACGGACAGGCGGATAGCTTTGTTGCTCATATTCTGTTCTCCCCGTTATGCGCGAACCGGCTTCTTGCTGGCGCGCCTGGCGATCTTCGCGATCTTGTCTTCATGCTTCGCCGCCGGCCACAGGCCTTCCGAGCGATACAGCATGATGACGACCATGGCGAGGCCGTAGAGCAACTGGCGAATGACTTCCGTATCGACGACTTCGTGGCCGAACAGCATGTGCTGGAGCGGACCCATCGTCGAGCGCAGGAACTCGGGGAAAATGGCGAGCAGCACGGCGCCGAGAATCACGCCGGGGATGTGGCCCATGCCGCCCAGCACCACGCAGGCGAGCACGACGACCGACTCCCAGAAGGTGAACGATTCCGGCGACACGAAGCCCTGGAACGCACCGAACATCGCGCCCGACAGGCCGCCGAACGACGCGCCCATTGCGAACGCGAGCAGCTTGACGTTGCGGGTATTGATGCCCATCGCCTTGGCGGCAATTTCGTCTTCGCGGATTGCGGCCCATGCACGGCCGATGCGCGAATGCTGCAGACGCGTACACACCCAGATCACGAGCAGCGCGCAGATCACGAACACGTAGTAGTACATGTAGACCGACGTGAACGTGAAGCCGAGGATCTCGTGCGGCTGCGCGAGATTGAAGCCGAACACCTGCAGTGGCGCGACGCCGGTAATGCCCTGCGGCCCGTTGGTGATGTTCACCGGACGGTCGAGGTTGTTCATGAAGATACGAACGATTTCCCCGAAGCCCAGCGTCACGATAGCGAGGTAGTCGCCGCGCAGGCGCAGCGTCGGCGCACCGAGCAGCACGCCGAACAGCGCGGCGAGCGCCATGGCGCACGGAATCACGATCCAGTACGGCGTATGCATGCCGCCCGGGAACATGTTGGCGATCCACGTGAACTGCGTGGTCAGATGCGGCGAAGTCAGCAGCGCAGCGACGTAGGCGCCCACCGCGTAGAACGCGATATAGCCCAGGTCCAGCAGGCCGGCGAAGCCCACCACCACGTTCAGGCCCAGCGCGAGCATCACGTAGAGCATCGCGAAGTCGAGCACGCGCACCCAGTAGTTGCCGCCCGCGGCGCCCACCACGAACGGCAGCGCTGCCACGACGATGGCCGTCACGATGCCGACCGTGAGGGTCTTCGTCATGTTCCTTTCGGGGATGAGCGTCGTCGACGGCTCGATCGGTTGAATTGAAGTCATGTTGTGTTACTCCCTCTTATGCGCGGTCCGCGACACGTTCGCCCAGCAGCCCCGACGGACGGAACACGAGCACGACGATCAGCACGATGAATGCGAAGACGTCCTGATAGTTACTGCCGAACACCCCACCGGTCAGGTTACCGATGTAGCCTGCGCCGAGCTGCTCGATCAGACCGAGCACCACGCCGCCGACCATCGCGCCGCCGAGGTTGCCGATACCGCCCAGCACCGCGGCCGTGAAGGCCTTCATGCCGGGGATGAAACCCATGTAGAAGTGCGCATTGCCGTATTCCGAGGCGATCATCACGCCGGCCAGCGCTGCGAGCGCCGAACCGATCATGAACGTGGCCGAGATCACGAAGTTCGGGTTCACACCCATCAGCGAGGCATTGTTCGGGTTCTCGGCAATGGCGCGCATGGCGCGGCCGAGCTTGGTCTTGTGCACGAGGAGCAGGAGACCCGCCATCACGAGGAACGCGACGACGATGATGACGATTTCGGTCATCGAGATCACGGCGCCCACGCCGGTTTCAGTCGGCTTGATGACGTTGATCGGGTCGGTCGAGATGAGCTGGGGGAACGCGAGCGGATTGCGGCCCCAGATGATCATGGCGAGCGTCTGCAGCAGGATCGACACACCGATCGCGGTGATCAGCGGCGCGAGGCGCGGCGCGCGGCGCAGCGGCCGGTACGCGACCTTTTCGATCGTGTACCCGACGACCGCACACACGAGCGCGGCAACCGCGAGCGCAATGCACAGCGTGGGGATGTTCCCGAGACCCGGGAAATGATTGTGGAGCACGTTGATCGCGGAGAGCGCGACCATGGCGCCCACCATGAGCACGTCGCCGTGCGCGAAGTTGATGATGCCCAGAATCCCGTACACCATCGTGTAACCGAGGGCGATGATGGCGTAGATGCTGCCAAGCACCAGCCCATTCAGGATCTGCTGGATGAAAATATCCATTTAATGCTCCTTAGCCCGTGCAACCGGATTCGCGCTCGTCATCGGCCGGTGGGCGATGTTTTACGGAACCGCAACGACACTTTCGGGTATTGAAGTAAAAACCGGTAACGGTTGGCCGCCCTGGTTCGCGTTGCCGCTGTGTAGCAGCGGCAGACTCGCCAAAAGCGGATGCAAAAACGGCACCGTCGGATGGTTCGGTGCCGTCGGGTCCAATCAACTACGCGTCATATTCTCGGCCAACCGGCATGACAACGCCGGTGCATGCAAAAGCAATCTGCATGCCAGAAATGATCGATGTTGCGCTAGCGCCCGTCTCGGCATTGCCGCCGCGCCACGCATTGCGTGGCGCAACCGCATTGACCGACGACGCGGCAAAAGCCGACTTGAATTGCATTAATCAGGTCTCCTGCGCCTTCCGAAATGCTTGCCTGATGGCCTTCTCATGGGATGTCGAGCCCTCAGAACGCGCGCATTGTAACGCCAATTATGCGACGGGCAATATTGTTCAGCCGGCAGGGTTTTCCTGCATTGCAACCATATTTTTAGATAACCGCACGAGATGGGTTGCACCGCAGGTTGCGCCGCATTTCAGTGCACCAGTTGCACCAAAAATCAACAGGCTTCGCATCATGTGTTGCAGATAATGGCCGCAATGCCTTATGGGGCGGGCATTGGATCAAATGACGAATATTTAAGGGAGAGCATAAAAATGCCGCTCTGGAGCGGTGCATTCATGTCCAAAGCGTATCCATTGCCCCCTAAATTAGGGGCCACATCGAGCAAATCGGCCCTCACGCTAGAGAAAACACTAATGAAAACACCCGCCCGATGTGAGGTTAACCTGTCTTTTCTCGTCATGCGACCCCGATTATCGCCGCTACTCCACTCCCGCGCGCATAAAAAAAACGCGCCGGGTGGCGCGTTCTTTCGGAGGTCGGGAGGCGTCAGACTGGCTGACCGAGTCCGCGGGGCAATGGGAACGCAATGTTCTCCTCGATGCCTTCGAGCGCGCGCACGTTGCGCGCACCCAGTTCGTGCAGGCGGCGAATGATCTCCTGAGCGAGCGCTTCTGGAGCCGAGGCTCCCGCCGTCAGGCCGATCCGGCGCTTGCCGGCGAGCCACTGGGGGTCGATCTGCTCGGGCGCATCCACCATATACGCAGGAATACCGCGCTTCTCGGCCACTTCGCGCAGCCGGTTCGAATTGGAACTGTTCGGGCTGCCCACCACGATCACGACGTCGCACTGCGGCGCCATGAACTTGACGGCATCCTGGCGATTCTGCGTGGCGTAGCAGATGTCCTGCTTCTTCGGCTCGCGAATGGCGGGAAAGCGCGCCTTGAGCGCCGCGATGATTTCCGCGGCGTCGTCTACCGAGAGCGTGGTTTGCGTGACGAACGCGACGCGCTGCGGGTCGCGCAGCTTGAGCGCCTCGACATCGGCAATGTCTTCGACGAGGTACATGCCCTCGGCCACCTGCCCCATGGTGCCTTCCACTTCCGGATGGCCCTTGTGCCCGATCATGACGATGTCGAGCCCCTCGTCGCGCATCTTCGCGACTTCCACGTGCACCTTCGTGACGAGCGGGCAGGTCGCGTCGTAGACGCGCAGGCCGCGCGCATCGGCGTCGGCGCGCACCGACTTGGAGACGCCGTGCGCGCTGAAGATCACCGTGTTGCCGGACGGGACCTCATCGAGTTGCTCGATGAAGATCGCCCCCTTCTTGCGCAGGTCTTCGACGACATAAGCGTTGTGGACGATCTCGTGACGCACGTAGATCGGTGCGCCGTGAAGCTGGATGGCGCGCTCGACGATCTCGATGGCCCGATCGACGCCGGCGCAGAAGCCGCGCGGCTGGGCGAGCAGGATTTCCGCGTCGGCGAGTTCTGCGATGAGGGACGTGTCCGTGTTGGTCATGGGCTTTAAAGGATTCCGATGATTTGCACTTCGAACGCAACCGCCTGGCCAGCGAGCGGGTGGTTGAAATCGAACAGGGCGGAGGTCTCGCTCACTTCCTTGAGCACACCCGCGTAGCGCCCGCCGTTGGGGGCATTGAACTCGATCAGGTCGCCCGGGCTGAACTCCTCGCCGATCATGCCGTTCTCGCGCAGGGTCTTGAGCGAGACGCGCTGGATCAGGTCGGGGTTGCGCTGGCCGAAAGCGACTCCGGGTTCTAGCTGAAAGGTCGAGTGGTGACCCACCTTCAGGCCCTGCAAAATCTCTTCCAGCGGCGGCGCAAGCTGGCCGGCGCCCATCAGCAGGGTGGCGGGACGGTCGACAAAGGTATTGACGATTTCGGTGCCATCGGCGAGTGAAAGCCGGTAATTCAGCGTCACGTGGGAACCGGACTTCACTTCGGAGATGTCGATGATGCTCATGCGTAACTCATTTCGTCATAACGCGCGCTTCGCGCGTGCGCGCCGCAAGGCGCCGGTCCGGCCTGCCTCGGGCGGCCGGAAAACATCTATTGTAAGCCACTTGGCCGAGGCGGTCGCGGCACGGTTGTGCACCGCCAACGCTCGCACTCGCGTGCGCCGCACACGCTTTATTTGTTTGTGGAGATTGCCATGAGGGAGCTTGCCTGCACGCTGGACACGGCGCCCGATCCCGTCGGCGACACCCTGGCCGGCCGCCTGCCCGGTCCCGGCTGCGCGGAGCGTGGCCCCCGCGGCGCCGCTCTCCCCGCGCGGGCGGCGCCAGCGGTCTCGACCCGCGAGAACGCGGCGCCTGCGGCACCACGCCGCGACATGCCCCGCGAGCGACTGCGCGCGGCCGGCGCGGCCGCGCTCTCGGACGTGGAGTTGCTCGCGATCCTGCTCGGCTTCGGCTTGCCGGGCCACGATGTCTTCGAAGTCGCTCGTACGCTGCTGGCCCAGTTCGGCTCGCTGCGCGCCATGCTCGATGCCCCGCACGAAGAATTCGTGGCCGTGCGCGGCATCGGGCCCGCAAAAGCCGCGATGCTGGAAGCGGTGACGGAACTCGCGCGGCGGGCGCTTGCGCAGGCGCTCGACGACAAGCCGCTCATCGACTCCCCCGGCGCAGTCGAAGACTATTTGCGCTTGCTGATTGGCGGGCGGCCGCACGAAGTGTTCGTTTGCCTCTTCCTGGACGCGCGCCATCGGCTGATCCGCACGGAGGAAAGCTCGCGCGGCTCGCTCACGCGCATGGCGGTGTATCCTCGTGAAATCGTGCGGCGCGCGCTGACGCTCAATGCCGCGAGCCTGATCGTTGCCCATAATCACCCTTCGGGCGCGGTGCAGCCGAGCGCGAGCGACCGGCGCCTCACGCGAGTGTTGCGCGAAACGCTGGCGCTCGTGGAAGTTCAGCTCATCGATCATCTGGTCATCGGCACCCGGGAGACGTTTTCCTTCGCGCGCCATGGCTGGAGCTGAGGCGCCACAGGCGCAAGACGCGACGGCGCACAAACAAAATGGCAAATCGGGTTTGATTTTCCAGGCTTTTTCCTGCTAGAATCACGGTTTGCCTATTTCCAACCCTGTTCTGAAGCCCATCGAGGCGTTCCAGGGGAAATATGGCCTGGGTTCGAGGTTGTCTCTCATCCATACGTGAGCGCGCTCCTGGTCCGGCCATTTCTCGCCTGGGAAACTTAAGCGGCTCTCGAACTCAGAATTTCCGTAGGAGTGTCTCATGGCACGTGTATGCCAAGTCACTGGGAAAGCGCCGATGAGCGGCAACAACGTTTCCCACGCTAACAACAAAACCAAGCGCCGTTTCCTCCCGAATCTGCAAAACCGCCGTTTCTGGGTTGAAAGCGAAAACCGTTGGGTGCGTCTGCGCATCTCGAACGCAGGCCTGCGCCTGATCGACAAGAACGGCATCGATTCCGTGCTCGCAGACCTGCGTGCACGCGGCGAACTGTAAGGAGTAAATCATGGCCAAGGGCGTCCGCGACAAGATCAAGCTGGAATCGACCGCAGGTACGGGTCACTTCTACACGACCACGAAGAACAAGCGCAACATGCCGGAAAAAATGTCGATCAAGAAGTTCGACCCGGTTGTTCGCAAGCACGTCGAGTACAAGGAAACCAAGATCAAGTAATTGATCGGGTTTCGAGCCTGACGAAGACAGAAAAACCCCGCTTTTTAGCGGGGTTTTTCTTTTTGCGCGCCCGCCCCGCCTCGGTTCGCGCGATGCAACGGTGTTTTAACGGCAGCGCCCAAACTGGCGCTATCCGTTCGCTCCGCTCTCGGAGTATGCTTCCCGCTTTATACCGGCTGCCACACACGTGTCATATGCGATGCCAGCGGCCATGAGGCCATGACAGCCCAGGACCGTGGCAAACGCGGCGGCCGGAAAGCGTAGAACAAGAGAGACGGAGAAGCAGGATCATGAATTTCGATGTAGCGATCGTCGGCAGCGGCCTCGCAGGACTGAGCGTCGCGCTGAATCTCGCCGGTTCGCGTCGCGTCGTGATCATCGCCAAGCGCGCGATGACCGAAGGCGCGAGCGACCGTGCGCAAGGCGGCATTGCCGCCGTGCTCGATTCGGCCGACAGCGTGGAGAATCACGTGGACGATACGCTCGTCGCCGGCGGCGGCCTGTGCGACGAGGCCGCCACGCGCTACATCGTCGAGCATGGCCGCGAGGCCATCGAATGGCTGATCGCCCAGGACGTGCCGTTCACGAAGGACGCCGCCGCCGAACTCGGCTTTCACCTCACGCGCGAAGGCGGCCACAGCCATCGCCGCATCATCCACGCCGCCGACGCCACCGGCCACGCAGTCGTGCAAACGCTGCTCGAGCGTGCGCGCTCGCACCCGAACATCACGATTCTCGAAGACCATCAGGCGATCGATGTCATCACGTCCGACCGGCTGGGTCTGCCGGGTCGTCGTTGCCACGGCCTCTATGCGCTCGATTTGAAGAACGACCGCACGGTGACGATCCAGGCGCCGCACACGGTGCTCGCCACGGGCGGCGCGGGCAAGGTCTACCTGTACACGACGAACCCCGATACGGCCACCGGCGACGGCATCGCCATGGCATGGCGCGCGGGCTGCCGGGTGGCGAACATGGAGTTCATCCAGTTCCACCCCACCTGCCTGTTCCACCCGCACGCCAAGTCGTTCCTGATTTCGGAGGCCGTGCGCGGCGAAGGCGGCGTGCTGCGCCTGCCCGACGGCACCCGCTTCATGCCCTCGCACGACGCGCGCGCCGAGCTGGCGCCGCGCGACATCGTCGCCCGCGCGATCGACTTCGAGATCAAAAAGCACGGCATCGACTGCGTGCATCTCGACATCAGCCATCAGCCGCCGGCATTTCTCGAAGAACATTTCCCGACCATCCTCGCGCGCTGCCGCGAATTCGGCATCGACATCACGAAGGAGCCGATTCCGGTGGTGCCCGCCGCGCACTACACCTGTGGCGGCGTCGTCACCGACCTGGCCGGGCGCACCGATCTCGCGGGCCTCTACGCCGTGGGCGAGACATCGTACACGGGCCTGCACGGCGCGAACCGCCTCGCGAGCAACTCGCTGCTCGAGTGCCTCGTGATCGGCCGCTCGGCGGCTGAGGCGATCGAGGCGGAAGGCTTCAGCGCGGGCGCACATGCACCGCTGCCCGACTGGGACGAAAGCCGCGTCTCCGATTCCGACGAGGAGGTCGTCGTTGCCCACAACTGGGACGAGCTGCGCCGGCTGATGTGGAACTACGTCGGCATCGTGCGCACCGACAAGCGGCTCGAGCGCGCCCAGCATCGCCTCGCCCTGCTGCGCGACGAAATTCTCGAGTACTACGCGAATTTCCGCGTCACGCGCGACCTGCTGGAACTGCGCAACCTCGTCGAAGTCGCTTCGCTGATCGTGGAAAGTGCGCGCTCGCGCCGCGAGAGCCGCGGCCTGCACTACAGCCGCGACTGGCCGAACTCGCTGCCCAAGGCGCTGCCGACCGTGCTCGCGCCGGAGCGCGTACGCAATCGCACGGTTTCATGAGCCGGGCGAACTGAACGCGCCGCAAAAAAAGGCCGCCTCATCGCGAGGCGGCCTTTTTCGTTCTGATTCAGCCTGGCGAACTTGCGGCTTCAGACAATGCGCATCGAAAAGTCCGTCGCGCGCACGTCCTTCGTCAGCGCGCCAATCGATACGCGGTCCACGCCGGTTTCCGCGATCGTGCGCACCGTGTCGAAGCTCACGCCGCCCGAGACTTCGAGCACCGCACGCCCCGTCGTGAGCTTCACCGCGTCGCGCATCATGTCGAAGGAGAAGTTGTCGAGCAGTACCGACTTCGCGCCGTGCGCGAGCGCCGTTTCGAGCTGTTCGAGCGTCTCGACTTCGATCTGGATCGGCACGCCCGCATCGAGCGCGAGCGCGGCGTCCATCGCCGCCCCCACGCCGCCTGCCGCGGCAATGTGGTTTTCCTTGATCAGGATGCCGTCGTAAAGCGCGATACGCTGGTTTGCGCCGCCGCCCACGCGCACCGCGTACTTCTGCGCGAGACGCAGGCCGGGCAGCGTCTTGCGCGTGTCCAGAATGCGCGTGCGGGTGTGCGCGATCATGTCGACGTAGCGGCGCGTCACGCTCGCCACGCCCGAAAGCAACTGCAGGAAGTTCATCGCGTTGCGCTCGGCCGTGAGCAGCGAGCGCGCCGGACCGCGCAGCGAGCAGACGGTCGTGTCGGCGGCCATGCGCTCGCCTTCGCGATAGTGCCAACGGACTTCGATGCGCGGATCGACCTGCTTCACCACGCCGTCGAACCAGAGCACGCCGCACAGCACCGCGTCTTCGCGCACGATGATGCGCGCGTCGCGCATTTCGTCGGCGGGCACGAGACGGCCGGTCCGGTCGCCGGGGCCGACGTCTTCTTCGAGCGCATCGGCCACGTTGCGTGCGATCGCGGCGTCGAACGCCGCGCCGTACTGGGAGCGCACTTCACCGAGCACAGGCGCAACGGCATCGACTGCGAGCAATTCGAGTGCGCCCATTTACGCCGCCCCCACTTGCGAGAACAGCGCGGTGTCGCGCGCGAGGTCGCCGCTCGCCTGCACGCGGCGCTTGTGCTCCGCCGCGAACGCCAACATGCGATCGATCGGCAAACGCGCGCGCTCGCCGATAGCGGCGTCGACGTGGATCTCGTTGTGACCGCGCTCCAGCACGTCAACGAGATTCGCCAGACCGTTCATGGCCATCCACGGGCAATGCGCGCAGCTCTTGCAGGTGGCGCTGTTGCCGGCCGTGGGCGCTTCGATGAAGGTCTTGCCCGGCGCCGCGAGGCGCATCTTGTGCAGAATGCCGAGATCGGTCGCGACGATGAAGCGTTGCGCGTCGAGCTTCACGGCGGCGTCGATCAGCTGGGTGGTCGAGCCCACCACGTCCGCGAGCGCGACCACGCCTTCAGGCGATTCGGGGTGGACGAGAATTTTGGCGTCCGGATATTCGGCGCGCAGCAGATCGAGTTCGATGCCCTTGAATTCGTCGTGCACGAGGCAGGAGCCTTGCCAGAGCAGCATGTCGGCGCCGGTCTTCTTCTGGATGTAGCTGCCCAGGTGCCGGTCCGGCGCCCATAGAATTTTTTCGCCCTTCGCGTGCAGGTCGGCGACGATCTCAAGACCGATGGACGACGTGACCATCCAGTCCGCGCGCGCCTTCACGGCCGCGCTCGTGTTGGCATAGACGACCACGGTGCGCTCCGGATGCTCGTCGCAAAACGCCGAGAACTCGTCGATGGGGCAACCGAGGTCGAGCGAGCAGGTCGCATCGAGGTCGGGCATGAGAATGCGCTTGTTCGGACTGAGAATCTTCGCGGTCTCGCCCATGAAGCGTACGCCCGCCACGACGAGCGTCTGCGCCTCGTGGTCGCGGCCGAAGCGCGCCATTTCGAGCGAATCGGCCACGCAGCCGCCGGTTTCGTCGGCGAGCTCCTGCAATTCAGGGTCCACATAATAGTGCGCGACAAGCACCGCCTTCTCGCGCTTGAGCAACGCGCGAATCCGCTCCTTCAATGCCACGCGCTCTGCCGCGGACGGCGCATCGGGCACACGCGCCCAAGCCTGTCCAACGTTGCAGACGGCACCCTGCGGCCGGTCATATTCGACCTTCCTGATCGCCTGACTCATCATCTCCTGCCCCTACCGATCGCCGCGCCATTGAAGCCATTGTGGGGACTCCGGCTTTTTTGCGGCCCAAAAAGAAAAACCCCGCCAGCGCGGGGTTTTGTGACGTCTCGTCATTCTAAAGGATTTTTCTGCGGCCCACTGACGGGCCAAAATCCGCTCGGGACGATCAAGCCGAAGATCAGGCGTAACGGCGCAGGCGCGAAGCGAATTCCTGCAGCGCCTTGATACCGCTTTGTTCAGCGCGATGGCACCAATCCTGGAGCTGCGTGAGCAGTTGTTCGCGCGAGGCGCTCGAACGTTCCCAGATCGCGGCGAGTTCGTTACGCAATTCGATGTACGTGCGCAGCTTCTGGCTGTTCGCGAAAATTTGCGGAAGCTGGCGCTTCTGCGGCTCGTTCAGGCTGGCTTCTTCCTTGTCGAACCACTTGCGCGCGCCGCGCATGACCTTGTACTTCTCGCGCTCGCCCACTTCCTTGAGGTGCGCGAGTTCCTGACGGTACGCCTGCTTCACGGCCTTGGCGTAGCGCGCCATCACCTCGTAGCGATTGGACAGCACAGCCTGCAGGGTTTCGTGGTCGGGCACCAGCTTGCCCTTGGTGAGGCGCGGCGTGGGCGCGACCTTCTTCACCTTGGCCAAGCCAACCGCCTGCATCACGCGGATATACATCCAGCCGATGTCGAACTCGTACCACTTGTTCGAGAGCTTCGCGGAAGTCGCGAACGTGTGGTGGTTGTTGTGCAGCTCTTCGCCGCCGATGATGATGCCGAACGGCAGAAGGTTCGTGCTCGCGTCGGACGAATTGAAGTTGCGGTAGCCCCAGAAGTGGCCGAGGCCATTCACGACGCCCGCCGCCCAGAACGGAATCCACGCCATCTGCACGGCCCACACGGTGAGGCCGACTGCGCCGAACAGCGCGACGTCGATCACCATCATGATGCTCACGCCGAGAATGGGGTAGCGCGTGTAGACGTTGCGCTCCAACCAGTCGTTCGGCGTGCCGTGGCTGAAGCGGCGCAGCGTTTCTTCGTTCTTCGCTTCGGTGCGATAGAGCTCGGCGCCTTCGAGCAGCACCTTCCAGATGCCGCGCGTTTGCGGGCTGTGCGGATCTTCTTCCGTTTCGCACTTGGCGTGGTGCTTGCGGTGGATCGCCGCCCACTGGCCCGTGAGCATGCCCGTGGTCATCCACAGCCAGAAGCGGAAGAAGTGACTCGCGATGGGATGCAGTTCCAGCGCGCGGTGCGCCTGGCAGCGGTGCAGGTACACCGTCACGCCGATGATCGTGATGTGGGTGACCACCGCCGCGAACAGGACGATCTGCCACCACGAGAAATGGAGCACCCCGTGGGCGAGGAAATCAAGCAGGGAGTTCAACAAGGCATTTACCTGTGAAGCGAAGCGCGCCGGCCTTTGGGCCAGGCGCCAGTGTCAAGAAAGTGAAAGCGATTAGATGCGGTTGGACGGCATTCTACTAGAACCGTTCCAAGTGTTTGTAACAAAGGGAGATTTTTTTCTTTAATGGTTACGGCGTCAATGTCCGAGGTCCGTTTCGAGGCGCTTTGCCGCACCTGAACTGGCCCTTTCCCTGTTACTGGCCCCAACTCGTCTTTCACCACCATCCGATGTCCCGCGATCTGTCAAGCATCCTCGTTCGAATTGCGCAGCTTCGCCCGATTACTCGAAGCTATACGGCGTTCGCCGGGAATCGGGGCGCGATGACGTCCACGCCTCACTAGTCCCTACGTTGAGGATGTCGCCAATACGCAACGAGCAGTCGGCCAGCACGGCCATCGCGGACCGCCCGGCTGCCCCGCCGAACGGTCCCGCAAGCGCCGCACCTGCCGCGCGACTTACTCCAGCGCGGCGTCCGGCTCGGCCGCTTCGCTTTCCTGCGCCTTCGCGATCGCGTCGGAGGTCTCTTGCTCCGCGGCGGCTTCTTCAGGCGTGGTCTGCGCGCCGGCCGCCTTGGTCTTCGGCTTCGCTTCGCCGCGACGCTCCAGCACGGCGGCAAAGAAGCCGTCGGTGGCGTGGCGGTGCGGCCACAGCGAGAGATAGTCGCCCGTGTCGATGCCAACGCGCTGCTCGGCCAGCACATCACGCGCGCTCACCAGCACGAACTCGGGATGCGCCTCGAGGAACTGCTTGACGACCGCTTCGTTCTCAGCTTCGAGAATGCTGCAGGTCGCGTAGACGAGACGGCCGCCACGCTTGAGCAGGCGCGCCGCACTCGTGAGAATCGAAAGCTGTTTGGGCGCGAGTTCGGCGATCGACTCGGGCGACTGGCGCCACTTGAGGTCGGGGTTGCGGCGCAGCGTGCCGAGTCCCGAGCATGGCGCATCCACGAGCACGCGGTCGATCTTGCCGATCAGCCGCTTGATCTTGGCGTCGTGCTCGCTGTCGATCAGCACCGGATTGACGTTCGAAAGACCGCTGCGCGCGAGGCGCGGCTTGAGCTTGGCGAGGCGCCGGTCGGACACGTCGAAGGCATAGAGACGGCCCGTCGAGCGCATCATCGCGCCGAGCGCCAGCGTCTTGCCGCCCGCGCCCGCGCAGAAGTCCACGACCATCTCGCCGCGGCGCGGCGCGAGCAGCGTGCACAGCAGCTGGCTGCCCTCGTCCTGCACCTCGAACCAGCCGTTCTTGAACGAGTCGAGTTTCGCGAGCGCGGGCTTGCCCGTCACGCGCACGCCGAACGGCGCGAACGGCGTTTCGCCGCCTTCGATGCCCGACTCGGACAGCGAGCGGATCAGCTCCTCGCGACTCGCCTTGATGGGATTGGCGCGCAGATCGAGCGGCGCCGGATAGTTGAGCGCGGCGGCCAGTTGCGCGAGTTCGGTGGGCTCAAAGCGCGTTTCCAGCGCCTTCATGATCCACTCCGGCAGATTCAGCTGCACGCGCAGCGGCAGGCTCGCCGGGTCGATCTTCGCGACGTGCTCGAGCCAGGTCGCCTCTGCGTCCGAGACGAACGGACGGATCGCCGAGCGGCCCGCCGTCGCCATGAGGCCGAGCAGCGTGAGGCGGCGCGTCGGGCTGCCCGTGCCGCTTTCGGCCAGGTGCGCGAACTCCATGCGCCGGCGCAGCACCGCGAACACGGCTTCGGCGATCACGCCGCGCTCGGCGTGGCCGAGCTTCGGATGCTCGCGGAAGAAGCGGCTCGTCACGGCGTCGGCCGGGCCCGTGAATTTCAGGACGTCGGCGAGCAACGTTTCGGTCTGTCCAATCAGAAAACCATGCAGTCTCATGCGCCCTCCCCGGCGGCTTGCGAGTCGTCAAAGAAGAGCCACTGTGGCTCGGCCGGCGTGAGCGCCACGCGTTCGCCGTCGAGCGCGAGGCGCCCTTCGACGAACCAGCGCACCGCGCGCGGATACATCAGATGTTCGGTTTTGAGCACGCGCGCGGCGAGCGCCGCGGCGTCGTCGCCCGCGCGCACCGGAATTACCGACTGCGCGACGATCGGACCATGATCGAGCGTGGGCGTGACGAAATGCACCGTCGCGCCATGCACGCGGCAGCCGGCGTCGAGCGCCTGCTGGTGCGTCTTGAGGCCCGGAAACATCGGCAGCAGCGACGGATGGATATTGAGCATCCGACCCGAATAATGGCCGACGAAGGATTCGGTCAGCACGCGCATGAAGCCCGCCAGCACGACGAGGTCCGGCGCATAGCCGTCGATGACTTGAGCGAGCGCCGTGTCGAAGCTGGCGCGATCGGGAAACTGGCGGTGGTCGACCACCGCCGTGGCAATGCCATTCGAAGCCGCGAACGCGAGGCCCGCGGCGTCAGGACGGTTGGCAATCACGGCGGCGATACGCGCGCCCCAAGCTTCCTGCGCGCAAGCGCGCACGATGGCTTCCATGTTGCTGCCCCGCCCCGAAATCAGGATGACGAGATTTTTCATCCGCGGATTTTATCATCGGGGGACCTGCTCAACGCTCGTGCGGCGGCGATCGTCGCCTCGTGCGTTTATAATCTTCTGTTTCGTCGCGGTCCTTGGGCCGCGAATGGCCAGGTCAGTCGGTCAGCCGTCGATCATTAGCACGCGTGCTGCGCCAGCGCGCTTTTCGAGGTTCCACCAGGTTCCGCTATCGTGAGAGTCTTCCGCGGTCTTCCCAATGCCGAAAGCCGCGCGCCCTGCGCGCTGACCATCGGCAATTTCGACGGTGTCCACCGCGGGCATCAGGCATTGCTCGCGCGCGTGCGCGCGGCAGCCGACGCGCGCGGCCTGCCCGTCTGCGTGATGACCTTCGAGCCGCATCCGCGCGAATTCTTCAACCCGGCCAGCGCCCCGCCGCGCATCGCCATGCTGCGCGACAAGCTCGAAGCGCTGCGCGAGAACGGCGTGGATCGCGTGGTGGTCGAGCATTTCAACCACACGTTTGCGAGCCAGTCGCCCGAGGCGTTCGTCGAGCGCATCATCGTAGGCGGGCTGCACGCGCGCTGGATGATGATCGGCGACGACTTCCGCTATGGCGCGAAGCGCGCGGGCGACTTCGCTTCGCTGCGGGCCGCGGGCGCGCATCACGGCTTCGAAGTCGAGCAGATGGCGACCGTGGCCGACCCTTCGGGCGTGCGCATTTCCAGCTCCGCCGTGCGCGCGCAACTGCACGCGGGCGACCTCGACGCCGCGCGCGCCTCGCTGGGCCGCGGCTATCACATCAGCGCGCACGTCACGCACGGCCTGAAGCTCGGGCGCGACCTGGGCTTCCCCACGATGAACCTGCTGATCGGCCACAAGCGGCCGGCGCTCAAGGGCATTTTCGTCGTGATGGTGCATGGCATTGCCGATCATCCGCTGCCCGGCGTCGCGAGCCTCGGGCTGCGCCCGACCGTCGATGACTCGGGCCGCGTGCTGCTCGAAGTGCATCTGCTCGACTGGCACGGCGACGCCTACGGCAAGCTCGTGCGCGTCGAGTTTCTCAAGAAGCTGCGTGACGAGGAGAAGTTTCCCGACCTCGAAACGCTCACCGCCGCGATCGCTCGCGACGTGGCGAACACCCGCGCGTGGTTCGCTGCCGCGGGCGCAGACGTGGCCGGCGGCGCCTCCACCGGCTTCGCCACCTCGGCCACCGACCGAATTAGGTGACCCGCGGCCCGCATGCGCGGGCTGCCCCGCCCCCAGGCGCCGCGTGCCCACAGCACGGCATGCAGCGCCCGAGGCGACGGTTGCGCGGCATCGGCCGCAACGCTGACGCCATGCATCCCCCGAATTCCACGTGATCTCACCATGAGCGACAAAAAAGCATCCTCCGGCAAGCCGCAGAAGTCCGAATCGAAGTACCCCGTCAACCTGCTCGACACCCCGTTCCCGATGCGCGGCGACCTGCCCAGGCGCGAGCCGCAATGGGTCAAGGAATGGGAAGAGAACCAGGTCTACGAGAAGATCCGCGCGGCTTCGAAGGGCCGCAAGAAGTTCATCCTGCACGACGGCCCGCCGTATGCGAACGGCGACATCCACCTCGGCCACGCGGTGAACAAGATCCTCAAGGACATGATCGTCAAGGCGCGCAATCTCGCGGGCTTCGACGCGGTCTACGTGCCGGGCTGGGACTGCCACGGCATGCCGATCGAAATCCAGATCGAAAAGCAGTTCGGCAAGTCGCTGCCCGCCCAGGAAGTGATGCAGAAGGCGCGCGAGTACGCGGCCGGCCAGATCGAGACGCAAAAGAAGGGCTTCAAGCGCCTGGGCGTGCTCGGCGACTGGAACAACCCGTACAAGACGATGAACTTCGTGAACGAGGCCGGCGAGATCCGCGCACTCGCGAAGATCATCGAGAAGGGTTATGTGTTCCGGGGTCTCAAGCCCGTGAACTGGTGCTTCGACTGCGGCTCGGCGCTCGCCGAGGCCGAAGTCGAGTACAAGGACAAGACCGACCCGACCATCGACGTGCTGTTCACGTTCGCGCAACCCGCCGAAACGGCGGCAGCGTTCGGACTGCCCGCGCTGCCGCGCGAGGAAGGCGGCATCGTGATCTGGACTACGACGCCCTGGACGATTCCGTCGAACCAGGCGCTCAACGTCCATCCCGAGATCGACTACGCACTCGTGGACACGCAACGCGGCCTGCTGATCCTCGCCGTCGAGCGCGTGCAAGCGTGCATGAAGGAGTTCGGCCTCGAAGGCAAGATCGTCGCCACGACGAAGGGCGAAAAGCTCTCGCTGCTGCGCTTCAATCACCCGCTCGCCTCGGCGCACCCGGGCTACAAGCGCACCTCGCCGATCTACCTCGGCGACTACGTCACGACCGACACCGGCACGGGCATCGTGCACTCTGCACCCGCCTACGGCGTGGAAGACTTCGTGTCGTGCAAGGCGCACGGCATGGCGGATTCCGACATCATCAGCCCGGTGATGGGCGACGGCCGCTACATCGAATCGCTGCCGCTGTTCGGCGGCCTCTCGATCTGGGCCGCGAACCCGAAGATCGTCGACGCACTCGACGCCGCCGGCACGCTCCTGCGCAGCGAGAAGTACCTGCACAGCTACATGCACTGCTGGCGCCACAAGACGCCGATCATCTACCGCGCGACTTCGCAATGGTTCGCGGGCATGGACGTTCTGCCTGCGGACGGCGGCAAGACGCTGCGCGAAACGGCACTCGAAGGCATCGAGGCGACGGCGTTCTACCCCTCGTGGGGCAAGCAGCGCCTGTATTCGATGATCGCCAACCGCCCGGACTGGACGCTCTCGCGCCAGCGCCAATGGGGCGTGCCGATGGCGTTCTTCGTGCACAAGGAAACCGGCGAGCTGCATCCGCGCACGCTGGAGCTGCTCGAACAGGTCGCGCAGCGCGTGGAGAAAGAAGGCATCGAAGCGTGGCAGACGCTAGACCCGCGCGAGCTGCTCGGCGACGACGCCAATATGTACGAGAAGAACCGCGACACGCTCGACGTGTGGTTCGACTCGGGCACGACGCACTGGCACGTGCTGCGCGGCTCGCACAAGGACGAACTGCAGTTCCCGGCCGACCTGTACCTGGAAGGCTCGGACCAGCACCGCGGCTGGTTCCACTCGTCGCTGCTCACCGCTTCGATGCTCGACGGCCGCCCGCCCTACAACGCGCTGCTCACGCACGGCTTCACCGTCGACGGCGAAGGCCGCAAGATGTCGAAGTCGCTCGGCAACGGCGTCGATCCGCATGAAGTGGCGAACCGTCTGGGCGCGGAAATCATCCGTCTGTGGATCGCCTCGACCGACTACTCGGGCGAGCTGGCCATCTCGGAAGAGATTCTCAAGCGCGTGACGGAAGGCTATCGCCGTATCCGCAACACGCTGCGCTTCCTGCTCTCGAACCTCTCGGACTTCGACTTCGAGAAGCACGCACTGCCCGCAAGCGAATGGCTCGAGATCGACCGCTACGCCGTCGCGCTCACGCATACGCTGCAGAACGACGTGCTCGCCCACTACGACCGCTACGAGTTCCACCCGGTCGTGGCCAAGCTCCAGACGTTCTGCTCGGAAGACCTGGGCGGCTTCTACCTCGACGTGCTGAAGGACCGCCTCTACACGAGCGCAGCGGACTCGAAGGCCCGCCGCGGCGCGCAAACGGCGCTGCATCACATCACGCATAGCCTGTTGCGCATCCTCGCACCGTTCCTGTCGTTCACGGCCGAAGAAGCGTGGAAGGTGTTCCAGCCGCAAAGTGAAACCATCTTCACCGAGACCTTCCACGCCTTCCCGGACGTCGAAGGCGCGCCGGAGCTGATCGCCAAGTGGACGCTGTTGCGCGAAGTGCGCGGCAACGTGACGAAGGCGCTCGAAGAGGCGCGTGTGGCGAACCAGATCGGCTCGTCGCTGCAGGCCGAAGTGCGCATTCTCGCGAGCGGCGCGCGCTACGACGCCCTCGCCTCGCTCGGCGACGACCTGAAATTCGTGCTGATCACCTCGGCGGCGGAAATCGTGAAGGTGGAAAGCGAAGCGGAGGAAGGCGTCGAAGTGGTCACCTCGAAGTACCTCAAGTGCGAGCGCTGCTGGCACTACCGCGAGGACGTCGGCACGAACGCGGAGCATCCGGGGCTGTGCGGCCGCTGCGTTGCGAATCTGTTCGGCGACGGTGAAAAACGGAGCGCGGCATAATGGCAAAGACCCTTTCGAAGCAGTCCAGGTCGAATGGCGCGGGCGGCACGCTCGCGCCGTGGCTGGGGGTCGCGGTCATCGTGATCCTCGCCGATCAGCTCACGAAAATCGCCATCAACAAGGTGTTCAGCTACGGCGAAGGCCGCGTGATCACGCCGTTCTTCAACCTCGTGCTGGTCTACAACAAGGGCGCGGCATTCAGCTTCCTGTCGGCCGCGGGCGGCTGGCAGCGCTGGGCGTTCACGGCGCTCGGCGTGGTGGCGGCGCTCGTGATCTGCTATCTGCTCAAGCGCCACGCCACACAAAAGCTCTTCTGCACGGCGCTCGCACTCATCATGGGCGGCGCGCTCGGCAATGTGATCGACCGCCTGCTGTACGGCCACGTGATCGACTTTCTCGATTTCCACGTGGGCGGCTGGCACTGGCCGGCGTTCAACCTCGCCGATAGCGCGATCTGCATCGGCGCGGTGCTGCTGGTGTTCGACGAATTGCGGCGCGTGCGCGGCGCGCGCTGAGTGTGCGGGCTGCACCGCAACTTCGTTACGTGGAACCAGAGTCAGGCGCTAAAGCGCCAACTCCGGTCGACAAAGGAGCTGTGACTTGAACACGTCCGCTGCAAACCCAGGCGAACTGGCCGGCCGCCACCTCGTGCTCGGCATGACGGGCGGCATTGCCTGCTACAAGATCGCCGAGCTCACGCGCCTGCTGACCAAGGCCGGCGCGACCGTGCAGGTCGTGATGACGGAGGCGGCCACGCAGTTCATCACGCCGGTCACCATGCAGGCGCTCTCGGGCCGCCCCGTCTACACGAGCCAGTGGGACGGCCGCGTGCCCAACAACATGGCGCACATCGACCTCTCGCGCGAAGCCGACGCCATCGTCATCGCGCCCGCCTCGACCGACTTCCTCGCCAAACTCGCCCACGGTTTCGCCGACGACCTGCTCTCCACGCTGTGCGTGGCGCGCGCCTGCCCGCTGCTGGTCGTGCCCGCGATGAACCGGCAGATGTGGCAAAACCCGGCCACGCAGCGCAACGTCGCGCAACTGCGCGCGGACGGCATCGAAACGCTCGGTCCCGATTCCGGCCCGCAGGCGTGCGGCGAGATCGGCGACGGGCGCATGCTCGAACCCGAGGCCGTGTACGAGGCGATCGTCTCGTTTTTCGCGCCGAAGGTGCTCGCGGGCCGCAAGCTCCTGATCACCGCCGGCCCGACCTTCGAGCCGCTCGATCCGGTGCGCGGCATCACCAACCGCTCGAGCGGCAAGATGGGCTTCGCGCTCGCGCGCGCCGCACAGCAGGCGGGCGCCGAGGTGCATCTCGTCGCCGGCCCGGTTGCGCTGGAAACGCCTTGGGGCGTCTATCGCGAAGACGTGCAAACCGCCCAGCAGATGTACGACGCGGTCATGCGCGCCGCGACCGACGCCGATGTCTTCATCGGCGTGGCGGCCGTGGCCGACTGGCGCGTCGATCACGTCGCCGAACACAAGATCAAGAAAACCGCCGAGCACCGCATGCCGACGTTCGCGTTCGTCGAGAACCCGGACATCCTCGCCTCGGTCGCCGCCTTGCCGAATCCGCCGTACTGCGTGGGCTTCGCCGCCGAAAGCGGCGACCTTGAGGTGCACGGCGAAGAAAAGCGCGCGCGCAAGAACGTGCCGCTGTTGATCGGTAATCTCGGCCCGCTCACCTTCGGTCAGGACGACAATGAAGTCGTGCTGTTCGAGGCGAGCGGCCGCAAGCCGCTGCCGCGCGCGGCCAAGCAGGCGCTCGCGCAGACGCTCGTCGCCGAAATCGCGCGGCGTCTGCCGGACCCGAGCATCATCTCGTGACGCGCGCGCCAGCGCACCCGTGTGCCGGCGTGCGGCGCCGCGGACCCAGGCAAGGAGCAGTACTGCCATGACACTGCTATCCGTACTCGACCAGTCGCCCGTCATCGCCGGGCACAGCGCGGCGGACGCCATCGCCGCTACCATCGAACTTGCACAGCTCGCCGACGACCTCGGCTACACGCGCTACTGGTGCGCCGAGCATCACGGCCTGCTCGGCGTGTGCAACCCCTGCCCCGAAGTCATGCTCGCGCGCCTCGGCAGCGTCACGAAGCGCGTCCGCATCGGCTCGGGCGGCATCATGCTGCCCTATTACAGCCCCTTCAAGGTCGCCGAGCAGTTCATGATGCTCGAAGCGCTCTTTCCGGGGCGCGTCGATCTCGGTGTCGGGCGTGCGCCGGGCGGCGACATGCGCACGGCGCAGGCCGTGGCCGCTGGCGCGTACAACCGGGGCGACCAGTTCACGCAGCAGGTGCAGGATCTCGTCGGCCTGATGGACGGCACGCTGCCCGCCGATCATCTCGCGAGCGGCGTCGCGCTGCAGCCGCAGATCCAGACGCGCCCGCAGCTCTGGGTGCTCGGCTCGAGCGACTTCGGCGGCATCCTCGCCGCGCAGCTCGGGCTGCGCTTCTCGTTCGCGCACTTCATCAACGCCCACTTCGGGCATCTCGTGGCCGAGGCCTATCTCGACCGCTTCAAGCCCGGCCACGAAGCGAAGCCGTATCTCGCGTGCGCCGTGTTCGCGATCTGCGCGGACACCGAAGCCGAGGCCGCCGACCTCGAGAAGGCCGTCGACCTGCGCCGCGTGCAGATGGCCTACGGCCTGAACGCGCCGATCCCGAGCCTCGAACAAGGACGCGCGCAGGAATACGGCGAGCGCGAGCAGATCGTGATCGACCGCGAGAAGCCGCGCAGCGTCATCGGCACGCCCGAGAGCGTCACCGAGCGCCTTCTCGCAATCAAGGACAACTTTCGCGCCGACGAACTGATCGTGCTGACCGTTGCGGGCAGCTACCAGGCTCGTCTGCGCTCTTATGAACTGCTCGCCGAGGCGTTCCAGCTGCCTCGCGCCTGAGCGATCCCCCACCGCCCCATCAACCTGACTTCATGAAAATCGACATCAAGATCCTGAACGAGCGCATGCGCGACCAGCTGCCCCACTACGCCACGCCGGGCAGCGCCGGCCTCGACCTGCGCGCGTGCCTCGACGCGCCGATCACGCTGGAACCGGGCGAAACGAAGCTCGTGCCGACGGGCCTCGCCATCCACGTGGCCGATCCGGGCTACGCGGCGCTGATCCTGCCGCGCTCGGGCCTTGGCCACAAGCACGGCATCGTGCTCGGCAATCTGGTCGGCCTGATCGACTCGGACTACCAGGGCGAACTGATGATTTCGACCTGGAACCGCGGCCACACCACCTTCACGCTCAACCCGCTCGAGCGCCTTGCGCAGCTCGTGATCGTGCCGGTCGTGCAGGCGCAGTTCAACATCGTCGACGACTTCGAGGCGAGCGAGCGCGGCGCGGGCGGCTTCGGCAGCACGGGCAAGCACTGACCCAGGCGGTTGCGCCGGCAACAAAAAAGCACGCCTTGGCGTGCTTTTTTGCGTTCAGACGGAGGCTTCGGTTCGCTGCGCCGCGCCGGGACGCCGACGATACCAGAGCGCATACACCACCACGAGCACCGCGAGAAACGCGAGGCCGTAGGCCAGCGTCATGCGAAATTCGCGCGTAAAGGCCGTGCCGGCCAGAATGCCGAGCATCAGCAGCGCGCCCAGTACGCTCGTGAACGGGAAGCCCCACATGCGGAACGCAAGCGGCGCGCCGCCTTCGCGCGCCTGGCGCACGCGGAAAAAGATCTGCGTGACGAAGATCATGAACCACGTGAACATCGCGCCGAACATGGCGATCGACATCATCAGCGTGAACGCGGCCTGCGGCAAGAGCGCGTTGAGCACGGCCGCCACCGCAATGCCGATGGTGGACAGCGAAAGCGCCGCCGTCGGCACGCCGTGGCGCGTGAGACGTCCGAACGCCGCCGGTGCATAGCCCGCGCGCGAGAGGCTGAACATCATGCGCGTGGTGATGTAGAGCTGGCTGTTCATGGCCGAGAGCGCCGCCACGAGCACGATGAAATTGATCGCGCCCGCCGCGTAGGGCACGCCGGTTGCGGCCATGACTTTCACGAACGGGCTCTCGTTGCCGCCCGCCTGGGTCCAAGGCACGATGGCGAGCATGAGTGCGAGCGTGAGCAGGTAGAACAGCACGAGGCGCAGCACGGTCGCGCGAAACGCGCGCGTGACGGCGCGCTGCGGGTCCTGCGCCTCGGCAGCCGCCACGGCGATCGTCTCCACGCCCAGGTAGCTGAAGAGCGAGACGATCGTCCCGACCCACACGCCCCACCAGCCTCGCGGCAGCAAGCCGCCGTGCGACGTGTAGTTCGCGAAGCCCACGCCCGAGCCGTCTGGCGCCCGCCACACGAACCATGCACCCAGCACGATAAACGCGACGATGGCCGCGATCTTGAGGCTCGAAAACAGATATTCGATGGTGCCGTACGCGCGCACGCTCATTGCGTTCACAACGATCAGCGCTGCTGAAAATCCGACGATCCAGTAGAGCCCCGGCACGTGGGGCAACCAGAACTTCATGTAGACGGCGATTGCAGCGACCTCGGTGCCCACCGCCAGCACATATGCCGACCAGTACGCATAGCGCACGACGAAGCCGGCGAGCGGCCCGATATAGTGCTCGGCATATGCGCCGAACGAGCCCGATACGGGATGCGCGACGGTCATCTCCGCGAGCGCGCCCATCAACAGCAAGGCGATCAGCGCGCCGATCGCGTAGGAAATGAGCACGCCGGGCCCGGCGAAGGAGATCGCGAAGCCGCTGCCGAGAAAAAGCCCGGTGCCGACTGCGCCGCCGATGGCGATCATCGTCATCTGGCCGGCGGACAAGCCCTGACGCAGCCCCTGTTCGCGCTCGACGATGGCTTCGAACGCGCCCGATTTACGTGGTACCACTGTTACACCCCTGCTTCGCGCGAGCGCTACTCAGCGCTGCGCATCAAGAAAACGCCGACGGCGGACAAACGCGCATTTTACCGGCTGACGGCTGGCGCGCCTGCGCGGCACGGCGCACCCCCTGGACCTGTCAGCGCAAATAAAAACGGCGCAGTCCTTTCGGACTGCGCCGTCTTGCCTGAAGGCTGTTTGCGCAGTAGCGCCGCCGCTTATTCCACTTCGACCGCTTCCGGATTGCGCGGCGCCGGCTGCTCATCGAACGTGAGCTGGACCTTGTCTTCCGCATCGACGTCCACGGTCACGCGCCCGCCGTTCATGAGCTTGCCGAACAGGAGTTCGTCGGCGAGCGCACGGCGGATCGTGTCCTGGATCAGGCGCTGCATCGGCCGCGCGCCCATGAGCGGGTCGAAGCCGTGCTTGGCCAGATGCTTGCGCAGCGCGTCTGTGAAGACCGCGTCGACCTTCTTCTCGTGCAGCTGGTCTTCCAGTTGCATGAGGAACTTGTCGACCACGCGCATGATGATTTCCTCATCGAGCGCACGGAAGCTGATCGTCTGATCGAGCCGGTTGCGGAACTCGGGCGTGAACAGGCGCTTGATATCGGCCAGCTCGTCGCCCTGCTCGCGCCGGGTCGTGAAGCCGATCGTCGACTTGTTCATCGCCTCGGCACCCGCATTCGTCGTCATGATGATGATGACGTTGCGGAAATCCGCCTTGCGGCCGTTGTTGTCGGTCAGCGTGCCGTGGTCCATCACCTGCAGCAGCACGTTGAAGATGTCCGGGTGCGCCTTCTCGATTTCGTCGAGCAGCAGCACGCAGTGCGGCTTCTTCGTGACGGCTTCGGTGAGCAGACCGCCCTGGTCGAACCCGACGTAGCCCGGCGGCGCGCCGATCAGACGGCTCACCGCGTGGCGCTCCATGTACTCGGACATGTCGAAGCGGATCAGTTCGATGCCGAGCGTGAACGCGAGCTGGCGCGCCACTTCGGTCTTGCCGACGCCGGTCGGGCCCGAGAACAGGAACGAGCCGATCGGCTTGTCCGTCTTGCCGAGACCCGCGCGCGCCATCTTGATCGAAGCCGAGAGCGCGTCGATGGCCGGATCCTGGCCGAACACCACGGCCTTGAGATCGCGGTCCAGCGTTTGCAACTTGCTGCGATCGTCCTGCGACACGCTTTGCGCCGGCACGCGCGCGATCTTCGAGATGATTTCCTCGATCTCGCTCTTGCCGATGGTCTTCTTCTGCTTCGACTTCGGCAGGATGCGCTGGGCCGCGCCCGCTTCGTCAATTACGTCGATGGCCTTGTCGGGCAAGTGACGATCGGTGATGAAGCGCGCCGACAGTTCAGCGGCCGCGTTCAGTGCGCCCGACGAATACTTCACGCCGTGGTGCTCTTCGAAGCGCGACTTCAGACCGCGCAGGATCGCCACGGTTTGCTCGACGGTCGGCTCGACCACGTCGACCTTCTGGAAGCGCCGCGACAGCGCCGCGTCCTTCTCGAAGATGCCGCGGTATTCCGTGAACGTCGTCGCGCCGATGCACTTGAGCGTGCCCGACGAGAGCGCCGGCTTGAGCAGGTTCGACGCATCGAGCGTGCCGCCCGACGCGGCACCCGCGCCGATCAGCGTATGAATTTCGTCGATGAACAGAATGGCGTGCGGACGCTCTTTCAGTTCTTTCAGCACCGTTTTGAGGCGTTGCTCGAAGTCGCCGCGATATTTCGTGCCCGCGAGCAGCGCGCCCATGTCGAGCGAATAGACCTGGGCATCCGCGAGAATGTCCGGCACTTCGCCGCGCGTGATGCGCCACGCGAGCCCTTCCGCGATCGCAGTCTTGCCGACACCGGCCTCGCCCACGAGCAGCGGATTGTTCTTGCGGCGGCGGCACAGTACCTGCACCACGCGCTCCACTTCCAGTTCGCGACCGATGAGCGGATCGATCCGGCCGTCCTTCGCCATCTGGTTCAGGTTCTGCGTGAACTGGGCGAGCGGGGTTTCCTTCTGGCCGGCGGCGTCTTCGGCTTCGGCATTCGCGTCGCTGGCCTTGGCGGCTTCGCCGCTGCCCGTCTTCGCGATACCGTGCGAAATGAAATTCACGACATCCAGACGCGTGACGCCCTGCTGCTGCAGGTAGTACACCGCGTGCGAGTCCTTCTCGCCGAAGATGGCAACCAGCACGTTCGCGCCCGTCACTTCCTTCTTACCGTTGGAAGTGGACTGAACGTGCATGATCGCGCGCTGGATCACGCGCTGGAACCCGAGCGTCGGTTGCGTATCGACGTCATCCGTGCCGGGAACCGTAGGGGTATTGTCGTGAATGAAGTTGCGCAGGTTCTGTCGCAGGTCTTCGATATTGGCGGCACACGCGCGCAGCACTTCCGCCGCTGTTGGATTGTCCAACAGCGCCAGCAGCAAATGCTCGACCGTTATGAACTCGTGCCGCGCCTGACGTGCTTCCATGAACGCCATGTGCAGGCTGACTTCCAGTTCCTGGGCAATCATGCTTCCTCCATCACACACTGCAGCGGATGCCCGGCCTGCCGTGCGTGGGTAACGACTTGCTCAACCTTGGTCGACGCGATGTCTCGCGTATAGACCCCACAAACACCCCTGCCCTCGCGATGGACCTTCAACATGATCTGCGTTGCGGTCTCGCGGTCCTTATTGAAATATTCCTGCACGACCATCACGACGAATTCCATCGGCGTGTAGTCGTCATTCATTAGCACGACCTTGTACATGGAGGGCGGTTTGACCTTTTGCTCCTGCCGCTCCAGTACGGTTGAATCCTGCTTGTCCGGGATAATCGCCATACACCCATTCTAAACAACTCGGACAGGCCCGCAATCCTGCCGTCACCTGACCGGCCGGCCGGTGAACCCGGCGCTCCCGACCTGCGACCCGCTGCAAGCAATTCATGCGCCCTGGCCCTGCCCCGATCCCTTGGACCGGCTGCGGGGCCGGTACACAATCCTGCTCTCAGCAGCTTTCACGCCACCGTTGAATCGAGTATCGCACAACCTTGACGTTGCCGTGGGAAGCGACTGTAGGCGCCCGCACGCTCAGTGTCAGATTACATGGTGCGGTGCATCGCATATGCGTCACCTGCGCAAATTTTCAAGACGCTCTCCTGCACGTTGCTTTATGCACCGGTGCTCAGCGTCGGCGAAAAGCAGGAAAAACCCTGGAAATGCGCTCTTTACAACGTGTCAAGGAGCGTCTCAAAATATTCTTGACAGCAGATTAAAGACCCTCAACAATCAAGCTGGCACTTTTTTCAACCGCCTTAAATTCGAAAAAATGCCGTTGGTGAGCTTGTGAGGAGGGGGCGATCGCATCGCGATCGTTTAGCTTTTCGAACTGCTCGTGGTAGTGACATGAGTTACAGGGGAAGTTGGTATGGCAACCGGTACGGTCAAGTGGTTCAACGACGCGAAGGGTTTCGGGTTCATTACGCCGGATGAAGGCGGTGAGGACCTGTTCGCTCACTTTTCGGCTATTCAAATGAATGGCTTCAAGACCCTCAAAGAAGGGCAGAAAGTGAGCTTCGAGGTCGTGCAAGGCCCGAAGGGTAAACAGGCATCGAACATTCAGGCAGCAGCCTGATCCGTTCGATACCCGTACCTTGGAAACCCGGCTTCGGCCGGGTTTCTTTTTGGTGACATGGTTTTTTAACGTTCGCGTGCTAGCTCACCCGCAACGTACCCATCATGCCGAGATCCTCGTGCTCGAGGATGTGGCAATGAAACATGCGGTCGCCCGCCTCATGCTGGACGGTTGCGATGTGCACCGTTTCGCCGGGCCGCACGTTCACCGTGTCGCGCCATGCAAGCAGTTCCTCCTCCTTGCGCGAACCCCCCCGCTCGCGCGCCAGCACCTGATATTGCGTACCGTGCAGATGAAACGGATGATCCATGTCCGTGCCGTTTGCTATCGTCCAGTGCTCGACTTCGCCGCGCCGGCTCGCCAGCGTCACGCGCGCCGGATCGAATGCCGCCCCGTTCACCATGAACTGCATGCCGCGCGGCATGGGCTGCGTGGACGCACCCGGTGCGTGCATCGCTTGCATGTCCATCGCTTCGCTGAACACCACGCTCTTTTTCGGAACCGTTAGAAGACCCGACGAAACGAGGGGCGCAATCTCGCGCAGGCGCAACGGCAGTGCCGATTGCGTCGCGCTCGCCGGTGCGAAGCCAACGCTCGCCAGGATCAGCGATGGCCCCGCAGGCAAGCTGCCGTGCGTCATCGCCATCTTGTGGCGGTCGTATTGAGCGGCAATCAACGACGCACGCGAGGCGCCCTGCCCCGCGCGCACGATCAGCTCCGCCCGTTCGCCCGGCGCGAGCAACAGCGAAGTGACCCCCTCGCGCGGCGCACCCAACAGCCCGCCGTCGGTACCAACCTGCGTAAAGGCGCGGCCGTCGTCGAAGGCGAGTTGCAGATAGCGCGCGTTACAGCCATTCCAGACGCGCCAGCGCTCGTCGCGCACGACCTCGATGTGCGGCTGACGCGCACCGTTCACGAGCACGTACTGACCTTCGCGGCCGTTCATCCAGTCCATCATGCCGTTCGCGGGAATGGTGCCGTCTGCCGCAAGCTTCAGGTCGGACACGAACAGATGCCGCTCGGGCCACGCCGCGAGTGGATCGTCGGCTGCGCGCACGACGAAAGGCCCCGCCAGCCCGCGGAACACCTGCTCCGAACTCAGCATGTGTGGATGCGGGTGATACCAGTAGGTGCCTGCGCTCCCCTGCGGCAGCGTGAAGCGATAGACGTGCTGCTCGCCCGGCGCGACCGGTTTCGACGGATTGCCGTCCTCATCGGGCGGCACGGGCAGGCCGTGCCAGTGAATCGTCGAAGGCTGGGGCAGCCGGTTCACGAAGGTGATTTCGACGGTGTCGCCCTCGCGTACATCGATCAATGGACCGATGACCGGGCCGTCGTTTTCGGCCGCTGCGAGCGCATCGTATTGCCAGAAGACGGTTTGCGGCTTTCCGGGCAACAGCGCACGTGCGGCGGGCTGCGCGACGAGCGTCGCGCGAAATTGGCCCGGCTCGCGGCTCTGGTTGGCGAGCGTGCGCAGCGCGGCAAGCGGCGCGCCGGCGGGCAATGCATCGGCAGGTGCGAGCGAGCCTTGCGCCTGCATCATGCCGCCCGACATCGACGGCGTGTCCGTCATGCCGTGCATGGCGTGCATCGCATCACCCGCACCTTGCGCGAATGCATGGCGCGCGAACAGGGTCGCGGTGGCGGCGCTCAACGCGCCGGATAGAAATGCTCTTCGTTTCATCGATGAAATCCTCATACCTCGTTCATGCCTGGGCACGCGGCGCGCAATAACACGCACGCCGTGCGCGCGGGATTCGTTTCGCTCGCGCAAAGTGCGAGCGACGTAACTCGCCCGGAGCGAGCGGCCCGGCTCAGGCGATTGGAGGAGGTAAAGGAGGCGCGTGCGTAATGCCGGCGCGCAAGGCTGCGGGAAGCACGATAAGCGTGGAACGAACACCGCTGTGAGCGTCGAATGCGCTCACGGCGGAAGGCACGCTGCAATGCGCGCAGCAGCCCGCGACGCAGCAACTCGCGCCGCAACCAGAATGCGAGCCGTGACCGCGCGTGCTCGTCCCGGCGCAACGATCGCTGAGAGCCACGACAACGTGCGGCGTGAGCGCAGCGTGCGCCGTCAGTGCATCGTGCTGCGCGTGCTCGCACGCCATCGCGCCGCGCATGGAAAGCAGCGCGAGCAGGCAGACGAGAAGGAAGCGATAGACGACTGGCACGTTGAACGAAGCTGCGGATGAACTCGATTGACCGTTGCCATGATAGCGCACGGCACACCGGCTTGCGCTCGTCAAATCGCAGCACATGCGGTGATGTCCCAGCTAATCGTGACAGATTTACGGCGAGCCGGATAAAAAAACGGCAGACATTTCGGTCTGCCGGCTTTTGCTACTGGGACAGCGATACGCAGTCTTGCGCCTACATATTCTCGATCATCA
Source organism: Paraburkholderia sp. CNPSo 3272 (assembly GCF_024206495.1). Lineage (GTDB taxonomy): Bacteria > Pseudomonadota > Gammaproteobacteria > Burkholderiales > Burkholderiaceae > Paraburkholderia. The sequence continues at coordinate 14,723 of NZ_JAMBPQ010000007.1, read as the reverse complement.
CCTGCCCAAAGCCCGAGCACGACACCTGCGTCGCCCCTTCCATCAAACGCGCGAAGTCATAGGTCACGCGCTTTTGCAGAATCGACTTCTCCATCGACGCGATGATGAGATTCGCCGCCTCGAACCAGCCGAGATGACGCAGCATCATTTCCGCCGATAGAATTTCGGAGCCCGGATTCACGTAGTCCTTGCCCGCATACTTGGGGGCCGTACCGTGAGTCGCCTCGAACATCGCCACGGAGTCCGAAAGATTCGCACCCGGAGCGATACCGATGCCGCCCACCTGTGCCGCCAGCGCATCGGAAATGTAGTCGCCGTTCAGGTTCAGCGTCGCGATCACGTCGTATTCGGCCGGGCGCAGCAGGATTTGCTGCAGAAAGGCATCGGCGATCACGTCCTTGATCACGATGTCGCCGCCCGTCTTCGGATTCTTGATCTTCATCCACGGACCGCCGTCTATCAGTTCCGCGGCGAACTCCTTCTGCGCGAGCGCGTAACCGTAGTCGCGGAACGCGCCTTCGGTGTACTTCATGATGTTGCCCTTGTGCACGAGCGTGACCGAACGGCGCTCGTTGTCGATGGCATACTGGATGGCCTTGCGCACGAGACGCTCGGTGCCCTCGCGCGACACCGGCTTGACGCCTACGCCAGAACTGTCCGGGAAGCGGATCTTCGTCACACCCATCTCTTCACGCAGGAACTTGATGATCTTCTTCGCGCCTTCGGACTCCGCGGGCCATTCGATGCCCGCATAGATGTCCTCCGAGTTCTCGCGGAAAATGACCATGTTGACCTTCTCCGGCGCGCGCACCGGCGAGGGCACGCCCTTGAAGTACTGCACGGGGCGCAGGCACACGTACAGATCGAGTTGCTGGCGCAGCGCAACGTTGAGCGAACGGATGCCACCGCCAACCGGCGTCGTGAGCGGCCCCTTGATCGACACCACGTATTCCTTCACGACGTCGAACGTTTCTTCGGGCAGCCACACGTCGGGACCGTAGACCCGGGTCGCCTTCTCGCCCGCGTAGATTTCCATCCAGTGAATCTTGCGCTTGCCGCCATAGGCCTTTTCGACTGCCGCATCGACCACCTTCAGCATGACCGGCGTAATGTCCACGCCCGTGCCATCGCCTTCGATGTACGGGATGATCGGCTGGTCCGAGACGTTGAGCGAGAAGTCCGGATTGACGGTGATCTTTTCACCGCCGGTCGGAACCACGATGTGCTGATACGGCATGATCGACTCCAGTAAGGGCAAGGCTGTTGTAGCGGGTGTGACGCGCGCTCGGCGGCTCGCGGCGGCGGCGAAGCCTGTTCGCCCGGCGAGAGCGGGCGGCTTGCCTTGGTGGCGCGAACAGCCCGTCGGCGTGAGGATCTGGCGGCTATTCTAGCCCACGCCTCGCGCATGCGTGGCGCGCCCTTCACACGAACGCCCGCGTAAGGCAAGCCGCTTGCGTCCCCATGGGGCGATCCGGTTCCGCTCGTGTCTTATGTCTTATATAAGACGTAGAAATCCGCGAAACGTAATATGCATTAAGATCTCGGCGCCAGCCAGTCATCCATTCGTACCCTTCGCCCCTCATGCGTTTAATCGCCCTCAATAAACCGTTCGGCACGATCTGTCAGTTTTCCCCGCACGAAACACGTCAGTCTCTCGCGGACTGGGTGAAGGTGCCGGGCGTCTATCCCGCGGGCCGGCTCGACTCCGATAGCGAAGGCCTCCTGCTCCTTACCGACGACGGCGCATTGCAAGCGCGCATTGCCGAACCGAAACGCAAGCTCGTGAAGCGCTATTGGGCGCAAGTAGAAGGCGAAGCCGATGCGGGGGCGCTTGCCGCGCTCGAACGCGGCGTCGATCTCGGTGACTTCGTGACGCAACCGTGCCGAACACGAATCATTGTTGAGCCCGAAAATTTGTGGCCGCGTAATCCGCCGATCCGCTATCGCGCGTCGATACCCACCACTTGGGTCGAGATTGCGATCAGCGAAGGCAAGAACCGGCAGGTGCGGCGCATGACCGCGGCAGTGGGCTATCCAACGTTGCGGCTCGTACGTGTCGCGATCGGCGCGCTCGATATTTTTTCGCTGGGACTCGCACCCGGCGAATGCATCGACGTGCCCATCAATGCGCCCTGGCAGAACACATCGCACAAACCCAAGTGATTGTTGCGCAAGCACTTTTCCCGCGCCGATCGTTTTTTTTCGAATTACGCGGCACGTCCCTCACCTTTCTGTTGCGTCTCGTTACGAAGCAAATGAAAACTTTGCGTCAACCGTCTCACGAGACCATGCGTTATTCGACGCAGATGCCGCCAGAAGCTATCCGGCATTCAGCCTTCAGGGTCCTCGCAGCAATGTGCGGTCCCGACCGCTGGCAGACGCAGAAACTCAAATTCATGTGAATTTGTCGAAAGCGACTGTCAACCGAAAGGTGGATGGCACGTTTACCGACCTGACTCCAAAAACCGGGTCACTTGGTTAATCAACTCAAGCTTGAGGATTCACAACATGAACAAACTGATCGCTGCTCTGGTCGCTGGTCTCTTCGCATCGGCTGCATTCGCACAAGCTTCGGCTCCGGAAGCTGCTTCGGCTGCTCCGGCTGCTGCTGCTTCGGCTGCTCACAAGTCGTCGCACAAGAAGGCACACAAGAAGTCGTCGCACAAGAAGGCAGCGAAGGCTGAAGCCGCTTCGGCAGCTTCGGAGTAAGCTTGTTGTAAGACGCATGAAGCAGCGGCACGCGTTGCCGCTCTTCAGCGCGACGAAAGGCAGAGCGCCGCGAGGCGTTCTGCCTTTTTGTTTGGCTGCCTGAATTTAGCCATTCGTTTCGTCACGCACGCTCGCCGCATCACGTCGATGACGTGTACCGCGACGCGCATTTTGACCCGCTCTGACCTGGTCGCGTAACATGCGCGGATTACCCTACAGCAAGGAGTCTCTCGTGCGATTTTCCCCGCGCTCGTTCTTCGTGCGCTGCGCGCTTGTCGTCGCATTGCCTTTGGCCGCTTTCGCGGCGCTCATGTTCACCGCGACGGCCACGTCGAGCATCGCGCAGGCGCAGCAGATGCCGCCGGGCGCCAGGCAGCCAGGCGAATTTCCGCGCGTGAAGCTCACGGCAGGCATGTTCGTGATCGACGCAGCGGTTGCCGCCAACGACGCGGACCGTGAACAAGGCCTCATGTACCGTTCGCAGCTCGGGCCCAATGAAGGCATGCTGTTCGTGTTCGGCGAAAACGCCGTGCACTGCTTCTGGATGAAGAACACGCTGATCCCGCTGTCGATCGCGTTCATGCGCGCCGACGGCACGATCACCGACATCGACGAGATGCAGGCCGAAACGACCAACAACCACTGCCCGCGCAACAACGGTGTCTTCGCGCTCGAAATGCCCAAGGGCTGGTTCACGGCGAAGGGCATCAAGCCCGGCATGAAGATTGAGGGACTGCCGCCGCTGCAGTAAGCGCGCGGTGACCCAGCGCGCGCCATTCGCGCGCTGCACGAAAAGCGCAAGCCGGCCCCGCACGTACGCGGCGCCGGCTTTTTTTGCGCCCGCCTGGCCGCCCTGCACCGCCTGGCGCCGCTCCGCAGCGCTTTCGCCGCTTCCCGCGCCGCGGCATACGCCCTGCAAAACCGGCGCGCAAGCGCTATCCTATAATTCCCCCGCATGACGCGTGCCACCAGGGCGCGCCCATGCGGCGCATCGGGCCGCGCGCTGGCCGCGCCGCGCGCCGCCCGGCAGCTTCCATGGCGCGTCATTCCAAGGAGATCACCGTGCCTCGCAAGACCCCCATCGAGCGCTATCGCAACATCGGGATCAGCGCTCACATCGACGCCGGCAAAACCACGACGACCGAGCGCATCCTTTTCTACACCGGCGTGAATCACAAGCTCGGCGAGGTTCACGACGGCGCGGCGACCATGGACTGGATGGAGCAGGAACAGGAACGCGGCATCACGATCACCTCGGCCGCGACCACTGCGTTCTGGAAGGGCATGGCCGGCAATTACCCCGAGCACCGCATCAACATCATCGACACCCCGGGGCACGTGGACTTCACGATCGAAGTCGAGCGTTCCATGCGCGTGCTCGACGGCGCGTGCATGGTGTACGACTCCGTGGGCGGCGTGCAGCCGCAGTCGGAAACCGTGTGGCGTCAGGCGAACAAGTACAAGGTGCCGCGCATCGCGTTCGTCAACAAGATGGACCGCGTGGGCGCCGACTTCTTCCGCGTGCAGCGGCAGATCGGCGAGCGCCTGAAGGGCGTAGCCGTGCCTATCCAGATTCCGGTGGGCGCGGAAGATCACTTCCAGGGCGTGGTCGATCTCGTGAAGATGAAGGCGATCGTCTGGGACGACGAGAGCCAGGGGGTGAAGTTCGAGTACGAGGAGATTCCCGCGAATCTCGTCGAACTCGCGCACGAGTGGCGCGAGAAGATGGTCGAAGCCGCCGCCGAAGCCGACGAAACCCTGCTCGAAAAGTACCTTCACGATCACGAAAGCCTGACCGAAGAGGAAATCAAGGGCGGCCTGCGCAAGCGCACGATCGCCAACGAGATCGTGCCGATGCTCTGTGGCAGCGCATTCAAGAACAAGGGCGTGCAGGCCATGCTCGACGCCGTGATCGACTACCTCCCCTCGCCGGTTGACGTGCCCGCGATTCTCGGCCACGACCTCCACGACAAGGAAATCGAGCGCCACCCGAGCGACGAAGAGCCGTTCTCCGCGCTCGCCTTCAAGATCATGACCGACCCGTTCGTCGGCCAGCTGATCTTCTTCCGCGTCTATTCGGGCGTGGTGAACTCGGGCGACACGGTGCTCAACGCGACCAAGGACAAGAAGGAGCGCCTCGGCCGCATCCTGCAGATGCACGCGAACGAGCGCAAGGAAATCAAGGAAGTTCGCGCGGGCGACATCGCTGCCGCCGTGGGCCTGAAGGAAGCGACGACGGGCGACACGCTCTGCGATCCGGCGCATGCCATCGTGCTCGAAAGGATGATCTTCCCCGAGCCAGTGATCTCGCAGGCCGTCGAGCCGAAGACCAAGGCCGACCAGGAAAAGATGGGCATCGCGCTCAATCGCCTCGCGCAGGAAGACCCCTCGTTCCGCGTGCAGACCGATGAAGAGTCCGGCCAGACCATCATCTCGGGCATGGGCGAACTGCACCTCGAAATTCTCGTCGACCGCATGAAACGCGAGTTCGGCGTGGAGGCGACCGTAGGCAAGCCGCAGGTCGCGTATCGCGAGACCGTGAAGAACAAGGTCGAGGACATCGAAGGCAAGTTCGTCAAGCAGTCGGGCGGACGCGGCCAGTATGGCCACGCCGTCATCACGCTCGAACCGCAGACGCCGGGCAAGGGCTACGAGTTCGTCGACGCCATCAAGGGCGGCGTGATTCCGCGCGAGTTCATCCCGGCGGTCGACAAGGGCATTCAGGAAACGCTCAAGGCAGGCGTGCTCGCGGGCTACCCGGTGGTCGACACGAAGGTCACGCTCACGTTCGGCTCGTACCACGACGTGGACTCGAACGAAAACGCGTTCCGCATGGCCGGCTCGATGGCCTTCAAGGAAGCGATGCGCAAGGCCAAGCCGATCCTGCTCGAACCGATGATGGCCGTGGAAGTGGAGACGCCCGAGGACTTCATGGGCAACGTGATGGGCGATCTGTCGAGCCGTCGCGGCATCGTACAGGGCATGGAGGACATCGCGGGTGGCGGCGGCAAGATCGTGCGCGCCGAAGTGCCGCTCTCGGAGATGTTCGGCTACTCCACGTCGCTGCGCTCGCTCACGCAAGGCCGCGCCACCTACACGATGGAGTTCAAGCACTACGCGGAAACGCCGCAGAACGTGGCCGAAGCGGTCATCAACGCGAAGAAGGCGTAAGTCAGGCGACGTGCAGGCGTTACTGTGCACACGAAGGCCCGTCCCCTGCGGACGGGCTTTTTTGCATGCGCGCGGCGCAATTTTGACCATGCCACAATGCGGCGATGACGCTGCGCCGCCCACAGTCAAGGAGACACGACGATGAGTCACGAGCACGACCACGAACACCCTCATGAACACGCTCACGACGACGCACCGATCGACTGGCGCGAGAACGGCGTCAAGGTGATACGCGGCGATCAGCTCGACACGAACACGGCGCAAACGCCCGGCATGAACCGCGCGGCCGCGATCAACGCGGCGCGCGTGGGCGCGCAGAAGATCTGGGCGGGCACGGTGACGATCCATCCGAACGCGAAGACCGGCGCGCATCATCACGGCGCGCTGGAAAGCGTGATCTACGTCGTACGCGGTCACGCGCGCATGCGCTGGGGCGAGCATCTGGAGTTCACGGCCGAGGCGGGCCCGGGCGACTTCATCTTCGTGCCGCCTTACGTGCCGCACCAGGAGATCAACGCGAGCACCGACGATCCGCTCGAATGCGTGCTCGTGCGCAGCGACAACGAGGCCGTCGTGGTGAACCTGAACATCGACGCTGTCGAAGCCCCGGAAACCGTGTACTGGGTCGATCCCATCCACCGTCATCCACACGACCATTGAGCGCCCGGCAGGCCATTCCGCCTTGCACGACGCAATAACGCACTGACGATGCCCACCGCCTCGCTCCGCGCCCGCCTGATTCCGCTCTATGCCGCGCTCATCGCCGCCAATCTCGGCGCGTGGGCGTGGGCGCTGATCGCGTTTCGGCACTATCCCCTGCTGCTCGGCACCGCGTTGCTCGCCTATGGCTTCGGCCTGCGTCACGCGGTGGACGCCGACCATATCGCCGCCATCGACGCCGTCACGCGCAAGCTCATGCAGCAGGGCCAGCGCCCGCTCGGCGTGGGACTCGCGTTCTCGCTCGGCCATTCGACGGTCGTGATCGCCGCCACGCTCGGCATCGCGCTCACGGCGCTCTCGCTGCATGGCCGCTTCGAGCAGTACCACGAGATCGGCTCGACCATCGGCACGCTCGTCTCGTCGACGTTCCTGCTCGTGCTCGCGGGCCTGAACCTCGTGATCCTGCGCGACGTGTGGATACGTTACCGCCGCGCACAGCAAGGCGACGACGCAGCACTCGCCGCCGGCGCGCCCGCGCCCGCCGGCCTCCTCTCGCGCGCGCTGCGGCCGCTCTTCGCGCTCGTCACCAGGAGCTGGCACCTGTACCCCGTGGGCGTGCTGTTCGGCCTCGGCTTCGACACGGCCACCGAAATCGGCCTGCTTGCAATCGCCGCCGCAGAAGCGGGCAAGGGCCTGCCGATCTATTCGATCCTCGTATTCCCCGCGCTCTTCACGGCGGGCATGACGCTCGTCGATTCCACCGACAACGTGTTGATGGTTCATGCCTACGGCTGGGCGATGGACGATCCCAGGCGCAAGCTCTACTACAACGCGAGCATCACGTTCGTCTCGGCGCTCGTGGCGATCGTGATCGGCGGCGTGGAAGCGCTCGGACTCATCGCCGACAAGCTCGGCGCGAGCGGCGGCGCGTGGGCGCTCATCGCAGGTCTCAACGAGCGCTTCAGCGAGCTGGGCTACGGCATCGTCGCGGCATTCATCGCCTGCTGGATCGGCTCGGTGCTGTTCCATCGCTGGCGCCGGCCCGCCGCTGCCCGTTAGAACATTCCCCCTCTCACGACTGCACGGCGCGCCCCGCGCGCGCAACCCCGCGAAACCCCTACCCTTCGCCTCGTTTGCCGAAAGCGCGTAAACTAGGCCCAGCTATTGACTCCGATAGCCCCGTCAATCGTTTCACTTTGCTGCACCCATTCGTCGTCTGCCGTACCGCATGCCGCCGTCGCGCAAAGCCCCCGGGCCTCGCGCGTCCCCTGAACGGAAAACGCACGGAAACCCGCACCGATGAAACGACCGCAGTCCCGCCGTCCGCATGGCGTGTCCAAGCCGTCCCGCCTCGAAGCGCTGCGCCCTCGGGCCGGCGATCACGGCAACCACGCACTCGACGAATTCGCTGCCGGCCGCCTCACGCGCCGTGAGCTGCTGCGCTATGCCAGCGCGGTAGGCCTCACAGCGCTGCCCGGGTTGGCGGGACTCGCCGTGCCGCGCAGCGCGCACGCCCAGGGCGCGGCAAAGCCCGGCGAGCAGACGATCCGTGTAGCGCACCTGATGCCCGCGGGCGCCGTCGATCCGCTCACCGTGACCGATGCGGGCGCGCTGTGTCTCTTGAACCAGACCGGCGAATTCCTCGCCAACGACGACGCGCAAGGCCATCTGCAACCCGCGCTCGCGCTCTCCTGGCAAGCCAACGCCAAAGCAGACGTCTGGACGTTCAAGCTGCGCCCCAACGTGAAATTCCACGACGGCCAGCCGTTCGGCGCGAAGGACGTGGTGGCGACGTTCGATCGCCTCGCCGACCCGGCAACAGGCTCGGCGGCGCTCTCGGTGCTCAAGGGCGTGCTCTCCAAAGGCGGCACGAAGGCTGTCGACGATCACACGGTCGAGTTCCACCTCGACGCGCCCAACGGCAACTTCGCCTACTACGTTTCCTCGGACAACTACAACGCCGTGATGCTGCCCGCCAACTATGCGGGCAATTACGAAAAGAGCTTTATCGGCACCGGGCCGTTCAAGCTCGATAAATTCGAGGCGCGGCGCGGCGCGAGCTTCGTGCGCAATCCCGACTATTGGGGCGAAAAGGCGCTGCCCGCGCGCGTGGAGTTCGCCTTCTACGCGGACGAGCAGGCGCAGTTGCTCGCGCTGCAAGGCCACCAGGCCGATGTGATGGGCACCTTCACCGTGCAGGGCGGCATCGGCATCCTGAACAATCCCGACTTCAAGGTGATCGGCGTGCGCTCCAGCGCACATCGCCAGATCCACATGCGCAACGACTCGCCTGCGTTCAAGGACAAGCGCGTACGCCAGGCGCTCGCGCTTGCGCTCGATCGCGACGTGCTCGTGCGCGGGCTGTTCAAGGGCCGAGCCGTGGTGGGCAACGACAGTCCGTTCGCGCCCATCTTCCCTTCCACGGCGACCGACGTGCCCCAGCGCAAGATCGATGTCGCGAAGGCACGCCAGTTGCTCGCCCAGGCGGGCGTGGCCAACGGCTTTGACGTGACGCTCACCACCGAGAAGTACATGGAAATCCCGGACCTCGCTGTGGTCGTGCAGAACGCGGCGAAGGCGGTCGGCATTCGCATCACGCTCAAGGTGGAGAGCCAGTCGCAGTACTACGGCGCGGGCACGTTCGGCAAATCGGACTGGCTCGACTCGCCGCTCGGCATTACCGACTATGGACACCGCGGCGTGCCGAACGTGTTCCTCAACGCGCCGCTCACTTCGGGCGGCACGTGGAATGCTGCCCACTTTCGCAACGCGCAGTACGACAAGCTGGTCGCGCAGTTCGCGGCGACGCTCGACGTGGCGGCCCAGAAGCAGGTGGCGAGACAGATCCAGACGCTGCTGCTCGACGAGACGCCCGTGATCGTCCCGTACTTCTACGACCAGTTGATCGCACAGCGCGCCGTTCTTTCGGGTGTGCGCTTCACGGCGCTCGCCCAGCTCTATTTCGACCGCGCGACGCTCGCCGCCTGAACCGGCCCAAGCGCACCCGAAACGGAGGTCCGATGGCTACTCCGCTCCCGCCCATATCGAATCCGGCCGGCACCGCGCGCGCCTTCGCCCCGCGCGCGGGCGTCGCGCGCTTTCTCGGCCGGCGCGCCGCCTGGGCGATCTTCACGCTCTGGCTGCTCTCGGTGCTTGTGTTCGCGGGCGGCCAGCTGCTGCCCGGCGACATCGGCCGCGCCGTGCTGGGCCCGCTCGCCGACGCGCGCGCCGTGGCCGCGCTCAATCACGAGCTGGGCGCGGACCGGCCGGTGCTCGACCAGTACGTTTCGTGGATCACGCATGCGCTGCGCGGCGACTTCGGCATGTCCTGGAGCTACAAGCAGCCCGTCGCGCCGTTCGTGGGCGAAGCGCTCCTGCAGTCGGCCAGGCTCGGCCTGCTCGCGTTCGTGGTGGTGGTGCCGCTCGGCATTGCGGGCGGCGTATGGGCGGCGCTCCACGAAGGCCGCCTGATCGACCGCGCGATCAGCTCGGGCGGGCTGTGCGCGAGCGCCGTGCCGGAGTTCGTCTCGTCGATCGTGCTGATCCTCATCTTCGGCGTGTGGCTGCGCTGGCTGCCCATCGAGGCCACCGCGCCCGGCGGCGCGGGCACGCTCGAGCAATTGCGGCATCTCGTGCTGCCCGTGCTGCCGCTCGTCCTCGTGTTCTTCGGCTATCTCGCGCGCATCGCGCGCGCGGGCACGATCACGGCGCTCGACGCCGACTACACGCGCACCGCGATTCTCAAGGGGCTGCCGAGCCATGTCGTGATCGTGCGGCACGTGCTGCGCAATGCGCTATTGCCCAGCGTGACGGTGGCGGCCACGCAGCTCGGTTATCTGATCGGCGGGCTCGTGGTGGTCGAATCGCTGTTCCGCTATCCGGGCGTGGGCTCCCTCATCTTCAACGCCGCGAAGGCCAAGGACTTCCCGTTGCTCGAAGCGGGCGTGCTCGCGGTAGGCGCGGTCTATACGCTCGCCAATCTCGCCGCCGACGCCCTGCACGCGTTGCTCGACCCGCGCCTGCGCGCGCCGGGAGGTGCATGAACGATATGGCATCCGAATCAATTTCGCCGGACGACGAACCGGGAGAAGAAGCGCTCGCCGACACGCGTTGGCGCGACACGCTGCATCTGCTGCTGCGCTCGCCCTCGTTCGTCGCGGGAGCGCTGATCCTCGTATGGTGGATCGTCTGCGCACTCGCGGGCCAGTGGTTCGCGCCGCACGACGCCTATGCGTCCGATCCGCTCAGCTCGCTCCTGCCGCCGGACCATACGCACTGGTGCGGCACCGATCAACTCGGCCGCGACATCTGTTCGCGCGTGATCGTGGGCGCGCGCGACATCCTCACGATCGCGCCGCTCGCCACGCTCGTCGGCACGCTCGCGGGCGCGGCGCTCGGGCTCGTCACGGGCTACTTCGAAGGCGTCTTCGGCACGCTCGTCGCACGCACGCTAGACGCCGTTCTAGCGCTGCCGCTCGTGATCGTCGCGCTACTCGTGCTCGCGGCCGTTGGCGCCTCGAACCTTGCCGTGGTGCTCGTGATCGGCATTACGTTCGCGCCGCTCATCGCGCGCACGGTGCGCGCGGCGGTGCTCGCCGAGCGCCATCTCGACTACGTGGCGGCGGCTCGCCTGCGCGGCGCGAATGCGTTCGCCGTGATGTTCACGGAGATCCTGCCGAACGTGTGGCCGCCCATCGTCGTCGAGGCGACAGTGCGTCTCGGCTACGCGATCTTCGCGGTGGCGACGCTCTCGTTCCTCGGCTTCGGCATCCAGCCGCCGTCCGCCGACTGGGGGCTCGCGCTCGCCGAGTCGTACACGCTGCTCGCGGGCGGCGCATGGTGGACCGTGGCGTTCGACGCGCTCGCCATCGCCTCGCTCGTGGTCGCCGTGAACCTGATCGCCGACAGCCTGCGCGAGGTGCTCCAATCGTGAACCGCCCCGCTTCTTCACGCCCCGCTCTCGCCACTTTCAGCACGCCGCGCGACGACGACGCGCTCGCGCTCGTCGGCCTCACCGTCGCTTACCGCGTGCGCGGTCGCGATCGCGACGTGCTCACCGACATCTCGCTGCGCATCCGGCGCGGCGAAGCGTATGGGCTCGTCGGCGAGTCGGGCTGCGGCAAGTCGACGGTCGCGCTCGCCGCACTGCGCTATCTCCCGCGCAATGGCCGCGTGAAGGCCGGGCGCATCGCGATTGCCGGCGACGACGTGCTCGCGCTCGACGCCGAGGGCCTGCGCAGACTGCGCGCCAATGCCGTTTCGATGGTCTATCAGGACCCCGCCAGCGCGCTAAACCCCACGCTCACGATTGCCCGACAGCTGAACGAAGCGTTCGAAGCCGCAGGCGCCGACGCCAGCGTGGCCCGCTCGCGCTCGCACGCGATGCTCGAACGTGTGCGCATTGCCGATCCGGGCCGCGTGCTGGCGAGCTATCCGCATCAGCTCTCGGGCGGCATGCAGCAGCGCGTGGTGATCGCGATGGCGCTCGCGTCGAACCCCGAGCTCCTGATCCTCGACGAACCGACCACGGGCCTCGACGCCACCGTCGAGGCGGAGGTGCTCGACCTCATCGCGAAGCTGCGTGCGGAGCTGGGCATGGCGGTGCTGCTCATCAGTCACGACCTCGCGGTGATCGGGCGCATGTGCGAACGCGTGGGCGTGCTCTACGCGGGGCGGCTCGTGGAGGAAGGCGCCACGCGCGACGTGTTCGAGCGCGCGCGCCATCCGTACACGGTCGGCCTGCTGCGCTGCCTGCCGGCGCAGGGCCGCAACAAGCATGCGGGTGCACTCGATACGATACCGGGCGAGTTGCCAGCGCCTGGCGCGAGTGCGCCCGGCTGCATCTACGCACCGCGCTGTCGCCTGGCCGACGCGCGTTGCCGCGTGGAAGCGCCGCCGCCGCATCGCATGACGTCGCCGCACGGCGAGCAGATGTCGCGCTGCCACTATCACGAACGCGCGATGGAATTGCCGTTCGGGAATCTGATCGGAGGCGGCGACGGCTCGCTGATCTCGAGCGATGGTCCGTCGAATGGCGAAGCCGAACCGCGCATCGTGTTGCGCGCGCTCGACGTCTCGCGCACTTTCGGACACGGCGCGCAAGCCGTACGCGCGTTGGATGGCGTATCGATCGAACTGCATGCGGGCGAGACGCTCGGCGTCGTGGGCGAATCGGGCAGCGGCAAGACGACGCTCGCGCGTATGCTGCTCGGCCTGCATGCGCCGGACGCGGGCGGGGCCGTCGAGCTAGACGGCAAGCGCCTGCACGCTCACGTTGCGCGACGCCGAGCCGACGAGCGCGCGGCGCTGCGCGTCGTGTTCCAGCATCCGGACGCGTCGCTCAATCGCGCGCTGCCCGTGAAACGGCTGATCGAGCGCGCGCTGTCCCGGACGCACGGCGGCACGCCGGCAGGCCCCCAGCCCTCAGACGAATCGCGCATCGCGGGACTGCTCGAAGCCGTGCGCGTGCCGGCGCGGTATCTCGTGGCGCGCGCGCGGCAACTTTCGGGCGGCCTCAAGCAGCGCGTGGCGATCGCCCAGGCGTTCGCGGGCGAGCCGCGCATCGTGATCTGCGACGAACCCACCTCGGCGCTCGACGTCTCCGTGCAGGCCGCGATTCTCAACCTGCTCGCACGCCTGCAGCGCGAACGCGGCGTGAGCTACCTGTTCATTTCGCACGACCTCGATGTCGTGCGCTATCTCGCCGATCGCATCGTCGTTCTCTACGCGGGCCGTGTCGTGGAGAGCGGGCCGGCCGGCGCGGTGTTCGACGGCCCCTGGCATCCGTATACAGAAACGCTACTGGCTGCACGCGCGCTCGGAGCGGCAACGGCCAACGGCGCGACGGCCGCGGGGCGCGGCTGCATTTTCAGCGCGCACTGCCCGCGCAAGCTCGGCGCCATTTGCGACGAAGCACCCCCACCGCTTACCGACGCGGGCGGCGGCCATCGCATTCTCTGCCACATTCCCGTAGACGAATTGCGCGCACAACAGAGCGCCACCACAGATACACAAGCGGCGACCTGACGGAGCGATAGCGTGCGTATCGCATCCGGCTTCGTTGCGCTGTCCGCTTTCGCAACGCGAATCGCGCCCTTCAGCGCGCGCGTTTCATCGCCGTAACGTTTTCCGCATTTTTTCCGTCGCGCGGCCGACACATCAATTGTCAAGTCCGCCCCGCACGCCTCTCCCCGGCCGATGGCACAAAACTGGCTACATCGGCATCAGGCATCCGGCCGCTGCAATCCAGTGCAATCCGCCCCAGCACGCGCGGGGCGTCGCACCGGGCGGACGAATGACCGGTAGCTCGACGCGCTTGTAATCTGCCGTCCCATGCTAATGGGTTCCGGCAATCAACAAGTAGTCCTGCGTAAACCGGTCATCCTGCGCGCGGCCAGACCGGGTGCCTTTTGTCTGGCGAGTACCGCTCCAGCCGGATCGAACCCAATACACCGGCGCGAAGCGGGTTGTGAGTCTGACGGAGTCGGCGCACGCGCACAACGTGTGCGGCCTGCACGGGGGCATGGGAGACGACAGCGCATCACGCTGGCGCCTTGCGGGGGAGAACAAGATGAAAAAGACCAACGTTCATCAGTACTGCTATTGGATAAGACAGGGAGCAGCCATGTGCGCGGTGGGCGCGGGCGTTTTGTTCCCGGCGATCTCTGCGCACGCCGCAGGCGATGCCATCAATCCGGTGATCCTGCTCGCCGATGCACCTCTGCCGGCGAGCGGGGCCGAGGGGTTAGGGGCTTTCGGCGCGCCGGTTGCTGCGGATTCGCCTGCCGCCAGCATCCCGTCGAAAACTGATTCGGAGTCCGATTCGGTCACGCTGGCGAGCGACGTTTCTAACGTGTTCGCACCGAACGACTGCATTAGCCGGACGGGCAGCGCGTGTTTCCGGGGCAACGGCGGCAGCGGCGGCCATGGGGGCCTGGGTTCGTCGAGCGGCAGCGACGGCAGCAACGGCGGCGGTGCGGGCGGCGCGACGGCCAGCACGGGGGGCTTGGCCGCAGCGGCAGCTCTGGCGTGGGAGGGACGGGACCGAGCGGCTCGGGAGGCGGTTCCAGCAACTCCGGCGGCGGCAAAGGCGGTGGTGGGAAAGGCGGCGGCGGTAACAACGGCGGGGGCAACAGCGGTGGGAGTAACGCGGGTGGCAGCAACAGCGGCGGTGGCAATAACGG
>NZ_JAMBPQ010000060.1 GCF_024206495.1 Paraburkholderia sp. CNPSo 3272 | reverse complement strand
TCACCCGCGTAACCGGTACATTTCAGATCTGCGCAAATTAGCGGGCAACGCAATGATCGTCATCGGCGAGCATGACGAGGCCGTCGATGCCCAGCGCCTGCAGAAGCTGTTCGCTCGAGAATCCCCGGCAAGCTTGTTCAATATTCTTCCCGACACGAACCACTTCGGTATTTTCATGAGCGCCTTCGTGCACGAAATGCTCATCGAATGGTTGACGCAATATGCAGAGACGCAGGCATGAGCACCGCAACCAGTGTTGCGTTGCTCACGTAGCGTAGTCGAAAGTCTGCTTTCGGGAGATTCAAGCGGCTGGTGTGGGGCGGTTATGACTGTTGCATCAGACGTGGGCCGGGGGCAAGCGGTGCGCCCGATCGTGGGACGCAGTGCGGCCACTATCGGTCACTCAAGCTCGACACATAGTTCGTCGGCAATCTCGCTACAGCGGCGAACGATTGACGTCAGGCGTCGTCCCGTCGCGTGCCGCGGCCGCGCTTTGTGGTGGGATGACTGTGTAGCCAACCGCACGCAACCTGTCGAGGAGCGAAGCGGCACCGAAGAAGTGGCCGGCGCCGACAGCAACGAGGATCGGTCCTTTGCCATGGAAGTAGTCGTAGCGGGCGAGTGCCGCCGCAAATACATCGGTGTTCGTACGGTAGATATATTGGTCCGCAGTGTAGAGCGCGTCCGACTCCTTCGGATCACGCGTGGTCAGCAGTCGATCAAGCAGCGCTGCGTCTCCCGAGATCCATGCCGCCTCCAACGCGCGAAGGTCAGCGGTGCCCGGCACCCGCACACCAGCCAGGTTTTCGCATGAGGCTATCAACATTGCTTCCTGCGCCATGGGGGGTACATCACTGAACACCCTGAAACCCCGTTCGTCCGTTTCCAGATAGATTAGCGGCATCTTTTTGGCCTGCGCTATCGAAGACAGTCGTTGGTCGATGCCCTGGTAGCCCAGCATTTGCGATAGCCTGCCGCCGGGTTCGGCGGTATCGGGCGCTTTTGACCGGTACGTGGCCGCCAGTGCGGCTAGCCAGGGTTTTAGCTGAAAGAACGTGAACACATTGTGTCCGCTTTGGCGCGCGCATTGTGCGAGCCGCTCGGCCGTCATCCCGCTTACGTGATTCGTAATATTGTCGCTTGCCGGGTACACGCCATAACGGCGAAGGATAGCCGCCGCGTGTGCGGGCGTTGGCTTTAGCGGCGCTTCGAGCACAATGGCTTGAACACGGTCGGCGAGTGCTCCAAGTGCGACATCGATCCGCGAATCGTCGTCAGCCAGATGATGAATGGTCGGCACCAGCAGCAAGGTGGGATGGTCGGGCAACGTAGCGGTCCAAACCATCACGTGCAATTCGTTAGGCGCCGACGCCCGCTCAGCCTCTGTTTTGCCGGTAACGGACTGCGCGTGCGCAAGGGTGGTCGTTGTCCCGGCAAGCACGCCGAACATCGCAAGCACGACAACGCGCTCCATCAGCCACATCCCAGGAATCGTCGCTCGAATGTCCGGGCCGCGCGATGCCATATCGTGATCTCTTCGATGCATGGGTTGCCCTCGGCGCGTTTCTGTTGTGTCGGGAAGCAGGCCATGCGCTGCGCCCGAATGCGCCGGCGCGCTGCTCGAAGCCGGAGCCATGATAGCAATGACCGATATTCGCTTAGTGTGGGAAATCCAACATAGTCGGATAGCAGGAAAATCTCTGTTGCAGGTCGCCCCAAGGTTCGGCGCGCATTCGCCACGAACGTCCGCTTCGTGGAAAATCGATCGTCTCTTCAGGGGCGGTTATGCCTGTTGCATGAGTCGTGGGCCGGGGGCGAGCGGCGTGCCCGGTCGTGGGACGCAGTGCGGCCACTTTGAGTCGTTCGGCATCGTGGGCCAGGTTGTTGACAATCCAGTGCTATCACATGATCATGCCGCAGCACGCCAAACGGAACGCGGACAGCCATTCTTCTGTTTAGGTCCATCCTCATTCGCTTTTGTTTCCGTTTTCGCCAACGTAGCACTGGTTTCTGTGAGGCTCGTCGCCCCGCTCAGTTAGCACACACCTCTCGAAGGACGCTGCGCTAGTTGCTATATCAATGGCTCTTGAAAGGTGAATCGTGAATACATCCTGCCCATTTTGCTCCCTTCCATCTGATCGTATTCTTGGTGAAAACGACAAAGCGTTATGGTTTCAAGATGGGTTTCCCGTTTCGCCAGGTCATAGCTTGGTCATCCCCAAACGACATGTGGCGTCTTTTTTTGAAACTACAGCTGAAGAACGTGTAGCGCTATTGGCGTTGCTGGACTTGGCCAAAAAAACAGTTCAGGAAAGCAATGCCCCTGATGGTTTTAACATCGGGATCAATGTGGGCGCTGCCGCTGGGCAGACTGTCCCACACCTGCACATCCACCTGATCCCGCGCTACCTTGGGGACCAGGAAGACCCTAGAGGCGGGGTGCGAAAGATATTTCCTGAGAAAGCTGATTACTGGAGCAAATAATGAATTTTGATTTTCGCGGCCCATATAAAATTCAGTGGTGCAGAGATGATAATAAGGACCGTAAAATAGACCGGGACGAACTTCTGAAACTTAAGAGGGAACTTCAATCTCAAGACCTTGGGCGATGCAGTGGTTGTTATATGTTTACCTTGAAATACGGTGACAAATATATCCCCTACTATATCGGTCAAGCAGTTCAGAACGACCTGATCACGGAATCATTCGCTAAAAAGCACAAATTGGAAATTTATGACGATGTTGTGAAGGAGGGAAGAGGTTGGCCGCATATTTTTTATTTCCCGAAATTAACTTCAACGGGAAAATATGCCGGAACAGCAAAAAAAGGAAGCGACAGATCTATTGATTTTCTTGAAGATTTCCTTATTGCCTCCGCCCTCCAAAAAAATTCTGGTCTGAAAAATGTAAAAAAGACTGGATTTTGGAGAGGCATGCATGTTGCAGGACACTCTGTGCAGAATCTGGAGGGCCTCGGCTTATTCGGTTGAGGCCAGGAAAGCCTTTTCTAGGTGAGCGTTTGAAGAAGCGCGTGGTTTCGGGGTGCGTCCGCTATCGAGATTACTGATGGACTGCGTCGGGTCGGGAAGACCCATTCATTGACAGCGAGAAAGCCATTCGCCGACGCTGGTTCGCGAATGGCAGCAAACCAACTTGCAGCCGACGCACAGCCACCCATCGCCGAGCGTCGGGTACGGCCGATATGCGCGCGTTTAATGGTGAGCGGCTTTCCGAGTGATCCGGCCGTTCGAGCGACCGCCGGACGACACAGGTGATCGCCAGCAATTGGGCCGGTTCGCGCCTTACCGGACGAAACGGCGACGCACGCGATCTCTTATCCGCGTTTATCCTCCCGATCGAGTGCAGAAAATGCTTCACACAACAGCGCTTCCTGCTCGGGAAGGCGCTGTTTGTCGCGTGTGCGGAGTTTGCGCAGGTTTTCGATCTTCCAGCGTATCGCGGGCATGTCCTGCAAATGGTCGTAGGGCCTCAGCGCCCAGTCCGGATCGAGTATCACAAGGGGTAGCAGAAATTCACGGTGATCCTTGTTCAGGCCGCGTGGCAGATCAGGATGAAGCTGCGCCTGAACTGCCTCGAGCTGGGCAAGACTGACCTCGTCCACCGTCATCCCAACAAGACCCGCCTCGTATTCATGCATCAGCGAATGGGGCTTTGCAAAAAGCACTTCGTGAACGGGGCGGTTGTGGCCGGCGGGGTAGCCAACGAACGCGGCAACGAAATCGTCGCGCAGACCGTACGTGTCGTAAATGTGCTGCACCTCGAAGATGTCGCGGGGATGCTGGCGGTCCAGCGCCGCGACGAGCTTGCTTCCGTACAGCTCCGCGTCGGCGAGCGTTGGCGCCTCGAAGTCGACGCGGGACATGTCCTGTGCACGCGGCACGACTGCGCGCGTGACGGTCGGCGTGAGCGCGCCCCGGAGTCGCGCCGCAGTCGCGGAGCAACTGCTGAAGTTGACGTCAGGGGCCAAGGAGTACAATGCAACTAACAGTCCGACTATTTCTAACCTGGCAAGCGCCTTTCGGCGACTGCGCCACCCTGTAACAGGCATCAGCGATAGTGCCGGTGAGCAACGGGTTTCATCGCGGCCGCCTTTTTGCAGCAGCCTGCTGCACATTTAACGGGCCTGGTTCGCTCAGGGGTCAAAGCAATCACGGGAGCGTGCTGGTGTTCCTCGAGGTCCGGCGGGGGCGCGAAAGAGACAGGTAGTGACACGCGGTCTCGCGCGTAATAACTTTGTGTTGACGTGCCACGCATAGCGGCATAACATTGTACTTACGGAGAGCCTATGAAAACGACGATTCGCAGAATGGGTAACTCGCAAGGCGTGCTGATTCCAAAGCCCGTCCTCGCGCAGTTGGGATTGGAGAACGAAGTGGAAATGGAAGTCGAAAACGACGCAATTGTGCTGCGACGCCCCCGACACAAGCCCCGTGAAGGATGGGCGGAAGCGAGCAAGGCGCTCACGGAGAGCGGTGATGACGAGTTGGTGATGGGCGAATTCTCCAACGTCGACGACGAGGGGCTTGCATGGTAGTGCGCGGAGACGTTTGGTTGGTCGCGCTCGATCCGACGATGGGTAGCGAAATCCAGAAAACGCGGCCCTGTGTCGTGGTCTCGCCTCCCGAAATGCACGACCATCTGCGGACGGTCCTCGTTGCTCCAATGACCTCGAAAGGGCGGGCAGCCCCTTTTCGGATTCCGGTGACGTTCAAGCGCAAGCACGGCTTGATCCTTCTGGATCAGATGCGTGCGGTCGACAAGGTGCGACTGGTCAAGAAGGAAGGCTCAGTTGCAGATAAAACGTTGTCGGACACCCTTCGAACCTTGCAGGAAGTCTTTGCGGAATAGGCAAACGCGGGGACGCGGGAGCGAAGGCAAAGTCCCTTTTCTTGACCGTCGCGGTTGCGGTGGTAGCCGTGACGTGGGATTTGATCGATGAGAACTGGTTCATTTTCTGCTGGCGGGTCAAACTGTCCGTCACGCCCGGAATCGGCCTCTACGATTCGATGCTCCGGGACAGGACTGAAGCGTGATCGAAAAACGATGAATATCTCTCTTGATGCGGCAAAGGCAATCTATCGACAAGCGATCGACCCGACCGCGAGCGACGGCGAAGGTGCCAACTGGTGGGATGAAGTTGCAGACGAAGTTCGCGATGTGGTCTCGGCCCGCACCGTAGGCGAGGCCGCCGAAGTTATAAGATGGTGGCATCACGACTGGACACTCGTTTCTGACACGTCGCGAGACGCGGCGAAGCGAATTCGAGAGGTAGCGCGGGCGCTGCGCTGCGACGCATAGGAAATCACACATGAAGGTGTTTCTTGACGATGAGCGCCCGACACCCAAGGGCTGGCTCCGCGTCTATTGGCCTGATGAAGCGATCCGACTGCTCGAATCTGGAATCGTCGAGGAAATCAGCTTGGATCACGACTTAGGCGATGACGATCGGGGTACAGGCTACGATGTCATCCTGTGGATTGAAGAGGTTGTTGCGCTACACGACAGGGCGTATCAAGGTCAACCTACTGGATGGTCATTGACCGCGGAAAACGATCGCGGCCGGAGCAACGACTGCGCGTAACGCCAGCGGAAAACAGCGAAGAGACGGTGCTGGAGACCAGTCAGGAGCGCGGTGGGGCAGCAGGGGAAAATGCGTCCGCTTTGCCAGCTGGGTCAGCACCCATGCCGCGCCCCTCGGTTGGACGCAGGCGACGTTCGCTGAATATTCGGGCCCCGACCGCGGACAGTTGACCTGTAATGTCATGTCCGGCGATGCGCAATGGTCCTTTGTCACTTGGGATGACGTTCGGCATGCATACCTTCACGACTCATCTCGCGCTCCGCAACAGTGCCGAGCTGCGTCACGATTCGCACCAGGTCGCTCTGCCGTCTCACTCCCATTTTTGAATAAATTTGATGAAGATGAGTACGGACTGTGGAAGGCATTACGCCCAGCGTCTGAGCCACCTCCTTCGGTGTTGACCCTCTCCCGATTTCACAAGCCACCCGAGCTTCACCATGCGTTAGCCCGAATAGGGATTGGAGGTACTGGTGTGCGTTCGCATGCCTGTTTTCCGATTCGGCAACCACTATCAAGGCAGTACGTGGGGCAAAGGACAGGCCGGATTCAATGGTTGCGTCTGAATTGATGGGTGTGACGAGTATTCTGATCGTACAACCGGGTGAAACACAGTCGATGAGCATCGCGCCGCCCCTTTGTTGCTGTCGATCAGTGCAGGTCGCTTGAGCAATCAGTCGGTGTAGCGCTCTTGTACTCGATAGGGTTGGCGTGGTTAGTACGTGATGGTCGATGTGCAGCCCACTGTGCGTAGAAAGCAGCAATTCGGCCGTTTGGTTGCAGTGGCGAACCCGGGCGTTCTCGTCGACGATGAATATCTTCTGCGTAAGGGCATTCAACGCATTCGCGTAGTCCCGCGCTCTTATGCTGAGATCCCCCAGGGTACGCAGCGTACGTATTGCGTGGCGAAGATGAGGAAGCAACGCGCTTATCATTTCCAGACTGCGTTGCGGGTACGGTCGTACGGACGCACGCGGGGCACCGAACAACCCGACAAGATCACC
Source organism: Paraburkholderia sp. CNPSo 3272 (assembly GCF_024206495.1). Lineage (GTDB taxonomy): Bacteria > Pseudomonadota > Gammaproteobacteria > Burkholderiales > Burkholderiaceae > Paraburkholderia. The sequence continues at coordinate 26,080 of NZ_JAMBPQ010000060.1, read as the reverse complement.
GTCGCGCATGAAGTTTGCCAGAGCAATCCCGCCGATTCCTTGTGGCCGCACCCAGTCCTGATAAAACTCACTCCGACTCAAAACCGTGGCGGAAACCAGCATCTGGTCTGTGAAGAGCGTACCTGGCATCCATGAGCTGGTCAGGGGAACGATCGGATCGAGTTGATTGTAATAGCGCTCATACGAGTCGATGTACGCGGGCTCTATTCCGTCCCAGTCATGTGCTGAACGCGATTCATCTGGCGACCGGATCCACAAATTCACATGTTCGGCGCCGATTTCCTTCGCAATTGAGCCGAGGGCCATCGGGATGCTTTGGGGATCGAGACTCGCTTCATTGAGAGCAAGGATCAGCCGCTCAAGGTCACTGTTAAACGTCATCGGGCATCTCCTCGCGCGATGCGCGGCGGAAGTGCGTCCCGGGAAGCGTGTTGTGCGCCGCGTCACCTAGGGTATAGACGTTGACGTTTTCGATTAACTTTCTGCAAGCCTGGAGATTATTGAGTTACGGCGGAGGATTCCGGTTCGTTACCGTCGTCTCAATCGATGAAATTCAGCTCGGGTAGGGCGAAAGCATTCAATTGCATTTCAAATTCCAATCATTATCGTTACTTTAATTTAGTTAGCATAAAATCGTCGCCTCTATTAAAGATTCGTCTGAAGGTTGCCGATAGCCTCGCATGAGCAGCGAAATACGAACTTAAAACACGCGGTACACCGACCGCTCCGGGGTTCCCCATGCATGCCTGCGCGTGCAGGGGAAAGAAATAATGAAAAGCCGATGGTATGTCCAGGCGCGCAGCGATGGCCTGCGCGCGATATTCGCTTTCCTGACCAGCGCGGTCCTGGCGCCACCGTTCGCGCTCGCCGCCGGTATCGTGCCGGATGGCAAAACCACAACGACGGTCACAACCGCTGCGGGCGGGGCACAAACCGTTAATATCGCACCGGCTGTCGCGGGCGTTTCGCAGAACACCTATTCGACATTCAATGTGGGCGCAGCGGGCGCGACGCTCAATAACGTCGGTATCAACGCGCGTACGATCGTCAATCAGGTGACGAGCACGAATCCGAGCCTCATCGAAGGCGCGATTACCGTGGCGGGCTCGCGCGCGAACGTCATTCTCGCCAATCCCAACGGCATCACGGTCAACGGCGGTTCGTTCATCAACGCCGGTCACGTTGCGCTCACGACCGGTCAGGTCAGCTTCAGCGACGTGCAAATCGCGCCGGGGGTGGTTCAGCGCAACGTCGTGCTCGGCACGACAGGCGGCACGATCGTGATTGGTCCAGGCGGGCTGTCGGGCGCGCTCGTGGATCTCGATCTCATCGCGAAGAACGTACAGGTCAATGGAGCGTTGAATAACACGTTTTCCTCAGGTACGGCGCTCACACGCATCCTGGCTGGCACGAGTTCGGTCACGCTCAACACCGGTTTTTCCGCCTCGGATAACGCGAACGACTGGATGTCGATCACTTCCAGTTCCGCCAATGCGCAGGCTAAAAGTTTTGCACTCGACATCACAGCAGCAGGCAGCATCGCGAGCGGGCGCATCGAACTGATCGTGACCGACCAGGGACCGGGCGTGCGTAGCGCGGGTCCGCTGAATGCGTCGCTCGGCAATTTCTCGCTGAGCTCGAACGGCGCCGTGCAGTTCTCCAACAGTTCGGTCAACGCGGCCACAGACGTGAGTTTCAACGTCAAGGACGCGCTCGCATTTACCGACACCCAGGTCAACGCCAACAACGGCGCCGCCGCGCTCACCGCAACCGGCGCTTTGACACTTACGGGAAGCAGTGTCATCGCGAACGGCGCAGTCAATCTGGGCGCGAACGGTCTGACGTTCGAACTCGCCAATGCCCAGAAGGGCTCGACCGTCGCATCGGCGAGCGCGGGCGTCGTGCTTCAGAGTAGCGGCGACATCGTCAATGTCGGATCGCTCATCCAGGGGCAGCAGCAAACATCCGGAGACAGTGCGTCGAAGGGTGCCGTGACGCTTGCCGCAACGGGCAACGTGCTCAACCAGTCGAATCCAGGGGGAGCACTTGGCATTCTCTTCGGCGTGCAGGGCGATGTTTCGATCGTCGCAGGTGGCGATGTCGTCAATGAAAACGCGCGCGTGCTGTCGAACAGCAACGTGAACATCACAGCAGGCGGCGACTTCCGCAACATCGTCGACCACAGCACGGGCGTCACAAACGGCGCAGCAGTGGGCTTCTCACAGAACAGCAGCGGTTTTCTATTCTTCCACCATCGCAACAGTGGCTTTAACGTCGACTACGGGCAGCTCGCGGATGCCAACGAACTTGCCTATGTCACGGCCGATTCGGGCAACGTGACGATCAACGCAAACAATATCGCCAATACGGGCGGCTCGATCCTGTCGAATAACGGCGCAGTCTCGATGACGGCGCTTGGCATGCTCGACACACAAGCCGTTTTCACCGGCCAGGCGGCGTACCGGCAATCCTGTTTCATTTTCTGCAAGTCGAGCGCGAGCAGTTCCGTGCAGGCTTTTGGCGGTGTGATCGAGGCGGGCACGGACATCAGCCTCAAGGCGGGCACGCAGATCACCAATACGGGTGGCACTGTGCTCGCCGTGGGCAAGCTCTCTCTCGACGCGCCGCGTACGCTCGCGCAAGCCGTCCTGGGCTATAGCGCCATCAACGAGACGCACGACCTGAAGGCGTGGTTCGGTAACGGCTGGGCGTCGATTTACGCGACGGATACAGGTGGCCTGTTCGAGGGCGGCTCGGGCGCCGTGGAACTCACCGGCGTGGGCGAAATTGACGGGGGCGCCTTCATCGCGCCCGGCGGTGCGCATGCGGCCGGAGGTGTCGTCACGACGCGCCCGCGCTGGCAGCAGCCGGTGGGTATCGGCACGCATAACTCGATCGGGCTCGTGTCGTGGTTCGGTCTGTGAGCACGCCCATCGTTCAGGCCGGTTTGCGCGCGGCCGCGCTGGCGGCGATGCTGCTCGCGTCGAATGCGCGCGCACAGCTGGCGCCTCCGCCTCCGCCGCTGCCTGCACTCCCGCAAGGCGCCCGCGCGGTGCAAGACCCGGCGCAGCGCCTGCTGCAGCAGCAGCGCGACCAGCAACGCAACGACGAACTCCAGCAGGCGCCCGCGCAGATCTCGGTGCCGGAGGGCACGGTGCCGAACCTCCCTCCCGGTGCGGACGTGGAGTCGCTGCCCGACGTCGCGCCGATGTTTCGAATCGACCACATCGAATTCACCGGCAACTCGCCGGTTTCGCGTCGCGCGCTCGATGAAGTCGCGCAGCCATTCATTGGCAGGATGCTGGGCCGCAACCGTATCAACCTGTTGCTTCGCCGGCTGACTGAAGCCTTCATTGCGCACGGCTACATCACGACGCGCGCATACCTCGGGCAGCAGAATCTCGCCTCGGGCACGCTGACAATCAACGTGGTGGCGGGACGCATTGCGGCGTTTACGCTCAATGGCCAGCCGCTGCGGCCGCGCAGCACACAACCGGGGCGTGTGCCGCCCGTTGGCGGCGGCTTTCTCTCCGACGATGGTACGGCCTGGGCATTCGGCGCTTCGCAGGGCGATGCGCTGCGCCTGTCCGACCTCGAGCAGGGCGTTGACCAGATCAACCGGTTGCGCCGCAATCAGGCCCAGATCCAGATCCTGCCCGGCGAGGCGCCGGGCGATTCGATCGTCGCTATCACAAATCACTATGGTGGCCCGTTCTATGTCGATGCGGGTCTCGACAATTACGGCAGTTCCAGCACGGGCACGCTGCGCTATCGCGCTTCACTCGAAGCGGACAACACGATCGGTTTTCAGGAGTCCCTCGGGCTCAGTTATGTCGGCTCCGAAAACAGCAATGCGCTGGTGTTTTCGGCCGCGGTGCCGTTCGGCTACCAGACGCTCAGCTACACGACAGCGCTCTCGGAGTATCAGCAGGCCATCGGCGACACGGCGCTGCTCGACGGGCGCACGTTCAGCCAGACGCTCGGCTGGAACGACGTGCTCACGCGCTCGGCGAGCGGTCGCATCAGTCTGGACGCGACGCTCACCAAGCTGCGCACCGAGCGCAGCGTCAACGGGATCGAACTCTCCCCGCAGGACCTCACGGTGGCGCGCATCGGTGTGAACGGACTGTACCGGTTCGCGGCGCATGGCGATCCGTCTGCGGCCACGTGGGATCTCGGCATTTCGCAGGGTCTGCCCTGGCTTTCCGCGAGCCACGACGGCCCCGATATCGACAGCAGCGACGCGCACAGCCAGTTCACGATGGGCGACGCCACACTCACGCTGCAGGCGACGCTCGGCCAGCTCGGCGCGCTTTCCTTTGCGTACCGGGGCAGGCTGCGCGCGCAGTACAGTGCGGTCGCGCTCTTCGGCAACGAGCAGATCTTTCTGGGCGGCATGGACTCGGTGCGCGGCTTCACGGAAGGCGGCATCGCCGGCGATAGCGGCTTTTACCTGCGCAATGAAACCGTCTGGCAGAACGCACCCGCGTGCTTCGACACGCATCTCGAACCATACATATTTCTCGATGGCGGCAAGTCGCACCTGGTGGCTCAGGGCGGCTGGCCGACGTTGATGGGCGCAGGCGTGGGTGTACGCGCCGCGCGTCGTTTCGGTAGCCACACGATGACGGGCGAAGTGCTCGTGGGTCGGGCGCTGTTGCAGCCCGCTTCCATGGGCGAAAAAGCGACCGTCGTACTCGCAACGATCAACTGGTCGGAATAAAGGAGCAGACATGAGCAGGTCGATTTCAATGCAGGGCGCAGGCCGGTTCGCGATGCGCATCACCTTCGTGGCAGCAACCGCAGGCGCGGTGGGCTTGATTGGCGCGAACGACGCGGACGCGGCCGTGCATACGAAGGCAAAGGCAACGGACTCGAGCGCGAAGGCGAAAGCGGATGCGGACGCGAAGGCAAACGCGAACGCACCGGAGACCGGACTGCCGCCGGGCGTGATCGCACGGGTGAATGGCGTGCCCATTCCACAGGACCGGCTCGATGCCGCGGTGAAGCTTTCGCATGCGCCGGACACCCCAGCGCTGCGTGCGACGCTCAAGAACCAGCTGATTGCGCGCGAACTGTTCCGCCAGGCGGCAGAAAAGGCGCACTACGAAAGCCGGCCTGCGGTTCAGGCGGAAATCGACCAGGTGAAAGCGACTGTGGTCACGCAGGCGTGGCTGCAGGATCAGCTCAAGCCGGTGCAGGTCAGCGACGCCGACGTGAAGGCGCAATACGACAAGGTCGTCGCAACGCTTGGCGACACCGAATACAAGCCGCGCGTGATTGCGACGCGCGACGCCGACACCGCACAGAAGGTGCTCGACCAGCTCAAGAAGGGCGTGGATTTCGCGCAGCTCGCACGTCAGTTCAGCCAGGGACCGAATGCGGCACAAGGTGGTGAGATGGGCTGGATCTCGTTCAAGACGCCGATCGAGGCGGGCAAGACGCAGAACTGGCCGCAGCCGCTCGCCGAAGCGATGGTGAAGCTGCCGCAGGGGGGCGTGACGAGTGCGCCGGTGCAGATCGACGGGACGTACTGGATCGTGCGCGCCGACGAAAAGCGCGCCACGCAGATTCCCACCTTCGACCAGTCGAAGGAAATGCTGCGCAGGCAACTGGAGCAGGCCGCACAGACGAAGGCAGCCGCCGAGCTCGTGTTGGGCCTGACGAAGCAGGCGCATATCGAGCAGTAACTGCAGAAGTAACCGCAGAAGTAATAGCAGTAGCACCGGCTGCGCGGCGACGTTCATGCTGCCGCCCAGCCTCGAGACCGCCCGTCTGCCGAAGACGGACGGCTCACGATCGCAAAGCAGTCAACAAGAAAGATCGGAACGACCATGTACGCATCGCAACGGGGAACACTGAAGCGGCTCGCATCTGCACGGATGCAGCGCAATGCGCAGCGCGCGCGTCATGACGCGCCAGCATGGCTCATCGTGCACGCGCCGCCACGCTTTCGCTTCTGGCGGCGCGCGGTCGCGCTTCTCGTGGCCGTCGTTTCGTTCCTGGGTCCGATCAGTTTTGCCTTTGAGCAGGGGCGCGATGCGGCGGGCGTGCTCGGCGCTGGCAGCCATCGTCTCGACGACGAAGCGTGGCAGGTCATCAACGATCTCGCCGCACTGCGTGTGCGTTTTGCCATGCAGGCCGCTGAGGCGACGCCGATCGTCGATCCCACTGCACCGATCACGTTCCAGCCGAAGATCACACAATCCACCGGGGCAGGCGGCGGCGTGCCCGTGGTCAACATCACCGCCCCCAACTCGGCCGGCATCTCGCTGAACCAGTTCCAGACGTTCAACATCGATCCCGTTGGTCTGATTCTCAACAACAGCCTCGCGTCGGGCACGTCACTCACGGGCGGCGATGTCGCCGCGAATCCGAACCTGAACGGCCGCACGGCGAGCGTCATCGTCAATCAGGTCACGTCCACGGGCTCGGCGTTCGCGAGTCTGCTCAACGGCCCGCTCGAAGTGTTCGGCGCGCCCGCAACCGTCATCATCGCGAATCCGAACGGCATCACCACGCGCGGTACGGGATTCACCAATACCGTCGGCGTCACGCTTGCTACCGGGACGCCACAATTCCTTTCGGGCATTGGCGGCTCGCAGGTCGGGTTCGACAATGCCCAGGCCATCGGCTACAACGTGACCGGCGGCCATATCCAGATTGAAGGCAACCCGGGCGTCAATGGTCCGGGCGCCGGCATCGAGGGTACGGTCGGCACCATCGACCTCATTGGCGCGACGATCGGCGTGAATGCGCCGCTCTATGCCGGCACGCGTATCAACGCGATTGCTGGCGTTCAGAACGTCGCGCCAACAGCGGTCGATTCGACCGGCACGACCTGGTCCACCAGCGCGAATGGCGCAACGAACACCGCCGCCGCGATCAACGCCGCGAGTGGCGGGGCGAATGGTGGCCTCGCCATCGACGCGACGGCCTACGGCGCGATGACGGCGGGCCAGATCCAGATGATTGGCACGGCGGCGGGCATGGGTGTGCGCACCGATGCGCAGCTTGCCGCGAACACGGGCGACATCACACTTTCCGCGAACGGGGACGTGTCGATGGCGGGCACGGCGGCGCAGCAGAAGGTGAGCGTGCAGTCGGGCGGGAGCGTGACGCTCGCGGGCTCGCATATCGGGATCACGGGTTACTCGATTGCGGCAAACGGCGACGTGACGTCGAGCGGCACGATCCAGACCAATGGCGCCCTCACGGCAACGGCGGGCGGCAACCTCAACGTCGCGAACGCACAGGCCCAGGGCGACATCGTGCTGAACGCAGGCGCGAACGCGACGACGGGCGATATCCAGGCGGGCAGCAATCTCGCGGTGACGGCGCAGGGCCACGACGGCGCGGGCGACGTGACGCTCGGTGGCGCCACGGTCGCGACAGGTGCGACAACGCTCAATGCCGCGCGCGACGTGACGATCAACGGGGCAACCAGCAGCGGGAGCCTGCAGGCGACGGCCCAGCGCAATGTGAACGTCAACGCGGCCACGCAAACGTCCGGCGTTCTCGCGCTGAATGCGACTACCGGAAATCTCATTACGACCGCCAGCGTCAACAGCAACGGCAACCTTGCACTGTCTTCGGGCACGGGGACGACGATCGGTGCGCAGGCTACGGCGCTGGATGCCGTTAATCTCACGGCGGGCTCGGGCGGCATTGCCGTCACGGGGTCACTGGCAAGCGGCACGACGCTGAATGCGACGACGCCAGGTGCGTTCAGCGTGTCGGGATCGCTCCTCGTCGGCACGAACGCGAACGTGAGCGCGGGCAGCATGAGCCTGGACGGCGTGACGATCGTCCAGCAGAACGGTGCGTTCAACGCAGCAGCCGGTATCACGGGCGCGGGATCGGTCGCGTTCGGGCAGAGCGGCGCATTGACGGCAGGCGGGGACGTTACGCTCACGGGCAAGCTGCTCGCGAACGGACTCCAGGTGGGCGCCGGGGGCAATGTTGCGCTCAACGACGTGCAGGCGGGCGGCGCATTCGCGGTCACGGCTGGCACTGGCAACGCGACGTTCAACGGCAACGCCGCCGCCGTTGGCACGACGACCGTGCAGGCCGGTACCGATATCGACGTGAACGGCACGCTCGCGGGCGGTTCGGGCGTGACGCTCTCGGCGCAGCACGACGTGAATGTCGCGGCGGCGGCTACGGTCCAGTCAGTGGGCGATCTCGCCATGAGCGCGGCGAACAATATCGCGGCCAGCGGCACGCTCAACAGCGGCGGCGCGCTCACTGCGCAGGCGGGGCAGGACGTCGCCATGACCGGCGCGACCAGCGCAACAGGCGACACTGTGCTTGCGGCAGGGCGTGATGTGACGCTCGGAGGCACCTTCGCGGGGCAGGGCGGTGCGACGATCACGGCCGGGCGGGATGCCGTGCTGGGCGGCAGCATCGGCATTTCGAAGGACGTATCCGTCAGCGCTGCAAATAACCTGACGACCACCGGTTCGCTTCAGGGCGATCACGTCACGCTTAATGCCGGCAATTCGGCCGCGCTTGCAGATATTCAGGCGAACTCGGCGCTCGCGATCAACGCGCAAGGCAATGCGGGCGGTGGCGACGTGCAGGTCAACGGCACGGTTGCGTCGCTTGGCAATGCGGCGGTGACGGCGGCGGCTTCGGTATCGGTGCCCGGCACGCTCGAAGCTTCGGGCACACTCGGTGTGACCGCAGCCACAGACACGCACGTGAGCGGCACCGTCCAGTCCAACGGCGACCTCACGCTCGCGAATACGGCAGGCTCGCTCCTGAGCACCGGCGTCATCCAGAGCGGTGCGAATCTCAGCGCGAATGCGGGCCAGTCGATCGAACTCGGCAGCGATCCTGGCACGAGCAGCACGGCGTCGCTTGGCGACATGACGCTCATGGCTGCCCAGAACGTGATGATGAACGGGTCGGTCGTCGCCCAGGGCAACGGCACGGTGACGGCCGGCAACGCCATTGGCGGCGCGGGCACGCTCGCGTTCGGGTTGGCGGCGAATCTCGCGTCAGGAGGCGACACGACGCTCACGGGCTCCCTGCGTGGCGCGACCGTGCAGACCACGGCGGGCGGCTCGGGCAGCTTCGCGAATGTTTCAGCGGGCTCGACCATCGCGCTGTTTGCGCAGCACGACGTCAATCTGGGCGGCACGCTCGCGGGTGGCGCAGGTGTCGCGCTGAACGCGGGCAACGACGTGAACGTGACCGGCACGCTGCAATCGGCGGGCGACACGACGCTCGCCGCGCAGACCGGCAGCGTGAACGTGAGCGGCGCGCTCAACAGCAGCGGCGCGCTCGGCATCACGGCGGGCACTGACGCGAACGTGAGCGGCTCAGCGACGGCTGCGCTCGACACGACGATCCAGGCCGCGCGCGACGTCAACGTTGGCGGCTCGGTGAACGGCCAGGGTAATGGCAGCGTGAGCGCGGGGCGCGACATTGGCGGCGCGGGCACGCTCGCATTCGGCCAGAGCGCAATCCTGAGCGCCACGCGCAACATCGTACAGGGCGGTCTCGTGCAGGGCCAGTCCATCCAGGTGACCGCGGGCGCCGACGCGGCGCTGAACAACGTGGAGTCCGCCAGCACGCTGTCGCTGGGTGTCGGGACACTCGGCAGCGGCAGCCTCACCGTGAACGGGGCTGCAGCGTCCGCTGGGGCATTCAGTGCGACGGCGAACGGCGACGTAACGGTGGCGCAAGGCGGCAAGCTTGCTTCGGGCACGACGCTTGGCGTCGCCGCGCTTGGCGGCATCGCGGTGGCCGGTGCGATCGAGGCCAACAGCGACGTCACGCTTAACGCGCAGAACGGCAGTCTCGCAGCCACGGGCGGGATCAACAGTGGCGGCAATCTTGCCATCACCACTGGACTTGATCTCTCGCTGGGCGCGAGCACGAGCGCCACCGGCGACGCGACGCTCAACGCGGGCCGCGACGCCGTGCTCAACGGCACGCTCGTTGCGACCAACGGCACGGTCTCGGCGGGGCGCGATATCTCCGGCGCCGGCACGCAGGCGTTCACGGGCGCGGCGGTCCTCGGCGCACAGGGCAACATTGCGCTGAGCGGCACGCTGCAGGCCAACAGCGTGCAGGCGACGGGTGGCGATAACGCCGCGCTCAACAACGTCTCGTCGGCGACCACACTCGCGATCACGGCGAACGGCACCAGCGGCAACGCGACGACCGGAGATGCCGCGATCACCGGCACCGCGACTTCGCAAGGTGCGATCACGCTCACGGGCGCGCGCGACGTGCTGGTGAGCGGATCGGCCGGCAGCGGCGCGACGCTCACGCTCAATGCACAGCGCAACGCGCAGGTTACGGGCGCGCTCGAATCGGTGGGCGACCTTGACGTCAGTGCGCAAACCGGGAGCGCGACGCTGGGCGGCACGGCAACCACCTCTGGCGCGTTCAACGTGACGGCGGGTCTGGACGCGACGCTCGGCGGCCAGAACGCGGCGGCGGGCAACGTGACGGTCCAGGCCGGGCGCGATGTTGCGCTGACAGGTACGGTGGCCGGGCAGATGGCGGGCACGTTCAACGCGGGACGCGACATGACCGGCGCCGGCTCGGCTGCGTTTGCCAATGCGGCAACGTTGACGGCGGCCAACAACCTTGCCTTGACCGGTTCGCTGCAGGGCGCCTCGGTCAGCGCAACGGGCGGCAACAACGCGGGCCTCGGCAGTGTTCAGGCCGTGAGCGGCAACCTCAGCGTGCTTGCCAATGGCAGTGCGGGCGAGGGCGACGTGACATTTACGGGCCCCGTTACCGCGCTTGGCAACGTGACGTTGCAGGCGGCGCGCGACATTGGCATCGGCGGGGCGCTGAACGCGGGCGGTACGACGAACGCGAGTGCCGCGCGCAATATCAGCGCCGCCGACGTGAATTCAGCGGGCGACCTCACGCTCACCGCCACGAACGGCAGCGCGAGTGCCGGGAACGTGACGACACAGGGCAACCTGAACGCGAGCGCCGGGCAGTCGCTTGCCTTCACCGGACAGACGCAGGCCGGTGGCAACGCAGCACTCACCTCGGGCGGCGACATGACGCTTGCGGGCGGTGTCGCCGCGCAGGGCACCGGCACGCTGCAGGCGGGCGGGACGATCGGTGGCGCGTCCGTGGCGTTTGGCCAGCAAGCCACGCTGAACGCTGGCAATAACATCGCCATCGGCGGCGCGGTGACGACGAACGGCGATCTTGCCGCGACGGCGGGCAACGGCGTAGCGATGGGCTCGGCCACCGCGGGTGGATCAGTCACCGTCAAGGCGAACGGAAATTCCGGGACGGGCGATATCGTCGTGACGAACGGCGTGACCTCCGGCACGGCGACGACGCTGACTGCGGCGCGCGACGTGCAGACGGGCGGCGCGCTCTCGAGCGGCGCGACGCTTGCGGTGACTGCCGGACGCAACGCGAGCATCCGCGGCACCGCTGCGGCAAACGGCGACGTCGATCTCAAAGCCACTTCCGGCAACCTGAGCGTGGCGGGCGGGATCACGACGGGTGGGCATCTGAACGCGAACGCTGGCGCCAGTGCCACGCTGCTGGCAGGCGCGCTCGTGAACGGCGACACGACCGTCTCTGCTGGCAACGGCATGACGCTCAGCGGAGCATTTCTCGGCCTCGGTGCGGGGACATTTACGGCCGGCAGTGCAATTGGCGGCGGTGGCGCGCTCACATTCGTCAATGACATTGGCGTGAGCGCGGGCGGCGCGGTCACGCTTGGCGCCGTACAGACCGCGGGTGCCTTCACGGCGACCTCGGGCGGCGACATGTCGTTCGGCGCGGCGACGGCCGAAGGCAATGTGAGCGCCACTTCGCACAGCGGCAGCATCGCTTTTTCGGGCGCGGTGCAAGGCGGCGAGAACGTGAGCGTGCAGGCTGCGAATGGTGCGACGCTCGCGGGCGGCGTGTCGTCGATGGGCAACGTCAACGTCACGGGCACACAGGGCAACGTGAGTGTGAACGGCGTGTCGTCGAACGGCGATACGACGCTCACGGCCGGGCAGACGCTGACGCTTTCGGGCACCAGCGTGGTCGCGGGCGGCCTCACGCTCACCGGCGGCAACGTCACGATGAGCGGCTCGGCCAGCGCGACGAAGAATCTCGTCGCTACCGCTCAGGGCACGCTCGACGCAAGCCAGGCGTCGCTTGTGACCTCGCAGAACCTGCAACTCACCGGCGCTACGGTCGACATTGGCCAGGCCATTGTCGGCGGTGCCCTCAATGCGCAGGCGTCCAGCCAGCTGAACCTGACGGGCGGTGCGGTCGACGTGGTGGGCGGCGCGACGCTGACCTCGCAGGGCGGCTTCTATAACGCGGGCAGCGTACTGGCGGGCGGTGACCTGAACGTCTCGGGCCAGAACGTCATCAACGCGGCGAACGCCTCGCTGGTGTCGGTGGGCACCACGACCGTGAACGCGTCGAACTTCACGAACGCGGGCCTTGTGAACGGCACGAACACGGTCGTGAACGCGGGCGGTACGCTGAACAACAGCGGCGGGTCGCTGATGGGGCTGAACGCGCTCACCATCAATACGGGGGCGCTCAATAACCAGGGTGGGTTGATTTTTGCGGGCAATCCGCAGACTGGGGGCACCGCAGGCGTAGGCAACCTGTCGCTCACGATCAACGGCGGCAATGGCTCGTTTGGCAACGCGAGCGGAAGCATCCTTGCACAGGCCAATCTGGGTGTCAGCGCGGTCAATATGGCCTTCGATCCCTCACAGGGGACGATCAGTCAGGGTGGCCAGCTCTCGATTACTGCGACGTCCATCAATATCGGCGGCGACTGGAATTACAGTGGCACGGGCGTCACGCTCGACGGCATCAACGGCGTCGTCAACAACGGCAAGATGAGCGGCACCGCGCCGCTCACCATCACAACCAACGGCACGTTCACGAACAACAATCAGGTGAGCGGCAATGACGTGACGATCAACGGCACGCTTGCCAACGCGGCGAATGCGCTCGTGCATGCGGGCGATGTGCTGACGCTCAATGGCAATGTGACCAATCGCGGGACGATCGAGGCGGGCACGGCGATCGATGCCACAGGAGGGAATTACGATAACGCTGGAGCGACGACGCAGTCGCAGGGCAACATCACGTTCAATCTGGGCGGGACGCTCCAGAATACGGGTGGATCGATATTTGCCGGCAATAACATCAATATCAATGCTGCGGCGGTAGTGAACGACCAGACCGCGCCAACGGGGACTACGTCGTCGACGACCACCGTGGTCAATCCATCGGTCCTGTGGACGGGCAGTGTAGGCACGGAAACCGACTCTGCGATGGTAGTCGGCAGCCTGGGGGATAGCTTCAACTACTACACCTACACGATCAACGCCACACTCGGCGATCTGCTCTCGCCGACTGGATCACAAACGGACATCAACTACTACCCATATGGTGGTGGGTTCACTGCGGGCACGCCAGTCGCAGGATCGGGGTCCGTCACATTCTATGAGTCCGGGACGAACGGTGTCGGGGGTGGGATCTGGTCGCTCACGCCGGATCCAGATTCCCCGCCTGTCGCGACCGCAACGATTCAGCTGCCGACGTTGTATCAGACGACGACGACCCAACAGTCCGGCACGTCTGGCGTTATTTCTGCCGGAAATTCGATTTCGCTCCAGGCCGGTTCATTGTCCAATCAGGGCGGCGAGATTGCCGCGCAGGGCAATGTCACGCTCAACATCCAGTCATTGAGTAATGGTGCGGTCGCGCCCACGGTAGGATCACAGACAACGATTGCCGCCGATCCGGGGCAGTATTCGGCTTTTCTCGCACAGCTTGCGGCATTGGGCACGATTGAAGGGCCACCGCCCGCCCAGATCCCCAGTGGTGAGAACGGTGAATCGGATACCTATGTATTCAAAATAAACACCGCAGCGGCGGCGCCGTCATCCACAAGCGCGGTGAGCAATTCGTCGTCAACAGGCACGATCCTGGCAGGTAACAACCTGACGGTGGGTGGCAGCAATCTGGTCAACGCTGGACTGATGTATGCCGGCAACGACGTCACGATCTCATCGGGCACTTTGAGCAATCAGGGTGGAAATTCGCAAAATTATTCGTCATCGGTTGGGTGCGCGTCGGGGGTGCCGAACTCCGCATGCGGTAATGGTGGCGCCACACGCGGTAACAATCCGAACACGACGACGTTCAGCTATACGCAGAACGATGCATCGATCTACGCAGGCCATGACCTGGTGATCGCCGCTGGTCAGATCAACAATACTGACGGCAACCTCCTCGCCGGTCACGATATCGTGATTGGTGGCGTGGGCACTACCGCGAATTCGACGACGCCCGCTCAGAGCCTGAACAACACATCGGGCAACATCGTCGCCGGGAACAACATAACGCTGAATGTATCGGGCGCAATCACCAACACGTTGCCACCGCCCGTTCAGGTGCACCAAAACTATGGCACGAAGGAGGAGTACGCGGGCTGCATGACCGCAGGCGGCTACAAGGAGAGCTACTGCGAAGCGTACGTCGATCAGCAGTCGGGAAGTTCTTCGGTCATCAGCGCGGGCAACAACCTGCAGATCAGCGCGGGCAGCCTCACCAATATCGGCAGCCTGATCTCGGCAGGCACGAGCGCGACCATCAATGTCGCGGGCCCGGTCGTCAACGAAGCGCAGACGCTCAATGCCTACTGGCACTCGGAATGGGTCCAGGAAACCGGCATGTTCAGCAGCGACAAGCGCCATAACGTCTGGGCGTGCGGCTCGGCGGCGGAGTGTACTGCGCTGTACGGCAGTGCCTATACGAGCGTTGGCGGCGCAATCGATCCGCCCACCCCCGTAGGTAATATCGCCGCCACCATTCAGGCGCCGAATCTCTCGATCTCCTCTGGAGGTCAGATCCAGAACGTGGGCAACGTGCTGGGTACTAGCGTGTCGCTCAGTGGACAGAAACTCATCAACGGCATCACGACCGCTAACACCTACACGCCAACCGTCAACGCCCCTTCGCAGGTCATCTCTCTCAGCCCGAAGACGCTTCCAGGACTCAACCTTTCGACGCCGCGCTCCGTGGGAGCGCCGCTGCCAACTGCTGTGGCGGGTACGGCGTCGTATGTCGACGGGGTACTCGGCTCGCAGACGTCGCTGCTTGGGCCGCAGCAGTTGATCAACGCGCTGCCGGCTTCGTTGCAGCCCTCATCAACGCTCTTCTATTACAACCCGCAGGAAGAAGACCTCATGTTGCAGCAGGCGGCGCTGCAGCAGACGGGGCAGGCGAGCTTCGTGAGCGGGCTTTCGTATGACAGCACGAACAATCTCTCGGTGACGGAGCAGGAAAAAGCGATCCTGTACCAGAACGCACTCACCTACGCCCAGCAGAACAACCTGCAACTGGGTACGGCGCTTACACAAACGCAGATCAATGCGCTCACGCAGCCGATGCTCTGGTACGTCGAGCAGACCGTGCCCGATCCGCAGTGCCAGGCAACGGGAACGGCAACCTGTCCGACCATCACGGCGCTGATGCCGCAGGTCTATCTGCCGGAGAACCAGAGCGCGCTTTCGGCGGGTGGCAACATTGAGGCGAGCAAGAATCTCACGCTCGATTTTGGCAGCGCTGCCACTGGCGGCAGCATTACGAATACGGGCAGCATCACCTCGGGCGGCACGCTCACGGTGAGCACCGGTACGCTGACCAACGAGGCCAATCAGGTCAACGTCGGGCAGATCTGGAATTCGGTGAAGGGCGGCTACACCGACACGACGGGCACCGAGGTTCAGCCGGGCGGCTTCATGAGCGCAGCAGACATGAGCCTGAACGTCGCAACGCTGAACCAGATTGGGGGTGCGTTGCAGCAGCTCAACGCGGATGGCACCGTCGATCAGGCGGGCACGCAACAGTTGCTTGCGCAGTTGCAGCAGCAACTGGGCGGCGACTTCACGCAGCAGGCACTGAGCGACAACCTGCATACGGATTTCGTCAAGCAGGGTGGAGGTTTGCCGACCTTCGTCGTTGCTGCCATTGCGATTGCCGCATCGATCATAACGGCCGGTGCTGCTGCGGCGGCGATGGGCGTCGCGCTGGCTGACATGACACTTGCCGAGTCGATTGCGGTGGGTGCGCTCTCGGGGATGGCGGGCAGTGCCGCGAGCCAGCTCGCGTCGGGCAATGGCTTCAGTTTTGCAGCACTTTTCGAGGCTGGCGCCATCGGCGCGCTCACCGCTGGCCTGACGAACGGCATCACATTTAACAGTGGAACAGGGTCGATCGGCTTCTCTGGATGGAATCAGCCGCTGAATGCCTTGCCCACTGGCACGAGCACGCTTGGCCAGCTCGCGGGTATCGCCAACGTGGGCAACGCAGCGACGGGGGCGGTGCCGCAGGCAACTGCGACGGCGGCCGCGTTGCCAACTGAGATCGCGGCGCTGGGCGCGACTGCGACAATCAACGCTGGTGTTGAGACTGCCATCGAGGGAGGCAGTTTTCTCGACAATCTGCGCAATGCGGCTGTGAGCGACGGAGCTGCAGTAGGCGCCTATGCGATCGGCAACCTAGCGCCTTCGTTGACGTCGCAACTCGGAGACGTCGGCGGGGAGGTTGCCTATCTCGCCGCGCACGCTGCGCTCGGTTGCGTCGCGAGCGCAGTTGACGGGACGGGATGTGCGGGCGGGGCGATTGGGGGCGCGGCCAGTGCGGCGTTTTCACCAGACCTCCTGAAAGCGATCGACCCTACTGGCGCCGCGCTCGATTCGGGGCAGCAGGCGGCACTGGCTGCCTTTGCGACGATGACCGGCGGCAGCTTCGCGGCACTGGCGGGTCAGAATGCGATGGCGGGTGCTACCGCTGCGCAGAACGAGGCTCTGAAT
Organism: Paraburkholderia sp. CNPSo 3272; assembly: GCF_024206495.1. GTDB lineage: Bacteria > Pseudomonadota > Gammaproteobacteria > Burkholderiales > Burkholderiaceae > Paraburkholderia. The sequence continues at coordinate 9,245 of NZ_JAMBPQ010000060.1, read as the reverse complement.
AATGATGCGGGTAGTCAGGCGCATACAGCCAACGCTGTGAAGAACGGTGGGGTTGGTGGGGCGGCACTCACGGTGCTTTATTCGCTCATGCCGTGGTTGCCGGGTAACCCTGCGACGCAGGTTGTGGGGCAACTGGCGAGTTCGACCTTCCAGGGGCTTGTATCCCAGATCCAATCCAACAACGGACGGACGCCGCCGTCTGATCCGAACCCGCTGCTCCAGGCGAACGATGGTAATCCGCCGAACACCGGCGCGTCGCCGGTGACGCCTGCGATGCCATTGTGCGATCCACCGGTTTGTACAACAGTGCCAGGCTCGCCTGGCGCGGCGGGTAATACGCTTTTGTCTAGCGGTGGCGGAAGCGGGAGTGGCAGCGACTCATCGAATGCGTCGTCGACCGGACCACAAAATCTTGGAAACAATGTCCAACTCTACCCAGACGGGAGTCTGAGAACACCCGACGGGAAGTTTGCTAGCGTTTCAGGAAGCCCGCCTCCGGGAACCACGGCCGCGTCAGAGTTTGCAGATTTCTTGAGTAGCAATGGGGTCAACGTCGTCGGCCAGGAAGTGGTCGTTAATGGTCCGCTAGGCCCGCGACGGTACGATATAGTTACTCAGGATGCGAATGGCAATTTGCATGGCATCGAGGTGAAAAGTGGTGGAGCGACGCCGAATACATATCAACAGTTTACGGATCAATTCGTGAATCAGTTCGGAGCTACCGCCACCGGTCGATTCGCCGGAAAGAGTGTGGCTGGTGCCACAACTGTTTATGTTCCGTAATAGGTGTGATGAGATGCTTCTTCAAATGGAAGGGAAAGCTGAAATACGAGGGCCGAGCGAGTCTCAGATTCGGCGGGCGATCAAGTCGCTGCGGAGTTACGGCCCCTCTTCGTATGCGTCGCTGACGACCGCTGATGGCACTTACGTGCAGGTGGCCGGAGGCGGCGTCACGTGTATGGTTGAGCGATACGATGCGGCTAGTCAGAAGCGTCTTCGTGCGTTTCATGACAAGCCAAGTCCTGTTTACCCCGACGGCACCATTCTGTCGTTTCGTGCTGGAAAACTTCCAATGCGATCTGATGAGTGGTTTATGTCCGCGCAAGTCGCGGACATATTTGTGGCGTTCTTGAAGGGAGGTGAATTTCCACAGTACGTTAGCTGGCGAGATGCCCCAGGATTTTAGGGAGTGCTTGCTCGGCGGTGGCCACGTTCCCCGCGTATCGTGGGCGCAATGGAACGTTCGAGTACGAGATGCCGTCTGTCGGCGACGGCGATTCGCACCTATGCTGGTGGATTTAACTCGACGCGCCTACGGATGCGGGAACGCGGTCGGGGCGACCGGATGAGGACGCAACTGTTGGGAAACAGTGCAAATGGCACTTGGTGTCGTAACTATTCCTGTTATGCCAAAACATAGTGAGACTACTTTGGGTTCTGGCACACGTACTCCGGTGCCAAGCCCTCTTGTCGGCAGATGCGGCGGACGGAGACGCTACATCCTGCTGCCTTCCGACCTAATGTGGAGGCTATGTCAGTTTGCAGAATAGGAACGGCCATTTGCGCGGTCGCTCGACTGGCAAGTGATCGGACTTAGCTGATATTCAAGGGGGTAAGTTCATCGTCTGCAGCCCGGCGGATAGCTGACCTCGGGAGCGTCGCGCAGCAGGACTGCAGCTGCCTGCCGTCGATCATCGTCAAATTATTTCGCCCGCAGAAATCTTGTGATTCCTCAAGTCCGGATGCTTATGCGTAGTTCTTCGATTGGAACCGCGGGACGCCGTTGATGCACCATCGCATGGCAATTTGGGCACAAAGGTACCAGATCCTCGATGGGGTCGACCACGTACTCGCCGTCTCGCGACGACAGTTCGATCCTATGATGCACGTGAATGAAACCGGCCCCAAGCTTCCCATAAGTCTTTTCGAAATCGAATGCGCAAACGAAGCATTTGCAGCCATAGTGCTCGATACACTTCTGACGTGCCCAGGGGTTTCGCTCGAATGCCGTGGATGTCACAGAAAACCGTGCGCCTTCACGATAAATGGCTGACTCGGCTTCCAGAGTTTTGTTGCAAGCAGCAAGCGTCCATCGAACATTCTGACCTTCGGCAACGGAAGTTTCGGATTTATTCCATAGGATGTCAGGATCGATCGATGTTAAGCATGCTGCTCGCTGATGAGCATACCCCAAGATCTGCCCGACATCAGGCTCGTAGGTATAGGGGCCGACGACCTCAAAGACTGAATTTCTCGCACCTTTCGCGCTGAGAATAACTAGGTCGCCAATCTGCATTTCATGAAATAGATTCCACAGGCTTGGTCCACCCAAGTGCGCATTCTGTAAATTTGGATACGATAATCTGATCAGATCTGAAATATCAGACGGCCGAGATATCTCCAATCTTGACAAATCCTTCACCAAAGACCAGCCAACAGCTATTCGATGTCGTCCCTTCATCGCATCTATCGCAGCGACTGGATCTTCGTGATGTGCAATCAAGCGCCAGATATTCATTCCACTACTCCGTTTTCTACGAAACTGTCCTGACCGAAATCCCACTTCTCGCTAGACCGCTTTCCTCAGCTGCAGCGCGTCTCGATGCCATCAACCAGTGCCCCAATTCGTGAACAACAACCGGATAGAGCAACGTTCTCAATGTCGTAATGATGGGGCCCTGTTTAAGCCATCTTTTAGGTGCACATTCATAAAATGAGGATTTACATTTAATTTTATGGGGCTCATGCACGTGATTTTTTAATTTAATTGTAGAGACTACCAATATTTATTGAGTGTCATCTGATTACGATTTGGCCAAGATTGACTGGAATAATAGCCCCATACTCTCGTTCGAGGCAACCCAACTGGACTCCGACCCGAGTGCGCATGACCTGCAAATAGGCTTCCCAAGCGACGGCATTCAGCGACGTTTCATTCATATATTCGCGGCAAGCATCATAAATAGATTTTCCGATGTCTTTTAATCGAACATCTTCCACGATGTCTCGTTTTTTTCGGCTGATTTTCTTCCGTGCAATATCAACGGATGCAATCGCGAGGTCGGGGCTCTCATATATGCTATGTTGAAAAAATACGCCATGCTCATCTATAACGTCGACGAGACCCTGAGCAACCGTTGCATTGATGGTTGCGCGTTGAAATAAGGGTAGAGGGCTTTTGTGATTTTTCAGGATCACAGATATTCTTTCTTCGTGATTATTTTTCCACTGCTCCAAATCTGTTGTTGAATAATCAATTCCCTTATTTTTGTCAATTTCAGTATGGCAGCTGGCACACAACCAAATAGCATTTTCAATTGCGTTGAGTACGGCATCGCCGAGGTCCCGGTGGCGTGCTGATGTTGGCTTCTCACCGATAATGTGTGCCGCTTCACCGATTTTAACTTTTAGACTTGAATTGGCGAGTGACGGACCTGCTGTAAGTCGTAAGCAGCTTGGGTTGGAGCAAACGTGGGCAGCACGATATGCAACCAAATCTTTGATTTCTTCTTTGAAGGGCATAGTAGGAAAGAATAGATGCGACAGTGCGAAATTTTTGTGTTTCAAATTGTAACATTAATCTGTTTCAGACAGGCGCATCACTGTTGCTTTTCCAATATTACATAGAAGAGTTTCGGGCCCGATAAGCCGGGGCATAGTAGCGACCCATCAGCTTCGCGCTTAGATGCCCTGCCCTCCCGCAATGTGGCTAATCGCCCACGGCCCCGTTTGGCGCGCAAAGCTGGGCTTCGACAGAGTCACTGAATAACGCTGGATCTTTAGAACGCTGCTGGAGACTTCAACACGAGTGCCAAGTGCAGGAGTAGTTCGACCGTGCGAAGCGCTGCCGTGATCTGTGGCGAACACGCCAACGTTCGGAAAGGCTACCGCCATTGTTAATTCCCTGAGGTGGGTGCCGGTGGTGTCTCGAGGCGAATCACTCGATCGACAGTTGCAGTGCAGGCCGCGCGAATGTCAGCGAAGCGACCAACGGCAGCCGCATGCTGTTCGACCTGCGACTGTCGGCTTCGGCCGATGAACGGCCCGACGCGATCACGACACGAAGGTCCGTTCTGGGAGCGCTGCGACCGCGTGAATGGCCGGTTAAGCCCGAAGGCGAACGTCAGAAGTGACTTTGCCCGACCCGATTGCAGCTTGCACGGCTGGCGCCTTCATGACGTAATGGCGTCTCGCCCGCGGAGACTGGACGCGGCGCCGTGCCAGCGTCCGGTTCCGCTCGCGGGCCCTCGATCCCACGTATGGATCAAAGTGCAGAGTGAACGTCGGAGGCGAGGTAATTGAGTATCTCGCTGCGGACAGCTTGCAGAACTACATCACGAGCCTGTATCGAGCGGCAGGTCTTGCTGAGGGATATAGCAGCCACAGCGGCCGAAGAACGTTTGCTAGTCGCCTCGTAGCGCAAGGGCACTCGCTCGAAACTGTGCAGATCCTCCTGGGCCATTCGCATCTTTATGTTAGTGAGGGAAACATAATATTTGTTGCCTGTGGTCACGAATTCAGTGCGGAAAGCTCCTTTTTTCACTCTAAAATACCGACGCTATGCTAGCGCATAATGTAATATTTTTTTCTGTTGAGAGGGACGCCGTTTATCGCGTTAGGGATGGCAGCGTCGGTCTGACTTCGTAGTCGGTCTGACTTCGTAAACTGTTGAGGCCGAAACGGCTGGAGTGTGGGACAACGGATGTTTGTTGTCTAGGTGGTGCAAAGTGATCTACACGGTTTGTCCGCGCGGAGGCGTTGACTGCGGCAGCCACATCGTAGAAAGGGGAATCGATGGCCTATCAGATTGATGCGCCAAGCACGCGTGACCGAGTCGTTTCGTTCCTCAACGAAATTGGGATCGACTCGCGGTATGAGGTTGGTGCAACGGGTTTCGTGGAGGGCTGCAGAATTGATCGGGGAGCGCTTGCAATCGATCCGAACTGCCGGGTGTCGAGCCTGTTGCATGAAGCAGGTCATCTCGCCATTACGCCGAGTTGTTTTCGGATATTGATGGATGGGAACCTGTATGCCGGTCAGCGAGAGATGCTGGAGATTGTTGAAAGGGTCACGGCACATCCCGACGAACCGCTTTATCGGGCTGCCATCCAGTGCTCAGACCCAGAGGCAACGGCGTGGGCCTGGTCTGCGGGTGTCGCACTTGGCTTGCCGGACGTCGAAATTATCCGGGATGACGAGTACGAGAACGACGGCGCTGGGATCAGATTGTCGTTACAGGTCCGGATGTATGCCGGCATCCACGGACTTGCGCACGCAGGATTCTGCGCAATTCGAACGCGTGATGGAGTCGAGGCATGGCCAAAACTGAATTTCTGGACGCAGGAATTCGATATGCCCACGCTTATTGAGACGACTCAAACAGGAAATTTGCGATGACCGCGATTCTTACCGATGCTGAGCGAACAGCAATCCGTCGCCTTGCTGCTGGTGACAAAGCCATGTTGGACGACGCACGCGCTGCGTTCGATCGCGCTGCCCCGGTGCATGGGCCGCACGCTTGCGTCGAACTCCAATTCATGTCCGAAATGCTTGCCCCGGTGCCCGACCTGCTGCTGCGTGCGCAGTACCGAGCAGTAGTGTTGAAGCAAGATGCTTAACTGAGGAGAGCATGACGCTGAGGCGAGAAGTCGCGCGTTACCATACAGTCGTGCACACGCTCGTGCGTCGCACCGGGCGATCAGATATCCGGATCTACGTCCTGTATGTACTCACCGGCGAGGGTGGCGCGCCTCAAGCGATGCAGCAGCTCGTCGAGTACGTCATCGAACATGGCCGAACGCGTTCCTTGGCGTGGCAGCGGGATCTGGCCCGTGCGGTGGGGCTTCTGGTTGACTTCCTGCACGCGAATGTGGCGCTCTTTCGTAGCGACCCAAACCGCCCCCAGGTGTTGGCTGCATTTGGCGATGCGCTTGTGAGTGGCACGATTGATTTGGGCGGATCCGACCCGTCAGGCCTGTATTGGGAGCCGAAATCCGTTTCTCGCGCCAAGGTGATCTTGAACGCCGTCACGGCGTTCTCCGATTGGTTGGTGAACCGCTACGACACGACTGCTCTGAATCCATGGCGGTCGGCGGCGGTTGCGGAGCAAATTGCGTATTGGCGACGCTTCGAGAAGCGCGGCACACATGCATTGTTGAGCCATACCATGAACCGCAGCGATCATGTGGGCGCAGCGAAGCGCGTGAGGACCGTGCAAATTTTGCGGAAAACTGCGGTTGCGCATGGCTCGCCGCCCAAAACATTTCCGGGCACGGCCATGGTGGATCTGATCACCAAGGGCTTCGCGCTGCCCGGAAAGGACCTGGCACTACCTTGGTATGAGCGGATCAATGTCCGCGACGCGATGATCACAATCTTGCTGCACGGTGGTGGCCTGCGCCAATCCGAACCGTTTCATCTCTACGTGACCGACGTCGCAGTTGACCCTCTCGCTCCAAACAGGGCTATGGTGCGATTATTTCATCCTGAGCAGGGAGTTGCGCCGCCCGATTTTCTCGATCCGATGACAAAGAAGAGGCTTCACGGCGATCGCGAGATCTACTTACGGACGAAGTGGCAGCTGGAACCTCGCACGCTATTGCACGGCCGATTCCATGCCGGCTGGAAGGACCTGCAGCTGACCGATCAGTCAGAAAAATATGCGCTGGTCCACTGGTTTCCCGGATTCTGGGGTGAAGTCTTCCTGTTCCTGTTTCGCATCTACATTACCCAGAATCGATCACGCCGATACGCGCATCCGTATCTGTTCGTCAGTCACAAGGACACGGTCGCTGGCGATCCCTACACCATTGACTCGTTCCGTCAGGCGCACGCAAAAGCTGTTCGACGCATCGGATTCGCCGTCGGCAAAGATTTGGGCACCACGCCGCACGGGCATCGACATGCCTACGGACAAAGCCTGGTCAGTGCGGGTATCGATCAGAAAGTTGTTCAATACGCGCTGCATCACAAGGCGATTGAGTCACAGGCCCCGTACACCGTGCCTGCGCCAGGCGCTATCGACAGCGTCCTCGGGGTCGCTGAATCAAGGCTGCGGCAGTCCGTTTCGTGGAACCACGAAGCGTTTGGAGAGAACGATTGATAACGCTGGGGGCGCGATATTGTCAAACCGAGGAGTTTGAGGTCGGCGAGTCTCCTATCACTGGACGACACCTGAGGGTGAACCGATCCACGGACAAGCTCCTTGTCGACCCTAAAAGGGTATTCGCCGCCACCGCGATAGCAGCGGAATGGATTGAAGCTGTCCGTTCGGCCGAGGGGGTTATGAAGCATCCCACAAGGGCCGTTTCTGCCGCAATCCGCGCCTTCGCTAGCATCGAGTCGCCACACGACTTTGCTCGGAAAATCGACACCCTGATGGATGCTGGTCGCGAGTGCGAGAAGTCACCAGGGCAGAAGAATCACATCTATGGCTGGTTGCTGCGTCTCTGGGCTAGCGGCATCGTCGCGATTCCTCGCGACTTCCCTTTCGCGACGAAAACCTCGATTTTTCCCAATGCGTTCATGATGCGCGGGTTCCCTTGGTTGACGGAACTCCAGGAAGCTTACGGCGGCGCCAACCGCGCGAGAGTCGTTACGACAGTGTTTCGAATTGCCGGGCGCACTCTCGGTGTGACGGAGCCAGGCGATATCGTTCCGGAAACTGTCGCACTTTTGCCTCCAGTCGATGAAAATAGGCTGCTCTCGTTTATGGTGCCTCCGCTGCTGCTCGTACAACGTGACCATTACGGTCCAAGAGCCACGTACAACCGAAGTTCGTGGGGTCTTGGGCGTGTCAAGCGCAAGGTGGGCGTAGATCGGACGTTTGCGTGGGCGACCGAAAACGACTCGACGCTTTCCGATTGGCAGCACTCTATGTCGCAGTGGTTAAGCGATCAGCGTCAGGGGCTTGCTTTGCGCACGTACATGGCCGAGCGGGCACTTCAGTATCTGATCGACAACCCTAAACTTCCGCGAACGGTCGCGGCGTATTGTGACCGTGTTGCCAGCATCGAGCCGACGTGGTCCGAGTGGGCCGACGCGAGGGGGTGGGCAGACAGCAGCCGACGAAACTACACGAACTATTTTGCCGATTTCTTTGATTGGTATCTAGCCACTGCGCTGACTAGTGAGGATGATTTCGGGAGACCCGTCGCCAGCCCCAATCACTGCAACCCGATTACCCGGCTCGCTGTACGCGCAAGACAGGCCGAAACGCACCGAGAGGCGTTGCCGCTGCGCTATCTGAACGAGATAGTGCGGATTGTCACCGAGAACGACTACGCATGGCCCAAGAAGCTGCGGGGCGACTACTTCATGTGGAAGAATCCCGTCACCGGAGAATTCTCGAAGCAGTGGAATCCCGTCAGGGCATACGCCATCCTTGTCAAGCTAATGCTGCCATTGCGAACCTATCAGGTTCGAATGCTTGATTCCGGCGAAGCGGATACCGAACAATTTGATGGGAGGAAGTGGCTGCCAAGTACCGGCCGACTTGCCCCGAAAAAGGCGCGTAGGAGGCAGACCCGACGCGGCTTCCTGAGAAAGTTCGGTGATGCGGTTACGGGGCGTGAGTTCACGGGTTTTTTGTGAACACGAATAAGACGGCTGATTCAGGCAAGGATCAGAGCGATCGCGGATATGAAATCCCATGGCAGCATGACGAGGTCATAAGGATCGCCCGAGAGCTGCGAGAGTGGCAGGAAACGTTCAACCCCCTAACGGCTCCGTTGCCATGGCAGGCTATTCACGACAGGACGGTCCTGCGTTCATACACCACGGAGATGCTGCGACTGCGTGAACCAGCGTGCTTCCTCTTCCGGGATCCCTGCGCGGTTCACCAGTACGAGCCGGTCCTAGACTCGCGTCTTCAAGTCTTCTGGGCGTTGCTGCTCCAGGAGCTTGAGACTCGCGTTCTCGCGCGTGGCGAGCGGTTGGCAAACGGCGAAGCGATCCGATTCGTGACGCCACAGTCTGGTGGAAATTGCCGGGCAAACGTAAGCGGCTTGGCAACCCATCTTGAGGATCGGTAAGGCTCTTGGGAGTATCGTGTCCACCTAACGAATGAACTGAACCCCGAAGGTTGGACATCAACCCGAGGGGTTCATGGGAAAATATACGGAGCAAGCCAAGCTGGCCGCGGTCAGGGACTACTGTTCTGGCGAGGCTGGTCTGAAGACTATCGCTCAGCGGCACAACGTCGACGTTTCATCGCTGCGCCAATGGATCGCTGGCTATCGAGCTCA
>NZ_JAMBPQ010000059.1 GCF_024206495.1 Paraburkholderia sp. CNPSo 3272 | reverse complement strand
CGACCATCTACCGGGAACTGCGTGCGCTGGGAGCACTGCCCGCTGTGGCGCAACAAGTGGCGGCGAACAGCCATCGCTGGTGGCGTAACAGCGGCCAGCTGCTGAACAGCGTGCTGACCCTCGCCTACTTCGATCGGCTGGGCGTGCCACGACTCTCATAACCTCAACTCCCCGAACCGCCCGGTGCGGACCCGCATGCCGGGTGGTGTGGCAGGGGCGCAGCCAGTTGGCTGTCCCCTATGCCGATCCCAAAGCGGGGGCGCCCGTCACACGTGTCGGCAATACGGGAAGTTACAGGCAGCGCTCGGAGAGCGTGTGCCTTTCGACGCGCTGAACCCGCAGATAGCGCTACGGCTCGGGCGACGTCGTGCTGTGTCAGTAGTACCGACACTTCGGCCTTTCGTTGCTGCCTGACCCGCATTGCACGTTGTGCCTCGAGCGGCTGTCGAGGTGTCAGTATTACTGCCGCGCTGAACCCCGGATAGCGCCACGGCGCGGGCGACGTCGGGATGTGTCAGTAGTACCGACACTTTGGCGACTTGCGCTTACGGCGCCTGATAGGTATCGCCTGAATGAGAACAGGCTGAAACGAGGCCTGACTGTCTGGTACACATTCCGTCAAAGGGAGCATGTGACGGAAGAACCCGCCAAGCAACTGGAGCGCCACTATTCATGGCCTCCAGTAATCCCCTCATCCTGACTTGATGCCGCATTTGAGGTCGGTCGCTAGGCGCGCCAGAGGGCCGCCCGCCTAGTCCATCGCTGACGTCATGCGGGCCCGTGGAGCGTCTGGCTCGGCGTATCAGAGACCTGCCGGGTCAGCGCGCCGGCAACTTGCATGATGTCGTTGAAACTCACCGGAGAAGGTGGTGCCGGCATTCACCGTGAGCCGTGCGAGGCGATCTGCAAGTCGTTAGCAACCTGTTTGCGCGGGGAGGGTTGCGCGGAGCCAGTGGTCCGGGGGCCGAGATGCTGCGGTGCTGCCTTGCCCGCGACGGCCGCGTGCGGTCCCGATCGTGGTGTCGGCCCGGAAGTGATCGTTTGGCGTGAAGCAGGACATATCGGTCATCAAGCCTCCGCGCCAGCATCAGCTAATGACTTCGAGGTGGCGCGCACCGTCCGGCACGCATCGACCACCAGCCGGCGGGCGAAACTGGCCAAGGCACCTCATGCAAGGCGGGCGAGCGCGAGCAGGTACGTGTCGGTCACCTGGTCGGTCGCGAGGATGCGGCTCGCGTCGACCTGCCGCCCATCGAGCAGGCTCAGGTCGTCAGACCAAAAGATGTGACCATGATGCGCGCGGCTTTCCGACGAGTGGCGCGACCGCGGCCGAGCGTCTCCATTGTGTTCGGGTAGCGCGGACTGCCGATGATGCGCACCACGCCGTTTTCGGTCAACGGGCAGGTTGCCCAAGCCGAGTGGCCGACCCGACCGAACCACTTGTGTGCAGCCTCGTGCTGTACGTGACCCGCGTCGAGCAGCGCAATCAGTACGTTGATGTCAGGCAGATACGCCACCAGGGCACCTCGTCGCGCATCTGGTTGACGAGTTCGGGGACGGTACCGATGGTGTGCGCATTCGGCAATTCCGGCAGGCAATGCAGGTTGCGACTGAGGGGCGCTGCAGCGCCGTGCGGGCGAACTGCGAGATGACGCGGCCGATCGACACGTGCTCGCGGTCGACACGCGCGCGGGCGAGGGCGAGCATGTCGTCATCTATATCGAGGGTGGTTCATATAGAGGGGCCTCTGTGGATATCCGGTCGTTTCGCACCCGTCAGGATCGTTCTCTTCGCGTCAAGCATCATTCAGGACTCCTTCTGACTGGGGCTGCCTTCGCCGGCAATCCGCGATGAACCACAAAAACCGGTTTGTTGAGCTCCGCTCTAGGTGGCACTTTGCGAATCCCGATCGCGATGAGGGCGCAAGAAAATTAGGGTACCTTCAGGCGCAAATAGACCCAATGTGTCGTCCCGTGAAACATTCTAGGGCGCATGCCGTCGCGGCGGAAATCATTGCCTGGCAAGGCTTTGCGAGTGATCCACGAAGAATGTTTCACGAAACCAGGGTGCCGGCGTGTGGCCCGATCGCCTTTTCGCCCCTTGACTGATGAGCGACACAACTTTTGTCCCCATTCGCCTCCACGTTGTAACAAAAAGAACGTAATCTGTAGCGTTTTTCCGCGCGCCCATGTGTGCTGCATGATCACTGGCTGCCCGTCTGCGGAAACTGCCGACGGGCGTACTTGCCGCGGCCGTCACCTGACCTGCTTCGGCAGCGGAACATTGGCCGGCGCGCGCCGTCTTCAACGGTACCAGCCGTCTTGCCGGCCGAGTCGAAGACCGCGGGAGCACTTGATATCCATTTCACATAATGAGAAACAGTTTGTAACCGTTCCACGATTTGAACAGGTTTTTCCTCAGACTATTTGTGTCGTTGAAGTCTTGGGGAACCAGCGATGGCCTTGTCGAAATCGCAGAGAGCTGCCGTGACTCCTGGTCGTCTGGCCGAAGTATTGGGCGCCTACGCGGATCGCACTTTCGCGTTCCCGCTTGTCGCGCTGGTGCTAATTGCGACGATCTGGGCAGTTACGGTTCAACGTATTCACGACGAAGGTGAGCGGGCCCATACTGCCGCGGTCGCCACGGGTTCACAGCTGGCCAGCGCCTTCGCGGCGCACATTGCAAAAACCGTTCACGACGCGGATGTAGTCGTGCAGTGGGTCAAGTATGAGTACGAGCGCTCGCCGGCGACGTTTTCGCTCTCCGACTACAAGCAGCGAGGGCTTGTCTCGGCCGATACGGCGTTACAGGTAACGATCGTCGACGCGGCCGGACGGGTTGTGCAAACAACGACGCCGGACGCGCGCGCTGTGAACCTATCCGATCGGCTGCACTTCCGGGTTCATGAGAAAGCGAACATCGGGCTCTATATCAGCCAGCCAGTACTCGGACGCGTTTCGTCACACTGGACCCTTCAGTTCACCCGCCGACTCAATCATCCTGACGGTTCATTCGCAGGGGTGGTCGTTGTCTCAGAAGATCCAAATTTTTTGACTGACGGGTTCTACAACCTTGATGGCCTTGGCCTCCACGGGATGTTGGCTGTGCTGTCCGACAACGGCTATTTGCTATCGCGACTGGCCGGTGGGGAGCCCGCGTCGCCCAATGGGCCACCCGCCTCGGCCTATTCGGCAATGACCGGAGCGAAGGGAGCGGTTGTTAAGGATCCAGTGGATGGCGTTCAGCGTGTAGTTTCATATCGCCATCTGTCTGCGTATCCCGTCTCAGTAGTCGCGGGCGTTTCGGCCGACGACGCACTGACTCCGTATCGCCGAGCCAAGGTACTCTACTGTGTGATCGCCTCCTTTTTGAGCCTGTCCCTTTTGGCTGCTGCTGCTTGGCAGGTGGTAGTGACCCGTCGATTTCGGAAGCTGGCCGAGACGGACTCACTAACTGGGCTGCCGAATCGGCACCTCATGCTGCAAACGGCGCGCCGATGGATGCGCAATGAAGAACCAGGCATGGTAGGGCTCCTCTACGTCGACCTGGATAACTTCAAGGCCATCAACGATACGTTGGGACATAAGGTTGGTGACGACCTTTTGCGTAACGTTGCCTTTCGTCTTCAAGAGTGTGCGGCTTCAGAAGATTTGCTGGCGCGCATTGGTGGCGACGAGTTCGCGTACGTCCTGCGAGGCGAGCACGCACTCGTGCGTGCCGAACGGATAGCTGTCGATATCATTCAGGCGTTCAAACGTGTATTCGTCATGCGTGGGCACGACTACACCGTCAACGTCAGCATCGGAATTGCCTTGCATACCGATCCGGATGACAGCGAGTTTGGACTACTGTCGAAAGCAGACTTGGCGATGTATGCGGCCAAAGAACGTGGTCGCCAGGGCGAGGAAAGTCGTTTCCATATCTATACCCGTGACCTTTCTGATCGCGCGCTATCGCTGATCGAGCGACAGCAAGCGTTGCAATACGCAATCATCAATCGTGAATTTTTTGTGCTCTATCAACCGATTGTTAGCGTCGAAGGTACGCTACGCGGCGTCGAGGCGCTTGTCCGATGGAGGCATCCGCAGAAGGGCGTATTGAAGCCTGACCAGTTCATCCCGCTCGCGGAGACCTCCAGTCTGATAGTGCAGCTTGGCGAATACGTCTTGCGGCAGGCGTGCCGCGAATTCCAGGCTTGGCAGGAAGCGAGTGACAACCGGCTCTTTCTGTCAGTCAATGTGTCGCCAGTGCAACTCGCCAGGGGAGGGTTTGCGCACACCATCAAGGAATGCCTTAACGAAAATCTGATGGATCCCGATCTGCTGCAGCTCGAGATAACCGAAACGGCGGTGCTTTCCGGAAGCCGCGAACTGCGATCACGACTTCAGGATATTCGCCGACTGGGCGTGAAGGTTGTGCTGGATGATTTTGGCACCGGTCAATCATCGCTTTTGCATTTAACCTCGCAAACTGTCGACGGTATCAAGGTCGACCGGCAATTCACCGAGGCAGCGCCGGGTCAGAAGATGGCCGCAGCCCTGGTTGAAAATCTTGTTCGGCTTGCACGGGACGTCGGGCTGTCACTGGTGGTTGAAGGTGTCGAGACGCGGGAGCAGGCGGCATGGTTATCGCGCTTCAAGGACGTGTCACTACAAGGATACCTTTGTGGTCGTCCGGCGCCGATCACTGAACTTAAGGTAGGTCAGTAATGTTCGGCTCGGTGGTCGAAAAATTACCCAATGCGCGCGCGAACGTCGTGTATCAACGACGTGAGAGGGGCGGGTCGGATAGCGTCATTTTGCGCCTGCGGGATTATGGCGAGGGACGCTTGATCCTCGAGCGGGTGATCTCCCGTCCGGATGATGTGAGTCTTACGCTCCTTCTACCGCTGCGGGGCGAGCGGGCGCTACAGGAATTCTCGGGCGCTGATCCGTGGGGCGACATTCTCGCGCCGGCCTACGATGCGATCAAGAGTGCGTGCCTACAGACGCTCAATGGGAGGAAGCGCCCGACACGGCGCATTCGATCCGCGAGCGTCGATGATGTGCTGGAAAGCATGCCTGCCTGCACCAACGAATACGATCTGGCAGCGCTGCTGGATGACCTTTCCAGTTCGCTTGGTGCCGAACAATACTGCATCACCTGGATCGATTTCGATAGTCGTGGCGACAGGGCGGAGCATCGGTATCTCGTCGGATGCGATCCTGCCTGGATGCAGAAGTACGTCTATCGATCCGGTTACATGAATGACCCATTGCTCGAATATGCAAAGCGAAACGCATCGCCGGTAACGACATCTGATCTTCAAAACGAAGCGACAGAACACTGGTTACTGCAGGAAGCGCAGGGCCATGGTTTGTACAGCATGCTCACGTGTCCAGTGCACGAGCCCGCGAGATCGACATTAACAATTCTGCAGGCAGCTGTCGGGGCGAATTGCGCGGATGGCGATGGGATCCTTTCGCGCAATCAGAACAGGTGGCGCAGCGCCGCTGGCGCCCTGTCGGACTGGCGGCTGAATCAGCTGCGCGAGTTTGCAGCACAGTTTCAGCTCGTTGGTGAGGAGTTGACCGTATTGCGTGCCCTATTGCATTGGAAGGACAGCTCTGCAGAGACGATCGCTACCGCACTGGATATGCGTGCGCGCCACGTCAGGCAGGTCGTATACCCTAGAATTACTCGAAAAATGGGTGTCTCTCACATCAAGGAAGCAGTAGCACTTGCCTTTAAATGCGGATTGATTAACTAAACGATTGGTCGCGCATATAGGGTTATCATATTTTTCAGACGTTGGGAATAGAAAATAGAAAGTGGAATTTACGCAGGCTTGTCGGCTAAATTGATTTCAAGTTTGCGAGCCGGTCCTTCTATTCCTGACGATGAAAACTACGATTCTCGCTCGATCCGTTTGCTTCACGGTAGCGTGCCTTCTGGTCGCTGGTGAATCACGCGCAGCTCTCGGAGATAAGCACGTGTACTGGTCGATGGTCACGTCATACCCTGAGGACACCGTATCAGGCCACGGTCTTCGCTCGTTCGCCGAACACGTAGCAACGGAGACGCAAGGTTACATAGCGCCACACATCGAGTATCGGACGAGCAGGCGCGCGGTACAGCTGGTCGACGACATACGAGAGGGCGGTGTCGACGCAGCGGACATCTTCGGTGGCAATCTGGCCACGCTCGATCCGCTGTTCGAACTGTCAACGTTGCCATTTCTGGAGCGTAGCGAAGCGGACGCGAAAGCATTGGCGTGCATTGCGGAGCCAGCCTATCGTCGCGCGCTTGCGAAAGCCGGTTTGCATTTGCTGGTGGTGTCGCCTTGGCCGCCCACGGGTCTCTGGTCGCTCACGCCTCTCAAGAGCGCGAGCGATATCACGCATCTGAAAGTTCGTACATATGACGAAACGTCGGCGACCGTGCTGGGCAACGTGGGTGCACACGCGGCCAGTTTGCCTATGGAGCGGGTCAAGTCGTTAGTCGGCGAGGGTGGTATCAATGCAGTGCTGTCTTCCGGGGATGGATCGGTCGGTGACACCCTCGCCGGCATACTTCCGAACTTCGCTGCAGTTCGGTACGCCTTCCCGGTTTCGTTTCTTGTGATGAGCGAGAGCCGCTTCAAAGCGCTGTCGGCCCAGCGCCAGCGGCAAATCACAGCTGCTGCTCGAGGTGTGCAGAGTGCGGAATGGCAAGCACTTCCTGAACGGATGGCGACCAACTATGCGCACATGAGGAATAACGGCGTGGTCATCAAGGATCCGATTTCGCCAGAGCTGCGCGCGACGCTGCAGAACGAAGGCCGGGCTAGGGCGCGCGAGTGGCTGGGTAGGGTGGGGCCAGCTGGTCAGGCCATTCTTGATGCCTACGTTAATCGTCAGACTGCTCCGGTCGGCACCGGGTGCCGATCGGGAGCGGTGGAATCCCTCGACGCGGCGACCTGGCATGATTAAACGAGCCAGGATTGCTTTCGTTGTCGCGGCAATGATGTGTGCAACTCGAGGAATGAGGTGGTTGTTGATGGTGCGATTTCAGTTGATACGCACTGCGAAAATACTGTAAGGGTTGATGTGAGGGAAGAAATGAATGCAAAGTCAATCGATCTGAACGTCGATCTCGGCGAAGGGTTTGAGCATGACTTCGAGCTTATCAAGCTCGCGAGTTCAGTCAACATCGCCTGCGGCTGGCATGCTGGCGACCCGTTGACGATGCGGCGAGTCACGACAGAGGCGATTCGACAAGGCGTCTCAATTGGAGCGCACCCGAGTTTTCCTGATCGCGAGAACTTCGGCCGCGCACCGATGTACCTACCGGCTGACGAAGTTTATGCCGGTGTGCAGTATCAAGTGGGCGCGTTGGCGGCCGTCGTGGCGGGCCTCAACGGCCGCCTGGTGCATGTGAAGCCCCATGGGGCACTGTACAACATGGCAGAGGTAAATGACGAGCTCGCCTTCGCCATCGTGCGGGCGATAAAAGACTACGACCCGGGGCTGCTTATCTACGGACTCGCTGGTGGTCTGCTCGTCCGCCTGGCCCGTGAAGCGGGATTGCTTGCAGTTGACGAAGGCTTTGCTGATCGCGCATACACGCCGGAAGGCAAGCTTGTACCGCGATCGCAGGCGAACGCCGTGTTGGAAAGCGATGTAGCGGCGTGTCAGCAGGCGCTGGGCATGGTGCGTGATGGCTGGATCAAGGCAATTGATGGCCGCTGCATCAAAATTCAGCTAGGGACACTGTGCCTTCACGGCGACGGTGCCCATGCTGTGGCGTTTGCGAACCGGATCGGCGATGCCTTACGCGACGCCGGTATTGCTGTCAGGGCGCCGGACACTGCGCGGCACGTTTCGGAGCACGCTTGAAAAGCGAGGCCGCCTAAAACGCGAGATCGATAGCTTTCTTGACGAGCAACTGATCGACCTGACCGGAGTCGGCCGCACTTTGGTAAATGAGGGCGACCAGTTTGGATTTTTTCTCTGCGTCGATGGGACGCTTTTCAAGCGCGGTATCGACCGAGACGAGGACGCGGCACAGCATATGTTCATCGACAGCACCGTGACGCATCACGCGGGTCCCCGTCACCAGGTACAGGATGTCGAAGCCGCGCTGAGCGAGAGCTGCTAGATACCCCACGTCGGGCAGACGCACGCCCCGTTCGTAGTTGAATTGCGCACGACGACTGGCACCGGAAATTGCATGCATCTCGCCTTGGGAGAGTCCGAGCCGTTCGCGTTCCGCAATAAGTCGCGAGCCAAAGGTTTCTGGCATAAATGTTCTTAAAATTGACAAGTGGCACAAACGTGCCTATATTCTGCAAATGTGATCAAACTTGCTCAGTATAGAGGCGCTTGAATGGCACTCAAAACCTATGACGAGGCTCGGGATGAATTCGATCGATGCGGCGTCCGGTGTCAAGCTGAGGGAATCAACGCAGACGCTGCCCAATCTATCGTAAGCGGAGTGTTGCAGGAACGCTCAAAGGCAAGTGACGACATGCTCATTGTGCGGCCGCCTGTATCTGACGCAGTACCACCGGAAAGGGCGGGGTAGGCGATGGTGAGCGACTAAAGCGGCGACTTCAAGCGGGCTTCGTTGCTGAAGCTGATGGTACGAGCTACGGTCCGCGCATCGCGGCGAACGCGCACGGCCTTAGCTGTTGCCATTGAGTGATCTCTATCGAAGGAGCGTGCAGTGCGAATCTTCAGTCGATTTATATATAAAGTATTCCTAATTTTATGATGGACACCTGAGTGAGGTCGATGCGCCACTCGAAATGCTGCGCGCAGCGCATCCGTATGCGTATCACACGTCGAAATCGCAACTCGCCGCTTCTTCGACCAGCCAATGCAGCGAGTTGCCCTGTGGCGGCTTCGTTCGTGCGTGTGACGCTGGGCAGGAGAGATAGCAGGGGGGGCTCCCCGGGCCGATAGCGTGCCAGTGGGAACTGACCACATCGGAGGGCACGGAAATGGGCACAGTTCTTGGGTTGATTCAAAAGGGCGCGTGCGCACTGCTGCTGTTCGTGGCGGTGACGTCGTTCCTTGGCTTCGCGTACTGGTTGGTTGAGCGGCATTCATCGCCGCGTGAGCTGTTTGCGGTGGCGATCGTGGGTTTGGGTTGGGCCGCGATCGGCTGCGTGGCCTACAGGCGCGGTCGGCTGCGCGAGAAGCGGGGTGGGTGAGCCATGCAAAACCTCTTTGGATTTCGTCTTGCAAAACGGGCCGCAATTGGCCTGTTGCAGCTGGGCGTGCCCGCCGATTGGGGCTGCGGCGGTCTGGGCTGGCTTCTCGAACACTACGTACGCTGGTTCGACCGGCGGGTGACGCCCCAATTGCCTGCGGTCGCGGTTGCCGTCGCCGAAGGCGTCGCACATCGGCTCAGGCGCGACCGAGACGCCACATGAAAACCCACCTCGCGTTTGGGACCGCAACGGAGCGCTCATGATGCCAGTCGACTTCGCGATGCTCGCGCAGCAATGCGCCCCGGCCGTCTATCCGACCACCCTGCAGGCGCTCGTCAAGGCCGAATCCGGCTTCAATCCCTTCGCCATCGGCGTGGTCGGCGGCCACCTAGTGCGCCAACCGCGCAACCGCGACGAGGCGGTGGCGACCGTGCGCGCGCTTGAGGCGGCTGGCTGGAACTACAGCATGGGCCTGGCCCAGGTCAATCGCGCGAACCTGCGGGTCTATGGCCTTACCCCTCAAACCGCGTTCGATCCGTGCGCAAACTTGCGCGCGGGCGGCGCCATCCTCGCCGACTGCTACACCCGCGCGGCCGCCGGCGGACGCGTTCCGCAGGATGCCGTGCGTGCGGCGCTTAGCTGCTACTACAGCGGCAATTTCACGCGCGGCTTCAAACTGGATGTGGGTGGCACGAGTTATGTCCAGCGCGTGGCTGCGAACGTCCCCGATAGCGAAGCCAACGCTGCTGTCGTGCCGCCGATCGCCGTCGTACCGGAGGGCAATGCACCCGTTGTGCACACAGCATCGCGCGCAGCAGTGCACCCGGCCCGTGTGCGGCGGACCGATGACGCAGTGAGCACCGACACCGGGGCCGACCACGCCCAACAGGTCAATCACCATCCAGCCTGGGACGCACTAGGCGATTTTTGACGGAGCAGGCAGATGAAGAAGATTCTTCTCGAACCCTTGACCGGCCGTGCCGCGGCTTTGGTGCGTTTGCGTGGCAGGAATGCCGGGCGCATCGGCGCCGTGGTCATGTCGATGGCCGCCCGCGGAGCCCGGGCGGGCGGTGGCCTGGCAGCGGGCACGTCGGCGGCCAACACCTTCACGCTATGGTTTTACGGATTCTGTGGCGTGATGGCTGGTTCGTATCTGCTGTGGGTTGGGATCCAGTGCTGGTCCAACAAGGCTGACTGGATCCATGACTTTGGTGGCGGCATTGCGAAGGTGGCCGGCGTGGGTTCGGCACTCGTGCTCGCGGGCTGGGCGTTCGGACTCTTCGCCTGAATCACCATGGAAGACGAACGCACGCTGTACCCCGCTTACGCAGGCCTGAACCGTACCGCGATGATCGGCGGCGTCCCGATGTTTCCGGCGCTGATCATCGGCTGTACATCGCTGATCACAAGTATGGTCGGCGGCTTCGTGATCGGTCCCGGCGGTCTGTTGATCGGCTCGGCTGGCGTGCCCGTCTTCCTGTTTTTCCGGCATGTCTGCGAGACAGATGACCAGGCGCTGCGCCTGACGTGGCTGGAATTTCGCTGCTGGCTGGACCGCCGTCGTGGGTCGGTGTTCGGCAGGACATACACGCTCGCACCGATGCGGTATGGCCGCGACCTGGACGTGTACACCCGCTCGTTTTCGCGCGGCCGGGACCTTGAGCGCTTCGAGGCGTTGCGTCAGCGCCTGCTTGCGCAGGCAGAGGAGGACGAAGATGAATGACCGCAAGCCTGCGCACAATCCTGCGCTGTCAACAGATGGCGCTGCCAGTGCGTGCCCGCCTATTGTGGGCTACGCCGTCACGGCTGGTGCTTCCGGTTCGGGCAAGACAATGTATGACGTGTTTCGCCGGCTCGCGGAGGAGCGCCGTCGCATTTGCGGCGCGGACGACATGCCGTACGCGGGAGACGAAGCATGCGCGTGACCAACGAACTGAACCGGCTTGTTACGTCCGCGGAGGACAAGCTGCCGCGCATCGGCCGTCCGGTGTCGGAAACGGTGACGAGCGTCGACAACGGCGGCGCCTTCCTGGTGATGCGCGTGAACGGCGTGCCGTTCGAATCGGTGAGCCGTGGCGAGATCGAAGCACGCTACGACGGCTGGAACCGTCAGCTGGCCGCGATGACGCTGGAGAAAGGCAATCGCCTGTCGCTGTGGACCACGTTTCGTCGGCGCAGCATCACGTTCGGCGACGAATACCGCTTCTACAATCCGTTCATCCAGCAGGCCGTCGACAAATACCTGCGGCGTTTCCGCAGGCACGATCACTTCGAGAACAGTTTCTACATCACAGCGATCCTGCAGGGCGACGACCTGGACGAGACGGTGCGCGAGCTCGAGGAGCTGGGCGAGGGACTGATGAAGGCTATCGTTGCCTACGATCCTCAACTGCTCGAAGCATACGGGCACAACGGCATCCTGTTCTCGGAGGTGTATCAGTTCATTGGCGAACTCGTGAATGGCGTCGACGAGCGCGTGCCGGTCACGCAGGCCACCGGACGCGACCTGATCCCGACGTCGCACCTGCACTTCCACTACGACACGGTTGAGATTCGCACCGATCGCTCAACCCGGTTCGCGGTCTGCTACGACCTGAAGGATTTTCCGAAGGCCGGCTGGGGGCAGACGAATCCGCTGCTGTCGCTGCCCGTCGAATTCACCTTCACGCAGAGCCTGGGCTGTCTGAGCACTGCCGAAGCGATGAAGGCGATCGAAGACCAGATCAATCACCTGAGGTCGGTCGAGGACAAGGCGAAACACCAGATCAAGGAACTGGAGGATGCGGTGGCGCTGATCGCCGGTCGGGATCTCGCATTCGGCGACTATCACGGGGCGCTCGTCGTGTACGGCGACACGCCGGAGAAGGCCATCAGCAACGGCGCGTACGTAACCAGTCGGGCGCTGAACGATTGCGGCTTCAAGTTCGTGAAGGCGACGGCATCGGCGCCATTCACGTACATGAGCCAGGTGCCGGGATTCAGGACGAAGCCGCGGCCGATGCCGAAGTCGACCCGCAGTCTCGCGTCGTCGTTTTCGATGCATACCTATTCGGCCGGCAAGGCACGCGGCAATCCGCTCGGCGACGGCTCGGCCCTCATGCCGGTGCAGACCGTTGCGAAAAGCCTGTTCAGCCTGAACTGTCACGCTTCGCGCCTGGATGAGGACAGCGTGGGCGAGAAGGTTGCCGGCCACACGCTGATTCTCGGCTCGACCGGCACGGGCAAGACCACCCTCGAGACGATGCTGCTCGCCTTCCTCGAGCGGTTCGACCCGAAGATCTTCGCGCTCGATCTCGATCAAGGTCTGCGGATCTTCCTCGAGGAGATGGGCGCTGTCTACTACACCCTGCGTGAAGGCGAGCCGACCGGTCTTGCGCCGTTTGGCCTGCCCGAGACGAAGCGCAACCTCGCGCATCTTTACGACCTGGTGGGTGCGTGCTGCCGCGACGAGAACGGCAAACTCAGTGCTGACGACCAGCGGCAGGTCAAGCACGCGGTCGACACGGTCATGAAGCTCGAGAACATTGAGCACAGAACCTTCAGCCGCCTGCTGGAGTCGATTCCGGATACGGGCGACGGGAACGGCCTTTGGGTCCGTCTTAGCCAGTGGTGTGGTGCAACTAACGGTCGATTTTCGTGGGCGCTGGACAACGTACCGGACACGCTGACGAACATTACCGACGTGCGCCGGATCGGTTTCGACGTCACTGACTTCCTGAAGAAAGACTATGCCGCCACGGAGCCGGTGCTTGCACACCTGCTGTATCTCAAGGACCAGATGCAGAAGAGGGGCGGCCTGCTCGCGACGGTGATTGCCGAATTCTGGCTGCCGGCCAGCTACCCCACCACGCAGGAGCTGATCCGCAAGTCGCTCAAGACGGGCCGCAAGGCAGACGAATTCCTGATCCTGGATTCGCAGTCGCCGGAGGACGCAATCCAGTGTCCGGTGTTCGCTGAGATCCGCGACCTGACGGCGACAAAGATCTATCTGCCGAACCCGGACGCGACGCGCGACGGTTACAAGCTCCTGAACCTGACCGACCGCGAATTCGACACGCTCAAGAGGCTGTCGAAAGAGTCCCGCACGTTCCTGATCAAGCAGAGCAACCAGTCGGCGTTTGCAACACTGGACCTGGGCGGCATGAACGACGAGATCGCGGTGCTTTCCAGCAGTCTCGACAACGTTGCGATCTGGGAAGAATGCACGGGCGACGCACATGGCGACACGGACCTGCGAATGCGGCTGTTCCAGGCACGCCGCAAGGGCAAACGCGATCGCAAGCACGAGGCCGAACTTGTTGAGGAAGCCGAATGACGACGACTACGCTCTTCACCTTTCGTCGGCGATCGAGCCAGCGACGCGCGAACAGCTCAAGGAGCGGCTGGACGAGCACGACCGGCGCTGGCCTCAGAGAGTGGGCGCCGAGCGCGTTTTGCTTGTGGTTTGCTCGACTGGCTGCGTGGGACTGAAGACTGTATTGCGATGGTTTGCCGACAACTGCAGTTCAGCTTGGGAGCGTGACGATGAAAAGCATTCGCAATCTGACAAGCGCCGCGTTGATCGCGGGCACGTTCTCGATGCAGGCAGCGCACGCGCAGGGTGTCCCGGTGATCGACCTGCAGGCGATCGCGCAGGCGATCTCGACCGTCAAGCAGCTGGAGCAGCAGTACAGCCTGCTCTCGGACCAGTACCAGTCGACGATCGGCAATCGCGGCCTCGGAAACATCTTCAATGACCCGTCGCTGCGCAACTACCTGCCGGATCAGTGGCAGTCGGTCTACGACGAGGTGAAGAGCGGGCAGTTGAACGGAATCAGCGGCCTCGCCAGCACTATCGAGAGCCAGGAGGGGATGACCGCGTACACGCCCGGGCAGCAACGTCTGAACGATACTCTGGCCGCCAACAAGGCAATGGCGATGCGCTCGTATCAGGCGTCAATCGACCGTCTGACGAACATCCAGCAGCTGATGCAGCAGTCGAACCTCACACAGGATCCGGCGGCGAAGGCCGATTTGCAAAACCGGTGGGCGGCAGAGAACTCGTCGATCAACGCAGAAAAGATGCGCCTCGATCTCGCGGCGCGACTTCAGGATGCAGAGAAAGATTTCGCGCAACAGGCCGCCCATAACGACATGCAGCAACGGCTGAACGGCGACGACAACGCTGATCAATAACGGGGAGTGCGACCATGCAACTGCAGATCTTTAGCGACATGTTCAACTCGTTCGACCAGAACGTGCTGAACACGATCAATACCGGCTCGGCCCGGATGATCTCACTGATCAGTCCGCTGGTCGCTGCCTGCTTTAGTCTCTACGTCCTGCTCGTACTCGTGTCGTACTGGCGTGGCCACAACGACAGTCCGATATCCGACTTCCTGCTGAAGATGGCAGGGTGGGCGGCTGTGCTCACGCTCGGGATGAATATCAGCTACTACAGCGAATACGTCGTGCCATTCTTCAATGGCCTCGGGGACGATCTGAGTAGTGCCTTGATGGGTGGCAACAGCCTGAGTAGTGGGCTCGATACTCTGTTGAATCTCTATATCTCCGCAATCAAGGCAATGTACGCGGGACTGACGTGGAGCGATGTCGGCCTCTATATCGAAGTTTCAGTACTTGCAATCTGCATCCTGCTGGTCGGCGTGCCGTTTCTCGCGATTGCAGCGGCATACATCATCCTCGCGAAGTTCGCTCTTGGATTGCTGCTCGCGCTCGGGCCGGCCTTCGTTGTAGCGGCACTTTTCCCGGCGACGCGCCAGTTCTTCCAGAACTGGGTCGGACAGTGTCTGAACTATGGCCTGCTCGTCGCACTATTCGGTGCAACAGGCGCGATCGAGGTGGGTTTCATGACCTCTGTACTGCCGAAGACATTCGACGTGCATAACGTGATGCTGACCTATGCAATTGAAGGAAAGATCATCGGGGCGGGGCTTGTGTTCATCGTGGTGTCGTTGAGCATGCCGTCACTCGCATCGCAACTTGCCGGTGGCGTGGGCATCTCCTCGATGGTTGGTAAGCTCGGTAACGCGGCCAGCGCAGCCATGAGGGCGATGAGGCTGACAGGCGGGCGCGCAAGTGGGGCATCATCGGCGCCTACCAACTCTATTGGCCGCGTGTGATCTTACATACCAGGAGATGTCCATGAGGGAATTTCGATCTGCGAAGGCGGCAGTAGTGGTCGTCGTGGCGTTGGCGCAATTTGGATGCGGCAAGGGCAATGATGGTGATCAGTACATCGGCAAGTGGGCGCGCGTTAGTGGTCAGGACTATAAAGATATCGTCATTAGCAGAAATGGGAGCGGAAATGATTTTTATGTTTCGCATCGGGAAGATCAGTACAACGACGATGGAAACAAGGTCGGAACGGTAATGCGCCAACAACCGGCCACGATTGTAGACGGGAAGATGATTGTTAGTTCCAGCATTCAATATGCAATGACGATCGATAGGTCGAATGGACATCTCGTTACACCTGGCTCCGAATTCGAGCGCGAGAAATAAGCGGCAGTCTATCCGCCGGAGCGATCAGAGACGGCGGACAGTCCACCCGATCGGAGATTGACGTGAAATTAATCGTCCTGCTTTGCTGCGCCGCGCTCCTTGCTGCGTGCTCGTCGGCACCAAAGCCAACGCAACCGGAGGGGCCGTGGATGCCTGTCAACCATGCGACACAGGGGAGTGCGCCATGAAATGGATGCCATGGAAGCCGGCGCGGGTGCAGGCTGAGCCAGTCGCGGTTGCCGTCGACGGCAATTGCGCGGCCGCGCTGCAGCACATTGCGGCGAAACTCGCCGACGCCGATCCGCGCGAGATGGCGCGGATGTATTTCAGGGAAGCGCTCTCGTTCGAGAAGTCCCGGCAGCAGCTGCAGGAAAACATGACGAAGATTGCATGGCGCGTTGCGGGCGGGGCCATGTTCATCGCGCTTATCTCTATTCTTGGCTCGTCAGCCTTAGTACAACTAAAGAGACCGTCACCACCCGTGATTATTAAGGATAACACCGCGACCGGCGACGTGCAGGTGATTGATGTCGCGCACAGCGGATCCGTGACGTTCGGTGAACTCGAGGTGCGGGCAGCACTGCGCACGTATGTGAAGCTGCGTGAGAAATACGACTGGTACACGATCCAGGATGCGTACGATACCGTGACGCTGATGAACTCGCCACGCGAGCAGGCGTTGTACGCGGCGCTCTACAACCGCAAGAACTCGCCGCAAAACGTGCTCACCGACAAATATCGCGTGATCGTGCGCCCAGGTGCAATTACGTTCGTCGGATCCACCGCACAGGTGTTCTTCTCGAAGACGATGCTTTCGCTGCCGTCGCAGGGCGGCTCGACGTCACCGCCGCCTAAAACCGAATACTGGGTCGCGACGATCACCTACGAGATAGGCGATCTGCCGACCCGCAGCGACGAACAGGAGCTCAATCCAACGGGCTTTCGTGTCACCAGCTACTCGGTCGACCGCGACTGGACGCGCAGCACCGCAGACGGCGCGACACCGATGCCGTCGGCGGCCACATCGTCCCAGTCGGCACCGTCGAGTATGTCGTTGAGCGCACCGGCCGGAGGGGCCAACCCATGACCATCCGGTTCCCGAAAGCGCTTGCTGCAGCGTCGATCGCTGCCGCGCTATTCGGTATGTCGCTACCGGCTGTCGCCGAAGTCGTGCCCGGTGCGTGCGGCAGTGACCGGCACATTGCGTGCGCCGTGTATGACCCGAATGAGACGTACCGGATCGCCTATCGCCCGGGCGAGGCGACTGTCCTCGTCTTCGAGAAAGGCGAAAAAATTGACGGCGGCGGCATGGGCGACGGTAAGGCATGGACGGCTGGCCCAGCCGGCAACGGCTTCTTCTTCAAGCCGAAGGCACCGCAGGCGGCCACCAACCTGATTCTGCTCACGAACAGACGTCGCTATGTGCTCAAGCTGGTCCCGGTCAGGAGGCACGAGGAGGCAGTCTGGTCGCTGACCTTCGATTATCCGGACACGCGTGCAAAGGCGTCGGCGGCCGCCGCGGTGCGCTCGGCCGAAGCGCGGGCATTGCTCGCACAGACCGTCAGCGCGTCTGGCGTGGGCAACTTCAATTACGACATGCATGGGGACACGACACTCGCACCAACGGCGCTGTGGGATGACGGCCGCTTTACCTACTTCGAGTTCAGAACGAGCCGTGATCTGCCGCAGATCTATCGGGTGTACGGGGACGGCAAGGAAGCGCTCGTCAATCCTGACGACATGCGCGGCCCCGTGCTCGTCGTGCACGACACGGCGGAGCGTTTCAACCTGCGCGTGGGGGACGCCGTGCTCGGCATCCGCAACAACGCTTACCGGCCAGACGGCCAGCTGAACCCGACAGGCACGACGATTCCGGGCACAGTGCGGCTCGTGAAGCAAAAGGAGGCGGCCGGTGAGTGACGATATCAATCTGAACGGTCCGAACCCGGCGAACCCGACACCGGTCGAGCCCGCCGGCATAGGCGAGCGCGGGGTGCCGGGTGTTGGCCGAACGAAGCGCAAGAGCCCGTTCCGGATGTTACCGATCGTCATTGGGATGGTGCTGGTCCTGCTGTTCGGTGCGATCGCAGTGGGTGTCGCGATCAAACGGTGGTCGGCGCAGCATCACGCCGAGTCCGAGGCGGCAAGGGCGGAAGCGGCAAAGGACAAGCCGTCAGATGACCGGCACGACTTTGCGCGCGACAAGGCAAAGATCGAAAAGCAGCGGGCAGAGGAAGCGGCGATGGCGTCGGAAGCGGCTGTAGCTAGCGCGGCGCTTGCTACACCTGCGCATGCGAACGCAGCCAGTGCAGTGAATGGAAACGGCGCCGCCGCGGGGACCACTACGGCGACGGCGGCCAGCGCGGTCGAGACGCCGGCGCAACGCAAGCTCGATGGCGACGTGCTGCTCACATCAAAGGATGAGAGGACGACCGACGCGGCAGCCCCTGGTGGCACGCCCGGGTTGACCGGTTCGCATGCCGGATTCGCGAAGGATGGACTGGACAGCAAGCTGCAGCCATCGAAGCTGGAAACGGTGAAGGCGGAACTGATGCCGTCGCGAGACTTCCTGCTGATTGCGGGGTCGACGATCCCGTGCGTGCAGGGTGCGGAGATCGTGACCGACTACCCGGGCATGACCACCTGCCACGTGGCGAAAGATGTGTACTCGGCGAACGGCAAGGTGCTGCTGGTCGAGCGTGGCTCCGAGGTCGTGGGCGAGCAGCGGCAGGCGCTGATGCAGGGTCAGGCGCGGATCTTCGTGATCTGGACGCGGCTGACGACGCCTGACGGCGTAAAGGTGCAACTCGATTCGCCGGCGGCCGATGCGCTCGGCGGCAGTGGCCTGCCGGCCTACGTCGACAACCACTTCTGGACGCGGTTTGGCGGCGCCATGATGGTCAGCCTGATCAGCGATGCCGGTCAGGCGCTGTCGACACTGGCCACGAACTCGGGGAGTAGCGGCATCCAGTTTAACAACACCACGAATGCCGGTGGTGAGGTAGCGGCCGAAGCGCTGCGCAACACCATCAACGTGCCGCCGACCGCGTACTCGCAGTACGGGTCGATGACGACGATCTTCGTTGCGCGCGATGTGGACTTCTCCGACGTGTACGAACTGGCGACGCCTTGATTCATTAAATTCGGGGTGCTTATGAGTATGCAATACGACGACAGTCTTACGGTACGCAGTCACCTCAAGACACTCGGCATCGCCGCAATGCTTGCGATGCCGGGCGTCACCGAGTTTGCGATTAACCGGCCTTATGAAGGCTGGACCGAAACGCGCGACGGCTGGCAGCGCCATGATCTTCCGAATGCGTCGCTGGAAATGCTGAACCAGTTCGCACCGGCGCTGGCCATCTACAACAAGGCGAAGCCGCCGCTTTCGGCGGCCGAGCCGGAAAAGCCGGTGCGCCTGCCCGACGGGGAGCGCGGCCAGATCGTGATTCCACCGGCGTGCGAGCCGGGTACGGTGTCGCTGACGATTCGCGTGCCGAATTCAACGCGCCTGTCGGTACAGCAGTGGGCGGATGCCGGGCGGTTCGCCAGGTTCCGTGATGTGGTCCGGGGCGCACCCGGCGGTAGTAGCGCAATGACGCCGGGCGAGATCGACGCTGCGGCGGCACGGGCAGGCTCAGAGGGCATGGACGTCAGTCGTGCCACTGCGGTGTTCAATCCGTCCCGGGCGCTGGGCGCCTATGGCCTGGCGCGCTTCCAGCATGAGATGCTCGACGCGCTCGCGCAGCGCGATGTCGTGCGGTTTCTGAAGCTGGCCATCCTGAACCGGCTGAACATCGTGCTCGTGGGCGGCACGGGCTCCGGCAAGACCACGCTGATGAAGGCGCTGGCCGACCTGATCCCGATCATTCCGCGCGAGGCGCGTCTGGCGACGATCGAGGATACCCACGAGCTGCCGTTGCCACTGCATCGAAATCACGTTCACCTCTTCTACAGCGAGGCGATTCCAGCGCGACGCCTGGTGAAGGCGACGTTGCGCATGAAATGCGATCGCGTGCTGCTTGCGGAGTTGCGCGGCGACGAAACCTGGGACTACCTGACGCTGCTCAACACCGGACACCAGGGCGGGTTGACGACGGTGCACGCGAACGACTCGATCGCGACGCTCACGCGCATCGCCACGCTGGTCAAGCAAAGCCCGGTCGGCCAGACGCTCCCGTTCGATTACCTGATGCGCGAGATCCGCATGACGGTCGACGTGGTGCTGTTCATGGAGAACCGGGACCTGACAGAAATCTGGTTCGATCCGGTCAGTAAAAACAGGCTGCTGCGAGGTGATGCATGAGATCGCGATCGAACGATTCCGGCATTGGTGACAGTGGCGGGCACACCGGCCGGGAACCCCTGGAGCGGCAGACGCACGCGGCAGTGGGAGCGTCAGCATGAAAGCCCGTCTCCTTGTTGGCGGCTTGCTTGGCCTTGTGTCCGGCGCAGTCGTTTTCGCCGTCGGCCGTCTGCTTCATCTCGACGCGATCAGCGATCCTGTCGAAATGGGGGCCGTGATTGCTCTCGTCGTCGTGACGTGCGCGTTGTGGGGCGTGTGTGCGAGCGCCGTGCTGGTAAAAACCGCGACGCTTGCCGACCGGATCATCGCGGCCGGTCTGCTTGCACCGGTGGTTCTGATCGGTCTCGCTGCGGCCGGCCAGTACGTCGGCGCGATGCTGTTTGCGAAGCTGGAAAAGTTGCCGGACTCCGCAATCGGGCTGTGGACGCTGCACGACTACTGGCGCGCCTTTGGCGACGTGAAGGCGGTGAAACGCTCGCTGCAGATGGCGACAGCGGCATCGGTCATCGTACCGCTTGTGCCGGTAGCGGCGATCGTCGCGGCGCTGGTCATGAAGCCAAAGCGCGAACTGCATGGCGATGCTCGCTTCGCCTACAGCTACGAGGTTCGGCGGTACGGCCTGCTCGATGAGGCTAACGGGCGCGGTCGAAAGAGGGGCGGCCGCAAGGGCGATCACCGCGACCCGTCGATCATCGTCGGGCGGTACAAGGGCAAGTACCTGACGTTCCGCGGAACGGAGTTCGTGATGGTTGCTGCGCGAACGCGTTCACGCAAAGGTGCAGCCATTGTGATCCCGAATCTGCTCACCTTTCCGGATTCGGTGGTCGTACTCGATGTGAAGGGAGAGAACTACGACCTGACGTCGCGGTACCGGCAGGCCTGCGGCCAGCAGGTGTTTCGCTGGGCGCCATTTGATCAGACTGGCTACACGCACCGCTGGAATCCGCTTTTCAGGATTGCGAAGAGTGCGCCCTTCGTGCGGGTGGGTCGCCTGCAGGCGATCGCAGCGCGCCTGTATCACACGACCGACGGTCGCAACAAGTTCTTCTATGAGCAGGCGAGTGACCTGTTCATGGGCCTCGCGCTCTACCTGATGGAGATGACGGGTGACTGTACGTTCGGACAGGTGTTGCGGCTCGCGACCACGCCCGACAGGAAAGTGCGTGAGCACCTTTCGGATCTGATGCAGCACGAGCCGCAGAAGGGGGTGCCGCTGTCGGGCGATTGCCTGGGCGCGCTCTCGCGCGTGCTGGCCTCGCCCGACGAGACGATGCTGAACATTGTTGCGACGTTTAACGCCGGTCTGCGCCTGTTCAGCAACCCGATCGTCGACCAGGCGACGAGCGCATGCGACTTCGAGCTCGACCGCGTGCGGCGCGAGCTGATGTCGATCTACGTTGTGCTGCCGGTGCGTGAGCTTGCCGTCGCGAGCCTGCTCGGCAACCTGTTCTACACGCAGTGGATCGAGGACAACCTCGACGTGCTGCCAGGCGACGATCCGGCCATCAAATATCAGTGTCTTGGCGTGGGGGACGAATTTACTGCGCTCGGTCGCATCGAGGTACTCGACAAGGGCAACGCGTTCATCGCGGGCTACTGGATTCGCCTGCTCACGATCCTGCAGTCGAAGGCGCAGCTGGAGCCGAACGATCTGTACGGGCCGGCCGGGGCGCGCACACTGATCACCAACCACGCAGTGCTGGTGGCGTACGCGCCTGGCAACCAGCAGGATGCAAAGGAACTGTCCGAGACGCTGGGGACGTTCACCGAGAAGGCAACCTCGAAAAGCCGTAATCACGGCCGCAACACGTCGACCGGCACGAACACGTCAGATCAGGGCCGCGCGTTGATGCTCGATCAGGAACTGAAGCGCATGGAGCAGGACGAGGAAATCGTGCTTGGTTTCCAGCGTCCGATCCTGTGCGAGAAGGCGACCTATTACGAGGATGACCTGTTTATCGACCGCATGCGCTCGGTCAGTCCGATGCTCGCTGCAATCAACAAGCGCCTGCCCACCGAAGACGAAATCAAGGCGGCCTGGCGTGCCGGTGAGCTGCGAGCGAACGCCATCCCGACGCACAACCCAGAGACGTATCACGCGGCGCTGTCCGCGAGGGCTGCTGGCGAAATCCGACTTGCACGTCAGGCCGGTGCGAAGCCGCTGACCGCGGCCGAGCTTCTCGCGCTCGACCAGCGCGCGCCCGGGCCACTCGCGACCGGCATGGCGCTCGCGGGCTTCGAAGCTGACCTGGCCGAGCTTGGCGTCGCGATGCGCGAGGACGTGCGCGAAATGCTCGCGGGCATCCGCATCGATTTCAACGTGGCAGGCGGGGATGACGCTGTCCAGGACCGGATTGAACCGGCGCTCGCGTCTGTCGCGCCGGCGGACAACGAGGCAAAGGAGGTATCACATGGCTGACCCGAACAGGCCGAAAGGCAAACGGACGTATCTGGACGTCCCGTTCAGGGAGAAGGACGCGGCGCACGATCTGGGCGCCAGGTTCGACCGGCGATCGAAAAAATGGTACGTGCCGCGCGGCACTAACGTGGCGCCCTTTGCGCGGTGGATGCCAGCGCAAGACCCGCAGGCAGGGCAGGCACCGGGAGCCGTGCGCGGGCAGCCGCAGACGCTGTTCGGCAGTGAAGCCGACATCGAGCGGGAAGCCGTGCGGCTGAGCGAGCTAATGGGTCAACCGCTCGATGAGTCCCGCGCCTTCGTGCGGGACTCCCTTCAGGCCGCCGCGGAAAGGGCGGGACTGGAGGCGCGGGACCGGTTGCGCGCGCAGGGTGCCTCTGCATTCGAGATGATTGACGGAGTGCGGGAAGCCGGTGTCCAGGCGCGGCACCAGTATTTCGCCGACCGGCAGCATCTGTATGGACGGGGCGCGCGCGTTGGCCAGCAGGCTGCACAGCCGAAGCTCGACGACGCGGCGCTCGGCCGGCGCTTTCGCGAAATGATCCAGTCGATTACGACAGCGGTCACGCTGCGTGGCAACGAGGTCAACCATACGCTTGCACTTGAGCAGCGGCTGGAGTCGATCCATCGTGAAGCGTGGCGCAAGTCCGGCAACGCTGTTGATGGCGAGCGCGCGATTGGCGAGCAGATCCGCAACCGCACTGGTTTTGCGGCGGAGACCCTGCCGCCACGGGCAGCCAAAGCGCTGGCCAAACTTCGCGATGAAGCGGGCTTGAGTCCGATGGAAATCGACGAGCGCACGCCTGCGCGCGACGTGACGGATTCCGACCCGGTGGACGACGCGCTTCCGGTTGACGGGGCAAGCGTCGCGCCGCAAAACCGGCATCGCCATCGCGAGCCAGAGCGCAGCGACGGCATTGCCACCTTCGCGGACATCGCCGATGCGTTCGAACCGGTGGCGGCGATGCCTGCGACCGGTAGTGAGCAGGAGGACAGAGCGGACTGGTCGATGGTGGCGAAAGACCTGGCCGACTTTCGGGGGATGACGGGGCGTATCAGGGAGGAGTTCGGGAAAGGCAAGACCGCGCCTGAAGTTGCCGCCGCACTTGATCAAGAGCTTGCGTTTCTGTCGCCGGCCGCCCGCGAGCCGTTCGTGACCTACGTGCGCGAAGCACTCGACAGGCAGGTCGATGCATCACTGGCGCAATCTCCAGCCTCGCAGGCGCAGCCGGACGTCAAGACCGATGGCGATGCGGTGACCTTTGCCGACGTCGGCGATGCAGCGGCAATCAACGACGCAATGCGCCGCCGTGGCATCACAGGAAATGCCGTGCCCGGCAACGAGGACGTCGCTCGCCCGACTGTCAACGCGGCGGCGGCTAACGAACCTGTTGTTCAGCCCGGCCGCGCTGCGAACGATACGTTGATGGACACTCCGGCGGTGTCGGGCATGATCGACACGCAGATCCAGCGCACGCAGACGTCTGCGCAGAATGAAGCGGACGCAAAAAATCCGGCGAACGAACCGGAGCGTCCGGTGTTCGATTCCGTGTCGACGCAGGATCTGGAGCGCGTGCGCACGGTGCGCGACGGCGAGCGGGCGGCCGCCGAGCGGACGCTGCGCGAACAGGGCAAGCCGATGCCAGGGCAGCACGCGGGCGACGCCGGTGCAGCGGCAGACGCGCACGAGGCTGGCGTTGCGGGTTTCGCCGACAGCCGCGACAACCAGATCGGCGTCGATCCTGCCTCACGCAAGCCGGTCGTGACGAAAGACGGCTACGACGTGCCCGCTCATATCGCGGCGCGCTACATGGTGAAGGATGGCCGGTTCTGGAAGCTCGATGGCATGGAGGCCGGGTTGGGTACGTCGGCGGGCGCGCAGCGGGATCCGACAGCGACCACGCAGCCGCACTTCGAGGATGTGGGGGCACGCCTGAACTCCCGGCAGAACGATCGCTCAACGATTGCCGACATGATCGCAGTAGCGAAGGCCAAGAACTGGGATTCGATCGTGGTGCGCGGCAGCGAAACGTTCCGCCGCAACGCGTGGATCGAAGCGTCCCTCGCGGGTGTGGATGTAAAGGGCTTCAGGCCCGCCGAGAGCGACGAGGCACTGCTCGAGGCCGTGAAGCGTGAACGTGCGGCGCTGACGATCAAGGCCGGAACGTCGCCGACGCCGGATGTCGCGCAGAAGACGAACTCGGCGGCCGCGCTGGCAGACAGGAAACCGGAAGCAGCGGCCAGCGCTGCGCCGACGACGGTGGCGCCTCCGCTGGGGCGTGTTTGGGATGGCCCGCCGTCACAGGGCGCTGCGCGTTTCTCGCCTGCAGCGGACACGGCGGCATCGGCTTCGCCTGATGCACCGAAAACCGTCGCGCAGTTGCGCGAAGTCCTCGAAAAGTCACTTGAGCGGGCACCCGCGCGCATGCGTGCCGAGGTGATTCGCCGGTTCGATGCTCGCATGCAGGCGGGCACGGAGATCGAGGCCCGGATTGCGCGCGGCGAACTGGGTCGTGACGCCGGCCCGGCCGAGATCGACAGGCGCGCGGCCGAGCTGCATGCGGCGTGGACGGCACCGAAGGCCGCGCCTGCCCAGGGCCCGTCGAACATCCCGCTGCCCGCGCAAGCGCAGACAGGCGGCCGGGCACCGAAAATGATGTAAGTGGCGGCACTCCAAATATTGATGAGGATTTCGAAATGAGTATGGCTATCGTGAACTGCTCAGGCAACGTCGGCAAGACTACCGTGACCCGCGAACTGCTCGCGCCAAGGCTCCCGTCCATGTCGGTACGCCAGATTGAGTCAATCAATACGGATGACTCGGCCGGCCCGAGGGTCGAGGTGATGATTGCGGCGCGCTTTGACGAACTGCATGACGAGCTGATGCGCGGCCGCGATCTGCTGGTCGATATCGGTGCATCGAACGTCGAGGAGTATCTCAACCGCCTCAATGGTGCCAAAGGGGCACAGGAGGATTACGCGTGCTTCGTTGTGCCGGTCGAACCGGAGAGCAAGCAGATGAAGGACTCCATGAAGACGATCAACATGCTCGCGGATCTCGGCGTCGAGCCTGGGCGCATCCGTGTGCTGCTCAACAAGGTCGATCTGGTCAGGAGCGAGGACCGCGAGGTAACGCTGCGCCGGCACTTCGGGCAACTGTTCGAACTGCATGAGAGGGAGCGGACTTTCGAACTGAATCAGGATGCGCTGATCCCAAAGAACGACGTGTTTACGCTTGCGGCGGCCGCGGGTCGTACGATCCACGATATTGCGACAGACGGGGTGGACTACAAGGCGCAACTGATCGACGCTGCGAGCGCCTCTGAGAAGGACCGTCTCGTGAGGCTGGTTGGCCTCAAGCGCAAGGCGCTGTCGATCAAGCCGTTGATGGATCAGGCGTTTACCGCACTGATGGCAGGGGTCGATGCATGAACGAGCCGACGCCGCAGCCGGATCGCGCCGGGCGAGCGTCTGAGCGCCTGGGCCAGGTGATCGCCACGATGCCGGCGTCGAACGAGCTGGCCGTGCTCGCGGAGATCCTGATCGAGCAGATGAAGGTCGTGGATGCGCAACACCATGTCGTCGCGCTGATGGAGTCCACCGACCAGAAACTGACCGCGACGGTGCAGGCGCTGCGCGAGGAGAACACGCAACTGGCGAAGCTGCTCACGCAATCGCGCCAGGCGTTCATCGGCGAGGTGGCCGCGAAGGCGGCTGACCAGGCGCGACGTGCGGCAACCGCGGATGTCGTGGACGAACTTGCGCGGCTGCGGGCTGCCGTTGAATCGCGTGGTCGCGTCGTACCCACGAATCCGGCAGTTGCAGCAACTGGTTCGCTCGTCGCCTTCATGGGCATTGCGTTCTGCGCGGGCGCCGCGCTCATCTGGGTCGTTG
Source organism: Paraburkholderia sp. CNPSo 3272 (assembly GCF_024206495.1). Classification (GTDB taxonomy): domain Bacteria; phylum Pseudomonadota; class Gammaproteobacteria; order Burkholderiales; family Burkholderiaceae; genus Paraburkholderia. The sequence goes on along the minus strand of NZ_JAMBPQ010000059.1, from coordinate 6,476 downwards.
CCCGTCTGGCACACACGCTCACCTAGCAGAAAACCACCGCATCTCCTCGAGGGGAACGTTAGATCATGAACGCAATGAAACGACGGTCGACTGTGGCCGCGCTGTGCAGCGCGGCACTGGCCTGTGCGCTCGCCACGCCGTCATCGCACGCCGATGAAAACCAGGATGCGTGTGGCGCGGTGCTCTGTCTCGCCGGTTTGATCATGGGTGGCAATGGCGGCAAGACATGCGCCGAATACGAGGCGGGCTACTTTTCCATCGTCCGCTTTCACCACGGTCACTTCGATGAGGGCGGCACGGCCAACGCGCGAGGCGATTTCCTGAACCAGTGCCAGTCGGCCGGGAGTGACGTGAAGGGGCCAGTCAATTCGCAATACGGGCGAACCCAGTACGGCCCCTGACTCTTGCACGCCGGTGGCGGCAGTTCGCCGCCCTGTGTCTCTCTGGTAACGGAAAACATGCGATGAGCGCAGACGATCTCAATGTGGCGCAAGCCAGGCGCCGTGGTCGCAAAAAAGCGCAGAAGGCCCTTGGCAGGCCTGTCAGCACGCGGCTGACCGACGACCAGTGGCAGGTCTTCAATGAAAAGGTCGAACGCTCCGGCATGAGTCCGTCTGTTTTTTTGCGCGAATGCATCCTGACGAACCGCACGCAGATCGTCGCGCGCCCACCCGCGACCATTGAGCGGCAACGAATCATGTACGTGATCAACAAGACTGGCAACAACCTCAACCAGCTTGTGCACGTGGCGAACACGGCGCGCGTGGCTGGTCGGCTATCCGAATCCACGTTTGTCGCCCTGGTCGACGAGCTGGAATTGATCACGCAACTGCTGAAGGCCCATCTCCATCGTGTTGATTAGAGTGGACGGCCGTCACGACGGCGTGAAGCAGTACCTCGAGGAAGGCCGCAAGGTTGGCCGCGACCTGGATCGCGACGACCTTGATGAACGTGTGGTACTCGCCGGTGATCTCGACCTGACCGACGCAGTGATCCAGTCGATCAATGCCGCACCCGGTGTCGAACGTTACCTGTCCATCACGCTCTCCTTCAAGGAGGATCACGTCGCCCGGGAAACGATGTTTCAGATCGTGCGGAAGTTCGAGGCGTTCGCGCTGCACGCCTACCGCCCGGACGAATACAGCTTCTATGCCGAAGCACACCTGCCCCGGATCAAGAGCTATGTGGACCAGCGCACTGGCGAACTGGTTGAGCGCAAGCCGCACATCCATATCGTCATTCCGCGCTGGAACCTGCTGGCTGAAAGGCACCTGGAACCGCTCGGCTACGTGCGCTCCAACCTGAGCTTCATCGACGCGTTCCAGGAGCATGTCAACGCGCAGTATGGCCTTGCGAGTCCGAAAGACAACCGGCGCACGCTGCTGACCGACGCATCGGAAATGATCAGCCGCTACCGTGGCGACCTGTTCCGTGCCAACAGTCGCGAGCTGAAGGAACAGATTCTTGACGCGGTGCTGGATCGCCAGATAGAGACCCATGCGGATTTCATGGCGCTGCTGCACGAGTACGGTGCCGTGCGCATGCGCAACACCGGTCTCGACAGCGCCTACCTGAATGTGAAGCCGGCTGGCGCCGACAAGGGCGTGAACCTCAAGGAATACGTATTCACGCCTGAATTCATCGCACTGCCGACCGCTGAGAAGCTGCAGGCGCTGTCGGCAGATGCAGCCGACCGTTATGAGGCTGGCGTTGCGCCCAGACGCACACCAGCGCACATAGCGGCCGTGCTAGATGAGTGGTACACCACCCGCGCGCGCGAAGTGAAGTATCTCAACAGCGGTAGCCGTCAGTACCAGCGTTACCAGGAATCCTCGCCTCACGACCGCGAACTGATGCTTGCGGATCTCGAACGCAGCTTTTACGCACAACATCTGAAGGCACATCATGAACGAGCAGACGACTCCCTACCCGGCTTCGCAGGACACCTTCAACGAAGCGGACGCGCATTTGAATTCGGCGCCCAGCCGCCCGATGTCGTCGACGGGCCAGGCGCGCGCGAATCAGAACTCGACACGTCCGAACCCTTCGACGATGGATACGGCGGGCTCGATGCCGAGTTTGACCTTATCCCAGGTGGGGCGTACCCGGCGCCCGAACCCTTCAACGCTGTGCGAAACGTGCCCGGCGGCCCTCTGGACGGCATCGGACATCGATCTGCAGTGCTATTGCCGCATCATGCGTTTCACCAGCTGGAGCCAGACGGCGCCGTATCCGCGCACGGCCTGCGACGGGCTACAGATCGCGATGGAGAGCCTGCAGCGCAACGAGTAGGGCACGCAGCTCCCCCAGTCGGGCTGGACGCGTACCACCGTGCGCTTGAGAGGCACTATGCGTTCGGCGATCCGTTCGACACCCTGCCAGTGATGCGGTCGCATCCGGCATGGACACCATCCGGCATGTCGCCGCCAGGCTGGTTTTCGGGCGACCGGCGAGACGCGTTTCCAGACCGGTTCGACTCGATCGACGCGTCGTTCGAGTTCGAGGCAGGCCGGCCAATCCTGCGGACGCCGCACGCATTGGCGGTTGATACTCCACCGTACCGGTCGCGCCGCTCTCACACCGACGACGCCACGTATGCCACACCGCGGCACACTGGCCGCGTCTCGGACAGCGTGGTCTCGCAACTCGCGCGCGAGCTGCGGCAGCGTGATGAGTCAGGTAGCCAGCACACCGAGTTTCGTGAGATTCGCCAGGGTCTCGATGCCAGTCGCCTGCTTGCCGAACTGTCGCACACCCACGGCGTGCGGCCCGCGAAATATGCGGTCACGACGGGCCGCGACGGCGCCGATCGCATCCGCGCGGGCTCGCGCAACCTCAACGTGTCGGACTTCCTGACTAAAGAACTGAATCTGTCGTGGCGTGAAGCCGCACCATTGCTACGCGCAGTGTATGAGCGACAGCAGGCCGGTGAGCCGGTTCCGGCTCCACGCGAGCTGCCACGCGCGGCGCTCTGGCGTGAATACTCGGTCGCGCGCGAAGCGCATGTCGTGGCCCGTAGCGACGCGTGGCTCAAGCAGCGCGCAAATGAACAGTGGCGCCGCGCTGAGATCCGCGCAGCGTTCGATACCAGGCGCGCTGAAATCCGGCAGGATGTGCGACTCACACCGGCTGGCCGACGCGCCGCTACGTCACTCGCACGCGCCGGGCAGTTGGGCCGCGACGACGCGCTGCGGGAGTCGATCGCACGCGAGCGGGCGGCACTCAAGGAAAAATTCGGAGCCGCAGGCGGCCCGAGCTTTTCCGGCTGGCTGCGCACGCGGGCGGACCAAGGCGACGAGCGCGCGCTCGAGGAGTTGCGACGCACTGCGGGCCCGGAGCGCGTATCGGGTGCGGTCAAGGTCGATGCCGAGATCGGCGGCGAGGCGTTAAACGTGATCCGGCCGAACACGCCACGGCAGCACGCGCAGGACGAATACAACGCGATCATTTTCCGTTCGCCGGGCCTATCCTGGTCCGTCAACGAACGTGGCGACGTTACCTACCGGCATGATGGCCGCGACATTGTTCGTGATCGTGGCACCAGTGTTCAGGTGCTTCAGGCGGAGCTGTCCGCGATCGAAACCGGGCTGCGGCTTGCGCAGAGCAAGTTCGGTCGCACGCTCGAACTGACTGGCGATGACACGCACCAGTTGGCGGCCGCGAGGGTGGCCGTGGATGCCGGGCTGCGCGTGCAGTTCAGCGACGAGCGACTGAACCGGGCGATGGATCAGTATCGCCACGCGCGCGTCGACCAGCAGGTGCAGGACGTGCTCGGCACGTCTGGTGCCTGTCCGCCCGCCGATCCACTGCCACAGGCGCAATCCGATCGACCGGCACAGGATTGGCCGAAGCCCTCCGAGGACGGTAAGCCGACCCTCTGATGCCCGATCGGCCCGGCAACTCCGCGTCGAGCGCCTCGTGTCCGCTCGTCACCGTGCGGCCGTGCGCCGAAGCCAGTTGCGAGGCTCGCCACACAGATCCGGGTGTATCGCCTCGACGTTCAGTACCGGCAGCGCCATGGTGCCCCAAAGAATACCTGTATATATATACAGTATATGTCGGGTCTGCTCGCAAAAGTCACGCGGTCAGTCGGTGCGTGACTGCTTTGTATTCAAATCATGCTGAACTGCGATCTTGCGCCAGGACGCACTTTCTGTAACTCCAGAAAGTCCTTGCGTGCTCCTATTTTTCGACACTACAATAAGTTGCATGCGAATCACATTTGACCTTGCGAAGGACGCGTCGAACCAGGAAAAGCACGGCGTATCACTCGCCGAGGCTGCGGGGCTCGACTGGGATGGGATGCTGGTGGTCCAGGACATTCGGCACGAGTACGGAGAGGATCGGTACAGGGGCATCGCCCTGTTAGGGGGCAGGCTGTATAGCGTGGTTTTCACGCCCCGCGACGAAACCATGCGCATCATCAGCCTGCGCAAGGCGAGTAACACGGAGATTGACGCTTATGAGCAAAGCTAAGCTGACACACAACACCGCCGCTGAGGAAGCGGCAATCCAGCGCGGAATCGAGTCCGATCCGGACAACCCGGAATGGACGGCTGCGGATTTCGCCAGGGCACGTCCATTCGCTGAAGTCATGCAAAAGCGCATGGGCCGCCCGCCGAAGGAGAATCCGAAAGAGCAGGTCACGATGCGCTATGACGCAGAAGTTCTGGAGGCGTTTCGTGGGACCGGCGCAGGCTGGCAGACGCGCATGAATGACGCGCTAAAAACCTACCTGAAAGAGCACCCGCTCAAGGCAGCATAAGAAAGCTGTGGAGTGGCTTGTGGTTGAAACGGAGTTCGTCGCGCTCCCTCATATCCATCGTCCTGGTCGGCGTGCTGTTCGTCCCATTTCATGGTGGGAAGATTGTCGTACAACCCATCCATGTGCGCTGCGCCTCATATCGAAAGGCATCCTGAATATCTCGCGAGCGGCGTCCTGGCAATGGGGTCGTGGCCAGGCAGTAGACGGCACGCTTGAATGCCGATCACGCAGGCGGGGCGCTCGACCGGCACAGATCGGGATGGATTGCCTCGACGTCCAGTAGTGACAGCGCCATGGTGCCTCCATAAAATACTGTATAAATATACAGCTATCGTAGCTGCTCTATCCTGGAAAGTCACGCCGGAGGCGCCGGTCGGCTGTGCCGGGCTGCGGAGAGCGGATTTGCCGTAAGTCAGCGGTCGCCCGCGATCGGTGCCGCGCAGACTGCACAACAGGCAAGCTCAATCTGTGGCAAAATGCCCGTATCGATTGGGCATTTTGCTTGGAGGGTCCATGGCTACCGTTGAATATCGTCCCACTGGACGGGTCAACCCGCGGCATACCGAGTTCTCGCTGCTGGGAAACCTGCTCCAGGCGCACATCCGATCCGGAAATGACCTTGCTGCGCTTGCGACCGAGCGCGTCGGCGTGGAGGTGCTCGACCGCCTGGGCGAGCACGGCCTCAAGGCCGAAGAGCTGCTCTTCATCATTCCACGTCGAACGCTCTCACATCGTCGCCAGAATGGTGAGCGGCTCTCGACTGACGAGTCGGACAAGGCCATCCGCCTTGCAAGGATCGTTGCACAGGCGGAGACGGTCTTTGGAAACCCGGAAAAGGCAATGAACTGGCTTCGAGGCAGGAAAGAGCGATTCGCCGGGAAAACGCCGCTCGAGATGGCCTCAACTGAACACGGTGCACGGCTTGTCGAGGATGCACTGGTGCAGATCGACGAGGGATACTTCGCCTGATGGAATTCTGGAGGATCAGTAATTACGCGGACCTTCGCGGCATCGGCGGGTTGAGGGCGTCTGGCCGGTGGCATTACCGGGGGCAACCCGTCGTCTATCTGGCGGAAAATCCCGCACTTGCGCTGCTTGAGACCATGGTGCACCACGAATTCGGGTCCCCGCAGGCGTTGCCTGATAACTATCAACTGCTTTGCGTGGAAATTGCGGAGGGCGCTGCGATCGCGGAACTCACGGCGAACGTTATCCCGGATGACTGGCGTGAGAACGCGGACTGGACGCAGGCCGCTGGTAGCGAATGGCTGGCAGCCGGGCAGGAACTGCTCCTCAAGGTGCCAAGTGCCATCCTGCCTCATTCGTACAACTATCTGTTCAATCCTGCCCATGCCGGCGCTAGCTCGGCGATTGTCGCGGAAGTGCTGAAAGTGCCATACGATCCGAGAATTCGGGCTATCCTGGGTGATACGTAAGCGTGGCCGACTTACTGGAGCCCAGTTGTTGACGGCTGTGCAAATCCGACACTAAACGGCGGCGCAGGTCGAGTAAATCGCTCAACAACGAACGGCGGCCGATGCCGGCCGCTGGTTGACGTCGTTTCAGAACGGGTCCGCGATATCGTCAACGTCGCCGACGTTCGGAGGCGATCGCTGTTGACGGATCAGCTCGTGCAACTCGACGCCGTAACGCATCCAGATGCGAGCCCGCAGATCGCTGAGCAGCTCGAACACGGCAAACGCCTGCTGGG
>NZ_JAMBPQ010000058.1 GCF_024206495.1 Paraburkholderia sp. CNPSo 3272 | reverse complement strand
TCCCGGCACGTAGGCGTGCACCTTCGCGACCATCTCTTCGATGGACTGCTCGACCTTCTCACGGTCCGCCATTTCGGAAAGCGTATAAACCGTGTCGCGCATCATGACGGGCGGTTCGGCCGGATTCAGCACGATGATGGCCTTGCCCTTCGCCGCGCCGCCCACCACTTCGATCGCCTTCGAAGTCGTTTCGGTGAACTCGTCGATGTTGGCGCGCGTGCCGGGGCCCGCCGACTTGCTGCTGATCGACGCGACGATTTCGGCGTAGTGGACCTTCGCGACGCGCGACACCGCCGCGACCATCGGAATCGTCGCCTGGCCGCCGCACGTCACCATGTTGACGTTGGGCGCTTCGATATGCGAGTCGAGGTTCACGACCGGCACGCAGTACGGGCCGATGGCGGCGGGCGTGAGGTCAATCACGCGGATCGACGGTTTGAGCGTGCGCAGCAGCGCGTCGTTCTTCACATGCGCGCCAGCGGACGTCGCGTCGAACACGAAGTCGATGTCGTTGAACACCGGCAGGCGCGTGAGACCGACCACACCTTCGTGCGTCGTCGCGACGCCGAGGCGCGCGGCGCGCGCGAGACCATCGGAGTTCGGGTCGATGCCGACCATCGCCGCCATCTCCAGATGCTTGCTGTTGCGCATGATCTTGACCATCAGATCCGTGCCGATGTTGCCGGAGCCGATGATCGCGGCCTGTATCCTGGGTTGATTCATGATGTCGCTACCTGTCGGGTCACAAAAGTCAAACGAAGCGCGCCGAGCATTGCCCGATGCCACCGATCGACACATGGAGGTTGTCGCCCGCCTTCACCGGCACCATCGTGCCGAGCGAGCCCGAAAGAATGACTTCTCCGGCTTTGAGCGGCACGCCGAGGCGGCCGAGCGTATTGGCAAGCCACGCCACTGCATTCGCCGGTGAGTTGAGCGCGGCCGCTCCCGCTCCCGTGGCGACGACCGCGCCGTTCTTCTCGAGCACCATGCCGCAGGTGCGCAGGTCGAGCGAACGCGGGTCCACGAACTGGCTGCCTAGCACGAACAATCCGCAGGATGCGTTGTCGGCCACCGTATCCTGAATGCGAATCTTCCAGTCGTGAATGCGCGAGTCGACGATCTCGAAGCACACGAGCACACCTTCCGTCGCTCGCAGCACGTCCGCCACCGAAACGCCTGGCCCCATCAGGTCGTGCTTGAGCACGAAGGCAATCTCGCCTTCAGCCTTGGGTTGAATGAGCTTTGACGTATCGATCGGCGCGCCCTCGTCGCGCAGCATGGTGTCGAGCAGGTAGCCAAAATCCGGCTGATGCACGTTGAGCAACTGCATCACGGCGTCGCTCGTCACGCCGATCTTCTTGCCCACCACGCGAGCGCCCGCGCTCACCTGCCGCTCGATCAGCCGCTGCTGGATCCGGTAAGCATCCTCAACACTCAGCGCCTCGTAGCGTGTGCTCAGCGGTTCGACGGTGATCCGGCTGCCGAGCGCACGCCAAAGCTCGTCGCCGAGGTCCGCGATCAACGAAGGGTCCATTTCCCTGTTTCCCATGTTCTGCATGCGTGATTCGAAGCGGCGCGGCCGCGCAATGAAGCGTGTCGCCGCCGCGCCTTGATTGCGCTTTTCTCCAGCTCAGGCTGCGGCCTGTCCCGGCAGAGGATCGCGCGAATAAAAGAGCGGCGGCAGCGGCTGGCCGAGCAGGTATGCGCCGAGCGTGCCCGCCGTGTCATCCGCGTTCTGGGTGATGTGATTGGCTGCCGCGATCACGTCGCGGAGAATGCGCTGCAGCGGGTTGTCGAGATAGATGCCGCGCGCCGAAAGCGCCTTGAAGAGCAACATCACCGCTTCTTCGCTTTCGCGGCCCACCCGCGCAATATCGAGCATGCACGGCACGCGTTCTTCGAGAGGCACAAGCTCGCGGCGCTCAACGTACTCGGTCGTTTCATGCATCATGTGCAGAATGCGGGCGCGCGAGGAGCGCACGCGCGCCACCGCATTGCCGAGACGATCCTTCACGTACGGGCTCAGCGAAGTCTTTGCGCCGCCCGTCGTGTCCCGGCGCGTTTGCATCTGTTCGATGAAGAGGTCGACCGCGCCCTGGGCCATGCCGTTGATGGCCGACGAAACAGCCGCGTAGAAGATCTGCGAGAACGGGTAGAGGTACATGTCGCCGCGATCGCTCATGCTGTAATCGGCGAGGCTGTGCGTGCGGTAGTCCGGCACGAACGCATCCGTGACGACGACGCTCTTGCTGCCCGTGCCCGCGAGACCGAAAACGTGCCAGTCGTCGAGGATCGTATAGTCGGTGCGTGGCACGAGGATCGACAGGCGGTCCACCGGTTTGCCCTCCTCGTCGAGCAGTATCTGGCCGAGGAACGCCCATTGACCGTGGTCCGTGCCGCTCGAAGTCGGCCAGCGTCCATTGATGATGTAGCCGCCCTCAACACGCTTGTACGTTCCGAACGGCGCATACGAGGAGGCGATGATCACCGAGTCGTCCTCGCCCCAGACGTCTTCGCACGCACGCGGGTCAAGATGACCGAACTCCCACGTGTGGATGCCGAGGATCATCATGTTCCAGGCGCTGCTGCAGCAGCCACGGCCCAGTTCCATCAGCACCTTGAAGAATACCGAGGGGTTCATTTCGTAGCCGCCCCAACGGCGCGGCTGCAGAATGCGAAAGAACCCCGCCTGCTTGAACTGCTCGATGATGTCTGCCGGAACCGAACGGTTCTTTTCGACTTCTGCTGCGCGCTCGCGCAGCATCGGGATCAGCGCCCGCGCGCGTTCGACGAGCTGCGCTTGCGTGGGAATGGCGTTTTCGACCGACTGCTTCAGTACCGTGCTCATGCTGCTCCTCCGTTTGAATTGTCCGAATCCGCCTGCGCTATGCGGGCAAATTTCCCGCCGAAGTACACGAGCGGCGGTGTCTCCTCTTTCTCACAACACACTTCGATCACGTCACAAAGGAAAACCGTGTGCGACCCGCCCGGGATCTCTTCGATCACCTGACACGCGAATGACACGACGCTCTGCTCGAGCAGTGGCACGCCAAGGCGGCCCTCTCGCCAGCGACCCGCGCCAAGAAAACGGTCTTCGCCCACCACGTTGATCACCATCCCCGCGAAGCGGCGCGCAATGTCTTCCTGATGCTCGGCCAGCACGTTGACGCTCAGTAGTCCGGAGTTACTGATTACTTCGTGCGCGCGCACCGAGCGATTTACACACACGAGCAGCCGCGCGGGCTCCGCACTCACCGAACATACGGCGGTAGCGGTCAGTCCGGCACGCGTATCGCCGCTGCGTGAGGCGATGATCGAGCAGGCGCCCGTGAGGCGCCGCATGCCACTGCGAAAGAGCGAAGGATCGACGCCGTTGACCGGGCATCGCGCGGGCGTAGCCTCACTCGCGTTGTTTGTCAAAATGGTTGCCATCAGGCTTTCCCCGTCGAAAGAAACGCGTGCATGACGGTGTTGAATTCGTCAGGCTGTTCGTATTGCGGCCAGTGCGCCGCATCACCTCGCATCACGTAAAGCGACCCGTGCGGTAATCGCGGCAGCGCGGCCTGTGCCGCGGCAACATCGTGAATGGGGTTATGCCGGGTCCACAGCAACAGCGCCTCGCATTGAATGCTTTCAAGATCGATCATGCTGGCCGGTTGGGGCGACCCACCCGCATTGCGCGTAAGGCGGCCGAACACCAGCGGCGCCGCGGCCTGAAAGTCCGCGCGCGAGTAGAACGAGAGACGGTTTTCAACCAGTTCGTCGCTGAGCAAATGCCAGTTTCTTTCGTGGATGAGCCACTGCATCCGCGCGCGCACGCTGTCCGACGTGGGCGTTTTGCCCATGTTGCGCTTGCTGAGTTCCGCGAGATTCTGCAGATCGCGCTGCCCCTGCTCGCTGACAATGGGAATTCCGCCCGTCGTATTGAGCACGATGCGGCGCACACGCTGCGGATATTTCACCGCAAAGCCGCCGGCCACGACACCGCCGAGCGATTCACCCGACACGTGCGCGCGTTCGATGTCGAGCGCGTCCATCAACTCGCGCAATTGCTCGACATAGTCGTCAATCTCATAGCCGATGTCTGTCCGCTTTTCCGACAGTCCATGACCGACGAAATCAAAAGCAATCACGCGATAGTGCGCCGCCAGGGCCACGATGTTCCTGGCGTAGGCCTCGGCGTGACCGCCGATGCCATGCATCAGCATCAGCGCCTCGTCGTTCTGACGGCCGCCTTCGATGATGCGCGTCACACCGAATTCCGGCGTTCGAACATATCGAACCTCGGCGCCAATCAAATCATTCCAGATACTCACTTGCACCCCCAGAAAAAGACAAAGCAACTCCCCGCCGGCAACGCAAGCCGGTTCGCATCATCCAGGCGGGTATCAGGTGTAGCAGCGTCTCACGCCGCCAGGTTCAGCCCGGCACGGGCGGCGTGCGCTTGTGGCCCCAGTCGCTCATCTTCGAATAGCTCACGACCTTCCATGTCTCGTCGTCGATCACGATGCCGCCGTGACCGTATTCGATCGCGAAACCCGAGGGGGTCTGTACGTAGAACGAAAACATCCGGTCGTTCGGGTGGTGACCGAGATGCAGGAACATCGGCACGCCTGCCGCGACACAACGGTCGTAAGCAAGGCCAACGTCATCCATTTCTTTGACTTCCACCATCAGGTGATTGAGACGCTTGGGGCCCGGAATGGCCGCGGTCGCCAGGGAATGATGGCGGCCCGTTTTCGTATGCATGAACGTTGCGTCCACGACGATGCCTGGCGCGCGCTCTTCACGAATGTAGTCGCTCACGCGCAGCCCCATTACTGACCGATAGAAGGCGACGGATTCCTCATAGTTGCTCGCTGTCGTGAGAATATGGCCGATGCCCAGCGCGCCAGTTTCGAAACCGGCTCCGCGCATGACGCTCGAGCGAAACGGATCGGTCATTTGCGCGATCTCCGGGCCAAAATAAAACGCGTGGCGATATCCGTTCGGATCCTCGCAGTGGTAAAGCCGCTCCACCCGCCGACGCACGCAATAGTCGCGGTCGCCTTGCGTTACGTTGAGGCCTCGTTCGCGCAGTTGCGCTGCGTAGCGGTCGAGTTCGTCTTCGGATTCGAACTCCCAGCCGGCTTCCTGAATGTCGTCGGCGCCGCTTTTTTCCAGCACGATGCGCTGCATGTGCTCGTCCATGCGCAGCACCAGCGCGTTGCCGTCGTCGCGCGATGTAACGTGAAAACCCATCAGGTTGTGCGCGAAGTCAGCCCACGCGCCTAGATCCCTCACTCCGAGCACGACGTAGCCAAGGTTCGAAATTGCTGCAGCCGTTTCGGCCATATCTCCTCCACGTATCTATTAAGAACTTGTCGATTGCGCGAAAGCCCTGGGACTTTCGTGAAGCGCGCAGCCTATCAAGCAAGGGGTATGCCAAGCGCCGTATCCATGTAGCAGGAATTCGCTCATGTCCATACCCGGCAAGGCGCTGAAGCATTTCCAAGCGGCCTGGCTGCGCGCGGCCTGTGTGCGCGCGCCCACATCCTGATTCAGAAAATGATGAACGGCGCGGGGCTGCAACTGACGGCACTGCGGGATTTCATGAATTTACGGACCGAGCGTTGCTTCCGTATCGTTGCGTAGGCATCGATCACGGCGGTGAGAGGAACGACGAATATGGACGCAACCCCCGAACGGGCGCAGACGGATTACACATTGCCCCCTGAATTCGTCTTGCTTGACTCCATGGACTTCAGCGACATCGCCGAGCAATTGCATTTCAACCCGGTCGAGGGTCGCATCTGGCTACAGGACCGGCGCATGGCGCTGTTGCCTGTTGAGGTGCTCGGCGCGATGCGGCGAGAGATGATCGATTCTCTTGGGCTCGAAGGTACGCGCCGCCTCATCACGCGTCTAGGCTATACAGCCGGCTCGCGCGACGCGGAACTCGCGTGGAAGGTACGCGGCCATCAGTCCCAGCTCGATATCATCGCGGCGGGTGCCCAGTTTCATGCGCTGGAAGGTTTTGTCAAAGCGGAGCCCGTGCACATCGAAATCGACAACCATCGCGGCTACTGCTATTCAGAATTCCTCTGGAACGACAACTGCGAGGATGAGATTCAAATCGCCAACTATGGTGTCGGACACGAAGGCGCCTGCTGGATGGGGATTGGCTACACGTCGGGCTTCCTCAGCAAGATCATGGGCAAGCGCATTCTCGCGCGAGAGGTGGAATGCCGCGCGATGGGACAGGCCAAGTGCCGTGTGATCGCGCAGCCGGTCGAGAATTGGGACGACCCCGAAGAGGACCTGCACTATCTGCAAGTCGCTCCACCGCCTTCGCGCGTCATGGTGGGCGCGGCGGGCGTGAAGGAGAACAATACGCCTCTCGCGAACGCAGCATCCACGGCCGCGGAACCGCAATCCGCCTCGCCGATTCTCGTCGGATCTTCCGTGAGCTTCACGGCAATGCTGCACAAAGTACACCGCGTGGCCACCACGCGCGCGACCGTTTTGCTTTCGGGTGAGAGCGGCGTGGGCAAGAGTGCGGTCGCTCGCGAGGTGCACGGATGGAGCAACCGTGCCGACAAGCCGTTCGTCGAAGTCAACTGCGCGGCGATTCCCGAGCAGTTGCTCGAGTCCGAACTCTTCGGTGTGGAACGGGGCGCGTTCTCCGGGGCAACCGAGTCGCGCGCCGGCCGCTTCGAAGCGGCGAACGGCGGCACGCTCTTTCTCGATGAGATTGGCATTCTCAGCTTCAGTGCGCAGGGCAAGCTTCTGCGCGTGCTTCAGAGCGGCGAGTTCGAACGGCTCGGCTCCACCCGCACGATCAAGCTCGATGTGCGCGTGGTCGCTGCCACCAATGAAGATTTGCCTAAAGCCGTGAAGGAAGGCCGTTTTCGCGAGGACCTGTTCTATCGCATCAACGTTTTTCCCATTCACATCCCGCCGCTGCGCGAGCGCCGCGACGACCTGCCCCTGTTGATCGAGTACTTCACCAAGCGGCTCTCGGCGCTGCACGGCCGCCATGTGCCCGGCATCATGCCGCGCGCGCTGCAGGCGGTACTCAATCACAAGTGGCCCGGCAATATTCGCGAATTCGAAAACGTCATCGAGCGCGGCATCATTCTCGCTGACGACGGCGAATCGCTCGACCTGCGCCATCTCTTCAGCGTCGATTCGAACTTCGCACATTCGAGCCTCATGCGTCTGACCGAATCCGGCATGCTCGCAAAGAGCGATGCGCTCGCGAACGCCGCCGAAGGCACGCAAGCCTGCGCGGCCTCGTCGCCGGCGACGCTCGAGGATTGGGCGCGTGGCGCCGTGCGCCAGCAAGGTGCGCATCTCGCTGACGTGGAAGACGCGCTCGTCAACGCGGCGATGTCTGCGGCGAACGGCAACGTGTCGAAAGCCGCCGCGCTGCTCGGTCTCACACGAGCACAACTCGACTACCGCGTGAAGCGCAACGGCAATGGCAGCAACGGCCGGGGCCACGCGATGCATACCGATTAGCGGCGCCCCGTTGATCTTTCGTCTTTATCGAAAGGCGAATTCGCCGCGAGGCGCTATGCCCCATCGCTCACGCCCACTATTCTGCGCTCGTACATTCACCAGCGAGAGCGCGACTATGGACGAGAATTTTGACGTGGTGGTAGTGGGCTGTGGCGTAGCGGGCCTTTCGGCGGCGGTAAGCGCCGCACAGCGCGGCTTGAACGTGTGCGTGCTCGAACGCGCGACGCGCGCAGAGCGCGGCGGCCAGAGCCGCTTCACGGAAGCGTATTTGCGCATGAAGTCGCTCGACGAAGTCTCCGACGACTTCGAGGAGCACCTGGGGGAAAACGCGAGCCGCTACCCCGACCCCGACCTGATGGCCGAAATGGCGCTCGACCGCTCGTCGTGGTCGCAGACCACCGCATCGCTTGCGTACGCCGACGCGGACGTGCTCTCCACGTTCGCCGGGCATGTGCCCGCTTCCGTGCAATGGCTGCGCGACATGGGCGTGCGCTTCGACTTCCTGCCGACCCAGTTCCTCACGCGCTCGCAGCCGCGTCTGCTGCCCGTGGGCGGCGGCGAAGCGATGGTCGAAGCGCTCGCCGCGCAGGCGGAAGCGTTGGGCGTCACGTTCCACTACGAGTGCACGGCGCGCGAACTCATCGTCGACACGCAAGGCTCGGTCGCGGGCCTCGCTGCATGGAAGCGCGGCGCGGGACGCCGCCGCTATGCGGGCGCCGTCGTGCTCGCCTGCGGTGGCTTCGAAGGGAACCCGGAAATGCTGGCGCAGTATCTGGGCCCGCGTTCGGTCTATTTGCGCCCCGTGTGCAAGGGCGGCTACTACAACAAGGGCGAAGGCATCGCCATGGCGCTGCGCGCGGGTGCCGCGCCTAGCGGCGAGTTCGGCAGCTACCACGCGGAGCCGGTTGATCCGCGCTCGGGCGTGTCGGAGCCGTCCATCTTCGTGTTCCCGTACGGCATTCTGGTCAACAGGCGCGGCCAGCGCTTCACCGACGAGGCACCCGGCACGGTCGACGCCTGGTACGAGCGCGTAACGCGCCGCATCTACGAGCAGGAAGAAGGCATCGCCTGGGTCATTCTCGATCAGCGTGTGAAGGACATCCCGAACTACCGGCTCGCGATACGCACGGACCAGCCTGCTATCGAAGCGCCCACGCTCGAAGCGCTCGCGGCGAAGCTCGGTGTGCCGTGCGAAGCCCTCGCGGCTACCGTCGCCTCGTACAACGCCGCCTGCCGCGAGGGCCGTTACGATCCGCTGGCTGCCGACGGCCTCGCCACGCAAGGGCTCGAACCACGCAAGTCGAACTGGGCGCTGCCGGTGGACCGTGCGCCGTTCTTCGCGTATCCGATCATCTCCGCGAACGTGTTCACGTTCGGCGGCCTCAAGGTGGACGCCGCCGCGCGCGTGCTCAACACTGACGGCGCGCCCATTCCGGGCCTTTATGCGGCAGGCGAAACGATCGGCATGTACTACGGCAACTACACGGGCGCGACTTCGGTACTCAAGGGTCTCGTGTTCGGCAAACTGGCGGGCGAGACGATCGCCAGCCGCTGCTGAGGGAGGCGCGCAATGACGACACCGGACCTGCTCGTGATTGGCGGCGGCATGGCGGGCTTCTGCGCTGCGCTCGAAGCCGCCAACGCGGGCCTCACCGTCACGCTGCTTGAAAAGCAGCCTGAAACCGGCGGCTCCTCCGCCATGAGCGGCGGCTGTCTCGCCTTCGCCGGCACCGACCTGCAGCGCGAGCACGGCGTGGAGGACAGCAGCGCGCTGCTCTTCTCCGACCTGCGCGAAGTGGGCAACTTCGACAACGACGAGGTGCTTGTACGCGCCTATGTCGATCACCAGCTCGACACCTATAACTGGATGCGCGAGCACGGCGTGGCGTTCGGCCCCTCCATCGAAACCTCGTCGGGTCAGTCGGTCCCGCGCGTGCATTCGGTCGACCCGGCCGACGCTGTGCGCCAGCTCGCGCGCGCGTGCGCTGCGACAGGACGCGTGAGCGTGAAGACGAGCGCTGCGGCGCACCGCCTCGTTCGTGCAGACGATGGGCGCTTCACGGGTCTGCACGCTTCAATCAACAGCGACTACGCCACATTGCGTGCAAATCGCGGTGTCATTCTCGCGAGCGGCGGATTCTGCCGCAACGCGGAGATGGTGCATCGTTATGCACCGCAATACGACGAAGCGGTGTTCATCGGTGGCGACGGCAACGTGGGCGACGGCCTGAAAATGGCGCTGGAATTCGGCGCCGACCTGCGCGACATGGCCTATATCAAGGGCACGTATGGCAAGCATCCGCTCGATGAGACGAATCACCATAGCTGCCTCGCCGTCTACAAGGGCGCGATTGCGGTGAACCAGGACGGCAAGCGCTTCGTAGACGAATCGGTCTCCTACAAGCTGCTCGGCGACGCCGCGATTCGCCAGCCCTATGGCGCGACGTTCCAGATTCTCGATCAGCGCATCCTGGACAGCGGCGACGACCGCGTGCGCATCCTCGATTTCCAGCGCCGCCACGAAGAGGGGCTTTTCATCGAGGCGAGCAGCCTCGCGGAGCTCGCACGCCTGATCGAGGTGCCCGAGGCCGCGCTGCTCGACACGGTAGAGCGCTACAACGCCGCCGTCGATTCGGGCCACGACGAAGCGTTCGGTCGCGCGCATCTCGTTCATCGACACGGCGAGCTATGCCGCATCGAACAAGCGCCCTTCTATGCATACCCGTCTACGGCGGCCGTGTTCGGCACCTACTGCGGCCTGCGCGTCGACGCGCAAATGCGTGTGGTGAACGTCTTCGACGAAACGCTCGACGGTCTTTACGCGGCCGGCGAGATCGTGGGCGGCTTTCACGGCGGCGCCTACATGACCGGCACGGCGCTGGGCAAGGCCGCGATCTTCGGCCGCCTGGCTGCTCGCAGCGCAAGCGGGACGGTGCGCTAGCATGCAGATCTGCGTAATTCTCGCGGGCGTGCTCGACCCGAAGTGGCCGCTACCCCAGGGCGACTGGCTCAACGATCCCGCGCTGCTCGACTGCATTGCGCGCAAGCTCAGTCCGTTTGACGAAGCCGCGCTCGAAGTGGCGCTGCGCCTGCGCGAGTCGCTGCCGCAGGCCACGCTCTCGGTGTGGATGCCGGACGGCCCCGGCGCACCTGGACTGATGCGCGCGATTGCGGCGCACAAGCCCGAGCACGTAGGGCTTTTGAACATACCCGATGCCGTGCGATGGGACCCCGCGGCCTGCGCCCGCGAAGTGGCCGCGGGCCTGCGCGCGGCGGGCTCTGGCTCGTTGTGGCTTACCGGCCGGGAGTTCGGCGATCTCGACGACGGCACGTTTTGCGCGTGGCTCGCACGTGAAGCGGGCGTACCGCTGGTCACGATGGCCGAAGAATTGCGAGTGCAGGACGATGGCACGCTGCGGGCCCTGCGCACGCGCAGCAAGGTGACCGAACTCGTTCGCGTGCCTCCTGCCTGCGTCGTGACGCTCACCAATGCGCGCAGCAACCGCTTGCGTCATCCGCTCATGAAGAACGTGATGCTCGCGAAGAAGCTGTCGATCGAAACCGTCGCGCACGCAAGCAGTGTCACTGCGCGCATCGCGCCGGCACAGTTCGTCGTTGCGACGGGCGCGCAGCGCGAGCGGCGCGCGCCGCTCGGCGCCGCCGCCGGACTCGACGCCCAGCTCGACGCCGTTCTCGAACTTCTTGATAGCGCATGCCCAACGTGACTACGACTTCCGCTCCCCGCCTCATCGCGTTGTTGCTCGACGAGCACGACGACACCCAGCAACTCGTGCGCCATGCCGAAGACGTGCTTGACATGGCACATCCCTATGCACGCGAGGTTCACGCCCTCTGCGTGACGCGCACGCCCAACCCCGAGCTCGCCGAACGGCTGCAACGGCTGCCGCTCGGCGCTATCGTTTGCATCGTGGCCGCCGATTTGCGCGAGCCGGTTCAGGCCGTCGATTTCACCCGGGTGCTCCAGCGTGCGCTCGAAATGCACGCGATGGATGCCACCGATTGCGTCTGCGCACCGGCTGGCTCGCTCGGCGAGGAAGTCGTTGCCCGGCTTGCCGCCGGCTTCGACGGCTGCGCGTTCGGCCGCGTGCAACACCTCTCGTTCGAAGCGGGCGGCGCGCAAGCCGATCGCACCGTATTCGGCGGACGCAGCACCGTGCGCGTGCGCGCCGCCAGCGGCCCGTGGTTCGCGGCGCTGCGCACCTCGCGCAGCGCCGCCGCGCTCGCCGCGCCGGTTCAGCAGGCTAAGCCGGCCGCGCTGGAATGGCGCGAAGCATCGAGTGGTCCGCACGACGACGCCGAAATCGTGACGGTGCCAGGCGACGCCGCGCGCATGCCGGTCGAAACCGCGCACGTGGTCGTGAGCGGCGGCCGCGGTATGCAGGGATCCGAAGGGTTCGCGCTGCTCGCGCAGCTTGCCGCGCGCTTCGATGCGGCGCTCGGCGGCAGCCTGCCGGCCGTCGACGCGGGCTGGGTGCCGGTCACGCATCAGGTCGGCCAGTCGGGCAAGTTCGTGAGCCCCTCGGTCTATCTCGCGGTCGGCATCTCGGGCACGCCGCAGCATCTCGCGGGGGTCAGCGCAACGACACGCATCGTGGCGATCAATAACGACGCAGACGCGGATATCTTCCGCGTAGCGGACGTCGGCATCGTGGCCGACTGGGATACATTCATTCCGGCGCTCATTGCGCGCGTGGATGCGTGCCGCAGCGCGCGCGCCCACACATCATGAGCAACCGGGCACCAGAACGATTCAATGAGGCAGCATGGACAGACTTTGGGCAATGGAAGTATTTGTTCGCGTGACGGAATGCGGCAGCTTTTCCCGCGCGGCCGAATCGCTGAATCTCGCGAATGCGACAGTGACTTCGTGCGTGCGCAATCTGGAGAAGCATCTGGGCGTCACGCTCCTGCAGCGCAATACGCGGCATCTGCGGCTCACCGATGCCGGTGAGCGCTTCCATTCCCGCTGCAAGGTGCTGCTGGAAGGCGTTCATGTCGCCGAGCAGGAAGCCGCCCAAGCGCAAACCGAAGTGCGGGGCACGCTCAATGTCGAGGCCCCCATTGCGATCGGTCATGCGCTGTTGCTGCCGGCGCTGCCTTCGTTTCTCGCGCAGTATCCGGGCCTGTGCGTCAATGTGAATCTGACGAACCAGCCGCATGCCCTGATCGAGCGCGGGCTCGATCTTGCGATCCGCATGGATGCCGTCGAGGACGCGGAGCTGGTGGCGCGCCCGCTCTATACGGCCAGCTACGTCGTATGCGGACGCCCCGATATCGTCGACGCCGTGAAAGGGCAATCGCCCTCCGACCTCGATCCTTCGCAATGCCTCGGCCTCCTTCCCGAGGGCCGGCCCGAGCCGCAGCCGTGGCTTTTCGCGCGCGAAGGCGAGGAAACCTTCGTCTCGCCCGAAGGCCGCCTTTCGTTCAATAGTTCGGATGCGCTGGTGAGCGCGGCATGCCGGGGCCCCGGTCTCATCTGCGTGCTGGACATCTTCGTGCGGCAGGAGCTTGCCGATGGCCGCCTCGTCGCGGCCTTCAACGCCTGGGATCACGGCGGCCGCGCATTTCACCTCGTTTCGGCGAAAGCAAGCTTCGTCTCGCCAAAACTCAAGGCCTTCAGCGATTTCATGCTCGAGGTAATCGGCCCGCAAAGCCGTCCCGATCATCGCGAACGCATTCCGGTTCAGCGCGTGCGTTGAAGTGCACCGCTCAGGCTTTAACGCATGGGCGGTGCCGTTTCATTTCGCGTGCAGCGCGTCGAGCCCGTAAAACGCGAGGATTTCCTGCACGCGTGCCTTCTCCGGCTTTCCCGAAAAGTAGCCGCGCCGGCAGGCTCCCTGTGCCCCGGCACGGCGCAGATCGACCTGCGCCTCGGCGTCCTTGACCCAGGCCGCCAGCGAATCGACCACCGGCACGCCGTCGACTGCTCGCACGCCGTTGCGCGCGAGCAGCACGTTCAGGGGCGCCTCGCCCGGAATAATGACTTCGGCGCCCTGTGCGATGAGGCGCCGCGCGCTTTCCTCGAAGGTCGCGATGAGCTGCGCAGGCTCGCCGAACGCTTCGAGCACGTCGCCGAACTGAAAGCCGACATGACTCGCACCGGCGAACCGTTGTGCGAGACCGTGCCGCACCGCGTTGTCGGCCACCAGTTCGGCCAACTCGTCGATGAACACGAGCACGCCGAAGCGGCGCCCCAACTGGCAGGCACGCAACATGGCGGACTCGCCGTAACCGACCACAGGGATGTCTAGCAGCGCCCGCGTTTCGCGCAGCGCGGGCTCGGGCAGCGTGCTGATGGCGTAAGCGTCGAAGCCTTCCTGCTCTGCGCGCACGCCTGCGGAGAGGAACTGCAGGCCATGCAGATACTGCAGCGATGCATATTTGATGTCGTCGCCCGGATAGTTCGTGCGATACGTGCCCGGCGCCATGCCGTGCATCGCGATTTCCGTATCGGGCCGCGCGATTGCGCGAAAGTGCGCGTCGAGCGCGTCGCTGTATGCACCGAGATCGGCGAGGACGGTGAAACTCTGATGCCAGATGCGAATGCTCATAGTGGCGTTTTCTGTAGGTCTGGACCGAAGGTGGCCGAACGTGCCGCCTTCGGCCGTCTCGTGGCGCGCGTCAGTCGAAGGACACGCTGTCGGCAG
Source organism: Paraburkholderia sp. CNPSo 3272 (assembly GCF_024206495.1). Taxonomy (GTDB): domain Bacteria; phylum Pseudomonadota; class Gammaproteobacteria; order Burkholderiales; family Burkholderiaceae; genus Paraburkholderia. The sequence continues at coordinate 24,275 of NZ_JAMBPQ010000058.1, read as the reverse complement.
TCTCGACGCGGCAGAAGCGCCGGATACTCTCGATCGAATTGGCGTGCTCCTGCGCCGAATGGGCCGCGCAGCAGTCCTCGAGCACGACGACCTCGTAGTCGCGGTCATGCGCGTCACGCACCGTAGCCTGCACGACCGCCTGCGTGGATACGCCCGAGCAGACGATGCGCGTCACGCCCTGGGCGCGCAACTGGGCTTCGAGCGTGGTCGAATAAAACGGGCTCACGCGGTGCTTGACGATCTGCAGGTCTTCTTTGCGTACTTCGAGATCGGGGTGAATTTCCGTGCCCCATTCGCCGAGCTTGAAGAGGCTCGCAGCCGGCGCACCCGAGAAAATCGGCGAATGGCGCGGGCACTCCTGATAGTGCGAACTGAAGCCCACGCGCACGAAGCCCACCAGCGCACCAGCCGCGCGCGCCTTCTGTAGCACGCGCACAGTGCGGGCGAGGGTCTCGCGCTCGCGCACCTGAGCGCCGAGCGGCCCTTTCCCGCTCGGTCCTTCCGCGTGAACGAGATCGTTTTGCATGTCGAGTACGAGATAGATCGTCTTGCCCACTTCCGTTTCCTCCTGGTTAGTCACAATACATTCCGCCGTTGACGTCGAGTATTTCGCCCGTCACGAATCCGTTTTCTGGTGCGCAAAGGAACAGCACGGCGCGCGCCACGTCGGCGGGCGTGCCCATCCGGCCCGCGGGGATCAGCGCGCGCAACGCGTCAGGAAATGTGGTGGTCATTGCTGTGGCGATCGGACCTGGCGCGACCGCATTCACCGTCACGCCGTACGCGGCGAGTTCCTTCGCCAGAAAGAGCGTCAGCATGTGCGCGCCGGCCTTCGATGCCCCATAGGCGACATTACCCGCGCGCGCCTGCTCTCCCGCGTCGAGCCACGGACGCGCGTTGCCCGCGTTCTTGCCCACCACCGAGCCGATGTTGACGATGCGGCCGAAGCTGTTCGCCTTCATCGGTCCAATTGCCGCCTGGCACGCGAGAAACACGCCCTTGAGATTGATGTCGAGCACTCGGTCCCATTCGGCTTCTTCGAGCGTGGCCGCGCTGCCGAACGACACCACTCCCGCGGCGTTCACGAGCACGTCGAGGGCGCCGTGACGCTGGACGATCCCGGCTACGAGACGTGCGACTTCGTCGCGCGCGGTAACGTCCACCGCCGCCGCGTGAACGCCCGCCTGCGCGCCCTGCACCGAGGGCGCCACCTTGTCGGCGCTCACCACGGTCGCGCCCGCACTTGCAAGAGCGTGAACTACCGCTGCGCCAATGGCGCCGGCGCCGCCTGTCACGAGCGCTACCTTGCCTTCCAGTTCCCGCATCGTCTTCTCTCCCTTTGAATCAGCCGTTGGCGCGCAGGCTCGCGCGCGCGGCATGGACGCCCGCCGCCCGGCCCACGACCGACCCGGCCGTGAGCCCGATGCCACCGGCGTATTTCACGTAATAGAGGCCGCCGACCATTTCGCCCGCGGCATAAAGCGCCGGCAACGGTGTGTCGTTTTCGTCCAGCACCTGCCCTTCCACGTTGACCTTCACGCCGCCGTAGGTGAAGGTGATGCCGCAGGTCACGGCATACGCGAAGAACGGTGCGGTTTCGAGCGCCGTCGCCCAGTTCGATTTAGGCGGCTCGATGCCCTGCGTGCAGCGGCCGTCGCGTTCGGCGGGGTTGAACGCAACGGTGTCGTCGATCGCCGCGTTGAATGTGCGCACCGTGTCGAGAAACGCGGCTGTGTCGATACCTTCCATCTTCGCAGCCAGTTCTTCGAGCGTGTTCGCGGTCATGCGCGTGGCGTGCTTCACGCGATATTCGTCGGGGAGCAGGCCGTGTGTCCGCGCGTCGAACACCTGCCAGGCCACTGCGCCCGGTTGCGCGAGCACCTGCTCGCCCATGCCCGAATAGGTGTAGTTGCGGAAGTCTCGCCCTTCGTCGACGAAGCGCCGGCCCCGCGCGTTCACGACGATGCCGAGCGTGAAATAGTTCTTTTGCTGGTTGAGCAAGTCGATGTCGCCGAACGCGGGTGCATTGAGGTCGTAGAACACCGCGTGGCAGCCGGTCCAGTTCCCGTGTGCGACAGCGCCCGCACGCAGCGCCATGTCGATGCCGTCGCCCGTGTTGTAGCGCGAACCGCGTACCCGCGCGAGATCCCAGTTGTGTCCGAGATATTGCGCACGCCATGCGAGATTGGCATGGAAGCCCCCCGTTGCGAGCACCACGGCGCAGGCCCGCAGTTGCTGCGCGCCATCGCGCGTGCGCACGCCCACCACCCAGCCGTCGTCCTCGCGCACGAGGCTCGTGGCGCGCGTCTCGTAGTGCACCTCCACGCCGGCTGCTTCCGCGCGCGCAAAGAGCGTCTCGACCAACGCGTAACCGCCGCCCGAGACCTCGACGGTCAGACCGCCCCAGAAGCGATGCTTACCGTCGACCTGAAACGACTGCCGTCCGTAGATGGGGGCGAACCGCACGCCGTTTTGGCGCAGCCATTTCATCGTCGCGAGGCTCTCGTCGACCACGTGCTCCAGCACCTCGCTGTCGGCACGATAGCCGCTCATGGACACCGCTTCCTCGAAGAACTGCGTGGCGGGGTATTGCCCGAAATCCGCGCTATCAAGTTCGACATCCTGAAGATCCGGAATGAGTTCGCGCAGATCGTCCACGCCGTCATAGGCAATGCGAAAAGCACCGCCCGTGAAGGCGGAATTTCCGCCCCGCCGCTCCAATGGCGCGCGTTCGAGCAACAGTACCCGCGCGCCCGCTTCGCGCGCCGACAACGCTGCACACAACGCCGCATTGCCACCGCCCACAATGATCACGTCACACTTGTTCACGTCCATGCCTCCACGTTGGCGACGATGATCGCGTGCGCCGCCTTGCGGCGTACAGGCATGCAAAGCGAAAGGGACTTTTGAAAATCCTGGTGCGCGCTTCCAGGCAGGCGCCGGGCCGACTCGCTGCGTGCGCTTTATTCGGATTTTTCTAATGCGCCGTTCGACGCGTCCCTATCGCGGGCGCCCCTGCGCGCACCTACAGTGGCGAGGCAACCCCGATTAGAAACAGGAGGAGACACCATGTACGACAACGCCCGCACCAAGCCGGCGGTCAAGGTGGCGCTTGCCACGATGATCGGCACGGCAACGGAGTGGTACGACTATTTCCTTTACGGAACGGCCTCGGCGCTCGTGTTCGAAAAGCTGTTTTTCCCCAACTTCTCGCAGGTTGCGGGCTCGATGGCCGTGTTTGCGGTGTTCGGCATCACGCTCGTCGTGCGGCCGGTGGGCGCGGCAATATTCGGCCATTTCGGCGACCGCTTCGGGCGCAAGAGCATGCTCGCGGTATCGATTCTCGTGATGGGCATCGGCACGTTTCTGATTGGCCTGCTGCCGACCTACGCCTCGATCGGCATCGCGGCGCCGCTCGCGCTGGTGTTCCTGCGCGTACTGCAAGGCTTCGCCGTGGGCGGCGAATACGGAGGCGCGACCACCATGGCCATCGAATATGCGCCGGCCAACCGGCGTGGCCTGTACGCGGCGATTCCGCAAATGGGCAATCCTCTCGGCATGCTGCTCGGCACGATATCACTCTATCTGTTCGCTCAATTGCCGCAAGCGCAGTTTCTCGCGTGGGGATGGCGTCTGCCGTTTTTGCTGAGTGCGGTCATGGTCGCCGTCGGCCTCTACATCCGCCTCAACATTGCGGAAACGCCCGCGTTCAATCGCGCCCAGGCAGCACGGCAGTCGACGCGTGCGCCACTTGTGCAGCTTTGGCGCAATTACCGGCGCCCGCTCATACTTGTGATTCTCGCGCAGGCGGCCTTGAACGTCGGCTTCTACATCTATTCGACATGGTCGCTGTCTTATCTCACCCACGAAGTCGGCGTGCCGATTCATGTACCGCTTATCGCCGTGATGGCCGCGGCGGCGCTCAACGTCTTCGCCCAGCCGTTCTTCGGCATGATGTCAGACCGCTTCGGAAGAAAGCCGGTCTATGCAGCTGGCGCGGTCTGGCTCGGCGCCGTTTCGTTTCCATTCTTCTGGCTGCTGCAGACCGGCTCGCCGGTGCTCATCACGATTGCCATGATTCTTGCGATCACCATTGGACACGGCGCGACTTACAGCGTACAAGCCAGCTTCTTTTCCGAGGCGTTCGACACGACGGTGCGCTACAGCGGTCTTTCCATTGGTTACCACTTCTCGGCCGCGTTGTTTTCGGGCCCCGCCACCTTTCTGGCCGCCGCGCTCGTGGCGTGGACCCATAGCACGCTTGCAATCTCTGCCGCGATATCCGGCGCGACCCTCGTATCGCTTGCAGCAATCGCCGGCCTGAAGGAAACGGGCAACACGCCAATGGCCGATGCACCGGATCACTCTGGATGGACGGGCGCTTCGGCAGAAGCAGAAAATCTCACCGAACCGCGGGGACACTCGCGCGCCGGCATCGACGCCCGATGAGAGATGCAGGGCACCGATATCTTCCGGCAGCGACTCTTCCGCCACGGGTTCGTTAGCCTCGTCCACTCCGGCCATCCCGTACTGACGCAAGGCGTTTTGCGAAAAGCATTTGAGTCATTGCCACACGCCGTGGTGCGCGCCGATGGCAGAAGCCTGGAAATCATCGAACAATTTCTCCGCTCGCTTCTTTGCAGACATCACTTCGGTGGAATCGCCATACACGATGCCAAGTTTTGATTTGAAACAGCATTGGCACAGGTCCCAGCACAACGAGCCTGGCAATCAGTTGTTCCGGGCACTCGTGTTGACGCTTTTTGACGACAAAAGATAATCAGTATCAGTGTGCGCGAAGTGGCGCGTCGCCACTCCGTCGCCCGCGGACGTTCTTGAGCCTCACCAGGCCCACCGCGCAGGCGCCGTCCCCTTTCGTACTACGTCGAACCGCCCACCGCTTGCATGACGGCGGATCGGGCCGGGATCGCGGTTTGACATTTGGCCTGGTAATGTTGAAAAAGGCGCATTCGGTGATGGGCGCCCCGCAGCCGTCAACCGATGCGCATGCCCGCCGCGATATTCACAATGGTCGGCAAGCTGTGACGGTCCCACCATGGCCGCTACCCAGGTGTCGTGGTCCGCGTCGGGCTGGTGATGGCGCGTGAGTCTCGCCGGCAGGAAGCGGAGCATCCATCAGGAAGATCAGGTGGCAGCAGGGCTCCGTGAATCGTTCAGACTGGCCTGGTCTGCGATACACCGGCGAGATGCAGGATCTTTGCTGCGACCCTGCGGAAGAACGCGTCGTCCCGTTCTTTCTGGGCGGCATCATCAGCGACCCGATGCTCGATGAGGATGCCGCGACGCTTCATGATTTCCTGAGTCCGCAACTTGCGTTCGAGATAGTCAGGATCGTCGACGCCCATCGTCTCGATGATGACACGGTGCGGCCGTGCCGCAACGCCAGCGGCTGCCACCGATCGGAACGTCAGTTCAAAGTCGGGTCGGCACCACTGGCTCGGCGCGTCGGTCTGTCTCACTTCCCGGTCAAAGAGCGGCTTCCAGAGCGTCACCTCAACGCCGTGCTTTTTGACCCACGCCATGACGTCGAACAGCAATTTCAGCGTGACGCGCTCATACCGGCTGTCCAGAGGTACGGGACGCGCAAACGAATACGCCTGCTGCGCGAACGCTTCCCGAACGCGCGCGTTGCCGTCGCGATCGCGGTCGACCACGCCGAGCACCCAGTAAGGTGGCTGCGTCAGTCGCTGATCGCGGCCTCCGGCGCGAATACCCTTTTCCGGGCGAAGAATACACTCTCCCATGCTCGTTTTCTTGATTGCAGCGCCCGCGCGAAGCTCGTCGGCGACGAACAGCAGGAGCGCACTGCGTGCCTTCCTTTTCGGCCATGCCATGGCGTCGACCGCTGTCATCTTCTCGTTAAGAGGCGTCCACGGCTTGAAATAGAGTATCTGCGAGAGCGATAGCTGCGGGCTCAGCGCCTGATCCGCTGCATATGCCTCAAGCCGTTCCCACGATCTGGATTTGTCATTCAACGCGTCGACGTGCAGCCGTGCGAAGTCGGCGTCCTCAAGAAGCGTGTGCAGAATGCGTCCGAGCCGCGGCAGGCGGCGGCCCCGCTCGCCCACGCCGCCCTCTGATCCAGTCGAGCCACCCGGTCGTGCCGAGCCTTCGTGCAGATCGTCCAGATAATCAAGCGCGTCGGCCACCGGTCTGAGCGGATTGTGCTGGCCTGGCCGCGCGCAATCCTCGTCTGGCCCAACGTTTTCCGGCTCAGGTGTCTGCCGGAACGACGCCAGCGCGCAGTGGTGCTCGCCGTACTGGTGCATGCGCACGAAATGACGCGGACCGTCTTCACGTACCCGGGCGGTCAACCGCGGGCGGCCACCGGCTAGCCTGACGCAGTCGCACTCGAGCCACAGACGCACATGTCGTCCGTCGTGCATCTCTTCGAGCACCGCTTCCACGAGTCTGACGTCCCCAGGCCGCACTTGCTGTCCGTCGCCACAGAACCGCCGCACAGCTGCGGCTTCTTCAGCACCCAGATGTCGCCTCACCGTCCCGGGGTGATCCCGCTCGACAAGTTCCATGCTGCGCTCAGCGTGAAGGTCGGACGGGCATCGCGAAGCTGTGCACGCCCAGGAGCGACGCCTCGCAGTTCCGCGACCAGCCATGCATCTGGCGGGCGAACGGTGGGGTGGATACAGGTGCCCGTGTAGCCGTGTCTGATACAAGCGGTGTCGGTGGCCGAGGCGCGAACGACAGCCGTTCAAGGCGGACGATGCGTGATGAATGACTGCTCATGTCGCACAAGACCTTCTTCGGCAAGAGTGCAAAGCATGTCGTTGATCTGCGCCATCGACGTATCGAATCGCCTGGCCAGCTCGCCCGCCAGGTACTCGCGGCTCGACTCCATGATCTCAAGCATTCTTGCAGATGTGAGTTTCATCGAATTCCCCAGGAACAATGCTGAGAATGTACTGCCATTGCCAAGGTCCCGTCGCCGCCAGCGCATGAAAAAACCCGAGGTGCATAGCTGCGAGCAAGCCAGTTTCGCGCTCACGGGCATCGCGCGCACCGACGCCTTTGCGGAGATGCGCACGCAATTCCTTCGGTGCAAAACTGCTGCTGCATCCAGACGCACGTGCCGCCGGTCTGTCTGCAAAGCGACACGGGCACGCTCGTCGGCGGCGGCCGCCGGGTTCTCCAAGGGGTATCCCCTTGGAGCACGGTATATGTAGACGGAAATGCGTCAGCATTTCCGTCTACATATACGTCGTGCCTCGCCCCGCAGCCAAGCGCCGGTCGATAGATCACGCATGGATCATAATGAATCGACGCTCAATCATTTCTGGACGGCCTGCGGATCATGAAAGATCGCATACCTAACAGATAGGATGCACCTTTCGATCATTCGCGGCATACTGTGTCCGTTCCCCCTGACGTGAGCGCTCAAAATGGACGCCCTGATTGCGGTACAACGCGCGCAACGCCTCGACGCCCTCGCGGCTTCGTCCGATGGCCGGTCCAAGACCGCCCAGCTTCGCGACGTGTTCGAGAGCGTTGAACGTGCCATTCGCTCGGGCGTCCGGTACGCCGCGATCATCCAGGAACTCGCCGCCACCGGACTCGTCTTCACCTATCAGACCTTTGCTCTGACCCTCAAAAGAATCCGGCGCGAACGGGGCATCGTGTCCCGCCTCACGCGCGCGTCACAGGCGGAAACTGGCCCGGCAGTCAGCCGCGCTCCCGCAGACGTGCCAAGGCAGGCGGCTAACCCGGTAGCAACCGAACGTGGTGTGCCAGACAGTGACGCTGGCGAGGCCCCGGCCGCTGCGGCTGCGCGCCCCGCCGTGCGCGAACGCCCCAAGATCGCGCCTGTCGGTGCAAAGCTGCCCGACGACTGGCTCACCGCAGAACTGACGCTTGAACAGAAACACCTGTTGACGCACGAACAACGCATAGCGCGCGCAGACGCCAAGGTCAAACAGTACTGGCCCAACCCGTTCGACCCGGTGCCCCCCGAAAAAGACAAACCGGCATGAGCGCCAGTAATTTGAACCTGCATTCGCGCGTGCAATGAAAAGCCGCCCGGACTTCCATCCAGACGGCTTCGTGTGGACTGTTCGAATGCGCGCAATGCGCGCTCAGTACGGCTCGACTTCCTTCTCCCCAGGCGACGCCTGCGCTTCGGAAACTTCGTCCGCTGCGGCGGCGGCGTCGCCGTTTTCGTCATCTTCCCCCTCGTCGTCCTCGTGGTAGCCGTACGTGACGCGCTCCGGTACCTTCCGGTTACGCAGCACTTCCGGCAGCCAGCCCGAGTCCGTCATGCGAAGTTCCGCCGTCGTCGCTGCGGCGTCCTTCTTCATGCCGCGCACTTCGCTTGCCGCCTGGGGCGATACGCTTTCGCCCACAACGGCAGCAATCCGGTCTTTCGCCACGTGTTCGAAATACCCGGAGCGCGTCGGCTTCCAGTAGCGCGAAAGATCCACCGCAAGCGTGTTCGAGATCTCGTTCACCGCGTGCGGGCGGTCTGCGCCGCTGATACCGTCCACCGTCGCCGCCACGCAGAACGCGAAGAGATTCGACAGCACGTCCTCGCCCTGTTCCAGCAGCCATGGCAGCAGGTCTGCTGCGCGCCTGGGCAGCATGCGCGACCACTTCTCGCGTTCGCCTTCCAGTGCCTTCCAGGCCACGCTCTCGCCCATGTCGTCGGCATTCGATACCAGCGCCTCGCGCGTCGTGTGCACGTCGATCCTGATCGCGTAGTCCAAATACGCGCGCCCATACACATCATCGAAAACGACCGGAATCATGCGCTGCATCAGCACAGCAAGGGCTACGGTCGGTTGCTGCGCAAGCTCGATCTGGACGGCGGCGGTACGGTGCGCGGTCAATCGTTTGCACAGCTTCTCTCCGTGCAACGGACGCTCCTTCGGTGCGCGCGCCGCACCTGCGCTCACCGCGTGCGTTGCGCGTACCTGCGCAGTCGGTGCCTCCTCGCGTCGCACCAGCCCGCGCTCAATACAGACCCGGCCATCGTCATCGAGATAGACATATGCGCCTGCCTGCTTCATCTCTTCCGGGTCGAACGCCTCGAAGCGCACCGCGTACTGATCCACGGAAAACGTCGCCGCCGTGGCCTCAGCCTCCAGACGCTCGCCCCGTTCCTCGTCCGGCTCACCGTCCTCGTCGTAGTACGCGTTTAGCGCGGCCTGAGCGGCGTCGTTCGTTGCGGTGAGCGCGGCCAGTTCGGCTTTCTCGTCCTTCGTCGGCTTGCGGGTGGTCGAGCCAATGCGGCCACAACGCAGGATTTCCATTGGCGGATATTGCGTCCTGGTCTCGATCCATTGCCAGCCTTCGTTTCCGACCGCCTGGGTAAGCTCGATCAGCCGTTCCGATGCGAGCCGGTGCAACAGTTCGGCATCTTCGAGGTATCCGGCGTTTGCGTCGTCGCTGAACAGGTCGCGCCTCACGCGTCCGAAATGTGCTGCAGCACATTTCGGACGTTGTGCACAGTTGGTCCTTATGGAGAGTAAGTTGGACGAATGCCTTCTGCGCGGAAGCGTGCCGCCGGTCTTCAGCACATAAAGTTTCATGATGGGAGCCTTGGCGGTCTTCACTTCAGGATCGCCTTTTGTGAGGAGCTCGATCATGAAGCAGTCTACTCATCACGTTTCACGACCATTGCCATTGCAGCAGCTCGTTGCCGGTGCCGTGGGCGAACTGGAGAGGCTTCACTACGGTGAACGAGCGTTACGACGCTATCGGACAGTTTGGCGACATCTCGCAGCGTTCTGTTGTGCGAACAGCCTGAGCGATGAATACTCGCAGGGTTCAGCGAAGCAGTTTTCCGACGCGTATCAGCTCCGCGAGGAAGAAAACCTGGAGCGAGGCGACGGGTGGCGACGACATCTCCCGATTGCGCTCAAGGTTCTGGCAGACTTCGCGCGCGATGGGTACCTTGAGCGTTCTCTTACCGACACGCGGCAGCTCCAGGTCCCGGTACGCATGAGGGAGCCCATTCGTGACTATGAAACTTACTGCCGTGATCACGTCCGATTCCGGCTGTCGACTCTCCGCAGACGGTTGCCGCAGATCGCCGTATTTGCGGACTTCCTTGGAACAAGAGACATCGCATCTTTCGGGCAAATGCAGGCCGTCGATGTCTCTGCATTTGTCATTTCTCGATACTGCCTGAAAGCAAAAACGGTTTCGTCGATCTTATCGAATTTGCGCAGTTTTCTGCGATTTCTCCTGATGAGAGGAATCCTGCATCTAGATCTGAGCCAACAGCTGCCGACAATACACGTTCCTCACGATGCGGCTATTCCATCGGTCTGGGATCAGGAGCTTGTTGTCAGGTTACTCGACGTTGTCGATCGTACATCCCCGAAAGGTAGACGTGACTATGCAATCCTTTTGCTGGCCTGCCGCCTCGGACTGCGAGCAGGAGATATCCGCGCATTGAGACTTGACGATCTGAAATGGGATGCGTGCACCATCGAGATCACTCAGTCAAAGACCTTAGCACCGCTTTGTCTGCCACTTACCGAAGAGATTGGCCAAGCCCTGATTGACTATCTAAGATCGGATCGTCCTCAGTCGGCGTACCGTGAAGTGTTCCTCACATTGACGCCGCCATTCCTGCCATTCCGGGAGAGCACAAGCCTGTATTACATCGTCAAGCATTGGAAGGAACTCGCCGGCATTCACTTCAGGGCGCCGCAACGTCAAGGCTTGCATTCGTTACGTCACACACTCGCAACCGAACTGCTTCGTGAGCAGACGCCGTTTCATGTCATTAGCGAGATCCTCGGCCATACAACGACGAAGGCAACACTGATCTACGCCAAGACCGACGTGGAAACCTTGCGCTCTGCCGCGCTTGACACTGAGGAGACGCGTCATGTCGACTAGAGAATTTACAGGGCATTACTACAGTTCCGTCGGCTCGCTCCTGGAACGGTTCATCCAGGAGAAAAAGGCATGTGGTTACCGCTATGACGAGGCGGCTCGAGTGCTATTGCGATTTGATCGTTTCCTGTGCGACGAGGCGTTAGAAAATTGCGAGTTGCCGCGCTCAGTCAGCCGCAAGTGGCTTGCGAAGCAACCTCACGAAAGCGTGTCGACACACCGCAATCGCATAGGAGCCGTTCGGCAGTTCGCCATTTACCTTTGCCGGTCAGGATACCCCGCCTATGTGCCGGAGCGCTCGTTTGGCGCAAGGCGTGCCAACAGTTTCTCACCGCGCATACTGACTCATGACGAGATTCGCCGACTGTTCGAAGCAGTTGACGAGATTGCACCGACCGCAAAAGCTCCGCTGCGCCATATCATCATGCCGGAAGTATTCCGGTTGCTTTATGGTTGCGGCATGAGAGTTGGCGAAGTGCTGCGCCTGCGCGTGATCGATGTCGATCTTGACCGGGGAATCCTCACGGTGCGTGATGCCAAATTCGGCAAGGACCGCCTCGTGCCGCCTGCGTTGACTTTGGTACAGCGCCTTCGAACGTATGCGGCATTCATGGGAAATCGCCCGTCAGACGGGTATTTCTTCCCATCGCCATCGGGTGGCCCGTGGAGTCCGGAAGCAGTCTACGAGATGTACAGGGAGCTGCTGATGCGCTGCGAGATCACGCACGCCGGTAGAGGCAAAGGGCCGCGCGTACATGATCTCCGTCACGCCTTCGCCACGCATACCTTGCTGCGCTGGTGCAGGCAGGGAGCTGACCTCGATGCGAAGCTTCCTGTGCTGGCGACCTATATGGGCCATCGCTCCCTCGCCGGAACGCAGCGTTATCTACACCTGATCGCGGAACTGCTGCCGGAGATCGCGATGCGTACCAATGCCGCTTTCGGCAATGTCATCCCGCGGGGGAGCGCGTCATGAAACCAACGGATTTCTCAATACTCTTAACGAACTTCCTTACACAGCATCTGGCCGGACAGCGCAATTTGAGTTCCAATACGATCAAAGCCTATCGCGATGTGTTCACGCTGCTGCTGCGATTCTGTCGGGATGTGCGATGTATCGCTCTTGAGCGTCTGTCTCTGACACAGATAGACGCGCCTCTCGTGGAGGCGTTCCTGGACCATCTGGAAAGCGAACGTTGCGTTTCCGTCAGCACGCGGAATCATCGTCTCGCGATATTGCATGCGTTCTTCCGTTACGTACAGTCGGAGGTACCAGAGCACCTTCTGCAAAGTCAGCAGATTCTAGCCATTCCACTGCGGAAGCATCCACGCCCTAGTGTCGGTTACCTATCGCGGGAATACCTCGCGCAGGTTCTCGCAAAGCCGGACCTAAGGACGTCCGATGGTCGCAGAGATGCTGTGATGCTGAGCGTACTCTACGACACTGGTGCCCGAGTTCAGGAACTGATTGACCTGAACGCCGGCGACGTACGCATGGATCCGCCATCACAGGTTCGGCTCACGGGAAAAGGACGAAAAATACGGGCGGTGCCACTCATGGACGCGACGCTCGAACTGCTGCGTGGGTATCGACGCGACAATAACCTCGACCGTCCCGAAAACGCGGACAGGCCGCTCTTCCAGAATCGACATGGTACCCGGTTGACACGCTCGGGCGTGCGCTATCTCCTGCACAAGTACGTGCTGTCTGTGCAGCGTGATCGTCCTGACTTCACGCAGGCGGTAAGTCCTCACAGTTTGAGGCATACGAAGGGAATGCACCTGCTCCAGAGTGGTGTCCCGCTCGAAATCATCCGTGACTTCCTGGGCCACGTCGACGTGAAGACAACGGAGATCTATGCTCGGGCAAATCTCGAAATGAAACGGAAAGCTCTCGAAAAAGTGATGGACAACACACCACTTCCGAAGCTTCCGTCATGGCAGAAGAACAGATCGCTGCTCGATTGGCTACATTCTCTGTAGCTCACAGAGGCCACGCACTCTCTTCGTAAGGCGCTGGCCTCTCCCATCCAGTCAAACATTTATGTGGTGTTCCCAACGCAGAAATCTCACTCGATCAACGAGCCAAATACAAAACAGCACATAACGACTTTCTACCGATAACGTCCGCCTGCCGCCTCGTAGGCGTCCAGGCCAACAAACCGCGCCAGGGCGCTTTCGCGTGCATCGATTTCCGCGAGCGTGATGGCCTTGCGCAACTCGTCCGGTCGGCGCTGCCAGCTATTGACGGCTTCGCCCCATACGCGCCCCTGCGTCGCGTGGTCATCAGCCAGGGCCAGCACCTTCGCCTGTTCGTAGTCGAGCCTGTCATTGCGCAACAGGTCGAGCAGTGACGGCGAAAGGTTGGCGATCTTCAGCGCGCGGCGTACCGCAACATCCGGCACCGCGAACAGGGCCGCGATATGCGCCACGCTCCTGCCTTCCTCCATCAGCAGCCGGAACGCCACACACTCGTCCGCCAGACTCATCGCCTCGCGTTCGCGGTTTTCGATGAGCGACGCGGCCACCGCCTCGCCTTCGCTGACGATCAACACCGGCACCTGGTACTCCTTGGTAATTCGTCCCTGCTCAACCAGCAGGTCAAGTGCTGCCAGGCGGCGCTGGCCAGCACAGACGCCAAGTTTCGGCAACTTCGTGCGGCCCTTCATTTCATGCACGACGAGGTTCTGCATCAAGCCTTTTTCGCCAATGGTTTCGGCCAGGGCTTCGATGCCGGTCGGCGCTTTCTTGCGAACGTTCAGGGGTGACAGGCAAAGGCGGTTGTATGGAACGTACTGAATTCCACCGGCTGCGTTCGAGGTGGGTTCGGTCATCAGATTTCTCCGGTTCGGCCATCGCTTCATTGCGAGGCACAACTCATATTATATAGGGCTTTTAGTCCCTATAATGGCAATTGAAAAATCTCATTGATTATCTATTTCAGTATACATATCCAATCAAAAGGCCGTAGCCATTCATTGATCTATAGGTCTTTTAGTCCTAATATAAATGTGTGCCTCGCAATGAAGCGATGGCCGAACCGGAGAAATCCGATGACCACTGAAGTTCAAAACCGCGTTACTTCTTCTGTCGTTCCCGACGAGTTGCGCCTGAACGTGCTGCAGCGCTACCTCGGTCGTCACTACCTCACAGGGGAATCCATGGTGTATGACCGGGCCGCTCGTCTGTGCAGCAGATACGAGGGAGGTTTCTGGCATTTCTTCTCCCTCTCCAATGACGGCTTTTACATGGCTCCGGCCGATTTGGGCCGCGTGCATGTGCGCTGGCATATGAACGGCTACAGCGACATGATGGGCTCGGACGCCTTCGGCATTACCGTCACTCTCTTCGCCCTCTGTCACCTCGCGGAAAAGACCCTTGATGACACGATCATCGAGCGTTACCACCAGTTGCGTGAGTTCGCCACGCAGCACGTTGAAGCCGCGAACATCCTGCGCGCCATCGACTAACCGACCGGCCCCGGCCCCCGGGCCGGGTTGGCTCCTTCATTGGGGAATCAAATGAACAAGCTTGCAACTCGTTTTAGCGGGAATGCCATCGCACTGCGTTCGCAGCATCCTTTGACAAATGACCAGATTGCAGAAGTCGCACCTTCCATTCTTGCCCACACCGCGCACGAGAGCCGCTCGGCGCGCTACAGCTACATTCCGACGGTCGATGTACTCGACGCCCTTCGCAAGGAAGGGTTTCAGCCTTTCATGGTCTGCCAGACCCGTGTGCGCAATGAGGACATGCGCGATTTCACCAAGCACATGATCCGCCTGCGCCACGCCGACCAGATCGGCGGTCGCGAAGCCAACGAGGTTATCCTGGTCAACTCGCACAATGGCGCATCGAGCTACCAGATGATCGCCGGAATGATTCGCTGGGCCTGCCAGAACGGCATCGTATGCGGCAACGTGACGAACGATATCCGCATCCCGCACAAGGGTGATGTGATTGGCGAGGTCATCGAAGGCGCATTCAAGGTGGTGAAAAGCTTTGATGAGACGGCAGAGCAACGCGAAGGGATGGCGGCAACGGTGCTCGATGAGGGCGAACAGGTCGCCTTCGCCCGCGCAGCGCTCGCGTTGCGCTACGACGAGGGCGCGCCTGTGCCAGTGACGGAACGGCAGATTCTCGCGCCGCGTCGTGTCGAGGATCAGGGCTCCGATATCTGGACCACCTTCAACCGTGTGCAGGAAAACATGATTCGCGGTGGGCTGCACGGTCGGAACTCGAAGGGCAAGGCGACCACGACCCGAGCGGTCGCGGGCATCGATCAAAACATCCGTCTGAATCGTGCCTTGTGGGTGCTGGCTGACGAACTGCGCCGCCTGCGCGGCTAACCGGACCGCCCCGGCCTCCCGGTCGGGGCGCACCCATAAGGGGAATTCACATGGATCCGCTCAATACCCGTCCTACGTGGCTGTCCGCCCTGCTGCCGCTCCTGGCTGTCTGGCAGTACGGAGACCGTGGCATCGTTCGCGGCGAACTGTACCGCATGGCCCTGTCGGCTGACGCGGCGGCACAATCCGCCGATGCGCTCCGGCGCATTGCCAGCATGCTCGATCACAACGGCAATCCGGCCGAGATGCGTCGCGAGGAGTTGCGCGCCGTCGCCCGCGTGGCCCTGGCTGGTTTCGAGCGCGTGCCGCCCTGCGCACCTGTTGCCATGCTCATGGAGCACGACGGGAATCTACATTAAACTTTGGCATCCTTAGTAATACTCAACGCCCGCGTAGAAATCGCGCGGGCCTGTGAGGCAACCATGACTGCCGTCTTAACCATTGCTGAAATCGAACAGGCAATCAACTACTGGTGCGCACAGGAATCACGTGGCCAGGGCGGCGCGCTGTGTGCGAAGGCGCGCCCCCTGGCTGACGTGTACGGCCTGATGATCTACGAGCGCGCTACGTCTGTAGCGGTGTCGCGGCTCACGCCCGAACAGGTCGACGCCGTCCGCACGGCGCTTGGAAACCAGCAACCGCCACCGCGTTAGCCTCGCGATCTGTCGCGACGCTAACCGGACTGCCGCGCGCTGGCGCCCCCTCCCCCTGCATGCAAGGAGGTTGGATAATCACGGGAGTGTCGCGCGCGCCGCGCGCCCGGATCGAGGCGCACGGGGTCCCCCATGGCCGCATCGTCGGACATGGGGAGAGCGCCGGCGCGCCGCGTCAGCGGCGGGACGATCCGGTATAGCCCAGGCTGACCATCAACCGGGTCGTCAAGCGCCCGCGGGGCGCGTGTATTCCCCGCGGCGCGAGCCGTGGGGGCTGGATAATCACGGGAGCATCGCGCGCGCCGCGCGCCCGGATCGAGGCGCACGGGTCCCCCATGGCCGCATCGTCGGACATGGGGAGAGCGCCGGCGCGCCGCGTCAGCGGCGGGACGATCCGGTATAGCCCAGGCCGACCACCAACCGGGTCGTCAAGCGCCCGCAGGGCGCGTGTATCCCCCGCGGCGCGAGCCGTGGGGGCTGGATAATCACGGGAGCATCGCGCGCGCCGCGCGCCCGGATCGAGGCGCACGGGGTCCCCCATGGCCGCATCGTCGGACATGGGGAGAGCGTCAGCGGCGGGACGATCGGTATAGCCCAGGCTGACCACCAGCCGGAGTCGTCAAGCGCTCGCAGGGCGCGTATTTCCCCCGCGGCGCGAGCCGTGGGGGCTGGATAATCACGGGAGTATCGCGCACGCCCGGATCGAGGCGCTCGGTGTCCCTCATGATCGCATCGTCGAACATTGGGAAGAGCACCGGAGCGCCGCGTAAGCGGCGGGACAATGCGGTATAGCCCAAGGCGGCCACAAGCCGGGGTCGTCAAGCGCCACGGGGCGCATGTTTCCCCCGCGGCGTAAGCCGTCGGGACTGGATCGTCACGAAGTACATGGAAAAATAAGCGGTTCGAGGTAAGGATGAGCTATCAAATTGAAATCCGGGCCGCCTGCCTGCGATCGGCGGAGGACGGCTGGGAACAGCCGACCGGAGCCGAAATTCAGGAGGTTATCCGTCGCACCGGCTTGCCGGGACGCGCGGTTGCGCGTTATCTCGGCTTGTCGGAATACGGCGGCCGGCAGGTGCGCCGCTGGATCAGCGAAGACGCCGCAATCCCTTACTCGGCTTGGGCCTTGTTATGCGACCGGGCCGGGCTCGGGTGTATCTGGCGCCCGGCAGCGGACCGCGCCGGGCCGGATCCACTCCCATGACCGAGCACCTTTCGCATGCACCGACTTGAAGGGATGCTTTATAGATGCAGTTGGCAATCGGGAAGCGGGCACTGGAAAGCGGGCGCGTGATGCACGATCTCGTCAACACCCGTCGCGCGTCGGCGGATTGCGAGGCGGAAATCACTCACCTGCGGGTGACGACCCAAAAGATTTGCGGCATGTGATCCATCGCGCTTGAAACAAGCAGGTCGGCAGCATTCTCGCCTGCCCGGGCGCGTCGTGCCTCCTGCTTCACGACGCGCGGGTTCGGTAACGCATAGCGACGATCGCAATACGGTGCGTTCTAACAGATTTCGAATCGATCCCTGGTGATGCCAACTACACTGATGCGGAATTTCACTTGCAGGCGATGCGAAATCTCAGTCAGGAATAATCGCCATTCTATTTTCAATTCCATTCGATCAGGTCTCTCACGCACCCGACCTATAACTCGGCAATACGAACGAATCGTTGTGGAAGGTGAATACCCGTCATGAAGCGAGATCGAATGGCAGATCAATGTGCTCGCTACCAATCAGCCGGTCGTCTCCAAATGAATAGGCAAAGCGCGGTGGTCCATCCGCGACGCGCCACCTTCAGCGGCCGCACGAGAAGCATGGTGGTGAAACGGTCTCAGTTAACGCAACGACTGCCAATGCGAGCTAGAGGGAGATGCTTGAGCAGGTCTACAAAGTGTGAAGCCGAGAGCTCGCGTACCGTTATGCCTTAGAGGCGGCCTTCGCTTTGGTGCGCAGAAACACGAACGAGTAGAGCGCAAAGGATAGATCCTTATGCGCCAGCACTTCCGACTCATGAATCGTCGCCGGGTTGAGCTTCACCCGCTTGATGGCCAGCTTACCGGCCGCGGAGGCGATAAAGGCGCGCATGAAGTCCTTTTGCGCCTTACCGTCTGCCTTGTGATACGCCTCACGACCGAGGTCAGCATTCTCGACGGTCTGTGTTTTGCTGCGCTCCTCTGCCGCCTCGGTACTTGCGGCGACGGCCGCAGTTGCCAGTTGCTTCGCGCTAGACTCCGACCTCTCCTGCTCCTGCTGCTGTTGCTGTACCGTTAGCATTTTGCGGTCAGCGTCCGATAGCTTGTAGCCATCAGTGATAGCTTTTAGCAGGTATGCGCCCGGACTCTTCTTGACTTGACCGGAGTCGACCTTGGCACGGGTGTATTCAATTGCCTGGAGAATACGCTCATCCGACCACACGGCGCGGTTTTGCGAGATGGTGTTGAACTGCTTTTCTGTGAAGCCGAATTCGTTCTTCAGCGTCGTGTATATCTCTTGCGCGCCAAGCAGGCTCGCTCGAATGGCTCCAGCGGTTTCCTTTCGCGTCAGCCTGAAACGAATCCGGTCAATCTTTTTCGACTTCGGGCTCACGGTACGAGTCTCGTAGCTCAGGTCGATGTCGGAGACTGCGTTTATCTGCTTAACCGCCTTGTCGAGGTTGTCGCGTTTGAAATACTTGAATTCGGTTGCAGTCGACGCAGCCTTCCCAGGCCAACCACGTACCACATCGACTTCGATCCACTCGGTTATGCCTTCTGCCACGTAACCGATGACGTGGTCGTAAATGGCTCGAGCATAGGTAAGTGTGAAAGCAGAGGTGATTCTCAAGCTCAACCAGTGCGACTTCACCGGGTCCTTGATGTGCGGAATGAGCGGCTCAGGAACCGCAAAAGTGATGCGCCCTTTGTCGATACCGACGATACCGATGAGCTGTACGGACACCCACTTCTCGTCCTCCGCGGACGTGCTGCCAGGGGGCGAGGCCGAAACCTGAATCAAGGCTTTTTGAGCCTCGGACACCACTGTTCGCAGGTGCTTGTAGTTGTAGCTGTCATAACGCATGAGCCATCGGAAGTAGCTCAGCTCGACGTCATAGACCTTTGGGGTGGTCGGCTCCTGCGCCACGATGAAGTGCGCCGCATCCAGGAATCGCCTGGCTGTAATGCCCACATCGGTAATGTCGATAAAAACGTTATTACGTTGATAGCCAATTTCCTTCGTTGATTCAGTGATTGGCGTATCGGTGGCGAGCATCTCCTCGAACAGCTCGAACGACAGCTGGCGCGAGGTTGCGCGCGTCATCATGTTGTTTGCCATCGAGGTCCCTGTCCCTAGTTGCCGGTCGCGCAGACTGTAGCACGCGTAGGTGAGATGTCAAAACAAAAAGACTCACCATGACGGGAAACGCTTCAACAATTCTGATCACCTTCCTCTAGGCATATGTTCGTTCAACAAATCTGCTCACCTTCCTGTTTTCGAGAGGCGGAGGATCCCGGGGCGACGGTTGTATGTTTTTCAAAATCTTTTAAAAAGCAAAAACCAACGAACTAACAACAGGGAAAACAAAGATTCCTAAAAACAATGGGTTAGTCCCTTGTAGGTGAGCAATTTTGTGCTTGAGGTGAGGACTCTTGTGGGCCGAAAGTGAGGAGAAATCCAATGCGTGCGTGAGAAGTTTACCAGCGCTAGGTGAGTGATTCTGTGGCTTGGGATTGACGGTGAGCATTTTTGTGGAATGTTGCATCAGATTGCGGAAGTCCTTAGCTGGCGGGGTCCGCAGCCGAAAGTGTTTCGAAATGGGTGAGTCATTTTGTTGAAGCATAGTGAGTGTTTTTGTGATGCGGCGCAGCTGTGCTGCTCGGTTTACCGGCATGAACCGTAACAAGGCTCGCCGCACGGCAGGTTTGCGGTCAGGGCATCTGTGGATAAGTCGATAGCCGGTTGACGATGGTGAGCATTTTTGTAGGCACGTTGCAGTCGTCCCTGGGGTCAATGCCGGTCCAACGCTTACGTTATGGGCTGCCGGGAGACTTGCGAGCAGGCTGCGCAGGAACTCTTTGGGGCAAAGGTGCCTCGCGTTGTGCGCCAACGCGACGTGCCTGCAATTGAATGGTGAGAGAAATTGTTGAAAGTGTGAGGCAAGGTGCTTCAATTGGCAGATTTCAACAATTCTTCTCACCCACCTTCACCCCCTCCTTCAGCGCCTTTCAACAATTTCTCTCACCATGAAACTTTGGAGTTGCTTTCGCACGAGCCGCCAGTTCTGGCCCTTCCGTTGTGTCGTTCGATCTTTTTGTGTTGTTTTCCAAGGGGTTAGGTGAAAAATTTAAGAAACTCGCTTATCTGGAAGCGATTTTTTTAAAGTTTTCGAGTATTCTACGCTTCGTCCTGATTTCCGGTGAAAGTGTAAAAACCATGTCTAAAGCCGAATTTCCCGCTATTACACGCAAGGTTCCCCTCGCGAAGATCGCCAAGTTTGCGAAAAAACTGGACGGGCTGACGGCGGAGCTGCGCGAGCAGATTCTCACGCCGAGGCCGCGAAAGGCGCCGCCAAACTTTACGACTGCCGAAGTGGCAGACCTGTGCGGCCTGGACCGAACCAAGCTTCACTACCAAGCGACGCGGGAAGGAAGCGCGTTGCCGCCGGGCGTTGCGCACGGCACTGGCCGTAGCCGCCTTTTCACTTTGGCCGAGGCGCGTACCTACGTACAACAGTTGTCGGAAATCTATCAGTCGCCGCTCGTGACCGGTCGCGATGCCGACGGCAAGATTCTTCTGGTTGCCAACTTCAAGGGTGGGTCGACGAAGACCACGACGACGATGTGCATCTCGCAAGGGTTGTCGTTGCGCGGACGGAAAGTGCTCGTGGTTGACTTGGACCCGCAGGCCTCCCTGTCCGAACTCTGTGGACTCTATGCCGAGAACGAGGTCGACGAGGATTCGACCGTTCTGCCTTTTATCTATAACGAGGAGATGGAAGGCGGTCTGGAATCTGCAATCAAGGAAACTTATTGGGACGGCTTGGATGTAATTCCCGCGCATCCATCGCTGTTCAGTGCTGAGTTCTTCATCCCCTCGATGCTTAAGACTCGCCCGAGCTATCAGTTTTGGGCAATCCTGCGGAAAGGCCTGGAGCCGCTGCGCAAGAAGTACGACTACATCATTCTGGACACAGCTCCCTCCCTCTCCTACCTCACATTGAACGCATTGATGGCGGCTGATTCGATGGTGATGCCCTTGGTGCCGGAGAGTCTGGACTTCATCAGCTCGGTATCGTTCTGGGGGCTGTTCTCGGATATTGCCGCGAACTTCATGGAGAAGGAGTCAGACAAGGTCTACGATTTCATCTCCGTCATTCTGTCAAAGGTGGATACAAGCCCGACGTCGTCAGCACCCATCGTTCGCTCGTGGACGCAACGCGCTTACGAAGACTGGCTGACCACGACTGAGATTCCGGCGAGTTCGGTGATGAGCAACGGAGCGCTCGCTCTCTCGACAGTGTTTGACCTCAGCAAATCCGACGGGGTCTCAAAGACGGTGCAGCGCGTACGCCAACCGCTGGTTGAATACTGCAGGTGGATTGACAACACGTACGTCGACGAATGGAGTCTCGCACAATGAGCAGTATTCGTGACCGTATGGCTCTCCAAACCGCCAACCTCCGGAAGACGTCCTCAATCTCTGACGATGAGATGGACGCGGCGAAGCCTGTGGTTGAGAAGCCGAAGACAGGGCCTGGGATGGCAGGGGCCTTGGCAGCTGCACAACTCAAAATTCAAGAGTTGGAAGCGAGTGGTGGCCAGGCAACGATTCCCGTTGCGGAGGTTGTGCCGAATCCATGGCAACCGCGGCGGATTTTTGTCGAGGCCGAGCTTTCGGATCTTGCCGAGTCTATTCGCGAAAAGGGGTTGGTTCAGCCGGTGGCGGTGCGGCGCGTTGAGTCCGGCTATCAGCTGGTTGCTGGTGAGCGGCGATTGCGCGCGCACAAAATCTTGGGCATGGAGCAAATCAAGGCCGTCATAGTCGAGTGCTCCGATGAGGATATGGTTGTTCTCGCGTTGGTGGAGAACATCGGGCGATCCAACCTAGCCGACTATGAAATTGCGATTTCGCTGCGTCGTGCGGAAGCAGAGTTTCCGAATCGAAAGCGGCTCGCTGAGTCCCTCGGCATGTCTCGCACCGGACTGTATCAGTTTTTGGCATTCGACAAGCTGCCTGATTTCATTAAGGAACAATTGGACTTGCAGCCCGGGCTGCTTGGGTGCAACGCTGCAGAAGAAGTTGTGTCGGCTATCAAAAAGCATGGCGCTGCCGGTTTGGCTGCGGCAAAGGACTTGTGGTCGGACGTTGTCAAAGGAGAAATTCTCCAGGGACGCTATGCTGCCGCGATCGTAGCGCAGGCCACCCGTCAGGGTTCGAGAGCGGCTGCCCGCGAGCGGAGCATCGCGAAGTTCTTTTCGGGAAAGGAACAGGCCGGGAGCATTACGAAGGACGTGAACTCGTTCACCGTCAAAATCAAGACCGGGTCCCTTAGCGTCGTGCGCCCAGCATGGGCGCACTCCTGCGGGCGCAAGTCCCGCCATAAGCTGGTCATAGCGAATGAAGTGAAGCGCAACTGCATGAGGGCGACCGAGTGTGGGGAGGAAGCGTGGAGCGTAAATCGCGAGCCGATGAACAAGAACCGCATATGAGGCGCTATGGAGCAGGGCGAGCGGGCGATGAACCGCGAAGCTCTTGTGACCAAGGCGAAGTAGCGTAGATGCGGCGGTTGTGCGATGAAGGAGTGCGTTCTTACCTGGGGAGATCTCGCCTCATGCCTGAAAGGGCGACGGCGTTGAGCCGGAGCGAGAAGTCAGCAGAGGCCGTAGTAGTCACAGGACAGGTCGATGAGACCGAAGCTGGTGACGAAGGGCCAAACGGGAAGGAGTGTCCAGCGTCATGCCGATGCGGCAGGCAATGCGTCAGATGCCCGTGCAAACGGGGCGAGCGGGAGTAGCACGCGGTGAAGCCGCGGGCGTACCCGTGAGCGACGAAGCCTGTTGCCCGCGCCATGAATCCGGGGACACAGGGTCATCGCTGCTGCAAGCGGCGCTGACGAGAGAGAACCTGAAGCAGGCATTCAAACGGGTACGGGCCAACAAGGGAGCCGCTGGCGTGGATGGTCTGGACACTGACCAGACGTCGCGCCATCTGGTGACGGCGTGGCCCGCGATCCGTGAACAGTTGCTGAAGGGGACGTACCGGCCCAGTCCGGTACGGCGGGTGACGATTCCAAAACCGGATGGAGGCGAGCGCGAGCTTGGCATCCCGACGGTGACGGACCGGCTGATCCAGCAGGCGCTGCTGCAGGTGCTGCAACCGGTTCTGGACCCCACCTTCAGCGAGCACAGCTATGGTTTCCGGCCCGGACGGCGTGCGCACGACGCGGTGTTGGCCGCGCAGTCGTACGTGCAGTCGGGTCGGCGAATCGTGGTGGACGTTGACCTGGAGAAATTCTTCGACCGGGTCAACCACGACATCCTGATCGACCGTCTACAGAAACGTATCGGCGACGCCGGTGTGATCCGGCTGATCCGGGCGTATCTGAACAGCGGCATCATGGATGGCGGTGTGGTTCAGCAGCGCGAACAGGGCACGCCGCAGGGCGGGCCGCTCTCGCCGTTGCTGGCCAACGTGCTGCTCGATGAGGTGGACAAGGAACTGGAGCGGCGAGGCCACTGCTTTGCGCGCTATGCCGACGACGCGAATGTCTATGTTCGTAGCCGCCGCGCTGGCGAGCGGGTGATGGCGCTGCTGCGTCGTCTGTATGGGCGATTGCGGTTGAAGGTCAACGAGGGCAAAAGCGCGGTGGCCAGTGTGTTCGGTCGCAAGTTTCTGGGCTACAGCCTGTGGGTAGCGCCCGGCGGTGTCATCAAGCGCAAGGTGGCGGCCAAACCGCTGCTGGCGTTCAAACACCGCATTCGTGAACTGACCGGCCGTAACGGCGGGCGCAGCATGAAGGACGTGGTGGAACGATTACGGCCCTATGTGCTGGGCTGGAAGGCGTACTTCCGGTTGGCGCAGACGCCACGAGTCTGGATGGATCTGGACAAGTGGATGCGTCATCGGTTGCGTGTCATCCAGCTTAAGCAATGGCGCCGTGGGCCGACCATCTACCGGGAACTGCGTGCGCTGGGAGCACTGCCCGCTGTGGCGCAACAAGTGGCGGCGAACAGCCATCGCTGGTGGCGTAACAGCGGCCAGCTGCTGAACAGCGTGCTGACCCTCGCCTACTTCGATCGGCTGGGCGTGCCACGACTCTCATAACCTCAACTCCCCGAACCGCCCGGTGCGGACCCGCATGCCGGGTGGTGTGGCAGGGGCGCAGCCAGTTGGCTGTCCCCTATGCCGATCC
>NZ_JAMBPQ010000057.1 GCF_024206495.1 Paraburkholderia sp. CNPSo 3272 | reverse complement strand
CGGTCTTGGCACGGCAGGCATCGCCTCGCTGACCAGCACGCAGGTGCAGTCGCTGACCACGACGGCGCTGAACGCACTGAGCACGGCCCAGCTCGCAACGCTGGCAATCGCCTCGCTGACGACGGGTCAGGTGGCCGGTCTGAGCACGGGCCAGCTGTCGAGCCTGATTTCGAGCCAGGTCCAGCAGCTGGGTTCGGCTGACATCAAGGCGCTGAGCACTAACCAGGTTGTGAACGGTCTGGGTTCGGCGGGCATCGCGGCGCTGACGTCCAGCCAGGTTGCGCAGCTCGGCACGGCGGACCTGAACGCGCTGAACACGGCAGAAGTACAGGCACTGGGCTCGGCGGGCATTGGCCAGCTGACGTCGTCGCAAGTGCAGTCGCTGACCTCGACGGCGCTCAACGCGCTGACGACGTCGCAGCTGGCGACGCTGTCGGTGAACCTGCTGACGAGCGCCCAGGTCTCGGGTCTGAGCACGGGCCAGCTCGCGGCGCTGAACTCGACGCAGGTGCAACAGCTGAACTCGGCTGACCTCAAGGCGCTGAACAGCTCGCAACTCGCGGCGGGTCTCGGCACGGCGGGTATCGCTTCGCTGAGCAGCACGCAGGTGCAGGCGCTGAGCACGGCAACGCTGAATTCACTGAGCACGGCCCAGCTCGCAACGCTGGCAATCGCCTCGCTGACGACGGGTCAGGTGGCTGGTCTGAGCACCGCGCAGCTCTCGAGCCTCGGTTCGTCGCAGCTCCAGAACCTGACGACGGCCGAAGCGAAGTCGCTCAGCTCGAGTCAAGTCGGCTCGCTGTCGACCGCGGGTCTCGCGGGGCTCGGCAGCAGCGCTCTGCAGAGCCTGACGACGAGCCAGATCTCGGGCCTGACCAGCAGCCAGTTGGCCAACGGCTTGACCACCAGCCAGCTGAACTCGCTGACCAGTGCTCAGGTCAACGCGCTGACGTCGGCACAGGTGGCGGGTCTCAGCAGCGATCAGCTCCAGGCGCTGCATGTCCACTAAGCGCCGAAGCTAGCGCACGGCTACGTCCTCGCGCGCGCCCGAAAGGGCCGCGTGAGGGGCGTATCGGAGATACGACAGATAGTTTTGTTCACGAGGCCAGGCCTACCACCTCACGGTAAGCTTGGCCTCTTTTATTGAGGGCTACTGCCATTTGAGGCGACTGTCCGACAACGTTTGCTCAACTCCATCTACTTATGATTTCCCAGACGAATCCGGTCGATGCCGGATACACAGGCAAGCTCGTGTCGGCCTGGCGCGGAGGCCTCAGCCTGAATGAGGTCGTTGATTACTGTTCGCAGCTTGGCGCAGCCGGCCAGCATGAACTGGCTGCTGTGCTTTACCAGACCTGGCTCGCCCGCAACAGCACGCCGTTCAATCATTTTGTTTTGTTCAATCTCGGCGCGAGCTACAACGCGCTCGGGATGACCGAAGAGGCGAAGAGCGCTTTTCTGCGCGTCGTCGAGCTTGCGCCTTCGTTTGCGCAAGCGCACGTCAACCTTGCCATCATCTACGAGCGTGTCGACCGGATCGACGCCTCGATTGCCGAATGGACGTGGGTTGCGAATACTACCTCGCCCACCGATCCCGAGAACGCGCCATTGCGCATACAGGCGTTCAACAATCTGGGGCGGATTCATGAGAACAAGCGCAACTACGGTGAGGCGATGAACTGGCTCATCAAGAGCCTGGAAGTCGATCCATCGCAGCCGGACGTGCTGCATCACCTCGTTTTCCTGCGCGCGCGTGCCTGCGAATGGCCGGTCTACGTGTCACTGCCAGGCGTCGATCCCGCACTGATGCGCCGCTCGACGTCAGCTCTCGGAATGATCTCCCAATCGGACGATCTCGAGGAGCAGCTTGCCGCCGCGCGCAACTTCGTCGCCGCCAAGCTCAATTGCGACGTGCCCGCATTGGCGGAGAAGAAAAACTACGGACACAAGAAGATCCGTATCGGATATCTCTCTTCAGATCTGTGCCTTCATCCGATCGCCATGCTGGCGGCCGAACTGTTCGAACTGCACGACCGCAAGCGCTTTGAGGTGTACGGCTTTTGCTGGACCAAGGAAGACGGCTCGGCGCTGCGCCAGCGCGTGATTCGCGGCATGGATCATTTCGAGCGCATCGACGGCCTCACCGATCAGGAGGCAGCGGAGCTGATCCGCAAGCACGAGATCGACATTCTCGTCGACCTGCACGGCCAGACACTCGGTGCGCGCCCGCAGATTCTCGCCGCGCGCCCGGCTCCGATCCAGGTGACGTATCTCGGACTCGTCGCCACAACGGGCTTCCCGTTCATCGATTATGTCGTCGCCGATCAGTTCGTCATCCCGAAGAAGTCTGCGAAGTACTACACCGAAACGCCGCTCTACATGCCCGACGTCTATCAGGTGAGCGACCGCCAGCGCGTGATTGCCGCGGCGCCGTCACGCAAGGATAGCGGGTTGCCTGAAGACGGCATTGTGTTCTGCTCGTTCAACAACAATTTCAAATACACGCCAGAGGTCTTCGACGTCTGGATGCGCATTCTCTCGCGCGTGCCAGGCAGCGTGCTCTGGCTGCTCGCGGACAACGTCTGGGCGCAAGCCAATCTGCGCAAGGAAGCGGAAAAGCGTGGCGTCGATCCGCAACGCCTCGTGTTCGCGCCGCGAGTGACGCCCGAAGACTATCTCGCCCGCTACCTTGTCGCCGACCTGTTCCTCGACACGTTCCCGTTCAACGCGGGCACGACGGCCAACGACGCGCTCTGGGCCGGCCTACCGCTTCTGACCTGCTCCGGCCAGGCGTTCGCCTCACGCATGGCCGGCGCGCTCCTGACCGCGGCCGGGCTGCCGGAGCTGATTACCCATACTTGGGAAGACTACGAGGAAAAGGCGGTCGCACTCGCGCACGACCCGGCTGAACTGCGCCGCCTGCGAGGCGAGCTTGCGCAGGTCAAGGAGAGCGGGGTGCTTTACGATACGCCTAAGTTCGTGCGCAATCTCGAGAAGCACTTCAAGCGCGTGGTGGGCGAACTCGCCGCGTAGGGGAACGGCATGGAAAGCAGACGCGCAGCATATTGACTGGTGCCGCGCCAGTTGCGTGGGCCGAACGCCGGACCGGCCTGCGCCTCGCACGGAAGAAAAAAGCCCGCGCGGCGGGCTGAGGCGATGGTGTTGCGAACTACCGTTAGATTGTGCTCACTGAACGCTCGCCCTGAACACGTACTGGAGTGCTTTCGAGTCCTCGACCGCAACGTTCGCATCGGCGCCCGCTGCAGTCGCCATCGCGCGAATAACGGGCAAAAAGGCTTCGCGTTGCGGTTCGTTGAATACGCGGGCCTTGCCGGCGTCGACGATAAACCCTGCGTTGCGAAACATTTCCAGCATCGTGACGCGCGAAAACCAGCGGATATGCGTGCGGTCGAATAATCCGGAATCCTGATACCGGAAATCGCCAATGCTCAAACGCGCCTGCACACTCCAGTGCTGCGCGTTGGGAATGCACGCCACGACGCACCCGCCACGATCCATCGACCCGCGGATTTTCTTCAAGAGCGCCCAGGGATCGTAAAGATGTTCGAGCACGTCTCCGAAGACCCAGCAGTCGGCGTCGAAGTCCGTGCGCAATTTCTCGACGGGTACCTGTTCGATATCCACATCGATTACACGGTCACAATGCTCGCGCGCCATCTCGGCATACGCCGGAACAATTTCGATGCCGGTGTAATGCACCGCCGGATTCAATTTTCTATATTCGCGCGCCAAAGCACCGGAACTGCAACCCACTTCCACCACGCGCCGGGCACTTGCTGGCATGAGCTTGAGCAAATCTGGGTTGTGATTCTGGTGAACAGGAGTTTGATCCACCGTACTACTCCTTATATTTGCTTAAATAAAGATCGTAACCGTCGCGCCACGAGCGCGATCCAAACGAGCCGACGCTTTCATGAACCACGCTTAGCGACCACGTCCCCATGCGCAGGCCCTTGAGTTCGGCCTGGCGGCAGAAGTCCATATCGTAAAAGTGGAACTTGAACTGCTCATCGAAACGCAACTCGCGGCGGTTGATCGTTTCGCTATCGGCAATCAACAGCAGGCCGTCGAGGAGCTTGCATTCCTTTCCGGAAGGGCCGAACGTCAATACGTTTTTGCTTGGGAATCCCTTGCCATGAGCGACGGTTCCGCTCACGTACTGGGGCTCTTCTCGGCGCAGGTCTGGCGTGGGATAGCACCATGCCGGCTGGCGCGGCAAACGGCGCACGTTGCCGGCCAGACCCACTAAGTCAAAACGGGCGAGTGACTCACGGATACGCTCGTTCCAGAAGTTATCGCTAAGCCAGACGTCATCGTGAACGAATACGAGAATGGCCGGATGCTGCGTCGCGTAATCGATTGCCTCGTTGTAGATGCTGGAGAGTCCGCGCGTATTGTTGTCGAACAACTGAAGCTGTAAACCGGGCAGGCTTTCGTAGAGATTGAGCGAGCGCCCGAGCGCCGTTTCGCTAAAGAACTGCTGGCGGTTGCAACGCGTCCCGCAGACGAAGCGAATGGGTTTCATACCTGCGGGAAGGCCGCCGGTGTCGATGACTATGGTTTGTCGTACCACCGGTTGCGGTTCGCGCGCCGGGGCTGCGACCGGCAACGCCGGCGTATTCCCGGTCTGCGCCAGCACCTCGAAATGCTCGGGTTCAAGCCCGTCGCACCATCGCTGCCACATGATGCGCAGCGCACGCGACGCGGCATCGGCGATCGTTCTGGCGTCGATGAGCGGCGACTGCATGCAATGCTGACGAAGCTCGCGGCGCACCGTTGCGAGCGCATCGAGATCGTCGGCCAGCGCGGCGCATTTGCGCACGAAGTCCTCCTTGTCGCGCGCGACGAATGCCTCGTCGAGCCCGAGGTGCGACAGCCATCCCGTGCTGCCGCGGCTCGCCATCGAAACGCTGGGCAGGGTCATGGTGGGCACGCCCATCCACAGGGCCTGCATCGTGGTGGTCGAACCGGCGAACGGGAACGCGTCGAGGCACACGTCAATCAGATTGTGCTGCTGCAAGTAGGTCGTCACCCCTTTGCGCTGCAGAAAGCCGATGCGCTGCGGGGAGACTCCTTCGTCCGCGAACATTTTCGCGAGCTTGCTCATTTGCTCCGGCGCCGTAATGGCGCCGATGAGCATGCGTGAATTCGGCACCTCGCGCAGCACGCGTGCCCAGAGCGCGACAACTTCCGGCCCGACCTTCACGAGCCGGCTGAAACTGCCGAACGTCAGGTAGCCGTTTTTTAGGGCCGGCAACGCGTTCACGTCCGGTGCTTGCGGGTGAGGCTTGAATGGCGCGAGCGCCGGGAGGAACACGAGCTTTTCGGAGAACTGATCGGCGAACTGTTCGAGCGGCGTGACGAAACGGTCTGACATGTAATAGTCGACGGCCGTCAGGCCGGTTGTGGCCGGATTGCCGATCCAACTGACCTGGACCGGCGCCGGTTTGTGCGCGAAGGTCACGAGCCGGTTGCGGCCGGTATGGCCAGACAGGTCGATCAGAATGTCGATGCCGTCGTCGCGGATCTTCTGCGCGAATGCGGTGGCGTTCAGGCTGAAGACTTCGTGCCACTCGTGCGCGTGTGCCCGGATTTCCTTCGTGAATCCGTCGCTGACCACATAGTTCGAGTAAATGTGCAGGGACAGGTCGGGGTCGTGCGCCAGATACTCCAGCACCGAGAGAAAGAAATAAGCGACTGGGTGATTGACCAGGTCTCCCGAAACGAAGCCGACTTTCAGGCGCCGTGACGGATTGCGATCATTGGCATGCTTCGGCCAGCGCGCGCGCAGGGGGGCTTCCTGGTGTGTCGCGAACTCGCGGAATTCCGCGAATGCGCTTGCGGCATCGAGGTCGATCTTGTGCATCAGGCAGAACAGCAGGTTGCTGCGTGTTGCGGCCTGCGTGGGTGCCAGTTCAAGTGCACGGCGAAAGGTGGATTCCGCTTCGTCATACAGCCCATGCAGCATCAGGGCGTTGCCAAGCGCGTCGACTTCGAGAGCGTCGTTCGGTGCCAGTTCCACTGCACGCCGGGCATGGACGAGCCCCTCGGCGTGTTGGCCCAAAGCCTGCAAGGCACTCCCCAGCGTGCGATGCAGTGCTACGCATTCAGGATGCCTTTCGAGGCCCTGACGGCAGCGTACTTCTGCTTTCCGGTACTGGCGGGTGACAAGCAGCCCGTCGGTCAGCATGGTCTGGGCGATGAGATCGTTGGGCAGCAAGTCGGCGGCACGCTCCGCGGCACTAACGGACTCTGGATACTGGCCCGCGTTTCGCAGGGTGGTTGCGAGCGCAAGCCAACATTCGCCATGCGACGGATATTGCTTCGTGAGGCGTTGGGCAAACTTCAGCGCGGCATCGAGTTTTCCAGTGCCGGCGAGCTGCGCAAATTCGCGCAGCTCGCGCGGAGTTGCACGGCGCGTATCGTTTTGCCCGGTGGCCGCGGCTTCCACCGTTTCCGCTGCTTTCGCGGTTGCAGGCGCTTCTTGCACAGGCGTTTCGCTGTCCGCCGCGGCTGCGGGCGAGGGTGTCGGCGCGGCCTTGTTCGAGGCATTGGGCTGGCTGATACGAGCGCTCAACGTCTCGACGGCCTCTGCAGGAAGGCCGTATTCCCGATGCGCGATGGAGAGTGCGATCCGAGCCGTTTCCAGCTGACTGCTTCCAACAAGGGCGTTGATGTAGTAGACCCATATTTGCGCATTTGCCGGCACCTGACCAAGCGCGGCTTCAAAATGCGCCACGGCCTCGGCTGGCTGGTCCGTTTGCATGCGCAGCACGCCAAGATGGTAGTGGGCGTCCAGATGATCGCTTACACGCTCAAGGACGGCAGCGTAGAGTGCGGCGGCAGGCCCGTATTCCTTCTTGCGATGATGTTCGATCGCGGTTTCCATCATGGCGAGTTCGATGTCGCGTGCTGGCTGCGAATCGGGGGCCAGCGCGATGGTGTCGGTCGGAGTCGGGAAGGCAGTCATGACAAAGGCGAGCTTGCGCCGCAGGAAGCAATGGTAAGGAAATTATGGAGGCCGATCGCTTCCGGTAATGCGCCGAGTTGGCGTCAAAACGGCCGCCAATTCGACCGCCAGAGGGGGCGTTGACCGGTGCGAAAAAAAGGCGCGCAAAGAAAAGGCCCGCACGAGGCGAGCCGAGATACGCAAATGCGCAGGACGCAATCGTTGGTTGTTGTTCGTGAGGGCGCAGCGAGGGCTGGGTTTCAGAACTGCGCGACGCGCTGATACTGGTTCACGTTCCGCGTAGCCTGCATCGCCGTGCGGAATTCGGCGCTCAGTGCGGTCTGTGCCGACTGTGCCGCCGCGGCGACTCGCGCGTCGATCGCGTGAACCTGCTTGAGCACGTCGAGCGCGGCGCCCGTTTGCTTCGCGGAGAGCGACATGAGTAGCGGCGAACGCTCGTTCGCGAGCTCGGCCGCCTTTTCCCACTCGCCGACGGCTGCCGCCTGCTCGATGTCTTTCGTGATCTGCCAGATGCGATCGATGGGCGCAGCGAATTCCATGTCGTCTCTCCTGCTGGATGCGCTTAGCTCTTGTTGGTGGCCAGCGCGCCAGCGCTGTTGGTGCCGCCGAAGAGCTGCGTGAGGTACTGCTGGTTGCTGTTCATCGTCGCCATCAGCGTGTTGAGCGCGGTGAACTGCGCAGTGTACATGCTGGTGAGCTGCGACTGGTAATCGGCGAGATTCGACTGCTGTGTCGAGAGGTTCGTCAGGTCAGTCTGGATCGAGTTAGTACGCGTCGTAATGACGCCCGTGCTCGACGAATAGCTCGTGATGTTGTTGTTCAACTGGGCGGCCACGCCGGTGGTCGAATTGAACAGCGCTGCTACGGTCGACTGATTATTCTGCAGCGCGGTGTTCAGCGTGTCATTGTCGACCGAGAGCGAGCCGTCCGAATTCAGCGTGACGCCGATCGAAGCAAGGCTGGTCGTGGTGCTGCCGCTCTTCACGCCCGTTGCGACGATCGTCGCGAGCTGGTTCTGAATCATGTTCAGCGTCGAGTCGCCGAGCAGCACGCCTTGCGACGTCGAGGTCGAGCTGAACGACGTGAGCGTGGCCATCGTCGTCACGAGCGTGTTGTACAGCGTGACGAAATTGTTGATTGCGCTGGATTCGGCGCTCGTGTTCTGCGAAACCGTGAGCGTCTGTGCGCCGCTGCCCGTGCTCGACGTGTCGACTGCCGCTGCAGTGAGGTTCAGCGTGACGCCGGGCAGCGCCGAGGTCACGGTGTTCGTCGTGCTGGTCGCGCCGGTGCCGTCAATCGTGAAGTAGGCGTCCTGGGCAGCAGTGGACTGCGTCCACGTGCCCGTGCTCGTGACGCCACTCACCGTCGTGCCGCTGCTATTGGTGTACGAGAGCGTCGACTGGTTGGCAGTGAGGTCGCTCGAGGTCGCGCTCGCGCTCGTGATCGCCGTGCCTGCCGTGGTCGTCACCGCGAGGCTATTCAGCGCATCGCTGGAGTTCGTATCGTTGATCGCGATGCTGATGCCGTTCGAAGCACCCGTCGAGGTCGAATGCAACACGAGGTGGGCACCGTCTGCGCCATTGACGACCGTTGCCGTCACCCCCGGATTGTTGCTGGCCGAGTTGATCGCCGATGCAATGCCTGCAACAGTGCTATTGCTGCTGTTGAGGGAGATCGTGGTGCTTGCACCGTTGACCGTCAGCGTCATTGTCGACGTGCCCGAGGCGAGCGCCGTTGTTGCGCCGTAGCCGGTCGAGGTGAGCACCTGGGCCTGCGCCACTTGTTTCAAGTCGAGCGAGTATGACCCGGCTGCCGCGCCGCTGCCTGCGGTGGCCGTAATGCCGGTGCCGCTGAGCGTCGTGCTGAATGCATTGAGGGTCGTGCCGTCCGAGAGCGGCGAGAGGCCTGCCTGAAGTGCGGAAAGCGCGGCGGAAAGCGCGCCGTACGCGGAAATCTCGGTGTTGTCTTGCGTCTGCTCGGCGCTGATCGTAGCGGCCGTGCCGGCAGTCTTGGCATTGACGAGCGCGGTGACGAGCGAGTTCACGTCCATCGACGAGTTGCCGGTCGAGCCGCTGACGATCGACTGGGCGGCTTGCTGCAAAGCGGCGTTGCTCGCTGCGGTTGTAGCGGCGACGCTACTCGCGATCGTGCTGGCTGTCGAACTGGATACGGTGGACATGAAGGGGCTCCGTGCGTCGGCGTTGCAGTGTGAATCGGTTCAAGTCTGCAAAACGCCAATCGGGAGGCGATCCTCCCGATTGGCTTGCGTTGCGCTCACGGGTATGGCGGCCGGGCGCGCAACGCTTGGGCTAGAGAAGCTCGTATTACTGGAGGAGCTTCAGGATCTGCTGCGGTTGCGAGTTCGCTTGTGCGAGCACCGAGATACCAGCTTGCTGCAGCACTTGCGCCTTGCTCAGGTTCGCCGTTTCTTCTGCGAAGTTGGCGTCCTGGATCGACGACTGGGCGGTCGACAGGTCGGTCGACTGAGCTTGCTGCGTGGTGCCGATTGCCGTGAAGCGGTTTTGCGCTGCGCCGAGCGTTGCCTGCAGGTTGTTCAGCGTGTTCAGTGCGTTGTCGATCGACTCCATGGCCATGCTTGCGCCGCTTGCCGTGCTGATGTTGACGTTTGCAACATCCGTCGGCACGTTGTAGGAGTTGATCTGCGACGTCACTGCGGCTTCGGCCGTCGAGTTGCCCGCGCCGGAGGTCGCTGCCACATCCAGATTCTGGAGGTTCGTATCGGTGAGCGACAGTGCCGTGCCCGAGCCCAGGATAACGCCGTTGCCGTTGGCGTCTGCGGTAACCGTAGCACCGGTTGCCGAGAACAGAGCGTTGACGGCCGTCGAATTCAGCGCTTGGTTGTTCTGGTCCGTGAACGTGAAGCCGCCGCTGCCGTCGGAAACCACGTTGATGGAGCTGATTGCTGCGCCGGCAACCGAACCGCCGTTTGCGTTGACATCAGCCGTGCCGTCCGAGTTCAGGCTCAGGCCGGTGTACGAGCCGAGCGTCTGGCCAGCTTGCGGCACGCCGCTGCCGATCGAAGCCGCCGACATGTCTTGGTTCAGGCTCAGGCTGATCGTCTGACCGACGTTCGCGCCGACCTGGAACGACACGGTACCGAGCGTGCCGTTCAGCACGTTCATGCCGTTGTACGTCGTTTGCGAAGCGATACGGTTGATTTCCGAAACTTGCTGGTTCACTTCCTGTTGCAGTGCTGCACGGTCGTCGGAGGTCATCGAGCCGTTGGCTGCTTGCGTGGCCAGCTGGCGGATACGCTGCAGGCTGCTCGTCAGGGACGAGAGACCGCTCGATGCCGTTTGAACCAGCGAAACGCCATCATTCGAGTTCGACACACCCTGATTCAGACCGTTGATCTGGGTCTGCATGATGTTCGAGATCGCGAGGCCTGCTGCATCGTCAGCTGCGCTGTTGATGCGCTTACCCGACGACAGGCGCGTGATTGCTTGCGACAGCGCGCTGCCCGAGCCCGTCAGGTTCTGTTGCGCGACGAGCGAGTTGATGTTGCTGTTAATTCCGAGCATGGAAATTCTCCTAAGCGGGCTGAAAGCCCGTTACAAGCCACTATGGCCGCGGCGGGTGCAATCTTTCATTGCTGGCCGCCTCAGTGAAGGTTGTCGGCGTCGGTAAAAAAAACTTGAGGGGAAGCACCGACAATCGAGACCTCATTTGCGCGATGCATAAAAAGTCCTGTTGCGCCGCGCTCCGTGCTTCTCGCTTCCCTTACGCGTTCATGCGTCTTGCAGTTTGCAAGCGTGTTTACGGCAGACATGGCGCGTGGTTTAGTGCGGCGCCCACGACGGCGCGCCCGCGGTGGCGCCCCTGCCCGCTGCAGCGCGCCGCGAGGCGGCGTATCCTCAGCGGTTCCCCGTTCGCCCTTTTTTCTGGAGGCCCCATGGAACTACGCAGGATCGGCACTTCCTCGTTGCAGGTCGCCCCGCTCATGTTTGGCGGCAACGTCTTCGGCTGGACCGCAGACGAAGCCACCTCGTTCTCGATCCTCGACGCCTTCACCGACGCCGGCCTCAACTTCATCGACACCGCCGACGTCTACTCAGCCTGGGTGCCCGGCAACCGGGGCGGCGAGTCGGAGACGATCATCGGCAAGTGGATTGCGAAGAGCGGCAAACGCGACAAGGTGGTAATCGCAACGAAGGTCGCAAAAGACGCGCGCCGCCCGGGGCTTTCCGCCGCCAACATCGCGGCTGCCGTGGAGGATTCGCTGCGTCGTCTGCAGACCGATTACATCGATGTGTACTTCTCGCACGAGGACGACCAGAAAGTCCCGCTCGAGGAAACACTCGGCGCGTATCAGCGGCTGATCGAGGCCGGCAAGGTCCGGGTGATCGGCGCGTCGAACTACACGGGCGCGCGCGTCGAAGACGCACTCGCGGTTTCGGCGAAGTCGGGCCTGCCCGCGTACCAGATCATCCAGCCCGAATACAACCTGTACGACCGCGCCCGCTACGAGGCCGATCTCGAACCGGTTGCCATGGCCCAGAAACTCGCGGTCGTGCCCTATTACAGCCTTGCGAGCGGCTTTCTCTCGGGCAAGTACCGCTCGCGCGAGGATCTCGCGAAGAGCACGCGCGGCTCGCGCGTCGAGAAGTACCTCGATCACCGCGGCATCCGGATCCTGGCGGCGCTCGACTATGTGGCCGAGCGCCACGGCAGCACGCTCGCGGCGGTTGCGCTGGCATGGCTGATCGCGCGCCCGAGCATTACCGCGCCGATCGCGAGCGCGACCTCGCTGGATCAGTTGGAGAGCCTTGCGGCGGCGGTGCGGTTGAAGCTCGATCCGGCCGACATCCAGGCGATCAACGACGCGAGCGCCTGACGGGAAAGGGATTCATCCAGGTGTCCTAATCGACAGGGCGCGCGGCAGTCGTGGCAAGCCGCGCAAGTCCCTGAGTTGAATCAAGAAACCCTGGTCAGGCAGATCTTTTCCTGATAAGATTGGGAGTGAATTGAGATCTTTGCCTGTTTTGTTGCCGTGTTCGTTACTGTTGGCGGCCGCAAACCGGCGGTCAGGTGTGTTGCAGCAAGGTCGACCTGATCGCGTTCCGCTGTGAACCCCCTACTTCTCTTTTCCGGCCTCCGTGGCCGCCTTGCCTCTCGTTTAGCCCCAGCGTGGCGAACGACCGGAGGGCCGGCGCGTGAGCGGCTTTGACGCTCGCGCCTTTGAACCGTATTAAGCGATTTGAGTTAGGAAATACATGACGACGATTCTTCTGAAGGAAAACGAGCCGTTCGAAGTGGCGATTCGCCGCTTCCGCCGTGCAATCGAAAAGAACGGCCTGATCGCCGAGCTGCGTGAGCGTCAAGCTTACGAAAAGCCGACGGCAGTTCGCAAGCGCAAGAAGGCAGCTGCTGTGAAGCGCCTGCACAAGCGCCTGCGCAGCCAGATGCTGCCGAAGAAGCTCCACTAAGCTTTTTCGCTTTTCGGTGTTCCGCCAGACGGCGGCGCATGCTTCGCAAGAAGCTGCGCCGCCGTTTGCGTTTGTGCGTGTTCGTGCATAGAACCTACGCGCCGGCCGCTATCAGGCGGCGTCCCTTAGCTGCTCGGGTGACAAGCCGAACTGGACGGCAATCGAACAAAGGCGTTCGCGCCATTCCCACACGCCAAATACGTCGTGCACGTTCTGCAGGCAACTGAGCAGACTGATCGTAGCGGGGTCGTAAATATTGATGTGGGCACGCAGCAGCGCTTTTTTCAGCGCGGCAACGCCCACATCCATATAGAGCGGCACGTCATTCGTCTCACGGCCGAGGTAGCGCACGGGAATGCCTTCCATGGCGCTCATATAGTCGCGCGGCCGGATGAAGCTGCCGACCGGGCAACCGCCGTAGCTATGCGCACTGCCGGAGCCGCCGCCACAGCCGCCGCCCCGGTAGGCGCCGCCGCCGCGTGGAAGAAGTGCCGCGCGCCCTTGGCCAAAGAGATGGGCCACCGCGCGGTCGAAGATCTCCTGATGACTCAGGAAGCGGACGTTTTTCATTTCAACCCCCTGTTGCCGGGCTGCCGGGCACAGGTTAATTCCCTTCTAATGCGGCGCCGCCGGCCTCCCAGCCGGCATCACTACCCGTTCCCCTGACGCGCTTGCATTCACTTCCCGTTATAACGGCACGCCGCTGGAAAACCGTGGGGCGGCGCACCGTAGCGATCAAATAGTGAGTCGGCCGGCGCCCGGCGCAATCGCTCTGGCGTGTCACAAGGCCATGCGGGACAAAGATTCGCGAGGCGCATCCCGCCCCGCGCGGGGCTTTCCCGAGTCGCGCGAGTTTCGCTGCGCTCAGGCGCGGCGCTTCCTTTTGCCAAGCGCTGCGCAAGCCTCGCGGCACATGCAGTCGCGCTCATGGTCGTTGACCATGCCGACCGCCTGCATGAACGCGTAACAGATCGTCGTGCCAACGAATTTGCAGCCGTATTTCTTGAGCGCCTTGCTAAGGGCGTCCGAGACCTCGGTGGAGGCCGGCGCGTCGCGATACGAAGCGAGATCGTTCTGGATTGGCGTGTCGTTCACGAACGACCAGACGAACTTCGCGAGCGAGCCGTGTTCCGCCTGGATTTGCTGCACGGCGCGGGCGTTCGCGATGGCGGCCTCGATCTTGGCCCGGTTTCGCACGATCGAGGCGTCCTGCACAAGCGTTTCGACGTGTTTGGGCGTAAAGCGTGCAACCTGCGCGATATCGAAGTTGGCAAAAGCGCGACGATAGCCTTCGCGCTTGTTGAGTATCGTGGACCACGAGAGTCCCGCCTGCGCGCCTTCGAGCACGATCATTTCGAACAGATGCTGGTCGTCCCGCGACGGCACGCCCCACTCCTCATCGTGGTATTGCACATACTGCGGCGACGCGCCAGCCGATACCCAGTTGCAGCGGTGTGTCACGGTAAGTTCTCCTTGCGAGACGTCGTTCGAGCCACGCAAGCATAGCGGATCGGCGCCGCGCCGCCACCCTGGCCGGATGGCCGATTGTGCGAACCCTGGTAAGCCGTTAGTCTCTGCGGCACGATAAGAATTTTCGCTTTCGAACCGGACTTTCAGGCGCGCGAGGCGCGGCGGACATCATGCAGAAATACACCTGGTTGATTGGCGTGGACGGCGGCGGCACGGGCACGCGCATCGCGCTTGGCGACACGAACGGCCTCGAACTCGCGCGCGGCGCTGCGGGGCCGTCGGGGCTGGGGCTCGGTATCGAACGGGCCTGGCAATCGATCGAGGAAGGCTGCCGGGCGGCATTTACGCAGGCGGGGCTTGCGCTCGACTGGTCGCAATGCGTGCTTGGCTGCGGGCTCGCTGGCGTAAACAATCCCGACTGGCTGGCGCCGTTTCTCGCTGCCGCGCCCCCAGTGGCCGGACTCGCGGTAGAAAGCGACGCCTACACGACGCTGCTGGGCGCGCACGGGGGCGCGCCGGGCGTGGTGGTCGCCCTCGGCACGGGCAGCATCGCGGCGGTGCTCGGTGAGGACGGCCAATGCCGCATTGCGGGCGGTTTCGGCTTTCCCTCGGGCGACGAAGCGAGCGGCGCGTGGTTCGGCCTGCGCGCGATTGTCTGGGCGCAGCAGGCGCTCGATGAACGCGTGCCCATGGACGACCTTGCCCGGGCCCTCCTTGCACACGCGCGGGCCACCGATCGCGACAGTCTCATCGTGTGGCAGTGCGCGGCGAACCAGACGGCCTATGCCAGCCTCGCGCCGGTCGTGCTCGCGCATCGCGAACATCCGTTCGTCGCCAGACTGCTCGCCGAAGCCGGCGTGGAAATCGCCAAACTCATCACCGCACTCGATCCTTCGGGCAAGCTGCCGGCGGCGCTCTCGGGCGGCCTCGGTCAGCCTCTGCGCGAGTGGGTCCCGCAAGCGGTGCGCGATCGCCTGCGTGCGCCGCTCTCCGATTCCACGACCGGGGCGCTTAGGCTCGCGCAAATGGAAGCCCAGCGGCTGACGCACGCCGCCGCGGGCAGCTGAATGGCGGGCGACGAGGTGCACGAACGTAGGTCAAGGGCATAGCCGTGCCGCAAATGCTACGATTCAACGTTTCCCGCTAGCTGTCTGGTCACCATGTACAAGGTCATTGCAACCGATCTCGACGGAACGCTGCTCAATAGCGACCATCAGGTCGATCCGTTCACGGTTGCCACGCTGGGCGCGCTCGATGCACAGGGGCTGCCGTTCGTGATCGCGACCGGTCGCCACTATTGCGACGTCGCTGGCATTCGCGACGTGCTAGGCATCCGCCCGTATCTCATTACTGCGAACGGGGCGCGCGTGCACGCGCCCGACGACACGCTGATCCACGCGAGCAATCTGAATGCGCCAATGGTCGAGCGTCTTGTCGCCGCCGAAACGGTGGGCGCGCACGGCCGCCTGATCGTGAGCCTCTATACCGACGATGCCTGGCTCATCGACCGCGATGCGCCCGAACTGCTCGCGTATCACCAGGACTCGGGCTTCGAGTACCGCGTGGCGGATCTGCGCGACTACGCAGGCGCAGGCATCGCCAAGGCGCTTTATATCGGCGATCCGGCAGATCTCGCACACGTCGCGCAGAATCTCGCGCGCAAGTTCGGCGACGCGCTCTACGTCACCTACTCCTTGCCCGATTGCCTCGAAGTGATGGTGGCCGGCGTTTCGAAGGGCCGCGCGCTGCGCGTCGTGCTCGAGCGGCTCGGCGTGGACGCCGGGGGGTGCGTCGCGTTCGGCGACAACATGAACGATATCGATCTGCTCGAAACGGCGGGTCATCCGTTCATGATGAACAATGCCAATCCCGATCTCATCAAGCGGCTGCCCCGGGTGCCGCGCATCGGCAACAACTTCGAAGCCGGTGTCGCGCATCATCTTCGCAAGCTGTTCGCGCTCGACGACGAACTCGCGTCGTAATTCACGTGGGCGCGGCCGCTAGCGCCGTCACCGCTGTAGCGATTCCATCCGAACGGTAACGGCGGGAGGGTTACTGCGCGGCGGGCAATTGCGCGCACGGGCAGTCATCCGCGCGCGCGTCGAGCCCTTCGCGCTCGTGCGAGAAACGTGCGCGCGCGTCGGCGCCACTCCAGTCGATGCGCACCACGTAGATGCTGTCGAAGTCCGCGCTCTCCCAGCGCGGCACATCGCTCGCGCTGCCGCCGTGCGCGGCGACGATGCGGCCCACGAGCGTCTCGATTTCCCGATGTTCCCACGCAACGAGCACGGTACGGCCGCGCCACTGCGGATCGACGAGCGTGGATTGCAGCGCGTCGATCTTCGAATAGCCATACGGCGTCTGGACCGGCATGCCGAACTGGATCGCGGTCGGCTCGATCGTCGCGAGCGGGCGCACGTAGTAGTAGGAATGCCCGCTGTCTTCCTTTTGCTCGCTGGGGTCGGGCGCATAGATGGCATCGGGCTTGCCGTACTTGGCCGCGATCACGGCCGGCAGCGCAAGCGCGCGGTTCAGCCCCTTGCAGTTGAGCTGGCCGAATCCTTCTGGGGGCTTTTCGCCATGCCTCACGAAGATGAGCGTTTCGACGTTGCGTGCGGTTGCCGCGCTACTCGTATTCGTCTGTGCGGTCTCGCCGGCGT
This sequence comes from Paraburkholderia sp. CNPSo 3272, assembly GCF_024206495.1. GTDB lineage: Bacteria > Pseudomonadota > Gammaproteobacteria > Burkholderiales > Burkholderiaceae > Paraburkholderia. The sequence continues at coordinate 21,787 of NZ_JAMBPQ010000057.1, read as the reverse complement.
TAGCGGGTCCGTTGGCATGCGGCAGCGGCGCGCACGCGCATAGCAGTGCGCCAAGCGCTGCGGCGAGCGTCGGGGCGATCCGGATCGGCCGGGGGCGGGGGCGCTTCATGCTGGGCGTGATGTCCGAGGTCGCAAGACAATGGGAAGGTCGCCCGATTCTAGCAGCGCGGCCACCACGGGCCCGGCCAGCCGCGCAGCCGGAACCCCCTGGCGCCGGCAAGACGAACGGGCTTCGGCGCGAGTGACACGCCCACGTACCCGATACCGGGTCCGTGAACCGGGCCGGCGAAGTTGGCCGCGAGCACGGCACTGCCGCAACCGCCTGGAACGAGCCAGAAAGTGCCGATCAGTTCGCCAATGAGTCGTCTGAATAAGTGCATTGCGTGACACCTCGAAAAGCCGATTCTTGAAGGGGCCGCGTAAAGCACCGGCACCGGGAAATGCAAGATTCCAGGCAGTCGCACTTTTCGGTGCTGTCAGGGATTGTCAATTTCGACGTAATTCATCGAATTATTGCGTTCGATGTGTACGCAATTGCGCTGGGGCGGATCGGTGGTTAAATGGAAGAATAGTCTGAAAAAGCAGTATTAATAGCGATTGCGAATTCCGTTATTTACGTCTAATCTCCGATCGAGCCGGTTTCAAGAGCAATGAAGGGGGAATAGAAATGTCGCAATATACGGAAATCAAGGCGCAGATCGCAAAACTCCAGGCTCAGGCCGAAGAGGCGCGGCGCACGGAGATCGCGGACGTCATTGCCACGATCAGGGAAAAGATCGCCGAGTACGGCCTCTCCGCCCAGGACCTGGGCTTTGCGGAGGCCGCGCGCCGCGGGCGCCCGCCGAAAAAGGCGCCGCTGCCCGCGCGCTATCAGGACCCCAAGTCCGGAGCGACCTGGAGCGGGCGCGGCAAGCCGCCCAAATGGATCGCGGGCAAGAACCGCGAACGTTATCTGATCGCTTGACGCATGCCGCCGGAGAACAGCCCGGCCGCCATACCAGTGCAACCGCAAATGCAATAAAAGAGCCGCATGATCCATGCGGCTCTTTTTGTGCGTCAACTGTAATGAACGCGTAATGGCGCTATTCGGCGACTCGCAAACGATTCACGTCGTGTATTCGTCTGGATTTATCGCGGAACCTGGAATGCTTCGCACTCAACCGGCGGCGACGCGACGCAGTACCGGACGCTGTGCGGCTTCGATCAGCGCCGTATATGTGTCGACATAATTGCCGGCCATGATGTGCGACGTGAAGCGCTGTTCGAACTGGTTGCGAATGGCCACGCGCGAAAGCGAATCGATATTTTGAAGCGCGGCCACGGCGCCTTGCACGTCCTCGACCACATGGCCCGTGACGCCCGGGTCGATCACTTCCGGCACCGAACCGCGATTGAATGCGATCACCGGCGTGCCGCACGCCATCGCCTCGATCATCACGAGGCCGAAGGGCTCGGACCAGTCGATCGGGAACAGCAGCGCCTTCGCCCCCGAAAGGAACGCGGGCTTCTGCTCTTCGTTGATCTCGCCGATGAACTCCACGTGGGCCTGCGAAAGCAGCGGCTCGATTTCAGCCTTGAAGTAGTCCTGGTCGGCCTTGTCGACCTTGGCGGCGATCTTCAGCGGCAGGCCGGAGAGCGCGGCGATCCTGATCGCCGTGTCCACGCGCTTTTCCGGGCAGATCCGGCCGAGGAACGCGAGATATTCAGGCTTACGGTCGGCCTGCGGCGTGAGCAGGTTCTTCGGCAGTCCGTGATAGATCGTGTTCTGCCACGCGGCCTGCGGCAACGGCTGGCGCTGCGAGTCCGAAATCGAGATGACAGGGGCGTTCGGGAACTGCTCGAAAACCGGTTGCAGCTCCGGCAGGTCGAGGCGGCCGTGGAGCGTCGTGACGAACGGCGTGTCCATGGTCGTGAAGAGCGGGAACGGCAAATAGTCGAGATGGAAGTGCAGCACGTCGAACTCGTGCGCGACGCGGCGCACGCGCTCGAGCAGCACCATGTGCGGGGCCAGCGCGTCGCGGATCGTCGGGTCCAGACGCAGGGCGCGCGGCCAGGCGGCTTCGAGGTTTGCCGAGGTGACCGAATCGCCGCTGGCGAACAGCGTCACGTCGTGGCCGAGGTCGACCAGCGCTTCGGTCAGGTAGGACACGACGCGCTCGGTGCCGCCATAAAGCTTGGGCGGAACGGCTTCATAAAGTGGCGCAATTTGTGCGATTCGCATTGTTCGATCTCCTGGCGAAAAGCCGCGCGTGCAACGGACCCGGTGATGCGGCACTGCGGCGGTACAACGGTATCGGGTTATCCCTGAGACCGATTATGGCCATTTCGTGGCCCGATACACGCAGTTTTGCAAACGCTTAAAGTTGTTACAGCGGGAAACAGCGGGTGTAAGAGGCCATTGCAAAGCGTGACGCGGCGTGCGCGCGGACAGCGCAAGCCGCGTGCCCAAGGGAGCGGACAAGGGTCAGAAGACTGGCGCGCGCGCATCGGTAGCACGCACGCGTGACGCATCCGTGAAAAAGCCTATAATCGGCGAACAATTTCGCGGCCTATGCGCATGACATGACGCGCCCCGCCTCCCGCCGCTCGTCTCGCCTCCTTGTCAGAAAAATTCCTACACGTTAGCGATAGGTTTTCTCGCAACGCGTCGCGGCATCCGTCCGATTTCCATTTGTTCCCGCCCCAGCCACAATGGACCCACGACCATAAACGCCGTTCGGATGCAGTCGGGTTGTATCTGGGCGAGCAAACGTTTTCCGCAGGCGGTCTGACCAGCCGCCGCGATTTGATTCGGGGGAATCCATGAGCGCGACGACGCACAGCGACATGCTCAATGAGATCAAGGAAGTGAACCTGTCGTACCTGTTGCTCGCGCAACGTCTTTTGCGCGAGGACAAGCCGACGGGCATGTTCCGCATGGGCATCTCCGAGCAGTCTGCCGAGGTGCTCGCCAATCTCACTTTCGCGCAGACCGTCCGGCTTGCCGCATCGAACCAGCTGCTTTGCCGCTTCCGGTTCGACGACCACGCCATCCTGAGCGCGCTTGCCGACAAGGGCAAAACCGCGCTGACCCACTCGGCGATCATCATGGCGGGCCAGGACGTCGAGCAGATCGGCTGAACCGCTTCGCCCCGCGCCGCAGCGCGCGGCCGCGCATTGCACCCTTGCTGCCCGCGAACGGCGGCAGGGGCCAGGCGTATTCCTTTGCGGCTTCCAACGGGTGTCTATGGCGACAAAGAGTGTGGTGCAGGAGGTAAAGGAGATCGCGCTCGCGATCGAGCTAATCGAACTGGGCGCGCGTCTGCAACTGCTCGAAGCGGAGACCTCGCTCTCGCGCGACCGGCTAATCCGGCTTTACAAGGAAGTGAAGGGCGAGTCGCCGCCCAAGGGCATGCTGCCGTTTTCGACCGACTGGTTCATGACCTGGCAGCCCAACGTCCATTCCTCGCTGTTCTACAACACGTTCATGTTCATGAGCCGCCATGCGCGCTGCGAGCCGATCCACGCGATCGTGAAGAGCTACCGGCTCTATCTCGAGCACCTGCGGCTGCACGACGAAACGCCCGCGCTGAGCCTCACGCGCGCCTGGACGCTCGTGCGCTATTTCACCTCGGGCCTCTTGCAGATGACGCCGTGCAGCCGCTGCGGCGGCCGCTACGTGGCGCACGCGCACGACCCGCAGCGCGGCTTCATTTGCGGGCTGTGCCAGCCGCCCTCGCGGGCGGGGCGCACCCGGCGCAACGCGCTTGCGTCGCAGATCGCCGCTTGAGGCAAATCGACGCGCTTTGACGCGGTCTGAAGCGGCTCGGTGCCGTCCATGCAGGCCGGGACTCCGGATAAACCCGGCCCGCCCCGGCGCGAAGGCCGCGCAGCCCCACCGGACGGCGCCTGCCGCAGCAAGCCCGCATCCTTACAAGCGATCGCAGGCACGCACCGCAACCCCTTCCCGCGCGGCTTTGCGAACCGGCCCCAGATTCATCCGCCATGCCGATGTCCAGCAGGCGGCAGATGCCCGGCCGGCTTACGATTCGCGCCCACTCAAACCCAAAGTTTTTCGCGCCGTTGCCGTAAACCCAGCTAAGGGCGCGGGCCGACGGCGGTTCGCGGCGCATTTCTAGTGAGGACCCGGCAGTGCTGATTATCGTTGGAACCCTCTTGACGATCCTTTGTGTCTTCGGCGGCTACGCACTCGAGGGCGGCCATCTGGGCGCGCTCATGCAGCCGATGGAACTGCTCATGATCGGTGGTGCTGGCGTCGGCGCGTTCATCCTCGGCAACGGCATCAAGACCATCAAGGCCACCTTGCGCGTGCTTCCCACGCTGTTCAAGGGCGCCAAATACAACAAGGACGTGTACATGGAGCTGCTCGCGCTGCTCTATGTCCTGCTCGCGAAGGCGCGAAAGGAAGGCACGCTCACGCTCGAAGCGGATATCGACGATCCGCAGAAGAGCCCGATCTTCACGCAGTATCCGAAGATCCTGGCCGACCACCACATCGTCGAATTCCTCACCGACTACCTGCGTCTCATGGTCGGCGGCAACATGAATGCCTTCGAGATCGAAAGCCTCATGGACGAGGAAATCGAAACGCACCACGCCGAAGGCGAGGCGCCCGCTCACGCGCTCGCCAAGGTGGGCGACGCGATGCCGGCGTTCGGTATCGTCGCGGCGGTGATGGGCGTGGTTCATACCATGGCGTCCGCCGACAAGCCGCCCGCGGTCCTCGGCGAGATGATTGCCCAGGCGCTGGTCGGTACCTTCCTCGGCATTCTGCTTTCGTACGGCCTGATCGGCCCGCTCTCGAGCCTCGCGGAGCAGCGCGTGACCGAGTCGACCAAGATGTTCCAGTGCATCAAGGTGACGATCCTCGCGAGCCTGAACGGCTACGCGCCGGCCATTGCCGTGGAGTTCGGCCGCAAGGTGCTGTTCTCGACCGAGCGTCCGTCGTTCACGGAACTCGAAGAGCACGTGCGCCGCGTGAAGGCGAAGTAAGGGACGGCTCATGAGCAACAACAAGGACCGCGCAATCGTTGTCAAGCGCGCCGCGCCGAAGAAGGCCGGCCATCATGGCGGCGCGTGGAAGCTCGCCTACGCGGACTTCATGACCGCGATGATGGCGTTCTTCCTGCTGATGTGGCTGCTGTCGTCGGCATCGACGGTGCAGCTGCGCGGCATTGCCGACTACTTCAACCAGCCGCTGAAGATCACGCTCTGGGGCGGCGACCGCAGCGCCGAAGACTCGAGCATCCTGAAGGGCGGTGGCCGTGACATCTCGTCGCAGGACCAGGGCATCACACGCCGCAGCGACGGCGCGACCGAGCGCTCGGAGCGCAACCAGTCGAAGCACAACGACGACGACGCCACGAAGCAGCTCGAAGGCTCGCTCGAACGCAAGGAGCAGGTACGCCTGCACGACCTGCAGGTGAAGCTGATGGCGGCGATCGAGGCGAACCCGGTGCTGCGCCAGTTCAAGCAGCAGATCCGCATCGACTCCACGCTGCAGGGCCTGCGCATCGAGATCGTCGACTCGCAGAAGCGCCCGATGTTCGCAACGGCCCGCGACGTGGTCGAGCCGTACATGCGCGACATCCTGCAGGCGATCGGCAAGACGCTCAACGACGTGCCCAACCGCATCGTCGTGCAAGGCCACACCGACGCCGTGCCCTACGCGGGCGGCGAGAAGGGCTATAGCAACTGGGAGCTTTCCGCCGACCGTGCGAACGCTTCGCGGCGCGAGCTGATCGCGGGCGGCATGGACGAATCGAAGGTGTTGCGCGTGCTCGGTCTCGCTTCCACGCAGAACCTGAACAAGGCCGATCCGCTCGACCCGGAGAACCGCCGCATCAGCATCATCGTATTGAACAAGAAGTCCGAAGACGCGCTCATGCACGACGACTCGACCACCACCACGCTCTCCGACGACGCAGCGGGTTCGGGCAAGAGCCTGCCCGCGCTCACACCCGACGTCGTGCCGGGGAAGGCGGCGCCGGCGCCCGTCGCGATCGCGCCGAAGGTGGCAACCACGGTGGCGCCGGCGGGGCCGGCCGTCGCGCCGGCAGCGCAATGACAACGAGGAACGGATGATCAGGAACATTCTGGCGATCGACGATTCGGTGTCCATGCGGGAGATCCTGCGTGCGGCGCTCGGCTCGGCAGGCTACGAAGTGACGGTGGCGAGCGACGGCGACGAAGGGCTCGAGCATGCGCTCGCCCAGCGCTTCGATCTCGTGCTCACCGACCTTTACATGCCGCGCATGGGCGGCCTGGACCTGATCAAGCAGTTGAGGGCGAATCCTTCGTACTTCGAAACGCCCATCCTCGTGCTGACTACGGAATCGGACGAAGGCTTCAAGGCAGCCGTACGCGATGCAGGCGCGACCGGCTGGATCGAAAAACCGGTGGACCCCGAGCTGCTCGTCGATCTGGCGAGCGCACTCGGCGAGGCCCACTCTTGAGGTGCCGCGCGGCAAACGACCAGGCACCCCCCCAGGCAATTAACGCGGTGAAAGAGCAATGACTCTCGACATCACTCAGTTCTATCAGACGTTTTTCGACGAGGCGGACGAGCTGCTCGCGCAGATGGAGCAGCTTCTCCTGAACCTGAACGTCGGTCGCCCGGATCCCGAGGATCTGGCGGCGATCTTCCGCGCGGCGCACTCGATCAAGGGTGGCGCGGCGACGTTCGGCTTCACGGCCTTGACCGAGACGACCCACATTCTCGAATCGCTGCTCGACCGCGCTCGCAACAATGAGCTCGTGCTGCGCAAGGACATGATCGACACGTTCCTCGAAACGAAGGACGTGCTTTCCGACCAGCTCGGCGCCTACCGCGCGAGCGCCGAGCCCGACGCGCAGGCGGCTGCGGCTGTGCGCACGAAGCTCGAGCGCCTCTATGCGGAGAGCCGCGGCGTACCGGCGCCGGCGCCTGAACCCGCGCCGGCGCCTGCCCCCGCGCCGGCACCGGCTCCGCAGGCGAGCGCAGGCGATTCCGAAGAAGATCTCGAAGCCGCGTTCGAAATGCATAGCACGCTGGCGGCGGCAGGCTCGGGTGCGCCCGAGCACGTCGTGAGCGAGGCGATCGATGCGGCAGCCTCTGCGCCCGCGGCGAGCGGGGAAGCCGCAGCGGAAGGTCCGCACCTGCGCGTCACGCTGCGCGCCGTCGACGCGAAGGACCAGGAGCTGCTCGTCGAGGAGCTCGGCAACCTCGGCCGCATTCTCGGCCAGGTGAAGACCGGCGACGACCTCACGCTGTGGCTCGAAACCGATGTGACCCCCGACGACATCATCGCGGTGTGCTGCTTCGTGATCGACGAGAAACAGATTTCGATCGGGCGGGGCGCCGCGCCGCAGGGCGACGCGCAACCGGCTGCGGCGGCACCCGCGGCAGCACCTGCGGCTGCGCCGGCGCCGGCCGCGCCTGCCGCCGCGCCGGTGGCAGCGGCCCCTGCTGCCAGCGCCGTGATCCCGGCCCCGCCGCCCGCTGCGCACGCCGAACACGAAATGCCGCGCCCGCCCGCGAGCGCACCAGCGCCCGCGCAAGCCGAAGGCGAGCGCAAGGCGCGTCCGGCGGCCGCCGCTGCATCGGCGGAAGGCAGCTCGATTCGCGTGGGCGTCGAAAAGGTCGATCAGCTGATCAACCTCGTGGGCGAACTCGTCATTACGCAGGCCATGCTGGCGGAAACCACCAGCACGTTCGATCCGGCGCTGCACGACCGCCTCTACAACGGCATGGCGCAGCTCGAGCGCAACGCGCGCGACCTGCAGGAAGCGGTGATGTCGATCCGCATGATGCCGATGGACTACGTCTTCAGCCGCTTCCCGCGCCTGGTGCGCGACCTCGCGGCGAAGCTCGGGAAGGAAGTAGAGCTTGTCACCTTCGGTCAGGCGACCGAACTCGACAAGAGCCTCATCGAGCGCATCATCGACCCGCTCACCCACCTCGTGCGCAACTCGCTCGACCACGGCATCGAAACCGTGGAAGCGCGCCGCGCCGCGGGCAAGGACGCCACGGGCCAGCTCGTGCTGTCCGCCGCGCACCACGGCGGCAATATCGTGATCGAGGTGAGCGACGACGGCGCGGGCCTGCGCCGCGACAAGATTCTCGCCAAGGCGATCAAGCAGGGCATGCAGGTGAGCGACAGCATGTCCGACGACGAGGTCTGGAACCTCATCTTCCTGCCGGGCTTCTCGACCGCCGAGCAGGTGACGGACGTTTCGGGCCGCGGCGTCGGCATGGACGTGGTCAAGCGCAACATCCAGGCGATGGGCGGCCACGTGGAAATCACCTCGCACGCCGGCAAGGGCAGCACCACGCGCATCGTGCTGCCGCTCACGCTGGCGATCCTCGACGGCATGTCCGTGAAGGTGGGCAGCGAGATCTTCATCCTGCCGCTGAACTTCGTGATGGAGTCGCTGCAGCCGCGCCACGAAGACATCTACACGGTCACCAACGGCGACCGCGTGGTGCGCGTGCGCGGCGAGTATCTCCCGCTCGTGGCGCTGCACCGGGCATTCAACGTCGAAGGCGCGCGCACGGACCCGACGCAGGGCATCGTCACGATCATGGAAACCGAGGGCCGTCGCTTCGCCATGCTGATCGACGAACTGGTCGGCCAGCAGCAGGTCGTGGTGAAGAACCTCGAAACGAACTACCGCAAGGTGCACGGCATTTCGGCGGCGACCATTCTCGGCGACGGCAGCGTCGCGCTGATCGTCGACGTGGCCGCGCTCAATCGCGAGACGCGCGCCACGCATGGCGTGAGCGCCAGCGCAAATTCGGGTGCGTTCGCCGAATTCGCGTAATCGTGATGAAGTCCGGACGCACTCAACCAATCATCTCCCAACCGTTCAGGGGCTAACGTGGCAGAAGTCCAATCGATTCAAGGCAACGGCGCGCACGGCGCGATTGCCGGCGCGCAACGCCGCGACGCGCTGCAGGCCGACGCAGGTGGCCAGGAATTCCTCGTCTTCACCCTCGGCGCGGAAGAGTACGGCATCGACATCCTGAAGGTGCAGGAAATCCGCGGCTACGACAGCGTGACGCGCATCGCGAACGCGCCCGACTTCATCAAGGGCGTGATCAACCTGCGCGGCATCATCGTGCCGATCGTCGACATGCGCATCAAGTTCCATCTGGGCCGCGTCGAGTACGACCACCAGACGGTCGTCATCATCCTGAACGTCGCGCATCGCGTGGTCGGCATGGTGGTGGACGGCGTCTCGGACGTGCTCACGCTGCAGATGGAGCAGATCATGCCGGCGCCCGAATTCGGCGCGACGCTCACGACCGAGTACCTCACGGGCCTCGGCACTGTGGAAGGCCGCATGCTGATCCTGATGGACATCGAAAAACTGATGACGAGCCGCGAAATGGCTCTGATCGAGGCGCTGGTCTAACGCGCCGAGAGTTAAACCGGGGGGCCGCGAGGCCAGCGTGAGAGAGAGCGGATAAGCCGCCGCCAAAGAGCGGCAAGCCGCCTTCGTTTTCGCGCGTGCTTCGTACAGGTGCCGGGCGTCGCCGCGTCTTGCCGGCCGGCCGCGCCTAGCCGGCCGCGCCTGGCCGGCCGCGCCTGGCTGCCCGCGCCCGCCCGCATAGCCCGCCCCGATTCGCATAGGACAGGAGCAAACGAGATGCTGCAAAGATGGTCGATCCGCACGACGCTCACGGGCGTAGGGGTCATTCTGGTTGCGCTGACCGTGCTGGTCGGCGCGCTCGGGCTCGTCGCGCTCGGGCGTGCGAGCGACGCATTCACCGAGATCGTGCGAGGCGATCTCGTGGCGATGCACGCGCTGAACGACGCGTCGTCGTATCTGCTGCGCACGCGCGTGGCGATCGACCGCGCCAGCGCGCTTACGGCAGCTGGCCAGGCCGACGATGCGAAGAAGGTGATCGATCGCGCCCAGGAACTGCTCGGCAAATCCAATGAAGCCTGGCAGGCCTTCCAGAACGCGCCGAAGAGCGGTCTCGACGCCGCCACGCTCGATGCGCTCGTGGCCAAACGCGCGACGCTCATGCAGGACGGCGTGCAGCCCGAATTCGCGGCCCTGCGCGCAAACGATCAACCGGCCTATCACGCGATCGCCGACACGAAGATCAGCCCGATGTTCGTCGACTACGACAACGTCGCCGGGCCGCTCGCGCAGGCGCTGGAAGACGGCGCTCAGGCGCGCGAGGTCGGCGCGCACGACAAGATCGCCGTGATGCGCATTGCGATCGGCGTGGTGATCGCCGTGGCGCTCGTGCTCGTGGTGGCGATCCGCTTCGCCATGCGCGGTCTCATCGTGCAGCCGCTCGAGGACGCGGTGACGTGTTTCGAGCGCATCGCCCAAGGCGATCTCTCGCAGCCGGTCACGGTCTACAGCGACAACGAGATCGGGCGTCTCTTCGGCGGCATCAAGCGCATGCAGGAAAGCCTCGTCACGCTGGTGAGCGCGGTGCATACGGGCGCCAGCTCGATCGACGTGGGCGCACGCGAGATCGCCATGGGCAACACCGATCTCTCGCAGCGCACGGAGCAGCAGGCCGCTTCGCTGCAGGAAACGGCATCGAGCATGGAGCAGCTCACCGGCACCGTGCGCCAGAACGCCGAGAACGCGCGCCAGGCGAGCCAGCTGGCCGTCAACGCGTCCGACATCGCAACGCGCGGCGGCGAGGTGGTGGGTGAAGTCGTGAACACGATGCAGGGCATCGCGGTGAGTTCGGCGAAGGTCGTGGACATCATCAGCGTGATCGAAGGCATCGCCTTTCAGACCAACATTCTCGCGCTCAACGCGGCCGTGGAAGCGGCGCGTGCGGGCGAGCAGGGCCGCGGCTTCGCGGTGGTGGCCGGCGAAGTGCGCAGCCTCGCGCAGCGCAGCGCCAGCGCGGCGAAGGAAATCAAGGAACTCATCAACGACTCGGCCGAGAAGGTGCAAAGCGGCTCGCAGCTCGTGGGCCGCGCAGGCACGACGATGGAAGAAATCCTTCAGGCCGTGCGTCGCGTGACCGACATCATGGGTGAGATCAGCGCGGCGTCCGAGGAGCAGTCGGGCGGCATCGAGCAGGTCAACCGCGCCGTCACGCAGATGGACACCGTCACGCAGCAGAACGCGGCGCTGGTGGAGCAGGCGGCCGCTGCGGCGGCGTCGCTCGAGGAGCAGACGCGCCAGCTGCAGAACGTGCTCGGCACGTGGACGACGGGCGGCGCAGCGGCGCGCAGCGTGGCTGCAGGTGCGGCTCGCGTCACGCCGGCCTCGCCGGTTGCCGTGAAACGCACGACGCCGTCTCCGGCTTCGGCTTCGGCGGGGACGAAGGCCGCGGTGGCGTCAGTCGCGACCGCAGCGGCACCTGCGGACGCCGCGAAGCCTGCGACAAAGCCCGCGGCGCAACCGGCAGCGCAGTCGGCCAACAAGGCAGTGGCAAGGCCTGCGGCGAAACCGGCCGCGCCTGCGCGCGCCGAGGCGTACGCGAGCACGGCGGCATCCGCTTCGGACGATTCGGACTGGGAAACGTTCTGATCGAACGCGGCATAGAAAAGTAGTGAAGTACTGAACACGACGAGCAACTGCAATGCACATGAGCGCTACACAACGGCAAGACCTGCCGCGCCGGGCCCCACGGCCCGCGCGCGCTGCGCAGGCGGCCCATGCGCCGCACGCATTGCAACCGGGCAGGCGCGGCGCGCAGCAGTCCTGCGCCGCGGTATCCCATGCAGTGGGCGGCGCGCAATGCGAAGGAGCATCAGCATGAGAGCGCTGCGAAGTACGCGCCAGGACGCCGGCGAGCCGGGCGGTTCGGGCGTCGAGAGCAACCGCGATTTCGATTTCACTTCGGCGGACTTCGAGCGCATTCGCGCTCTGATTCACCGCCGCGCGGGCATTTCGCTCTCGGACCACAAGCGCGACATGGCGTACAGCCGTCTCGCGCGGCGCCTGCGCACGCTCGGTCTCGACAGTTTTCGCGAGTACCTCGACCAGCTCGAGGCGCGCAACGACGCGGCCGAGTGGGAAGCATTCACGAACGCGCTCACCACGAACCTCACCGCGTTTTTCCGCGAGGCGCATCACTTCCCGATCCTCGCGGATTTCGTGAAGCGCAGGGGTTCGCAGCCGGTTTCAGTGTGGTGTTCGGCGGCCTCCACGGGCGAGGAGCCGTACTCGATCGCGATGACGCTCGTCGAAGCGCTTGGAGACCGCGCCGCGCGCGAGGCGCGCGTGCTCGCCACCGACCTCGACACCCAGGTGCTCGCCAAGGCCGACGCGGGCGTCTATTCGTTCGACCAGGTGAAGCATCTGTCGCCGGAGCGTCTGAAGCGCTTCTTCTTCAAGGGAACCGGCTCGCACTCGGGACTCGTGAAGGTGCGTCCTGAGCTGCGCGCGATGATCAAGTTCGAGCAGCTCAATCTCACCGACGCGGACTACGGCTTGCGCACGACGTTCGACGCGATCTTCTGCCGCAACGTGATGATCTATTTCGATAAGCCGACCCAGGCACAGGTCCTCACGCGCTTCGAGCCGCTCATGAAGCCGGACGGCCTGCTGTTCGCGGGCCACTCAGAGAACTTCACCTACGTCACGCAGGCTTTCCGTCTGCGCGGCCAGACGGTGTACGAACTCACGCGCGGCGCCGCCAGTGCTGCGCCGCGCCGCGCGAACGACGCGCTCGGAGTGCCCGCATGAGCGCCCGCCTCCCGATCGCGACGAACCGCTACTTCGACGCGCATTTCCAGCGCCCCGGCGTCAAGCTGCTGCCCAACGAGTTCTACACGACGGGCGAGGACATGGTGCTCGTCACCGTGCTCGGCTCGTGCGTGGCGGCCTGCATTCAGGACCGCACCGCCGGCATTGGCGGCATGAACCACTTCATGCTTCCCGACGACGGCGCGGACTCCGCCCACGCGCTCACCGGCGCCTCCGACGCGATGCGCTACGGCGCCTACGCGATGGAAGTGCTCATCAACGAGTTGATCAAGGCGGGCGGCCGGCGCGAGCGCTTCGAGGCCAAGGTGTTCGGCGGCGCGGCGGTGCTCGCGGGCATGACGACGATGAACATCGGCGACCGCAACGCCGTGTTCGTGCGCCGCTATCTCGCGACCGAAAACATCCGCATCGTGGCCGAAGACCTGCAAGGCTCGCATCCGCGCAAGGTGGCGTTCTTGCCGCGCACGGGCCAGGTGATGGTCAAGAAGCTGCGCCTCTCGCAGGACACGAGCGTGGCCGAGCGCGAGCAGCAGCTCGCCGCGCAAACCGCCGAAGCGCGCGCCGAGCGGCTCGCGCGGGCGCGGGCGCGCGTCGAGCTGTTCGGCGTCGGCAGCGCCGGTCGCGCGGGCCCGGGCGCCACGGCGGCGGCTCATGTTGCAAATTCGGCGGCAAACGCGGCTGCCAAGGCGGCAGCTCATACGCCCGAGATTTTCCAATCCCAGCCGCAGGGCGCGCGCCCTCGCATCGAGCTGTTCGGCTCGAGCGTGTCGTCCGCGCTGCGCGCATCCGGTCAAGACAACGCCAGGACAGTAGAGGAGGCGTGAACGCTGTGCAAAAAATCAAGGTTCTCTGCGTCGACGATTCGGCGCTGATCCGCAGTTTGATGACGGAAATCATCAACAGTCAGCCCGATATGACGGTCGTCGCCACTGCGCCGGATCCGCTCGTCGCGCGCGAGCTGATCAAGCAGCACAACCCCGACGTGCTCACGCTCGACGTGGAAATGCCGCGCATGGACGGCCTCGACTTCCTCGAGAAGTTGATGCGCCTGCGGCCCATGCCGGTCGTGATGGTGTCGTCGCTCACCGAGCGCGGCAACGAAATCACGCTGCGCGCGCTTGAACTGGGCGCCGTCGACTTCGTGACGAAGCCGAAGGTCGGCATTCGCGACGGCATGCTCGAATACTCGGAAAAGCTCGCCGACAAGGTGCGCGCCGCCGCGCGCGCCCGCGTGCGTGCGCACCATGCTCCGTCTGCTGCGCCCGCCGGCGCGGCAGCGCACGCGCACGGCCACGCCGCTGCGCACGCCGCGAGCCCGGCGCCGATGATCAACAACCCGCTCGTCTCGACCGAGAAGCTCGTGATCGTCGGCGCGTCGACGGGCGGCACCGAGGCGATCCGCGAAGTGCTGCAGCCGCTGCCGCCCGACGCGCCAGCGGTGCTGATCGCGCAGCACATGCCGCCCGGTTTCACGAAGTCGTTCGCACAGCGCCTGAACGGGCTGTGCCGCATCACCGTCAAGGAAGCGGAGCACGGCGAACGTGTACTGCCCGGCCACGCCTACATCGCGCCGGGCCATGCACACCTCTTGCTCGCACGCAGTGGCGCGAACTACATCGCACATCTGTCCGACGACCCGCCGGTCAACCGGCACCGTCCGTCGGTCGACGTGCTGTTTCGCTCGGCGGCGCTGCACGCGGGCAAGAACGCCATCGGCGTGATTCTCACGGGCATGGGCCGCGACGGCGCTGCCGGACTGCTCGAAATGCGCCAGGCCGGTGCATATACGCTCGCGCAGGACGAGGCGAGCTGCATCGTGTTCGGCATGCCGCGCGAAGCCATTGCCATGGGCGGCGCCGACGAGATCGCCTCGCTCTCCGACATGAGCCGGCGCGTGATGACCCGACTCGCCTCGATGGGCGACCGGGTTCAGCGCGTCTAAGAAATTGCCGATATAGAGAGATCATGCGGGCTGCAAACGCTTGCTCGATCGCTCGCGATTAATTTATCTGGATAGGCAGTGTGCTTCTCTGGATAATTGCCCGGGTTTTCGCCTGGAGGAATGGAACGTGATGGATAAGGGAATGAAGATTCTGGTGGTGGACGATTTTCCGACGATGCGCCGGATTGTCCGCAACCTGCTCAAGGAACTGGGCTACTCGAACGTCGACGAAGCCGAAGACGGTGCAGCGGGCCTCGCCCGCCTGCGCGGCGGCAACTACGAGTTCGTGATCTCCGACTGGAACATGCCGAACCTCGACGGTCTCGCCATGCTCAAGGAGATCCGCGCCGACGCCAACCTGACGCACTTGCCGGTGCTGATGGTGACGGCCGAGTCGAAGAAGGAGAACATCATCGCGGCGGCGCAGGCCGGTGCGAGCGGTTATGTGGTGAAGCCGTTCACGGCCGCCACGCTCGACGAGAAGCTCAACAAGATTCTCGAGAAGATGGCGAAGACGGGGAGCTGACGTGAACGAGCCCATCAGTGAGCAGTCCGGCGCTCATTCCGGTGAGTGGCCGGAAGCCGAGGGCATCGAGCCGCTTGCGCAGCCGCCCGAGTTCGACTTCGCGCCGCCCGCCGCGGGCGACGCCGGCGAGCTGGCGACGGACCGCATCCTCGCGCGCATCGGACACTTGACGCGCAGCCTGCGCGACTCGATGCGCGAACTCGGCCTCGACAAGCATGTGGAGCGCGCCGCCGAGGCGGTGCCCGACGCGCGCGACCGGCTGCGCTATGTCGCGAACATGACCGAGCAGGCCGCCGAGCGCGTGCTGACCGCGATCGACATCGCCAAGCCGCTGCAGGAAACGCTCGAACGCGACGCGAAGGAACTGACGGGCCGCTGGGCGACCTGGTACGACGCGCCGATCGGCCGCGAGGAAGTGCGCCAGCTGATGGACGACACGCGCGCCTTCGTGGATGGCGTGCCGCAAGCCACCGCGGCGACCAATCAGCAGCTCCTCGAGATCATGCTCGCTCAGGACTTCCAGGATCTGACGGGCCAGGTGATCAAGAAGATCATGGACGTGGTCTATCTGATCGAGCAGCAGTTGCTCACCGTACTCGTCGAGAACATCGCGCCGGAGCGCCGCGAGCAGTTCGCGGCAACGGCGGCGGCGCTCGCGGAGACCCAGAGCAGCACGGGCAGTCCCGAAGGCCTGCTCAACGGCCCGCAGATCAATCCGGAAGGCAAGACCGACGTCGTGCAGGACCAGGCGCAGGTCGACGATCTGCTCGCAAGTCTGGGGTTCTGACCCTTAACATGCAGCTAACCGTTCGGTTAGCTGCCGCATGTAGTCCAAGGCGGGCATACTAGTGCTCATGCCTTCGTGCCCCTACCGCGGCGAGCGTCGCTGTGGGGCAACGGAGCATAGCCAGCCGTTGCCCGTCCTGCTGCGTCCCCGCCGCGACCTTCCGCGTGGCCCCGACAGCATATGGCGCAACGCGCCATTGCAAGAGGGAGGGGACGCCTTGTATCCATACACATCGTTCTGTGGCAAGGCGGCGCGCTCGTTTGCGCGCCGCGCTGTATCCCGCTGCGCGCCCGGCGCGGCGCTTCCCGGTTTCCTGCTTTGCGCGCTGCTCGTGGCGCCGGCGGCTCACGCCGCGCTCGGCGGCGCGCCCATGCCCACGCCGGCGGGCGCGAGCGTCAGCGCCCTGAGCGCCGCTTCGGCGGCGGCCGCGGCCGGCAACGCCTCGGCCGTTGCGCGCGCAGCCTTGCAAGGCGCGGCGTCTGGCGCTTCCACGACTCCCGCCTACACCGTTCAACAGACCACGCTCGCCAACGGCACCGTCGTGCGCGAGTACCTCTCGCAGGCCGGCACCGTATTCGGCGTGGCCTGGGACGGCCCGCAGATGCCCAATCTCGCCACGCTGCTGGGCAGCTACTTTTCCCAATACACGGCCGGCGTGAAGGCGAGCCACGCCGCCGGCCGCGTGCGCGGGCCGGGTGTGGTCGAAAACTCGAACGTCGTCGTGCATTCGGGCGGCCACATGGGCGCCTTCTCCGGGCAGGCGTGGCTGCCGCAGGCGCTGCCTGCGGGCGTCAGCGCCTCCGATATCCAGTGACGAGCGGAGACCGAACGTGCCGACTTCAGCGCTGATTTCACGCCATTCGCGCAGCTTGTGGCTGCGCCCTTTCCGGTTCCTTTCGGGCGCCGCGCTCGTCGCCCTGGTTTCGCTCGTCGCCGCCTGCGGAGGCGGGGGCGGCAGCGGCAACAGCAGTAGTGGCAGCAACTCGAGCGGCAGCAGTGGCAGTGGCAGCTCCGCGGTTCCCAGTCCCACACAGCAGCCCACCGCGGCAACCGCCGCGAACACCGTGGGCGTCGTCGTGAACCGCGGCCTCACCGGCACGCTGCCCAACATTCCCACCGTCAGCGTGACGATCTGCGTGGCCGGCACGAGCACCTGCCAGACCGTCGACAACGTCCAGGTGGATACGGCGTCGTTCGGCCTGCGTCTGCTCGCGTCGGCGCTGCCGAACCTGCTGAGTTCGCTGTCCCCTGTCACGGCCAATGGCGGCAACCTCGCCGAATGCACGGCATTTGCCGATGGTTACACGTGGGGCACGGTGCGTTCTGCTGACGTCAAGATCGGCGGCGAGACGGCATCCAATATCCCCATCCAGGTGATCGGTGACCTGGGGTCGGTGCCGGCGGCGTGCGCGGGCTTTGGCAGCGCGCAGGACACGGTGCAGGACCTCGGCGCGAACGGCATTCTCGGCATTGGCGTTGCGCCTTATGACAACCTCGGCACTTACTACTCCTGCCCCGGCGACACGAACTGCGTCACGGCAACGGTCACGCAAACCCAGCTGGTGGCCAACCCAGTGCCCAAGTTCGGCACGGACGGCAACGGCGTGATCCTCCAGATGGCGCCCGTATCCGATAGCGGCGCGCCCAGCGCGACGGGCACCCTCGTGTTCGGCATCGGCACGCAGTCGAACAACGCGATGACCGCGGCACAAAGCTACAGCACGGACTCGTGGGGCAGGCTCAGCTCGACATTCAACGGGCGCACGCTCCAGACCTTCCTCGATTCGGGTTCGAACGCGATCTTCTTCGTCGACAGCGCGCTGCCGCAGTGCGGCGGCAATCTCGGCACGTTCTACTGCCCAACGTCGACGCAGTCCTTCAGCGCGGCGCTCGTTTCCAATAACGGCGCAACGACGGGCACCGCGACCTTCAACGTCGCGAACGCGAACGCATTGCTCGGCAGCGGCGCGAACTATGCGGCCAACAACCTGGCAGGGCAGTTCGGCTCGTCGGCGGACCTCGACCTGGGGTTGTCGTTCTTCTATGGCCGCTACGTGTACTACGGCATGGACATGAGCGCATCCGGCGGCAAGGCGCCGTTCGTCGCGTTCTGAAATCGCGCGCGCTGCGGGTGCGTCTGCCGCGAAGTTTGCGGCCCGCGGGCCCGTGCGCGCATCGCCCGCCGGCGCCCGCCGATGATGCCGCCCCAGTCCCATCGGCCGAAATACCCTGATTTCCCCGTCCTACTCCGTCAATCGCCGCTTGGCTTGCGCGGCAATAATCGCTGTCACTGAAAAAGGGCGCGCGCCAGCCGCGCAGCCGCGACGAGCGGCGCGCGCCCGCGACCGGAGCATGCGTGGCTGAGGACAGCGACCTCGACAAAACCGAATCCGCCACTCCCAAGCGCCTCGAAAAGGCGCGGGAGGAGGGGCAGGTTCCGCGTTCCCGGGAGTTGGCGACGTTCGCGCTGCTCTCGGCGGGCTTCTATGGCACATGGATGCTCTCCGGCACGATCGGCGAGCATCTGCAGGCCATGTTGCGGTCGGCGTTCACGTTCGGCCATGCCGACGCGTTCGAGACGCGGCGCATGCTGATCGGCGCGGGGCTCTCCGCGCGCGAGGGGTTCCTCGCGGTCATACCGGTGCTTGCGCTCACGGGCGTGGCGGCGCTCGTCGCGCCCATGGCCCTCGGCGGCTGGCTGATATCGACGAAGCTGCTCGAGCCGAAATTCGAACGTCTGAACCCGATTACGGGCATCGGCCGCCTCTTTTCCGTGAACGGGCTCGTCCAACTCGGCATGTCGGCGGTGAAGACGGCCGCGGTCGGTGTGATCGGCGGTTCCGCGCTGTGGAACCACCGCGACGAGATCCTCGGCTTGGCGATGCAGCCCGCGCCGCGCGCTTTCGCCGACGGCATGCATCTTATTGCGGTGTGCTGCGGCATGACGGTCGCCGGCATGTTCTTCGTCGCGGCCATTGACGCACCCTACCAGGTCTGGTCGTATTACCGCCGGCTGCGCATGACCAAGGAAGAAGTGAAGCGCGAGCACCGCGAAAACGAAGGCGACCCGCACGTGAAGGGGCGCATTCGCCAGCAGCAGCGGGCTGCCGCGCGCCGCCGCATGATGACCCAGGTGCCCAAGGCCGACGTGGTCGTGACCAACCCGACGCACTTCGCCGTCGCGCTCAAGTACGCCGACGGCGAGATGCGCGCGCCGAAGGTCGTCGCCAAGGGCGTGAACCTCGTGGCTGTGCGCATCCGCGAGCTCGCGACAGAGAACAACGTGCCGCTGCTCGAAGCGCCGCCGCTCGCCCGCGCGCTCTACTACAACGTCGACATCAACCGCGAAATTCCGGGTCCGCTCTACGGCGCGGTCGCCCAGGTGCTCGCGTGGGTCTATCAGCTCAAGCGTTTCCGCGAGCATGGCGGCGACGTGCCGATGGAGCCGACCGACCTCGACGTGCCACCCGAAATGGACAAGGGCGCGATGACCGACGAAGACGAAGCCAGCGAAGCCGACGAAGCCCTCACTCCCGAGGAGCGCGCGGCCGCCGAGGCCGCCAGTCGCGCGAACGCGGCAAATTCCATGAACGCAAACAACGCATCGAACATCGCTGGCCGCGCCGAGACAAACCCGGCGCCAGACGGCACTGAAGGAGCAACAGAATGAACGCCCGCACCGGTTTCCTCGCGCGGCGCCCGGAGATGCTGCAAAGCACGAATCTGCGCGCGCTGGCGGGACCGATCCTGATCTGCATGATCCTCGGCATGATGATCCTGCCGTTGCCGCCGTTCCTGCTGGATCTGCTGTTCACCTTCAACATCGCGCTTTCGGTGATGGTGCTGCTCGTCAGCATGTACACCATGAAGCCGCTCGACTTCGCGGCGTTCCCGAGCGTGCTGCTGTTTTCCACGCTCCTGCGGCTCTCGCTGAACGTGGCCTCCACGCGTATCGTGCTGCTGGAAGGCCACACTGGCCCTGACGCGGCGGGCAAGGTGATCGAGTCGTTCGGCCACTTCCTGGTGGGCGGCAACTTCGCCGTCGGTATCGTTGTGTTCGTGATCCTCATGGTCATCAACTTCATGGTGATCACAAAGGGCGCGGGCCGTATCGCCGAAGTGTCCGCGCGCTTCACGCTCGATGCGATGCCCGGCAAGCAGATGGCGATCGACGCCGATCTCAACGCAGGCCTCATCAATGAAGATGCGGCGAGAAAGCGCCGTACGGAGATTGCCCAGGAAGCCGAGTTCTACGGCTCGATGGACGGTGCGAGCAAGTTCGTACGCGGCGACGCCATCGCCGGCCTGCTCATCATGGTCATCAACATCGTGGGCGGCCTGATCGTGGGCGTCGTGCAGCACGGGATGCCGTTCGGCTCGGCGGCCGAGACCTACACGCTGCTGACCATCGGTGACGGCCTCGTCGCGCAGATTCCGTCGCTCATCATTTCGACTGCGGCCGGCGTGATTGTTTCCCGCGTGGGGACCAACGAGGACATCGGCACGCAGCTCACCGGCCAGCTCTTCACAAACCCGCGCGTGCTCATGATCACGGGCTCGATCATCGTCATGATGGGCCTGATTCCGGGCATGCCGCACTTTGCGTTTCTGCTGCTCGGCGGCGGCGCGATCCAGCTTGGTCGCGTGATGAAAAAGAACGCCGAGGCGAAGAAGGCGAGCGCCGTGGTGACTGAAGCCGCGCCTGCCGCGCTTGCGCCGGCCGAAAATGCCGAGGCGACCTGGGACGACGTGGCGCTCATCGACACGCTCGGCCTCGAAGTCGGCTACCGCATCATTCCGCTCGTCGACAAGAACACGGACGGCGAGCTGCTCAAGCGCATCAAGAGCATCCGCAAGAAGTTCGCGCAGGAAATCGGCTTCTTGCCGCCCGTCATCCATATTCGCGACAACCTGGAGCTGCGCCCGAACGCCTATCGGATTGCGCTGAAGGGCGTGGAAGTGGGCACGGGCGAGGCCTATCCGGGCCAGTGGCTCGCAATCAACCCGGGCCAGGTGAGCGCGGTGCTTCCCGGCACGCCGACCACCGACCCGGCGTTCGGCCTGCCCGCCGTATGGATCGATTCGAACGTGCGCGAGCAGGCGCAGGTGTTCGGCTACACGGTGGTCGATTCGAGCACGGTGGTGGCGACGCACTTGAATCACCTCGTCGTCATGCACGCGGCCGAGCTGCTCGGGCGCCGCGAAGTGCAGGCGCTGCTCGAGCGCGTGCAGAAGGACACGCCTTCGCTCGTGGACGACCTCGTGCCGAAGGTGCTGCCGGTCACGACGCTGCAGAAGGTGCTGCAGAACCTGCTGGAAGAGGGCGTGCCGATCCGCGACATGCGCACGATCATGGAGTCCCTCGCGGAGCACACGCCGCGCATCACCGATGCACACGATCTGACGGCGGCGGTGCGCATCGCGCTCGGCCGCGCGATCACGCAGCAATGGTTCCCCGGCAACGCCGACATGCAGGTGATGGGCCTCGACGCGAATCTCGAGCGCGTGCTGTCGCAGACACTCACCTCGGGCCCGAACCCCGGCCTCGAACCGGGTCTCGCGCATACGCTGCTCACGCAGACCGAGCAGGCGATGGGGCGTCAGCAGGCGCTGGGTCTCGCGCCGGTGATGCTCGTGCAGCACGCGCTGCGGCCCATGCTGTCACGCTTCCTGCGCCGCAGCCTGCCGCAGCTCAAGGTGCTGTCGTATGCCGAGGTGCCGGATACGCGCAACGTGAAGGTGGTGAACGTGATCGGGGCGCATTGATCGCGCCGCCGCAACTGGATGAGACCAAGCCCGCTTCCTGCGGGCTTTTTCGTTAGCCGATCCGTCTGCGCGCCTTTCTGTACGTAAT
>NZ_JAMBPQ010000056.1 GCF_024206495.1 Paraburkholderia sp. CNPSo 3272 | reverse complement strand
ACGAGTTCTACCGCATCGCTTTTCGCAAGAAGATCTACGAATCGATTGCCACCTTGCAGACGGACCTTGATGCGTGGCTCGACCAGTACAACAATGAACGGGAGCATCAGGGGCGTTGGTGTTACGGCAAGACACCGATGTGCACCTTTCTCGATTCGCTGGAATTGGCCAAGGAGAAACTCATTCCCCATTGATCGCTTCCTTTCTATCGGCCCGACTACCTGTCAGATCGAGTCCCGGCTAATACACCTGAGCCGTAATGGATCGCGCCCCGGGGAATAGTAGGACAAAGGCCCTACGGATCGCAGGCGGCGATGTCCTGCTAACTCGCGTCGCGCTGCACCCAGCGTCGCGCGCGCCCGAGGAGTCCCGCATGAGCGACGTGACTGTTCGTCTCCGGAGGGACCTGCTTGGGGGAGGCTTCATTCGCACGCTCTGCTTTTCGCTCGGCCTCTATTCGATCGATCTCTGCCTGGAGTGATCGAGCCCACTGCGTGCGCTGTATCACGGTTGCATGTTCCAAGTAACAACGTGCCGACTCCAAGCCCGTGCAGTACATCAAAGAGCCGCCACCTCCGTCTCTGAGGGTCGCAACGTTCTCCGGAATAGGGGACCAGATTCGAGCCTCAAGTTGCTCGATGGGCTCTTTGGTTGTGAATTCCGATTGGTATTCGACAAGGAAAGCCCAATGACGTCCTGGTAGGGGGATTACTGTGAAACCGTGCGGTTCAAATATCAGTCTGGCGCCCTCAAGCGAATAAGACATAATGTGGCCCCGGCCGTGAGGGTCCAGATACCCGGGATCTTCAGTTACCACATAGTCGGGTTGACCGGAATTGATCAAATAGACCGCCCCGGCTGCGGATGTCTGCGCCATCTGTTTCGCCAGGGCGTCGAGCATGGATGGCGTTAAATGCTCGATGACCTCGATACAGACACCCCCCTCGAACTTTTGACCGATATCCGCGAGAGGACATAGCTTGTAGTTCGGGTGCTTTGACCGGAATGCCAAGTCGGGCGGAAAGAGTTCCACGCCGTAGAACATGTTGGCCGCGTCGGGCAACGCAGCCGCAAGTGCATCTAGCAAATACCCTGGTCCCGAACCAATATCAACAAACCGGGTGATTGGAATCCGGCTATAGAAGAATGTCTCCGCGACGCGCTGCAACGACGACCCGTACGATCTCTCCCTTGCGGCGCGCAGTTCCATTTCCCAGTATGCGCCTCTATAGTTTGATACGTTGCCCTCCTCCACTGCACGCAAGTATTCCGGATCTGCAAAGAGTGAGCGACATCCGTGGCATGTGTAGAATTCGACGTCGTCTATCTTCCTGTAGTTGTCTACAGCGTGCGACCCACAAACTACGCATCGAATCATTTTCGCCTCCTGCCGCACATAGTGCAGCGTGTCATCGAATCGTATCGGTGCTTCCCTTTCTGCAGCTAATACAAATCTCGCTGCATTATCGCCAAAAAATGTGTCCGGACGCATTTACAAGGAACAGCGGGCAGATCCAATGGGAGCACGAAGGTGCCACGTCCAGTCTGCTATGTCTGCTCACCCTCTGGTGGGCTCCTGCCTAAGGGCGGCTGCGCGCAGTTGTTAGCGCCGATGTAAAACTGACCCACCTAAGCGCGCGCAGGCGATTTTGCATCTGTCCTAAAATTCCGTGTAAGGCGCTGCCAAAGGGTTTTTCGTACTGTGACACAATCATCTTGCACACTGCAGAGGCGGGCGCGGTTTGCCGCAAAAATTTGCTTCGCCTCACGATACAGCAAGAGATCAAGAGCATTGAGTTCGAGCAATTCTCGGTACAGCGAAACTCCGAGTTCGCTTTCGATATGCTCCAGGCGGCTTTCCAAAGTCGCCTTGCGTCCGGGGGTGACGTTCTCAATTGAGAAATCAAACTTGAGCTCGCCAATATGAGGTTGGACAAACTTCTGCAATGACTCCAGCGATTCTTCGAACGACTCGACCATGCCAAAGAACGGAAGACTCCTTAGGTGGACGAGAGCCTGCAGGTAGTCGGTGTGGGTGGCGCGAGCATACCGCATGTCATATTGGGCTCCCGCTAGGTGTGCAACCTGGAAGTTCCTGCAAACAGCCGTTGCTTCACGGGCGACGGTCCAGTCCGCAAAGGCGGCTAGGCTGCCATTTCGCGCAACCGCAACACTCGGACTGAGGCTATCTGCTGCCTGCCGGCGCTCGAACTCGTAGACGGACGCAAAGCGGTCAATTGGATGGCGCAGGAACAGGATCGGCAGGAAGGCGATCGATGGATGCTGCGGTAACGGAAGGCGAGCCTGATGGCTGGAGATGACGCGCAGATCCGGCTTTGAAAGCGCAAACTCCAATATTTCATTGGAGAGTACGGTGGACCAAGGGTAGGGGCCTTCCAAGTGGCCACGAGCGTCACCTGGGAAATTTCGGTCAAGAATGCCGTCTACCGTTGTGCCAGCGTTTTTGAAAAGATGGTAGTGAACGATTACAGTCCGCATTCATGGCTCGCAAATTACAATAAGGCGCTGATTCAGTTTGAAGCTGCTGATGAACGAGGATGCAAATATTGCAATCGTATTATGCTGCGTTCTTCGCCTTCGTAGGAGGCGGTCAGAGCGAGGTCTTTTGGATCGCCCGTCGGGCCACGTATCGACACAAGGGCTGACCGGCCTTCTACTGACGTATGCCGAAACTGGCCAGATGTTGCGTGTGGTCGAATAACTGCGAGCGCACTGATTCGGCGTGGCCCCGAGCAAACTCTGTTCCAACGTCGGGGCGATTAATTCCCGTTCGGGGCTCCGTACAGGCTTCCGAGTGGGCTTTAATCGGGTCCCAACGCTGGGCCGAAGCCGAAGAGTAGTATGCTAGGTTTGATTATAACGAAGTCGGCCGCTGAGGCGTAGAGCAGGTTCCCTCCAAGCGGATACCCGGAAGCAGCTGCAGCGGAATGCACTTGATGTCGTGCATTCGACGGTGTCCGGTAGTTGTCAAAGCGCTTACGGATGAGTAGGTATCGTCGATACTCTTCGCCGTATCCCGGTTGAGATCCTGCGCAAGGACTTATCGCAAAACTGTATCTTTTTGAGTCAAACGGCTGCTTTCTGCGCGACAGCCGATCATTTCAACCTCCAGGGCAGGTATTATGCAGGGTTTTGAACAACAACTCCCGGTATTTAGGGCGGGTTTGCGCTCGCGTGAACCAGCCATGCCCTAGCAATACCGAGGACGATCGGGGGAAGAAGTGGATCACGACGTAGCTGTCATCTTGCCGTGCTACAACGAGGCGAGCACCATCGCGCAGGTCGTCGCGGACTTTCGGCAGTATCTCCCGAACGCACGCGTTTACGTGTTCGACAATAACTCGACGGACGGTACGTCCGAGGTCGCCCGTGCGGCGGGTGCCGACGTGCGGCGCGTCGCGCTTCAGGGCAAGGGCAACGTGATTCGCCGCATGTTCGGCGATGTCGAAGCCGACGTTTACGTGATGGTTGACGGTGACAACACCTATGATGCTAGCGTTGCTCCTCAACTCATCGAGACCCTGGTCAACGACGGGCTCGACATGGTAGTGGGGTGCCGCGTGTCCGACGAAGCTTCGGCTTACCGCGCCGGGCACCGTCTCGGCAATGTCATGCTCACCGGATTCGCGGCATCAATTTTTGGCCGCACGTTTCGCGACATGTTGTCCGGATATCGGATCTTTTCGCGCCGTTACGTAAAGTCGTTTCCCGCCCATGCGCACGGGTTCGAAACCGAAACTGAGTTGGCCGTGCACGCGCTCGAGTTGCGTATGCCCGTGGCCGAGGTGGATACCTATTACGGTAGCCGGCCAGAAGGCTCCGTCAGCAAGCTCAACACCTACCGGGACGGCTTCAGGATTCTGATGACCATCCTTAAGCTTTTCAAGCTGGAGCGTCCGCTCGCCTTCTTTTCCATCTGCTTTGCCGCAAGCCTGCTGCTTTCGATTATCCTCGCAATCCCCATCTTCGACACTTATGTGAAGACAGGGTTGGTGCCGCGCATGCCGACCGCGCTATTGTGTGTTGCGCTCGGTTTGTTGGGCTTTCTGTTTCTCGTTTGCGGACTTGTGCTTGACACCGTTACGAAAGGCAGACTTGAAGCGAAACGTTTCGCATACCTGGCTGTACCAGGGCCGAGCTCTTTGGCGCGTCAAAACGATCGCGCGATTCGCAGCGAAACGAATCGCACCTTGTGAACCGGAACAGAAGTGTTCCGGGTTCGTAGCACGAACGAGCCACGAGCCTCTCTCGTTGCCAATGCCCAGTGCCGCGCGAGGGTATTCGCGTGGCACGACACCTCCCCATTGAATACCAGATGCAAGTATCGGGTCGAGCAAAAGTGTCAATCGTAGGGATCATGGCAAGTGTGCCGTTTGCTGCACTCGTTGCCTATATCCTCGTCGGTCTGGTGCGTTACGCAATGGTGGCGCCCCCCAGCTTCGACGGTGCGATGAATCTCAACACTGCCGCGTCGTTTGTTCGTGGGGACGGCTACGGCTTCTTTTACGATCAGTTTTTCTTGTTTCCGGCGCAAACAGATGGGCCATTCATATTGCCCGCAGCGCTTGCATTCTGGGTCGGCGGAATTACGCCATTCACAAGCCAGGTCGTCAACCTCGTCTACGTGGTGGCACTGATTTGCATGGTGGTGGCGCTGGCCCGCCGCGTGGGCGTGCCGCTGTGGCTTGCTCTATTTGGCGCTCTGGCATGCATCACGACCCCAGGTTTCATCGAATACGCGATGAACGGGTACGGAGAGATTCCGGTACTCGTCTGGTTCCTTGCCGGGATCTTCGTGTTGGCGCCCGCCAAAGTGCGTGGCGTTCCCGACCATCGCAGATTGTTCTTCGCTGGCCTGTTGTTCGGCATGGCCTACCTGACGAAGGTCGTCGCACTCGTTTGCGTTGCGCCCGCGATGTTGATACTCGCGTGTGTGATTTTTGCGCAGCCAGACAGATGGCGCCGCGTGTTCGCTCTTGGGATTGGGTTCAGCGTGCCCGTCGTCGCGTGGGAGCTATTCCGCTTTGTCCAAGTGGGATCTGCGCATGCCTATGTTGAGTGGTGGCGGTTCCAGCTCGGACAAATTCGCGCGCAATCGGGAGTCAGGCACGACAACGTTGTTCAAGGCTTTCTGGGCAAGGGCTTGCAACATTTGTCAATTCTTGCCGGCATGACGGGTGTTCCCGCGCCCCTGCTGGCCGTGTGCATCGTCGTGCCGCTTGCGCTCGGACTGAGCTTCGCTTTCGATCGAAGAAGACTTGCGCATGTCCGTCTGGTTCTCGGCGTGCTGGTCTTCGTCACCGGGCTATATTTTTTCTGGTGGCTCTTCATCAGTCCGGATGCGATGACCTGGTTACGCCGAATCGTCGATGGTTTGCTGCTGTTGCAGTGCCTAATTGTCGTGGTGTTGACGCAAGCATGGCGCCGCCCCGGTGGAGACACTGACCGTGACGTGCCGAATCGCAAGGAAGTGCGTGCCGTCATGCTGCTTGCGCTCGTTCCGGTGGTGGTTTGCCAACTGCTCTTGATACGAAGTGGACAAACTGTAACTCGTCCGCCAGAGCCTCCGAGCTATGCCCTGGATATGTTGACTGTGGCGAACAAGGTGCGCGCATTGCCGAGCGATGCGACTATCTTCGGCACCGGCTGGTGGCAGGCACCGATCATTTCGTTGTTTTCCCACCGGCATTTCATGAACTTTGAGCACTGGCCGTCGGAGAAAGTGAATGCGCTCCCGGACAAGTACTTCGTGACGGACATGTACACGGAGGGGATAAGTCAATCGTCGATCCACAATGTCCTGGACCAATCGCAGTATCGTACGATTGTGAAACTGAATGGAGGCGCTTTGTACAAGCTTGGCTCTATCCAGCCATATGCCCCATTCGCATCCCAAGAGAGCGATCCAGCAAGCCTGTCCAGTGGATTTGACTTTTCCCAAGGGGACTACTCGCATAGACGGGGCATATTCCAGCGAGAAAGTGACCGTGACGCGTGGGTGGGTATGGACGCGGCAGTGATGCTCAAACGCTCGAACGAGAACGCCATACGGTTGACCTTCGAGGTGCCGGATGAACTCCTTCGAGGCGTTGCGCCGAAGCAACCAAGCCTTCACGTGACTAGTCCCGGGTGCCTGGACCAGACGCTGTCGCTTGCCAAGCAAGGGGTACAGACGGTAGTGCTACCGCTGACCTGCGCAAATTGGCCGGTTGCCAGGGCCTTCCAGCTCGACCTGGCGCCAAGCGATCACGTTGCTTTCAAACCGCAAATCGATGCTGACAATCGCCTTAGATCGTTCAGACTTCGCGCTGTCGAGTTAATAGAGACCCAGGCCAAGCCCTGACCGAAAGGCCCACGCCGGGCGCCCCCTCAATACCTACCACCGCGTTTCGTGGGGTAACAAAAGGAAAGCCAGGTTGCCGATTTCCCCCAGTTTGCGCAAAATTGAGGGTCCGTCGTGGGCCAAACTAGACAAGTGTCGCCAAGACGACACCCACTACTGCACATGACAGCTACGAACACACCGCACCCTGAGACCGAAAGCTTATCCGTGTCCGTCGTCGTCTACCGGCCGGACCTGGCGCTCCTCACTCGTACGCTATCGAGCCTGGAGGCCGCATGCGACGCCTTGCGAGCGACTAATCCTGCTTTTCCGGTTGTCCTCTACCTGATTGACAATGGGGAGTTGCCGGACGTTTCCGTGCAGCTGGCCGGGCTGCGCGATCGTGGCATCCCTTCAGTTGTGCTCAGCGGCCACGGCAACGTGGGGTATGGGCGTGGTCATAACCTCGCGATAGAACGGTCCGCGAGCCAGTACCACCTCGTTCTAAACCCGGATATCGATCTCGACGCCGCAGCGTTGGTGAACGCGCTTGACTTCTTTGCGAGCCACCCTGAAGCGGGGCTTTTGACCCCACGCATCGGCGATGACGAAGGGCGTCTTCAGTACCTGTGCCGGCGATATCCCACCCTGCTGGATTTATTCATCAGGGGATTCGTGCCGCGTAGCATCAGGCGTCTGTTCGCGCGACGGCTCTCGCGCTATGAGATGCGCGATGTCATCAACGATCGCGACGTTGTCTGGGACCCTCCCATCGTTAGCGGTTGCTTCATGCTGTTTCGCACGTCGTTGCTGAAAGGGCTCGCCGGCTTCGATCCGCGCTACTTCCTGTATTTCGAGGACTACGACCTGAGCTTGCGCGCGCATGAGCGCGCGCGCGTGGTCTATACGCCCGCGGTGCGGGTGCTCCACCACGGCGGCGGCGCTTCGCGTAAAGGGTCGAAACACATTCACATGTTCGTCTCGTCGGCATTCAAATTCTTTAACCGGTTTGGCTGGAAGTGGCTATGAGTCATGTCCTCATCACCGGTGCCAACGGCTTCGTCGGACGCGCCCTATCGGGTGCGCTTTTGCGCGGCGGTCATACGACGACCGGCCTGATCCGACAGCCCGGAGGATGTGTAACCGGGGCGCAGGAATGGGTTCACACCGGTAAGAATTTCACGGGTCTGGCCGAGGCCTGGCCGGCCGCGCTTCAGGTTGACTGCGTCGTGCACCTCGCGGCGCGAGTCCACGTCATGCAGGACGCGGCTTTGGATCCGCTTGCCGAATTCCGGGCGACGAATGTTGATGGGACCTTGCGGGTCGCCAAAGCCGCCCGCGCGAAAGGTGTTCGGCGCATGGTTTTTGTCAGCAGCATCAAGGCGATGGCGGAGGCCGATGCAGGTCACCCGCTGCGCGAGGATGCGCCGCCACTTCCGCAGGATGCGTATGGACAGTCGAAATACGAGGCCGAACAGGCCTTGATCCAGTACGGCAACGAGTCTGGGCTCGAAATCGTGATCGTGCGGCCGCCACTCGTCTACGGCCCCGGCGTGCGCGCCAACTTTCTCCGTCTGATGAAGGCCATTTCCAAAGGCTTGCCGCTACCGCTTGGCGCCATACCCGCGAAGCGCAGTCTCGTCTACGTCGAAAATCTGGCCGACGCGCTGCTGCATTGCGCGACCGAGCCGAGGGCAGCAGGGCAGTGTTTTCACGTCGCAGATGGCGACGATCTGACGGTGACCGAACTGGCCCAGTCCTTGGCCAAGCACCTGCAGGCGCCGGCTCGCCTCTTGCCAGTGCCATCAGGGTGGTTGCGCGTGGCAGGCCGGTTGACCGGTGGCTCGGCACACGTCGACCGTCTAATCGGTAGTTTGCAGGTCGACACGAACCGCATTCGCACCGTGCTCGGCTGGCATCCTCCGTATTCAACCGACCAGGGGCTGGCTGCTACCGCCCGCTGGTTTCGAGCGACGCACTGAGGGTCGTCCATGGTCATGCAGGCTTCTACGACGACGCTCTGGATGGGTCCCGCGCTGGCCGCTCTCGCGGCAGCCTGCGCGTGCGCGCTGATTCTGCTGGTTTTACTGAGAACTGGCCTGGCCTGGCGCCTCGCCACCGATATTCCGAACGACCGGTCGCTTCACGTGCGTCCTACGCCACGCGTGGGCGGCTGGGGCATCGTGCCGGTCGCCGTGGGGGGCTTTCTGCTCGCCGCGCCGAGCCTTTGGTGTGCGGTCGTGGCGACTGTATTCCTCGCCGCCGTGTCTCAGGTCGATGACCGTCGCGGACTCCCAGCTCGGATCAGATTCGCGGCCCATCTGGTCGCTGTCGTCGGCTTCGTGGCGTGCTATCCGGCGCCGGTTCCTTGGTTGATCCTCGCTGCCTTGTCGTTTCTCATGCTATGGCTGGTTAACCTTTACAATTTCATGGACGGCGCGGACGGTCTCGCCGGCGGTATGGCCCTGTTTGGCTTCGGTGGTTATGCCGTGGCGGCGCTCACGGCCGCCCATCCCCAGCCCGAACTGGCCCTTGCGTGCGCTTTGGTGGCGGGCGCGGCGCTCGGCTTCCTGTTCTTCAATTTTCACCCCGCACGGATTTTCCTTGGCGACGCCGGTTCGATCTCGTTAGGCTTCCTGGCCGGCGCGTTGGGCTATTGGGGATGGCTGCGCGGCGCTTGGCCCATCTGGTTTCCCGTTGCGGTGTTTGCGCCCTTCATCATCGATGCCTCAGTGACCTTGGCGCGCCGTTTGCTGCGCGGGGAAAAGTTCTGGCAAGCTCACCGGGAGCACTACTATCAGCGTATGGTGCGTTCAGGGATGGGTCATGCCAGAACCGCCACGATCTGGTATGCGGTGATGGGGGTGGGGATAGCACTTGCGTTATTAGCACTTGGGCTGCGTCCGGCTGTTCAATGGTGCGTTGTCGCTGCGTGGATCGTTGTTCTTCTCCTTTTGGGAGTGGCAGTGGATCTTCGTTGGCGTCGCTTTCAATCAACACTGTCCGAGCAATCCTCTGAGGTATGACGCTGATGTTTAAAGGTAAAGCCTCGCTACTTTCCCTCAGTGCTTTTCTGTTCGATCTGCTCGCGGTCTCGGCGACATGGCTGAGCGCCTACGTTATTCGCTTTAACGGTTCCGTTCCGCCTGATTTCATGCGCGGTGCGTTGCATTCGCTATTCTGGGTTCTGCCGATCTACGGCCTGATGTTTCGTATTTTTGGTCTGTACCGCGGCATGTGGGTGTTCGCGAGCCTGCCGGACCTCGTGCGGATTTCAAAGTCCGTTATAGTCGGCGCGTTGGTCACGATGGTGGTGTCGGTGATGGTGCAGCCTATGCCGATCGTGCCGCGTTCCGTACTCCTCGTCTCGCCGCTGCTGTTGTTCCTCGTCATGGGCGGCTCCCGCGCGCTCTACCGCACGACCAAGGAGTTTTATCTCTACGGCGGTCTCGTTGGCGAGGGCAAGCCCGTGGTCGTGCTTGGCGCGGGCTCCGCAGGGGCGAGCCTCGCCCGAGAGCTGTCGCGCTCGAGCGAATGGCGCCTCGTTGGCCTGCTGGATGACGATGTCGCCAAACATGGGCGCGAAATCTACGGCTACAAGGTGCTGGGCTCGTTCAGCCAACTCCCGCAACTGGCGGAGTCGCTCAAGACCGAATACGCGATCATCGCGATTCCGTCTGCGCCCGTGGAAGTGCAGCGTCGCGTCGCGACGCTGTGCGTGCGCGCCGGGGTGCGCGCCTTGGTCTTGCCGAACTTGACCGCACTGACACAAGGTCAGGCGTACCTTTCGCAGATCCGGCAGATCGACCTCGAAGATCTGTTGGGTCGTGATCCTGTCAAGATCGATACGCCACACGTCGAAGCGCTGCTGCGCAATCGCGTGGTGATGGTGACGGGGGCGGGCGGCTCGATCGGCTCTGAGTTGTGCCGCCAGATCCTGCGCTTCGAGCCGGCACAACTCATCGCCTTCGATCTGTCCGAATACGCAATCTACAAGCTCACGGAAGAGCTGCATGAGCGCTTTCCGGGGTTGCCGGTGGTTGCTGTGATTGGTGACGCGAAGGATTCCTTATTGCTTGATTCGGTTCTGTCCCGGCATGCGCCGCACATCCTCTTTCACGCGGCGGCCTACAAACATGTGCCGCTGATGGAAGGGCAGAACGCGTGGCAAGCGGTTCGCAACAATGTGCTGGGGACCTACCGCGTGGCGCGGGCTGCGATCCGTCATGACGTGAAGCACTTCGTCCTGATTTCGACCGACAAGGCCGTCAATCCCACCAACGTGATGGGGGCGAGCAAGCGTCTCGCGGAGATGGCGTGTCAGGCGCTGCAGCAAACCACCACGCGTACCCAGATCGAGACGGTTCGATTCGGTAATGTGCTGGGCAGCGCGGGCAGCGTGATTCCGAAGTTTCAGCAGCAAATCGCCAAGGGCGGTCCGGTCACCGTGACGCATCCGGAGATCACGCGATTCTTCATGACGATTCCCGAGGCCTCGCAACTGGTGTTGCAGGCGTCGAGCATGGGACGTGGCGGCGAGATCTTCATTCTCGATATGGGCGAGCCGGTCAAAATTGTCGATCTGGCGCGCGATCTGATTCGCCTCTATGGGTTCAGCGAGGAGCACATCGCGATCGAGTTCACGGGGTTGCGGCCTGGCGAGAAGCTCTACGAGGAGTTGCTTGCCGACGACGAAACCACCACGCGTACGGCGCATCCCAAATTGCGTATCGCTCAGGCGCGCGGCGTGCCGGATAACCTGCTGGACGACCTGTTGCCATGGCTGATGCAGCATCGCGTATTGTCCGATCAGGATGTGCGGCGGGATCTGCGTCGCTGGGTGCCTGAATATCAGCCGACGTTGGCGCCGCCGCTGCAGAGCGTGCCTACTGTGGCGGGTGCTCGCGCGTCGTAGTATCGCGAGCGCCGAGGCGTGCCGGGATAAGAAAAAGGCGCTTGAAGCGCCTTTTTTCCATGATCAGCCGCGCTTATCAACGGTGCTTGAAGACCCATAGCTTGGCCGAGGCAAAATTGACGGCCATGCCCGCCAACGACCCGACCGCTACGCCGACGATGGGCAGGAACGGCAATCCCTTGAGCGCGATCACGGTCGCGCTATAGGCCCCATAGTTGACGATGCCGCCCACCGACATCGCGGCGAGATAACGCCACCACTCAACCCAGGCCGACTCATTGCGGCCCGAGGTAAAGGTATAACGGCGGTTGATTTGCCAGGTGGCCCAGACAGCGCACAGGAACGAAACCGCGCGACCGGCGAAATAGCCGAGGCCCACGGCGAGCGCGAGATACAGGATGCCGGCGTCGACAACGAATCCTGCCACGCCGGCAATCACGAATCGAATCACTTGCTGGCGCATACTATTAAACGCTCCAGTCGAATCGGTGATGCTTGCGCGAGAGATAGGGCATAACGTAGCTCGGTTTTGTCTGCGCGATGTCACTTCGGGTTGCCACAAGGTTGGCGAAAAGCGAGGTGTTGGACTTTGATGGCTTCGCGATCGTCGGCGATATCGCAGCAGAGGGGGAGTGGCGACGTGACCTGACCTAAGTGCGAGGACAATTCGACGGCATTTTACCCTGTGGCGTGGCCGTGCCGCGAAAATAGCCGAAGGTCGAGGAGCAGAAGTTGCATTCTTCGGAGCCCATTCCTCCGTTACAATCGCGCTGCCGCAACACGGCATTGACCGCCCACGCAAATGCTTGGACCTTTAGTGAATCGCCGTTTTCCAGGAACCGCGCTTATGCTAGTGCATGACTCCCTTTGGCGGGGAGCAATGAGAAGGGGCGCGCGCCTGGCGGGCATCAGCGTGCTTTCCGCGTGCACCACGGTGTCGCACGTCGACTCGCGGCACGACGGCCATTTGAGCCTCACGAGTCGGACGCGTTGGACCTTGACGTCTTGGAACCACGTCAGAGCCGCAGGGATGAAATATGCCGCGACCTACTGCAAAGACCACGACAGGCAGTTGCACGTCGTCGCCGAACATTCGGAAGGGATAAGGGGCGTTACAGACCAGACGGTTGAGGTGGTGTTCGACTGCTTTTGAAACGCGCGACCGAGGGTCGCGTAGTCTCGACAAGGACGCGATCGATCGCGGCCTTGTTGTTGGATGCGTGAGTGTTAGCGGCCGTGCGTACCGGTCTTGAGAAACGTCTCTTCCTCGCGAAGTGTGGCGTTCTGGACCGGGCGGAGTTCGAGCGTATCGCTGCGCGATTGCCTGAGATACTCGGCGATTCTTGCCACACAACTATCGACGTCGATGTCTTCAGTGCGAAGTATGACGTCGGGATTTGTGGGCGGACAGTACGGGGACGCGATGCCGGTGAAGCCCTTGATTTGGCCGCGTCGCGCCAGCTTGTACAGACCCTTGGGGTCGCGCGCCTCGCAAACGTCGAACGGTGTGTCGACGAACACCTCAACAAAATTGTCTGCGCCGATGATTCGCCGGGCGTTTTCGCGATGTTCAGGGTTCGGCGAGATTGTGGCCGTGACTACCAGAAAGCCTTCATTGCAGAACAGCGCAGCGACGTGCGCGACGCGCCGCAGATTCTCTGTACGGTCCTCGTCGCTGAAGCCGAGATCCGAGTTCAGTCCCGTGCGCAGGACGTCGCCGTCGAGCATGGTTGAACGCAAACCAAACGTTTGCATTCGCGCAACAAAAGCATTGGCGATAGTCGATTTACCAGCCCCGGACATGCCGGTAAGCCATACCACGACGCCGTTGGGTGCGGAAATGTCCACGGAGCCACCCCCAGTTCGATGATGCATATGGGCGAGATTGTAACGTCCTTTTAATTGCCGTAACGGCACTGTAATAAACTGCAACATCCGTTCCGCATTTGTATTAAACGCTTCGACTGTTGCAGTCGCTCGGCGGGGCGCCTCCAGCGCGGAATCAGCTTGGAACAGGCGCAATCGGGTCGTGCGGCTTACCTGAATCCGCCTGGATTCTTCTCCTGCCAGCGCCAGTGATCGACGCACATCTGCTCGATCCCGAACTCGGCCGTCCATCCGATGAGCTCTTCCGCCGCGACCGGATTCGCATAGCATTCGGCGATATCGCCGGGCCGGCGCGCGACGATCTCATAGGGCACGGGGCGCCCTGAGGCCTGTTCGAACGCCTTCACGACTTCCAACACGCTGTAGCCGCGCCCGGTGCCGAGATTTACGACCAGGCCTTCGCCACGCGAGGCAAGCGCATCAAGTGCCTTGAGGTGACCCTTCGCCAAATCAACCACGTGAATATAGTCGCGCACGCCCGTGCCATCCGGGGTCGGGTAGTCGCCACCGAACACACGCAGCTTCTCGAGCTTTCCCACCGCCACTTGCGCGACATAAGGCATGAGGTTGTTCGGAGTGCCCGCCGGATCCTCACCGATCAGCCCGCTTTCATGCGCACCCACCGGATTGAAATAGCGCAGCACGGCGATGCGCCACTCCGGGTCCGAGACCGTGATGTCGCGCAGGATCTGCTCGGCGATGAGCTTCGACTGGCCGTAGGGATTCGTTGCCGACAGCGGAAACGATTCGTCGATCGGCGAGCGTTCGGGCATGCCGTAGACCGTGGCCGAAGAGCTGAACACGAACTGCTTCACGCCGTGCTGCCGCATCACATCGAGCACCACGAGCAGGCCGTCGACGTTGTTGCGGTAGTACTCGATCGGCTTCGCCACCGATTCGCCCACGGCCTTGAGCGCCGCGAAATGAATCACGCCGGTGATGCGGTGCGCTTCGAAAACGCGCGCGAGGGCCGCGGCGTCGCGCACATCGGCTTCGTAGAACGCCACGGGCTTGCCGGTGATCTGCTCGACGCGCTTGAGCGATTCGCTGCTGCTGTTCACGAGATTGTCGATGGCGACCACTTCATAGCCGCCATTGAGCAGCTCGACGCAGGTATGCGAGCCGATATAGCCCGCACCGCCGGTGACGAGGATGGTGCCCTTTGAGTTCGTCGCAGTCATGCCGTGTTCGTTCCCGTGAAATCCAGACTCGATCAAAAAGTCGACCCGGTGATTTCCCGGATCAGTTCCCGGTAGCGTTGTACCACAACGCGCTCATCGAATTCTTTCTCGATTTTTTTCCGGCCGCGCCCGGCCATGGCGGCGCGCGCAGGCCCGTCGAGGTCCAGCATCTGCGCGAGGCTGGCAGATAGCGAGGCGGCGTCGCGCGCTTCGCATAGCAGGCCGTTCACGCCGTCGGCAACCACTTCGCGGCAACCGGGTACGTTGGTGGCCACGATCGGGCGGCCCATCGCGCTCGCCTCCATCAGTGTGCGCGGCACGCCCTCGCGATACGAGGGCAGCACGACGCAGTCCGCATCGGCGATAAAGGGGCGCACATCGGCCGTTTCGCCCAGATATTCGATCACGCCTTCGCGTTCCCAGGCCGCGACTTCATCACGTGAGATCGCGCTCGGGTTGTCCACACCCACCGGGCCGAGCAACTGGAAGCGCGCGTGTGGATAGCGCGTGCGCAGCGTGCGCGCGGCCTCGACGTACTCGCCCACGCCTTTATCCCAGAGCAGCCGGCCAATCAGAATGAAAGCAAACTCCGCGCGCTCGGGCAGCGGCGTGAAGGGAAAGTCGTCGAGATCGACGCCTTCGCCGTGCAGCAGCGTTGCGCGTTCGGGATGCGCGAGGAGATTGCCTTTCTTGAAGGCGGCCTCGTCATCCTGGTTGAGGAACCAGACTTCGCGCGGGAAGCGAAACGCGAAGCGGTAGAGGCGTTTGGCGACTTCCGCGGCGCGGCTCTTCTGGATGAACACGTAACCGAGGCCCGTAGTCACCGCGACTGAAGGCACGCGCGCAAGCCACGCAGCAATCGAGCCGTAGATGTTGGGTTTGATCGTGTAGTGGAACACGACGTCAGCCTTGAGCGCGCGATAGTGGCGATAGAGCGCAAGCAGGGTACGCAGGTCGTCGAGCGGGTTGGTGCCTTTCGAGGCAACCGGCAGTTCGACGCAGCGACAGCCCATTTGCTCGAGCGGCTCGAACGTGCGGTCTCGCGGCGCGATGACGGTCACGCGCGCGCCACTTTGTGTCAGCGCACGCAACAGCCCGCGGCGGTAGGTGTAGATCGCCCAAGCCGTGTTGCAGACGAGCGCGATGTGGAGCGTGCGGGCGCGCGAGGCGGCCGGGGAGTCGTTGAATTTCACGAAAGCTAGCGTGCCGGTTCTGATGAGGCCGGCGGGAATCCCGAAGAAGGCGATAGTTTACCGGGAAAGAATGCGCAGACTAAGACGACGTCCGTCCATACTTATCCTCGAAACGAACGATATCGTCCTCGCCTAGATAGGAGCCCGACTGGACTTCGATAAGTTCCAGCGGAATCTTGCCCGGGTTCTCCAGCCGATGTTTGTTGCCGAGTGGAATGAAGGTCGACTGGTTTTCACAGAGCAGGATGGTCTTGTCGCCGTTCGTCACCCGTGCCGTGCCTTTCACGACGATCCAGTGTTCGGCGCGATGATGATGCATTTGCAGGCTCAGTTGCGCGCCTGGATTCACGACGATACGTTTGACCTGAAAGCGATCGCCTTCGTCCACGCCTTCATACGATCCCCAAGGGCGAACTACGCGGCGCTGCGTGACCGACTCGCGGCGCCCAGAAGCGTTCAGACGCTCGACGATCTTCTTGACATCCTGCGCGTTGTCGCGATGCGCCACGAGGACGGCATCGGCCGTTTCGACGACGATCAGGTTGTCCACGCCAATGGCCGCCACCATGCGATGTTCGGCGCGTACATACGAGTTCGACACGGACTCGGCGAGCACGTCGCCGAGCAGGGCATTGCCCGAGTCGTCGAGATCCGTGAGGTCGAGCAGTGCCGTCCACGAACCGATATCGTTCCAGCCGAGTTCATGCGTTACGACGACAGCTGCGCGCGCGGTTTTCTCCATGACCGCATAGTCAACGGAGATGTTCGGGCAGGCAGCAAATGCTTCTGGCTCGAGACGAAGGAAGTCGTTGTCCCGTTGGGCCTGATTGAAAGACAGTTCGGCCTGCTCCGCGATGTTCGGCTCGTAGCGGCGCAGCTCATCGAGATACGTCGAGGCCTTCAGCATGAACATGCCGCTGTTCCAGACATAGCTTCCATCGGCGAGAAAGCGCGCAGCAGTTTGCGCATCGGGTTTCTCGACGAATGAACTTACCGTGTATGCAGAAGCGTTGTGGCTCAGTGCGTCTCCACGGCGGATGTAGCCGTAGCCAGTATGCGGCTCATCGGGCGCGACGCCGAACGTCACTAGGTACTGGTCCGAGGCGACTTGAGCCGCCGTGCCGATCGCCTCGCGAAATACCTTCTCGTTGCGGATAACATGATCGGAAGGCAGCACGAGCAGAGCGGCGTCGGCGTTTTGCTGTAGCGCGACGTGAGCCGCTACCGCAATCGCCGGGGCGGTGTTGCGGCCGAACGGCTCGAGCACGATCGAGGAGGGCGCCACGCCAACCTGGCGTAGTTGCTCGGCGACGACGAAGCGCTGTTCGTTGTTCGTGATGACAATAGGCGCCGCGACGCCGTCGGTGTCGCGCAGGCGCAGGACCGTTTGCTGGACCAGCGTTTGCGCGCCGACCA
Source organism: Paraburkholderia sp. CNPSo 3272 (assembly GCF_024206495.1). Lineage (GTDB taxonomy): Bacteria > Pseudomonadota > Gammaproteobacteria > Burkholderiales > Burkholderiaceae > Paraburkholderia. The sequence continues at coordinate 23,209 of NZ_JAMBPQ010000056.1, read as the reverse complement.
GCTTGAGATATTGCTTTGGATAGCCGCCTCGCGACATCGGCCAGAGGCGGCTTCCGCTACCGCCGCAGAGAACGACCGGAAAAATGTGCATCGCGTAACCCTGATCAGATTGAGTACTCCCGTATCGGGGTTATCGGCAACTGGAGCGCATCCATGAGGTTTTTTTGCTGGCGGCCGTTGGCACTGTGATGCGCGTTCGCGAGGCAGAGGTGTGTGGCTTTGGTCGGCGTGGCGTCCCATGGCATCGGCACCAAGCGCGATTTCAGGTGCACGCGGGAGCATCTCTCAGCGCGGGGGGATTTCGGCGCACACGCCCAGGTTCGCCCCATTGCCACGGGGCGCCCGCGTTTCCTTCCCGCTCTCATCCTCGAATGCACCGCGCTTCAGGGCCTCGATTGTTTCCGGCCGCGTGGACGGAAACCATGTGATGCGCCCTGCCACTTCAATCCCAACTTGCTTTCCCTTCCAGTAGACGGCGTTTTCCATTTCGACGGTCTCCTTGGGTTGACCCTGCCGGCGGGAACGCCAATTATGCGCCCGGTCAAACAAAGCGGCGCGTGCGGTACTGCATACGGTACTGATGCCGAAGGGAATTCGTCGGGGAGACCAAACTCAAGCGGAGTGCGCTGGCGTGTCCGGCGGCTGGCCTTGTCGAGAGAAAGGGGGCGGCATTCCCTCGCTCGCCGCCGTGTTTGACGGTCAGCCTTGGAAGGAGTCGGATTTGAGATCCGTGCGTTGCGCAATCACAGCTAGAACGGCCAGCATGGTCGCGTAGAAAAGACACGGTGCTCTTCAGGTCGAAGGTCTCGACTGTCAACCCGAAGACGAAAAACATCAGAACGAAGGTTAGCCCCATGAGCGCCGTACGTCGCGTCGTCCTGGAGGTGGACTTGAGCTTCGCCGAGAAAGGTATTGTGCGCGGACATTTCCTCGTTCGAGGCCGCACCCAAAAGACTGCGCACTACTTCGGTGAACACGACCGGCCCGATAAAAATCGGACGCAAAGGAATTCAAGTAGTCTACAGCGGCGCACAAGGATGGCCATATCGCACGCTAGTATGACGATTCGCTGCACCTCACCCGCCATTGGGCTACACTGCGCGCGCCGCGCATGTTTCCAGCCCCGCCATAGCCTCAGCCATGCTTCGTTCCCTTGCCGCCCTCCTGATCTTCCAGTGTCTCGGCGAGAGCGTCTCGTACGTGTTCTCGCTGCCCGTGCCCGGTCCCGTGATCGGCATGCTGCTCCTGTTCGCCTTCGCGTTGATGCGGCCCGCCGCTGCGGAGGCCATCGAGCCGACAGCGCTCGAATTGCTGCGCCATCTCTCGCTGCTCTTCATTCCCGCGGGCGTGGGCATCATGGTGTCCGCGCAGGCCGTACGCGGCGAGGCATTCGCCGTAATCGCGAGTCTTGTCGTGAGTACGACGCTCGGCATCGCGGTGACGGCGCTCGTCACGCGCGCGCTGCTGCGTCGCCAGCGGCGCAACCCAACGGCCGGGGAGGGCGCATCGTGAATGGTCACCTGCCCCTCACGAAGCTCGACGCGATCTGGGTCTATCTCGCCGCCTCGCCGCTGCTCGGCTTGACGGTGACGCTCGTCGCTTATCTCATCGCCATCAATATTTATGCGCGCGCAAAGCACAATCCGCTCGCGAACCCGGTGTTGATCGCCGTGGCGCTCGTCGTCGCCGCGCTCAAGATCACGGATACGCCGTATCGCACGTATTTCGAGGGCGCACAGTTCGTGCACTTCCTGCTTGGCCCGGCGACGGTCGCGCTCGCCCTGCCGCTCTATCGTCAGTGGGAGAAGCTCAAGCGCGGCGCGCTGCCGTTGCTCGGCGGGCTGGTTGCGGGCTCGCTCACGGCGATCGTGTCTGCGGTCGGCGTCGCGAAGCTCTTCGGCGCCTCGCATCAGACCATCGCTTCGCTCGCGCCGAAGTCCGTTACCACTCCTATCGCGATGGCCGTCGCCGACAAGATCGGCGGCATCCCATCGCTCACCGCCGTGCTCGTGATATCAACGGGCGTGTTCGGCGCGGTGACCGCGCGATGGATTCTCAATGTGATTCGTGTGCGTGAAACAGAAGTGCGTGGCTTCGCGATCGGCGTCGCGTCGCATGGCATCGGCACCGCGCGCGCGTTTCAGGTGAGCGAGGAGATGGGCGCGTTTTCCGGGCTTGGTATGGGTCTCAACGGTGTGTTCACTGCGTTCGTCGTGCCTGTATTGCTGCCAGTCCTTCTGCGGTGGTTATAGAAAAATCTTTTGGCCCTGCCGGCGGGATGCTCCACTAGGAAATTCGGCAGTCCGGTGGTTTAGGCGCCTAAACGGCTAAAGCCGGAACGGCGCTGTTTTTGTGGAGCTTTTGACGGGATTTCGACCGCGGACGGCACTGCCGTCGGTTCAAATGGTTCACACCTTGCGCGTGCGGCTAAGCTGTTGACTTTAAAAAGAAAAATGCAGTTGGAAGTTGCGTTTCCGTTTAGGCGCCTAAACGCAATAATTGCGATATTTGATTTAATTGTGATGAGACTGAGAGGTTTTTGACTTCATTGCCCGATATCTGAAAGGTAATCCGCCCAGAAAATTGATTTTCGTGGCCCTACGTCGGACCCAATACGAAGCAATTAAGTCCATGCCGGCTGTTGAGTCCGCTATCCGCGACGAAAACATCGATCTGCTGACCAGCGATCTACGAATTGGCGTACCGTGCGGGTATCGGCCGATTGCTGCGCCTGCGCTTGCGCACCCTGTACACCCGAAGCGCAAATAGACCATCGTCGAGTAGGCGGGTGGCGGGTCTTCGCTCACCGCCGTGCCAGTTATCTCGACGAGAGTATTCGGCGCCGTGAGCGCGCGATGGACCTTCGATGTTTTGCGTCTGCGCATGGCAATGCTGCGTGGCTTTGCGGTTGGCTTGGCTTCATACGCTATCGGCGCTGCGCGAGCGTTCCAGGTGAGCGCGGAGAGGGGGACTTGTTCTGCTCTCGTGCCCAACGGCGTTTCCACTGACTGCGCACGTTTTGCACGCCCACGAATATTGATCGCGTAAAAATCACCGTTAAATTAATGAGTTGTACGACTCCGCAGACTAATGATCTCCTGCAGGCAGCTGCAACTCTTGGAACAGAATGGCGGTGTTTCTGTGAAGCTTTAGGACCTTCCTCCTTCGCCAGGCTACGTCATAATGGTACATAAGTTGCACATACACTTCTTTCCTCTCGGAAGAAAAAGGATGTTAAATCAATTATTTGCATAAGCCTTGGCCGAGCTGTCACCGTTTGGGCGCCAAAACGGCGACGGTAAACGAGAGTATGCGTGTCAACCAGTTTATGCGTTCCCTAGGAGCCGCACGATGACTGTTACGAACGATGACCTGGAGAACAGCAGAAAGCTTAATTCCAGCTCCCACAGGACGTTTCGCTTCGACCCGGCCATGGCGCCCGCCCGCCTTGGCAGGTTCTATAGCCGCATGCTTCTGACGGGAGTCTGGCCGTCTCAACGTGCCTTGGCTGCGGCGCTTTCTGTTTCTAATAGCCATGTCTCCCGCTGCATCTCCATCTCCGGCCTTTCAGGGTCAATTTTGGAGGCGTTCGGGGGGGAAAAATACGTCAGCTTCAGGCTCGGCAAGGAACTATTGAAGTTGACCCGGGAAATCAAATCCCAAGAATTGCGTAAGCGCGCGCTGAAAGTAAAAGTTATGGAGCTCGTTGACCCGAATGAGATCTTGCAGGTCTTGAGAAGCGGTGACGCCCCTGCTCGTATGAGGGCGCGTCTATCGATCTCGGTCGATCGCAGCGGGAAGGTGCTACGCATCGAGGGCCCAGATGTCGAGAAGTTGACTCGGAAGCTCGGCGTGCTAAGAAACGCCATCGAGAATTGTTTAAAAGACATCAATGTAACCGGCCGAGCTTACGGCGACATGGCGCTGGAGCACGATTCGAGCCTCGAAAGGCCTTGACGAGCCGCACCAAGAACCTAGCCCGGTCGGTTGTAGCGTTCGCGGAAAGGCCCGTCCGTTTTGCTGCAGCCTTGGCGACGATCGGTCGCCTGTAATGTCCGGTATGATCGACCAGTTGGTCCATCGGTTCCGACACCCGCCCGTGCGCCATTTGCCATCAATGACTCGCTCGACGCATTGACGGGCTGTAGTCATAAGTGCCCTTTCGGGCGCGGCGGTGCACGATGAGTAGGTCCATACGGCTGTACGTCATCTGGAAATGCTGTCCAAGGGTCGGTGCGCGAGCGCGCCTGCTCTGGACCACGATCCTCAATGTGGGAAACCGTCGATCAGCCATGGGGACAATCCGCATTGTTCGCCGACCACGGGTTGTCTCTGTGTGCTACGTGGCTGGCGCAGGCAAATGTGTCGCTGTTCGACGTCGTCCCAGCTCGGCATAGTGCCGAATTCGGTTACGCTTATCGCACGACGCGTGCCATCCGTTGCATGCCCGTTTAGGCGCCTAAACGCCTAAACCCGAAATGATGCAGTTTTTGTGAAGCTTTCGGCATTTGCTCCGCCATAGAAGACTGAAAACTATCGGCTATCTCAACCGGCTGTACTGCTTTCAAACTTCAACAAATCTGGGGCGGCCGCGCCTCCTTCCCCGCCCTGCAGCGGGTGCAGCGTCGCTTTATCTTCTCTATCTACCCTGATTGCGACCGGTCGTATCGATATCGGGTTGTCCGCGATTTGACGCTGCTGCGGCGTGGTTAGAGCCGCCCCATCAATCGTTGGAGCTGATTCGATTGAACTGAGTCTTCACGAGCGTGAAGCGCGGTCAGCGTGCCCTCGCGGCCGCGGGATTCCGGCACGGTGGGTCAGATAGAGCGCAAGTGGTGACCGTTATCGGTCGATACCCCGGTGACGCTCCAGACAGTGCCAACGATAGGTCAAAAGCCCCCTGTTCTTGTGAGCATTCACCGACTTTCTCCCTCGTCGTGCTCGATAGACTCAATACAGCAAAGTCGGAGTTGGATACGAAAACGAAGCGAAGGAAAAACTCGTCTCCGACTTTCGCACAATCCTGTCAACTCCACGCTCAAGGAGACCGAACTTGAAAACTCCCGTCTTCGCCGTTGATGTCGGCTACGGCAATACGAAGTACGCATACCGCGCCGCGAATGGTGCGGTAACCACCGGCATATTTCCTTCGCTCGCTCCGCTGGCCGCGAGCCGCGCGCTTTCCGCTTACAGTGAGAGTGTGTTTTCCACACGCAAGGTCGCGAAGATGTCGATCGAGGGCATCGAATACGAAGTTGGCCCTGATGTGCCGATAACTGCGGCTTACGGCAGGACAGGCCGCGCGCTCGCCGACGCCTATGTGTCGACCGACAACTATGCGGCGTTGCTTTTTGGCGCGTTTCATTTCGCCGGTGTCACCCACATCGAGCGCCTTGTCTTGGGTCTGTCCGTTCACAACCTGGAAACATATTCGACGGAGCTAAAGCTGCAGTTCGCCGGAGAACATGACTTTGGTCACGGCCGCGTCGTGGTCGAGAAGGTGGTGGTCATCCCGCAGCCTCTGGGTTCGCTTGCGTTTGCGGCCAGCCGCCGCCGCGGTGGCCTTGGACGTGACGATTCGCACCTTCTGGTCGATGTAGGCTACTTCACGACGGACTGGATCTGCGCGAAAGGCTTCACGATGGACGATAACCGCAGTGGCGGCATTCCCGGTGGTGTATCACACGTTTGTCAGCGGATCGCGAAACTCATTTCACGTGACGAAGGCGAGCAGGTCGACGACATCGAGCGTATCGACAAGGCGTTGCGTGAGAGGGCACCCTTCTATCTATATGGCAAGAAGATGGATCTCGCACGGTATGTCGCATTGGCCGACCCGATCATGGCTGGCGTTGCGACCGAAATGCAGAACGAAGTCGGTCGCTTGCACGACATACGCTCGATCATTCTTTCGGGCGGTGGTGCAGCGCTCTACAGCATTGCGATCCGTCGCGCGTTCCCGCGTGCTGTCATCGAATTGATTGACTCGCCGTGCCTCGCAAACGCGCACGGATTTTTGATCGTTGGCGAAGCTGGACTCGTGCGAGAACGGGGTGCGGCATGAACGGCAAAATCAAGATGGAGATCACGATCAACCCTCTTGTCTCTCCGTTGCTGTACGAACGATTGAGTCGCTGTACTACGGCACGCGAACGCGCAGCGGTATTCAGGTCGCTCGCCGAGGGGCACCTCCGTGCAGAGTCGATGCAGCGTACGGGGGCATCACACCTTCAGGCCGCTTTAACCACGTCGGCGCACCCCAAAACGTCGAGGTTATCAGCGAACGAGGTGATCGCGACCGAAGGCTTCCAGACTCTGAGCGCAGATGATGCGGCGCACCTTACGCCGAAGTTCAGCGTAGAACTGCTCAATCAACTGGCCGGTTACCTCGACTAGCTACGCGAACTTGACTTTCCCAGCAGCGTGCAAGGATGAGTTCAGACCCGGGTGACGCAGCGCGTCGCGCTGCGCACCCGGGGACCTACGTCAAGGGAAAATCGACATGGAATATGAACGGCTCTATGCCATCCTCCACGGCCAACGTCTGGATGAGCCACTCTCCTGGATCTATCTTGCGGCGCTGGTCGCAGTAGCGATCGCGGGTTGGAAATTCGGCGGAGTTCTTTTCGACGCACGACATCGCCGGGAGGACGAGCAATGAAAGGTCTCCAGGCAGCAGTGAGAATATTTCTAGGCTGGCACTGGCTTGCGCGACGTGCTTCGATTGCGATCTTCTGCTATCTGCTCGCGCTTGTCGGTCTGTTGTTTTACGCAGGGGGTATGCCGGAGGGCGGCAAGTTTCTTTTTACTGTTGGCAGCTTGGGCTTTAGTTGGGCGATCGGATTCCTCTATCTGATACGAATGATTTTTTTCCTGCTTCTGCGGTGCCGTCGCCTGTTCATGTAGATCTGGACGCTTCGGACGGGCCACGAAGCAGTGGCTCGCAACCGAGGGGAAACACCGTCGCCCCGTCTTTTGCTCTACCGACCTTTGTCCATCGGATCGGATCAACGGAAGCGTCGGGTCCTCACCAAGCGCTGCTCGAATCGAAGGCGCGCGTGTCCAACGATGCGAGCGGATCGGCGATACAGCTCGACAAATCGCCTTGTCAGCGGCGGGCCTTTGAGATTACAGGGTGGAAAGGGCCGGAGACGAGTTCCGTGCTACCGGCCGAACCTCTGACTCCTTCCACGGATAGACGCCTGGGGCCGGCTTTTTTACACCTGTGAATTGCACTCGTGATAGTCGAACCCGCCCGCCCAACGCCCGTTCTGCAAGAAGAAGCGCGGCGGAGTTCTGCACCGGCTGCGGGACGTATGGCGAGAAAAGCCGAGTGATTTGGGGCTTCTATCGCCAGACCAAGCGCCGAAAGCTCGACAGAAATTGCATCATTCCGGGTTTAGCCTTTTAGGCGCCTAAACGAGAAATTGGCGAAACGGCGCGCGCTGCTTGGGGACACCGAGTTTGCCTATGCACGGAGACAGTGTTTTGCGGCGACATGAGGGGCGGTTCCCAGCATCAAGCGACTGGAGCCAGCGCGTGCCTTGCGTGGACCCACTCGCGGGCGCCTGCGCGACCGGGTTTCAGCAGAAATTGACAGACTGGCTGGGGCAGCCCTTCGTCGCGAAGAGGGGCTGCCGCAGCCGTGATACTCTCAATACTGGTGTCATCTACGGACTGGGAATGACGATGGGTTGGAGTTTCTTCGCACTGGCTGTCGCCCTCGTGCTCGGCGCTTTGGGCCTGGTCATGGACCACAACGGTCGCAAGGCGGACCGCGAACGCGTAACCGGTGGGCGGCGATACAACGGAGATTGAATACAGATTTTCCAAGCTCGTAGCTAAAGGTAGCGTTCGCGGATCTCCTCATGCATAGCATGTGCGGCCCGCTTGTTGGCAACAGGCGACCCCGGAAGAGCAGGGGTATGTCGGATAGTGAAAGGAGCGGTTTATTCCCGCGTCCCTGTCAATGGACGACTAAAACGAGGCGATATACGCGTTTTTCTGAAACAATTACGGGGATTTATGCCAGAAAGTAGCGCAATCGTTGCAAACCCCGAATTAAAGGTTGCCGGCAGTCGCGTGTCGGATCGTTGGGGCACACACTATTGGCTCCTCGGCGACGAACGGCGGATCAAAAGCTGCGTGAAAAGCGTCATCATTTCGCTAAAAGCGTTGCAGGCGCCTGCAACGCTTGGCCGCCCTTCACGTCGCACGACGGTTCCAAAATTGCGCGGCTTGGTATTGTCGCGCTGTTCGTCGCATTTGGGCTGTGCGGCCTTGCCATCATTCCGGATCGAAGCCGCCAGCAAAGCTGGGAGCGCCGTGCAACCAGGATGTACTCTCCGCGGAGGAAATAACAATGAGCTTCGCCGTTTTTGCTTTGATTATCGGGTTGGCCATCTGCTGGTATGGCGGCTATATGACCAGGAAGGGCCGGGAGGCGGATCGTGAACGCCGTTCGCGATCGGACTGAGCGGACGACAGCAGCGTGAGCCTCAGCTGTCCAGTCGTTGTCGCGCATTCGGTTGCGGTTATTTACATTGCTGGGAGCTCTTCCGAGCGTTTGATGCCCGGCACCTAGGCGTGCATGGGACGCTTGGGTGGCTATCCAGGTTGAAGGCTGGCGGGCGCTCTACATTGGACGCATCGCAGTGGTTGGAACAGGATGCGCACTTTTCGACAAACAGGCGAGGGCGGCTGCTGATGGTTGAGCACCTACACCGGCGCGGTGTTACCCTATCACTGGAATGCATCCACGGTCGGAGAAACATGATGGGCTGGAGTTTTGGTGCACTGGGAGTCGCTATCTTACTTGCCGCGATGGGCCTGATCATGGATCGCGACGGTCGCGAGGCTGACCCCGAACGCGCAACTCGAGGACGTCGATAACAACGGAGACTGAATATGGGTTTCGGTATTGTCGCGGTGATCGTTGCGTTGGGCCTGTGCGGGGTCGGCATGATCGTGGAGCGCAACGGTCGCAAGGCTGACAGCAAACGTGCCAAAAGAAGACATCTAGTCCGCGGAGAATAATCATGAATTTTGGACTCTTTGCTCTGGCTATTGCGTTGTCCTTCTCCTTTTACGGCGGCTATATGGTGAAGAAGGGCCGTGAGGCGGATCGTGCGCGCCGCTCGCGGTCGCAGTAAATGGACGACGCGACTCTAACCTCGGTATCGGCTACTGACTGAGAACGATGAAGGACTGGAGTTTCGCTACGCTGGCAGTCGCCATCATACTCGGAGCGTTTGCCTTGGTTTTGGACCGCGGCGGTCGCAAGGCAGACCACGAATGAGCAAACAGAGGGCATTCACTCCACGGAGAATGAGCATGGGTTTTTCACTTTTTACTCTTTGTTTCGGGTTGGTTATCTACTTTTACGGTGGCTATATGGTGAAAAAGAGCCGTGAGGCGGATCGTGAGCGCCGCGTGCGTTGGCACTGAGCGAACGACTGCTGCTTCAGCTTTCACTATCGATTTCAATCAGGGCCGCGTTTTCGTACGCGGCCTTCTGTATTTCTGGCCGGTTTCGTGGATTCGATGCTTGGACTTCTGCGCCCTGCACGCCGTGCGTTGCACCTGTCAGCGTAATCGACAAACCTCGCAGCCTGTCTTGCGTAGATGGTGCGAAGGAGCGTTGCCTGCGTCGGTGCCTTACCCGGAGCCGCTCGCTGGTTGTGACATCACGACGAATGAACGGAACGTGAAGAACGTTGCGTTCCAACGCGATGCCGGTTCTTGACATATGCCGACGCCATTCCATTTAAAAACCGTAGCCACTCCCTAACGTCGGTGCTGCCGGTGTCTTGGCTGGCATCGTACTGGTGCCATTTAGATATCCTGACGACATTCTCCGCCGCAAGCTTGACTTTGCGATGGTGGGGGAATACTGGGCTGGCGAACGTCCTCCGGAACGAGGCGATCGCTAACCTAGCTAACAGGAGAGCTGAGATGATGTTCGATGAAACGCCTCGATGCCAGCGTGCCAGGGATCTCGGGTTTGCTGAATTCAGATGCGGTGTTGAGATGACACACGGACAGCACGACGAACCATGCGCCTTCAATGGCGCAGCGGATGGTTTGCATTGTCGCTGTTGCTTGATCGGATGCGTTGACAAACGGGAAAGCTGGACAGCTTCCTATGTCCGGACGAGGCTAAGAATGATGGCGGGCGATATTTTTTCGGTATCCCGCCATACCACCGACTTCGCTTCGCGTGCGTTGCAGGATCGTTTCGTCTCGGACACGGATGCCGTTCTGAAACGAGTCCTTGACCTTGCCGCTCTGCGTTATCTGCGTGATGGTTCGACTACCGTCACGCAGGAGGACGTGACAGACGCGTTGCGCTTGTTACTCATGGAGGCCAGCCGCCCGTGAAGAGTCGGACAGGCGAGAGCCAGGATCCGAATCGGCACGAGCCGGATCGCGCGTAAACCGATCGACGGACACTGAGTGCAAGTGTGCCGTCGATCCCCTTTGTGGCGGCGTCGTTACGCCATGCTGTGTTGAAAGCCCTTAATCGAGCGCTGTCGCCTTCGTCCGCTTACGGTTCGTCGCCGGGGCGAATTCGGCACGCCACTCATCCTGCGAAATGCACGGTAGTCCCAGTGCCTCAGCGACGCGTTTGAACGCACCCGCGGTGTCGAGAAGATCGCGCTGCGCGATCACCTTGTGGGCGAGTCCATGCATGATTTTCTCGGGCGCACCATTGAGTCGCGCAGCGGTCAATTCGGTTTCGAAATCGACAGCGCGGTTCAAGACAGCGGCGATCGGCATCTTGAATTGCTGAGCCTTCGCAAAAGACGTTGATCCCGGAAGCGCCGCCTCGGGCAATAGCGTGATCTCCGCTTCACGCGCATATTCGGCCACGATGGGGTAGACCTCCTCGAGGGCGGCGTTCGCTGGGGCGTCGGTACAGAGGATCCTGATGCAGGGCGCAGCCACACCCGCCGCACTTAATTCCGCAAGCGTTTCTACGGCAGCCTGCTGTGACGCGGTGTCCGGAGACGTCGACACGACAATCGTTTTCAGCTCGGTAAGAACGGGGCGCCTTGCCTGGATGAATGCGATCATGGCTTTCCGGTCTTCAGGCGACACGTCGATAATTCCCCCGCGCCGGGATGTCATCAAGGTGCAGTAGTGATCCTGAAGTGCTGTTTCACTTGCCGCCAAATGCATGTTGCTCCCTTGTTCGTCGGACATATGAAGCGGGCGAGGATTGATAAGCAATCCTCCAGTCTGTGCGTGAAGAACTTGCGCTGCTGAAGTTTGCGCGGCACCGTTCGAGCTTTGAAAGTGAGCCACAATCAGATGAGTCATGGTTGATCCTTCGATGTTTGTAGATGGAGCGATGAAAGGCGTTGAGAACATTGCTTACTTGAGATCAACGTCGGTGCGAACCGTATCCTGCACGCACGCTTCGCGCTTGGCCCGGCGTCTGCGACTGCGGGCGAGTTGCGAGGATTCGAGCGGCTGGTAGGTTCGCAAGCGAAATGCATCCCACTGTCGGTTCTCGATGGGGCGACGAATACGCGGGATCACGACGGAGCGCAGAACCTTGCCGCTGTAGCCTGCGTGCAGGCATACAAGGAGCACGGCGCTAAGTGCGACCAGCGCGTCATCGACATGGCAGTCCCGGTAGTCGAGATGGCGCGCGTATGCATGAAGCGCGTCCTCCGGAATATCGAGGATGGAAGTGGGCGATAGACGGTGCGATTGGAGGAAGTCTTCAAACTGTCGCCATGGTGGTAGCAGCGTTTTGACGGCGTTCTCGCTGCTGTATCGGTTAAGCGCGCCACGCGCTTCCTCGGTGAGTGGGGATTCCAGCATGTTGTCTTGCGCCTATGTAAGTGTTTGGTTTGCAGCCGTGAGGTAATTTGTAGTGCAGATTAAAAGAATTTTTTTCTGGGCCTGTTTCCTCCATGATTCGTTTGAAAACGGCGTCCACGCGCTGGCCTTCGCCGCCTGTCGGCAGGCTCGGGAGACGCGGACCGATCCTCTGGGCGGCTCGTCGCGGACACGGCGGGGTCCTTCGTTTGCTTGCGGGGAACGAAGTCGCTCGGCAAGTGGATTTTTTCTGGGAACCGATGGCGGATCTGCCAGCAGTAGACCTCGAGAATCATCTTCACTCGCGACGGTCCGTGACCGAGGCGGTCCGAGAGCTGGGTCAGTACGTCGACTGGTGGCACTCCGCGATCCAGTGCGGCGTTAGCGAAGTCGACCGCATACGTGAATCGCAGACTGTGGCTCGCGAGTTCCCGACGCATTGGCAATTGCTCAAAGCGCGATTTCAGGCGGGACTTTGCGCTTTTAAGATCGTCGTGGCAGCCGCTCACCAACTCAAAGTCGCGATCGCGGCAGAACGCCAGCGCTGCGCTGATTGCGTCGAGCGTCTCGTCGATATGGTCGGCCAGCACTTCGGTGCGGCGCGGGCGGCCGTTCTTGGCTCCGCGTTCGACAGGCAGGCGTCGATCTCCCTGCAAGATCAGATCTCGCCACATTTCCAGTGACTTGCCGCACATGAGTGCCTCGCGCATGCGAAGTCCAAGCCAACGCATCAGGCGAATCACGTGCACGACGCTGCTGTCGAACGCCTGCGCTGCGGCGAGCAGGTCGCTGAATTCCTGGGGCGTACGCGCTCGATGCCTGCCATGCCGGTCTCGTCGCTCGAGCTGGAGGTCTCGACTGCGGGTTGAGCGGGAGACATCCTGGCCGGCCGTACCTTGAATCACTGAGAGCGACGCTCGATAGTTCGCGAGGGTGCCAGGTTTCATCGCCCCGGCGACAAGGAACCAGACGAAGAACTCGAGCATCCAGTCTTCCGCCTGATCCACTGATTCCAGCGTATGGCCAATGCGCGCGGCGAAGCGCGAGAACTCGCTCCAGTGGAGGCGCCGATGCTTCTGTGAGTCCTTGCTTCCACCTGCTTCGCGGCTCATTTGTGCGGCGTGGTTGACGCCTCGTGACCTTCGTCCCATAGGGGGCTCCTTTCCCGTGTCGGCTTTTCCGCCTGTACCTGAGCCTCATGCGCGGGCGGGACGCGCATGAGGGCACCCTGTTGCCACCGGTTGCGGTGGCGACGTGTCCGCAGGGGACACGTGATTGAGCTGAGCCAACGAGGGTGCGACGTTGACCTGCTGTGATTCGGAAGCGCAAGGAGATGGGCAGAGGCGGTTTAGCTGAGGGTCCCCGGCTCGAGCCGGTGGAAAGGTCTGCGCGTTTGGAAGTGAGAGCCCGAGGCGGGATGAACATCGCGTGCCGCGTCGCGGCGCATCCGATGTTCAACCGCATTCGTGTGCATGCAGCACGTGGGCGATGACGGCTCGCGTGAGGGCGAGCACGATGGGGGCGGAATTCGCGCGAGAAACATCGCGCCGAATTCACGCTTGATGGCGTGTGAAACGATTGATGTGCGCCAGAGCGGCGCGTCGCAGACCGAATCGATCGATGGACTCGAGAGGCTCGAGTGTTTCAAAGATGCAAAGGATGCCTACTGTTATCCGCATTCGGACAATTGAGGCGTGCTGATGACCCGGTCACACCGGGAAGCAATCCATACCTTTGGATAAACTGCGCAAAACAGCGGCGCGCCACGCTCAGGTGGCGAGTCATTTGAGACGTCCTCGGTGTCAGAGGAACAAGCGATGGCGCGCGCATACGGGCATGTCGCCTCAGCCCGAATCGTCCTAACGGACGGGGCGAAAGTCAACGCGTCGAATGTGCTGCACGGATCGTCGCTCGGTGCGAGCGCAAGCAGGGAGAACACGCGCAGATAAAGCCGCGTGCGTTTTCACGTGGGCGTGCGGCGAACCGCAGCAAGGAAGATAATTTCGCTGGACGGACTACTGGAGTCGTGCCGGAGGCGGTAAGGCTCACTCAGCATTGCAAGGGAGCTCGACCGAAGTCGTCACTGTTGCAGGGTGCCAGTCAAGCAATGGGCATGGATACCATGCCGAGTCGATGCGTCAGAGACGCTTGATGCAGAAGCAACATTAGCACAGTGTTTTGCGGTTGAAAATGGCAATCATCTGATTTTTCGAGAGCTTTGAAAAGGCGCATGAATTTTTTGACGCCAGGCATCGAAACACGCGTAAAAACATGCGTCTTTCACTCCCGATTAGCAGGATCAACGGCGTCGACTAGACGTCGAGCCGTTCCTGAGGATCGCTTCTGACGTTCAAGCGTAGAGCGGTAACTTTCCTACCTGCCTTGATTGGCCTTCAGTCGATCAGCCAGCAGATCCTCTTCGCCAGGGCTGTCACGCCTGGTTCAATGACTCGATGCGGGATCAGGCCGAGGTCTTTTGGCCAACGGTTTGGCCTTAACGCCCCACAGACTTTCTTTAAGCGATTGAGATCTGTTATGTGTCGTTGCGACGCACGATCTTTTTAGTGTCGCAGGCCCGTCAGCGCATAAAGCGTCGATGCGCATTTAAGGACCAAAGAGGGCAGGCAACCGACGATTTGCCCGGATCAGAGATTGTTGAACCAAGAGGCCCGAGAAACGACGAGGTGAGCTGGCGGTCGTGTGACAGTCCCTGCAAGTGCGGCGCGATCTTCGATAGATTCAGGCGGCGTCCGCTCAGGACGCCGTTCTTGCAATCGACGTCATTGGCCCGTACGCAACGACACGCTGCACCACTGATAGACCACTACGCCTGTGCCGATCCCTGCGCGGTAAGGCACGCACGTTGAAGGGTCCAGCGTGAATCCGTTGCGCTCGAAGACGGGCACGGCAGCTTGGGCGTCGGCGCGGTTCGCCGCGACAGGATCCCGCACGTCGTCGGCACGCAGTCCAAGCTCACATCGTTTGTCCCCGCCTGTTGCAGGCATGACCGACGCATGCAGGCGCAGCCGTCCGAGTGTCCAGCGCAGCGCATTGCAGCCGCCTTCGCTATGGGTCAGGCGCAAGCCATCGACGATGCCATTAAACGTCGTGACGCTGTCGATACGCCAGTTGTAGTCGCCATCGATGATTGCGTTGATCGGCCCGCCTCGTTGCCGAGCGACTTCTCTCATGCTTTCGCGGAACGCCGGCGTGCCCGGGAAGCTGCTGTCCAGCTGCATGAATGCCACCTGGTCGGGAAACAGCGTCGCGAGCCATGCGAGGCCCTTGCCCTGGGTTGACGCGAGCACGACGGTGGTGCGTTGCGGATCGGCGATGGTGGGCGTCTGTGCATGCCAGAGCGGATCGGCCCAGCCTTCATGCCCCCAAGTGCGCGCGCCGCCCGTGACGACCACGCCGCTAGCGATCACGAGAATCCAGATGGCGAGACGCCGTGCCGTCGAGGCTGGGAGCAACTGATGCAGCAGGATCCACGCTACGAGCGGCGTCAGCATTTCGATGACGACGATGTAGCGGTAGATGCTGAATCCCTTCATCCAGACGAGATAGCCGAGCGCCACGAAGACCACGATGAAACGTGCGCGCGGCGCGAGCGCGGCGACTTTACGGCCTGTGATCGTCCGTATCGCACTGAGCGCGACCCACAGCCAGAACAGAACGTACACCACCGGCCAGATAATTTGCCGTATCGGCGTTTCGCCTACGCGTTGCGAGTGAAGGGTGAAGATGAACGGCCAGAGCACCGTTTCGAGCCATCCGTGCGGCAGCCAGCGCGGGTCCCCCATTGCGTTGGGCTGCACGAGCGGAGTGGGGAACAGGTTGCCGAATTGCGGATACAGCGGATTGCCGAACGTCTTCCACATCTGCCACGGCCAGTACGCTCCAGTCGCAGCGAATCCGAGCAGTACGCCCACGCCAAACAGGAAGGCCAGACGCAGTCTGACGACAGCACTGCCGGGATAGGACAGGAGCGCCGCGCATAGCGCGACCGCAAACACAGCGTTGGTGAGCTTCAGACCGACACTCAACCCGACCGCAATACCGGCTGCAATCGCGATGCCAATCGAACTCCACCGCCAGAGTCCGAGTCGCGCCCAGCCGGACACGAGTATCAGCACGCTGGCGAGTCCGAAAAGCGCTGTCGTGTCGTCGCCCATCGAGCTGCCGAGCCCGGACAGGAAGTTCGCCGTGACGCAGCCCGCCAGCGCAAGCAGGAGCGGCACGCGATAGCGGTCTCGGTCCGGCAGATCGGGCAGTACCGATTGCACGATCCCAAGCACGAGCACGAAGCTTAGTCCGTGCAGCGTGCCCATCAGGAATCCCATTACACGCGAAGGCAGATGCGTGTACCCAAGATAGAGCAGCGTATCGAGCAGCGGGTTGAAATAGGATTGCATGCCCGCGGGCGCGATATCGAGCCGCAACTTGCCGTGCAGCCACGCGAACGGGTTGTACATGTGATAGTTGTACAGATCCCAGTTCGAGTCGGCGCCAAGCCACAGCGAGTACAAGCCGAAGCACAACGGCACCAGCACCCGGGCAAGTGCGAGCGCGTGCGGCGTGTTCAGCCGCATGGTGAGCGAACGCGACGACGTTGCGGGAGAAAGCGGATCGATTTGCGACACGGTTATCGTTGGGGGCGGTGACGGAACACCCACCAGCGGGCGGATGCGAAGTTGACGGCGAGGCCGGCGAGCGAACCCGCGGCGACACCGAGGAAGGGCACGTACGCCGTGTGCGGCAAGGTCAATATCACGGCGCAGTAGGCGGCATAGTTGAAGCATCCGCCCGCGGACATCGCGGCGAGATAGCGCCACCACTCATGCCATGCCGAGCCGGACCTGCGGGCGTCGAACGTGAACCGGCGGTTAAGCTGCCATGTCACCCAGACCGCAACCAGAAACGATGCGGCGCGCCCCGCGAAATAGCCGGAGCCAAGGTGTAAGGCGACCCATAGCGTACCGGCGTCGGCGACGAAGCCGATTGCGCCGACCAGCGCAAAACGGAGTACCTGGGCACGCATGTCAGTGCGGCTCTGCCGGCGGCTTTGGCGCAGGGTGCAGCAGGTAGGCAAAGCGCTTCGCCTCAGCGCGTCCGCGCGTCACCGTATCGAGCACGATGCCGCACGTGAGCACGATCGCGCCGAACAGCATGAGCGCGGCACACAGGAGTGCGGTCGGTAGCCGCGGCACAAGGCCCGTGTGAAGGTATTCGTCGATAACGGGCACGGCGAGCACGACCGAAAGCAGCGCGCAAATGAAGAAGCCGAGCGAGAAGAACAGCAGCGGCCTTTCGGCCTTGAAAAGCCGCGCGATCATCAAGAGGATACGCATGCCGTCGGACCACGTATTGAGCTTGCTTTGCGAGCCCTCTGGGCGTGCGCCATACGCCGTGGCGACTTCGGCAACAGGCATGCGCAGCTCGAGTGCGTGGACCGTGAGCTCGGTTTCGATTTCGAAGCCCGCGGCATGAGCGGGAAACGACTTCACGAAGCGCCGCGAGAATGCGCGGTAGCCCGAGAGCATGTCGGTGAAGGTCCGGCCGAAGAGCGTTGCGACGCAATGCGTGAGCACGCGGTTGCCGAAGCGGTGGCCCGGGCGATATGCCTCGCGCTCGTCGGAGACACGCGTACCAACCACCATGTCGAGTGCATCGTCGACCAGCGTCTGGACGAGTTGCGGCGCTGCCTTCGCGTCGTAAGTCCCGTCGCCGTCGACCATGACGTAGACGTCGGCGTCGACGTCGGCAAACATGCGACGGATTACGTTGCCCTTACCCTGATCGGCGGCAGCGCGCACGACGGCGCCAGCCTCGCGCGCAACCGCCGCGGTGCGATCCGACGAGTTATTGTCGAAGATATAGATCGTGGCCGTAGGCAGAGCCTGCTGAAAGTCCCGCACAACGGCGCCAATCGTTGTCGCCTCGTTATAGCAAGGCACGAGTACCGCGATACGTGGTGCGGCCGACGTTTGCGATGCTTGTGACACTAAATCCTGCCGGCCGGATTGGCAATCCATGGTAACTCTGCTTCCTGTTTTTGAGGTTCGCGCAATTATATGGCCTCCGTATCGGCCAGCAGCGCGATCGTTGGCTCCGCGGAGCGCGGCCAACATTTGAATAGGTCAATTACGCGCCGCGCGCAAATAGCGCGCGCTTCATTCTGTGCAAGGTGCGATACGGCGTCACGAAGTGCAGCAGGCTCTTCGCCACGCCGGCCCAGTCACGCCAGTTCAGCACATTCAGATAACGCAGTTGCAGGCGCAGCGTCGAGACGATCTGCCGCCGCCGCTTCGTCGCGCTGATCCCGCCTTCATTCAACTCATAGTACAGCCCAAGTTCCGGCAGATTCGCGCACTCATAGCGCTCCATCAATCGCAGGAACAGGTCGAGGTCCTCAGCAGCCGGATACTGCACGCGATAGTTGCCCACCGCGAGCACTGCATCGACACGCAACATCACCGAAGGATGCACGAGCGGCGAGCGCAAGAGCCGCGAGCGACGCAGCGCACGCGCATCGCTGCTCGGACGCAGCATGAAAAGCGGCTCGCCCGCACGATTGACCACCTGGGTCCAGGTGCCGAGCGCAGCGAGCCCGGGCTCCGACTCCATGCGCGCGCGCTGTTTCGCGAGGCGCTGCGGCGCGGCGAGATCGCCCGCATCGATACGCGCTGCGTAGCGAAACCCGCGCGCCGCGAGCGCCTCGACACCCGCCTGCAAAGCACGCTCAATACCGCCATTCTTCGCCATCCGCAAAACTTCCACGCACATGCCCGGCACCTCAGGCGCGACGATGGGCGGCGTGCTGCCATCGTCGACGACGAGCGCGTAGATGGTGGCGTCCTCATCGAACGAAGCGAGCGTGCGTGCGACGTCGTCCTGGCCATTGTATGCGGGCATGAGCACGGCGACGTCGGCCAGCGCGCCCTCGCGTCCGTCGCTCGTTGGGAGCTCGGCGGGATTCATCAGTTGCTCCGAGAAACTCCGCCATTCATGGCGGGGACGAGAGAAGCGCCGCTGCTTGACAGCGGCATTCCGAAGTTAAAATGACCGGCATGATCCGTGTCTACCGATACCGAGTCAAGTCGCTTAACGGCTTGCTTAACAAACAAAGCCGCGCAGTGAACTACGTGTGGAATTTCTGCAATGACACGCAGAAGCACGCGCTCAAGTGGGGCAAGAAGTGGCCGACAGGCTTTGACCTCAATGGTTTGACGACCGGCGCCAGCAAGGATCTCGGCGTCCACTCCGGCACGGTGAATGCGACTTGCGAACAGTACGCGAAGTCGCGCAGCCAGCACCGACGGCCTTATCTGCGTTATCGAGGCAGGAAGTCTCTCGGCTGGGTGCCCCTGAAGGGCCGCGACCTGAAGCGCGAAGGTGAGGCTTTCCGTTTTGCAGGCAGCACCTTCCGCGTATTCACGAGCCGTCCGCTGCCCGAAGGCAAAATCAAGGATGGGACCAGCTTCGCGCAGGATGCGCGCGGCAACTGGTTCCTCAACATCGCGATCGAGATCGCGGATACGCCTGCGCGCCCCATCAGGACCGGCGTCGGCGTCGACCTTGGCCTGAAGGATTTCGCGACCCTCTCCACAGGCGAGAAGCTTCCGAATGATCGTTTTGGCCGGCAGGCTGCCGAAAAACTCGCGAAGGCCCAGCGCGCGCATAAACACAAGCGGCATATCGCTAAGCTGCACGCGAAGGTGGTAAATGCCCGCGCGGATTTTCAGCATAAACTTGCGCTCGATCTGATTCGGCGCTTCGATTACATCGCGGTCGGCAACGTGTCGGCCGCCAAGCTCGCCAAAACGAGGATGGCGAAGAGCGTCTATGACGCATCCTGGAGTTCCTTCCGGGACAAGCTCCGCTACAAGGCGATCGCGCACGGGGCTACGTTCGAAGAGGTGAACGAGAGCGGTTCTACCCAGTCCTGTTCGGCGTGTGGATCGAAAGACAGCACGACGCGGCCGAAAGGTATCGCGGGATTGCGAATAAGAGAGTGGACCTGCAGTAGCTGCGGTATCGTGCATGATCGTGATATCAACGCTGCGCTGAACATTCTCCGATGCGGACGTGCATCGCCAGTTGTGGGAATCCCGTGCCGTTAGGCATGGGAGGGCGTCAAGAAGCGAGTTTGAAGCGGATGTAGTAGAGGTTCACGCAGGCCGCCGCGAGATAGCCCGCCGCGAGCCCGCACAGCGTGCCATACGAGCCGAGTGGCGGTATCGCGATGAGATTCACGGCGAACGCCACCGCGAGCGCGAGCAGCCATTTCGCGAGCAGCACGAATTTCGCCTGATACTTAAGCACGACGAGGTTGCCGATGGCCTCGAGTCCCGCCGGCACCGAAAGCCACACGGCCCAGCGGAAGATGCCGATCGCGCCTTCATAGTCCGGCCCGAACACGCGGCCGATGATAAAGCCCGCGAGCGCATCGAGCACGAGCGCGCCTGCCACCATCAGCGCGGCCGTCATCGCGAAGAGGCGCACGAGGTTGCGGCGCAACTGCGCGGTCTGCTGCACGCGGTAGACGAAGGCGGGTGCGATCGTCTGCGAGAGCATGAGCGCGAGCGTGATCCAGTTCTCGTTGAGTTGTTGTGCAGCCGAGTAGCGGCCGAGATCGGCGAACGAGATCGTGCGCTCGAGCATCAGGCGATCGAGCTTCAGGAACAGATACATGCAGATGAGCCCGAGCCAGAACACCGTGCCCGCGCTCGCGAAATGCTTGAAGAGCGAGCGGTCCACGTGCCAGCCGAGTTTGCCGCCGTGGCGGCGCCGGAAGTAAAGCACGAGCACAGCGCCGATCGCCGCCGATTCGAGCGCCCAGAGCCACCCGAAGGTGGCGGGCGCGAACGCCGCGCGCGCAAGCAGAAACACGAGCAGCGCCTTGATCACAGCCGTCGTCATGCTCGCGAGCAATTGCGGCTTGCTATACGTCATGCTCTGCAGCCAGGCGTTGATCACGCCCACAAATGGCTCGCGAAACAACATCGTCACGGCGAGCCCGGCGAGCATCGCGCCGACGAGCGGATCGGTCACGCCGAGCGCAATGCCGGCCCACGTGAGAAGCAGCGCCGCCGCCGAGACGCCAATGCGCAGCGCGAACGCACTGCCGAGCACGGTGCCGAGCTGGCCCGGCGGCCGGTTGACGATGGTGGGTACGAGAATCTCGGCGCCGCACACCCACGTCACGGGCGCAAGCACGAGCAGCAGCGTGTTGGCGTACTGCCACTTGCCAAATATGTCAGGGCCGAAATAGCGCGCGAGGACGCCGCTGATAGCGATGGCCACCGCGATCTGCGTGACGCGCTCGAGACCGAGCCACACGATGTTCGCAAACGCGCGCGCGACGTCGGGATTGCCGAAGCGCTTGAGGCTCAGCATCGCGCCTCGCCGTGGCGGGAGGCGCTAAAAAAGGGGCAGGCACGGGCCATGCGCACTCTCTCCGCCATTTTTGACGAATATTTTGGCGATAAAAGGAAACGGCGAAGCATTAAAATGGGTACATACCACTGCCGAAAGACGGCAATTATAGTTTGTAACGGATCCCATTTTTCGTAACGCGAAAGGCTTTCAAATGCCTGTCCGTGTTACGAATAGACCCGAATCCCATCAGGACGTGAGCCCAACATGATTTCGAAATCGATTTTCAAGGCATATGACATTCGCGGCGTGATCGGCAAGACGCTCGACACCGACACCGCGCGCGCTATCGGCCGCGCCTTCGGCAGCGAAGTGCGTGCGCAGGGCGGCGACGCGGTGGTGATCGCGCGCGACGGCCGACTCTCGGGTCCGGATCTCTCGCGTGCACTGGCCGACGGCCTGTGCGAAGCCGGCGTCGACGTGGTCGACGTCGGCATGGTGCCCACGCCCGTGGGCTACTTCGCCGCGAGCGTGCCGCTCAAACTGGTGGGCGGCGAGCGCAACGTGGACTCCTGCATCGTCGTGACGGGCAGCCACAATCCGCCTGACTACAACGGCTTCAAGATGGTCCTGCGCGGCAAGGCGATTTACGGCGACCAGATCCTCGCGCTGTACGACCGCATCGTGGCCGACCGTTTCGACGCGGGCGAGGGCAGCTACACGAAGTACGACATCGCGGACGCCTATGTCGATCGCATCTTGAGCGACGTGAAGCTCGCGCGTCCGCTGAAGATCGTCGTCGACACCGGCAACGGCGTGGCGGGCGGCCTGGCGCCGCGTCTGTTCAAGGCGATGGGCTGCGAGCTGGTCGAGCTCTTCACGGAAGTGGACGGCAATTTCCCGAACCACCATCCGGACCCGGCACACCCCGAGAATCTGCAGGACGTGATCCGGGCGCTGAAGGAAACCGATGCGGAAATCGGCTTCGCGTTCGACGGCGACGGCGACCGTCTGGGCGTCGTGACCAAGGACGGCCAGATCATCTACCCCGATCGTCAGCTCATGCTGTTCGCCGAGGAAGTGCTTTCGCGCAATCCGGGCAAGCAGATCATCTACGACGTGAAGTGCACGCGCAATCTCGCGAAGTGGGTGAAGGAAAAGGGCGGCGAGCCGCTCATGTGGAAGACGGGCCACTCGCTCGTGAAGGCGAAGCTGCGCGAAACCGGCGCGCCGCTCGCGGGTGAAATGAGCGGCCACGTGTTCTTCAAGGACCGCTGGTACGGCTTCGATGACGGCCTGTACACGGGCGCGCGTCTGCTCGAAATCCTCTCGCGCGTGGCCGATCCGAGCAAGCTGCTCAACGACCTGCCGAACTCGCACGCCACGCCCGAGCTGCAGCTGAAGCTCGAGGAAGGCGAAAACTTCGAGCTGATCGGCAAGCTGCAGAAGAACGCGAAGTTCACGGGCGCCGACGAAGTCATCACCATCGACGGCCTGCGCGTTGAATATCCGGACGGCTTTGGCCTTGCCCGCTCGTCGAACACCACGCCTGTGGTCGTGATGCGCTTCGAGGCTGACAACGATGCCGCGCTCGCGCGCATCCAGGCCGACTTCAAACGCGTGATTCTCGCCGAGAAGCCGGACGCGAAGCTGCCGTTCTAAGTCACCGGGGCCGCCGCGCTCCTTGCGGCTCCTTGCGGTCATACGACGCGCCCAACGGCGCCGCGCCAGTCACGGCGCGGCGCCGTTTGCATCGTGCGCCCAGCATGGGCGCACTCCTGCGGGCGCAAGTCCCGCCATAAGCTGGTCATAGCGAATGAAGTGAAGCGCAACTGCATGAGGGCGACCGAGTGTGGGGAGGAAGCGTGGAGCGTAAATCGCGAGCCGATGAACAAGAACCGCATATGAGGCGCTATGGAGCAGGGCGAGCGGGCGATGAACCGCGAAGCTCTTGTGACCAAGGCGAAGTAGCGTAGATGCGGCGGTTGTGCGATGAAGGAGT
>NZ_JAMBPQ010000055.1 GCF_024206495.1 Paraburkholderia sp. CNPSo 3272 | reverse complement strand
TCCGGAGCGTCTGTCACTCCGTACCTTCAAAGTCGGTGACAAGGCAGTCATCCTTCCGGCGGCGCTCCGCGCGCCGAAGGGCATAACCTGAAACCATTGGTGCGCGTGCATCCTCGCCGAGGCTGACAGCGCCCCTGGTGTCCCATGCAGCCCCAACCGCAGCGCGCGTAGCGAGCAGCGGGATGAATGACTGCCTTGTCACTCACTTTGGTGGTGCGAGGTGACAGACGCTCCGGAGCCATTCACCATTTACGACGAGATGTGAACTGTGGCAGGCGCTAGCGGTTTGAGCCGCTTTCTTTTGCCTACTTTTCTTTGCGGCTGCAAAGAAAGTAGGTGCCGCCCCGCACAGGGGCAACGCCTGCATACCGACGCGAACACAAGGAAAGGCCAACCCGGCCAGGAACAACGACAAAAACCCAACCTCACCGCTGCGTCAGCTGCGCATAAACATCATGCGCAAGCTGCAGCAACGACTTGCGATCAATCCCACCCGAAAGCGCATACCCAAAGTCGCCATCCACCCAATAAAACACATTCACAGGCCCATCCTGATAAAGCTTGAACGCGGTCGTGTTGGCGCTAGTCTTACGATGCGAGATACACAGCGTCACCCGCTCGCCACGGGCATTGTGATACATGAACTGCGCGACTTCGCCGCCGTCGTCGGCCGGCAACAAGCGCCCGCCCGAAAGCTCGAAGCCGCTCTTCGAGAGCATCGGCGCTCGCACGTTGGTGCCGAGCCTGTTCGCGAGCCACTTCACGAAGTCCTGCTCCTGGCTGTCGTCCATCGTGTCGGGCCGCGCCACCGTCGGCATGTAGACCACGTGCGCGAGCGCCGCTTGCTGCGCGAAGCGCATGGTGCTGTCCGCGCTCACCGCACGTAGTTCGCCGCCGCCAGCCGCGCCTGCGGGTCCGCCCGTGCCGCCCATGCCGTAATGCATGCCCCACCCGATGCCAACGCCCAGCACCAGCGCCGCAGCGAGGCCCGCGAAGCGCGGCCAGTTTGCCGCCGGGCGCGCATTTCGCACCGTTTGCGGCCCGGGCTCAGGGGCGGCCACGCGCAGGCGGGCGGGCAACGGCTCGTTGAGCACGCGGTCGTAACGCTCGTGCAGCAGGTTGTTGAGCGCGAAAAAGTCACTCGCCCGCGCAGCAAGCTCGGGGTTGCGCTCGAGCTCGCGCTCCACGTCGGCGCGGCGCGCCTCGGAAAGCGTGCCGTCGACGTAGGCGTGGATCTCGTCTTGCGTGACTGGATTTTGTTGCTCGCTCATCGGACCACCTTCAGATTCGCACGCGGGACGGAACCGGCCATGAGCGCCCGCAAGCGCTCACGGCCCCTCGACAGACGCGACATGACCGTGCCGATCGGTATGTCGAGCGCCAATGCGACATCGGCGTAACTCATCTCCTCCAGTCCCACCAGAAGCACCACCTCGCGCTGCTCCACGGGTAGACGCTGCAGCGCAAAGTCCAGATCGCGCACTTCGAGCGCGCCCGTCTGCGTGGCGGGCACGGCGTAGTCGGTTTCGGGCACGCTGTCGTCGTCGACGGAAACGTGCGCGCCGCGTGCCGCCGATTTGCGCACCTGGTTCACGAACAGGTTGTGCATGATCGTGAAAAGCCAGGCGCGCAGATCGGTGCCGGAGCGAAACAACTCCGTGCGGGCGATGGCGCGCTCGAGCGTGTCCTGCACGAGATCGTCGGCGAGCTCGCGGTTGTTGATCAGCGCGCGCGCGTAGCGTCGCAGGCGCGGCACGTGTTCTATCAGCTCGTCACGGATGTCCATGTTTCATCCTGGATTGCCGCAAGGGTCATTGCGCGGTTTGCTTCGTCGGGCGCGTTCACGATCCTTCGCCTTCGCGCGCCGGCTGCGTGGCGAGCGTCGCGAGGTCCGCGGCGCGCATCAAGCCGCGCGTTTGTGCGTTGCCCGCGAGCACCCAGCGCGTGCCGCGCTCGCGCCACATCAGGAGCCGCAGCGGTCCCGCGCGGTGTGCGCTCCACTGCGGCGCCGCGCCGGCCAGCCAGGCGCGGCTCGCGAGCAGCACCACGCGCTCGCCCTGGTTGTTCTCGTAGACATAGCGCTGCGCGCTCGCGAACGGCCCGACCCGCACTTCGCCGCCGCCGAGAAAGTGCAGGCCCGCCGCGCCGAAATCGAACGGCGCACGCGCCGCGCCCGCTTCCAGCGCCTCCGGCTGCGCGCTTTCGGCTTCCATCAACGCCATCACCGCCGCGTTGTTCAGCACTTGCTGCGACGGCTCCGTCACGCCGATCCACGCCACTGCGGCGCCCGCCATCGCGAGGGCAGCGATAGCGTAGCGCAACAGCCGCCTGCTTCGGGCCGGGGCGGTGCGCGAGTGCGCCGTCTGCGCGGCCGGCGCGGGGTAAGCATCGCGCATCTGGGCATTCAAGCGCCGATAGAACAGGATGCGATGCCATTCGCCGGGCTTGCCCGCCAGGTAGCGCCGCACGTGCGCCGCCCGCGCGCCGGCAAGCGTGCCATCGCTATAGGCCTGGATATCGGCTTCGGAAACCAGCGGCTCGTCGAGCGGCCCGCGAAACTTCATGATCGTGAATCGATGCTGAACAGGTGGCGATGCGGGGGCAAACACGCGCTAGGCGCGAATTATTCCAGCGGGCGGCGAAATTCATTCTTTGCGCGGGGAGCGGGCGATTTTGCGCCATGCGGCGCGGCCCGTTCATCGCATCCGCATAAAAAATCGCCACATTACCCGCGTTGAATAATATTTGAATTATTTCCTTAAAAGTGCATGCGAGCATCAGGCCGAACTGCCATGCGTCCTGCGGCAGGTTCGTGATCGATGGGAATTCAAGTGAAAAATGCTGCTCGCCTCATTGCCTTGTCGGTAGCGCTGCAAGGTCTCGCGCTTCAACCCTGCGTCGCGCAAAGCACGCTCAACTACACCACGTCCTGGATCGGCAACAGCTTCGGTTTCGGCGACGGCAAGTGGATGCAGCAAGACGTACAGGCCATCGCCGTCGCGCCCGACGGCACCGTCTACGCGAACGCGCCCTGGGACGAAAGCGGCAGCGAGATCGGCGTCTACCGCGGCGGCGACAAGCTCGCCGTGGCCGGCAACACGCACGGCTGGGGCAACGCGGGCGGCGACGCCATCGCGGCGAACAGCACCTGGGTATATGCCGCGATGTCGATCGGCAACCAGAGCAACGCTCTCGTGGGCGCGGACTATCCGCCCGCCGACCAGACGTGGTTCGGCGTGACGCGCCGGCTGCGCTCGAACGTGGCGCAGGGCGCGCCGTTCGCGAGCGGCATCGGCAACAGCGCGAACGCGACGAAAAACAGCTTCCTGCGCGTACTCGCCGCGCCGAGCGGCAGCGACGGCGCTGTGCGCGGCCTCGCCGCCACCGACGCCGAACTGTACGTTGCCGATACCGCGGACAACCGCATCGTGGTCTACGACGCGCAAAGCATGCGTCAGCTGCGTGCTTTCTCCGTGCCCACGCCGGGCCGCATTGCGCTGGCCACTGACGGCACGCTCTGGGTGATCCAGGGCATGCAGGACGCGAACGGCCCAGGCATCGGTCACTACCGCGAGGACGGCACCGCCCTGAACGATGCGCCCGTGCTGCCGCCTGGCACCGTGCCGACCGACCTCGCCTTCACGCCTTCGGGCCAGCTCTCGATCGCCGACAACGGCCCCTCGCAGCAGATTCTGCTCTACGCGCGCACCTCGAGCGGCCAGATGGCAGCCGCGGGCACGCTGGGCACGCGCCAGGGCATCTTCCACGTCGTGGAGGGCACGCCCGGCGACTGGCGCTTCAACGGCATCACCAGCATAGGCTACGACCAGGCGGGCAACCTGTACGTCGCGCAAAACGGCCAGGGGCCGCGGCCTTACGGCACCGCGCTGGTCGGCCAGGGGGCGGTGCTCGAAAGCTACACGATGGGCACGCGCACGCTCGGCTGGCGCCTCGATGGCCTGACCTTCGTCGATGCCGCCGCCTTCGACCCCGCCAACACCGCCAACGTCTTCACCGGCTCGAAGCGCTTCACGCTCGACTACCGCCAGGCGCCCGGCAAGCAATGGACCTATGCGGCCTTCACGCTCAACCGCTTCGCCTATCCCGACGATTCCGCGCTGCACTCCACGCGCGGCGTGCGCGGCTCGCCCATGGTGCGGCGCTTCAATGGCCAGCCATTCCTCTATACGCTCGATCAGTACGCGCACTACCTGAACATCTACCGCTTCTCCCCCGCGACCGATGGCGAAGTCGCGATTCCCTCGGGCCTGCTCGCCCAGAATCCGATGCCCGGCAACTGGCCCGCCGGCCAGCCGACCTACGGCGAGTGGATGTGGCGCGACGCGAACGGCGACGGCCATGTGGACGCGAGCGAGATCACGTCGAACCCCTCCACCGGCGCGACCGTCGGCAACGGCTACTGGTGGGTGGACACGCCCGGCAACGTGTGGCTCGCCACACCACTCTCGGGGATTCGCGAGATGCCGATGCAAGGGCTCGACGCGCAGGGCAATCCGCAGTACACCTACGCATCGTCGAAGATGTTCCCGATGCCGGCGCCGTTCAACCGCATCGCGCGGATCGTCTACGTGGCCGAAACCGACACGATGTACATCACGGGCTTCACCGCGAACATTGCGTGGGATGCGTCGCACTGGAAGGAAGCCGGGCCCGTGCTCGCGCGTTACGACAACTGGTCGAGCGGCTCGCCTACGCTCACGTGGCAGGCGTCGTTGCCCTGGAACACGGGCAGCAGCCCGCAGGTGACGACGGTGGGGATCGCAGTGGCCGGCAACTATGTGTTCATCGCGGAGCTATACACGCAGAAGATCGACGTGTACGACGCGCGCAGCGGCCAGATCGTCGGCTCGATGACGCCCGGTGCGGACGTGGGCAACACGAGCGGGTGGGTGGACATCTACATGGGCATGAGCGCCGCGCAGCGCGACAACGGCGATTACGTGGTGCTCGTGGAAGACGACGCGCGCGCGAAGATCCTGATGTACGACTGGACGCCGGGTTGAGGCGCCGCGCCGCTATGCCCGCCCCGACACGTGCGTGGAAAACGCCACGCGATTACGGCCGTCGCGCTTTGCGCGGTAAAGCGCGGCGTCGGCTTCCTCGATCAGCGCCGTTTCCGCGAGCCCCGGCGCGGGCGTGAGCGTCGCCACGCCAATGCTGATCGTGAGGTGCTCGCTCACGGCCGAGCCCACGTGCGGCAACGCGAGTCCCGCCACGTCGCGGCGCATTTTCTCGGCGAGCAGCCGCGCGCCCGCGCTGCCCGTGCCCGGCAGCACCACGGCGAACTCTTCGCCGCCGAAGCGCGCCACGAGGTCGCGCGGCTGACGTATCTCGCGACGGATCGTCGTCGCCACTGAGCGCAGCACGTTGTCGCCCGCCACGTGGCCGTAGGTGTCGTTGTAGGGCTTGAAGTAGTCCACGTCGATCATCAGCAGCGACACTTCGGTGCGCTCGCGCTCCGCCCGCTTCCACTCGGCGGTGAGGAATTCGTCCAGATAGCGCCGGTTCGAGAGGCCCGTCAGGCCATCCGAATGCGTCAGGCGGCGCAGTTCGAGGTTCGCTCGGAGCAGTTCCTGCTGCGAGCGGCGCAGCGCGCGGTACGCCTCGTCGCGCTGAAGCATGTTTACGTAGGATCGCGAATGATATTTCACGCGCGCGATCAGCTCGACGCTGTCCGGCAGCTTGACGAGGTAATCGTTGGCCCCCGAGGCGAACGCCGCGCTCTTGATGGCAGGCTCTTCCTTGGTGGAGAGCACGATGATCGGCACGTCGCGCGTCGCTTCGTTCGCTCGGTAGGCGCGCACGAGCGTGAGGCCGTCGGTGCCCGGCATCACGAGGTCCTGCAGGATCACGGTCGGGCGCACTTCCTCGGCGGTGCGCACGGCCTGGTCGGGATGCGCGCAATAGTGGAAGTCGATCTCGCGTTCGCTAGCGAGCGCCCGGCGCACGGCCTCCGCCACGATCGCCTGGTCGTCCACCAGCAGCACCATCATCGGCAAGTCGGCCGCGGGCTGCGTTTGCTCCAGCGCGCTGCGCACGGCCTCCAGCGCGACGGCGAGCGAGGCGTCGTCGGCGCCGCTGGGGTCGAGGCCCGCGTCGAGGCCGACGTCCGGCCCAATGCTGTCGGCAACGTTCGCGCTGGTTGGAAGATTGGACTTCTCGGTCATGATGTCGGTCGCGTCTCGTGATGGCTGGCGTCTAGCCGGCTGGTTGATGCGGTGGTTTCACCCGGCTCGCAAGCTCCGGGGCGATGGCGCCGAGCGGCAGGATCGCGCGCGCTGCAAAGAGCGCCGCCGCGGCCTTGGGCATGCCGTATACGGCGCTCGTCGCCTCGTCCTGGGCGATGGTGTGCCAGCCCTTGGCCCGCATCGCCTTCAGGCCGATGGCGCCGTCGCGCCCCATCCCCGTGAGCAGCACGCCGATCGCCTCGCCCGTCCAGCGCTCGACGAGGCTATGAAAGAACGTGTCGACGGAGGGACGGTAAGGTGTGTCGGCCGGCTCGCGAGTGTAAGCCAGCTTGCCGCCCGCTGTCATGCGCAGATGATCGTTGGTCGCGGCGAGCAGCACGCAGCCGGGCGCGGGCTGCTCGCCTTCGAGCGCGATGCGCACCGTGAGCGGCGTCTGGCCGTCGAGCCAGGCGGCCATGCCTGCGGCGAACGACTGGTCCACGTGCTGCACGATCACGATGCTCGCGCCGAAACCGGCGGGCAGCGCGCCAAGCACGGTGGCGAGCGCGCCTGGCCCGCCCGCCGAGGCGCCGATCGCAATGAGTGGCGCTTTCGCCATGCCGGAAGCCGTGAACGCCGGCGCGCGCGCGGCGAGATCGAGCGCGCCTGAAACGCGCCCGATCTGCTCGATCTTCGCGAGCAGCAGATCCATGGTGCGGCGCGTATCGGGCCCGGCGAGAGTGGGCGTATCGACGGCGTCGAGTGCGCCGGCGCCCATCGCCTCGTACACGCGCCAGGCGTTCGCGCCCACGCTGCTCGTGACGATCAGGATGGGGCACGGCGAGCGCGCCATGATCTGCCGCGTGGCCTCCACGCCGTCGAGCTTCGGCATCACGAGATCCATGAGGATCACGTCGGGCACCTGCGCGGCACAGAACTGCACCGCATCCTCGCCGTTCGCGGCGACCCACAGCACGCGATGGCCCGGCCGCGTCGCGATGGCCTGACGCAGTGCCTCGACCGCTAGCGGCATGTCGTTGGCGATACCGATTTTCATGCCGTCGCCTCTCCGATCAGGTCGTTCACTGCGTCGAGCAGTGCTTCGTCGTGGAAGCTGCCCTTGGTCAGATAGTAGTCGGCGCCCGCGTCGAGGCCGCGCCGCCGGTCGTCTTCGCGATCCTTGTACGAGACGATCATCACCGGCACGTTGCGATGCATCGCGTCGCCCTTGATCATCGTGACGAGTTCGATGCCGTCCATGCGCGGCATGTCGACGTCGGTAATGACGAGGTCGAAGTGCGCGTTGCGCAAGGTGATCCAGCCGTCCATGCCGTCCACGGCCACCGTGACGTCGTAGCCGCGTTTTTCGAGCAGCTTGCGCTCCAGCTCCCGTACCGTCAAGGAGTCCTCGACAACGAGAATGCGCTTGCGGGCGCGCGCGCCATCGTGCGCGCCGCCGCGCGCCACGCCCGCGAGCTGGCCGTCGCGCACGAGACGCGCGACCGACGCCACGATATCCTCCACGTCGACGATCAGCACGACCTCGCCGTCGTCGAGCAGCGCGGCTGCCGAGACGTTGCGCACCTTGCCCAGACGCGCGTCGAGCGGCTGCACGGCGAGCGTGCGCTCGCCCACGAAGCGGTCCACGGCCACGCCATAGAGGCCCGCCTCGCTGCCCACCAGCACGACGTTCAGCTCTTCCGTAGTCGTGGCTTCGGCACCCGCGCCGAGAAGCTGGCGCGCGGTCACGAGCCCCACGGGCCGCCCTTCGAAGGCAATGTGCTGCTGGCCTTCGAGCATCTCGATCGTGCTGCGCGGCACGCTGAGCGCGCGGCGCACGTGCGCGAGCGGGAACGCGTAGGCCTCGCCCGCGACCTCGACGATCAGGCCTCGCACCACCGAGAGCGTGAGCGGCAACTGCAGCACGAAGCGCGTGCCCCGCCCCGCCGCGCTCTCGATGCGCACCGTGCCGCGCACGGCCTTCGCGAAATTCTGCACAGCGTCGAGGCCTACGCCGCGGCCCGACACGTCGGTGACGGTCTCGCGCAGCGAGAAACCCGGCAGCAGCAGGAAGTCGAACAGCTCGGCGTCGGACATGGCGGCCACGGCCTGGGGCTGCGCGAGGGAGCGCGCGACGATGCTCGTGCGCAGTGCGTCCAGATCGATGCCCGCGCCGTCGTCGGCCACGGCGATCAGCAGCTTGCCGGCGCTATGGCGCGCTTCGAGCGTGAGGCTCGCCTCTTCGGGCTTGCCCGCGCGCCGTCTAGTTTCGGGGTCCTCGATACCGTGGTCGAGCGCATTGCGCAGCAGGTGGCCGAGCGGCGCGTCGAGCATTTCGAGGATGTCGCGGTCCACTTGCGTCGACTCGCCGGCAATCGCGAAGCGCACGCGCTTGCCAAGCGAGCGCGCAAGATCGCGCACCACTCGCGGATAGGTGTGCGCCGCGTCGCCGAACGGCCGCATGCGGCACTGCAGGGCTTCGTCGTAGAGGCGCTGCGCGAGCTGCGTACCGCGCCGGTCGATGCGATCGACGTCGTCGAATCGTTCGGATAGCTGACGATCCAGCGACGCAACCGCATTGCGGATGTCGGCGAGCGCGGCGCGCGCGTCGAGGTCCAGCGCATGCCCGTGGCGCTCCTGAAACTGGCCCAGCGCCGCGAGCACGTCGCCCTGCGCGCGGCGCGCGCGCAAGAGCCCTTCCGCGAACGGCCGCATGCGGCGCGACTCCACCAGCGATTCGCCCGCGAAGCCGAGCAAGCGGTCGAGCGTGCCGGCGCGCACGCGCAGCATGCGACCGGGGTCGGCCGAACGGGGCGGCGAGGGTTGCGCCGGCGGCGCGGGTTCGACGTCGGTGGACGCCCCCGCCTCCGGCTCGGGCAGACGCAGTGACGCCGCCAGCGCGGCGAGGTCGTCGGTTTCAGGTGCGCTCGCGGCGCTGTTCGCCGCGGGTTTAGACACGCCGGGCTGTGCTGCGCCCTGCAGGCGCGCGACGAACGCCTCGACCGCCTCGTGCGAAAGCGGCGCCGCCGAAGCATCGCCTGCCGCGCCCAGCAAGTCGATGCCTACTAGCAGTGCATCGATGCGCGCCGCGTCGATGCGCAACTCGCCGCGCTGCGCGGCCACGAAGCAATCCTCCATCGCGCTCGCCACCTCGACCGCCTCCGGCAGGCCGACGATGCGCGCCGCGCCCTTGAGCGAGTGCGTCGCGCGCATGCAGGCTTCGAGGGTGGCGGCGTCCGCGGGCGCGGACTCCAGCGCGAGCAGGCCCGCGGAAAGCGTGCGCGTCTGCGCCGCCGCCTCCTCATGGAAGAGGTCGAGCAGCGAGCGGCGGCTCAGTTCGTCGTCGCTCATCGCAAACTCCTTGCAAGCGCATCGAATAGCACCTCGGCATCGAGCACGCCCACGGAACGCCCGCGCCAGTGCGTCACGCCGCGCACGTGCCGCCCGGCCGATTGCGCGAGCGTGGCGGGCGCGGGCAGGAGCGCGTCGGCGCCGAAGCTCGCGACGCCTTCCACGGCATCGACGGGAAACGCCGTCGTCGCGCCCGCCCATTCGGTCACGAGCAGGCGCGGCGTAGCGGCGCGCGACGGTGCGCCGGGCGCCGCGGCATCGATACGCAGCAGCGCCGCCAGCGATACCGCGAGCGTAAGCACGCCGCGCACGTTCACGACCCCCAGCACGGCGGCGCTGCGACGGTGCGGCAGCGTGTGGATGGCGCGCGCCTCGTGCACCTGGCGCAGCGCGGTGGCAGGCAGCGCGAGCCACTCGCCGCCCACGCGGAACACGAGCGAGCCTTCCTGGCGCGTGCGCGTGTGCGCTGACTCAGGCGCGCGTTCGAGCGCAAGCGCGGCTGGCGCGAGCGGCGCGGGACGGTCGAGCATGCGCGCCGCCGCTTCCTCGAAAACCGGGCAGTTCAGGCAGCGCACGCATGTTTCCAGGCGCGGGCACGAGTTGTCGCCGAGCGTGCCGATGACTTTCCAGCACCGCTCGGGCAGCGGCGCCGCCGGCGCGAGGTCCTGCGCGCGGTCGTGCTCCAGTTCGCGCTCAGACATGCGGGCCTCCAGCGTCCGGCTCGCCGCGCGGAGCGACTTCCTGCCCGGCGCGCTGCGCACGGCGCATCAGCCGGCGCGCGCCTTCGGCATCGCCCTGCACTTCGAGCAGCGCCGCCAGATGCGTGAGCGCTTCGTAGTGCGAAGGCTCCAGATAGATGGCCTTGCGATAGTGCGCGAGCGCCTCGGCGGCGCGGCCCTGCGCATCGGCGATCAGGCCTAGCAGGTACCAGGTGCCCGCGTTCTGGGTCAGCGCCTGCGCCGCTTGCGTGGCGAGGCGTTCGGCCTCGTCGAGCGCGCCGGCATCCGCGAGACGGCGCGCGTCGGCAAGCGCGGCTTCGGGCGTGGCGCCGGGCGCGGCAACGGTGGACGGCCCCCTTGCGGCATGGGCGTTCACCACGGCCGCCGCGCGCGGAGCCGGCGCGCCATGCAAGGGCCGCAGCGAGAGCCGTGACGGCGCAGACCCGCGTGCCGCCGCGGCCAGCGGCGCGTCCAGCGGCACGAACACCGGCGCGCTGCCGAACGCGGGCGCCGCTGCCGTCGCGGCTATCACCGGCAGCGGCGTGAGAGCAGGCGGCACGGCGGCCGACGGGCTCGCCGGATATTGATGATCCGCCGTCGCTCCGGGCTCCGGCGCGCGAAAACCGAACGCGAGCGGAATATAGGCGGACACCATCTCATGGCGCATCATCAGGCCCGTTTCCGCCGGGCCGACGAAGATCATGCCGCCCGCCGTGAGGCGCGCACGCAGCAGGTCAATGGCGCGGTCCTGCGAGGCGCGGTCGAAATAGATCAGCACGTTGCGGCAAAAAATGAAGTCGTAGCGCACCGGGTGCGGTGCGAGCCATTCGAACAGGTTCGCGCG
This sequence comes from Paraburkholderia sp. CNPSo 3272, assembly GCF_024206495.1. Classification (GTDB taxonomy): domain Bacteria; phylum Pseudomonadota; class Gammaproteobacteria; order Burkholderiales; family Burkholderiaceae; genus Paraburkholderia. Next base: position 29,257 of record NZ_JAMBPQ010000055.1, on the reverse strand, counting down.
CTCGAAGGTCACGGCTCGGCGCACCGACGCGGCGATACGCCATCCGTCCGGCGCCGCCTCGAAATAGCGCTCGCGAAACGCGAGGCCGTCGCCGCGAAACGCATTGCGGCCGTACACGCCGCGCGCGGCCGCCGCAATCGACTGGCCGCTGATGTCGATCGCGTCGATGGCGAACTGTTCGGGCGCGAGGCCCGCGTCGAGCAGCGCCATGGCCGCCGAGTACGGCTCCTCGCCGCTCGAACACGGCACGCTCAGCACGCGCAGCACGTCGCCGGGCTGCGCGGCCAGCCGCTTCGCGCCGAGCCGCGCCAGCGCGGCGAAGGCCTCGCGCTCGCGAAAGAACCAGGTCTCGGGCACCACGAGCGCGTCGATCAGCGCCTGGCGCTCGGCAGGCGTGCTCGTGAGGCGCTGCCAGTAGGCTTCGCGCGCCCAATCGGGCAGCGCCGCGCCGCTCATCCACGCCTTACGCGTAACGGCCGGATGCAGGTCCGCGTGAACCTCGAGCGTCACCGCCGCCCGTGCGCCTACCGCGCGAGCGAGCGCATTGGCGCCCAGCGATTCGGCGTCGATGCCGGTTTCCTCGAGCAGCCAGGCGGCGAAGCGCGGGTCGGCCTGTCTCATGGCGCGCCTTGCCACGAAGGCGGATCGGGAAAGAGCCGCGCGCGCACGCGCGCGTCGAGCAGCTGGGCGACTTTCACCCACTGCACGAAGCCGCGCTCGTCGCGCGCGACGGGGCCGAGCCAGCGCGCCTCGGGCGTAGCGATGCCGCCTTCGGCAAAGCGCTCGGGCGCAATCGACAGCGTGCGCGTCGCGCTTTCGAGCAGCAGCGCGAGGCGGCGCGGCGGCGCATGAGCGCCAGCCGCGCCGGCTTCGTCGCCACGGTCATAGACGAGCACGAGCCGCGTGGACATGAGCGCGCGCGCGGGCCGCCCGAGCGCGAGCATCGGCAGATCGACCACGGGCACGGGCGCGCCCTCGTAGTCGATCACGCCGGCGATATACGCGGGCGTGCCCGGAAACGCGCGCACGGGCGCGAGCGGCAGCACGTGCGCGATCTCGCGGGCATCGAGCGCGTATCGCTCGCCGTCCAGTTCGAACACCAGGAAGAGCATCGCCGCTCCCGCGTCACGCCTCGATCCTGAACCGCGACACGCCAGTGCGCAGTTCGTTGGCGACGAGCGTGAGATTGTCGATGGCCTGCGACGACTGGCGCAGCGACTCCGCCGTCTGCTGGGCGGCTTCGGAAAGCTGGGTGAGCGCCTGGGTGATCTGCTCCGCGCTGGTGGCCTGCGCCTGCATGCCGTCGTTGACGACCTGGAAGCGCGGCGCGAGCGTCTGCACCGCGCCGATGATCTGCGAAAGCTGCGCGCCCACGGCCTGCACGTCGTGCATGCCGCGCCGCACTTCTTCCGCGAACTTGTCCATGCCCATCACGCCCGCCGACACCGCCGACTGGATCTCTTTCACGGTCTGTTCGATGTCGTAGGTCGCCACGGCCGTCTGGTCGGCGAGGCGGCGGATTTCGGTCGCGACCACCGAGAAGCCGCGTCCGTACTCGCCCGCCTTCTCCGCTTCGATCGCCGCGTTCAGCGAAAGCAGATTGGTCTGGTCGGCCACCTTCGTGATCGTCGCCACGACCTGATTGATGCTCACGGCCTTCTCGTTGAGGATGGCGAGCTTGGCGTTCACCGAGCCGGCCGCTTCCATCACGCTGCGCATGGTGTCTTCCATGTGCGTGAGGCCGCTCTGGCTCGTGCTGGCGAGCCCGGCCGACTGCTCGGCCACAGTCGCCACCTCGCTCATCGTGCGCACGAGGTCGCGCGCCGTGGCGAAAATTTCGCGCGACGTCGCGCCGATCTCGGTCGTGGTGGCCGCCGTCTCGCTCGCGGTGGCCTGCTGCTCTTTCGACGTCGCGGCCACTTCGGCCACCGAGGTCGAGACCTGCAGCGACGACTTCTGCGCCTGGGCGACGAGGCTGGCCAGTTCGTCGCTCATGCGGTTGAAGCCGTCTTCGAGCACGCCGAATTCGTCGCCGCGGTTCAGCGCGAGGCGCTGCGAAAGGTTGCCCGTGCGCATGGAGTCGTGCACCTCCACGAGGCGCGCCATCGGCACCGTGATCGCGCGATAGAGCGCGTAGCCCGTGGCGAGCGCAGCGAGCAGCACGACGCCCAGCGCCGTGGCGAGCGTGATCTCCGTGCCCGTGACCGAGTTGCGGATGGTCTGCGCGGACTCGTCGGCCTGCTGACGATTTTCGTCGACGAGCGCGTTGGCCGTGGCGAGCACCTCCTGCCAGGCCGGGCCGATCTGCGCAAACGCCGCCTGCGCGGCGGGGCGCGAGGCTGGCAGCTGGCTCGCTACCGCCTTCGCCAGCGGCAGATAGCGCGCGTAAGCGTCGCGAAAGCGCTGGAAGCGCTCGCGGTCGTCGCTGCGGAAAAGCGTGCGTCCATACTGCCGTGCGGTCTCCTCGACCCGCGCCACGGCCGCGGGCAGGCCCGACAGGTCGCGGGCCACGCTGTCTCCATCGGCATCGACGAAAGCAGCGCGCTCGACGAGGCTATAGGTCTGGTTGGCCGCCGCGCGCAGTGAGGTGGCGTAGAACAGGCCCGGCACCGAATCGCTCGTGAGGCTCATCGCCTCGCTGTCGATGGCGCGCAGGCGATCCCATGAGATCGCGGCCATCGCGAGCATCAGCACGAACAGCAAGCCGAAACTGAGGACGATGCGTGTGCCGAGGGTGAAACGACCCTGAGTCTGTCGAGGCAGGCCGGCTTGGCCGGAACGGGGCATGGCGGTGCTCATTGCGCTAAGGACTCTCCGGTGGCGTGGACCGACGCGCCCGCCCTGCCGGCGAGGCGGGGCGCGGCTGCGCAGGGCGAGGCCGCGCGCGGCGGCCTCGACCGCCGTAGTGTAATGCGTTTGCGCACTTTTATGGGACAAGCGATGCTAGCTGTCAGCCACGCAGGACGGGGCTTGCCGGGCTTTTGTAGATAAATCTGCAAAGTTTGCCGGGGCTTTTTGGCAGCCCTTCGCGACGCCGTGCGGGGAGGCGGGCGCGCCGCGGGCAATGTGCCCCGCATCGGCGGGCGCGCGGGAAATGGCCGAAGCGGCCGGGGCGGCCGCGGCGCTGGGGTGCGCCTTACTTCTTGACGAAGCGCAGCGTGGCGTCGACGACCATCTCGCGATGGCGCGCGCGCAGACGCGGATGCGAGGGGTCGCGCCCGAACGCCGCGCCGAACGTGTGGCGGTTGCCCACGCGGTGAAAGCACATCGAGCTGATGAGCAGGTGCAGGTCGATGGGATCGATGTCTTCCCGGAACGCGCCGCTCGCCACGCCGCGCGCGAGCAGGTCTTCGATCGTGCGGATCGCGCTGGCGTTGCGGCTGCGGAACGTCTTCAGGCGCTCGATGTACTTCGCGCCGTGAATGTTCTCGATGGTCACGAGGCGCACGAAGTCGCGGTGGCGGTCGTGATAGTCGAAGGTGAATTCAACGAGCCGCCGCAGCCCTTCCGTGGGGTCCAGTTCGTCGATGTGCAGGTCCAGTTCGAGCGCGCGGATGTCGCCGTAGACCTTGTCGAGCACCGCTTCGTACAGCCCTTCCTTGCTGCCGAAGTAGTAATACAGCATGCGCTTGGTGGTGTTGGTGCGCTCGGCGATCGCGTCTACACGCGCGCCTGCCAGACCCATGGCCGAGAATTCGGCCGTCGCCACTTCGAGGATATTGCGCTTGGTCTGCTCGGGATCGTACTTGCGCCGGCTTTCGGATGGAGCATCGTTGCGTTCGGCCGAAGCCGCCGGTCTCGCCATGTTTTTCTTGGCCCGCAGCAGGGATGGGATGCGGGGGATTTTAGCATGGGGGATGGGGCGCTAAAGCGCCGGGCTTTGGGTTTGCTTTGGGTTTGCTTTGGTGTTGCTTTGGGTTTGCTTTGGTGTTGCTTTGGTGTTGCTTTGGGTTTGCTTTGGGTTTGCTTTGGGTTTGCTTTGGGTTTGCTTTGGGTTTGCTTTGGGTTTGCTTTGGCCTTTCCTTGTGTTCGCGTCGGTACGCGGGCGTTGCCCCTGTGCGGGGCGGCACCTCCTTTCTTTGCCGCGGCAAAGAAAGGAGGCAAAGAAAGCCGCTCAAACCGCCAATGCCTGCCACGGTCCACATCGCGCCGTTGATGCTGAATGGCTCCGGAGCGTCTGTCACCTCGCACCACCATAGTTAGTGACAAGGCGCTCATTCATCCCGCTGCTCGCTACGCGCGCTGCGGTCGGGTCTGCATGGGAAACCGGGTGGCACGCCTGAGCATTCGCGAGAACTCATGTGCCCCGCCGGTTTTTGGTTATGCCCTTCGGCGCGCGGAGCGCCGCCGGAAGGATGAGCGCCTTGTCACTCCGGTTGTGGGCGAGTGGTGACAGACGCTCCGGAGCCATTCACCATCAACGGCGCGATGTGAACCGTGGCAGGCGCTAGCGGTTTAAGCGGCTTTCTTTTGCCTATTTTTCTTTGCCGCTGGCAAACAAAAGTAGGTGCCGCCCCGCACAGGGGCAACGCCTGCATACCGACACGTAAACAAGGAACCGCCAAAGACCCAGAAGCAGCGACTCAAAGCTCGATCCGCTTGATATCGCCCACGATGAAGATGTACGACGCCGCGCCGGTCAGCGCGATCACGCCGATGAACACCAGCGCCCAGACGAACGAGCCCGTCGCACCGACGACGAGCCCCACCACCAGCGGCGTGATGATGCCCGCGAGATTGGCAGCGAGGTTGAAGATGCCGCCCGTGAGACCGAGCATGCCGGCCGGCGCGATATCCGAAACGAGCGTCCAGCCGAGCGCGGCCATCCCTTGCGCGAAGAACGCCACCGAGAGGATCGCGATCACGGCCACGTTGCTGTCAACGAAGTTCGCGAGAATGATGGTCGAGGCGAGCAGCAGACCAGCGATGATCGGCAGCTTGCGTGCCACGTTGGCCGAGATGCCGCGGCGCAGCATCCAGTCGGAGAAACTGCCGCCGAACATCACGCCGATCGACGCGGCAATGAACGGCATGATCGCGAAGAAGCCGATCTTGAGCCAGCCCATGTGGCGCTCGGTGGCGAGGTAGGTCGGGAACCACGTGAGGAAAAACACGAGCGTGGAGTTGCCCGCGAACTGCCCGAGGCAGATCCCCGCGAGCTGACGGCGGCGCACCAGCTTGCCGGCCATGCGCCAGTCGAAGCCCTGCTTTTTCGGTTGCCCGGCAGCGGCTTGCGTATCGGCCTTGCGCTCGTGGCGGGCGAGACCGCCGCCCGCCTCGATGTAGTCGAGTTCGGCGCGGTTGGCCGCGGGGTGCTCGTGCGGCTCGCGATAAAGGAGCCACCACACGAGGCCGAACACGATGCCCACGCCGCCCACCACGTAGAACAGCGAGCGCCAGCCGTAGGCGCCCATCAGCGCGAAGAGGAACGGGCTGAAGAACGCGAGGCCGATGTATTCGCCCACCGTATAGGTGCCCGTGGCGAACGCGCGCTCGCTTTGCGGGAACCACGTGGCGACCACGCGACTGTTGGTCGGGAAGCACGGCGACTCCGCGGCGCCCAGACCCAGGCGGCAAGCGAACAGCGCGCCCACGCCGCTGATGAAGCCCTGGGCGAGCGTGCACATGGACCAGAGCGTCATCGAAAGCCAGTAGGTGAACTTGCTGCCGAAGCGGTCGAGGAACACGCCGCCCGGAATCTGCGCGACGACGTAGCTCCACGAGAACGCCGAGAACACGAGGCCCATGAGGGCCGCGTTGATGCCCAGTTCCTTGGTGAGTTGCGGCGCTGCGATGCCGAGCACGGTGCGATCGAGGTAATTGATCATCGTGCCCACGGCCAGCAGGCCGAGGATGCGGTAGCGCGCTTTCGAGCGGCGCATGGCACCCTCGGCGGGCGCGGCTGCGGAAAGGTTCGGCGCGTCGCCGCGCCCCGTGGATACGGGTGGTGCCATGTCTTCGTCTCCGAGTTGTCGACGGGAGTTGGCGCTTTAGCGCTTACTCCCGTCCCATGCCCTTGTGGCGGTCGACGGGAGTTGGCGCTTTTGCGCTGACTCCCGCCGCGCGCTGTCGTTGTTATTCGCTGGCGCTTGCAGCATTCGCCGCCAGCATGGACTGCAGATGCGCATACATGCGTTCCGCGTCGGGCTCGACACCCGTGAACAGCCGGAACGCATCCACTGCCTGGTACACCGCCATGCCGCCGCCGCTCAGCGTGCGGCAGCCGCGCGCCTCGGCCGCTTCGAGCAGCGCGGTGCGGATCGGGAAATAGACGATGTCCGCCACCCACAGCCGCTCGTGCAGATACTCCGCAGGCAACGGCATACCGGGCAGCTTCGCCATGCCGGTAGGCGTGGCGTGGATGAGGCCGGTGGCGTGCTTGAGCACTTCGCGCAGATCGCCGCCCGCGCTCACGCGAGCCGCCGGGAAGCGCGCCTGCAATTCGCTGGCGAGCGATTCGGCACGCGAAGCGTCCACGTCGAACAGCGTGAGCGCCTGGGCGCCCATCTGCAGCGCCGCGTGTGCGACCGCCGCGCCCGCGCCGCCCGCGCCGAGTTGCACCACCGCTTCGAGCGAGACGTCGGGCAGGCCGCGCTGGAACGCGCGCGCGAAACCCGACCAGTCGGTGTTGTGGCCGATGCGCTTGCCGTCGCGGAACAAAACCGTGTTCACGGCGCCGAGCGCGCGGGCGTCATCGGAGAGTTCGTCGAGTAGTTCGATCACGGCCTGCTTGCACGGATAGGTGATGTTCAACCCGTCGAAACCCATGCGCTCGGCGGCCAGCAACAGCTCGGGCAGCGCGGCGGGCGCGAGCTTCAGCGCTTCGAGGTCGATGCGCCGGTACACATAATGGAAGCCTTGTTCGCGGCCTTCCTGCTCCTGCATCGCGGGCGTGAGCGAGCCGCCGATGCCCGAGCCGATCAGACCGCAGAGAAACGAGTTGGCGGTTGCGCGCGCGCCCAGCGCAGGCGTTCCGGCATTGTTCTGGGCGCTCATTTCGTCGCCTTTTCGGCGAGCAGCGTGGCCATGCGCTCCAGCGCGAGCACATACCCTTGCGTGCCGCAGCCGACGATGATGGCCTCCGCGATGGGCGAAACGAAGGAATGGTGCCTGAACGCCTCGCGCTTGTGCACGTTCGAGATATGGACCTCGATCACGGGCTTCGCGATAGCGCAAAGCGCATCGGCGATCGCCACCGACGTATGCGTGTAGGCAGCCGGATTGATGACGATGCCGTCTACGCGCGTGCGCGCTTCATGCAGCCAGTCGATCAGCTGATGCTCGGCGTTCGACTGGCGAAAATCGATCTCGAGTCCAAGACGCCCCGCCGCCTCGCGGCACAGGTTGGCAACGTCATCTAACGTTTCAGCGCCGTAGATCGCGGGCTCCCGCGTTCCCAGCAGATTCAGGTTCGGTCCGTTGAGGACCAGCACCGAAGGCATTCCCATTAAGCACACTCCAGAACAGCTTGACGACCGGCACGGCGCATGCTCAAGAACCGTCGCATGTTTCACCGCATGGTCGCCAGTGTCCCGCGAAGCGGTGCACCGGTCACCTGGGGTTTGCCAGAATTTGTACTAACTAGTTAGTTTGGCGTATCCTTCGGACACTCCAGCGGCAAGTGTGTCTGTGGTGCGCCAGTTAGTTAAACACCCGCCCACACCGCCGCGCCGGAACCTCGTTCAGCACTGAAGTCGCAGTCAGCAAGCTCGCCATGCCCATGTCCAAGCCGCTCCACGCCCCCTCTCGCGCGCTGCGCCGCTCGATCGCCACGGTGTCGATCAGCGGCACGCTCGCCGAAAAGCTCACCGCGATCCGCGCCGCGGGCTTCGACGCCGTCGAGATCTTCGAGAACGATCTGCTCTATTTCGAAGGTTCGCCCGCCGACGTGCGCCGCATGGCCGGCGATCTCGGCCTCGATATCGTGCTGTATCAGCCGTTCCGCGATTTCGAGGGCGTCGCGCCCGAACGCCTCGCGCGCAACATCGAACGCGTGAAGCGCAAGTTCGACGTGATGCATCAACTGGGCACGGACCGTTTGCTGGTATGCAGCAATGTTTCGCCCGACACGATCTGCGACGACGGTCTGACCGCCGAACAGCTTGGTGCGCTCGCGCAAGCCGCCGACGAAGCGGGCGTGACGATCTGTTATGAGGCGCTTGCATGGGGACGCCACGTGCGCACCTATGGCCACGCGTGGCGGCTCGTCAACACCGTCGATCACGCGAATCTGACGCTCGCGCTGGACAGTTTCCACACGCTCTCGCTCGACGACACGCCCGACGGCATCGCCGCGATTCCGGGCTCGCGCATCGGCTTCGTGCAGATCGCCGATGCGCCGAGAATGCAAATGGACGTGCTCGAATGGAGCCGGCACTATCGCTGCTTCCCGGGCCAGGGCGACTTCGCGCTCGCGGATTTCACGGCGCAAGTGGTGAAAAGCGGCTACACGGGCCCGCTCTCGCTCGAAATCTTCAACGACGGCTTTCGCGGCGCGCCGCCCGCCGCCACCGCCGCCGACGGCCATCGCTCGCTCTTGCTGCTCGAATCGCTCACACGCGAAACCCTGCAGGCGGAACACGTCGATGCGAGCGCGCTCTACCACCCGAGCGCCGCACCCGCGAACGCGCAGTGGCAATTCCTCGAGTTCGCCGTGGACGACACCGCGCGCGCACATGTGGCGAACTGGCTCGAAAAGCTGCATTTCCGCCGCGCGGGCCAGCATCGTTCGAAGGACGTGACGCTCTATCAGCACGGCTCGGCCGCCATCGTGCTCAACGCCGAGCCCGACTCGTTCGCCGGCGCGTTTTTCCAGCGCCATGGGCTCTCGCTCTGCGCCTCGGCGTTTCGCGTGGACGATGCGCGCCTCGCGCTCGAACGCGCGGCGGGCTTCGGCTACGAGCCGTTCTCTGGCCGCGTGGGTCCGAACGAGCGCGTGGTGCCCGCCGTCCAGGGGCCGGACGGCAGTCTTAACTATTTCGTTAACGAGGAGCCGGGCCAGCCCACGCTCTTCGAAGCCGATTTCGCGCTCACGGATATCGACGGCCCGGTCGAAGTGGGACCGATCGCGGGCATCGATCACGTGAGTCTTTCGCTGCCGGCCGGCTCGTTCGACTCGTGGGTGCTGTTCCTGAAGTCGGCGTTCGGGCTCGAAGCAACGCCCGCCGTGCTGCTGCCCGATCCGTACGGACTAGTGCGCAGCCGCGCGCTCATGAGCCGCGACCGCGGGCTGCGCGTCGTCCTCAACGCCTCGGTGGACCAGCACACGGCCGCGGCGGAAACCGTGCGCGCCTACCACGGCACGGGCCTGAACCACGTGGCGTTCAGCACCGGCGACATCTTCCGCGCCGTGACCGAATTCGAGGCGGCCGGCGTGCCGCTCCTGCGCGTACCCGCGAACTATTACGACGACCTCGACGCGCGCCATGCGCTCGATCCCGAGTTTCTCGACGCGCTGCGCAACCACAACCTGCTCTACGACCGCGACGAGCGCGGCGGCGAGTTCCTGCACGCCTACACGGAGACGCTCGACCAGCGCTTCTTCCTGGAGATCGTGGAGCGGCGCGGCGGCTACGACGGCTACGGCGCGCCCAACGCTGCCGTGCGCCTCGCGGCGCAGGCGCGCCAGCGCGCCCTCGCCGCGCAGGGCGCGCACAAACCGCGAGATTGATTCGAACGCAGTCACCGTAGTCACTTCGCGCAGCAGTACGCACGCCGCATCGACCTGAACATCGGGTGGCGTAGCAAAAACAATAAGCAGTCCAAATCTCACCGGAGACAGACAACGATGAAGAAAGCAGGCCTTGGTTTCGGCACGTTCCTCGCCACCAGCGCGGCCCTCGTGGCCAGCCCCGCGTTCGCGCAAAGCAGCGTCACGCTTTACGGCGCCGTCGACGACGCCATCACCTACGTCAACAACCAGAACGGTCACTCGAACGTCTATCTGCGCCAGGGCAACCTGTATGCGTCGAAGTTCGGCTTGCAGGGCAAGGAAGATCTCGGCGGCGGCACGTTCGCGATCTTCGACCTGCAGAACGGCTTCGACCTCAACTCGGGCGCGCTGTCGTCGAGCGGACTGATCTTCAATCGCCAGGCCTACGTAGGCCTGCAGAACCAGAACCTGGGCACGTTCACGGCCGGACGCCAGTACACGCCGTATTATCTGTTCGTCGGTCCGCTCACGGGAAGCTCGTGGCTCACCGGCGCAACCGGCGCGCACCCCGGCGATATCGACGGTCTCGACACGACCGTGCGCATCAACAATTCGGCGACTTACACGTCGCCGATCTTTTACGGCGTGCAGGCGAGCGCCATGTACGCGCTCGGCGGCATTGCGGGCAGCACCGGCAAGGGCCAGACGTGGAGCGCCGCGCTGCGCTACTCCGCCGGCCCGGTGAGCCTCGCCGCGGCCATCCTGCGCATGGACAACGCGCAGTTGACGAGCGGATTCGACAGCTCCTCCACCGGCAGCTTCGGCAAGTCGTCGCTGAACACAGGCTATGTCTCGGCGAGCGCGGTCCAGCACATCGCGGCTGGCGGCAACTACACGCTCGGCAACCTGGTCCTTGGCGCGTCGTATTCGAACGTTCAGTACATCGCGGGCGGCAAGTCGATCTTCCACGACACGGCCATCTTCAACACGTGGGCGGCGCTCGCGGTCTATCGCTTCACGCCGGCCTTCGACGTGGGCGGCGGCTTCGCCTATACGCTGGCTTCGAAGGCCAACGGCATCACGAGCGCAGCGCGTTATCAGCAGTACTCGCTCAAGGAGTCGTACCACCTCTCGAAGCGCACCACGCTCTATGCGCTGCAGGCCTACCAGCACGCGGGCGGCCAGACGCTCGGGGCGAACGGCGCGGGCAACATCGTCAACGCAAGCCCCGCCGTGGGCGACTCGCAAAACTCCACGCCTTCGTCCACGCGCTCCCAGTTCGTCGGCATGGCCGGTATCGCACTGTTGTTCTGATCGTTGTTCCGATGCACCGCCGGGGGCCGCCTGCACGGCCCCCGGTTTCGTTCGCCGCCCCTCGACGCAGCGGCACGGCGCTGAGTACACTCGCGGGTATCGCCTAAACGAACCCGCGAACCCGCGAACTCACCGTGCCGCCCCCCGTTCCCGCCATCAGCCCACGCCTGCGCAGCCGGCTGCGCACACTCGCCAAGACCCAGCCCAAGGCGGTCCAGCGCACCTACGAGACGCTGCTCTCGCTCGAAGGCTATAGCGCGCTCTCGGCGGCGGCGCGCAAGGACATCTTCTCTTCGATCGCGTTTTCCGCGAACCTGTGGTTCCAGTGCCTGCTCGACGGCACGCCGCCCCCCTCCGAAGTCATGGACCAGACCGCGGCGTTCGCGCGCCGCCGCGTGCACCAGAACGTGCCGCTGCGATCGCTGCTTCGCGCCTTTCGCCTGGGCGCGCGCGAGTTGTGGCGCACCTGCACGGAGCTTGCCGAAGCCGACCCGGCGCTCGCGCACGAACTGCTATTCGATATTTCGCCCTATCTGCTCGATTACTTCGATGCGATGGCCGAGCACATCGCCGAGGCCTATCTCGACGAGCAGCACCAGCAGGCGCGCTGGCGCGGCTCACTGCTGCAGCAGCTCTACGACCTCGTGTTTCATGCCCCCGACGACGCCGCACGTTTTCGCGAGACCGTCGAGGCACTCGGCCTCGACGCCACGCTGCCGCGTATTGCGCTCGCTGTCGATCTGGACTTGCGCGACCACGCGCCTTCGGTGCGCGAGGATGCGCTCGACCGTTTCGCACTCAGCGCCGCGCGGCACTTCGAACTGAAGCCCGACGCGCTCGTGCGCGCGTGGCACCGCGAGCGGCTGGTGTTCTGGCTGCCGTGCGTGCGCGGCGACTCGATGACGCGTAACGACCAGCGCGTGGCCGAGCATGCGGCTGCGCTCGCGCGCGCCGAGCCGCGCGTGCGCAGCATCGGCATTGGGCTCATGAACGAAGGGGCGCGCGGCTGGGCGGCCTCGGTGGAAGAAGCGCTCAAGGCGGTGGACTTTGCCCCGCGCGGCAGCCGCGCGGACGACGGCGAAGAAAATGGCGAGGAACCCGGCAACTTGCTGCGCGTACACCGCTTTTCGTCGATCGCCATCGAGGAGAGTGTGCGCAGCAGCGCCAACGTGCTGCGCTATCTCGTCTCGCTCGCCGAGCAACTGGCGACAGAGGCGGACCTGGTCACGACGCTCGAAGCGTGGTTCGCGAGCGGCCAGCGCCGGCGCCAAACGGCTGAAGCATTAGGCGTGCATCCGAATACGCTCGACTACCGGCTCGAGCGCATCGAAACGCTGCTGGGCGCGAAGCTCGCCGATGCGCACTGGATCGCGAGGCTCGATATCGCGCTCAAGCTGCGCGGGGCGACGCAGGGTGCCCAGCGCGATGGCAAGAAGAAGGAGAAGAAGGGGCGCCTCGGGGTGAAGAAGGCGAAGAGCGCGGCGCACTGAATGACGCAGCGCGCCCCTGCCGCGTGTCATCCCGCGTCGCGCAATTCCCGCCGCAGGATCTTGCCCACCGTCGACTTCGGCAGCGCCTCGACGAAGCTCACCACGCGCGGCACCTTGTACGCCGCGAGTTGCTCCCGGCAATGCGCGATCACGGCTTCCTCGCTCAGCGCCGCCTCGCGCGCGGGCACCACGAACACGCGCACGGCCTCGCCGCTGCGTTCGTCGGCCACGCCCACGCACGCGCATTCGGCCACGCCCGGCAGCGAGGTCACGACCGCCTCGATTTCATTCGGATACACGTTGAAGCCCGAAACGAGGATCATGTCCTTCGAGCGATCGACAATGCGCAGGAAGCCCCGCTCGTCGAATACGCCCACGTCGCCGGTGCGAAAGTAGCCATCGTCGGTAAACGCAGCGCGCGTGGCTTCGGGCTGGTTCCAGTAGCCCTGCATCACTTGCGGGCCCTTCGCGCAGATCTCGCCGGGCTCGCCTGGCGCTGCCTCGACGCCGTCGTTCATCAGCTTGACGTCGGTGGAGGGCACCGGCAGGCCCGTCGTGCCGGTGAAGCGATCGACGCTCCCCGGATTGAACGAAAGCACCGGGCTCGTCTCCGAAAGCCCGTAGCCTTCGCGGATGAACCCGCCCGTAATGGCCTGCCAGCGCTCGGACACCGTGGCAATGATCGCCGCGCCGCCGCCGCCCGCGAGCCGCAGCCGCGAAAAATCGACTTCGCCGATGCGCGGATGCGCGACGAGCCCCGCATAGAGCGTATTGACGCCCATGAAGCTCGTGGGCCGCGCGGCCTTGAATACGTCGATTACGCCGCCCAGATCGCGCGCATTCGCAACGAGCCAGTTCTCGGCGCCGATCGAGAAGTAGGTGATCAGATTCACCGTCAGCGCGAAAATGTGATAGAGCGGCAGCGCGGTGACGACGACTTCCTCGCCCGGGTTCATGAAGCCCGGCATGAAGGTCTTGAACTGCTCGACGTTGGCGACGAGATTGCGATGCGTGAGCAGCGCGCCCTTGGATAGGCCGGTCGTGCCGCCCGTGTATTGGAGGAATAGCGGATCGTCGCCGCACAACGCGGGGGCTTCGAACGGCAAGCCGGCGCCTTGCGCGAGCGCCGCCGCAAACGAGCCCGGCTGCGCATCGCGCTCGCCGCCCGTGCTTGCGCAATCGCTTGCGGCAACGCTCAGCACGGTCTTGACGGCCGTATTCGCCTTGATTGCTTCGAAAGTCGGCAGCGCGCCGTCGAACGCCACGAGCGTTTGCGCGCCCGAATCCACCAGCTGGTGCTGAAGCTCACGCGGCGTATAGAGCGGATTCACGTTTACCTGCACCGCCCCTGCCCGCACGACGCCGATCAGCGCGATGGGAAACGCGAGCAGGTTCGGCAACATCACGGCGACGCGGTCGCCCTTCTTCACGCCCACGTGCTGGAGATACGCCGCGAAGTCGCGCGAGAGACGATCGACGTCGGCGTAGCTGAGGGTGGTGCCGCCCGGCGTGGTGCCGCCCGCGCGCAAAGCCGGCCGGTGCGCATGATCGCGCATCGCCTCAATGAGCATATGCGCGAGCGACGGATGCCGGTCGGGATCGATGGCAGCGGGAATCTCGCCGTAGCTGGCGAGCCAGGGGGCTTTTGACACGTTCGTCTCCATGAAATCATGCGCGGCTTGTCCGCGAGGTGCCGCGTTTCACGCCCATGCTACGGGCTCGCCCGGGTCGCGAGAACTGGGAAAGCGCATAAGGTGATTGTGAAAAGTCACAAAGAAGGAGCCCGTCCGCGGCCCCATGCGGTGTCACGTCCGTGTCTGATTTCTGTCAATTGTGCGACACTGCGTCGTCTCGCCCGCATCGCTCTTTCAGCATGCCGACGCGGCACCGCGCCACGCACGTTTGCGAACTCGCAGACGCTGCGCCGAGGCGCTTCTCCAAGCGGACTGACCAGAGCCACTACGCTTTCATGCCGGACATACCCTTGTCCCCCTACCGCGCGTCGAGCGCACGCCGCCGCGGTATTGGCATCGCCCTATTTCTCGCCGTCATTGCGGCCGGGGCGATTTATGTAATCGATCATCTCGTCGTTGATTTGCGCGCCGTGCGCGAAAGCTCTGCGCTGCCTTTCATCCTGCTCGGACTTGCGCTCCTCATCGCGCTCGGCTTCGAGTTCGTGAACGGCTTTCATGACACCGCCAACGCCGTCGCCACCGTCATCTACACGAACTCGCTCGATCCGCATCTCGCGGTGGCATGGTCGGGCGCGTGGAATTTCATCGGCGTGCTCGTCTCCAGCGGCGCGGTCGCGTTCGGCATCCTGCAACTGCTACCGGTGGAACTGATCCTTCAGGTGGGCAGCGGCGCGGGCTTCGCCATGGTGTTCGCACTCCTGATCGCTGCAATCGTCTGGAATCTCGGCACCTGGTATTTCGGCTTGCCTTCATCCAGTTCGCATACGCTCGTGGGCTCGATCATCGGCGTGGGCATCATGAACCAGTTCATCAGCGGGCCTTCGGGCACGAGCGGCGTGGACTGGGACCAGGCGGCGGGCGTGGGCAAGGCGCTGCTGTTCTCGCCCGTGGTCGGCTTCGTCATGGCTGCTCTGCTGCTCCTCGTACTCAAGCTGCTCGTGCGCGTGCCCGCGCTCTATGCCGAGCCCCAAGCCAACCAGGCGCCGCCGCTCTGGATCCGCACGCTGCTCATCCTCACCTGCACCGGCGTTTCGTTCGCCCACGGCTCGAACGACGGCCAGAAAGGCATGGGCCTCATCATGCTGATCCTGATCGGCGTCGTGCCGACCGCCTATGCGCTCAACAAGGCCGTCACGCCCGAGCAA
Source organism: Paraburkholderia sp. CNPSo 3272 (assembly GCF_024206495.1). Lineage (GTDB taxonomy): Bacteria > Pseudomonadota > Gammaproteobacteria > Burkholderiales > Burkholderiaceae > Paraburkholderia. The sequence goes on along the minus strand of NZ_JAMBPQ010000055.1, from coordinate 13,962 downwards.
ACCACGGCGTTCGTGGCCGTGGCGCGCGAGGCATCCGCGACGCTGGGTCGATACGCGCACGGGGCGCCGCCCGAGAACGCGCGCGCCGAGGTCGAGGCGTTCGTGCGCACACGCCGGCTCACGCCCGCCACGCTGCCCGCGCTGCGCCAGCTCACCGACACCATCGCCGACCAGGTCGCGCTTTCCGGCTCGATGGCGACGGTGCCCGACGCGATCGTCGACAACGTGCGCAACAACATGTACGTGGCGAGCGAAGCGATCCGCCTGATGCAAAAAGCGAAAGCACCCGCTATGTCACCCGCGGACGCCAAAGTGCTCGACACCTTCCGCAAGCAGATGGACCACTCGACCAAGTTCATTCCCACCTGGGTGAAGGTGGCCGTGGCGCTCGCGCTCGGTCTCGGCACGATGGTGGGCTGGAAGCGCATTGTCGTGACGGTGGGCGAAAAGATCGGCAAGCAGCATCTCACCTATGGTCAGGGCGCTTCGGCCGAAACGGTGGCCATGATCACAATCGGCATGGCCGATGTCTACGGCCTGCCGGTGTCGACCACGCACGTGCTGGCTTCCGGCGTGGCCGGCACGATGGCCGCGAACGGCTCGGGCCTGCAGTGGGCAACCGTGCGCAACCTCGTGCTCGCGTGGGTGCTCACGTTGCCGGCTTCGATTGCGCTTGCGGCTGGCCTGTACTGGATGTTCCGGCAGGTTCTCTGACATCGGCTTCACGCAGCATGTCGCGCAACCGGAACTTCTGCACTTTGCCTGCGGGCGTGGTCGGCATGGCGTCGAGCAGCCATAGCCGTTCGGGCAGGTACTGCGCGGCAACCTTGTGTGACTTCAGAAAGCCAACGAGCGAAGGCAGATCGACAGCCTTGCCAGGCTTGGCCACCACCACGGCGCACGCGCGCTCGCCCAGCCGCTCGTCCGCATACGCGACGATCGCCACTTGTGCAACGGCGGGATGACGATAGAGCAGCGACTCGATCTCCACCACAGGAATATTCTCGCCGCCGCGAATGATCACGTCCTTGCTGCGGCCGCTGATGCGGATGTAGCCGCGCTCGTCGACGATCGCGAGGTCTCCGGTGTCGAACCAGCCTTGCGCGTCCGTCGCGTTGAGATGCGCGCGCTTGAGGTAGCCGCCGAAACCCGACCATGCGCGCACGAAAAGCCGGCCCGCTACGTTCGGCGGCAGCGCGCAGTCGTTCTCGTCCACCACCTTCACCTCCACACCCGGCAGCGGCGCGCCATCGGTCGTGGAGGCGCGTTCGTCTTCGTCGTCCAGATGCGTGAGCGTCACCGCACCCAGCTCCGTCATGCCCCACGCAGAGACGATCTTCGCCCCCAGCGCCGTGCGTGCGCGTTCGACCAGTGCGCCGGGAATCGGCGCGCCCGCGCACAGGAACGTACGCAGCGTCGGCACGCACGTGCCCGTCTCTATGGCCGCGTTGGCGAGATCGCCGAGAAACGCGGTGGATGCCATCGTGAACGTCGCACGCTCCTGCGCGATGAGCGCAAGCGCTGCCTCGGGCTGCCAAACGTCCTGCAAGACAGCGCTCGCTCGCAATGCGATCGGCATCATGAGACCATACATGAAGCCGGTTTGATGCGCCATCGGCGAGGCCATCAGCACGACGTCGTCGCGGCCGAGACGCATCGCCTGCGCATAAGGAAGAATGTTCGAAAACAGCGTGTTCGCCGTGTGCATCACGCCCTTGGGCTCGCCCGTCGTGCCGGAGGTGTAGAGCAGTTGCGTCACGTCGTCGGGGCCCGGGCGGTTGCGCGTGAGGATGGCTTCAGCATCACTCGCTTCCTCCCAGCGCGGGCCGCTCAGGAGCGCTTCGAAACTGTTGCGCGCCGGCTCGCCTTCTTCGGTTGCGCCCACGACCACCACATGCTGCAAGGCAGGTAGCTCAGTCCGCAACGCGCGCAGCATGGCCTCGTAGTCGAAGCCTCGATAGCGCTGCGGCAGGATCATCACCTTGCTGCCGCCATGGTTGAGCATGAACGACAACTCGCGCTCGCGAAAGATCGGCATGAGGGGATTGAGCACCGCACCGATGCGCGAGCACGCGAGATAAAGCAGCGTGAACTGCCAGCAGTTCGGCAGCTGCATCGAGACCACGTCGCCCTTTGCCACACCGAGTCGCGCCAGGCCCACGGCGATGCGGTCCGCCATGCGCGCCATCTGCGCGTAAGTGAAGCGCGTGGTCTCTCCTTCTTCGATTCGTACCGCCGTGAGCGCGATCTTCGCCGGACATTCGGCCACGCAGGCGTCCAGTTCGTCGTTGATGGTGCGCCCGGGCCACCAGCGCAATGCCTGCTCCCGCGCGCGGCGCGGCCCGATCAATACCGCGTCGAACTCCATGTGCAGCCTCCCGTGGCGTTGCAGGAAAGGTCGCAGGCGGCGCGCATCATGCCGGCACCGCGTCGCGGCCCGCGTTCGAGCGCGCGATGATGGTCTTCATGATCTGCGCCGTGCCGTCGCCGATCTGGAAGCCGAGCACGTCGCGCAGGCGCTGTTCGAGCGGCCCGCGGTCGTAGCCGCCGTGCCCGAACGAAAGCAGGCATTGATGCACCACGTCGTAGGCGAGCTTCGGCCCCCACCACTTGCACATGGCCGCTTCGGCCGTATGCGGCAGTCCACGGTCCTTGAGCCAGAGCGTTTGCAGGCACAGCAGGCGCGCCGCCTCCACCTGGGTTGCGTATTCGGCGAGCGGATGCGACACGCCCTGGAACGCCGAAAGCGGCTTGCCAAAGGCTTCGCGCTGCGCGACGTACTCCCACGTTTCTTCGAGGCTCACGCTCGCCACGGCAAGCACCTGCAGGCCGATCAACGCGCGCGAAAAGTCGAAGCCCTGCATCACCTGAACGAAGCCCTTGCCCTCGTCGCCCAGCAGGTGGTCCACCGGCACGCGCACATTCTCGAAGAAGATCGAACCGCGCCCGATGGCGCGCTGACCGTGGCAGTCGAAGCGGTTGCGCGTGACGCCCGGCAGATCCATCGGCACGAGAATGGCCGAGACGCCGCTCGCGCCGTCTGCCACGCTGCCGGTGCGCGCGAACACCACCGCGGCGTCGGCCTGATCGGCGGCCGAAATCGAGGTCTTCTCGCCGTTCAGGACGTAGTGATCGCCAACGCGCTCCATTTTCAACCGCAGGTTCGCGGCATCCGAGCCGCCGCGCGGCTCCGTGAGCGCGATTGCGAGCAGCGCGCGGCCCTGCGTGAGGCGCTCGAGCCACGGCCGTGCAATCTCGGGGGCGGCATGCTTGGCGAGAATCTGCCCGTTGAGAGAGGCGAGCAGGTTGATGTATGAGAGGCTCAGGTCCGCGCGCGCAATCTCCTCGTGGATCACCCCCGCCGCGAGGCAGCCCAGGCCCTGGCCGCCATACTGCTCGGGCAATTCCGGCGCGATGAATCCCATCTCGCCCATTTCGCGCATGAGGCCGCGATCGAGCACGCGTGTAGTGTCGCGCTCGATAAAGCCAGGCGCGACGCGCCCTTGTGCGAAGCGCCGCGCGTGCTCGCCGAGCGCGACGAGGTCTTCGTCGATATACGGATTCATGGTGCCTCCTTGAAGCGGCTTGCCCTATTCATTCGTCATCCTGATCGTCACGGAGACACCGTTATTTGGCGTACTTGCGGAACTCGGGTTTGCGCTTTTCCTGGAACGCGCGCACGCCCTCGCGGGACTCTTCCGTGTCGTAGTAGAGCTTGAGCGCGTACATGCCCATGCCCGCAATGCCGGCCTGATGCGCGGTGTCCATATTGAACGAGCGCTTGGCGATCGCAATGGCCGTGGGGCTCTTTTCCATGATCTCCTCGCACCACTTCTGCACTTCCGCGTCGAGCTGGTCGTGCGGCACGACGGCGTTCACGAGGCCCATGGCCAGCGCTTCGGCGGCCGGATAGCGTCGGCACAGATACCAGATTTCACGCGCCTTCTTTTCGCCCACCACGCGCGCGAGAAACGCCGTGCCGTAACCCGGATCGACCGAGCCGACCTTCGGGCCCGCCTGCGCGAACACGGCCTTTTCCGAAGCGATCGTGAAATCGCAGATCGTGCACAGCACGTTGCCGCCGCCCACGGCGTAGCCCTGCACGCGTGCGATCACGGGTTTGGGCACGTCGCGAATCGCGGTGTGCAGTTCCTCCATCGGCAGGCCGATCGTGCCGCGTCCGTCGTACTGTCCCGCGTGCGCGGACTGGTCGCCGCCCGTACAGAACGCCTTGTCGCCCGCGCCCGCAAGAACGATCACGCCGATCTCGCGGTCGTAGCCCGCCTTGTTGATCGCGTATATCAGTTCGTCACAGGTGCGTCCGCGAAACGCATTCATCTTGTCGGGCCGGTTGATGGTGATCCATGCCGCGCCGTTGCGCACTTCGTAGAGAATGTCTTCGTAGTTCATGAGCGATGCCTTTGATGATTCGTGGTCGATAGGGAGCGTGTTCGCCGTCAGCCAGCCATGGTCAGGCCGCCCGATACGCTCAGCACCTGTCCTGTGATGTAGTTCGCGTCGTCGCTCGCGAAGAACACGATCGCGCCAGGCAGGTCGTCGGGCTGCCCGATGCGGCCGAGCGGAATGGAGCGCTGGAACGCTTCCAGCAGCTTTTCAGGGTTGCCCGCGCCTTCCTTGTATTCGGCGAAAAGCGCAGTGTCGGTCGGGCCCGGGCAGACCACGTTCACGGTGATGCCGTGGCGCGCATTCTCACGCGCAATGGTCTTCGAAAACGCCACGAGGCCGCCCTTGCACGCTGCATAGACCGCTTCGCCCGACGAGCCCACGCGCGCGGCGTCCGAGGCGATGTTGATGATGCGTCCGCGCTTGCGCTCGACCATGCCGGGCAGCACCGCGTGGTGCATGTGCAGAGCACCGGTGAGATTGATGGCGATGAGCTTGTCCCACTGTGCCGGTTCGGTTTTCGTGAACGGGCGGAAAACGTCCCAACCCGCATTGTTCACGAGCACATCCACAGGACCGAGCTGCGCTTGCACTTGCTCGAGCGCCGTTTCCACCTCGGCGCGGTTCGTGATATCGCAACGCAGCGCCAGCGCCTGGCCGCCCTTTTCGTGAATTTCGTCAGCCACCTTCAGCGCCGCTTCGAGCGACAGATCCAGCACCGCCACGCGCGTGCCCTCGGCCGCGAAGCGCCGGCAGGTCGCCCCGCCGATGCCGCCGCCACCACCCGTCACCACGACCGTCTTGCCTTCGAGTTTTCGCACCGCGATTCTCCATTCGGTTGAGCAGTACCATAGACGCCTTCGATGCTGCCCCACCTTTGGGTCTCGCCTCGAATTACGTCAATATGTTGACGTATACTAGGTAACACTCAGATCGAAGACAAGCGTAGAAGGATCAGGAGAAACCCTTGCTCAAAACACCAAAAATTCAGGATTCAAGCCGCTTCGATCTTGCCAACCGGCTGTTCTTCCGGCTCTATCAATGCGCAAACATGTTGCATAAAACCGGCACGCGCGCCGTGGAAGCCGAGGGTTTGACCACGCAGCAATGGGCCGTGCTCGGCGCGCTCTCGCGCCCGGAAGCCCAGCCGGGCATGAGCGTGGGCGATCTCGCGCGCTATCTGATGGTGAGCCGCCAGAATCTCTCGGGTCTGATCAGCCGGATGGAACGCGACGGCCACGTGAGTACCCAGGCGGATGCGCGCGATCGCCGCTCACGCCTCGTTTGCATGACCGGGCCGGGCCGCAAGCTATGGGTTGCGCAGGCCACGCCGAAAATCGAGGCGTACTACGAAGCCGTGCTGGCAAATTTTTCGTCGGACGACATGACGCACACGCTGCACTATCTGCTGAAGCTGCTCGATAACATGAAGCGCGTGGACGAACGGGAACGCGTGGCGGACGACGACGATGCGTGAGCCTGCTCCGCTACACTGTGACGTAACGCACAAGGAGAAAACCGCATGAAGATGGACGCATTTCGCTTCGGCACCACCGACTGGTCCAACATCGAAGCTACCCAACACAACGGGGAAACGGGCATGGCCACCTGGCGCACGCGTTTCTTCGGCGACGAAGCCAACCCGATCCGCGTGCGTATGGTCGAGTATTCGCCCGGCTACCTCGCGGATCACTGGTGCAAGAAGGGGCACATTCTGTTCTGCCTCGAAGGCGAACTCGAAACCACGCTCGACGACGGCCGCAGGTTCGTCCTCACGCCCGGCATGAGCTATCAGGTGCGCGACAACGCCGAGGCGCACCAGTCGTACACGCGCACGGGTGCGAAGCTTTTCGTCGTCGATTGAAAGCGATGCCGCTTCAGCGCGGCGCGCCGAGATCGGCGTCGAGCCGCTTGCGCAGGTCGCGCACCACGCGCGCGGCCGGCACGAGCCACCACGTGGGCGCCGCCACGGAGAAGTCGTACGCGAGCGCCGTCTGCGCGGCGCCGGTCGTGTGCGCCCGGCAGCGGAACGCCACCATGTGGCGCCGCGTGGCAGTTTGCGAGCCAGGCGAGAAGCGCATGACCGCACGCAGCGCGAATTGCGTATCGTCGGGCGCGGCCTCGTATGCCTCGATATTCCACTCCGCTCCGTAGTGCGCCTCGTGACGCAACGCCGCGCTCACGCGCCGGCCCGTTTCATCGGCGGGCAAGGCCACGGGGTGCTCGCGCCCTGCACGGCCGGCGCGATACAGCGTGCGCTGCGACCATCCCCAGCCGAATGTGAGCACCACGCCGGCCGCCACGAGCGCCCACTGCAGAATATGCGTGAGCCAGCGGCCAACCTCGAAGCGCGCAATGGGCGCGAGCAGCAAGCCCGCGATCCAGTGCGCGGCAACGAAAATCACGACGCAGGCGAACACGCTCGCGGAGAGCGTCAGCAGCCAGCCCCGCGACGGGTCGTCGAATTTCGCAAACAGGAAATCGCGCACGCCGCCTGAACGCGCGTGCACGTCCTCGGTTTCGGCCGCGGTCGCACTCTGCGGCTCGCTTCGCTGCGCGGCATCTGCTTCGTCGCGCAGACCTGTGACTTCGCCGTGCAGGGAGTCGCGCTCGGTCCGCATGCGCTGGATCTCGTCGAGGGTACGCGTGCGCTCGGCGCGCAGCCCGTCCAGTTCGGCGCGCACGCGTTCACGCTGCGCCAGCAGCGCCTGCATCTGCGCGTGCAGTTCGTCGGCCTGCGCGACGCTCAGCGCCGAGCGGCTCACTGGCGGCGCACGATGCACGGACCAGTACGCCTCGAGCAGCTCGCGCGCTTCCTTGACGCGCTTGAACTGGTCGTCGGCCCAGCGCATCGAGGCGGCCGTGGGATGCCGCCATTTGTCGGGATGCAGGATCTGCGCGAGATGGCGATAGCGATGCTTGATGTCCGCCTCGCTCGCCCCCGGCTCCAGATCGAGCCGGTAGTAGAGACGGTCGTAATCCACGGGTCGGTAATCGCGGCCTGGCATGACCTGTATCTATTCGTCAGTGGAGGGGTTGGCAGGCGGCGTAACGCCTGCCCTGCTCAAGTTAGCGCAATGCGCCCAGTCCGGCAAGGAAAGCGCCGCTGCCATTGCCCGCCCGGTTTCAGTGCGGCCGGCCCGCGAGCAGGCGGCTCAACGTCGCGAACGCGGTCGCCGGCAGTTCGTGCACCTTGCGCACGACCACGGCATCCGGATAGAACGCCTCGACGGCGTCGTCCAGGATGCCGATGCCGACCAGCTCGATGCCCTGCTCCCTGACCGCCTGCACGCGTGCGAGCAGGTCGCTGCGCAACACAGCCGGGTCGCCGTCGCTCGTCGAAGGATAGCCGTCGGAGAGGACAAAAAGCAGCCGCCGGCGCGCCTTGCGCTGCGCGAGCCGCGTCGCCGCCCAGGCTAGCGCTTCGCCGTCGGGGTTCTCGTGGCCGCACTCGATGGCCGCGAGTCCGCTCAGGTCGCGCGAGTCGAAGCGCTTGAACACGCGCAGATCCAGCCGCTCGACGAAGCGGTTATAGGCCCGCAGATCGGCGCCGGCGGCACGTTCGCGCTCGTAGCGCGCACGCATTTCCGGCGCTTCGATCGAGCTGTAGCCGAGCACTTCCGAATCGAAGGCGAGCTGCGTGAGCGCGTCCGCGAGTGCCGCCGCGCACAGGCGCGCCAGCTCGATTTTGCGGCCCGCCATCGAGCCGCTCAGGTCGAGCAGCAGCATGACGACCGTGTCGCGACCGCTCGCATGACGCGCCACGCGAAACGGCGTGCGGTAGCCGCGCGAGGCGGCAAGACGCGCGAGCGCCGCGCGGTCGATCTCGCCGCGCTCCTGCTCGCGCTTCCAGTGCGTGAGTTCGTCGGCCTTGAGCACGCGCTCGAGCTGGGCCTTGAGCGCACCGGTCTCCGCGCGCGCCAACGCGCGCAGCTTGCGCCAGGCGGCGGCGTCGCCGCGGCCCGTTAGATCGGTGACAACGTCGTAGGCCGTGGTCAGCGGAATCGACAAACGTGGCCGCTCGGGTGTGGCGCTACGATTCGTGGCGGCGTGAATCGCATCCGCTTCGGAAAGCGCTGCGCCGGAGGCGGAATCTGACGCCGCGCTCGCGCGTGCCGAAGCGCCGTCGTCACCTTGTCGGGCGTCATCGGGCTGCGCTGCGCCGCCCGGCGGCTCGATCTCGTCGTCCTCGCCGAATTCGTCCATTGCCTGCGCGAGCCGCGCCGATTCGTCGTCGAGCCCTTCGGACGGGGCCGCCGTCTGCATCATATTGTTCGCGCCGCGCGACGCGAGCGAGCGCACGCCCGCCACGATCGCCGCGGCGGCGCGCACACTGGCACGCGTCGACTGGCTCGCGCGGGCCGCGTCGAGCGGAGCGTCGATCGCTCGCAGCGCAGCGGCAAGTGCCGCGGCATCGCGCTCCAACACGCCAGGTGCTTCGTCCCACAGCGTACGCTCGATCGCCCATGCAAGGCGCTCGCGCCACGCTAGTTTCGACCAGCGCCGCGCGACTGCGTCTGCGCACTGCGCACGCCAGCTTGTTGCGTAGCGTTGCGCGCCAGGGAAGGTCCGCGCGAGCTGCGCGAGCACGCGACGGTCCTCGATCGCCTGCGCAATGCGCCCCGTCACGCCGGCTTGCGGCGTGTCGAGACGCGCCTCTTCGCTGTAGCGATGGCGCGCCGCCAGCAAATCGAGCGCGCCGTGCAGTGCGGCCTCATTCGCGCCTTCACTCGCGAGGCGCGCGGGCAGGACGAAGCGTTCGCCTTCCATGCGCGGCTCGCCCGCGCCGAAAATCACGCTCACGCGCGAGTCGCCGGTCAGCACCCGCGCTAGGCGGCCCAGCGCGCCCGCGGGATCGGCGCTCGCCGTCAAACTCTGTGTGTTGTCCTGCAAGCTGGACACAGTCGGCTCCGCACTCACGCGTCGAAGATCACGTGATGCCGGATGACGCTGCGGATGAGCGCCGCATCGTCCGCGCTCACCTTCGCGTAGATCGCCGGCCCCGCCGCGCGTTCAACATCGCCGGTGCGCAGCATGAGTTCGGCCCAGTCGATCAAACGCCGCGTGGAGAATGCGCTCGCGAGGTCCTCGCGGGCGAACGCGGCCCGGCAGTCGGCGGCGATGGCAGCGAGCGTGTGCGCGAGCGGCCGCGTGAGCGCCGGCAGCGTGCGCAGCAATACTTCGGTTTCCTCTTCAAGCGAGAGATAGTCGAACAGGTAGACGCGCCAGCGGTCGAGGAACGCCTCGTTGAGCAGATTCGCGCCCTGGTACAGATGGCGGTACGCGCTCATCGCGCCCGCGGCGTTCGCGGTGGCGAAAAGGCGGAACGACGGATGCGGCTCGACGATTTCGTTGCCGCGCTCCTTGAGCAGCAGGCGGCCGTTCGGTTCCAGCACGGCGGTGAGCACGGCAAGAATGGACGGCTCGGCAAAGTCGAGTTCGTCGATGACGAGCCAGTAGCCCTTGCGCATCGCCACGGGCAGCACGCCGTCCACCCAGATCGTCTCGCCGCCCTTCACGGTCCAAAAGCCGACGAAGTCGCCAATGGTGGTCTGTCCGTTCATGTTCGCGCGCAGCACGCCGTAGTCCGCGCGGGCCGCCACCTGCTCGATAAAGCTCGTCTTGCCCGAACCCGTATGGCCGATCAGCATGACGCGGTGATTTTCTACGATGTCCTGAACGATGTCGTCGCCGCGTTCGGTGAAGAGGTAGGCTGCGTTCACGCGCGGCACCAGCGCGTTTGGCTCGCCGCGCGGCAGGTCTATAGGGCCGATGCGGACGGTGGGCGTGTGGGTTTTCGGCCTGGCTTGAGCCGCTGTGGCCTCTCGCGCCATTTCGACGGCCCGCTGTAAGGCTGCGGAAAATGTGCTGCCGGCTTGTGTGGCTCGCGCCTCATCGGCGCGCTGCGCTTCGGAAACGAAGCCCTCGCGACGCCACTTGAGCAGCTTCGCTTCGAGATTGTCCAGATCGATTTCGGTGTCGATGTCGACTTCACCGTCCTCGCCCTGGCCGTGCTCGATGCGATACATGTGCGCGCGTTCGGAAGGCGTGACGCGCCACCATTCGCGCGCCTGGCCAGCGCCGCGGGTGTAAAGGCCGAGCGGAGCTTCGTCTTGTAGTGCGGGATCGGTTGCGTTCATGGGAGAGGAAGCGGGCAGCGTGGCGCGGTAAGTCGCCCTATCTTACCCGCGCGTGCCGCAGGTGCGCAAAAAACCGTCGGAACGCGCGCACTGTCGATAATCTTCGCTTCTTCAGCAAACAGGTTACGCGATCAACAATCGAGGTGCGTCAATTACCGATCGCGAATCGGTTTCAAAGCGCATGGCCCAAGCATCAAAATAAGAGAGATCGAGTTTTCAGGACCCGACTCATTCTTGCACCACAACGTTGAATTCCCGAGGGGCCCGCATGTCGTTTCCATTGGAGTTGGTACGCGAATACATCGCCGCGTACCGGATTGCCGTTAGCCACGACAAGACACTTCCCGCTCGCTTCGCTGCGGCAACGCTGGTCATGATCGCCGTCGTCGCTCTCGAAAGCGCAGTGCCGTGGCTATTGCGAGAAAGCACCAATGCGCTCTCGGCCGAGCGAGCCCCTGGCTTCAGGGGAGCCGCCGTCACGCTCGCGGGCGCGTACGGCCTGTGCTGGACCGCAGCACGCGTCTCGGAGTGGATCAAAACAGTATTCTCATCCGCCACGCTTGCCCGATCCGACGCGGCATTTCAGAAAGCCTATTATGCGCATCTCATTCGCGTCGAATACGCCCGGCTCGCGACGATCGATCCTGGCGCGATGGTATCGGTCATCGCCAGGAGCCGCACCGCTTTCAGTGCAATCACATTGACGCTCTTCTGGGTAATCGTGCCCGCGCTCTTCCAGCTCGTTGTCACCGCATCGATTCTTTGGCGCGTGACCAACCTCGCATTTGCGGCCGCGTTCGTCGGCGCAATCGGCGCACTGTTCGCGGCGACGTGGCGGCTCGCTGCGAGAACGAAAGGCGCGCACGCCCAGATTTTCGATGCATCCAATCTTCTCTCCAGCCATCTCGTGGAACGGCTAGGTTTTATGCTAGACATCAAATTGAACAACGCCTACGAGCGCGAAGAAGCCGGACTCGACCGCATCCTTGCCAGTTATGTCGCACAAATTTCGCACGGCAATGCGCGGCTTGCGCTGCTGCTTGCAGCGCAAGCGTTTTTCACGGGGCTCGTGCTGACAATCTTCACGGTCGTCGCGGCGACATCGGTCACGCGCGGCATTTTCCGAATCGGCGATTTGCACTGCCACCCGAGCCGGGTGGCGTCGAGGTCGCAATTGCGCTCGACGCAAACCCCGTTTATGCCCTTTCGGATGTCAATATTTCATTCGGAAAGCGAACGATTTTTCGCGGAGCCAACCTTATCGCGAATCGAGGAGAGGTAACCGTCCTGATCGGACCATCTGGAAACGGAAAGTCGACACTCGTCAATCTGATGCTCGGCCTCGTGCGCCCCGAACGCGGGCGGATCGAGTTGAATGGCGTTGACGTCTCGACACTCTCTCCAGCTTCGATATCGCGGACTGTCGCTGTCGTTCCGCAAAATCCGCTGATCATCAGCGGGACGCTCCGTGAAAATCTTGCTTTCGGCTGTGCTGACCCGCCGCCCGATGAGCAATTGCTGGCGCTGGTCTGCGCTCTGGAACTGCAAGGACTAGCGGGCGAGTCGCGCGGCAACGTGCTCGATGTCGTCCTCGGCGTACAGGGCAGAGCGCTTTCCGGCGGCGAAAGGCAACGTGTCGCGCTGGGTCGCGCGCTTGCGCGCCGCACTTCAGTTATCGTCCTCGACGAGCCGACCTCTTCACAGGATCCGTCCCGCGAGGCGCGTGTGCTGGATCAGGTACGCCGTCGCGTTCCGACGATCGTCGCGATCACGCATCGTGAAGCGTTGCTGGAAATGGCAGATCGTATCTATCGGGTTGATGAAGGGTGCGTCGTCGAGTCGGGTGCCAGAAGAAAAGCGGCCACGACCGGTCAGAGCGGATAATGTCGCGGAACACTCGACACCCGCAACTTACCCGGAGCCCCCATGCCCCAAGCCGCGCCGCCCGAACTCGACGACGAGCCCGGACGCGGCCGTTCGCTGGCACGCCACTACCCGCGCGGCCTCCGCATCGAGCCGCACTCGCATACATGGGCGCAAGTGCTCTACGCCGTATCCGGCGTGATGTGGGTAGAGGTGGAGCGCGAGGCGCTCGTCGTGCCGCCGCAGCGCGCCGTGTGGCTGCCTCCCGGCACGCAGCACGCCATCCACATGCTGAGCGCCGTCGAGATGCGCAATCTCTATCTGCACGAGCGCGACAGCCGGCACCTGAGCGAGCGGTGCGAAGTGTTCGAGGTCAACGGCTTGCTGCGTGAACTCGTCACAAGCCTCGCGGAACGCGCACGCGAAGACGATGCATGGCTCGACGCAGCCTATCGCCTCGCGTCGATCGAACTCGCCCACGCGCCGCGCTCCACGCTGCGCATTCCGCTGCCCGATGCATCCGACCGCCGCCTCGCCACGCTGTGCCGCGCGGTGATCGACAACCCATCGGCCGATATCGGCTTCGAACAACACGCGGCATGGGTGGGCGCGAGCGTGCGCACGCTCTCGCGGCTCTTCACGCGCGAGCTTGGCATGGGGTTTGCGGAGTGGCGCCGCCAGGTGCAGCTCGCAGTCGCGGTGTCACGCCTCGCGGAGGGCGAGCCCGTAAGTGCGGTGGCGCGCATGCTGGGCTACCTGCCCAGCAGCTTCAGCGACATGTTCCGCCGCGAACTGGGCGTGCCGCCCAGCGAGTTCCGGCCCGCCGGCACCCTTGGCGGCACAGCGGGTTTTGCGCAGGAAAGCGCGGGGCAGTAACGCGCGCGTAGACGCCAGGCGCGGCTCAATGCGGCGGCAGATCGCCCACTAGCGGAAACATGTCGGGCGTATAGCCCATATTGAAGTAACCGGCCCGTGCATAAGTGGCGATTCGCTCGAGATGCTCGGTTTCGCGCGATGCGTCGCGCAGTTCTGGCTCATCGGCTTGCGGCGTGGGCGGCGCCCGGTTCGCCCGGCCGCGCCGCGCGAACCACGCGGGCACGGACAGTATCGACAGCTTCGACATTGCGGACTCCTTGCGAGGCGTTGATCCCTTCCAATCTAGACAGTCGGAGACGCGCGCGCAAACAAGCATTTCTGCGATGCATTGCACACCGCGGCCCATGCACACCCTTCAACCGGCCCGCGCGCTGTAAACGACCGAAAACCTTACAAACAACTAACGTTTCGAAATTGGCGCACGAGTTGGTTAGACTGCGAGTCTCGGCCTTCGCTGCATGGCGGGGCGCGGCTTCGACGGCATAACAATCATGAGAATGCGTATGCAGCAACTCGACAGTCACCGGCAGCAATTCACGGCGGCCAAGCCGTTGAGCGCGCCGACTTCGTTTCTCCGCACCGGCTCGTGCGGTGGTCCGACCTCCTGGAGGCAGGCATGAGCGACGTCCCCCAGACGCACCCCGCGCCCCAGCCACCGCCGCCGCCACCGCCACCGCCG
>NZ_JAMBPQ010000054.1 GCF_024206495.1 Paraburkholderia sp. CNPSo 3272 | reverse complement strand
GTTCGCATCCGCCGCCCGCTCTCGCGACGACGCTGACCAACGGCCTCTCGACATACTATCCATTCGGCGCGCTGCCAGCCGCCGACAAGATGGCGGCCAGCACGCTCGGCCCGTGGGCGGCGGATGCGAACGGCGGCTCGCTTACGCCAGATCCGTTTGGCGGCCAGGGTCTCAAGGTGGATACGAACATTGTCGACACGAATGGGTACGACGGCTACAAGCTCGTGCAGAACAACGACGTGACGAAACAGCCGCAGTTCACTATGGGCTTTTGGGTCATGACGTCTTGCCTGAATCTCACGGGCAACGGCACGCCAATCTTCTCGAACAAAAACTACTACTCGGGGGGCAACCCCGGTATCTCGATCGCGCTGTTCCCGGGTTCTGGCACGAGTTGTAACGTGCGCTTCAATATCGGCGACGGGACTACGCGCAACGACATGAGCTCTGCGACCATCACCGCGAACAAGTGGGCCTACGTAGCATTCACAATCGACACGGTCGGCAAGACCATGACGGGCTACGTGTTTGATCCCGTGCTCGGCGAAGAGAAGTACACGGCCTCGGTCACGGTGACCGCGTCGAAGCTGCCGGGCCTCGGCGCTTTCGGCCTCAACGAGGACGGCACAGGCCAGTACTACATGAACGCGTGCAAGGACACCCCGCCCTACACGCCTGGCAAGTGCGCGGCTACGCCCACGGATGTGCAGTCGTTCAGCGACCTCGCGCTCTGGAACCGCACCGTTACTGAGGCTGAGCTGACGACGGTCTTCGCTTCGGGCAAGCCGCTCTCCACCCTTCTCCCGTAAGAGACTCCTCGATGAATGCGAATAGCTTTCTAGCAATGCACGGCGCACAGCACCTGCGCCGCAGCGCAGGTGCTGTGCTCACCTGGCTGCTGTGCGCGCTGCTCGCGGCCTGCGGCCCCGGTTCGAACGGCGGGTCTTCCGCGCGAGCGGCTGCGGGTGCGGGTGGCGCAAGCGCGCCGGTCGCGATCGTGGCGGCGCCCGCCTCGGGCAGCTACGCAGCCCTTGGCGTGGCCGCCTCGCAGCCGCTGCTCAACACGCAGTTGAACTGCGCGCCATGAACGTCACGCGAACCGCGCGCAAGGCGTGCCCAGCGCAGGCCCGACGCACGGTTCGCGCTCCACGCAAAGCGCCTGTTCGTGCCCGTCGGTTCGGCCCCCGTATCGCGCGGCTACGCGCGAAGACAACGTAGAAGAAAACCCACCACATCATGACTTCATTGGATCGCCGTCAATTCCTGCGCGCCGCGGCGGCCGGCGCGACGTTCAGCGTGTTCCCGGCCGCCATCCGGCGCGCGCTCGCAATTCCCGCGAATAACACGACCGGCACGATCAACGACGTGCAGCACGTCGTGATCTTCATGCAGGAGAACCGCTCTTTCGATCATTATTTCGGCACGCTACCTGGCGTGCGCGGCTTCGCCGACCGCTTCACGATCCCACAGCCGGGCGGCTCCACTGTCTGGCAGCAGAGCGACGGCAGCCGCACCGTGCTACCGTTCTATCTGGACAGCACCAAAGGCAATGCGCTGCTTGCGGGTGGCGCGCATTCGTGGACCGACACGCACAGCGCCTGGGATAACGGCCGCATGACGCAATGGCCGAAATCGAAGGGCGACGTATCGATGGGCTATCTGCAGTCCGCCGACCTACCCTTTCACTTCGCCCTCGCGAACGCGTTCACTATCTGCGACGCGTACCACTGCTCGCTGCACGGCGGCACCAACTCGAACCGCATCTTCATGTGGACCGGCACGAACGGCCCCACCGGCTCTAACTATGCGGTCGTCAACAACAATGGATGGGACAGCCTCGGCCCGTCGGCGACGGGCCTGACCTGGACCACCTACGCGGAGCGTCTGCAAGCCGCGGGGGTGAGCTGGAAGGTCTACGAGAACCAGCCCGATAACTATGGTGACAACCCGCTCGCTGGCTTCGCAGTGTTTCGCAAAGTCAACGAAACCATTTCCGGTTCGCCGAACGCACCCTATACACCGGCAATGGAGGCGCTTTCGCCGCTCTATAAAGGCATCGGCAACACGATGCCCGATGGCGGATTCCTGCAGGCCCTCGCCAACGACATCGCTGCGGGACAAATGCCGCAGGTGAGTTGGATCGTTTCGCCGGGGGCGTATAGCGAGCACCCTGGATCGTCTACCCCAGGCCAGGGCGCTTACTACCTCCAGTTACTGCTCGACACGCTCACGGCTAACCCCGATGTCTGGAGCAAGACCGTGCTCTTCGTGAACTACGACGAGAACGACTGCTTCTTCGACCATATGCCTGCGCCCAACCCGCCTTCCCCGAATGGCAACGGCACTTATGCCGGCAAGTCGACGGTCACGACGCAATACGAATATTTCACCCTTCCCAATCCGCCGGGCGACTCTTCACCGCTCGCACCGGACGGCCAGCCATACGGACCCGGCCCGCGGGTGCCGATGTTCGTCGTGTCGCCGTGGAGCACGGGCGGCTTCGTCAACTCTCAGGTCTTCGACCATACCTCGGTGCTGCGCTTCCTCGAGCAGCGATTCGGCGTGCGCGAAACGAACATCAGCCCGTGGCGTCGCGCAGTATTCGGCGACCTGACCTCTTGCTTCAACTTCAGTAATCCAAACGATACGGCCGTCGGGCCACTCCCCGCACCGACCAAATCCGCCGCCGATGCCCAGAGTGCGCAGCAAAGCGCGCTCGGCGCGGTACCGGTGCCTTCGGTCGCGAGCCAGACGATGCCAAAGCAGTCGCTAATGGCGCGTCCGTCGCGTGCCCTGCCGTATCAGTTGCACACCAGCGCCAATGTCGACACGAAGAACGGCAACGTGTGGCTCATCTTCAGCAACACTGGCAGCGCGGGCGCTGTCTTTCACGTCTACGACAAGCTGCATCTCGACAAACCACCTCACCGCTACACGGTGGAAGCCGGCAAGGAGCTTTCGGATGTCTGGACGCCAGCCGCTGCGGATGCGGGCGCCTATGATCTTTGGGTGCTCGGCCCGAACGGCCTGCACCGCCAGTTCACCGGCAACATTACCAAAGCGACAAGCGGGCCCAATCCTGAGGTTCGCGTATGCTATGACACTGGCAACAACGCCGTTTATCTGACCATCATGAACACAGGCAGCGTCGCCACCAATACGACTGTCACATCGAACGCGTATCGGAGCGATGGTCCCTGGACCTACGCGGTTCCGCCCGGCATGCAGGTCGAGCCGTACTGGTCGGTGACGTCATCGAACGGCTGGTATGACTTTACGCTCGCCGCCGAGAACGGCGTAACCCGCCGATTCGCAGGGCGGGTCGAAACGGGGGCGGACAGTATCAGCGATCCCGCAATGGGGAGCTAAATGTGCCGCGCGGTTCGTGCAGAGGCGGGCCGCTGCTCACAGCGCGGCCGTTCGAGCGAGCCCGGCACCCACTACCATCTCCCGGCCCGCCGAGGTCCGCATACGTGGATACGGAGCATCGAACCTCCCGTCGCGAGACCGCGAGAAAAAACGCCTCGCGGCGCGTATCAAAATGGCGTGTCGCCTTCGATGGTGGTGCGATAGAGCCTACGGCGCAGATGATCTGGAGTGCCCGCCGCGAGGTGCATGAGCGAGCGGTTGTCCCAGAACACGAGATCGTGCTCGCGCCATTCGTGCCGGTGGCAATGCTCCGCGCGCACGCTGTGCGCGAACAACGCGTCGAGCAGCGCACGGCTTTCGTCCTCGGGTAGATCGACGATGCGTGTCGTGAAGTGCTCGCTCACGAACAGCGCCTTGCGGCCCGTTTCCGGGTGCGTGCGCACGACAGGATGCGTAACGGGCTTCACCTGTGCGATCTGCTCCGCCGTCAGGTTCGGCCGCCACGGGCTGCGCGCCTGGAGCTCCGCATAGCGCGCGAGATAGGTGTGCTCGGCGCGCCGCCCTTCCACGGCTCTGCGCAAATGAGCAGGCAGCGTGTCCCATGCGAGATGCATGTTGGCGAACAGCGTGTCCCCGCCCTCTGCCGGCAACTCCTGCGCGTGCAGCAGCGAGCCGAGGCTCGGCTTCTCCTTGTATGAGAGATCGGAATGCCAGAAGTGCCCCGCGTCGCCAAGACCGATGGGCTTGCCGTTCTCTACGATGTTCGAAACGATCAGGACCTCCGGGTGGCCCGCCAGCGCAAACTGATGCAGCACGTGGATCTGCAGTGGGCCGAAGCGGCGGCTGAATTCGACCTGCTGCTCCGCCGTGATGCGCTGGTCGCGAAACACCAGCACATGGTGATCGAGGTGAGCGCGATGAATGCGCGCGAAGTCTTCGCTCGACACCGGCTGCGCGAGATCGAGGCCGATCACTTCCGCGCCGAGCGGCGCATCCAGGGGAAGAATGTCGAAGCGTTGGGACGCATGCGCGCTCGATGCAGCGGAAGCGATGAGTGTGGCGGTGGTAGTCACGCAACAAGCCTTTCAGGTAAGCAGTAGCTTCAATCTACGTGATCCGCCCGCCCGCTGACAACGAAGCAAATCCGATACGTTTATCCGTTCGAGTCATAAAGGCGCTGTTAAGGCATACGGCGGCATCGGTCGCAGGCCGGCGCGCCGGGCCCGGATACTACGGCGCGCTGACCGGTTACGCAGGCGGCGTGCATCGCAAGGCGGCGCTACTCGAACTCGAACAGGCCGGCCCTTTGGAATAAAGCTCGAACGGACCGCTTTGCGGCGCTAGACCAGCCTCTAGCCGCGCCGCCCCGGAAGCGGTCCGCTCTCACCCCTACTGCCCGCCGCCGTACATATCGAGCAGCATCAGCGTCACGCCGTTGGTCCAGCCAAAGCCGTCCTGCAACGGGTATTCGCCGCCCCCGCCGCCGCCTTCGCCCGCGCCCTCGACGATATATTTCTCGACGAGCTTTTGCTGCGTGTTATAGACGTTCTCGACGTCGGCGAGAAAACGCGTCCCGACCGGCTGCGCGAGATCGCTGCGCCCGTATTGCTTGAGGCCCTGGATGGCGATCCAGTGCAGCGGCGCCCAGCCGTTCGGGGCATCCCATTGCTGGCCCGTGTTGTAGGTCGACGTGGCAAGGCCGCCCTGCTGGAGCAGCACGCTCTGCATCGTCTGCGCCGTCTTCTTCGCACGCTCGGGCCAGGCCACGCCAGCCATTAGCGGATACATCATCGCGGGCGTCTGATTGTCGCGCGACTTGCCGAGTTGCCAGTCGTAGTCGCCGTAGTAGCCCTTGTTGTTCCAGAGGTAACGGTTGATGCCTTCGGCGCGGCGCGCGGCGTAGCCGACGAACTGTCCCACGCAGCCGAAATCGCGCGCGACCGTGCAGGCGCGCACGATCGTCGTCTCCAGATGGAACAGGAGGCTGTTCAGATCGACCGGAATGATGGACGTGGTGCGCACAGTCCAGAGGTTCTGGTTGTCGCCGAACCAGCGCGAGCTGAAGTCCCAGCCGCTTTCGGCCGTGGCGCGCAGGTCGCGGTAGACCTCGTTGGCGGGGCGCCCCGTGGCCTGCTGCGCGGTCTGGACGTCTTCGATATATGACTCATCGCGCGGCGTGTCGAGTTCGTCCCAGTAGCGGTTGAGCACGGTGCCGTCGCGCAGCACGACCACGTTGCGCGTGGCTTGGCCGCGCGGCGTGCTGCTCGCTCCCTGCATCCAGTACGCGTACTCCTTGCGTAGCGCGGGCAGGTACTTCTGGTACACGCTGTTGCCTTCCTTTTGCGCCGCGAGTTCCACCATGTACGAATAGAACGGCGGTTGCGAGCGGCTCAAGTAATAAGTGCGATTGCCGTTCGGTATATGGCCGAAGGTGTTGATCATGTACGCGAAGTTGTCGAGCATGTCGTCGACGAGATCTTCATGGCCCGACTCCTGGAGCCCGAGCATCGTGAAGTACGTGTCCCAGTAATAGCCCTCACGGAAGCGCCCGCCCGGCACCACATAGGGCTTCGGCAGCGGCACGAGCGAACTGTTGTCGGGCGCCGACGTGGTCGTGCGCGTGAGCCCGGTCCAGAGCCAGTCGATATGCTGGCGCAGGGTCTGCCCCGCCGGCGGCGTGATGCTCTGGTCCGGCGGCGGCGTGAAGTACTGATTTACGAAATTCAGCAAGGAGAAGCCGGCTTGGTTTTTCCGCGTTTCGTAGAGCTGCACGATGGTTGCGGGGTCCGTGTTCGGCGTCGAATCGACGAAGGTCTTCTGGTCGGAGAAGATCTGCGCGGTCTGCACCGCCACGAATAGATCGCCATACAGAATATCGGGCGCAGGCGGCAGCGGCGCGCCTACCTGAGTGTCGGCAAAACAGTTTGCGCAGGCGAGCAAAAGCGTGGCGACACTGGCGGCGCTGATGGCGGTGCGCGAACGCTGCGGCGATGTTCGGGCCGGGAGTGACTGTAAGCCTGCTTGAATGCAATGCGCATCGGTTGGCGATGCGGCGCGGGTGCGAGACTGCAGCTGCGTGCTCATGTTGCCTCCTTGGTGTTGGGGCACTTCGCTGGTCTCCTCGCACCGGCCCATTCACGCCGTTTGTTTGCGGCGGCGGGCGGGTCCGGCTGAACGCGCGATGGCATCGCCGGGTCCCGGGCAACGAGAGCATCGCATGACTTCGCACACCGAATCAACTGCGGCGCGACAACGGATGAACCTGCGGAAATTTATGCCGCCGACCTCCGGAAGAAGACACGGCGCATCGGTAACAGTGGCCTTGCCGGGGCAGCACGTGCGGCAGACAGGCGGGCGCCATGCGCGATAGTCATATCTCGGGCGCCCGCTCGTTCAAACATCGCCCAGATCGTCGATGCGATCCGGACGCACGTCGCCGTCGGGCTCCAGCGATTCGTCGCCGTCTGCCGAGGCGCGTTCGCCCGTGCCTGCGCGATCGGTGTCGCTCTGCGCTTCCTCCTCGCCCGCTTCGAGCGCGTGATTGTCGAGTTCGGTGTCGCGGTCGAATTCGTGGCGCTTCGCGCCCTGCGTGTCGCTGCCGGAATCGGATGAATCGCCCGGACCCAGCGAGCCGGTGTCGTGCCCCGGCGGCAGGGATTCGGGAAGATCGTTGTCGGGGTCCAGCGTGCTGTTCATGGCAAGCTCCTTATAAGGTCGATGCGTCTGCGAAGCGCGCAGGACACGTGCCTCGCTACCGGCGCCGTCACGCCTGCCGCGCCGGGCCATTCGAAGCGCTCAACCCGCTCCTCGGGCCTGTTCGCTGCGTTCGTTCAATCGACGGTACGCACATGACTTCATGCGCATCGTGCGTGCCGAAAGAAGTCGGCAAGCACCCCCAGCAGCGGCAAAAAAGAACGATCATGGGCGTGAGCGCGCGCGCCTGCGCAAATGCGCAAACGCCATCGCCACGCCAAGGACGCCAATCGCCACACCGCCCATCAACGCATGCACATGGCGCTCCGTGAAGAGCGGCGCGCCGCCGTGGCGCGCTTCACTGCCGAAGCGGCCATGTGCGCCGATCTCGCCCGGCACCGGCGCATGCAGGTTCTCGGGCGCGTCGGGCGCGCGCGGCTTGCCCGTCAGTTGCCCGCGATACCCCGCACGCGCGAGATAGCGGTCGAGCAGTCCCGGCGCGATCAGGTCGGCGATGATCGCGCGCGCCGTGGACCAGCCGAGCCAGAGCGTGCGCCGCCGATGTTGCGCGGCAAACAGAATGGCGCGCGCGGCGACTTCGGGCTCGTACACAGGCGCAACGGGCCGCGCGTCCTGCCCGGTACGATTGGCCGCCCAGTCGAACTGCGGGGTGTTGATGGCGGGAAGATCGACCAGCGAGATGTGCACGTCGAGGCCGTCGTGAATCAGCTCTGATCGCACGGCGTCGGTAAAGCCGCGCACCGCGAATTTCGCGCCGCAATACGCGGATTGCAGCGGTATCGCGCGCGAGGCGAGCGCCGACCCCACGTTGACGATCACGCCGCGATTGCGCGTGCGCATGCGCGCGAGCGCCGCCATCGTGCCGTGCACCTGGCCGAGATACGTGACCTGGGTCGCACGCTCGAAGTCGCGCGGCGAGATCGACGAGAGAGGCGCGAAGATGGTCGCCATGGCGACGTTCACCCACACGTCGATTTCGCCCAGTTCGCGCTCCACCCGCGCTGCCGCCGCTTCGACGGCCTGTGCGTCGGCCACGTCGGTGGGCACCGCGAGCGCGCGCACGCCACGGTAAGCGGCCTGTAATTGCGCGGCGGCGCGCACGAGCCGTTCGGGTTCGCGCGAAAGCAGCGCGACGTCGTAGCCCGCGCGCGCGAAGGTTTCGGCAACGGCGCGGCCCACGCCGGCGCCCGCGCCGGTCACGACAACGATCTTGTGGTCGGATTTTCGATGCATCGGCTCGGTATCCGAAAAGGACAGACGTGATAGTGTCGAACCGCAATGCCTATGCCTGTCTGGCATCGAAATGCGGTGCGGGGGCCGGCACCGCATTTGCGCATCGACCTGTTTGCGAACTGCCGCCGCTTGCAGCGCGCCCCTGCCGAGGAGTCCCAGCTCATGCCATCGAATGCCACGCCGAACGCCCGGCCTACCCAGGCCGACCCGTCCGATCTCGACCGTCTCGCCATCGACACGATCCGCACCTTGTCGATGGACGCCGTGCAAAAGGCCAATTCCGGCCACCCCGGCACGCCCATGGCGCTCGCGCCGCTCGCGTACCAGATCTGGCAGCATCACCTGCGGTACGACCCTGCCGCGCCGCTATGGCCCAATCGCGACCGCTTCGTGCTCTCGAACGGCCACGCTTCAATGCTGCTCTACTCGCTGTTGCACCTCACGGGCGTGCAAGCCATAGACGAGAAGGGCGAGCTCACGGGCAAGCCCGCGGTCTCGCTCGACGATATCAAACACTTTCGCCAGATCGACAGCGTCACACCGGGGCACCCCGAATTTCGCATGACGACGGGCGTCGAAACGACCACGGGACCGCTCGGCCAGGGTCTCGGCAACAGCGTGGGCATGGCCATGGCCGGGCGCTGGTTGGAGCAGCACTTCAATCGCCCTGACGCCAGAATCTTCGCCTACCGCGTCTATACGGTGTGCGGCGACGGCGACATGATGGAAGGCGTCTCGCACGAAGCGGCTTCGCTCGCGGGCCATCTTGGGCTGTCGAATCTGATCTGGTTCTACGACAGCAACCGCATCACGATCGAGGGCCACACCGACCTCGCTTACAGCGACGACGTCGAATCGCGCTTTCGCGGCTACCACTGGAACACCCTGCACGTGGATGACGCCAACGACATGAAAGCCATCGAAGCCGCCATCGAAAAAGCGCAGGCCGTTACCGACAAGCCGACGCTCATCGTGGTGAACAGCATCATCGGCTGGGGCGCGCCGAACCGGCAGGACACGGCGGCGGCGCACGGCGAGGCGCTGGGCGAGGAAGAAGTGCGGCTCGCCAAGCGCGCATACGGCTGGCCGGAAGACGCGCAGTTTCTCGTACCCGATGGCGTGTACGAACGTTTCGCGCAAGGCATGGGCGCGCGCGGCAAGGCGGCGCACGAGGCATGGAAGCAACGCTACGACGACTACGGGAAGCGCTATCCCGAGCTAGCGAAGGAACTGGGGCTGATGCTCGACGGCAAGCTGCCCGAGGGCTGGGACGCCGATATTCCCACCTTCGAGGCCGACGAAAAAGGCATTGCCACGCGCGAGTCGTCGGGCAAGGTGATCAACGCCATTGCGCAACGCGTGCCGTGGATGATCGGCGGCGCCGCCGACCTCTCGCCCTCCACCAAAACCAGTCTCAAGTTCGAAGGCGCGGGAAGTTTCGAGCGCGACCACTACGACGGGCGCAACCTGCACTTCGGCATTCGCGAGCACGGCATGGGCGCGGTCACCAACGGCCTCGCGCTTTCGGGGCTGCGGCCGTTCGCATCGACATTCCTCATTTTCAGCGACTACATGAAGCCGCCGATCCGGCTCGCCGCGATCATGGAGCTGCCCGTGGTCTACGTGTTCACGCACGATTCGATCGGCGTGGGCGAGGATGGTCCCACGCACCAGCCGATCGAACAGCTCGCCGCGCTGCGCAGCGTGCCGGGGCTGCTCACGTTGCGCCCGGCCGACGCCAACGAAGTCGCACAAGCGTGGCGCACGGCGCTCACCCGGCCGCACAAACCCGCCTGCATGGTGGTGACGCGCCAGCCGCTGCCCACGATCGACCGCACCAAATACGCGAGCGCGCAAGGCGTGAGCCGCGGCGCATACGTGCTCGCCGACGCGCCCGATGGCAAGCAGCCAGAAGTCCTGCTGCTCGCTACGGGCAGCGAGGTATCGCTTTGCCTTTCCGCCTACGAGACGCTGAAACAGGAGGGGATCGCGGCACGCGTGGTCTCGATGCCTTCATGGGACGTGTTCGAACTGGAGGACGAGGCGTACCGGGAGTCGGTGCTGCCGCCGCACATCCATGCACGCGTGGCCGTGGAGCAGGCCGCGACGCTCGGCTGGGACCGCTACGTCGGCCGCTTCGGCTCGCAGATAGTGATGCACACGTTCGGCGCCTCGGCGCCGCTCAAGGCGCTGAAGACCAAGTTCGGCTTCACGCCGGAGCGCGTGGTCGAAGAAGCGAAGAAGCAGATTGCGCGCTGCAAGGCAGGCGCGGGTGAGTAGTCAGTGCGTGCCGGTGCCGTACATGCGCAAATAGCCGCTGTGAAGTATCACAGGCTTGCCGTCCGTCTCTTCGATGAGGCGGGCGGCCGCCGCTTGGATCGCATCGCGGTTGCGTTGGAACGCCTGGCGCAGATCGGGCTCGCGCAGCGATCTCGCGCCGAAGCGATCTTCCAGCGCTTCAGCCGTAATGGCACAGTCCACCGGGACGGAATCCGCCACCGCAACAAAGGTTAGCGCGAACTCCTCCGTGTCGTACTCGACCGGGCCTTCGGGAAAGGTGATATTCATGTTTGCTGGACTCCTGAATTGCGTGCCGACCCACCTGCCCCTCGCGTCTCAGGCGCTCGCGCCGGAGGTGCGCGCCACTGCGCGGACCGCTTCGAGCATGATGGCTTCGAGCTCCTGCGCCCTCGCAACGCGCGCGCTTTCGATCACGAGGCCGTCGCTGTCGCCGGAACGCTGAGCCCACTCCTTGCGCTCACGGGCGTACACCAGATGCTCCCTGACGGTCCGTGCGGCGATCCACAGCGCACGTTCCACCTGACTCACGATGCCTTCTTCCAGCGACATTTCCGAAAACGCGTGACCCGTATGGCAACGGTAACGAAGCGGACGCGCGTTCTTGATCTGCCACAGTGTACCGCCGCACTCGGGGCAAGTGATGGCCGTGCGTTCGCCGACGTTGTCGAGTTCTGCGGGCGAAACGAACCCTCGCGCAGCCAGCCGCGCCTCTTCCTCGGTTTGCGAGCCCGCTTTCATGGCACCCTCCTTAACCAGTGGAGCCAATGGCCGCGCACGCAAGGCGTCGACGATCGCGGCAGCCATGGCCTGAATGCCAGCCACCGTCGCCGCACCGTCTACTGCGCGCAGGGCCGCAGCGGGCATGGACGACGCTTCGCATTCCTGCGGATCCTGCACGAGACAGGCACCGCCGCACGCGCGGATCGCTGCGAGGTCCGCTGAACCGTCGTCGAGATCGCCGCTCAGCACCACGCCGACCGCATTGCTGCCATACGCCGTGGCGGCGCTGCGAAACAAGGGATCGGCGGCGGGCCGCGAGAAGTTCTCGGGTGCGCCGTCGGAGAGCCGAATGCGCCCTTTCTCCACGATTAAATGCCGGTCGGGCGGGGCCACGTAAATCCGGCCCGCTTGCAGTGCTTCGCCGTCGGTGGCGTAGGCGGCTGGCAGCGGGCCGCCGCGCGACATCAGTTCGGGCAGCGTACTTTTATGGCGGCCGATATGCAAAACCACGCACAGGGCGGCCGCCAAATCGCCCGGCAACCCGCCCGCGAGCGTGCGCAGAGCGGAAAAACCGTCGCGCGAAGCGGCGATCACCACGATTTTCAACGGTTCCATGCCGCTCTCTCCCCGGCGCGTGCATCGTGTATGCCCAGGCGAAGTGGCGCCGTGACCGACGCCGTGGACGGGTTACCGCCTCGTGATGCCAAAGAGCAAACTCGCCAGAAAGAGAATCACGAAGATGACGAAAAGAATCTTGGCGATGCTCGCGGCGCCCGCCGCAATCCCGCCAAACCCGAAGACAGCCGCGATGATGGCTATCACGAAGAAAACGATCGCGTAGTAAAGCATTGTCGGCTCCTTTGAAAAGATCTCCCGGTGTATGCGCACCGCCTGTGCCCGAGCCGTTTTTGCCGCATGGCCCCGAGTCCCGGAAAGCACGGAGTTGCGGCACGCCTGTTGCGCGAGAAGCAGGCGGCGTTTTCACCGCGAAGGAGACTGTCATGTACCCGTTGCAATGCGCCTTACGCGCGGGCCTCGCCGGCCTTTGTGTCGTGCTCGGCACGCAGTTAGCGCTTTCCCAGAGCAGCCCGCGGGCCGCCAGCGGCGAATCGCAGCCCAACGCGCGTTCTAACCAGTTGCCGCCGCACAATCTCGCGGGGGGCAATCCGGGTTACGGCGGCGAGGCGAGCGACACGTTGATCACCGCCCACGCAAAGGCCGCGCTGATGGCCGCAGACGGCGTGAACTCCAGCGACGTGCATGTCGTCACCCAACGCGGCGCTGTCACGCTCACGGGCACCGTACCCGACGAAGCGCAGCGCGACAAGGCCGAAAGCGTGGTCCACGCTCTGGACGGCGTGGTCTACGTGACGAACGACCTGAAAGTGTCCAAACCGCAGTAACACCGCAAAAATCTCGCCTCTGACCGCCATGGCCTCTTCGCAGGAGTTCTTCATGCCGATGCTGCACGCCTTCACGACGTCGTTTCATTTACCGCCGCCCGATCCGCTGGACGACCCGCAACGCCCGCCGCTGCCGCCGCAACCGGACGACCGCCCGCCGCCCACGCTGCCCGAAGGCGATCCCCCGCCGCACATGCCGCCGGAGCGCCTCGAGCGCGCGGCACGTTTTGCATGAGAAGAGACAGGACAACCACGAAAGGAGAGCACAATGACCCAGGTTCGCGAAGTGATGTCACGCGAGGTCGTGCACATCGCGCCTGAAACGACGATCCGGCACGCCGCCGAACTCATGCGCGACCATGACATCGGGGCGCTACCGGTATGCAACGGCGAGCAGATCGTCGGCATGGTGACCGACCGCGACCTCGCCATGCGCGGGCTCGCTCAGGGCTGCACGGGCGAGGAAACGGTCTCGCACGTGGCGACCTCGGGCGTGCAGTGGTGCTACGAGGACGAAGACGTGAACGTCGTCCAGCGCCGCATGGCGGAGGCGCAGGTGCGCCGGCTGCCCGTGGTGAACCACGAACGCGAGCTGGTAGGCACGCTCTCGCTCGGCGACATCGCCACGCGCTGCGACGGCGCGCAACGCGAGCGCATCGCCAATACGCTGGAGGACATTTCGCAGCGGCGCGTGCCCTGACGATCGGAGTGGATGCGGCACGGCCAAGGCTTACGTCGTCGACTCCTGCCCCTCCACGCGCCGGCTAGTCGAATGCTTCCCTCGCGTGTACACGGCGCTCCGCCGCCGCGAGCGCTTCCTGGCGCCGGTAATAGCGTTCGAGCACGTAGCCCGCCGTCGCGCCGTGCAGCACGACGGACAGCACGATCGCGTCGAGTGCCGCGGGCAGCACGGGCCGCAGCGCGTCGCCGGCCTCGTCGATCCCCCACACCGCGTAATAGAACGCACCCACGCCGCGAATCCCCATCCATGCCATCAGCAGGCGCTGTGGCGCGTCCGCCTGCGAGCCCGCCATTGCCGCCAGTACGGCCAAGGGACGCGCAACGAACACCAGCACGAGCGCGCACAGCATGGGGCGCAGATCGAGCATCTCGCGCCAATGCGCGGAAATCACACAGCCGATGATCAGCAGTACCGAGAACTCGGCCAGCCGCTCGATTTCCAGCGTGAAGCCTGCCATGCCTTCAGCGAGCCATGCATGCGCGCGCTGAGGGTCTTTCGCGACTTCGGTGCGCTCGCCAAGCTGCACGCTTTCGAGCGCTTCGGCCGGGCGGCGCTCGCCCGTCGCGCGCAGTTCCTCATGGCGCAGCGCCACGCCCGCGGCGAACACGGCCACGAACGCGTACGCGTGCAGCAGCAGCGCCACGCCGTAGGTCACGGACATCAGCCCAATCGCGATGAAGCCGTCGAGCCCCACCGCCTCGCCGTACCGCGTACGCAGATGGAACACGATCCGCACGCACAGCGTGGCGAGCACGGCGCCCACGAGGAGCGCACCGACGATTCCCCATGCCACCCACGCTGCGAATGCCGCCGCGTTCTGCGTGGCGGCGCCGTGCACTCCGCACAGCGCGAGGCCGAGCAACGCGAACGGCATCGCCGCGCCGTCGTTGAGTCCGCCTTCGCCCGAGAGCGCAAATCGCACCGGCTCGGCGTCGCCGGCTTCATGAACGCGCAGCTCGTTGGCGAGCACCGGGTCGGTTGGCGCGAGCGCCGCGGCAAGAAACAACGCAACGCCAGCGGCGGCGCCCAGCGCCACGCCGAACGCGTACATGAGCGCGACGCTGAGAGCCATGGCCAGCACGCCCAGGCGCAGCGGCAAGCGCCAGAGCCGATCGCGCAAGCGCACGCGCAAGTGCATGCCCACGGAAAACAGCGAGATCACGAGCCCCGCCTCCGCCACCACGGTAAGCGTGCGCACGTTCTGCGCAAGGTCGGTGTGCACGAGTCCGAGCACACCCGGCCCGACGATCACGCCCACGGTGAGATAAATCATCGCGCCCGTAAGCGGCAGGCGCGCGATTGGGCCCCGCGCGAGTGCCACGAACATCAGCAGCACGCCGATCAGTAAAAACCACAGTGCTTCGTGGGGCATCGGAAAGATTTCCCTCCTCGTCGATCATTGCGGCGGTGCGTGGACCTGTGCCCCGCATCACCCCATCATTAGCGGAACCTCTGTGCCTCCCGGCGCGCGGGCGGCGCGACAGCGTCATTCGTCCGCGACAAGCGGCAGCGCCTTCGCGAAGCACCGCACGTCGCTCAAACCGGCACAGTCCGCGAACGGCTCAGCGCGCTCATAGCCGTGCCGTTGATAGAACGTGATCGCGCGGCGGTTGGCTTCGCGCGCCTGAAGAATGACGCGCCGATATCCCGCCCCGGCCGCCACTGTCTCGAGAAAACGAAGAATCGCCGTGCCGGTTCCCGGCCATTCGGGCCGCCGGTAAAGGCACTGGAATTCGGCCACCTCGAACGAGAAGCGGCACAGCGCGCCGCAGCCGATCGGGAGGCCATCCATGGTGCGCGCCATCACAAAGGCGCTGCGCGCCGAACCCAGGTCGCCGAGGTAGAACTGCGATTGCACGGTGGCCCCCCGGTAGAGCGCCAGTGTCGCGGTCATCTCGTCGAGCAGAATGCGGGCATCGAGCGTGCACGCGTTCTCTCTTCGCACCACCGCGAGTGTGGATAAGTCTTTCATTGCGCATGCCCTCCCGATCTCGTCGCATTCCTATGCGCAAGGAGGGTGCCAGGTCGCGGGCGCGCGCGTTGCTGGACGATGAAGGCATCGTCGCCGGACACAGAAAGGACGAACCGGTAGCCGCGCGGGCGATGTGAGCGCCGATATGAGCGCATCGCGCAACCCTCGATCATTTCAGGAGCCCATCATGGCGATGAACCCCGATTCCCCCCAGACCGGCGCGCGTATCGTCGGTAAAGGCAGTGAGACCGCTGCGGGCCCAGGCCCATCCATCATGGCCGCGAGCACGCTCGAAGGCGATCGCGTGTACAGTTCGGATAACGAAGAACTCGGCAAGATCAAGCACATCATGCTCGATGTCGAACGCGGACGGATTGCCTACGCGGTCATGTCGAGCGGCGGCTTCCTCGGCATTGGCGACAAGCTGCTCGCGCTGCCTTGGGCCGCGCTCACGCTCGACACCACGCGCAAATGCTTCGTGCTGAACGTGACCGGCGAGCGCGTGAAGGATGCGCCGGGCTTCGACAAGGACCACTGGCCTGCCATGGCCGACATCGGCTGGGCGACCACCGTGCACGAGTATTACGGCACACGCGCGCATTGGCAGGACGATCCGCTCGCGCCGGGGAGCGGCATCGAGCCCGGCAGCGGCATCGAGCCGCCCGGAATGGGCGGTCCGAAGCTTTGACGCTTGCAAGCGCACGGGCAGTGCGGGCTCTCGTTGATTCGCGGGCCCGCAACGAGGCACGGCGCCTTCCGATCGACGACGTACCGGGATTCGGCTAGTTCGCCTTGCGCGCCTCACGGGCGCCCACAGCCAACGCCGCGACCGCCAGCAACGCGCAGAGCCCCGCAAATGCGACGTCGGCCCAGAGATGCCCGACTGCGCGCGCCAGCACCGCAATGCCGACTGCCGGCACCGAATTGCCCGCGTAGCAGCACAGCAAATACGCCGATAGCAGCTCCGCGCGCCGTTGCGACGGCGCGATGCGGTTGACCTCCTGAAGGCTGCCGCGAAAACCCCACGCGCAGGCCACGCCGGAAAGCGCCGTCGCCGCCAGCAGCCAGACGAGCGAGCCCGCAACCTGCGCCCATAGCAGCAGCGCAAGGCCGGCCGGCAGCAGCCACAAGCCCGCGGTCATGGCTGCGCGCGCGGCGAGCGCGGGCGTAGCGACGATCGTGAGGGCACCCGCCAGATACAGCTCGGCAACGATGGCACCGCCGAGCGCGGGACTATGGATCTGCATGCTGCTGGCGAGCAGATTGGGCAGCAGCGCGGCGTAGAAGCCCAGCAGCGCGAAGGTCGCGAATGCGGTCACCGCAGGCGCCGCGAACGCGAGGCGCAGCTCGCGCGGCACCCCGATGCGGGGTTCGAGCGAAAGCTGCGCGGGAGTACGCGCGGGCGATGCAACGGTTTCGCAGGCAAGCGCCGTCAACGGCGCCGTGATAACCAGCACGACCAGGTAAGCGCCGAATGGCAAGCGCAACGGCCATGGTGCGAACTGCGCGAGCAGTCCCGAAATGACCACGCCCGCGGCGAGGCCGCC
Organism: Paraburkholderia sp. CNPSo 3272; assembly: GCF_024206495.1. GTDB lineage: Bacteria > Pseudomonadota > Gammaproteobacteria > Burkholderiales > Burkholderiaceae > Paraburkholderia. The sequence goes on along the minus strand of NZ_JAMBPQ010000054.1, from coordinate 24,823 downwards.
GAGATTGACAGCCGCAGCGAGCCGGCTCGCACGCGCCTTGTCCGCGCCGGCCTGCAACTCTGCGATCCACGCCGTCGCGCTGGCCGCGCCTACGCCGATCGCGAGACCGCTCGCCGCGCGCGCGAGAAATAGCATCGCGGGATGGACGGCAAAGAGAAAGATCAGTGCACTCGCGGTCGCGACGGCGAGCACGACGAGGCTCACGGGCCGCCGCCCGGCTTGATCGGAAACTCGCCCGAAGGCAAAGAGCGCGGTGAGATTGCCGACCACGTAGGTGGCGTAGACAAGCGTGACAGTCAGTTCGGAAAGGCCGAAGCGCTGCTCATAGAGCGGATAGAGCGGCGTGACCATCGTGCTGCCCGCGTAGATCACGCCGAGCAGCACGGCGGCAGCCACGAGCGACGTGCGGCGGTCCAACCGGCCTTGCAGGGAAAGTGCGTGCACGCTCATCCCGGCTCCCTCACCCGCCCGTGCGAGCGGACTTGTCGATAGCCACCACGCGAACCGGTATCGATTTTGCCCCCGGCACCATGCTTTCCTTCGCGTAGTGCCAGAGCGGCAGCAGCGGATTGCACTCCGGGTAGTAGCCCGCGAGGCAGCCGCGCGGCATGTCATAGGGCTTCGCGGCGAGGCCGGACACTTCGCGCACCACGCCGTCATTGGCGACCGTGCGCAAGGTCAGGCGGTCGCCTTCGTCGATGCCGCGCGCCGCCATGTCGTCGCCGTTCATCAGCAGCACCATGCGCGAGCCGCGCACGCCACGGAAGCGGTCGTCGTGGTTGTAGAGCGTCGTATTGAACTGGCCATCCGCGCGCAGCGTCATGAGGCGCAGCGCGTCGGGTTCGGTCTCGGGCATATCCGCGTCTTCGCACAGACTCTCGGGCACGTAGAACTCGGCCTTGCCGCTCTTCGTTTTCCATTCGCGCGAACGCGCGGGCAGCGGCCGCACGAAGCCCCCGGGCGTCCACATGCGCGTTTCGATGTCATGGAACATCTCCGGCCACGTCTTCGCCATTTCCACCCGCACGCGCGCATAGTCCTCGCTCCAGGCGCGCCAGTCCACGGTCGAGCGTGCGCCTAGCGTGGCGTGCGCGAGGCCCGCGATAATCGCAGGCTCCGAGCGGATATCGGGCGAAGCCGGCTCCGCCACGCCACGCGAGCCGTGAAAGCGCGCCGTACTGTCTTCCATCGAGACGACCTGTTCGCGCCCGCCCGTGCGGTCGATCTCGATGCGGCTCAGGCACGGCAACACGTAGGCGTTCGCGCCGTGCACGAGGTGGCTGCGGTTGAGCTTCGTAGCGATGTTGACGGTGAGCGGCAGGCCGCGCCAGGCGGGCTCGGTGCGCAGGCGGTCGGGCACCGAGCGAACGAGATTGCCGCCCAGGTTGATGACGGCGTTCACCTTGCCCTCGAGCATCGCCTCGAACGCTTCGACGATATTGAAACCCTTCCCGCGCGGCGGCTCGAAGGCGAACTGGCGCGCGAGTTGATCGAGCGGCGCAAGCTCCGGTTTTTCGGTAATGCCTACCGTGCGCTGACCCTGCACGTTCGAATGCCCGCGGATAGGCGAAGGGCCCGCACCCGGCTTGCCGACATTGCCGCGCAGAAACAGCAGGTTGCAGATCATGCGGACGTTCTGCACCCCCAGCCGATGTTGCGTGAGACCCATGCCGTAGTGCGCGATTACGGCGTTGGCCTGCATATACTCGCGCGCGGCCGCTTCGATCGCTGCGCGCGGCAGGCCGCTCTCTCGCTCGATCTCTTCCCATTGGACCGATCGCACATAGGCGGCGAAGTCCTCGAATCCCACCGTGTGCTCGCGAATGAAATCCAGGTCGAGCATCGGCGGCGCGCCGCGCGTCCTGGCTTCGTCGTCCGCCGCGATCACGGTCTTGCACATGCCTGCGAGCGCGGCGCTGTCGCCGCCCGGCCGCAGCTGGTGGTATTGCGTGCTGATCTTCGTGTCGCCAGGCAACAGCATGTCGCGCGGCGACTGCGGATTGGCAAACGAGACGAGACCCGGTTCGCGCAGCGGATTGAACGTGATGATGGGCACGCCGCGTCTGCGCGCATCCTGTAGCTGATGAAGCATGCGCGGACTGTTGGTGCCGACATTCTGGCCGAAGAAGAACATGAGGTCGGCCTGTTCGAAGTCGTCGAGGCCGATCGTGCCCACGCCCACGCCGATGGCCTGCTTCAAGCCTACGCTCGTGCTCTCGTGGCACATGTTCGAGCTATCGGGCATATTGTTGGTGCCGTACATTCGCGCGAACAGCTGCAACATGTAGGACGTTTCCAGAGACGCCCGTCCCGAGGTGTAGAACACGACGCTGGCCGGATCGAAGCCGCGCAGCTGCGCGCCAATTGCCGCGAACGCCTCCTCCCAGGCAACGGGCACGTAACGGTCGCTCTGCGCGTCGTAGCGCATCGGCTCAGTCAAGCGGCCCGCGTCTTCGAGATCGTGATCGTGCCATTCGAGCAGTTCGCTCACGGTGTGCCGCTCGAAAAACGCGCGATCGGCGCGCTTGGGCGTCGTGTCCCACGCAGTCGCTTTCGCGCCGCTTTCGCAAAACTCGAAGGGGTGCGGATGCGCAGGCTTCGCCCACGAACAGCTTACGCACATGAAACCATCGGGCTTGTTTTGATGCGGCAGAATCGTTGCGTCGCGCACGACGGTCTTTTCCTGAAGGAGAATGCGCGTGACCGCCTTCAGCGATCCCCAGCCGCCCGAGGCATAAGGATATGCTTGCCCCTTGGGTCCGCCTTGCTGGTTCTCGCTGCTGGGGGGATTCTTGGTACGTGGGGATTTGTCCATGTCGCGCCTCGGCTCGAAGTCTTTCGGGTCGCCGCAAGCTTTCGCCTGCGGAATGGGAGTACCTCCGCGCACTTCGCATGCCCATACGGCGCGTTCGAGGCCCCACAAGCCGCTTTCTTCTACCATTGCGTATGCTTCGTCATCCGATCAGGAGACCGTATTGGACGCACAGGATCTGCGTACCCTCTACCGGCGCTACATCGACTGCCTGAACCGGCGCGATTGGGCTTCCCTCGGGGAATTCGTCGCTCTGGACGCGATCCACAACGGCCGCCCGCTTGGCCTCGCGGGATATCGCGCCATGCTGGAGCAGGACGTGGACGACATTCCCGACTTGCGCTTCGAAATCGAACTGCTGGCCGCCGAGCCGCCGCTCATCGCCAGCCGCTTACGTTTTGATTGCACGCCCCGACAAGTCTTTCTCGGCTTGCCGGTCGACGGCCGGCGCATCGCGTTTTCGGAAAATGTCTTTTACGCCTGGCGCGACGGGAAGATCGCGCAGGTCTGGTCGGTCATCGACAAGGCCGCGATCGAGGCGCAACTGTCATGAGAAACCCTTCCCCACGCGAGATTGCGCTGGCGCCGTGCTGCAGGGCGAACACGCGTCTGCACGGGTACAGGGTGATTCGGTCGAGCTGAGGGACGGTGTTATGGGCGGCGCGATATTGAAACGAACTCGCACCATTGCCAATGAACACGGGCGCATGTTCTCGCGCCCGGTCCTTTGCACTGCAAACTAAGCGAAGCAGCCGATGTATATCGTGTCACGATGATCGGCGCGCGGGAATATTTCACGCGAGTCCGAATGTTTTCCTCAAGCTTGAATCGACGGGCCCGGAGGGCATGAAGCGCCGCAATTTGCTCAACAGAGAGGCCTCACCCGCCGGGGTGCGACGCATGCGCCAGCTCCCAAGCGCCGCTTCGACAATCGTGTTCGCTACGCCGTCGGGCGCGGGCGCGCCTTTGACACTGTTGACGACTGCGCTCGATGCAAGGCTACGCTCGCGATCATAGGCGGCGATTTTCAAGCTTGCCAGAGGGGCGTTGGTGTCCAGGTTGGTCCTGGTAAAGGACGGTTCGACCAGCGTTGCGCGTATGCCGAACTGGCGCACCTCATGGTCCAGGGTCTCGGTCAGCCCTTCGACGGCATGCTTGGACGCCGAATAGAGACCCATGTAGGGGGCGGGAAGGAAGCCAAGCACCGAACTGACATTGACGATCCTTCCGCCACGCTGTTCCCGCATATGAGGGAGTACCGCCTGCGTCGTGCGCAGGATGCTGAATACATTGGTATCGAATAGCGACACGGCCTCGCCAGCCGAAGTTTCCTCCACGGCACCGATCAGGCTCATTCCCGCATTATTGACGAGCACATCGATTCGCCCGGCGAGTTCGATGACGGACTGGATTGCGGCCCGGACCGATGCATCGTCGCGAACGTCCATCTCGACGAGCTCGACGCCGGAGATAGGCACCGCTGTTGCGATGCTGCGCACGGTACCCAATACGCGGCAACCCCGGCCGGCAAACTTCTCGGCGGTGGCGCGTCCGATACCCGATGACACCCCGGTCACAACGACAACGGCGGATTTCGACATGAACAGCTCCCTTCAAGTGAAATTGATGATGTTTTAAGTGCGCGCGTTGAGCGCGTCCTGCGTCATCGGTTCTGAATGCGATGACTGGGGATCCCGGCTCCTGTGCGAATCCGCGGGGTGGCCGGGCCTGATCTTGAACCAGATGGAATACATCGCCGGCAGGAACACCAGCGTGAGAATCGTCCCGGCGAACGTACCGCCGATCAGCGTGTAGGCGAGCGTTCCCCAGAACACCGAGTGGGTCAGCGGGATGAAGGCGAGGACCGCCGCCATGGCCGTCAGGATCACCGGGCGGGCGCGCTGCACGGTGGCTTCGACGACCGCATGGAACGGATCCAGCCCGGCATGTTCGTTCTGATGGATCTGCCCGATCAGGATCAGCGTGTTGCGCATCAGGATGCCCGACAGCGCGATGAGGCCGACCAGCGCGTTGATGCCGAACGGCTGCCGGAACAGGATCAACGTCGGCACTACGCCGATCAGGCCGAGCGGACTCGTCAGGAACACCATCACCATCGCGGAAATCGAGCGAACCTGGAGGATGATGATGACCAGCGTGATCGCCAGCATGATCGGGAACAGCGGCAACATGGCGGTCGTCGCCTTGGCCGATTCCTCGATGGAGCCCGCCTGCTCGATGCGATAGCCGCTGGGCAGCTTAGCGATGACCGGCTGAAGCTGCCCGGTGATGGCCGTCGATACGTCCGGTGGCTGCAGGTTGTCGGCAATGTCGCCGCGTACCGTGATCGTCGGCACGCGGTCGCGCCAGCGCATGACCGGCTCCTCCATGCGCACGTCGACGTTGCCCACCTGCGACAGCGGAATGCGCTGCCCGTTGGCCCCGGCCAGCGTGAAGTCGCCGAGCCGGGCCGGGTCGAGACGCACATCGCCGGCCGAACGCGCGATGACCTGCACGGTTCGAATATCCTCACGCACGGCGGTGACGGGCACGCCGGTGAGCAGGAACTGCAGTTGTTGCGCGACGGCGCTGGAGGTGAGCCCCACCGCCTGCAGACGGTCCTGCTGCAACGTGAAGTGCAGCGTGGGCGAGCGCGTGCCCCAGTCGGGGTTGACCGTGCGCATCATCGGACTCGCCTCCATCACCTGCTGAACTTCAGCCGCGATTGCGCGCAGCTTGTCCGGGTCCGGGCCGGTGACGCGATAGGCGACGGGGAACGGCGAATACGGCCCAAACACGAGTTGCGTGACCCGCACGCGCGCTTCCGGGGCGAGACCGTCGGCGATGGCCTGACGCAGTCGCTGCTTCAACGCGTCGCGCTCGTCCTGGCTGTCCGTGCGGACCACGATCTTGGCGAACGACGGATCGGGCAATTCCGGCCCCATGGCCAGGTAAAAGCGCGGCGCACCTTGCCCGACGTAAGCTGTGACGATTTTGGCTTCCTTCTGTTTTGCCAGCCACGCCTCCACCTTTTCGGTCGCGGCGCTGGTTTGGGAAATGGAGGTGCCATAGGGCATCTGCACCTCGACCAGCACTTCAGGACGATCGGAGATCGGGAAGAACTGCTTCTTGACCACGCCCATCCCGAGGATGGCCAAGGCGAAGAGGCCGACGACCGAACCGGCGACCAGCCATTTGCGCGCGATGACACGCGTGAGCAGCTGACGGAAGCGGTTGTAGCGGGGCGTGTCGTAGATCGCGTCGTGGCCGCCTTCGACCTTCTTGAAATCGGGCAGCATCTTCACGCCCAGGTAGGGCGTGAAAACCACGGCGACGACCCACGATGCGATCAGCGCGATGCCGACGATCCAGAACATGTTGCTCGTGTATTCGCCGGCGGTGGACCGTGCAAAGCCGTTGGGCATAAAGCCGACCGCCGTAACCAGCGTGCCCGAGAGCATCGGCGCGGCGGTGTGGCTCCAGGCATAGGCGGAGGCGGCCACGCGGCTGTAGCCTTCTTCCATCTTCACCACCATCATTTCGATGGCGATGATCGCGTCGTCGACGAGCAGGCCCAGCGCCAGGATCAACGATCCCAGGGTGATGCGGTCGAAGTTCTTGCCAGTCGCGGCCATGACCACGAACACGATGGCCAGCGTCAACGGCACGGCGGCGGCCACCACCAGGCCCGCGCGCCAGCCCATGCTCACGAAGCTTACGAGCATGACCACCAGCAGCGCGGCAAAAAACTTGAGCATGAACTCGTCGACCGCAGAATGAATGTTGACGGCCTGATCGGTGACCTTGGTCAGGCTCATTCCCAGCGGCAGCCCGGCGTTGATTGCGCCGACCTCGCTGTCCAGTGCCTTGCCGAGATCGAGCCCGTTCCAGCCGTCGCGCATCACGATGCCGAGCAGCAAGGCCGGTTCGCCGTTGTTGCGGATCATGAATGTCGCCGGATCTTCATAACCGCGCTCGACAGTGGCAATGTCCGACAGCTTCAGCGTGCGACCTTGCACGACCACGGGCGTATCGCGGATCTTCTGCAGCTTGTCAAAGGCGCCGTCCAGGCGGATCAACACTTCCGGTCCTTTGGTCTCCACGGAGCCGGCTGGCGTCAGGGCGTTCTGGCCATTGAGCGCGGCGAACACGTCCTGCGGGCTGACACCGAGCGTTGCCAGCCGGTCATGCGAGAACTGGACGTAGATGCGCTCGGCCTGCTCGCCGATGATGTCGACCTTCTTCACGCCCGGCACGTGCAGCAACCGCTGGCGCAGCGACTCCGCATCGCGCACGAGCCGGCGTTGCGGTTCGCCCCTGGCTTTGAGCGCAAAGAGTGCGAAGGTGACGTCCGCGTATTCGTCGTTGACCATCGGCCCGATCACGCCAGCCGGGAGGTTGGCGGCTTCGTCGCCGATTTTTTTCCGGGCCTGGTAGAACTCCTCCTGCACCTCCGACGGTGGAGTGCTGTCGAGCAATGTCAGCGTTGTGAAGGCGAGGCCGGGCCGCGTGTAGGTCTCGGTCCGGTCGTACCAGCGCAGCTCCTGCATGCGCTTTTCGATTTTCTCCGCCACCTGATCGTGCATCTCCTGCGCGGTGGCGCCAGGCCACGCGGTGATGATGGTCATCACCTTGATGGTGAACGCCGGGTCTTCCGCGCGACCCAGCTTGAAGAACGACAGGAGTCCGGCCAGCGAAATCAGGCAGATCAGGAACAGGGTGATGGAGCGCTCGCGCACGGCGAGCGCCGACAGGTTGAATCGGCCTTCGCTCACGGACGTGCTCCTTCGTTCGCCACTACGACGGCCTGGCCGGACATCCGGACCGGTTCGCCTTCGCGCAGCAACTGGGCACCTAGCGCGACGACGCGCTCGCCCTGTTTCAACGTACCGGAGACGCGAGCGCTGTCGTCGTCCAGGTGAAGGACCGTGACCGGCCGCCATGCAACCCTGGCCGGCTCGCCGTTGACGACCCACACGCCGGGCCCTTTGCCCGCATCGAGCACCGCGCCGATCGGCACCTGCAAGCCGCCCTGGAGCGCCACGCGAGCGTCCGGTATCTCGATCGTGACGGTTGCTCCCAGCGGCGCGTCGGCCAGCGCACCCTGCAGGACATAACGGGCTTCGAAGGTGCGCGTGCGTGGATCCGCGGTATCCGAGAGCTGGCGCAGCGTGGCTGGCACGCTCACGCCGCTGTTGCCGAACAGGGTGGCCTGGGCAACCGAACCGATGGCGGGGCGCAGGGTTTCCGGTAACTGGATGACAGCCTCGCGCCGCCCGGCGTGGGCCAGGCGCACCACGGCTTGTCCGGCGCTGACGACCTGGCCCGGCTCGGCCAGCGTTTCCATCACGACGCCATCCCCGTCCGCCACCAGCTCGGCATAGCCCGTCGCGTTGCGCGCCACGTCGGCGTCTGCCTCGGCCGCGCTGAGCTGCGCTCTGGCCGCATCGGCGGCCGCCTTGGCCTGGTCGTAGGCCGAAGCCGATATCGCACCCGTACCCCGCAGGTCGCGATAGCGCTCCTCATCCTGCGCGGTCTGCTGCGCTCGCGCCCGAGCAGCCGTGACCGCCTCCTGCCGGGCTTGGGCGGCAAGCTTGAGATCGATGGGGTCGACGCGCATCAGCAGCTGGCCGCGTTTGACGGTTTGCCCGGCATCCACCAGCCGCTCCAGCACCTTGCCGGAGACGCGAAATCCCAGGTCGCTTTGCACGCGTGCGGCGACGGTTCCGGTAAACGAACGGGACGCGGGGATCGCGGCCTCGGCGATGGCGGTGCGCACCAGGGGCGACTCGGTGCGCGGATCGGAAGGCGCTTTGTCGCCGCAGGCGGCTAGCGCAAGTGGCAGTGCATAGACGACTGCAGAGGTAGCGAGGCGACGCCGGAGCATGAAAGTCCCAGTGATGGAGGAATCGGGGCTTTCATTGTGGTTCTTGTGACCAATTTAGTCAATGGTCACACAAGAAATTTCCATCAAGGCGACAGACTGCGCAGTACGAGGCTGGACAGTTGCGCAGGCGCGACCTTCGTGTAATCGAAGCTGTACTGCAGGAGCATGGGGTTCAGGTAGGGGCGCATGACCAGATAGATCGCCATCGCGGTCTCATCGAGCGGTGTTTTGCGCTCGAAGTCCCCGCTCTGCCGACCCTCCTGCAGGATGTCCTGAAGCAGCTTCTGGACGCGCGCCTCATACGAAACCACGGCCTGCCAGTTCTCCGTGGCCGCTGATGCTGCAATCTCGTAGAGCTTGCGGTCCTGGAAAAACAGACGAAGGCTCGCCTCGGTGAAGACGCTGAACATTCGCCGCAACTTCTCCGGCGGCAGATCGGTCTGGGCGACGGCCGCCCTGACCTCGGTTTCGATCTCGTGCAGGCAGTTCGCGCAAATCATCTCGCCAATGGCCTGCTTGGACTCGAAGAACTTGTAGATATACGCCTTGGAAAACCCGATTGCCCTGGCGAGATCGGAGACCGTCGTTTTCTCGTAGCCATACCGGCTGAAGTGCTCGGTGGCGGCGGCAACGATCTGATCTCGTACCTCGTGGTCAGCGGGGCCGCGGGTCGTGATGGGAGGAGTGGTGGCGTTTTTCATGGGGATAAGCATACAACAATAGACAACCAGTGACCGTTTGGTATTATGGTCACCACAATAACCCTGCGAAGACGCTCATGCTACCCAATCACATGCTTGCCGCGATCATCGTTGCCGGCCTCTCGACAGCCTGCGCCGTGGGCCCTAATTACGTCCGGCCCAATGTAGCCATGCCCGGGCTGTTCCAGGGCCAGGACGCAGTGGATCAACGGCACACGGTGGCCAGTTCTGACCTCGTCACGTGGTGGACAGGTTTCGGCGATCCGCAACTCACACGATTCGTCGCGCTCGCGCTGGAACAGAACCTGGACCTCGCGCAGGCCGCCGCGCGCGTCTCGCAAGCGCGCGCAGGACTCGGGGCAGCGAATGCCGCACTGCTGCCTTCAGGCAATGTCAGCGGCCAGGCGGCGCGAGTCTACCAATCTGTCGAAACGCCCTTGGGTCGGGTCCTGAATACGACGCCCGGATTCGACCGCTACGGCAACGACTACGAGGCCAATTTCAGCGCGAGCTGGGAACTCGATGTGTTCGGGGGCCTGCGTCGCGGGCGGGAAGCGGCACTTGCCGAGTATCAGGCTTCGGAAGCCGGCGCGGTGGCCACGCGCCTGGCTGTGGCAGCGCAGACTGCCGATATTTACATCACGATTCGCGGATTGCAGGCTCGTCTGAACGTTGCCCGGCGGCAGGTGCAAACGCAACAGGACCTGCTCTCGACCATCAAGCTTCTGTACGGAAAAGGACTGGCGGCCGATCTTCAGGTGCGCCAGGCCGAGGGTGCGCTGGCCCAGGTGCAGGCATCCGTCCCTGTCCTGGAGACGACACTGGATGCGGCCATGAACGCACTGGATGTGATGCTGGGCTCACAGCCCGGCACGCATCAGGCCGAGCTGGTCGATGCTGGCGACATCCCGGCCGCCCCGCGGATCGCGGGCGCGGGCACGCCGGGAGAGTTGCTCAGGCGCCGACCCGATCTGATCGTGGCCGAGCGTCGCCTGGCTGCGTCGAACGCGCGTATCGGCGTGGCCATCGCCGAGTATTACCCGAAATTCTCGCTGAGTGGACTGATCGGGAGCGCAACGTCAATGGCCGCGGGCAATCTGTTCACCAGCGGCGCCAGTCAGGCGGCCGGGGTGCTGGGGCTGCGCTGGCGTCTGTTCGATTTCGGCCGCATCAACGCTCAAATCGCGCAGGCCAGGGGGGAGGACGCCGAAATGTTGGCCGCGTATAGGCTTGCCGCACTGCATGCAACGGAAGATGTGGAAAATGCCTTTTCAGCACTCGTCAAGCGGGAAGAAGAGACCGCGGTGCTTACCCAAGGAGTGAACTCACTTGGTCGGGCTCGAGCCGCTTCGTTTTCGGCATATCAAAAAGGTGTCGTCAGCCTGATTGAAGTCCTGCAGGCCGACGAAAATTTGCTGCGCGCATCCGACGAGCGGGTGCAGGCGCAAACGGAATCGGCGCGTGCAGCCGTCGCTGCCTTCAGGGCACTTGGCGGTGGTTGGCAGCCCGGCGATCCCGAGGCCGTGGCAAGCCGGTAGACATTCACGCGTTGATTCGTCCGCCACCACTGCATGCGCGGACAGTGCCTGGACAGGCGCAAACTGCTGTTTTCCCTTCAGCACGGGGAGCGGCGGCTGGGGGCCTGCTGCAGACGTTCCGATCGAGGCGCCGGACGGCCATCACGCGCCCGTCCGAGACGCCAGTTAGCTGGACTATCGAAAGCCCACCCTCCTCCGGCGAGCGGTCGCTCGCGGTGCATCCCGGCGATTCGTTCGCCGATCCGAGCCGCTCGGGCGATCTGTCCGTGTTCGTCGAGCGGCCGACCGATATCAAACGCCTGATCGACTACATGCTGGGCGCCGCGCCCGACGCCGCGAAAATCGACCCGCAGCGCGTCGGTTTCTTTGGCTTTTCGAGACAGTGCCCGAGATTTGCGTGGATGAGCAAGGTTTCGACCGGGTCGTCTTTCACAAGCAGTTCGATGCAAGCGTGCTCGCGTTCTTCCAGGCGAATCTGCGCTAGCTCTCACGCTGCCCGGCAGCTCGGCCGCCGCAACCGCTTTGTCGCCCTGGCCATCGCGGCGTCAGTTTCGCGCCAGCATCGGCAGGTAAGATCGGTGCAAACGAAGCAATGGCGCAGGACGCAACAGGGGAGAGGGCAGAATGCATTCTTTTCCGCTATTCATTGTCGGCGCACCCCGCTCGGGAACGACGTTTCTCTGCTCCGTTCTCAATGCGCACCCGCACATCCAGCTAACCAATGAATGCCGAATTTTCGCGCTGGTCAAGGAAATGCTGGATGTGGACAGCCAGCGCCCCGATTTGCTCGGCGCGGCTTGCCGTGATCGCTTCAACGCTTATAGCCGCCGCACGCTTGGCGCCTGGGTCGAGCGCTTCTATCGCGAAGACCTCGACATGTCGGCGCGGATCTGGGGCGACAAGCATCCCCCTTACGCCGACCCGACGATTCTTTCCGGGCGTATCGGCGCAATCGAGCGCTTGCCACGCTCCGGGTCGTGCCTGAGGCTCATCCACGAACTGCTGCCCAACGCGCGCTTCATCCATCTTCATCGCGATCCTGGCTGGGTCGCCAATTCGCTGGTGCGCAAGCACTGGATCGGGTCCGTCAACGACGGCGTGCGCGTATGGGGCCAGTATGTGACCGAGATCATCGACTTCTTCGCTGAAATCCCCCAGGAGCAGACGCTGACGATCGGCTATCGCAATCTCATCGAGGATGCGGACACGACGATCGCAAGCATCAGCCGCTTTCTGGGCCTCGCGGACCCTTCGCCGATCCGCGATTTTCTGCACGCCCAGCGCAGCGCGCCAACGCCGTTCAGCGATCCGGTGACCGACATTGCCGATCTCTATGTCGTGCCGCCTACGCCGACGACGGACAACGCGCTCCTCGCGCTCGCCGAAAAGGCGGCGACGCAACTCGGCTATTCGGCATCGGAAATTTCTTCGGAATCCAGATGATCTGAGCAGAGCAGAGCCGCGCCACGTCTGCGCGGTTTCGCCTGGTATCCCCTACTCGCCTTCGCCGCCCTCGATGTTCTTTTCATCGGCCACCTCGATGCCATAGCGCTTGAGCTTCGCATAGAGCAACTGGCGATTCACGTTCAGCCGGCGCGCCGCGTCGGTCCGGTTGTCGTTGCTGTGCGCAAGCGCGCGCCGTACCGGCATTTCCTCCAGGCGCGCAAGCGCGGAAGGCAGGTCTTCGTCGGGCCAGTCGATCACAGGGTCGATGCCCGAGCGCTCGCCTTCGAGAAATGCGAGGTCGGTGGCGTGTACATACTCGCCGCGCACCATCACCGCAATCATCCGGCGCAATCGCCGCATTGATCTGACCCCCGAGGCGCTGCGCCCGCTCGACAGCCTGAGCCGCGTGTTCGACGTCATCGAGTCGGCCTGCACCGACCGACATCAGGCAGAGCCGCCTGGCTGCATTCCGGCAGTGGTTGATGGCGCAAGCGTCGCCGGGGTGAGCGCTTGCGTTCGGCGGCATACCCAGGGGGTTTCCCACCGCTTGAATGTCATCAGCCGCGTAGTACGATGAAGTCATCGAAAAAGAGAATTAGAGGTCCCTCCATGGACACGACCGCACGGCACGCGACGGCCATCGCATTGCTTGCAACGGGCTGCGCAATCTCGGCAGCGTCACACGCCTACAGCAAGGAGGAAGACGCCTCGGCGCAGGACCGCGAAGTCCAGGCGGCCTATGACCGGGGTTACAAGGCAGCCAGGGAGGAGATGGCGCAGGCGGCGGCTCCGGCCGCTACGCCCGCGAAGAAGGCCGCCGGCGCGGCGGCGCAGAAGCCCATTCTCGACATCAAGCACACGTATAGCGACGCAGGCGAAGTCTCGACGGTCATGACCGTGCCGGTCGTGGTCAAGCCGCTCGGGGATGGGCAAGGCGCGCAAAGCGAACAAGGCGCGCAGGAGACGCAAGAGGCGCAAGACGTCCAGGATTCCACCGCAGCGGCAGCGCCGGCTCCCGAGCAGACGAACGCACGCCCCACCGTTGCGAAAGCCGCCAACGCAGCGCCGGCTGCGGCCGCCCGGCAGCCGCAATCGCAGCCGCACGTCTACGCGCAGGCGAGTGCGAACCATCGCGCCGTTGCGGCAACGCCGCCCGCGCAGGACGACCTCGCGCCGCCGGAGTCGCTGGCGAACGACGAAGCCGTCGATGAACCGGAGCCGCCGCGCTCCGCGCAGATCTATTCGACGCAGGGCCAAGGTTACGCCCAGCCCTACTACCAAGCGGCGCAGCCACGGACCCAGCAACAGGTCCCGCCGCAGGCCCAGCAATACGCGCCGCCGCCCCAGCCGTATGGCTATGCGCAGCAGCCGGCGTATGCACAGCAGCGGCCGGCCTACGCGCAGCCGCCCGCCAATGCGCAGCAGCAACCGGTGTATGCGCAGCAATACGCCCAGCAGCAATATCCGCAGCAGCAGCCCATGTACGCGCAGCCCCGGCCCGCTTACTATCCGCCGCCCGCACCGTGGGGCGCGCAGTACCAGCAACCGCCAGCGCGCTGGGTCTACTGGTCGCCGCAATACGGGCGGTGGATGTATTACTGAGCGCCGGTTACCAGCGCGCGTCGTTCATCTGGCAGGTGAGCAGGCAACCCAAGGCGGAGATCGTACCGACCGAGCCGATACCAAAACCCAAGGCAATATTTTCTGCGGTCGTCGCGCAGCCCTGCAGCACCAGCGTGGAGCTGAGCAGCACGGGGAGCAGGAGCTGCCCCAGGATGCGCGAACAGGTTGGGCGTCGTTGTGACATGGGGCGAGGGTCCGGGGAGGATTTTTTGCGGTAGTTGAGCTTGTCAGCTTACTGACTCGCCTCATTCGCATTCCCGGGAGCAACGTGTCACAACGGTAATGCCTTACCAATTACCTCGCGGCGGTAAGGAAGTGGAAGGCGGGGGATTTTCGCCTGGCCCGTTAGAACCCATGCCGCGCGCTAATCGCCGCACCCGTGTCATGCGAGCGCGACAGCGGAAGATGCGCATCGGCAGAAAGATCCCAGTCGCCGACCGTGACAAGCGGCGGCGTTTGCGGGTGGAGTGCCTGGTTGGGGATCCCATTGCTGTCGACCTGGGCGCCCGGCGTGCGCGGCCCGTTGGTGCCCGGATCGAGCGTGGCGTCGCTATCGTCCGGAATGCCAGGCGTCGCGGCGGTGGTTTTCGCCAGATGCGCGTCGTACTGCCGTTCAAACGGCGACTGGTATTCGAAGCGCTTCGCGATTGCGGGCAAAGAGATGGATGGCGCCGGCGGCACAGGCGCGGTCGCAACGGCGTGTTTCGGGGCGTGGCCCCTCGCGTCCTTCTGGACGTGCTTCTGGACAGGCTTCTGGGTGTGCGTCGCCTTGGCGGGTTCGGCCGCCGAGACGCTGGCAAGCGCCAGCAGAGAGACACCCAAAAGCCATCCCTGGGTCGGATGCTTCATGGAACGAAATCTGCGTCTGAAAACTGGTGCCGCATCGAATAGCTGCGCAGCACTTGCCACTGGAGTCTAGATCAATAAGAAGTCCGACCAATCGGGGTCTTCCCTCGTATTTCGCTCGCATCTTCACGCAGACCACGCAACGCTTCGTCATCCTGCACGCTCCTGCCGCCGCCAATCCGGCGGCGGAAGCGGCATTCTCCAGTCAGAATGCGACCGTCGTGCGCACGCCGAACACCGCCTCGTCGCCAATACGCCGCGACGCGTTCTGCGGGTCCGGAATGCCGCCGGCCGGCCGGAAGAAGTACTGAAAGTCCGCCTGCAATTGCCACCATGGCGCGATCTGATACTGGTACGTCGCTTCCAGAACCGTCTCAGCGCTGCGCGACGGGTAGCCGGGCGTTGAGACCGCCTGCGCGCTCGCGTAGTCCTGCGCATGCGAGCCGATGTGTGCGTAGCCGACGGCCAGGCCGGCCACGTCGTTGTCGCGCCCCTTGAACGGCGCCTTGAGCGTCACGCCCGCATTGACTCCGAGGTCGACCAGGTTGCGGTCGCCGGGCGCGCCCATTACGCGCGCGAACACGCCCACCGACTGCGGACTGTCGGCGCTCGGACGCCAGACCATCTGGTCCGCCACGGCATAGATGCTGTAATTGCCCCGATGGCTAACCGGACCGCCCACGCCCGTCGCGCCCGTCGCCGGATCGGTGAAACGGTTGCTGTTGTACCAGAAGCCAAGCTTGTAGGTGCCGGGCATGCCACTTGGTTTGGCATCCGAACCATTAGCCGGCGGCTGATTGATTGCGTATTGAATTTCGCCGATTACCAGCGCGCCATTGCCCAGATTGAAATTCGTGCCGCTCGCGTTGAGCTTTTGCGGGTCGCCATCGCCCGGCGCCGGGTTGCCGTCGAATATGCCGCCGAGCACGGTGATCGCGTCCGTAGGCGTGGCGCGCACGCGCACGCCGAGCGACGAAAGCGGATACGCAGGGCCGCCCGCAGGCAGATCGACGGACGGCAGCACCGACCAGCCGAACGTCGCGTTCATGAACGTATTCGCATACTGACTGACCATGAACTCCTGGTCGAGGCTTTGCTGACCGAGCTTCACGTCGACCTTGCCGCCGGGGAGTGTCTGCTGGTACCACAACTCCCACAGGCGGGTCGAGGCATCGGCCTCGATGCCGCTCGCGTTCTGCAGCGTTTGCAGGTTGCGCGCAGTCAAGCTAGTGCCGTGAATCTGGAAGCCGGACACATTGAAGATGCCGCCAGGCAAGCCGAACGCTTTTTGCGTGTCCATGCCGAGGCTGAACTCGGTCACACCTTGATAGGCGCCGCCGCGACTCGTTCCGCCGCTCACGTTGCCCATGTACTCGCTGGTCTCCTGCAGGCCGAACGACAAGCCGTACTGGGCGAGCCAGGGCCGCAAGCCGCCCATATCGCCGAAGAGGTTCGAGCGTTCCCAAAGGCCCGTGGGCGCGGCAGCGTTCTGATCGGCAGCGGGCGCCTGCTGCTGATCCGCCGCGCCGGATGGCGAAGCAGGAGCAGCAGGCGAAGCCGGTTGAGCGGGCGCACTATCGCCGCTGCTCTGCGCGAAGGCGGCGGGCACGACGCCCAGCGAGAGGACCGCGCTGAGGGTAATAGGTGCGCCAGAACCGAGCAGCCTGCTCTTGAGGATGTTTTTCATAGTATTTGTGGGGCTTTGGTAAGGTGCGGACGAGGCCGCTATTCAACGCAGAGCGTGCCTGCGAAGCTTGATGAAACTGTGTCCGGAGCGCAGGTTTTCTACGCGAAGCGCGAACGCGGCCATAAAGGACGCTCCGGCTCGCAGGCGCAGGCGCACGCGCACAGCAGCGAAACCAGAGTTGCCGCCGCCAAGGTCGCGCCGAGCAGCACGTAACCCGTGGGCGTGAGCGGATGTCCCGCGTGGACGGTGCGCAGCGCGCCGCGCGCCGCCATGTGCGCGGCGCGGCGTGCGAGGTGCAGTGAACGGCGCCGCACGCCGGCGGGCGTGGCGCGAACCGCTGCTGCGAAAGCGAAGCCGTGCAGGCAGGCGAGCACCGCTGCGGCCACGCGCATCCGGGCGCGACGGCAGACAGCCCGCAACACGCGCGGCAGAAAGACAGGAAAGAGAAAGACGAACATCATCCCTCCGCGTTGTCCGCTTCAGAAGCGGACCAAATGCGAATGCGTAGCCATCTCGGCAAGCAAGCTTGCAAATGGCGATCGACAAGAGGGAGCGTGCTGTTGGGAGACTGGTCGCAAAGGCGACTGAGACCAGTCAGTCACGAAGCGCGCTAACCCGGCGTAAGCGAGTTAGCGGCGAAGGAATGGACCTGCGGCGGCTATCTCGCGGTGGTGCTGCCGGCGCTGGCCGGCATCGGACTTCCACTACTAGAACATGCGTCCACGGAGGACTCCTTTGCTATGACGGGGCGGATTGTATTGGGCACGCAGACAAAAAGGCAAGTAAAAAAAGCATAAATGCGAGGTCAGCCAGCAACATCCCCGCAGACCCCCGTTTCTTTCAATCGCGTTGCTTCAAACCTTCAGAATTGAATATCTGCTCTGCTTAGCAATTTTGGTTGACTTGGTGTTTTTACCGAGACTAGAATTCGCCCGTCTTCTCAATGGGGCCGATGCCTTGGACAGTAGCAGTAGTCGATCTTCCAATAGTTTCGCTGCCTGACCGGCAGGACATCCGCTGCCCTTCCCGAGCCGCCGTCCTGCCAGTAGGCAGACGGTGCGCGCCGTAGCAGTCTTCCCTCGTGCACCCCAAACCATAGCGCCATGCCGGCGCGGGCTTCGCTCGCATACGCATTGGCGCGACCTCGCGAGCGCTTGCGCCCGCGCCCGCCGTTTGCCTGCGCCCCGCATGAACAGGAGCCGAAATGCCTGACAGTGACAGTTGCCCGTACCGCTTGCCTTCGAACTCGTCCGAGAAAAGCACGTAGACCCCTGCGGACCGCGCCGACTGCGCGGCGACCGAACGTCTGCGGGCTTTGCACTCGTCCATCACGCCAGACGTCCGGAGAAACATCATGATTTTCGGTCTGCTTTTGTCGCATCTGCCTCATGTCAACGAGGGGCGCTCGCACTACGAAGCGCTGCTGTCGCTCGAACCGGTTCGCCGCCACCCATGGAAAGACCTGTGGCGCCGCATCAAGTCCCGGGTTTCCTAAGTTCTGCCAAACTCCGGTCACGAAGATTCGCCATCGTTGAACAAACGAGGCGCTCCCTGATCGTGGCCGTGAGTTGAACATTTCCTTTCACGCCCTTTTCGTTTCCCCATGAATCGGCTGTTGTACGCGTATGCCGAGTCCCGTCTTCGCCTTGATTGAGTATCGATCCCATGCAAAACCTCAAAACGATCACTCCCGAAATGGCACAGACGCGGTCCCGCACCGGCCAGGAAGTGATGTGCGTCCAGCACGTCTGCCGCGGCTTCGGCAAGAACCCGAGCGAGCAACTGGTGCTCGATGACGTGGACGTCACGCTGCGCGAAGGCGAGATCGTCGGCTTGCTGGGCCGCTCGGGCTCCGGCAAGTCCACTCTGCTGCGCATCATCGCCGGCCTGATTCCCCCCACCAGCGGCGACGTGAACTACCTCGGCAAGCCGCTGCGCGGTCCGGCCGAAGGCGTCGCGATGGTGTTCCAGACCTTCGCGCTGTTCCCGTGGCTCACGGTGCTGGAAAACGTCGAGGCCGGCCTGGAGGCGATCGGCGTTGGCCCGCACGAGCGGCGCAAGCGCGCGCTCGCCGCCATCGACCTGATCGGTCTGGACGGCTTCGAAAACGCCTATCCGCGCGAGCTTTCGGGCGGCATGCGCCAGCGTGTGGGCTTTGCGCGCGCGCTCGTGGTCGATCCCACGCTGATGCTGATGGACGAGCCCTTCTCCGCGCTCGACGTGCTCACGGCCGAAACGCTGCGTACCGACCTGCTCGATCTGTGGACACAAGGCCGCCTGCCGATCAAATCGGTGCTGATCGTCACGCACAACATCGAGGAAGCGGTATTCATGTGCGACCGCATTCTCGTGTTGTCGTCGAACCCGGGCCGCGTGGTGGCCGAGATTCCGGTGCCGTTCAAGCACCCGCGCAATCGTCTCGACCCGGCGTTCCGCACGCTCGTAGACGACATCTACGCGAAGATGACCGCGCGGCAGCCGGGCGGCCCGGCGAAACCCGAACTCGAACCGGGCAGTTGGCTGCCGGGCATGTCCGTCAACCTGATGGCGGGCCTGATCGAAACGCTGGCCGCCGCGCCCTACAACGGCCGCGCCGACATGCCGGAAATCGCGCGAGCGCTCCAACTGGAGGTCGACGAGCTCTTCCCGGTCGCGGAAATGCTGCAGTATCTCGGCTTTGCGGAGGTCAGCGAAGGCGACGTGGTTCTCACGCACGCGGGCAAGACCTTCAACGAATTCAGTACGCAGGAGCGCAAGCTGATGTTCGCCGAACATTTGCTGCGCAACGTGCCGCTGGCCGCGCGGATCAAAACGGTGCTCAACGAGCGCCCCGGACATCGCGCCCCGCGGGTGCGCTTCGAGCAGGAACTGGAGGACCTGCTTGCCGACGACGCCGCAGAGGAAACGCTCGACACCGTGATTGCCTGGGGCCGCTACGCCGAGATCTTTTCGTATAACGACAAGACCGGAATCTTCAGCCTGGCCGATGTCGAATCCTGACGGCTGAATCCCGCTAAGGTCTCCTGGGGGCCTGGTATCGCCAATCCGACGTTTGTAAACGGTGGTAATATTCGGGACACGCAAAAATCGTCAGGGCTGACGGTGACCGGCTGGTCACCGCTGCTCAGTTTTGCCGTTCCTGTCGAATTCCTTGCACTGCTTACAACTAAAGCGTCAGCGATTGCCCATGCGCAATACGCGCGCGACGGCCCGTCACGCGGCGGGCGACCCGGGAAACCATGAAAGTCCGTAACGCCCGCCTCTGGGCGCCAAGAGGCCCGCGCCGGTGGTGCATTGCCGCTGGAGCGCTCGTGCTCGCGAGCGCCATCCGCCTCGCACTGCATCCCCTGCTCGGCCCGATGATGCCGGGCACGACGTTCTGTATTGCCGCTTCGCTGGTCGAATACTTCCTCGGCCTCGCGCCTGCGCTGACCGTGATGGCGCTAGGTCTCGGCATTGCGGACTATATGTTCGTGCCTCCCTACAATTACATTACGTTCCTCGACACCCACGATGTGATCCTGATGGTGTCGTATCCGCTCGTCACGGTGATCGTGATCACGCTGATCGAGCGTCTGCGGCGCGAGCAGTTTCGCGCGCAGTTGATCACCTCGGTCGCGCAGTCCCGCTACGAAATGCTGCTTCGTCACGACAACGAGCGCGCGCTGGCGCGCCGCGCCGTCGACGAAACGCATCGCCTGCTGCGCCATCTCGCGCAGCATCACGAAGGCTTTATCCTCATCAAGGGGCTCGAGCGCAATGCCGCCCAGCGCGCAAGCGTGGGACAGAGCATGTCGCAGGCGCTGCCGGCTGCCGCCGAAGTCGCGCCCGGCCCGCTCTTCGACGCGCTGCATCCCGACGACGTGCAGCGCCTCACGCACGCACTGTCGCCGGGCCATCATCGCGTGCGTCTGCGCAGCGAGCAGCCCAGGCGCGAGTACCGGCACGTCAATTGCAACTGCGAACGCTTTACCACTCACGCGGGAGATTTTCTCGTGCTGCGCACGGAGAGCTGACATGGCGACGCTCGAGATGGAACTGGCCGCTGCCGAAGCGCCAGCCGTGCAATCCACGCGTTTTTTCTGCGAAGGCGACGGCCACGCCGTGCTCATGCTTCACGGACTCTCCAGCTCGCCGATGGAGCTGCGCTATCTTGCGCGCTATCTGCAGGGCGAAGGGTTCACGGTATGCGCGCCCGTCATCGACGGTTATAGCGCCGGCACGGGCCAGCTGCCGATGGAACAATGGATCGAAAGCGCCGCGCGCGAGTTCGACGCCCTGGCGGCACGCTACGAGCGCGTCTCGATCTGCGGGCTGTCGATCGGCGGCGCGCTTGCGCTGCGCCTGGTTCGCGAGCGCCCCGCCGCGCAGTCGCTGGTACTGCTCTCGCTCACGCTCGCCTACGACGGCTGGGCGATCCCGTGGTATCGCTTTCTGCTCGATTGGGCGTACTTCACGCCGCTGCGCCACCGCTACCGCTACCGCGAGGCCGAACCGTTCGGCGTGCGTAACGAAGCGCTGCGCAAGAAGATCGCGCGCGCCATGCAGCGCAGCGACTTCAGCGAGGTCGGCCCTTCGACGATTGCACTGCCCGCGCTGCATCAGGCGGCGCGCCTCGCGCGCGCAGCCCGTAAGGACGTCGCCGCGATCGAGAACGACACGCTCGTGATCCACGCGATCGACGACGAAACATCGAGCCCGCGCAATCCGCGCCACGTGATCGACCGCATCGGCTCGAACTTCCTGCGCACGCTGTGGCTCGACGATTCGTATCACATGATCACATCGGACAACGAACGCGAGATCGTTGCGCGCGAAACGGCCCTGTTCCTGCGCGAGAGCGAAGTCGCGCGCGGCGCGAAAGACGCGCCGGTGGTCTCCAAGGCGCTCGCCCGGCGTCTGCGCCAACTGGCGGCAGTGGGAAGGAAAAATACGTGAAGCGATCCGTAGCAATGAAAGGGCTGGCGTGCGTCGCCGTGCTGACCCTGGCCTCGCACGCGTGGGCCGATACCGATACGTCCAGTACCGCAACAACCGACTCGCCGTGGAAGGTCTCGATCGGACCGGGCGCCTATTTCGCGCCCGAGTATCCGGGCGCGCGCCACATGAAGTTCTACCCGTTCCCGTCGCTCGATATCTCGTACCGCGACCGTTTCTTCTCGCAAGGCCCGGATGTGCTGGGCGTGAACGTGATTTCAGCGGAGAACTACCATGTAGGCGCTTCGCTGAGCTTCGACTTCCAGTCGCGCACCGTGTCGGACGACCCGCATCTGCACGGCCTGAGCAATGTCGACGACGGTCCGAAGCTGCGCCTCTTCGCCGATTACACGCTGTGGGCGTTCACCGGCGCCGTTGCCATGTATCAGGACATCAGCGGCCACGGGCAAGGTACGACGGCAACGGCGGACCTCTATGTGTCGCTGCCGCTGACGGGCTGGCTGTTTTCGGTCGGACCGGGCCTCACGTGGGCCAACGGCGTCTACACGCGCACGCTGTTCGGTGTGACGCCGGATGAGAGTGCGGCATCCGGTTTGCCGGCGTATTCACCGGGCGCGGGCATTCGCGATCTGCACATGACGTTCTACATGACGCATGACTTTTCGAAGCACTGGGTCGGTTCGGTGAACGCGACGTTCGGACGCCTTCAGCATTACGCCGCCGACAGCCCGATCACCGAGAGCCGCCGCGAAATCACGGCTTTCGCGGGGCTCAACTACCGGTTCTAAACATGCGCGCCGGTGCGCGCCGCGTCAGAACCGCTCGGCGCGGAATGGCCTGGGGTCCACCACGGTAGGCGCGCCCGTCATCAGTTCCGCGATCAGGCGGCCCGTGACCGGGCCGAGCGTGAGGCCGTGGTGCGCGTGGCCGAAAGCGAACCAGAGGTCGTCGTGCTTCGGCGCGGGCCCGATGATCGGCATCATGTCGGGCGTGCAGGGCCGGCGGCCCAGCCAGGGCTCGGCATCGAGCCGTGCGCCGAGCGGGAAGATATCGCGCGCAAGTGGCTCCGCCGCTTCGAGCTGGACGGGCGTTTTGGGCGAATCACGAAAGCCGAGTTCGACGCCGGTCGTGAGGCGCGTGCCGCGCACCATGGGCGTAATCAGGAAGCCCGCTTCGGCGTCGAGCACCGGCTGGTTCAGCTTCGCGCCATTCGTAAGCGCGTAATGCATGTGATAGCCGCGTTTCACGGCGAGCGGCAATTCGTAACCCAGCCGCGCCGTGAGGTCGCCCGACCACGGCCCCATGGCGATGACCGCCGACTTCGCCAGCACCGGACCATCCTGTGTCATGACGCGCCACGACGGTTCGAGCGTAGCGGCGTCGCCAATCAGCACGCGGCCGCCGAGCTGCTCGAAGAGCTTCGCGTAGGCCGTTACCAATCCATTCGGATCGCTAACCGAATCGGAATCGGTGTAGCGCACGCCGCCCACCAGCGTGGAACTGAGCGCAGGCTCGGTGGCGCGCAGCGCCGCGGCATCGAGCGCCTCGTGGCCCACGCCGTACTCGCGCTGCCAGCGTTGCGCCTCGGCCAGCGTGGCGTCCATGGCGGCGGCGCTGCGAAACACCTTCATCCAGCCGTTGGTGCGTAACAGCGCCTGTGCGCCCGCCGCCTCGATCAGCGCGCGATGCTCGCTCACGCAATGCTCGATGAGCGTGGAATACGCGCGCGCGATTTCGGCGTGCCGGTCAGCGCGCGAATGGTGCCAGTAACGATAGAGAAACGGCAGCAGTTTGGGCATCGCCCCCGGGTGATAGCGCACGTCCGTCGAGCGGTTGGGCGCGTAGCGCAGCAGCGTGGAAAGCTCGCGCGGAAAAGCATACGGATAGACGCCCTCGCGCTGGATCAATCCCCCGTTGCCGTGCGATGTTTCATTGCCCGGCGCCCTGCGGTCCACCAGCGCGACCGAGAGGCCGCGACGCTGCAGCTGCAAGGCCACCGACACGCCGACGATACCGCCGCCAAGCACGACCGAATCGAATTTCATCACACAATGTTCCTGGCTCTAAGGCGCTCAGGCGAGCGCGGTGACGGCCACTTCGACGTCGAGGCCCGGACGCATCAGCAAGGCACGAGATCGGGTCGCGGGCGACGCCTATGAGGATACGCCAAAAACGCCGTTTCCAGCGCCTGTGAGACGGCGAGCCTCTTCATGTCGCCGCGGAACGGGTTCACGATCGATCACGTCGTAACGCGCGAACGCGCTCTGAAAACGCTGGTAGATGCGGCGTTTGACCGGCTTGCGCCGATGCGCGGACGCATCCATGCCCGCACGATGGACGCGTTTCCCGATTACATCCGCCACAGCGGCGAGGAGTTTCTGTTCCTGCTGCGCGGTGAGCCGGAACTGAGCGAGCGCTCGCAAGCGTGACGCCGCCGCGTTTGAACGGCTGCGTCACATCGCTCATCGGCCGAGCATCGGCAGCTTGAGACCCGCCTCGCGCGCGGTTTGCTGTGCGAGTTCGTAGCCGGCATCCGCGTGACGCATCACGCCCGTGGCCGGATCGTTGTGCAGCACGCGGCCCAGACGCTCATGCGCCGCCTGCGTGCCGTCCGCGACGATCACCACGCCCGAGTGCTGCGAGAAGCCCATGCCCACGCCGCCGCCGTGATGCAGCGAGACCCACGACGCGCCGCCCGCCGTGTTCAGCAGCGCATTGAGCAGCGGCCAGTCGCTTACCGCGTCCGAGCCGTCCTTCATCGATTCCGTTTCGCGGTTCGGGCTCGCCACAGAGCCGGTGTCGAGGTGGTCGCGGCCGATCACGACCGGCGCCTTCAGCTCGCCGTTCTTGACCATCTCGTTGAACGCCTGGCCGAGACGATAGCGATCCTTCACGCCCACCCAGCAGATACGCGCCGGCAACCCCTGGAACGCGATGCGCTCACGCGCCATGTCGAGCCAGTTGTGCAGGTGCGGATCGTCGGGGATCAGTTCCTTGACCTTGGCATCGGTCTTGTAGATGTCCTCGGGGTCGCCCGAGAGCGCCACCCAGCGGAACGGGCCCTTGCCCTCGCAGAACAGCGGACGGATATACGCCGGCACGAAGCCCGGAAAATCGAAGGCGTTTTCCACGCCCATTTCGAGCGCCATCTGGCGGATGTTGTTGCCGTAGTCGAGCGTGGCCGCGCCGCGCTCCTGCAGCGTGAGCATCGCGCGCACCTGGTGGGCCATCGATTCCTTCGCCACCTTCACGATGCTTTCCGGCGCGACCTTCTGCGCCTCGCGCCACTGCTCCACGGTCCAGCCCTGCGGCAGGTAACCGTTGATCGGGTCGTGCGCGCTCGTC
>NZ_JAMBPQ010000053.1 GCF_024206495.1 Paraburkholderia sp. CNPSo 3272 | reverse complement strand
AAAGCCGTGATCGACGAAGGTCTTCGCGATCTGCTGCGACTCGCCGCGGTTGCGGATCTGCACGCCCACGAAGATGTGCGCGCGCTCGGCGTCGTCGATGCGGTAGTTGAACTCGGTCACGCTGCGCGTGCCGACCAGCTCGCAGAAGCGCTTGAAGCTGCCGCGCTCCTCGGGGATCGTCACGGCGAACACCGCTTCGCGCGCCTCACCCACCTCGGCGCGCTCGGCCACGAAGCGCATGCGGTCGAAGTTCATGTTCGCGCCCGAGGTGATCGCCACCAGCGTTTGCCCCTCGATGCCCTCGCGCTCCGCATACTGCTTCGCGCCCGCCACGGCCAGTGCGCCTGCGGGTTCGAGCACGCTGCGCGTGTCCTGGAAGACGTCCTTGATCGCGGCGCAAAGGGCATCCGTATCGACGGTGAGCACTTCGTCGAGATAGTGCTGGCACAGGCGGAAGGTTTCCTCGCCCACGAGCTTGACGGCCGTGCCGTCCGAGAACAGGCCGACTTCGGTCAGTTCCACGCGCCTGCCGGCCTTGATCGACTGCGCCATCGCGCAGGAATCGTCGGTCTGCACGCCGATCACCTTGATCTCGGGGCGCACGGCCTTCACGTACGCCGCGACACCCGCGGCCAGCCCGCCGCCGCCAATCGGCACGAAGATCGCGTGAATCGGGGCCTGATGCTGGCTCAGCACTTCCATCGCCACGGTGCCCTGGCCGGCGATCACGTGGGGATCGTCGAAGGGATGCACAAAGGTCAGGCCGCGTTCTTCCTGCAGGCGCACGGCGTGGGCGTAGGCGTCGCTGTACGACTCGCCGGCCTGCACGACCTCGACGGTGGCGCCGCCGTGGGCGCGCACGGCATCGACCTTCACCTGCGGCGTGGTCACCGGCACGCAGATCACGGCCTTCACGCCGAGCTTCGCCGCCGACAGCGCCACGCCCTGCGCGTGATTGCCCGCCGAGGCGGTGATCACGCCGCGCTCCAGTTGCGCGGGCGAGAGATGCGCCATCTTGTTGTAGGCGCCGCGCAGCTTGAAGGAGAACACCGGCTGGTTGTCCTCGCGCTTGAGGAACACGGCGTTGCGCAGGCGCGCCGAGAGGTTCGGGGCGCGCTCGAGTTCGGTCTCGCGGGCGGCGTCGTAGACACGCGCCGTGAGAATCTTCCGGAGATAGTCGTTTTCGTCGCGACGAGACTGCGAGGAATCAGTGGCTTCGGCGACTTCGGTGGCTACGTTTGCTTCGGCGGTGGGGCGGCTCTGATGCACCTGCATGACGGCTCCTGTACTCACTTTCGTTTTGGCCAGGAGGCGGAAACAAAAAACCCGCCTCTTGGGGCGGGTTGTTGTCACTGCTGCCAGACGTGCGCTAACCCACCATTCGTTGAATGGTGCTAATAATCAGCGCAATGGTGGAGAGGCGACAGTTCATCTCATGAACGATGACCGAGGGCGTGGGTGTTGTCAATTGCTTACAACCTTGCCGCTTGGAATGCATTACAAACTACGTATTATTTGATACGTTTCTCGCTCGTCATGGATATCTACATGGTGCCCACGGCGAAAAGCGCAATTTAACTCTGCCCCAGCAAACATGTTTCGTGAAACATTCTAGAAAAGACGATCCAACCCGTTGAATTTAAATGGTTATTGCGGATCCGATAGTTTTCTTCGGCTGTTTCACGGTTTCGACCGCGGTGGTGGCTGGCCTACAGGTCACGTCGCTGCCACAATAAGAAAAAGCGCGTCTACGACGCCCTCCCCTGCTGCTGCTAGCCGATGCTCCCGACGCTCAGGTCGTGGTCCCGGTCGTATCCATTTCCGAAGCCCATTGCTCGATGACTGCCTTCACGCGCTCGGCCAGACGTTGTTGATCGGAAGGCGCGATGCCCTTCAGGCTCAACTCCGCGCGCCCGTCGCCGAACAGCTTCAGCTCGCCTAGCGCGACGCCGTCGGGTCGGTTGAACTGGACGCGGGACTGGTAGTGCGTACGGCGCGGCCCGACGCTGCGCGCGCCGGCTTCAGCCGAGGCCGCAGCCTCGAGCTTGCGCACGCTCGCCTTCCCTTCGACCACCTGCTGAAGCCAATGCTCGGCAACGGTTGCGCCCGCCCGGTCGAAGATCAGTTTGATGTTGTAGGCGTGTCCGAGTCCGACGTCCTTGCGATTCTGCGCCATTCTCTGCAGCAGGTAAGGCGGCAGCGACGTGAGCGCGATCACCTTGCTGATGTGCTTCGGATCTTCGCCTACGGCCACCCCCAACTCGACCTGGTCGACGTAGACGCGATCGTCGAGCAGCTTCTTCCATGCGAGCGCATCGTCGAATACCGTCTGTTCCTCGCGCTCCTTGTTGGCGTGATAGGCACGCAGGTACAGGTTCTGGTTGTCGAGACCCTCGCGGACATCGGCGTCGATAAACTTGTCGCCGCGCGAACGCGCAGCGCGGATACGCCGCTCGCCATCGACGATCACATATTGGCCGGGAAACGCCGCGAGTCTCGTGACCAGGATCGGCGTGATCTGGCCTTGCGTGGCAAAGCTTTCGGCGAGTTCGTCGATCGTCTCGGCACTGTAGAACGCGCGCGGATTGTACGGATTAGAGACGACATCTTCGACAGAAATCTTCCGAACCGCATGCAGCGAAAGCGGCGCTTCGAGCGCTTCGATGACTTCGGCAGGCTGGGCGGCCGACGTATCCGCGACGTTAGGTGCACCCGCGTCGCGCTGCGCGATATTGACGACATCGGCTTCGGCGAGCCGCTCGCCAGCCGAAACGCGCTCGGCAGCCATGCCCGCCCGGACCTTGCTGGTGAAGTTCAGCTTAGCGGCCATGGACCATCTCCTCTTCTTCTTCCTGAACCAGCGCAATGATCTCGTTGTAGACGGCGCTGATCTCGTCCTTCGCGACTTTCGTCCCGCGCACGCCGCGCACATCGAAGACGGTGCGGCCGAGCGCTGCCGTCTGGCGATAGAGTTCGCGCTGTTTGATAGTCGCCGCAAATACGCGGACATTGCTCTCGGCGAGGATGGCGCTCATCTGCGTGTGTAGCAGCGTCTTCGAATTAGATTTATTCAGCAAAATTGCGAACTTTCCGGCCGGATTGGCAACGCGGGTTCGCTCGACCAACTCCATCATCCCTTCACTACTCCAGATGTCGATCGGCGATGCATCCGTCGGAATGACAGTGGCGTCGGCTACGGCAAGCACTCGCGCGGTAGTCAGGTCATTGATATTAGGCGGACAGTCGACGATAACGACGTCGTAGTCATTCGCCAGTGCGGCGATCTCCGGCCCAATCATCTTCTCCAGCTTGTGAATGCTGCCGACTCGAAAAGGCAGAGGGGTTTCGGGACCGGCCGCTGCACACCAACTCATGCAAGATTGCTGGCCATCGGCATCGGCAACATAGACCTTATAGCCTTCAGCCTGAAATGCCCCAGCCAGATTCATGCTGGTGGTGGTTTTGCCAACCCCACCTTTTTGGTTCGCTACGGCTATCACGAGACCCATTCTTTTCTCCATGCAATTGTTCAACAGCGGACGAGCCTCCCAGGCGCACTCTCCACGTGGAGACTTCAGCAAGTCATTCGAGAGTCTACTGGCAACTTAAAGTAAATTCTAGGAATTCCGCCTCTGACGTTGTCAGTTCACAACCAACTACCCGAACGGATAAGGTTTGGACACAACGAAGGGCATTAGCGAGTGGGCGGATCGACTGAATGGGGAAGTCGCAAGGACAGTGGAATCTGATCTCCACGTGGAGATCCCACAATGCCATCAACGATGCGAAGCCTGCCCGTCCACAGGTCGATGAGTCGCAGTATGGCTGCACAGGCGTGTAATGCGCTCGTGACGGTGTGGACAAGGTTAAGGTTGCAGAAGCACCCGAGCGGCATTTACCGGCGGAGGGAGTTGAGAAGTATCGATCAAATCTCCACGTGGAGATTCACCGACTTGACCTCGATTAGCCCGGTGCTGTGAGTGTGGTGCGGAAGAACTAGAAGTGTTCCGGCTGTCCGTGTACATGTTGAATCTCCACGTGGAGACTCAACAATCGGCAAGGAAGAATGCTGTCGCGCGAGCAGGCGCTACGCAGATGGCGGAAGGATGGGTTGTGATGGCAAGCGGAGACTAACCGGCAAGAGTATGCCACCGGAAGCGCAAATTCTTGATTGCCTGAAGCAGTGATTCTCCACGTGGAGATCAATGCGAACAGCGCGAACTAACCAAGCGGTATCTGCAGTACGCCGAGACGGATCACGAACGTCATTGCAGGACACTCAAGCAGCCGAAACCTGGCGTACTACCTAGAATCCAGCCCTCTACCTCGCAAAAATTTTCGGAAAATATATTTAACTACGAGTTCTACGTTGTTATATTTAACCAAATTTCCTTGCGTGCCTAAGCTCATAGCGAATCGCACAAAAAAGCGGCGGCCGAAGCCGCCGTTCTATTACCTCATTCGCGTTCACTCGTCCCGTGCCTTAAATGCAAGATCGATTTCCGCTGCCTGAAGCGCTTCGCCCCCGGCCAGCCCCTGTTGTCCGCTCAACAGGAATTCAAGCAGGTCCCCGGCAGTCGGTTGGCCCCAGGTGTCCAGCACCACCCAACGGAAGAAGTTCGTCGATGCCATCTTGCTCGGCACCTTCGCCGTCGAGACCTTGAGCTTGTCCATGCCGACCGTCTCGTTGTAGCGCTTGATCAGCGCAGTCTGATCATCGTATTCGAGCTCGTTGAAGTAGGCGCGCGCCTCGTTGATCTTCGCGGCAATATAGCGGTCCTTCACCTGATCCTGACTTTCGCGCGCGCGGCCAGCGTCGGCGGCGGGGGAGGCGGCATTCGCACCGGGCAACTCATAGCCATCGCTCAGCGCCTTGCGGAAATACGCCGCAACGTTGGCGAGCGGCGCTGCATTTTTCTGCGCGACTCGCGCCGCGGTATAAGCCACCGCGGTGCGAATCTTGTCCTCGCCGTATTGTTTCAGCAGGCGCCGCGCCTCGGAAACCGGGATGCTGAACTTCGACATCTCGCCAATCAGCAGCGTTTCGTTTGCACGCAGCTCCTGAGACGGATCGGTCTCCGGCTTGCGGGTCACGCGGAACTGCAGGGCGACGACCGAGCGTCCCACCTTGTGCTCGATGAGCTCGAAATTGTGATCCGAAATCTCGTTGACTTCCTTGATGCAGGGAACCAGCACACGGCTCTTGAACTGCTTGTACAGCTTGTACGATTGCGCTGATGTGTCCTGCCCAAGGATCAGGTCACGCAGCGTCGCGAGCGGAAAGCGCGCCGTCACACCCACGGCCTCGTAGCGAACGACGTTCTCCCACAACGCGAGCGAATGCGCCTTCCTGAACTGACGCGTGATGCGCATATCGATCATCGCGTAGATTTCAGGATTGAGCAGTTCGCCGCGAATCTGCTCGGAGAAGGTGTAGCGCAATACCGATCGCTCGAGTTCGGCGCCGGCAAGCAAACCGGAGGCCTTCCAGATGCTGCGTTTGTCCTGTGTGAGATAGTCCCAGTTGACGACCGTGCTGATCAGCGAGTTGATTGTTTCCTTGACGTACTCGGTGTTGTTACTATTCAGATCGACGTCCTGGGAGAGGGCCGAGATCGTGATCTCGAACGACGAGCGGCCGCGGTCGAGGGAATCCTGGCGAATGGCGTTCTTGATCAGCGAGCTGAACATCTTGCGCTGCTGCAGGCTGATCGATCCGGACTTCGGTGCGATATGAATCGCCGGTACAGCCTTGCGGAACAGATCAGGCGGCTGGCCTTGCTGGAATACGAGTGCACCTTGTTTGTCGGCGTCGCCGGCTTCGGCCTTTTTTCTTGCCATATGACCCACGATGAAAGGGAACCTGGTCGGTTGGTAACTGTATACCAAGCGATCAGGTGACTCAAGGCCGCAAACGCAATAGTGGCGCGGCACGACACCCACGGGCGAAGCGCATTGACAGCCGGCGATTCTCTGCCTCGATGGCCGCCAGGAACCCGTCCAGGGCACTCAGGACCGTCACCACGCGCGAACCCATAACCGGTGACCTTAGCATCGCTGCGCATTGGAAACTATCCCATAGTCCGTGACCTTTCGGCAGAATGTGAGTACTCACTCAGTGAATGTCGGTTCAACAGGTAGCCGCCAATGGGATTTTTCACATCGCTATTCTGGTTGTCGCCCGGTGCAGCTCGGCCGAGCTTCGTCATGCTCAAGACTGCCCATAAATGGTGACCTGAACCGGCTCCCACAAATGGCTACCCTTGCGGCGGCAAATACGACGCTGGAACTGTGCGAATCAGTACTTGCCACCATAACCGGTGACCCATGCCGCATCCCATAGACTGTTACCTTGCTCCAGCTAGCGTCTCTGCATGCAAGGACTCATGCGGGGAGCCGATACGTTGCTCGATAGACCCACTATTCCTCTTCCGAGAAGCCACCATATCGGGTTACCCATGCCGGTCCCCAAAAACGGTTACCTGAAACCAGGCTGGTCAGCGTCTTAAATGCGGTCAGGAGGGGCGGCTCCTCCCATAAGCGGCGACCTTCACTGACTCCCATAAACAGTGACCTAAAGGCAAAACTCCTCGTTTCCCCATAGCGGGCAACCTTCCCCCCATATCCACAACCCGTAAGCCCCATGCCCGGCTACCGAAGTCCCATATCCACAACCCCGAACTCCCATACCCGGGACCACAAATCCCATAACGCGCCACCAAATCGGCCGCAAAGCCTTGCCTGGTAAGGCTTTGCGAAGCCTAAAGGTTTACTAAAGTTGTTAAAGCGTAAAAGGTAAACACTGAAACACGCGTTCGATGAGAAAGACGTCTCCCAAAACCGGAGACCTTAACGCATGTAAGTGGTCACCAACCTCCGTAACCCCATTCCTGGTTACCTAGCCCGTCTACCAACGCTTTCCGGGCACCACAGATCACGACCTAAACCCGCTCGTCTTGAGAATCGACATTCAGACACTAAGATAGGTCATTGATTCGCCGACAAAAAACCTTAATGGTGTCCGCTTATGGTGCTCTTCTCCGCTCAAAGGTAACTGCTTATGGGATCCGCTGAATGACTACATTCCGCTGGGACCCGATTGCAAAGCGCTCTGCCAGCCCTGAACACCGCACGATCGAGGTAACCGGAACGAACGACGTTGGAGAAGAGCCCTCGTGGACCCATCGTTCCTCCCATTTTTGGTTACCCAGCTGAGGGCACCAGATATGGGAGTTGCCAAAGGTCCACCGCGACCCAATGAAGGAAAGCTCCGCGCAACCCGGACAAGGTGCACTGCACAAAATCCATCGGTGACCTGCTGCCCGCCTAGCGCCCCCAATCTCAGTCCGAATTCGCGGGAAAGGTCACCGCGGCCGCGGTGTGCTGCGGCAGCCAATCGCTGCTGTACAGGTCGGCGAGACGCTGCTGGGCGGCTTCGATATCGGCGGGATAGGTGTTGTCGTGCGAGTTCGGTTCGGAGCCCACCGCCTCGAGTTCACCGAGTTCCGTATCAGATCCGCATGCGTGACCTCGTGGGCCGGTTTGACGAACGGGTAGCTGTGACATTCCTGCCGCCTCAGATGCGGCGTGGCGACCGCGCTTACGCTCACCGCTCCCATAAACGGCATGCCGCGATTCCGTTGTGTTGAGGGCACGCCACTATGATGGCCACGCAGAGCGCGTCCGCGTTCGGGGTTCGCCAGTGAGTCGTCGAGCCGACCATTCATTGCCATCGGGGGGGAGCCACGTCAGTCAGCGAGAAAGTACCGTGCATCACGTGCACGACCGCGCGCGTACCGGCGCTGCACGACGCTGGGCCCCGTAGACGAGGCGCGCGATGAACCAGCCTGCCTCGGTGGCGCTCGGGCGTGGCCTGCTCGCGCCGGCGCGCGCGATGCCCACGGGTCTTGCGCTGGACCTCGAAGGTGCTGCGCGCGGGCACCGAAGCGTGCTTTCGCTACCGCTCTCGTTCATTGGAAATGCACGAGCGTATGCACGCGCTATGGCGCACACGGCGCACATGGCGCACATGGCGCACATGGCGGCGCGCGGCAGCGGCGCACCGGCCGTCCAGAACGCGCTACAGCTCACTGCGGGTACGCGCGAGATCGCGGAGGGCGCGCGCCGCGCGGAGCTCACACTCCGCGGGTGCTCGTCGAATGCCTGCTGCGTCAAACCGACGTGCGCGTGCCGCGCGGCCAGATGATCCGCTACGCGTGGCCTGAGAAAGAGGACATCGACGCTTCAACCGTCGACCTCGTCGTCTCGCGGCTGCGGTGCAAGCTCGCGCGCGATGGCATCGAAGAGCGCATCGACACCATCAGCCGCTACGGCGATCAACTGACCTTGCCGACGTTCGAGTGATGCGCGCGCTGAGGTAACCGTTTGTGGGAACCGGTTACCTAACCGTGCGCGGACGCATGAGTTTGTTAACTCAAAAAGCAAACGGTACGCTGAGAGCGTGCCGTTCACCCGTGCCTGAAAAGCCCCACCTCGTGCTCAGTGCGCGTAGAGCGTGGAGTTCAGGTACGCAAGCTGACCATCCTGCTTCGCCTGAACGAGTTCGTGATACACATCGGCGTGCGTCTTTTCATGGACCGCTTGCCCATAAGGCGGTACCCATCCGCCGGGCGCCACACCACGTCAAGCCTGAAGGGCTGCTGCGAAATGAAACGCAGCAGAGAGGCGCGACAGCCCATCCAGATAAAGGCGTCCCTCGGTGAGCGAGCGGCTGCGCGTGGAGCAGTTCAGGGAGGCGCATGCTCAGAAAACAAATTTAGAAAGCGACGATTTGCTTTCCCGTCATGGCGGCATTGCGCGCAGGTCGTGTTCATCACGCGGCCCGGCGAATGGCCATCGTTTCATGCAGCGCTCGGGGCGCACTTATTCTTATACCTGCTGATTGTGCAAATGCGGCACGTGATTATTGCGCCCGCCGGCGAGAAACGCCGCGATGAAAAGCAGAATGCCGATAATCGCAACGGTCGTCGCAAATGCGCGAGCCACGTGCGCGCTGCTCGAATCCGGCCCCGCAAGCGCAAAAAACAAGCCGCCGAGCAGCGCCACGGCGAGCGCGGCACTGACCTGCAAAACCGAACTGACGAGCCCGGCGGCAAGACCGGACCAGCGTCTATCCACACATTCGACGTTGCGCCTGACGAGTGCGGGCAGCGCCACGCCCTGGCCGAAGCCGATCAGAAAGAGCGATGCGTTTAGGGAGTGCAGTTGAGCATCGTGAACAAGCATGGCAGTCCAAAGTAATCCGCAGCCCTCGATTACCATGCCGGCCGCCGCCGCACGATAACCGAACTGGCGCACGATCAGCGGATTGAGCAGCGGCCCGATCAGAAGGCCGACGCCCAGGGGCAGAATACGCAACCCGACTTCGAGCGGCGCGAGCCCGAGCGCGCGCTGCACGTAAATCGCGAACATCATGAAGAACGGCGCGAGCGAATAGAAGAAGAGCGTAGCAACGAGCCCGCGCACGAGACCGGGAGCAGCGAAGATGATGGGCGGCACGAGCGCATCGTGCCCGGCAGCTGCGACGCGGGCCTCGTAGCGCCAGAAGATCGCGAACAGGGGCGCGGCGCCAACGAGCAACGCCCACGTCCAGACCGGCCAGCCGCGCTCACGGCCTTCGATCAGTGGAACGACGAGCGCTGCCAGCGCCACGGCGAGCAAGACCATGCCGCCTGGATCGAGCTTAGCGGGGTGGTCCGAGCGGCTTTCGCGCACGAGCCAGTACGCAGCGGGCGCGGCCACCATCACGACAGGCAGGTTGATGAGAAAAATGCTGCGCCAGGCCAATCCGAACACGTTGGCCGAGACGAGCACGCCGCCGAGCGCCTGGCCGGCGACCGAAGCGATCCCATAAGCCGTACCAAACAGGCTGAGCGCAAGCCCCTTCTGATGCGCCGGAAAGAGCGCGTGGATCGACGCGAGCGCCTGGGGCGCCATGACGGCTGCGGCGGCGCCCTGAAGGATGCGTCCCGTCACCAGTGCAGCGGGCGAACTGGCGAACCCGCAAACGGCCGAAGCCGCCGCGAACGCAAGGATCCCCACGAGGAAGATGCGCCGCCGCCCGTACAGGTCGCCGAGCCGGCCGCCCGTTATGAGAAAAATCGCGTAGGTCGCCGCATAGGCCGAAATCACCAGTTGCGCGATGGCGGCGCTCGCATGCAGGCCGGACTGCATGGACGGCAGCGCTACGTTGACGATAAAGAAGTCGAGCGGCGGCAACAGTGTGCCCATCAGCAGCACCGTCAACGCCCACCAGGTGCGGGCGCCCGCTCGCGTGGGCGGCATTTCCAAAGTCGAAATGGTCGTCATACGGCCTCCATATGGAACTAATCGGTTCCTAATTAGCCAAAAAACTAGCGGATGGCGCTCAGCGCGATTTCAGCGATTGCATCCATCGCGTCCTCGCCGGCATCGGTCTTGCCCAGCACGCGCATGCCTTCGATCGTGCAGAGCAGGAAGCGCGCGAGATCGTCGGCATTCTGGTCGGCGGCCAGCTCGCCCGCTGCCTGGCCGCGCCGGATTGCGCCGGCGAGCAGCGCTTGCATGCGCGTGAACATGTCCGTGACCCGGGCTTTCACCTCGGAATCGAACGGCAGGCACTCGGTGGCGGCGGCCGTAACCGGGCAGCCCGCAAGCCCTTCGAGGCCGATGGCAAGGCGCACGTAGTGATGCAGCGCCCTGCGCAGCGCGGTGCGCGCCGAGGCGTGCCGCAGGTTGCGCGTGAGCCGTGCGATACCGCGCTCGGTATAGAAGTCGAGCGCCGCGAGAAAGAGCTGGTGCTTGTCGCCGAACGCCTTGTAGAGGCTGCCGCGCGAAAGCTGCGTACCTTCGATCAGGTCAGGCAGCGACGTTGCGGCATAGCCGCGCGCGCGGAATACCTCGAGCGCATTCTGCACGGCTTCCTGCTCGTCGAATTCGCGTGGACGGCCGGGGCCAGAACGGAGATCGGATTTCATGTCGACATTCTAGACCAAGCGATTCCAAATTGCCGAGAAAATGCGCGCGGCGAGCTCAAACATGCATACAGGATGAATTATATGTACGCACAGAAATATCAATTGTTGATATTCGGCGCGCGTCGGTAATCTGGCCGACATACCGACCAGACGGCCCCGCTATGACCCGCACCGCGCTCATCGAATGGTTCACGAGTTTCGTGCCCAACCCGGCCGCGCCGCAATGGCGCGAGCGGGGGCGACGCTGTGCCGGAGCGTTGATCGGGATCGCACTCACGGGACTCTCGACCCACGTGATGTTCGGCGCGGCGGGCGATATCCCCTTGCTCGTGGCGCCCATGGGTGCTTCCGCGGTGCTGCTGTTCGGCGCGTCGGACAGCCCGCTTGCGCAGCCGTGGTCGATTCTTGGCGGCAACTTCGTCTCCGCGCTGGTGGGCGTAGCGTGCGCGCAATGGATCGCGTCGCCGGTCGCGGCGGCTTCCGTCGCGGTGGCGCTCGCCATCTGCGCGATGTTCCTGTGCCGCTGCGTGCATC
Organism: Paraburkholderia sp. CNPSo 3272; assembly: GCF_024206495.1. GTDB lineage: Bacteria > Pseudomonadota > Gammaproteobacteria > Burkholderiales > Burkholderiaceae > Paraburkholderia. Next base: position 31,808 of record NZ_JAMBPQ010000053.1, on the reverse strand, counting down.
CGCCTTCAGGCGCGGTCGCGCTGACCGCCGTGCTCGGCGGCCCTGCCGTTCATGCGCTCGGCTTTCATTTCGTGCTTGCGCCGATCGCGTTCCAGTCCGTTGCGTTGCTCAGTGCGGCGCTCGCCTTCCACGCGCTGACCGGGCACCGCTATCCGCGCGCCGCGTTTCCTCCCGCGCCGCAAGCCGCTGCCGCGCCGCTTGCCGTGCTGTCGCAACATCTACTCGCGCCGCCGGATTTTCCGCGAAAATCGTTCGAACAACTAACTTGTGAGGAGATCATGTCGATCGGCTGTCCCGCCGTGCCCGTGACAATGGGCGCGCGGGCGGCGCACGAGATGTTCCGCCGCCACGGTGCTTCGACGCTCCCCGTGGTCGATGCGATGGATCGCGTGGTCGGCGTCGTCGCGCATCATGCGCTCGGCGACCTTGCGCCGGCGGCTGGGCTCAAGCGATTCTGGACCGCACTGCGTCGCGCTGCGCTGCGCGAATCGGCGCGCGTGGAAGAAACGGTCGAAGCCGTGATGGCAGCCGGCGTGCACGCCGTCCATCGGGCCACGCCGCTCGCGCATCTGGTGCCGATCTTTATCGAGCACGCCTATCACGACATTCCGGTGATGGACGATGCGCGTCGGCTGGTCGGCGTGGTCAGGCATTCGGACATGATCCGCTGGCTCCATCACCACGCGGGCGCCGCCCAGGCCGCCGCTGCGGCAGCCTGAGCCCGGCGCCAGGCCGCGTCACACCACGAACAACAACACCGCGAACACTGCATAGAGCCAGCCGACATGTGTGAGCTGACGGCTACGTACCTTCGGCGCGCGAAACGCCCATTGCAGGATCAGGATGGCGATCATGGTCGTCACGGCCGCGAGAATCGAAGGCGTGCCGAGATGCCACGGTGTGAAGAAGAGGCCGAACGCCGTGGGAATGGTGGCCTGAATCATCATGGCGCCGCTGATGTTCGCCAGCGCCAGCCGCTCCTTGCCCTGGCGCACCCAGATGATCGCGTTCATGATCTCAGGCAGCTCGGTGGCGATCGGGCTGAACAATACGGCGGTCAACTGGGGGCTGAGCCCAAGCCACGGTCCCACCGCACCGATCTGCTGCACGAACAGATGCGAGGCCGCGAAGATCACCGCGAGCGCGCCCAGCGTCTGCAGCAGAATCCACACCATAGCCGGATTGTCGTCGTGCGGCCGCAGCTTGAGCGGCTCGAGATCGCCTTCCACCTCGCCGCTGTCTTCGGCGGAAAGCTCCTTCCAGCAGTAGAACGCGTAGGCCGCGAGAAACGCGATCCCCAGCAACGGCTTGAAGCTGAACACCACGAGCCCGAGCGCGATCTTCGCGACGAAGATCGCGAGGAACCAGAGCTGGTCGCGGCGCAGACGGCGCGTATTCACATCGACGGTGGCCGCGCGCTCGCGGCCCACGCGCTTCGCTGTCGCGAGCAGCGCGAAGCCCACGACGGCATAGGCGATCGTGCTGAGCGCCAGCGGGCCGCCAATCGCAGCGCCTACGCCAATTTCCTTGTGCGCGGGATCGCCGCCGAAAGCGACGGCAACGAGTGTGACCACGCTCTCGGGCAGTGCGGTGCCGAATGCGGCGAGGATCGTGCCGGTGGCGGTTTGCGTGACCTTGAGCTTGTGGCCGAGCCACTCGACGCTATTGACGAAGCTCTCGCAGGACAAATAGATGATGCCGGCCGCGGCAATGAGCAAGGCGAACGTCAAGATCATGACGAACGCTCCGTGGCGCAAATGAGGTGGTGATGCGGGGCGAGACGAGTCATTGTTATTGCCGTGATGTGCGAGCCGGGCACCGAAACCATGACGCTTCCCTTCGCCCGGCCCGGGTGGAAGTGAAAACGTCATAGGTCTCGTCAGGCCGCGCCATTGCAGCGATTGGCTGCAATGATTTGCAATACGGCTGCCGGCGCCATGGTGCAGGGGCACCAAATATGTTGACGGCGGCGCAACGCCAAAGCAGGCGTTGCAGACTACTCCCCTAAGACAGGGGGCGATTATAGCCGAAGTTCAGGGCGGCGAGCGAGTTCCAGCGCGCTCGCCGCGCGTGGCTCGCGCGAAGGCGAATCAGAACTTGTGACGCAGCCCGACCATCACCATCGCCTGCTTGTGGTTGGTCGCATCGTTGCCGAAATCGCCGAACGAGGCGACCGCGTCGATCGTCTTGCCCGATGCCTTCTGGTAGCCCGCGAGCGCTCGAAAGCTGGATCGTGTTGCTCGACGTTAGCGGTCTTGATTTGCGTGCGCTGCGCGAGCCGCTCGACCCGCGCAGCGGCAAGCCCGCTTCCGTGCTGTTCATGGCGCAGCGGCGCGGCTGACACCGCCCCGCGCGCCGCTGCAAACGAGGAGGCAAAGTGCCGACGAGGCCGCGCCCGGTCTGCGCCCGCGCTATCACCCGCACTACTACGGCGCGTACTTTCGCGACCCGAAGGCAACAAGCTCTGCGTCTGTTGCCACGATCCCCCGAACCACTGACACGCCGCGTCACGAGCCATCACACGGGTGTCCTATTCGCTGTGCTACCCTTGCCCTGCCTCGGGCCGAGGGTGTCGTGCGCGAGCGACCGCCGCCGGACGGCCCGGTGTATCGAAGCCGAAAATCGAAGCCGAAAATCGAAGTCCTGAACCAAAGTCCCGAGCCGCGCCTTTGAGCGCGCATGCGCCGGGACAACGACCAATAACAGGAAGAAGACCCAGATGAAAAAGCACGAGATACAACGCGCAGGTTCGCGCGGCCGCTTGCGCGCGCTGATCGCCGCTGTAGTGCTGGCGGGCGGCGCTCAAGCCGCGCATGCCGCCACGGAAATCCAGTTCTGGCATGCCATGGAGTCTCAGCTCGGCGAGCGCGTGAATGCGATCGCCGAACAATTCAACGCGTCGCAAAGCGAATACAAGATCGTGCCCGTCTTCAAGGGCACCTACGACCAGACGCTCGCTGCCGGCATCGCGGCTTATCGCAGCGGCGACGCGCCCGCCATTCTGCAGGTGTACGAAGTCGGCACCGCCACGATGATGAACGCGAAGAAGGCCGTGCTGCCCGTGTACGACGTGATGAAGACCGCCGGCGTGCCGCTCGACGAAAAGGCCTTCGTGCCGACCATCGCGAGCTACTACAGCGACGCGAAGACGGGCCATCTGGTGTCGATGCCGTTCAACAGCTCGACGCCGGTGCTCTACTACAATCGCGACGCCTTCAAGAAGGCCGGCCTGCCCGACGCGCCGCCGAAGACCTGGCCCGAAGTCGCCGACGCCGCAGCGAAGCTCAAGGCCTCGGGCATGAGCTGCGGCTTCACCACCGGCTGGCAGGGCTGGATCCAGATCGAGAACTACAGCGCGTGGCAAGGCGCACCGATCGCGACGCGCAACAACGGCTTTGACGGCCTCGACGCGCAACTCGAAATCAACAAGCCGTTGCAGGTCGCGCACATCGCCTTCCTGCAGAACATGGCGAAGCAGGGCACCTTCACCTATGTGGGCCGCAAGGATGAAGCCACCGCGAAGTTCTATAGCGGCGACTGCGGCATCATGATGGGCTCGTCGGGTGCGCTGGCGAACGTGCAGCAGTATGCGAAGTTCAAGTTCGGCACCGGCATGATGCCGTACGACCCGAGCGTGAAGGGCGCGCCGCAGAACGCTATCATCGGCGGGGCGAGCCTGTGGGTGCTGGGCGGCAAGAACCCCGAGGTCTACAAGGGCGTGGCGAAGTTCCTCGCGTACCTGAGTTCACCGGCCGTGGCCGCAAAGTGGCATCAGGACACGGGCTATCTGCCGGTGACGAAGGCCGCGTACGAACTCACGCAGCAACAAGGCTTCTACGCGTCGCATCCCGGCGCCGACACGGCCACGAAGCAGATGCTCAACAAGCCGCCGCTGCCGTGGACCAAGGGCCTGCGTCTTGGCAACATGCCGCAGATCCGCACGATCGTGGACGAGGAACTCGAACAGGTGTGGACGGGCGCCAAGACGCCGCAACAGGCGCTCGATTCGGCCAACTCGCGCGGCAACGATCTGCTCAGGCGTTTCGAGCAGCAGGCCGCGAACTGACGGCCCGACGCACGTGAAGTGAACCGATGCCTCGCGTGAGGAATCGGGCAGCGCCCCAAAAGGCCGACTCCAGTCCGGTTTTTTGGGGCGCTTGGCTTTCGCTCTGTGATCGCGGCTTTAGAACCACGCGTCCTGCATGTCGAGCGTGGTGCGGTCGAGCGAGGCGAGCAGATCGAACTGCGCGCCAGTTTTCGGCAACTCCCATGCGAAGAAGTAAGCGGCCGCCGCGAGCTTGCCGCGATAGAAGGCCGCCCCCTCGCCGTGGGTTTCGGCGAGCGCCGCGCGTGCCACGAGCGCCTGTTCGAGCCACACCCAGGCGAGCACAACGTGGCCGAACGCTTCCAGGTACACCGAAGCATTGGCGAGTGTCACCGCGGGGTCGCCTGCTGCCCACAACTGCCGCGTGACTTGCGTAAGCCGCTCGAGTGCGGCTGCGAGCGCGCTCGCGTGGCTGGCCTCGTCTGCCGCGCCCGAAATGCGTGCGCGTTCGAGCGTAGCCTGCACGCGCTCCACGAATACCTTGAGCGCCGTGCCGTCCTTAATGACGACCTTGCGGCCTAGCAGGTCGAGCCCCTGAATGCCGTGCGTGCCTTCGTGGATCGGATTCAGACGGTTGTCGCGATAGAACTGTTCGACGTTGTATTCGCGCGTGTAGCCATAGCCGCCGTGCACCTGGATGGCGAGATCGTTGGCCGCGAGACACCATTGCGAAGGCCAGCTCTTCGCGATGGGCGTGAGCAGGTCCAGCAGCAGCGATAGCGGCTCGCGCTCCGTGCTGCTGGCGGCGCTCGCTTCGTCCACCAGTTTGGCGCACCAGAGATTGAGCGCGAGCGCGCCTTCCACGTAGCTCTTTTGCGCGAGTAGCATGCGGCGCACGTCGGCGTGCTCCACGAGCCGCACCTGCGGCGATGCCGGATCTTTGCCCGCCGCGCCCACGGGACGCCCTTGCGGACGGTTGCGCGCGTAATCGAGCGCATGCAGATAACCGGTATAGCCGAGCATCGTCGCGCCGAGCCCCACGCCAATGCGTGCCTCGTTCATCATGTGGAACATGTACGCGAGCCCGTGAGGCGCCTCGCCCACGAGATAGCCGATCGCGCCCGCGCGGCCGCCCGGCGTGTACCGCGTGCCTTCGCCGAAATTCAACAGGCAGTTCGTCGTGCCGCGATAGCCCATCTTGTGATTGAGGCCCGCGAGCACGACGTCGTTGCGCTCGCCGCGCGAGCCGTCCTCGTTCACGAGGTACTTGGGCACGACGAACAGCGAGATGCCTCTGACACCCGCAATGAGCTTGCCGTCGGGACCGGGGATCTTGGCGAGCACGAGATGCACGATGTTCTCCGCAAGCTCGTGCTCGCCGCCCGAGATCCACATCTTGTTGCCACGCAGACGATATTGCGCGCCGAGCGGGGAGTCGCATTCGAAGTCGGCTCGCGTGGCGACATCCGAAAGCGACGAACCCGCTTGCGGCTCGGAAAGGCACATCGTGCCGAAGTAGCGGCCTTCCAGTTCGGGGCGTACGAAGGTATCGATCTGCCTCGCGCTGCCATGCGCGAGCAGCAGGTTCGCGTTGCCGATGGTGAGGAACGGATAGGCGCTCGTGCCGACGTTCGCCCCCTTGAACCACGCGAAGCCCGCCTTCTCGACGACGAGCGGCAACTGCATGCCGCCGTATTCGTAGTCCTGGCCGGCGGCCAGCAAGCCTGCGTCGCTGAACGCCTTCAACGCCATCTTCACTTCGGGGATGACGGTGACCGTTTCGCCGTCGAAGTGGGGCTCGTGCTGATCGTTCTTCTTGTTGTGCGGCGCGAAGAGGTCAGTGGCGATCTTCTCGCAGGTGTCGAGCGCAGCGTCGAAGGTCTCGCGCGTATGGTCGGCGTAGCGCGGAATGCGCGTGAGGCTTTCGACATCGAGCCATTCGTAGAGCAGGAAGTTCAGATCGCGGCGGGAAAGGATCAGCGACATGGCGGAACGGTCTCGCATCTTGAGAGGAGAAGGCGCCTAGCGTACCCAAAATAGAACGATCGTGCTATTGGTAGTTTCGCCAGAGGCGCAGCAGCGCTGACTCTTTCGCTCGCTGCTAAGTATCGCTGCGGCGACACGCTCATGACACGCTTGAACATCGTCGAAAACGCCGCGGGGCTGCCGTACCCCGATTCGTAAGCGACGAGCGTGACCGACTCGCCCCGGGTTAGCCGGGCGACAGCCTCGATCAGGCACGCTTGCTCGCGCCACGCAACGAAGCTGTTCCCCAGTGGTTCGCGGAAGTCGTCCGATGAAGGAAGATTTGTGTCAGCGCTGCAGCACACATCGGTGAAGAGACGCGCACTGCCGATGCCGTGATTCCAGTCACAAAGCGACGACATGGATTTGATTTCCGACAAAAACCTGCAAATCAGGAGTGCCAATGGACGTGTCACTATCGAGCCAAAGGAAGAACTCCTTCTAAAATGCGGTGGATCGTACGTCCGAATTTGATTGACTGGTATCGAGGATGGAACGAAAGGCAATCGGACTATCAAATCGACGGCCTTCAGCCGCCTAGGGGACCAGTTCACTCGCGGATGCCGGCAATGACGGAAAGCATGCGCTCTTCGACGACGAGTACACCTTGAAGTGGCGCTTCAGCGACGAACCGGTGCACAACCAGAAGCTCTCGATTATTCGCGACGACAACAACGTTATCCAGGGCAGGACAGATGCATCGGGAAAGACGGGGCTGCAGCGCGGGGTGGACGCCGAAAGCGTACGCCTGCGGATTGAAGATTAATCAGCATGATCCCGAGCAAATACATAACGCAGCAAGCGCACATTTGCTTCAAAAAGGGAAATCCCGGACATGACCACGACTGAACGTATCATTCCCGCGACCATAGCAGAGGATGGATCTGCGCACTACACGTCCGTCATGTCGGCGCCGGACGACAGCACAGCGGTTTGTTATATGGTTCCGAATCGCGTCATCCCTGTGATCTTCGTTCCGGGGGTCATGGGAAGCAACCTCATGGGGACTAACGGGCAATACAAGGGCAGTCCGGTTTGGTTGGCCAATGGAGAGGGAGGGATGGCGTGGGGTTGGATAGGTAGGGGCGCTGAGGTACGAAAGAAAAAACTGGATCCGAATACAACGGGGGTCTATGAAGATGGTGATATTCCGTCCGGGACCGCGCAGAGTGAGGTGGAATTGCGCCGGCGCGGCTGGGGGACGGTGGCGAAGATGAGTTATGGAACGTTCCTTCCCTTCCTGGAAAATGCACTGAACGATGCGCATGAGTGCAAGGCAGGTTTCCGGGCGAGCCTAATGAAAAAACTTGTGGCCGATGCCCCCGGCGTAAGCGTGCTGTCACATGATGAAGTTGCGCTGTCATACAAGTATTGCATGCCAGTTCACGCGGTCGGATATAACTGGCTGCAATCCAACTCGGATTCGGCAAAATATCTTGCGGCAAAGATCAAGGAGTTTGCCGACTACTACAAAAAGCAGAACAAGCTCTGCGAGAAAGTCATTATCGTTACCCATTCCATGGGGGGGCTCGTGGCACGGTATTACTCGGAAGTCGATGGGCATCGTGACAAGGTACTGGGGATCGTCCACGGCGTGATGCCAACCACCGGGTCAGCGACAGCCTACAAGCGTGTCACGTCCGGCAGCGAAGGGGCTGCTGGCCCGGTGCTCGGGCCGGACAATTCCACGATGACACCGGTATTTGCGCAGTCTCCGGGGCCGCTGCAACTGCTTCCGGCCGTGGAGTATGGGATGGGGTGGCTCAAACTCAGGAACGGCAAGGAGCAGACCTCACTCCCGGTGAAGGATCCCTATCGTGAGGTGTACGCACGACGAGGCCAATGGTGGAGTCTCGTCAACGACAAGCAGATCAACCCGATGGATCCGGAGAAGAAGAATATTGATGCGGACTGGGATGCCTACGCATCTTTAATAATGAATAGTATAAAACCGTTCCATGAAGCGATGCGGGGGAAATTTCATCGTGCCACCTATGCGTTCTACGGCAACGATGAGAAGCATAAGACATGGGGTGATGTGGTCTGGGAGAGCAAACTGAACCCGGTGCTGAAGTGGACCGATTCATATGCGAAGGTCGACCACCTCGAAAATGGACAGGTACTACAGGACAGTGGGACTGGTAATCAGTCGCTTCTGCAGCGCAGTGGAGGCGACCCGATCTATATGCAATATAACCTGATGCCACCCGCTGAAAACGGCGACGGAACGGTACCGGTCCGGTCCGGTCGTGCCCCTGCGGGGCAATCCGGTGTGCAGGCCTGTGTGGCCTACCCAGGGGTTGACCACGAGGGTGCGTACAAGAACCGTCCACAGCAGTACTTCGCGCTATGGGCTGTCACCAGGATAGTTTCCAACGTCAACGGTACGGTATTGGAATACAAGTGATGACGCTCCGAGAAAACAAATGGTTTTTTTTGCTTCCATTGCTGGTCGTTTCCGCGTGTGGACGCCAGTTGGCCCCCTTGACCGAGCAGGAGAGACATCACATGAGTGACCTGACCCAGAACTTAAAACCGTATTGTACGGGGCGGTATCTGATTGACATGCCGGCCGATGTGCTGATGACGGGTGGCGCGACCGTGCAGGGCGTGAGGATCGAATCGAAGGCAATGACGCATGAAGCGTATCTGCAGGAGGTCGCGAGCCGCAAGGCGGAACTCCGGGGGACGAAGAGCATTGACCCGTATCCATTTCTCTATGCCGATGATGCGATCGACGGTCCGGATACGCACTACTTTGTCTATCGAGGGAACTTGAGTGATGGGCCGGCGAATCGCGTTTTCGAAGCGTACAAGTGGGATCGTGGTTATCGATTCAAGCTTGGAATCGTAGGGACGGACTTTCTTCATCCGGATCAAACAAGCGATCCCATTGTTCAGCAGATCAACATAAAAAATGATGTTCCAAGAAAGACACAACTCATATTCGACCTCGTCAAAAGACTCCGCTGGCGCAGCGAGGATGAAATACCTCGGGAACCGGGTCTCTGCTTTTTTGGTGCTTTTCTTCCTGGGAAAGCAACGGACAAGGAAGATGTCGGGACACAGTTTGTGTTTCGGGAAAATCTGGATGTGAGTATCGGCGTAGGCAGCGATTCAGATATTCGCGAGTCCAATACGTTATTGCAGCGCAGTGCCGAAGTCAGCCGCGATCTGAGTGCGATTGGGGGAAAGACTGTGCGCAAAGGCACGGTCAAATTGCAGGGCATTGACGCGGAGGAGTGGCTCCTTACCGGCAAGACGGATCTGGGCATTCAAGGGACCAAGTGCTTACTTGAGGCGAATTCAACGACGAGCGACGCACAGTCGCCGCTGCTGACACTTGAGCTGAACACAGGCTCCCCAAATGCCTTTATGCGGGATCGCATCAATGCCGCGTCGATGAGCGTGAGCGAAGCCGTTGCCGTGTGGGATATCGTGTCCCGCACACTTCGTCCGCGCCCGAACGGTTTCTGAGGCAGGAACGGATGCCTCTAGATTTTGCCAGACTCCCCCGGAAAGGCCCATACCGGATGACCCGCCCTCGCGGCTCCGCTGGACGATTGTTCTTTCCTGATGCGATCGTCGGCGCTTTCGTCGTGCTGTTTCTCTGGCCAAAGGGCGAACCAACCCAGACGCCGTGGTTCTGGACCTGCGTGACGGTTTAGCTGTACGGCGTCGCCGCATTCGTGGTCCTGCGGCGCTACAGTGCTTACGAGGGCCGCCGGCGGGGCGCCATCGTGTGAAACAACGCCCGTGAAAACTATGTGACCGACGTGTTTGGGCGGACCGGTCGTCCGCTCGGCGTTTTTGCCGCGACCACAATGTTTGCCAGTGAGACGAGCGAGAGGCGATTGGAAATTGCTGGAAGGGTCAGTCAAGCTCGAACCGCGGACGGCTCTGAAGCCCGACACTCAACGCGCCTTGTCTCGAGCCGCCGGACAGAACCATCGATGGGATCCGGTTCAGGAACGACGACGAGCGCTGACGGCATGTCCTCGCACGCGCGTTCAGCGAGGTGACTGACGCGGTCGCGGAAGCGGTACATTCGTTGCCACCACACTTGCGATTGAAGACGTTTCAGATGCTCAAATAACTGGGGCTCGAGCCAAATACAAGGAGAGAGTGCGATCGAAACGCTGTAAACGTTTGCGAACACCTGTCCCCTTAAAGCGTCTCCTGAAGTTTATTTATTTGCTGCCGTAAACTCGTGCGCGCGTCCCGATTTTCTTGTCGAGCCCGCCAACGAGTCGCGCCGACGTCATTACGGCGGCTCTTTTTGCAGCTGAATTCAATCAGGCGCATCAAGGTCCACCAGCCGCCGCCGCATTAACGCCTACCCGCAACTTTTTTTCCTCCATCCAGGTGTCGTTCATGCTGGCAGATTCGCCGGGTCGCGCGCAGTCGCTTCGACCATCAGGCTCGCGACCGCGCGCGGCCATTCGCGCGCTCGATGAGGTCGCGCGCGCCGCCGACGCGGTGATGTATCCCACGCTCGCGTGCGACGGGCGGGGTGAACGAGTGGTGAACAAGGAGATTTTTCCATGATGAGCGTGGCGGGCTGCATCGTCTACAAGCACAACGTGTGGCTCGTCGTCGTCGCGCTGCTGATCTGCGCCGCGGGCTCGTGGGTCACCGCGCGGCTCGTCCTGCGCGCATTCGCCACGCATTCGCTGCAGCGCATGGGCTGGTCGTTCATCGCGGCCGTCGTCGCCGCCGCCGATATCTGGTGCACGCACTTCGTCGCCATGCTCGGCTTCGAACCGGGCGTGCCGATCGCCTTCGACCCCGTGCTGACCATCACGTCGCTGCTTATCGCGCTCGTGGGCAGTTTCGCGGGATTCCTGCTCGCCACGAGTCAGTCCGCGAATCGTCTCACGCGTGCGGCGCCCGCGCTGGGCGGCGCGATCGTCGGGCTGGCGGTCGCGCTCATGCATTACGCGGGCATGCTCGCGTATCGCGTGGAAGGCATCGTGATCTGGAATCGCATTGGGATCGGCTTGTCGTTCGTGTTTGCGCTCGCGATCAGCGCGCTTGCGCTGCATCTCGCCGGCGTGGCCGCGAAGCGCCCGCAGGAAAACGCGGCCAGCGCGCGCGCCAGCGCCGACGCGTCCGCGCGCCTCGTGGCGGGCGTGCTCGCCCTGGCCATCGCCGCGCTGCATTTCACCGGCATGTCCGCGTTCCAGGTCGTGCCGATGCCGCTCGACGGACACTTTTCGAATCCCGCCGCGTTGCACGCGCTCGCGCTCGCCGTGGCGTGCATGGCGCTCGTGATCGCGGGTGCAGGCTGCGTGAGCTTTCTGCTCGACGACAGCGTGCGCGCCGAATCCGTCGAGCATCTGCGCACGATGGCGATGAGCGACATGCTCACCGGCCTGCCCAATCGCGCGAGCTTCAACGCACGCATCGACGCCGAACTGGCGCGCACGCAGGACACGCGCAAGCTCGCGCTCATCGGCATCGACCTGAACCGCTTCAAGGAAATCAACGACCTGCATGGCCACCATGCCGGCGACGAAGTGCTGCGCATTCTCGCGCGGCGTCTTTCGAGCCTGATGCACGAAGGTGAGTTCGTGGCGCGCGTGGGCGGCGACGAGTTCGTGGCGCTTACGCGCTTCGCCTCGCGCGAGGAACTCGGCGATCTGCTCTCGCGCCTCGAGACCGCGCTGTACCGGCCGGTGCGCTACGACGACGCCGAAGTGCTCTCGGGCGCCAGCCTTGGGGTTGCCATCTACCCCGACGACGCCACCACCAAGACCGTGCTCATCAACAACGCCGACCTCGCCATGTACCGGGCGAAGGCGGACCTGGCGCAGTCGGTGTGCTTCTACGAGCCGGCGATGGACGAGATCGCGCGGGCGCGCCGCTCGCTCACGCACGACCTGCGCGAGGCACTCGCGCGCGGGCAGTTGAGCGTCCACTACCAGGTGCAGACCTCGATCGCGAGCGGCGAGATTTGCGGCTATGAGGCGCTGCTGCGCTGGGAGCATCCGCGGCTCGGCTTCATCTCGCCCGCCGAATTCATTCCGCTCGCCGAAGAGAACGGCCTCATTCTGGGCATCGGCGCCTGGGTGCTGCGCGAGGCGTGCATGCGTGCCGTTTCGTGGTCGCCGCCTTACAAGGTGGCCGTGAATCTTTCGCCCGTCCAGTTCTCGCACGCGGACCTGCCGAAGCTCGTCGAGACCGTGCTGGTCGAGACCGGCCTCGCGCCCGAGCGACTGGAACTGGAACTCACCGAAACGACAATTTTCGCGGACCGCGAGCGCTCGCTCGACGTGCTGCAGCGAATCAAGGCGATCGGCGTGAGCATCGCGCTGGACGACTTCGGCACCGGCTACTCGTCGCTCGACACGCTGCGCTCGTTCCCGTTCGACAAGATCAAGCTCGACCAGTCTTTCATCAGCGAAGCCGAGTCGAGCCGCCAGGCCACCGCGATCATTCGCGCGGTGCTCGCGCTCGGCAAGAGCCTCGGCATTCCGGTGCTGGCCGAAGGCATCGAAACCGAGGCGCAGCTCACGCTGCTCGCCGACGAAGGCTGCGACGAAGTGCAGGGCTATCTGCTCGGCCGCCCGGCGCCGCTCAGCCATATCGTGGCGAGCGGGCAGCTGTCGCTGCTCGCCGACGACGAAGAAGCGCTGGGCGCGGTGCGAGGTTAAGCGCTCTCGCCGCCGTAGTCCACGAAGCGCGGCGCGCATTGCGGCTGCCATGCGCCGCCGCTGTTCGCGAACGCGCCGCGCGCCGTGTTGTGCGCATCGAGCGGCGCTTCCGCAAGACTCAGCACCGGCGTGACGCACGCGTCGCTGCCTTCGAATACGGCGGTCCATTCATCGCGCGTGCGCGTGGCGACCGTTTGGGCGATCCGTTCCTGTACACGCGGCCAGTGCGCCCGGTCGCGCTGCGGCAATTCGAGGAGGTCTTCGGCGCCAATCGCTTTCATGAACGCGGCGTAGAACTGCGGCTCGATGCAGCCCACGGCGATATAGCGGTCGTCCGCGCAACGATAGGTGCGATAGAAGGGCGCGCCGCCGTCGAGCAGATTCGTGCCGCGCTCGTCCCGCCAGTGCCCCGCCGCGTAGAAGCCGTACATCATGCTCATGAGCATGGCCGCCCCGTCGGTCATCGCGGCGTCGACCACGCAGCCTTCGCCTGTCGAACGCGCGCGCAGGATGGCGGCCACCACGCCGAACGCGAGCAGCATGCCGCCGCCGCCGAAGTCGCCGACCAGGTTCAGTGGCACCACGGGTTCGCCGCCCGCGAGGCCCACCGCATGCAGCGCCCCGGAAATCGCGATGTAATTGATGTCGTGGCCCGCTGTGCGCGCGAGCGGGCCCGTTTGCCCCCAGCCCGTCATGCGTCCGTAGACGAGCGAGGCGCGCCGCGCGCGACACACGTGCGGGCCCAGCCCGAGCCGCTCCATCACGCCCGGGCGAAAGCCTTCGATCAACGCATCGGCGCTCGCAATCAGGTCGAGTGCGCGTGCCATGTCGTCTCGGCTTTTGAGGTCGAGCGCGACGTATTCGCGCCCGCGCGCAAGCGGCCCGAACGGCGCGGGGGCGCCCTCGCGGCCGATGCAGATCACGCGCGCGCCCATTTGCGCGAGCAGCATGCCGCAGAACGGTGCCGGGCCGAGCCCCGCGAATTCGACGACGGTAACGCCTTCCAGAGGCTTGATCATGTGTGCTTTCCTGCCCGCTTGCCAGTGTGTCGATTCACGCGCCCTCACAGCGTGCGCGCGATGATTTCCTTCATGATCTCGTCCGTGCCGCCGTAGATGCGCATCACGCGTGCATCGACCCACGCGGTGCCCACCACATACTCGGACATGTAGCCGTAACCGCCGTGCAGCTGCAGGAATTCGTCGAGCAGCTGGTTCTGCAGTTCGGTCGCGTTGAGCTTCGCCATGGCGGCGTCCACGGGCGACAGTTCGCGGCGCAGGTGCCGCGCGATGCAGTGATCGACATAGGTGCGCACCATCTCCGCCTTCGCGCGCGCATGCGCGAGCTTGAAGCGCGCATTCTGGAAATCGAAGATAGCCTGGCCGAACACCTTGCGATCGCGCGTATAGCGGATCGTGCGCTCGAGCATGCCCTCGATCGACGCGGCAGCGCGCACCGCGATCACGAGCCGCTCCTGCGCGAGTTCGCGCATGAGGTACGAGAAGCCCTGGTTCTCCTCACCAAGCCGCTGCGTGACGGGCACGCGCACGTCCTCGAAGAAAAGCTCGGACGTGTCTTGCGCGCGCAGGCCGATCTTGTCGAGCTTGCGGCCCTTGCTGAAGCCATGCGTGCCCTCTTCGACCACGATCAGCGAGACGCCCTTGCCGCCCAGTTCGGGCGCAGTCTTGCAGACCACCACCACGAGGCTCGCATTCTGTCCGTTCGTGATGAAAGTCTTCTGGCCGTTGATGACGTAGTGGTCTCCATCTTTGCGCGCGGTGGTGCGCACGGACTTGAGATCGCTGCCGGTGCCAGGCTCCGTCATGGCGATGGCGCCGATATGCTCGCCGCGCGCGAGCTTCGGCAGCCACTCGCGCTTTTGCGCCTCGGTGCCGTACGCGAAGATATAAGGCGCAACGATGTCCGAATGCAGCGGAAAGCCGATGCCGCTCGCATTCACGCGCGCCAGCTCCTCGATCATGATGGCCGCGTGGCCGAAGTCGCCGCCGCCACCACCGTACTCTTCGGGAATCGTGCAGCACAGCAGGCCTTCCTCGCCCGCACGCCGCCAGACCGACTTGGGCACGATGCCTTCTAGTTCCCATTGATGATGGAACGGCACGATTTCGCGCTCGATAAAGCGGCGGGCCTGATCACGGAAAATCTCGTGATCGTCACGGAATACGGTGCGCATAGGGGAAGTCTCCAGTGTCTCGTGCAATTTCGTTTTCCGTATCAAACCGCGGTCTGGCGGTAGCGTTCCTTGAGAATGCGCCGCAGCAGCTTGCCATTGTCGTGGCGCGGCAGCGCCTCCTCGAAATCGACCGAGCGCGGCACCTTGATATGCGAAAGGCGCTCGCGGCAGAACGCGATCAGCTCCTCGGCGAGCTGCGGGCTCGCGGCGTCGCGCTCGCGCGGTTGCACGACCGCTTTCACGGCCTCGCCGAACTCGGGGTGCGGCACGCCGATCACCGCGGCGTCGGCCACGGCGGGATGCTCGGCGAGCACGTTTTCGATCTCCTGCGGATAGACGTTCACGCCGCCGCTGATGATGAGGTCCACCCGCCGGTCGCTCAGGTACAAATAGCCTTCCGCATCGACATGCCCGATGTCGCCGTAGGTCGCCCAGCCGTGGCGGTTGTAGACGCTGCGCGTCTTCACCGGATCGTTGTGGTACTCGAAAGCGGGGCCGCCTTCAAAGAACACGCGGCCAACCTCGCCCACAGGCAGTTCGCGATCCTCATCGTCGACGATATGGATCTGTCCGTATTTTGGGCGCCCGACCGAGCCGCGATGCGCGAGCCATTCGCCGGAGTCGATCGCCGTGAGGCCCACGCTTTCCGAGCCCGCGTAGTACTCGTAGATCACGGGGCCGAACCACGCGATCATCTGCTCCTTGATGTGCGGCGGGCAGGGCGCGGCGGCGTGGATCGCCACACGCAGGCTGCTCACGTCGTATAGCGCGCGCGTGGTCCCGGGCAGATTCAGGAGGCGGATGAACATCGTCGGCACCCACTGGCTGTGCGTGACACGGTAGCGCGCGATGGCGTCGAGCGCGGCCTCGGCGTCGAACTTCTGCAGCACGATGGCGCGAGCGCCCGTGTGCAGCACGCGCATGAGGTAGCGCAGCGGCGCGGCGTGGTAGAGCGGCGCGGTGCTCAGGTAGACGGAATCGGCGCTGAAGCCGAACGTCTTGCGCCATGCCGCGGTTTCGGTGTCGTCGGCGTCGCGCTGTTCGAACGGCACGAGCGGCTTGCGGATGCCTTTGGGCAGGCCGGTCGTGCCCGATGAATAGAGGAAGTCGCGTCCGCGCGGCAGCGGCGGCAACGGCGCGCTCGCATCGACCGCGGCGAGCGCCGCTTCGAACGAAGCAAAGCCGGGCAGCGTTCCACCCGCACCCGCACCCGCACCCGCACCCGCACCCGCACCCGCAACGAAGCAGGCGACGCCCTGCGCCGCGCCTTCGGCCACGAGCGTGGCGGCGAGTTCATGCATGGCCTGTGAAACGATCAACACGCGCGCGCCGCAGTCCTTAAGGACGTGCGCGGCCTCGCGTGTTTTCAACTGGATGCTGATGGGGGTGTAGTAGAGACCGGCGCGCTCGGCGCCGATGGCGATGACGGCGAGCGCGGGCTGATTCTCGAACAGCAGTGCGATGCCGTCGCCGGGTTGCAGGCCGAGGCCAAGGAGCCAGTGCGCGATGCGCTCCGCGCGTGCGTCCAGCTCCCGGTAGGTGATGATCTGGTTGAGTGCGGGGAAGCACAGGGCTTCCCGCGTGGGTGCTGCTACAGCTAGTTCCCGGACACGCTCCACGGTCTCGTCTCCATGTCATGCGCGGCGCCAGTCATGCTGCCGAGCGCTGCCTCCACGCGCCTGACGAGCGACATCAGCCGAGGGGCGATGTCGTCGGTCAGCTGGTTGCCGCTGATGTTGAAAACTGCAATCGAACAGCTAAAAACCCAATACTCGTCGTCGATCGGGGCGGACAGCGGAATCGCCACCGAATGGATCTCGCGCTGCATGTCGCCATGCGAGAGCGTGCAGCCGTGCGCGCGCAACTCCTGGTGTGCAAGCTCGAGGCGCTGCGCGAGCAACTCGCCCTTGGCGGGGTCGCGCGCGAGCGTTTCCTGCAAGTACTGCTCGCGCTCTGCGCCCGGCGCGGTCCACAGATACGCGCGGCCCGACGCCGTGCGCGAAAGCGAGAGCCGCGTGCCCGTTTCCGAGCGATACACCGCGCTGCCTTCGCCCTGAATCACTTCGGCGTACGCCATGTTCAGGCGGTAGCCCACCGCGAGAGTCACCTGGCCGTGGCAGTAGTCGGCCAGCTCCTGCATCATCGGCCGCGCGATCTGCCGGATCGTCATGCGGCCGAGCGCCGGGGCGGCGAGGCTCAGCATCTCCGTGCCGAGCACATACTTCGAAATGCGCTCCGAATAGCGCAGCAAGCCGAACTCCGCGAGCGTGTTGATGAGCCGCAGCGCCGTGGGCTTGGGCAACCCCGTGCGCTCGACCAGATCGCGCGCCGACAGCTCCGCGTCTCCCATCGAAAAGCACTGCAGGATCCGGATGCCGCGCGCGAGCGCGCTCACGAGCTGCGAGTCGGCGGCGTCGTCGGTGCGGGAGTTGGCCTGATCGTTCATTTCGGGTCCTTCGTCGGGGTAAGGGCGCGGCGCGCCGGTGCGGCTCGCGGCAAACCCCGGATTCTAGCTTCCTGTCGCACGCCGGAACAATTTTTTAAGACAGCTGGCTCATTTTTCCGCGTTCTTAATGCCGCGCCGCTCGCAGCCGCGTGCTGACGTCTCTTTTTTCGATCTCTGGGGATCAAGTCGCCTAAACAGTGTCGCGGAACGTGAGGCAGAAATCAATAAAAATGAGTCATAAGTACCGAAATATGTTTATCACTATTGAAATTGCGAGCTGGTGACGTGTATTTTGAGTCATGTGATTCATTTTTTTGTCACTTTCAACCGTTGAGAGAACCATGACCAACAGCGCGGTAATCGTCGACGCAGTGCGCAGCCCAATGGGCCGGACCAAGGCGGGCGGCGCTTTCGTCGATCTGCATCCCGTGGATCTGCTCTCGCAGGTCCTCCAGCAACTGATCGTGCGCAACGATCTCGACCCCGGCAGCGTGGACGACGTGATGATCGGCTGCGTGAGCCAGGTGGGCGAGCAGGCCTCCACGCCCGGCCGCCTCGCGTGGCTCGCGGCGG
The DNA here is from genome assembly GCF_024206495.1 of Paraburkholderia sp. CNPSo 3272. Classification (GTDB taxonomy): domain Bacteria; phylum Pseudomonadota; class Gammaproteobacteria; order Burkholderiales; family Burkholderiaceae; genus Paraburkholderia. The sequence goes on along the minus strand of NZ_JAMBPQ010000053.1, from coordinate 13,869 downwards.
GCTTTCCGGAACACGTGCCGTCCACCACCATCGAGCGCAAGTGCGGGTCGAGCCAGCAGGCGATCCATTTCGCGGCGCAGGCGATCATGGCGGGTGTGAACGAGATCGTCGTGGCCGGCGGTGTCGAGTCGATGAGCCGCGTGCCCATGGGCTCTTCGCGCATCGGCCGCGATCCGTACGGCGCGCTGTACCACGCACGCTATCCCGAAGGCATGGTCGGGCAGGGCGTGAGTGCCGATCTCGTGGCGCAGAAGTGGGCGCTCACCCGCGAGGCGCTCGACAGCTACTCGGCCGAGTCGCACCGTCGCGCCGATGCCGCGCGCGCCGCGGGCCAGTTCGCGCGCGAGATTGTGCCGATCGACGTGCCGGGCACCGAAGGCGTGCGTCGCGTGGACCTCGACGAAACCATCCGCGCCGGCACGACCGTCGAGCGGCTCGCGGGCCTCGCGCCCTCGTTCGAGAGCGCCGAACTCGCGGCGCGCTTTCCGGGCATCCGCTGGAACGTCACGGCGGGCAACGCCTCGCAAATCTCGGATGGCGCCTCGGCGCTGCTCATCATGAGCGAGCAGAAGGCCGCGCAATTGGGACTGAAGCCGCGTGCGCGCATCGTGGCGTTCGACGTCTGCGGGGACGATCCGCTGATGATGCTGACCGCCCCCATTCCCGCCACGCAACGTCTGCTGAAGAAGCGCGGCCTCACCATCGACGATATTTCGCACTTCGAAGTGAACGAGGCATTTGCCGCCGTGCCGCTCGCCTGGCAGAAGGCGCTGGGCGCGGACGCGGCGCGGCTGAACCCGGCGGGCGGCGCGATTGCGCTCGGGCATCCGCTCGGCGCCTCGGGCGCGCGGCTCATGACCACGATGCTCAATTCGCTCGAAGTGAACGGCGGTCGCTACGGCCTGCAGACGATGTGCGAGGCGGGCGGCATGGCCAACGCGACCCTCATCGAACGCCTCTAAAGCGCGACCACGAACAACGAAGGAGAAACGACAGATGGACGAACAGAACAAATTCGCCGGCACGGTAGCGGTGGTGACGGGCGGCGCTTCGGGGCTGGGTCTCGCGAGCGCGAAGCGACTGCTGGCAAAAGGCTCACAGGTCGTGATCGCCGACCTCGCCAGCTCGCGCGGCGCGGCGGTGGCCGATGAACTCGGCGCGCACGCGAGCTTCGTGGCTGCCGATGTGACGAGCGCCGACGACATGAACGCTGTATTCGAGGCGGCTACGGAGCGCGGCACGCTGCGCTCGCTGGTGCATTGCGCAGGCCGCGGCGGCGCAGTGCGCCTGATCGAGAAGGACGGCTCGCCGGGCTCGCTCGAAGCCTATGAAAACGTGGTGCGCGTGAATCTCTTCGGCACCTTCAACGCGCTGCGCCTCGCGGCGGCGGCGATGGCGCGCAACGAGCCCGATGCGGGAGGCGAGCGCGGCGCTTGCGTGCTCACGGCTTCGGTGGCGGCGTATGAAGGGCAGATCGGGCAGGTGCCGTATGCGTCGTCGAAGGCGGGCGTGGTGGGCATGACGCTCGTGGCCGCGCGCGACCTGGCGAGCAAGGGCATCCGTGTGTGCACGATCGCGCCAGGCCTCTTCGACACGCCGCTGCTCGCGCGTCTGCCCGAGGAGATTCGCGAATCGCTCGGTCGCATGGTGCCGTTCCCGCCGCGACTGGGTGAAGCCGACGAATTCGCCGCGCTCGCGCTGCACATTCTCGAGAATCCGATGCTCAACGGCGAGACCATTCGCCTTGACGGCGCGATTCGCATGCAGCCGCGCTGAGCGAGGCCGACCATGAGCGACGAATTGCTGATCGAATTCCGCGACGGCATCCAGATCCTCACCTGATCTGCGGCTCGCCATCATCACCGGCGCGGGCGGCACGTTTTGCGCGGGCATGGACCTGAAGGGCTTTCTCAAAGGCGAGCGGCCGAGCCTGCCGGGCCGCGGCTTTGCCGGGCTCACTGAAGCGCCGCCGCGCAAGCCGCTCATTGCGGCGGTCGAGGGCTATGCGCTTGCGGGAGGATTCGAAGTCGTGCTCGCGAGCGATCTCGTCGTGGCCGCGAACAACGCGCAGTTCGGTTTGCCCGAAGTGAAGCGCGGGCTATGCGCCGCGGCTGGCGGATTGTTGCGTCTGCAACAGCAGTTGCCGGAGCGCATCGCGATGGAACTCGTGCTCACCGGCGACATGTTCGGTGCGCAGCGGGCCTTCGAGTTCGGCCTCGTCAACCGTCTCACCGCGCCGGGGGAAGCACTGGCGGGCGCAATTGAACTCGCGCAGAAGATCGTGGCAAACGGCCCGCTCGCGGTGGCTGCGAGCAAGCGCGTGATGCGCGAGTCGCGAGACTGGTCCAGTATGGAGATGTTCGCGCGTCAGCGCGAGATCACGGACCCGGTGTTCGCCTCCGCCGACGCGCGAGAGGGCGCGGCGGCGTTTGCGGAGAAGCGCATGGCGGTGTGGCAGGGCAAGTAGGGTTCCCTTTCGTCAAGCGTGCGTGAGCGTTCTTCGCAGTGCCGCGAAGAACAACTCCGACTGCAATCGCTCGCCCTGAATCTGGTCGGCCACGCGCTGCGCGAGGCCGGCCGCCACGGGCCGCAACGCGCGCCCGGTGGAGACCGCGAGCACCTGAGCGGCGCAGGCGCGCTCGAGGTAATAGAGGTCGTCGAACGCGTAGTCGATGCGCTCGCCGCACACCACTACGCCGTGGTTGCCGAGGAAGCCGATATCTCTACCGTCGAGCGCATGCGCGATGCGCTCGCCTTCCTCGGGGCCGAGCGCGAGCCCGTTGTACTCGCGGTCGAGGGCGACGCGGCCGTGATAGCGCATCGCGTTCTGCGACAAGGTCGTATCGAGCCCGCAGTCCTCCGTGAGCGTGAGAGCGGTTGCGTACGGCATGTGGGTATGCAGCACACAGGCCTTCTTCGCAATGCCGTGGATGGCGGCGTGGATGAACATCGCCGTCGGCTCCACGGCATGGCGGCCCGCCATCACATCTCCCTGTGAGTCGACGATGACGATATCGTCCGCCATCACCTCGCTCCACATCAGGCCGCGCGGGTTCAGCAGAAAGAGGCCGTCTTCGCCGGGCAGCGCGACGCTGAAGTGATTGCAGACGCCTTCGCCGAGCCCGAAATGCGCGGCGGCACGCAGCGCGAGCGCGAGGTCCGCGCGCAGCGTCGCGATTTCCGGGTGGTGGAACAGCTCGTCGCTCTCAATGGCTCCAGCATGATGCACAGCGTTGCTCATGGGTCGTGGCTCCTGTTGTTCAAATGACCGCGTTGCGTCTGCCTCGCAACCCGCGTTCCTCATTCGCCGTCCAGCGCGAGCGGCACTTCGAGCCCCACCTTCACGCGGCTCATGCTCACCAGCGTCTTGAACCGCTTCACGTTGTTGTTCGAGAAGAATAGCTCGCGCGTGAGTTCCGTGTACTGGTCCATGTTTCGCACCGCGAGAATCAGTACGAAATCCCACTCGCCCGCGACGTAGTAGCACTGCTGAATCTGCGGACAGCGCTCAAACGTGCGCTTCATCGCGTCGAGCAAGTCGATCTGCTCGCTTTCCACCTCGACGGTCGCGACGATCGTGATGGGATGATCGACCTTCTCGGGCGAGACGATCGCCGCGTAATGGTCGATCACGCCTTCGTCGGCGAGACGGCGCAAACGCCGGTTCACAGCAGCCGTGGAGAGGTTCACGCGCACGCCGAGTTCGTTTTGGGGAGTCTGGGCGTCGCGCTGGACTTCCATCAGGAGTTTGCGGTCGAAGGAGTCGAGATGTGTCGCCATTTACGCAGGAGCCTGAAAGTCGATATTTTTTTGCGTGACGTGACCGCATTATGAGACTTTTTCGCGAGGGCTGCGCAATATCATTTCGACATCGCAAGTCCACCGGAGCCTACCCATGCTGTTCGCCAACCCGCGCGCCACGCGCCATGCCTATCCCGAAACGCTCGGAGCCATCCTGAACGTGAAGTCGGGCGACGAGAGCCGGGCATGGCTCGCCGGTTGGTCGCTAATCAGCCCGGAGTCCACGCCGCTCTGGGATCTGGACGGTGCAGCGGCGCGTCTGGGCGTTGCTCGCATTGCACTCAAGGACGAATCGTTTCGTTCTCCTCTTGGCAGCTTCAAGGCGCTGGGCGCACCCATCGCGCTGATGCGCCTCATCATGCGCCTGTGGCCCCTGCAGGAGATCGATCCTCGCAAGCTGATCGAGGGCCGGTACGGCGAAATGGTCACGAACCTCACGGTCATCAGCGCGACCGATGGCAACCACGGCAAGGCGCTCGCCGCAGCCGCGCAATCGATTGGCTGCAACTGCGTGATCGTGCTTCATGCGAACGTCAGCGCGGAGCGCGAAGCGGCGATCGCCGCGTACGGCGCGCGTATCGTTCGCATCGCGGGCAACTATGACGAATCGGTCGAACATGCGGCGCAACTGGCGAAGGCGAACGGCTGGCACGTTGTTTCCGATACGTCCTATGACGGCTATGAGGCGATCCCGCGCGACGTCATGCAAGGCTACGGCACCATCGCGGCGGAGGTCATCGAACAGTCCGGCGATGCGTGGACGCACGTGTTTCTGCAGGGCGGCGTGGGCGGGCTCGCGGCCGGCGTAGCCAGCTACCTGTGGGAGCATCATGGCGCGGCGCGTCCGCGTTTCATCGTGGTCGAACCGCGCCAGGCCGACTGCCTGTATCAAAGCGCCATCGCCGGCCGGGCAGCGAAAGCCACCGGGTCGGTCGATTCCGTGATGGCGGGCCTTGCGTGCGGGGAGACGTCGCCGCTCGCGTGGCAGATACTCGAGCAGTGTGTCGATGACTTTATGCTGATCGACGACGAGGACGCCGTAGAAGCGATGCGTAGCCTCGCCACCGGCGCGGCAGGCGACGTGCCGATCGTATCGGGCGAATCGGGCGCGGCAGGGCTCGCGGGCCTCGCGACGCTCATGCGCGATCCCGCTCTTGCGCGTGCAGCAGGGCTCGACGCTACCTCACGCGTGCTGCTGATCAGCACCGAGGGTGCCACAGCGCCCGGCGTGTACGCGGAACTGGTCGGCGTTTCCGCGGAAACCGTGGCGGCACGCCGCGACGCCTGGCTGAGCCAGGTCGCGCAGTAACCGAAAAGAGGACACCCACATGGAAAGCACACTGCAAGGCCAACTCAAAAGCTGGCGACAGTATCTGCACCAACGTCCCGAAACCGGCTTCGAGGAGATCCATACCGCCCATTACGTGGCGAACATCCTGGAGACACTGGGGCTCGAAGTGCACCGCGGCATTGGCGGCACGGGGCTCGTGGCGAACCTCACGGTGGGCGACGGCAAGCGCGTGATCGGTGTGCGCGCCGATATGGACGCGCTCAATATCGCGGAGCAGGCGCCGGGCCGAGCGCATGCCTCGTTGAACGCGGGAAAAATGCACGCATGCGGGCACGACGGCCACATGTCGATGGTCCTCGGTGCAGCGCGGCTGCTCGCCGAGCAACGCGATTTCGACGGCACGGTGCGGTTCATCTTCCAGCCGGCCGAGGAGCACGGCCGCGGCGCCAAGGCGATGATGGCGGACGGCCTGTTCGATCGGTTTCCTGTCGATGCGATCTTCGGCGCGCACAACATGCCGGGCATGCCCGCCGGCACTTTTGCCACGCGCGCGGGCGGCATCATGGCGAGCGAGGATAACTTCGTCATCCATATCAAGGGACGTGGCACGCACGCGGCGCGCCCGCACATGGGGGCCGATCCGATCGTCATCGCCGCGCAAATCGTGCTCGCGCTGCAAACCATCGTGTCGCGCAATCTCGATCCGAGCCTGCAGGCCGTGATCTCCTGCACGGAGTTCATCACCGACGGCATTCGCAACGTGATTCCCTCGAACGTGATCATCAAGGGCGATACGCGCAGCTATTCGAAGGAGGTGCAAGCGCTGCTAGAAACCCGCATGCGGGAAGTCAGCGTCGGCATTTGCCGCACGCACGGCGCCGAATGCAGCTTCGAGTACACGCACGAATTCGCGCCGACCGTGAATTCGGAGCAGTTCGTCGAACTGGCGGTGAGCGCCGCGCGCAACGTGGCGGGAGACGCAGCCGTGGACGCCAACGTGCAGCCGATGATGATCTCCGAGGATTTCGGCGCGTTCCTGCAGGTCGTGCCCGGGAATTTCATCTTCATCGGCAACGGCGACGCGCCGGAGCGCGGCGGGATTCCGCTGCACAACGCCGGCTACGATTTCAACGACGACATCCTGATGACCGGCGCCCGCTACTTCGCGGAAATCGCGCGCCTGGCGTTGCCGGTCGGAACCAACCGATCATGAATACGCTGAATCTGAACGGCGAAGTGCTGCTTCGCCAACTGCGCGAACTGGGTGAAATCGGCGCCGATCCGCAAGCGGGTGGGCGCACACGCATCGCGCTCACCGACGACGAAAAAGACGGTCGCGACCGTGTGGTTGCGTGGATGCGCGAACTCGATCTCGACGTGCACATCGACCGCATCCGCACGCGTGCCGTTCTTCTGCGCGTGAGCGGCTCCTGGGATGTCTTCGGCTCAGCCGGCGCTGGGCGCCGCCTACGCCGTGGCGGCGCCCGCCCGGGCTGCGGCAGCGGCTCGCACCACGCCTGGCGGCGCAATCCTGTGAACACCTCCCCTTAAACCCGGCTTTTCGAGCGATTAACCGGGGGAGGGTTGCCCGACAATCTCTAGAAACGCGGGGTGGGCTCGCACTTTCTCGAGGCAGATATGTCAAGCAGCATTACGATCACGGACGAACTGGTTGCTGAAATCGCGGAACGGATGGCCGATGAGGGCCAGAAGGTTTCTCCCATGGCCATCTGGTCCGAGGTTCATACCGGCTCGGTGGTCGCAGTGGCTGCCTCGCTGCGCAAGTGGCGCGAGGAGCGCGCGCCGCGCGTGCAGCAAGTCGTGGAACGCCCTGCGTTGCCGGAAACCGTGACGGATACGATGCGCGACGCGCTCGACCGTCTGTGGACGTCGGCGCAGGACGAGGCCGAGCGCGCCGTGGCGCGCCGCCTGCAGTCGATGCGCGAGCGCGTCGAGGACGCGTGCAATGAACGCGACAACGCGCTCGAAGAGTTGCAGACCACGGTCCAGGAACTCGACGCCCTGCAAGTGCAGCTGGATAAGATGACGCGCGCCTACGAGACGAAGGCCGATGCCGGGTCGGGTCTCGAGGAAGACATCGCGAGCGCGATGCAGCGCGCCGACGCAGCGGAAAAGCGCGCTGAGGAACTGGCCGAGCGCGTTTCGGCGCTCGAGGCAGAGCTGGAACGCGCGGTCGCCGAACTGGCCGCGGAGCGCGAAGCGCACGCGGCCCAGGCCGCGCAAGCCGAAGCCGCTGCGGCAGCCGCAGAGGCGGGCGAGCAGGCCGAGCCGGCTGCCTCGAGCGGGAGTGACGAAGCGGAACGCGTAGCGCTCGAAGCGGCCCATGCGGAAGCGGTTGCGAAGCTCGAGGGCGAACTGGAAGCGATTCGCGTGGCGCTGCAGGCCGAGCAGGAAGCGCACGCGGCCCAGCGTGAACAGGCCGCCGGTGCCCAGGCGGAGCGCGATGCCGCCGCCACCGAACTGCAGAATGCCCAGCAGCAGCTCGCCAGCCTGAGCGACGAGCGCACGGCCGACGCCTCCGAAATCGCGCGTCTCACGGCGAGCCTGACCGAGGCGCAGGAGCGCGCCGCCGCCGCGCAGCAGCAGGCGACCGAACTCGCCGAACTGGGCGAATTCGCCAAGGCCGCGGAATCGAGCGAAGCCGCAGAGGGCGCAGCCGAGGCACAGCCCGCGGCCGCCGATCCGGAGGAAGTCGAGACGCTGAAGGCCCAGCTTGCCAGCGAGGCCGCCAAGCACGTTGCCGCGATTACCGATGCGCGCGAGAACATCAAGCGCTGGTCCGAGTACGCGAACGGACTGAAGCAGCAACTGGCCCAGGCCAACGAAAAGGCGATCGTGGGTCTGGCCCGCAGCGCCGGCGAAGCCTCGCTGAGCCGCCGCCTCGCCGCCGAGCTGGGCCAGGTCGTGCCGGAGCATGAACTGCTGCGCAAGGAGTCCCAGCAGCAAGTGGTCGTCGAAGCGGTCAGCGCCCATCTCGAGCAGCAGGGCTATGCCTACGACGCCAAGACCGGCATGGTGACGAAGCTGAGCACCGAAAACGCGCCGGCTTGAGCGCACCGTAGCCCTTTGATGGCGCATCGCGCGTGCGATGCGCCGAGCCGTTTCTCCATGCCCGCTGCCTCAGTGCAGCGGTTTTTTTTGCCTCTTCCCGAGGGATCCGCTGACTGCCCGTGCGCGGGCATCGGGACAAATGCCGACTTCCAGCCAGCCGAACGCCCGCTTTCCCGAAAACGAATTGTTGGCTTTGCGCGCCTGAACCACACTGGCACCTGTCCAGTGGCGCGCACAAACGAATCAGGCGGCCGCCGCGCAGCAGACTCCAAAGCACACATAAGCCCCCAAGGCAAAGGAGGAGACATGACGCGACCCGAGACGCAGCACGGGAGCATCGGCAAACAGGGACGCGGACGGCCCGCACGGGCGAACCTGCGCGGCGCGCTGGCGGCGGCGCTGGCCATCGCGCTCGCGCCGTCGTTCGCGCACGCCACGGAGTGGCGCGTGGGCGTGGAACTGCCGCTCACCGGCGCGCTCGCGCAGGCGGGCACCGAGATGTACCGCGGCATTCAGGTGGCGGCCGACATCTACAACCGGCGCCATCCGCAGGACAGGATCACGCTGGTGGCCGTCGACGACGAATCGAACCCGGCCAAGGCCGTTGCCGCCGTCGAGCAGCTTGCCTCGCAGCACGTGGTTGCGATTGCGGGCGCAGCCAATTCGAACTGCGCCGGCCCGGCTTCGGAAGCCGCGAGCAAGGCGGGACTCGTCTATGTGACGTCCGGCGGCACGAGCGATGACATGGTCACGCGCGGCCTGAAGAACTTCTTTCGCGTGAGCAACACGCCCGGCTACACGAAGGGCATGGTGGGGCTCTTCAACACGCTGGGCGTAAAGTCGGTGGCGATCGTCTACTCGACGAAGGATGCGACGAGCGACCTCGCCAGACAGCTTGATACGGCGCTCAAGGCGCAGGGCGTGAAGACCTTCCTGCATGCCTACGATCCCTCGATCAGCGACTTCAAGCCGCTCGTCAACAAGGTCAAGCTGCAGGACAAGCCCGACGCCATGGCGATGCTCGGCTATGAGAACGACTACGTGGGCATTCTGCGCGCCTCGCGCGTGCTCAAGCCCGACCTGAAGGCGATTGCGGCGCCATGGGCGTTCGCGAGCCCGAAAATGGCGCAGTCGTTCCCCGACCTCGTGCCGAACGTGTATGGCGCGACCGTGCTCTCCTCGCCGGCTGACTACCGCTCGGCGGACCAGCGCGAGTTCTCCGATACGTACCAGCGGCTCTTCAAGACCACCTCGAACTATCAGTCGCAGACGTCGTTCGTCTACGCGCAACTGCTGTTCGACGCGATCGCGAACGCGCAGAAAGCGGGCACGCTCGGCAATGGCGGTCTGGCCGACACCCTGCGCGCCACCCGGCGCGACGACACCTTCATTGGCAAGGTCGCGTTCGACGCACGCGGCGACAACGCGAACTACGTGGCGCACATGGGCCAGTTCGCGCGCGACGGCAAGCTTGCGCTCGTCTGGCCCGCGACCTACGCGACGGCGAAGCCGGTGTATCCGGGCGTGCCGTGGTAACAAAAACATAGAACAACGAAACAGGGCGAGCGCCGCATCTGAACGGCGCCGCTTCCTATTACCGAGACTCAGGTTTGGAGGTTCGATGGTCCGCTTCGCGACTCGCAGCAAGCCGTGCGCCCTCGTGCGCGCACTCTTTCGCATCGGCGTGGGCGCCGCAAGCGCCTGCGCGCTGCTCGCCCACACGCCCGCCGCATTTGCCGACACGCTGCCCGTGGGGGTGGAGTTGCCGCTCACCGGCTCGATGGCACGCGCAGGCAACGCGCAGCTCGAAGGCGTCCGGCTCGCCGCCGATCTCTTCAACAATGGCAACGGCAAGCACAAGGTCGCGCTCACCGTGGTCGACGACGAGGCGCAGCCCGCCAAGGCCGTTTCGGCGGTGGAAAAGCTCGCATCGCAGGGCGTGCTCGCCATTACGGGCGGCTACGGCTCCAATTCGGTGAGCCCGGCTTCGGAAGCGGCCGACAAGGCGGGCATCGTCTATATCACCTCGGGGGCCGTGGACAGCGCGATGACCACGCGCGGCCTCAAGCACTTTTTCCGCATCGGGCCCGCATCGGGCTACTCGAAGGCCGTGGTGGGACAGCTGAACGCCATGGGCGTGAAGTCGGTTTCGATTCTCGCCTCGACGAAGCAGGCCACCAGCGACCTCAGCAACGAAGTCTCGACGCAACTGCACGCGCAGGGCGTGACGGTGACGGTGCACGCGTTCGACCCGGCGATGACGGACTTCAAGCCGCTCGTGAACAAGGTGCGCCTGCAGGACAAACCCGAAGTTCTGCTGATGATCGCTTACGAGAACGACTATATCGGCATTCTGCGTGCGGCCAAGGTGCTGCGCCCGCAACTGAAAGCCGTGATGGGTGCGTGGTCCATCGTCACGCCGAAGATGACCGCCGACTATCCCGATCTCGTCAACAATGTGATCGGCTGCGCGATGCTGCCGTACCCCGCGGACTTCGGCACGGCCGACGGACGGGCCTTCGTGCAGGCATATCAGGCTGCGTATCACAAGGAGCCCGACTACCTGGCCGAATTCGCCTACGTGCAGTCGCGGCTGCTGTTCGACGCCATGGCGCGCGCCGCGGACGCGGGCACGCTCAAGCAGGACGGCATTGCCGCCGAACTGCGCGCGAAGCCGCACGACACGCTGATCGGCAAGGTGAGCTTCGCGCCGAACGGCGACAACCCCGCTTTCCTGAACAACATGGCGCAGATCCAGGGCAACCGCATCGTGCTCGTGTGGCCGAAAGAGCGCGCCACGGGCAAGTTGAAATACCCCGCGCTGCCTTGGTAAATGCGCGCGCAACGAAGGAGGAGCCGCGATGACGGACCTGTTGCTGCAATCGCTGTATTCGGGCGTGCTCGTGGGCGGCGCCTACGCGCTCGTCGCGCTGGGCCTCGCGCTGGTGTTCGGCTCGATGCGCATCATCAATCTCGCCCACGGCGAGCTGGTGCTGCTTGCCGCCTATATCGCCTACACGTTCGAGACGAAGCTCGGCCTGAACCCCGTGTTCGCGATTCCGGTGGCGATTCCGGTGGTCTGCGCCGCCGCCGCCGCCGCGTGGTATCTGGTTAGCCGCATCAAGCGCGACCGCGAGCTGAACTCGCTGATCCTGACTTACGGGATCGGCATCGTGTTGACCAACGCCGTGCTGCTGGGCTGGGGGGCCGACGTACGCTCGACCGGCAGCGCATGGCTGCAGGACAGCGTGATGCTCGGCAACCTGCTTTCCATGCGCAGCGAAGTGCTCTCGTTCGGTATCAGCGTCGCGCTGATGCTCGCGCTCTGGTGGTGGCTCTCGCGATCGTGGTATGGGCGCGCCGTGCGCGCGATCTCCAGCAACCGCGACGCGGCGCGTCTGATGGGCATCGACCCGCGCAAGACCGAACTGATCTCATTCGTCGTGGCGGGCCTGCTCGCTTCGTGCGCGGGCGTATCGATCTACGCGTCGAGCGCGATCCAGCCTTCCATTGGCGAAGCGCTGACCGTCAAGGCGTTCATCATCACGGTGCTCGCGGGCGTGGGCTCGATTCCCGGCGTGCTGGCCGGCGCGATGCTGCTCGGCATTACCGAGGCGCTCACCGTCACGCTCGCCAGTTCGGCGCTGCAGGAACTCGCGGGCATGCTGCTGTTTCTGCTCGTGCTCTACGTGCTGCCGGACGGCCTGTTCGGTGTGGCGAAACGAAGGGGATGAGATCGATGTCGACATTGAAAACCACAACGGGCTGGTCCGGCCCGCGCCTGGCTGGGCTCGCGGTGGCGCTGGCCGTGCTGTATGCCGGCGTGCCGCTCGTGTTCGGGCAGAACCTGTATCTGATGAGTCTGGCGGTGGCCTCGCTCACGATCGCGGGCGTGGCGCTCGCGTGGGCGCTGCTCGGCAATCTGGGCGGCATGGTGAGCTTTGGGCACGCGGCGTTTTTCGGCGTGGGTTCGTATGTCTCCGCGCTTCTCACGCTCAAGGCCGGCTGGCCCGTGTTTCCCGCGATGCTCGCGGGTGGCGTGGGGGCGGCAGTCGCCTCGCTTGCCATGGCGCCCGCGCTGCGCCTGAAGGGGCCGTACTTCGCGCTTGCCATCCTCGCCTATGCGCAGATCTTCCGCATCATCGCGACCGAATGGTCCGATCTCACGGGCGGCGCGAGCGGCCTTTCCAGCATTCCGGCGCTGCCGAAGGTCGCGGGCTTCGATTTCAGCAGCAAGAGCGGCGGGTATCTCGTCGTGCTCACGCTGGTGCTGGTGTTCGCCGCGATTTACGCGCGGCTGCGCGGCAGCCATGTGGGACTCGCGCTGCGGGCGATGCACGAGTCGGAGGACGCGACGCGCGTGGTGGGCGTGAACAGCGTGATGCTCAAGCTCGCCATGCTGATGCTCTCGGCGCTGATGACGGGGCTCGTGGGCGCATTCAACGCGCACTACATCAATTTTCTCGAACCCGATTACGCGTTCAACGCGAGCTGGGCCGTCGTGCCGATCATCGCGGCGATCTGCGGCGGCTATCGCACCATCCTCGGACCGCTCGTGGGCGCGGTGACGGTCTACCTGGTCGATCAGCTCGTGCTCAAGAGCCTGCTGCCGACGGGGCATCAGATCGTGCTGGGCATCCTGCTCGTGGCGATGATCATCGTGAGCCCCGCGGGTCTGACCGCGCTGCGCTTCAAACGTACCCGGCGAGGTGTCTATGCAGCAAGCTGAACAAGCAGCCGAACTGCGCCTGCAGGATGTCTCGATCCGCTTCGGCGGCATCACGGCAGTCAACGGTGTATCGCTCTCGCTCGGCACACGCGACGTGGTGGGGCTGGTCGGCCCGAACGGCGCGGGCAAGACGACGCTTTTCAACGCAATTTCGGGGCTCGTGCGGCCCACGAGCGGATCGATCCGATTCGCCGACGTGGATCTGTTGAAAGCGCCGCTCTATCGGCGCGCGCGCCTTGGCATCGGGCGCACGTTCCAGGTGCCGCAGCCCATGCACGAACTCACGGTGCGCGAAAACCTGATCGTCGCGCAACGCTTCGGCACGGGGCGAGTGGACGAGGCGCGCATCGACGAAATCCTCGCGTTCCTGGGACTCGAAGGCAAGGCGCAGCGCGACGCGGCCACGGAACTCGCGCTCACCGAACTGAAGGCGCTGGAGGTGGCGAAGGCGCTCGCGACGGGGCCGAAGCTGCTGTTGCTCGACGAAGTGCTGGGGGGCCTCGAGACGGCCACCAAGCGCCGCTTCATGCAAACGCTGCTGGCGGTGCACGAGCGATACAACGTAGGCATCCTGATCATTGAGCACGATATCGAAACCGTGATGAACCTGTGCAGGCGCGTGTGCGTGCTCAACTTCGGCAAGCTGATCGCCGATGGGCCGCCTGCCGAAGTATTCCGCGATCCCGAGGTCGTGCGCAGCTATACGGGGGAGGCCGCCCATGCTTGATGTCGATGGCGGTCTAAATCCGCGCAAATCTGGCGGCGTCACATAGAGGCGGTGTGACGCGAGAGCAAAAAAAGAACTCGCGGAAATGACCAACGCATCGTGACCGGGGCTAGTTGATGCAGGGCACGGTGAAGGGAGCCCGTAGGGCGACTGGAGACGTGCCCTGCATCGGGGCGTGCCGTCCGCATGGTAGAAAGGCGTTTGCCGAAGAAGAACAACAGGTGCAGCGCCGGCCTCAACCGCCAAGTC
>NZ_JAMBPQ010000052.1 GCF_024206495.1 Paraburkholderia sp. CNPSo 3272 | reverse complement strand
TGGAGAACGAGCTTCCTGAAGGCGGCGTAGCCCGGCATACGAGTAACCCGCGGAGATGCTAGGCAACGGATCTCATCCGACTTGCGTCAGTAGATAGCGGCAGGCTCATCGGACGGACCACTGTAATGCGGTACCCAACCCGCGGATATCAGCGTGATTCACCGTCGAGATTTACTGCTACGCCGCCCTCAGGAAATTCAGATTGCGTGCAACTCAAACAGGCAAAAACGATCCCGATTGACACGCGGAAATGGAATGAACGCCTCCCACCTACCGTCAAAGCTACAAAGCATGGTGGTTTCTTGCGACGGTAACCGATCATCAATCGGAGGATGTTATGAAACTCACGCCAGTGGGAGTGGACATTGCCAAAAACATCTTTCAGGTGCACTGGGTCGACCCGAATTCCGGTGAAATCGTCAGCAAACGTGTCAAGCGGGCAAAGTTCCTCGAGCATTTCGCAAACCGAGAACCTTGTTTGATCGGCATGGAAGCATGTGGCGGAGCGCACCACTGGGCGAGACAACTTGCGAATATGGGCCACCAAGTGAAGCTGATGGCGGCCAGATTCGTCAAAGCCTTCAATATCGGCAACAAAAGCGATCCGGCCGATGCGCGTGCAATCTGGCTCGCGGTGCAGCAGCCGGGGAAAGCGGTTTCCGTAAAGACCGAAGGTCAGCAGTCCGTGCTGGCGCTGCATCGCATGCGGCAACAACTGGTCAAGTTCCGCACAATGCAAGTGAACTGTCTGCGGGGTTTGCTCGCCGAATACGGAGAGGTGATGGGAAAAGGTCGCTGTGCGCTCGATAAGGCCATGCCGATAGTGCTGGCAACAGTCGCCGAGCGATTGCCGGCAGTACTGATCGACACACTCAGAGAGCAGTGGAACGGCTTGAGCAAGCTTGATGAACAGATTGCCACGATCGAGCGACGTTTGCGGGCGTGGATGAAAGAGGACAAGGCGAGCAAGAGCATTGCTGCCATACCCGGCGTAGGCCTGCTCACGGCGACCGCGGCGGTTGCGACCATGGGAGACCCAAAGTCGTTCAGACCAGGCCGCGAATTCGCGGCTTGGCTCGGCTTGGTTCCCCGACAAACGGGCTCCGGCGGCAAGGTGGTCCTGCTGGGAATCAGCAAGAGGGGCGATACCTATCTGCGGACCCTTCTGATTCACGGCGCTCGCGGTGTGCTCTATAACTCAAAGGACCCAGGAGCATGGGTCGAACGCATCGGGAAACGGCGGCCACCCAACGTAGTACTTGTAGCGTTGGCAAACAAGATGGCCCGGACAATCTGGGCGATGCTTGCCCATGATCGGCCATACGAAGAGAGCTTCATGAGCGTGAAACCTGCGTGAGCGCTCGCCGGACCACACGGAGAGCGCGTCTACTCTCCCACTATTGGAAGACAACTTGAACAGAAAGGTTGCGTTGGCAATTGAGTGTGATGACGAACCAGGTCAGACCGTGACTTGCTAAACCTGCATATGACTCGGAGCTCCGAGCTCTTACGGGAAATGAGGGGCGAGTCAGCGGATTTCATCGGGGCCTGCAGCCTGTCAGGCTGCAATGAGGCCGAATATAAAGCCGCAGCCAAACCTAGGTGACGTCGGAGCACACAAAAGCCTCGCAAAAGGGAGGCGTTCATATAAAGTCATATCAGCATCTGGATGCACGATTTGGCAGCAATGTCCAGCGATGATGGGAAGCAAACGGCGTGGGAAAATGAGCAAGGTCCGCTGCGAGCGCAACGGACGTGCGCGCCGTGCGGACGCGCAGGATGTGCCGGGTTCGGTGCCGAGGAAGTGCTATAAACGGTGCGCCCCTTCGCCTACGCCCAGCGCACTTCGGAGATCCTGCGCAGTAGCAGTGCGTCACAGGGGCGCATTCGGTCCATATGCGCGTCAATTGCCCTTATAGATGTCGCAGGACAAGCCGGTGATGCAGAGGGCACCGGTTCGTGGATCCCGTTCTCCACGGGACGTACCCGCTCCGTATGTTCCCATTGGTGCTCCGCCCTGTGAAGCGTCGGACTGGTATTGTCCCGATGCGTTGGTGGCTGCGGGTTGATCGGGCATGGGTTGCTGAGAGGGCGATGCCGGGGTAGCGGACTGACCGTAGGCTAAGCTGCCCATGGAAAGCAGTACGCTTCCACCAATCACTAGAAATAGCGACTTCATGATCAGGTACTCCATCGACTCAAACGTCGTTTCCGCGCTTTCGATTCGACAGGTAGGCAGCCTTTGTCCGCGAGTCGTTGGAGCGATAAATGCTCGAAGGCCGCGACGATTTCGGGTGCCATGAGGCTCGTGCAGTGTATGGCGAGGGGGTGGCCCTTCGGTTGCCAAATTCCATACAATCGCGCAATGAGATCCGCGTAACAGGGTCCCTCCCTTTAGCAAGCCGCTTGTACTTTGGCTTCCTGGGGGTAGTCGCAGCCCGTTCTCCAAATCGGTCCACATCGAGATCAGTCAAGGAAAAAGGCGGCCCGCGCATGTCCAAACAGTATGGAGTGGCTGGTATGGATTCGCGCGCGCACGCTGCCGTCCAATCCGCGGTCAAGACAAACAATTGGACGTTCTCCGAATCATTGGCGAGGGCCCCGACCGTTGGAGTGTTTAGCAGTGCTCCATCCGTGCTTTATCGAGCGCCGTCAACCCGTTCTTCTGTAGTTCGCGAACGCAGCGGCGAATTGCCTTCGCATGATGTTCGGCCGCATGCATCTGGAATGCCGAGTTTGTCAGCGACATCCGCCACGCTTAAGGGGTTCCGCAAAATATACAGGTGTCAGGTGATGCACGGTTGCGATATCAGCGTCCCGAGACTCGAAGCGCGATCTTTCAGTCATATGATCTATACGTACTACTATTAAAATATTCTGCGGTGAATTTTCGTGAGTCACACATAATATCGCGATTAACGTAAGTGGTATGTCGTTATTCTATGTAATTTTGAATAGAATCGATCGCATTTTTTCGATTCGATGTGCGTATCGGACTCAAGTTAAGAAAGATTGAACTAACCCGCTGACGCGGGAGGAGGCGGTTGGCCAGCGGCATCGGCTCCGGGATCATCCGAAGGGCGGTTCCGTTCGAATGGGACCATGGCAGTGCAGTTTGCTGCCGTCACCACTCAGAGCGGAGTCCACCATGACACCCCTACGTCGACGCATGATCGAGGATATGCGCGTGCGCAACGTCGCGGCCAACACGCAACGCGTGTATCTCCAGCAGGTGAGCAACTTTGCGAGGTACTTTGGGCGCTCCCCCGAACTGCTGGGGCCGGAGGAGGTGCGCGCCTGGCAAGTCCATCTGATTGAAGTCCAGCGGCGTTCCCCCAGCACGCTGGTGGTGGCCACCGCGGCACTGCGCTTCCTGTACCACATC
This sequence comes from Paraburkholderia sp. CNPSo 3272, assembly GCF_024206495.1. Lineage (GTDB taxonomy): Bacteria > Pseudomonadota > Gammaproteobacteria > Burkholderiales > Burkholderiaceae > Paraburkholderia. The sequence continues at coordinate 41,106 of NZ_JAMBPQ010000052.1, read as the reverse complement.
ACACTCAAACGCGAGTGGGCCGTCGAAGAACTCCCGATACCGCGGACACCGCGCAAACTCCCGGTGATCCTCAGTCAGGACGAGATCACCCGGTTCCTTGAAGCGATCCGAAGCGTCAAGCACCGTACCGTGCTGATCGCAGCCTATGCCGCCGGCCTGCGCATCTCGGAAGCCACCCGGCTGAAGGTCGGCGATATCGATAGCCAGCGCATGATGCTGCGTGTCGAGCAGGGCAAGGGGCGCGTCGACCGCTACGTAATGCTCTCGCCACGGCTGCTGGAGGTCCTGCGCAGCTACTGGTGTATCGGCCGGCCCCAGTACTGGCTGTTTCCCGGCCGCTTCCCGGATCAACCCGTCGGTGCCGACGTGGTGCGACAGGCGTGCCATGACGCACGTCGCCGTGCCGGTATCACCAAGCCGATCACCCCGCACATCTTGCGCCATGCCTTTGCGACGCACCTGCTCGAGTCCGGCGCGGATGTGCGCCTGATCCAGTTGCTGATGGGCCATCGCAGCCTGGCCACGACGGCGCGCTACCTGAAGGTCGCGACCAGCGCGATCTGCGCGGCGACTAGCCCGTTCGACCGGCTGCCATCAAGGTCACCGCATGCTTCACCCGAACCGCCGGTTGACCACGTCTGAACCGCGATGAAGGCCCCGCTGGAGTTGGCGGACATCCTGCGCCGCCACGGCCCGGCATACCGGCATCTGCACGCCGACTCGCTCGACCGCGAGCAACATCGTGTCATGCGCGCCATCGAGCAATGCCGAACTGCGGCTTTGGGCAGCCACGTCGAGCAGTGCGACACCTGCGGACATCAGCGCATCGCCTACAACTCGTGCGGCAACCGGCACTGCCCGAAGTGCCAGTCGCTCGCCCGGGCACAATGGCTCGAGCGTCGCCAGTCAGATCTGCTGCCCGTGCCGTACTTCCACGTCGTCTTCACCGTTCCGCAAGAGATCGCGGCCGTCGCATTCCAGAACAAGCGTGTCGTCTACGACATCCTGTTCCAGGCAACAGCCGAAACGCTGCAGACGATAGCGGCAGATCCCCGGCACCTCGGTGCCACGATCGGCTTCATTGCGCTGCTGCACACCTGGGGGCAGAACCTGATCCACCATCCGCATCTGCACTGCGTCATCCCGGGCGGTGGCCTGACTGCCGACGGCACGCGCTGGGTGGCTTGCCGGCCCGGCTTCTTCCTGCCCGTGCGGGTTCTCTCGCACCTATTCCGCCGGCTGTTCCTCGAGCGCTTGCAGCACGCCTTCGATATCGGGGCACTCGGCTTCTTCTCGTCACTGGCCCACCTGTCTGAGCCGCGCCAATTCGCCCGCTATCTGTCCGGCCTGCGACGAACTGAGTGGGTCGTCTATGCCAAGGAGCCATTCGGTGGTCCCCAACAAGTGCTCGACTATCTCGGCCGCTACACACACCGCGTCGCGATCTCCAACAACCGCCTCGTCAGTCAGACCGATCGGCACGTCACGTTTCGCTGGAAGGACTACCGCCATCCGGACCGACCACACGTGATGCGTCTCGACGCCTACGAGTTCCTACGCCGCTTCCTGCTGCACGTGTTGCCGCACGGACTACAACGAATTCGCCACTACGGACTGCTCATCAACCGGCTGCGCGAGACCAGCCTGTCCACATGTTGCCGACTGCTTGACGCGCCGCTCCCCGAAACCCGAACGACACTCCGACCCGACTACCGCGACCGCTATGTACAGCTGACCGGCCGGTCACTGCGCGACTGTCCGGTCTGCAAAGACGGTCACATGGTCTGCATCGAATACCTCCTGCCTGGCGCGCCGCCGCGGGCACCACCCTGCCAGCAATGAGGCACGAACGCATGCCGCGGCTTGATGAGATCGTTAGTTGGTAACTGTTTAAGATTGCGCCTCGCCGGTGTTCATCCTGCTACCGTTCCGGCGGGCCCCACTTGCGTTGAGTTCCCATAGCGAGGGAGGTGAGATTGCATCTACGTGACGTTCAGAAAGGACTCCGACACAGATTGACTAGTACGCCTTGCATCACATGGCAGGTGTCGGTTCCTGAGCCGACGGTCGAGTGCCCCTATGTGCGCTTCTGTGCCAGGCAGCTGTTGGCCGGGTGCCGACTTATGCAATTTGCATGTGCAGCTTCAGCCTCCCCTGACTGTATCGGCGGCACGCGACCCCCAGCGGCCCTTCCACGGATTGACCGGGCTCATCGGGTCGCTCATCGCGGTAGCGAGATCGAACGATGCGGCGAATACCGGGGCGCCCTTCTTCGCAGCACATGCAGCTGGCAAACGGCGGCAACGCACGCGATGGCTCCGACCCACGAGGCGAACGGGTTGAGTCGATTAGCCCTTGCCAGTGCCCGGATGCGCAACGGCGATCAGACTCAGAAACTTCGCCGGGACTGCCCGCAAGAGGCTCCGCTGCGGGACGTCGTGCGCGACGCTTCACGCTAAGAATCGGGGTTCCGGTCAACTATGCAATTGTCCGCCACGTCCGGGCCTCAGGCGACTCGGCTCGACATGCGCCCAAACCCTGCAAGCGAGGGCTAACGCGAGGGATGTTTTGCAGCGCGAGCCTGTTATGGACGGTGCGGAGAACGGCCCCTACGGTTCCCAATCATCCGCTGCGCGGTCGCAGACTGTCAGCCTTGGGAATACACAATCCGGGTATCAGAAACGTTGATGGCAGCTATACCCTCAAGCTTCTGTTCATTTTGTCGTTGAGCCGTCCATCCTCTGCATTCGAAGGACAAAAACAGTGAGAAGTCTTTCATTCGGTCAAAAGCTGTGGATTCCGTTGGTCCTGTCGCTAGCGTTTGTAGTCTGCTCCGCGCGTTTTTGCGCGTACCAGACACGTTATGCGCGCATTGAAGAACGCGAACGCGCGCCCAAGGAGGCAGGCGACATCTCCACCAGCATCGCGAGGCGCTACGCCCTTCGCGCAGGGTGGCGAGCGTCTGCTTCTTCGCCTCGCTTTCCGTCAGGTGATGAACCCGGTCAAGCCTGAAACGGAGGGCAAATATGTAGGCGATTTCCGGGATGCCAACAGAACCTACGTATTCGCGAGATCGCCGCGGTCGCGCGGTCAACCGGCGATGCTTCGTCGGCTAAAAGTGAACCGTTATAGCTCATTGCGCGGCGGTGCGACGTTCCTCGCCGCCGCCCGGACAGTAGTCGGAGAACAGCGTGAGATTCAAAGCAGCGTGGCGCCATCAGATATGGGATTCGACTCGATCCCAGGGCGAAGCTCGCGCAACAGCTGGCGGCCAGGCCGCCAGGAATCAGCAGTTTCTATCCTTTTTTCTTTCCCGGTTTGCTCAACGCAAGCCTTTGCCGTTTGCAAGCCTGTCCGTTGCGATTGCTGCGGGAACCGGCATCGGTGCTGTTGCATATCAGGCGGCAAATCAGGCCGTCGATACGTACCGTCTCGCGTTGTCCATGGCAGTAGGTGTTGCCGCGCTCGCCGTTGTTCGTCGAAAGCTCGGTGCCGACCACGCGCGGGAGTCTGCCGCTATTGCACTGGCAAGCGGGCTGCTGGACGCGAATCGTGACTGCCTGAAGGTACTCGATACGGATGGAAAAGTGCTACGCGTATCCGAGCATGGCGCCGCGCTGATGGAAGCAGAGTCCCCTGAAGAACTCGACGGCGCGGACTGGCTCAACTTCTGGACCGGCGAACACCAGTCCGCAGCCGCAGAGGCCTGGACTAACGCCCTCGCAGGCAGGAGCACATCTTTTACCGGAAGCTGCGCAACCACCAAAGGAAGCCCCAAGTGGTGGAATTCGACGCTCACGCCAGTCGTTGGTGATGACGGCGCGGTGGTCGCACTGCTTTGCGCTTCGGAAGACGTCACGCGGCAAAGCACGCTATTGGAAACACTGCGCGAACAGAACGAACTGATGCATGAGATGGAGTCTCATGTCCGGTTGGTGTTCTACTCGTCGAGCCCGAGCTTCGAGCATTTCTATCACGTCAGCTCCGGCGTTGAACGCGTCTTCGGTATCTCGCCCGAACTGTTGCACAGCGCCCCCACCGCCTGGCTCGACCTGGTGCTGGCCGATGACCTTGAGCCCTTGCTCGCAGAAATGCGCCGCATCGTCGAAGGATCAGCCGAAGGGAGCTTCAAGTATCGGATCCGCCGCCCCGACGGTTGCCTGCGGTGGATCAAAAGCACCGCATACCCGGTCCGCGACGATTCGGGAAGTGTTGTGCGCTTTGTCGGTATTAGCGAGGACGTCACGGTAGAGCATGAACGCCTCACAGCGCTGAACCGGTTGGCCTACACGGATGCACTGACGGGTTTGGCCAACCGCGGCGCCCTCATCCGGCAGATGAAGGCGCTGTGCAAGCAGGAGGTCGCCTTCGGCCTCATGTTCATCGACCTCGACCGGTTCAAGGTTCTCAACGACACCCTCGGCCATACGGCCGCCGACCGTATGTTGAAGGACATCGCGAAGGTCATCCAGGAAACGTTTCCCGCGGATGCATGCGTAGCGCGCCTGGGGGGAGACGAGTTTGCGGTGATCGTGAGCGGCGTGAGCGACAGGGCCACGTTAGGGACCCTGGCCAAGTCTCTGCTCGAGGTACTCTACAGCGGAGCGCGGAAAGACACCGCCGGGGCCTTCGTCACGGCTTCTATCGGAATTTCACTGTATCCGGACCACGGCCGGAACCACGAAGCGCTTCTCACAAGCGCCGACATCGCGATGTATGCAGCAAAAAAAGGTGGCCGTAACGGTTTCAGGTTCGCCGACAAAGCCGTCAGCGATGTCCTCGGAGACTTCGAACTCGAGCGCGGGCTACCCACGGCGCTTGCAGCCGGACAGTTCGTCCTTCATTTTCAGGGTATTCATGAACCGGTTTCGCTGGCAGTGAAAAGCCTCGAGGCGCTGGTTCGATGGAATCATCCAACGCGGGGGATGGTGGGACCAGGGAGCTTCATCCCGATACTGGAAGAAAGCGGCTTCATCGTCGACGTTGGCGCTTGGGTACTGGACGCGGCCCTCGCGCAGCTGGCCAAATGGAGAGCCGCCGGACAAAAACGTCTTTGCATGTCGGTGAACGTATCAGCGCGTCAACTCCGGGACGACGCTATTGTCACGGTTATCGATAACGGGCTGCGCAAGTATCAGTTGCCGCCGCGCTGCCTGGAAGTCGAACTGACGGAAAGCGCGCTGATGGAAAACCCCACTCTGGCACAGGAGACCTTGATGTCGCTCAAGCGCCTTGGGGTACGCATTGCCATTGACGATTTCGGGACCGGGTACTCGAGCCTGCGCTATCTCGCCGATTTCTCGCCAGACACGGTAAAGATCGACCGCTGTTTTACGGCCAGGTTGGGTCGCGACCAGGCGAATGCGTCGATTGTCCGCGGCATTATCGAGATGGCCCACGAGCTCGGCATCAAGGTGACGGCTGAGGGTGTAGAAACAATGGAGCAATTGCACATCCTGCGCGACGCAAGCTGCGACTATGTTCAGGGGTTCCTCCTGACGGAGCCCATGAATGCGGACAGCCTTGCGGGTTCACAATACCAGGTAGCGATGCCGCAGCGCTGAGTATGTTAAATCCAGGGCTATCTGCTCGGTAGACCGGAGCCGTGCGATGTTATCTCTGCGTCGTTCGCGACACTGAACGACATGAACTGACTGGCGAATGCCGGTAACCCAATCACCCGGTCCTGTGGCACATATCGCGGACCTCGAAATGAGCAAGTTTTGATGGAAGAGAAGCGCCCAGGCTCGCCCGCAAAAGCCAAGCTTGCGCGCCGAAAAATCCGCGTCCCGCTGCGCGTGGGCCGCCTGTTCTCGCACTTCCCCTGCCTCGCAGGTCTTGTCGGTACAGTCGTTTCGCTCTTAATGGCAAGCCTTTCCATCTCGACCATGTACGATGGGCGCGCGGCGGCTCTCGAGCATGCGCTTGAAACATCGGCAAATGTTGTATCAGTCATCAGTGGCGACATCGCCCGCAACGTCGAACTGGTCAACCTTTCGCTTCAGGCCATGGCGGACCGTGCCGAGCAACCGTCTGTCATGGCTCTTCCAGCTGCACTCCGGCGCGACGTGCTGTTCGACAGGACGACGACAGCCCAGTACCTTGGCGGCGCCTTTCTGATGGACACTACGGGTACCATCATCGCCGCCGGCGACCACAACGCTGCTCACCCCGGCGTTTTCAAAGACCGGGACTATTTCCGCACGCATGAACGCAGCGCCTCTGCCGGTCTGTTTATTTCTCACCCCTACTACTCGCGGCTACGCGATGGAAATTGCTCGGTGACCCTGACGCGGCGCATAGATGGGAAGGACGGCTCTTTCGCCGGAGTCGCGGTAGTGGCGCTTCATACGGACTACTTCCAGTCTCTGCTTGAAAAAGTCAGTGTCGGGCCTGCCGGCTCAGCTTTTATAGTGATGAACGACGGAACGTTGCTCGCCCGCAAGCCGTTGGCCGAAGCCGTCATCGGACGCCGAGTGCCGGGTGCCTTCCCCGTGCGGGCAACGCAGACGGCTGGTTCGTACACCGCGACGTCACACATCGACGGCGTCCGCAGGATTATCACTTACACCCATGTAGCTGGCACGCCGTTTATCGTGGCCGTCGCCCCCGCCGAACAGGATGTCCTTCACGCGTGGCGCAAGCGTAGCGCTGTCGTTGGGGCGCTGACGGTGATGTTTGGCCTTATCATCATCGCCCTTTCATGGACGCTTGCTTTGATTTTGCGTGAGCGGATGGCTGCGCAGGCGGAACTTGTTCGCCTTGCCGGGACTGACTCGCTGACGGGACTCCACAACCGGCGGGTGCTTGACAGCAGGCTCCACGAAGAATGGCGGCGGGCACGTCGAAACAACACGCCTCTGTCCGTCCTCTTCGTCGACATTGACAGTTTCAAGAGTTACAACGACACATACGGACACGCAAAAGGCGACGACGCGCTGGTCGCAGTTGCGACTGCATTGCATCGATTGTGCTTCGGCCCGGTGACCTGGCTGTGCGCTATGGCGGCGAAGAGTTTGTCATCATCCTGCCCGACACGCCACTCGACGGTGCGCGCGGGCTTGCGGAACGGCTGCGTCAAAGAATCTCGTCGACGAACATCCCGCACGCAGGCAGCGCCTTCGGTCTGGTCACGGTCAGCATCGGTTGCGCCACGGGCTATTCGCGACTGGGCGGTGATGCGTTCTCAGTACTCCGCCAAGGTGATAAGGCCCTCTATTACGCAAAGACTAACGGCCGGAACCAGGTCAGGACGGCTGCTGAACTCGGTCCGCCGAGGAAAGCGCGCAGAACGCCGTAGTGATCCGGGCGCTAAACTTGGCCGAAGGCAGAAAATGCGCTGATAGTCCGCGCTAAAAGAAGCGGGGGGCGAAGCGCCGAGTTTGCCAGCGTCGCGTTCGAGCAACGTAGGGACAGACGGATGTTCATTAATTTTGCTAGCGCGTTCGACGTGTCCTTTGATTGTGTTAATGCGGCTGGCGTGCGATGGTAGCCGACCAGAGAGAACATCCGCGTAATAGTCAGGGTATCGTAACCATTTGCTCCATCCGCAGGTACGGTGCGTCTCCGGACTCTGGCCTACCGTCTAGCTGTTTCTGCGATTCGGTGAAGCTCGTCTCCATCCTTCGCTCCGATACAGGCTCGCGTGCGAGCGGCAGCTAGTCGCGCGCGGAGCGAAGGGGCCCTGACTCCAAAGCAGTGCGCTGTCGGTGGTGCACGGAGAATCTCGAAAAGCTGTCGCTGCCAGCAGATGGCGAATGCGGCCTGCTAAAGATCGACTTTTGGAACGTTATTGCGTAAGAAGTCGATCAACGTTTCGGGGTTGACGGGCTTCACAAAATGCCGCTCGCACCCGGCTTCGCGTGATCGAGCAGCGTCCTCCGGTGCCCCGAATCCACTGAGCGCGACCAGAACCGCATGGGCGGTTTCTGGCAGCGCTCCTAGCCGCCGCGCCATGTCGTGGCCGCTGATGCCAGGAAGGCCGATGTCGAGGATGACGACGTCCGGGTGAAACGCCTCTGTGCGATGGGAAGCGCGGCCTCACCATCGAAAGCACATTGGACTTCATGCTCGTGCAGGATCATCGCCAGCGATTCAGCCGCATCACGGTTGTCATCGACAACGAGAATGCGTAGCCGCCTCGTCTGGTGCGTCGCCGATTCGGTCTGGTTCACAGTTTGGCATTCACGCGCCTGCGTTGTCGGCAACGTAACGGTGAATCGCGATCCTTCCCCTACTCCGTCGCTAGCAGCGGTGACGCCGCCTCCATGCATATCAACCAGATTCTGGACGACAGACAGCCCGATACCGAGACCCGATCGCCACCGGCCATCTGGAGCGGCAAGCTGAACATAGGCCTCGAACATGCGGTGAAGTTGCGTTACCGGGATGCCAATGCCTTTATCGCTCACAACATTCGTACCTGATCGTCGCGAACTGTTGCGTCGATCGTTATCTCGGTGTCGTTGTCGGAGTATTTGATTGCGTTGTCTAGCAGATTAGAGACGACCTGGGTGAGCCTTGTTCGGTCTCCATTCGACTATTGAGATTTACGTAAATCATGATCTCGTACGCCCGTCGCGGACGGCAAAAATCGACCCTGAACTGCCGTTCAGGCCCGCGACACCGCAACGTCCGCTCCGGATGTGCAAGCGTCACTCGCCCTATGGACTCGGCTTAATGCACTCCAAAATCTGACTGAAGGCCTCTCAGCTTCCACCTCAGGCCATCCATCGAGCGTATCATGCTATGGAATCGCACTCCGCAGAGGCTCGGTGGCGTCGCTCAATCATTGATGCAACTAGGGCGGACGATTGACGTGACGCGTGAGCTTCGATGACATATGAGGAACAGTGGACGCCGTTTTGAGAACCGGCGTGCCGCACGACTACTGCGCACCTACAGTGTTAACCGGCACCCATTTGGCTTTGCACACCTGATAGAGCGCCGACGTCGGGTTCTTGAGGTAGCCGTTCGCTTTAAATGAGATTTTCCCAGTGATACCCATGTACTCTGTCGTCCTGCTCGGTTGTACAACGCTCGCCGCTTCTGTTTTTTCGCCTCTGGTCGCTCTTGGCTGAGCTGTTCGGGTGTTTTTGCAGCACTTCGCAATGCTGCTGCGCGGCGCTTCTCCTCGGCTTTTCCCAAGCGCGATGCCTATTCAGCAAAGCTGGTTTGGCGAGGTTGAACCGGGTATCAAAAAAGGTGCGCGCTTATGCCCCGCAGTGCATAAGCGCGCATCGCGTTGGGCCACCAGATTCAGTGAACTTCATCTACGAAAGGTTCTGCGCAAAAATTTTAGGGTACCGGACTGACTACGCCTCGTTTGCATTCGTCATAGACTTCGCCCGCAGCATCGATGCAATGACCAAAATCGTCTGGGTCACAATGGCCCTTAGTCGCTTCAATTTGCGCCATACATGCCTCGCGGTAGGCTTCTGCGATAGCGACGCAATAATCCTCGCGTCGCTGAGGAGGGGCGTCAGTAGTGTCGTTCGCCGGCGCTTGCGGGTTCGGTAGATCGACCAGTGGGATATCCATTTGATTGACCGACGGGTTTACTGTGTCATATAGGAGAGAGCCGCCCCAAAGACCGAGGCCGAACCCGATCACGCCGCCGGCTACGACACCCCACGGTCCAAACATAACGCCAGCTTCTGCCCCGTACTCCGCGAACCAGAAGGCGGCCACCGCCAAACCGGAAGGGTCACGGAGATTTGCCGGATCGTTCAGGGCATAACTGTAGAGATTGAAGGTCGAAATTTGTGATCCGTTGGTGCCTCGTCCCCTCCGGAAATTTGCGAATTCACCGAGCGGATCCCGGCTCAGCCAGCGCCCGATAGTTGGCGAGTACGCACGATATCTGGCAAACGCGAGGCCGCTCGCCTGATGCTCGAATAGCCCGGCGAATCCGAAGTCGGCCGACAGATTTCCACCGACTTGGACCCGCTTTCCGTATGGGTCGTACTGGTATTGGGCAACGACCGCACCGCTGCTGTCGATCAATTGATGGACCGTACCGAGTTTGTCAAAAACGTAGTAGTACGATGAGCCGTAGTTCTGGACCCCTTGCGGAAAATAGGTTTTTGATACAGGGCCACCGGGATTGGACGCAGAAGCCGCCCCCATGTCGTGCTCTTGACAAACCGTAGATCCGCACCAAACATATCGCCTGTTGCTTCCGCCGGTAGGTGTGTAGTCGCTTATCTGCGTCAGACGTCCCCATCCGTCATAGGCGAACGCGGATGAGACGCCTGAGCCGGTAACCGTAGTGGAGGTAAGAAAGTAATGAGGTTGACCCAGATCGGCGGGAATGCTTCCAGCTTCTGAGGCTGTATTCCAATAGTACCGATTGCTGAAGAATACGCCCAGGTTTCCGTCCGGATCGTAGTTCGGGAGTGCGCTCGTATTTGTAAGTTCGTTCAATTGGTTGTAGGTGAATGCGTAAGTTACCGGCGGGGTATTGCCCACCTGCACGCTCATGATGTTTCCCGCTGGGTCGTATCGGTAAACATACTGTGCGGCGCCGGGTGCGTGACCATCTGGAACTACGTCCTGAAGCGTACCGTCCGAGTAGTAGTCGACAGAATAGGACGCAACGCCAGACGGTGTTCCATTTAGCGTAGGAAAGTTGACGTTGTCGCCAGCGAAGCTGATCTGCCTGACCCGATCGTCGGCGTCATAGGTGTACGAAAATGAAGCTAGTAGCGAGGGCGGCATCGTTTCCGGCGGGCAATCAGTGTAGATACTCGCTTGGTCAGAGGCTACTTCGTTTGCTGCCGCTGCTGCCGCCTCACAGTACGATTGGCCGTTGAGCCGGCAATTTCCGCTCGTGGAGTTTGAATACAGTCGTTGGCATGCCTGAGCAACGTCCTGTGGTGGTGCCCCGCCATCGCCGGGTAGTGGATGTGTCGCTGAACCGGAAGCAGTGCCTGCCCCAGGCACGCTTGCGGTGCAGTTGTTATTAAGCCACTCGGTATCCTCGTTTTCCAGATTCTGAGCGGTCACTAGGGCGGCGCGGTCATCAATACAAGCCTGCGAAGGCCGGGGAGGACGTGGCGGAGGTCCAAGCCAGCTAACCTGCCTGGGCAAATCGTCATGTTTGATGTCGTAGTAGCCGACCCTCATCTGTGGCCCGGAGTTCGAGTAGATCTCCGTCACAGACCGTGTTGTTCCGTTATACGAGTATGTAAAGGAACCTAGGGGATTGGTGTCGACATGGGGACGCCCGAGGTTGTCGTAAGTCCGCGAGAGGGTGACGCCGTCCACGGTGCGACTGGATAGACGGCCCAGTGCGTCGTACTGGTACGAAACGGTATCGCCGTATGGGCTGGTTTCCGTCCACAACTTCAGCGCTCCGGAAGTACCCGGTGGATGATAGGTATAGTTTGACACTCCGAATCGATCTGTCATGCTTTTCAGTCTAACGAAAACGGGGTCGTAGGTGAGTTGGACCGTGGGCGGCCCGCTGTTTGGGTTGGGCCCCGGAACGGGAACACTTACCGCGCTTAGTGTGTTGTCGGAGTTGTATGTGTAAGCGGAGCCGGTGTCGCTGAGGTCCGTCACACTCTCCAGCCAACTGATGGCAGGGTCATAGTGATAGATAGTCACGCTTCCGTCCGCGTATTGACGTCCTGACAATCGATCGTCCGCGTCATATTGGAACATCGTCACGTTGTGTTTCGGGTCCGTGATCGATGAAATCGCGCCGCAACCGCAATAACCGAATTCGGTCAAACGATTGAGCGGGTCGGTGATAGTCGTTAACCGCCGGTCCTCGTCAAATTCATAGCTCGTTGTCTCGCCCATCCGGTCGGTGGCGCTTATCCGGTCAGCGAATTTGGGGGGGGCGTGCAGAAAGTAGTTCCACGAGTAGAACGTCGTGTCTGGAAAAGTGACCCGGGTCGGTCGGTCGTACACGTCGTATAGAACCTTGACTTGCATCCCCAGGCTATCGGTTACTGTCAGAGGCCGGTTGAAGTTATCGTAGGTAAATTGCAGCTGATTGGTATATTGCGGACTGTCCGGTGGCAATACCTGTACGGCCGTCAGGAATTTGCTGGCCTGATCGAAAACAAATTTGGTTGTCTGATCGAGCGCATTGGTGAGCTCTATTAACTGGGCGTCGGAGTTGTAGCAAAAGGTGGTCGTCTGCCCAGCAGCATCGGTTATCGAGTATGGTAGGTGGGTAACTGCTTCGCACGGCGGCTTTTCAGTGTACATGTACGACGCCTTGAACAACTGCACGGCGTTCCCGCCCGAGTTCACGACGACACTGTTCAGATCGATGCCATTTGTTTCATATCCGACAGTGTATTGGCGGCCGGCCGGATCCGTGTACTGCGTAACGTGTCCTTGATCGTTGCGCGCGACACTGAAAACTTGGTCCACCTGTGGCGTTGTCTCTGTTGCGCTCTTCAGGACTCTGCCAAACGCGCTTGGCCTGTTACTGGTTCCAATGGTTGTGAGACCGGCGCCTGTCAGCGGCTGCCCGGGATAGAGGTACCACACCCGGTTCTCGAGCGGATTCTTTGTGCTTTCAAGTACGAAAGACGCAGACGGCTGAGCGGGCGCGGTTGTTTCATGCAGGAAGTGCATGACACGGGCCTTACTGTAATCAGGTGAGCCGTCCGCGTTTGGAGTCAGCATCGCCAGCGAGAGCTGATACGGATCCCAGATGTAGACATTCCGGTAGGCGAGGTATTGCTGCGCGACCGAATGGTCCACACTGCACTGACATTGCTTCACACCCGATTGGTCCACGCTGCACTGACTGTTCGAGACGGTCCCCAGGCAGGGTATCGCACTGGCGTTGTCAGTGACACCGTTGAGGGTTTCGTGCTGGTCGACACGCGAGGTAAGACCTTCGGGGTCGGTTATGATGAGCGAGCGCCAAAACGAGCCCGTCACCGCGTCCGTTGGCGGGGGCCCTACTCCCGGGTTCCTGTCCACGCTCGGGTCGCCTGTGTTCGGGATGAATTTCGTCGCGCCGTAAGGCGTCTTAAGTTGACTGATGAAATCATCCTTGCCCCACACATAGGAGGACACAATCCCCCCGGGATCCTTCGCTGAGAGAAGATGACCGTCGGCGGAGTAACTGAAGTTTGCCGTCCGTCCGAATGGATCGGCGACACTGGACACCTTCATTGGGTCACCCGGCTGGGCATAGTTGAGGTGGATGGCTCTCCCAACCGCGTCTGTGATGGTGGTCAGGCGCATTTTGGAATCGTAGGTCAGGCTAACAGTATGACCTTGCGGGTCGGTCACCTGTGTCAGGAAGTAACGTGCTGTCTGGCTTGACGTTAGCCAATCTACCTGCGCGAATATCTGCGTCGTCCCGTCGGGCAGTGTCCGCACGAATTCGTACGTGAGGCCCTGAGGCTGGCCGCTGGTGTTGCCGGGGCCTACCGCATTGCCCCCTCCAGCACCCTGCGCACCAGAACTGACCCCGGACGAATCGTAGTGTCGAACGCCCCCGTTAGCTGTCTCACGATTCTGGACCTTGGCCTGTGTGGGCAACTGCTTCTTGGTTAGCACCGCCTGAGTTAGTAAGCCCGGCGCCGATGGGGCGGGCTCAGCGGATTCGACACCGGGAAAGTCGTACGTTTCCAGACTTCCGCCGGGAAGATAGACGTTCCACGAGTACCCCGTCACCTTCCCACTCTTCTTATCGATGATCGCGGCTTCGTCGACGTATGAGATCCAATTGGACGTCCACTTCGGACCAAAATTGCCGTAGTCCATTGTCGCGATTCCGTCCTGCTCGTCGCGCTGGTTGTAGAAGATCTCGAAAGTGACTGGAGGGCCTATCGGCGGCGCATACCGCAGGAGCTGATCATGCAGCTCGAGGCTTACGGACATCGCAGCGACATTCCACGTGGTCACCCCCACATTTGGGGCGTCACCTGCGCACGAGTCCGGAAAGGCCTGTGGGTCCGCAGGCCCGGGGCCGGGTGGCGTATTGGGCCCTGTGGGGCCACGCCCCCATACCAGTTGCCCTTCGAGATCGTCAACGGAACGCCAGCCGCGTGGCAGATCTCCCGCTGGAACAAGAAAATAGCCACTCGCCTCCTGGTCGAGCGTAGATTCACGCACGAACATGTCTTTTTTCCCAACATTCGTCACGCGGTAAAGATCGCCGATCTTTCCGACCACGGCGGCGTAGTGCCCGACCTTCCAGTTGATGACCGAAGGGATGGGGACTTCGGCTCCCGGACTGCGGAATGCCATCTGATACTTCAGGTCGGATCGGTCTGCCAAAGTCAACAGCTTCGATAAATTGATACCTTGGGGACCCGAACGTGCGCTCATCAACGTCGCGGCACCGTGTTTGTTGTTGTCGATCGCGCAGATTCGCTGGAGGGCAACCACTCCGCATAGGAAAGCGTATGCCGGGTTAGCGCGCATGGTCGCCAGTTGGGACCGGGCATTCGAGAGCTGTACGGTCGCCGGTCCAGTGACTGACCTGTCACCGACCGAGCTGAGCAGGGCATCCAGCTCGGTCTGGCTGCCGATGTGGGCATAGTAAGTCGCGAGCTCACCGAGAGCTGCGTCTGCAACTGCCTTTCCCCGTGCATCGCTCACACTTCGCGATTGCATCCAAGCTTTCCGCCACGCGGCTGCGGCCAATGTGAAATGACCCGTGTTGCGATAGATAATGCCCAGATTCAGAAGCAGTGACGTCGACCATGCTGAGTGTGGATATCGGTCGAGATACGCGACGATGGGACCAACATCGTCAGGATAGGGGGACTGGCTGTACGCATCCAGCGCAACCAACAGCGCTCTATTTCCATCAACGCTCGGCTTCACGCCTATAGGTATAAGCGCTCCAAGTGATTTTGACTGCGCGATGATCTGATTAGTCGACTCAATCAATGCCTCGGCGCTTCGCCCATACTCTGACGCCCACAACCCTTGACTTGGAAGCAATACGACATGAAAAATCCAGATTTCAGATCTTTCCTCATCGCCACCTCCAATCCTTGTAGAACGGCGAGCGGGTCGAATAACGACCGTTTCACTTGCTATTACACACGCTTGGAGCGAATTGTACGGATCTGGGCCACACGGATTGTGGACTGCGTTTTAGTATAGTCATCCCACTCGCGCAAGCAAATGTTTAATACGGCCACCTCCCGTCATGGTCATGGCATGTTTGTTCGCTCCGTTTTGGGGCGCGCGCACTACGATCGAACACGCAGGAAGGCGCCTCTAACATTCATGACACGGGAACCTGGGAAGCCCGTGCACCCCCTCTTTCCACGATTACGTTGCTGAAGGCTTCCGACGTACGTCCCCGCCCAGTATTCCAGCTTACGAGTACGACGGCATCGAACTGGCCATTCTTTGACTCGCCTGGCCACCTCGAATTTTAGTTGCCGGATAGTCGATCATTGGTTGCGATTCCCTCCGTGGCTCGATCGATAATGCGAGGCCAATCGCAATTAACCGGACGCGACCGCTTACTGAAAGAGAGCCGCCGCATGAGAGTCCGAAAACAGCGCAAACAAGTGACTCTTCTTGGCCGACACCTGCAGTTCGCAGCCAGCGGTGCGTTTTGGCACATTTATTGTTGCAATAGTGACAGATTGATGCCGTCTACGGTTACCATGAGCATTTCGCCCTCCAAAAGAGCGGAGGCCCAAAAAGCTGCGGCAGACCTCCGGGCTTTGAGCGAACAACTCCGCTCGGTGGGCATGCGAAGGAACGCACACTGGTCGTCTGGTGTGAAGGCCAGTGGGGCATCGACGCGCGAACCGAATCAGCGGAATCGGAGCGCACGCCGACAGTTAAAAAATGAAGCCGGTATTCACGAACTTTGAATGATGATTCGTGACCATCGCGTCGAGCAGCGCCTTGTTCTCGTCAGTTCCCTTGGCGGCGACCATCGAACGAATCGAGAACGCGCGCAGTGCGTCGGTGACTGAGAGCGTCCCTTCTGCGGAATCTTTGCGACCTGCAAACGGAAAGACGTCCGGACCTCTCTGGCACTGGCAGTTGAGATTGACGCGACACACCTGATTGACAAGCGGGTCGACCAATGCACCAATCTGCGCCGCGTCGGTGCCAAAGATGCTCACTTGCTGCCCGTGGTCCGATGTGATGACATACTCAAGCGGTGTCTCTATGTCGTCGAACGGCATGACCGGGATGATCGGCCCGAACTGCTCCTCACGATACAGCATCATTCCTTCGTTGACTGGGTAAATCACGGCGGGATAAAAAAGCGTTTTGCAGAAAACACCGCCCCCTTCGTTTACGACGTTCGCGCCTTTTGCTTTCGCGTCGTCAATCGCCTGTGTCATATAGGCCGTGCGATGCATGCCTGGCAGCGGCGTAATTGAAACACCTTGTTCCCACGGCATGCCCACTTTGAGCTTTTTGAGCGCTGCGTTGAAACGTTCGAGAAACGTGTCGACGATTGACCGGTGCACCATCAGCATCTTGAGCGCCGTGCACCGCTGACCGTTGAACGATAGCGCCCCCAGCAGGCATTCCTTCACCGCGAGGTCAATGTCAGCGTCTGGCAGCACAATTGCGGCGTTCTTTGCATCCAGTCCGAGAACGGCACGCAGCCGATGAGACTTTGGATGCTGTTTTTTCAGGTGGTCTGCGACCTTGCTCGAGCCGATCAGGGCGAGCACATCAATCTTTCCCGAAGCGAGCATGCGCGGTACCACCACCGCACCCGGCGCGTATATCGTGTTGATGACACCTTTCGGGAAGGCGGAGCGGAACGCCTCAAGAAGCGGGAAGAACAGGAGCGTGCCATATTGCGGGGGCTTGAACACGACCGTGTTGCCCATCAGCAATGCCGGAATGAGCGTGGCAAACGTCTCGTTCAGCGGATAGTTGTACGGCCCCATGCACAGCACGACGCCAAGCGGTGTGCGGCGAATCTGCCCGATAGTCCCCTCAGCGATGACAAAGCGTGAATTGCCGTTATCCAGCTCCTTCAGCGCCTCGATAGTGTCCTGCATGTAGGTGACGGTGCGGTCGAACTCCTTCTGCGAATCGGCAAGACTCTTGCCAATCTCCCACATGATCAGATTCACAATTTCATGGCGCCTGGACGCCATGAGACGAATGAAGTCCTGCATGCTGGCGATGCGGCCGGCGACCGTCATCGTTGGCCACTCGCCGCGACCGTGGTCATAGGCGCGTACGGCCGCGTCGAGAGCGGCGTCGCTCTCGGCTTCACCCATGACTGGATAACTGCCAATCGCGACCTGCTCGGCTTCGCCAGAAGCCTGTCGCACACAAACCGGGGACAGTACGGTCTTACAGGCGCCATCCCACGCCTTTAGCTCGCCGTCGACGAGTGAGACTCGCTGATGAATTGGCGCGCCCAGGCGGGCGGTCTCGGGAATGTGGTCAGCGCTCGGAAACAACTCCTGCAGGTGCTCAAAGTCGATTTGTTCCACGTCTTGCTCCTACGTTCGTACAGCACGCGGTGGCCCGTCAGTTGCGAGGCACCGTTCAGACGCGAGCGATACGACTTCGTCGACCGCTCCGCCTTTATACCCCGCCTTCTCAGGCCGGGACCGTAGTGCCACTACGCGCCAGCAATTGCCAGTTCTTACCTGATTTAATCCAGCACATGAGAACCTTGATATGGCTGGAACTGGTCTTTCCGTCCCCCAAGTTGTTCACCACATCGTATGTATGTCTGACGATGCCCGTTTGTTTAACGACGGAGACTGTTTGCGAGGACACGGAAATTTCGAGGTAACGCTTCTTTCCAGCAATGTTTTCGAGCAGGTCACGCTTTGTCCAGACCCGACCGTCCGAATGAGAATAAGTCAGGTCGTCATGCGCCAGTTTCGTCAGAGTCTCCCCATCTCCGTCGACAAGAGCGCGACGCAGAATTTCAACAGCATTTGCTAAATCTGTTGAATTGGTTTCGTCCGTACCTGCAGCCATTGCTTTCGATGCGAGTCCCACAGCGACACCTGCTCCGACTGCAATCAGGGCAGTTCGTCGGCTAAAGCCAGACTTTCGTGCGTTCATCGTTTGTCTCCTTCGAGTATCTGTTTCCAACGCGCGTCAGCAGCATCGGTGTGATTTCCTGGCGTAACCCTGCAGAGCGTCATGCTTCAGCGGATGTCACACCACTCGCTGCCAGACAGATTTGGACGAACTCCTCGGCATCGAGAGAAGCACCGCCTACAAGAGCTCCGTCAATGTCGGGTTGCCTGAACAGGTCGGCGGCCGTTGATGCCTTCACACTACCGCCGTAAAGCACGCGAACTGCCTTGAGGCGCTTCGCCCGGCCGCAGAGCGAGGCTCGGATACAGGCATGAACCTGCTGAGCCTCGGCGCCACTTGCCGACTTGCCCGTGCCGATTGCCCACAACGGTTCGTAGGCGATAACGAAATTCTGCGGCCCAGCCTCAGGCAGCAAATCCAGAACTTCGTTGACTTGCGTGGTGACGACGAGCGCTGTGCGGCCCGCCTCCCGCTCTTCAAGCGTCTCACCCACGCAGACGATAGGGACAAGGCCGTGTTCGGAGGCTCGTTTCGCTTTCATTGCAATCGTCGACGCTGACTCAGCGTGATTGGACCGCCTTTCGGAGTGCCCGATGATTGCATAACCGCACCCGAAGTCAGCAGCCATCGCAGCGCTTACCTCGCCCGTGTATGCGCCCGTCGCTTGAGCCGAAATGTCCTGGACTCCCAGACCGACTGACGATGCCCCCAACGCCGATTCCGCTTGAGCCAGGTAGGGAAACGGCACGCAAACAACGGCTCCGACGCGGGGGCTATCTGCAAGACGGGCGGCGAGCAAGCCAAAACGGGATTCGTTTTCGGCTTTGCTACCGTGCATTTTCCAGTTTCCAACAACGAGCATGGGTTTAAGCTGACGCTGTGTTTCCAAGATTTCACCTACCCAGTCAGGTTTGAGACGGCCAGACAATGTTGGCAACACATATGTCTTTGTGAATCCCCGGATGGTCCGGCAGAAGCTACGCTGACAACTTACGCATCTCTTCAATCAGGTCGCGCTTGCCTTCAAAACCAATCCCTGGCAAATCGGGCAGCGTCACGTAACCGTCTTCGACCTTCACTCCGTCGGGGAAGCCGCCGTAAGGCTGGAACAAATCCGGATAGGACTCGTTGCCGCCAAGCCCGAGACCGGCAGCGATATTTAGCGACATCTGATGACCACCATGAGGAATACACCGGCTCGGTGACCAACCATGTTGGCGAAGCATTTCCAGCGTGCGAAGGTATTCGACAAGCCCATAACTGAGTGCGCAATCGAATTGCAGCCAGTCCCGGTCGGGACGCAGTCCCCCATAGCGAATAAGATTACGGGCGTCTTGCATCGAGAACAAATCTTCGCCCGTTGCCATTGGCTTGTCGTAGTAGTTGCGAAGCGTAGCCTGCAACTCGAAGTCGAGCGGGTCACCAGGCTCTTCGTACCAGAAGAGGTCATACTGGGAAAGCGCCTTCGAGTATGCGATGGCGGTGTCAAGGTCGAAACGGCCGTTCGCATCGACTGCAAGCTTTTGGCCGTCCTGCAAGACACTCAGAATGGAGTCGATTCGCTTGAGGTCTTCTTCGAGTGAAGCGCCCCCTATCTTCTTTTTCACCACCGTGTAGCCGCGGTCGATGTAGCTACGCATCTCGTCTTTCAGCTTCGAGTGGTCCTGACCCGGATAGTAGTAGCCGCCAGCAGCGTAGACAAACACCCGGCGCTCGGGTTTGCCGTTGCCATAACGCTCGGCGAGCAATTGGAAAAGCGGCTTCTCTTCAATCTTGGCAACCGCGTCCCAGATAGCCACGTCAACGGTACCGATGGCAACCGAGCGTTCTCCGTGTCCCCCGGGCTTCTCGTTCGTAAACATCGACGCCCAAATCTTGTCTGGGTCGAAGTTGTCCCCGGCGTCGTTGACGAGGTCCTGCGAATCCGCTTCGAGAATTCGTGGGATGAAGCGCTCGCGCATCAAGGTCCCTTGCCCATACCGGCCATTCGAGTTAAACCCGTAGCCGATGACCGGCTTGCCGTCTCGTATGACGTCAGTGATGACAGCGACGAGGCTGAGCGTCATCTTGCTGAAGTCTATATACGCATTGCGAATCGGCGAGCTGATGGCTACTGTCTTTTCGCGAATTTCGACGATTTTCATAGTTAGGCATCCTCACAATTAGATGGCGTCCGGTTCGACCACAGACCTTGAAAGCAACTATGCGCTAATCAGCACTCGGAGACCGGCCTAAAGAGAAGCTCCGCCACACATGACTATTTGCTGTCCCGTGATAGAACTGGCCCCTTCACTCAACAAAAAACTCGTCAGCGCTGCGACTTCCTCGGGCGAGATAAACCGTCCCATCGGAGGAAGCCTCGGAGGGGTCGCCGCTCGCGCTGGGTCACGAAGGAAAGGAGTGTCGGTCGCCCCTGGAGCCACCACATTCACCGTAATACCCCTCGGAGCAAGCTCCGCTGCCCACGACCTTGCCAGGCCGACTAATGCCGACTTCGTTGCGGCATACTGGCTACGCGTCGCAGCGCCGTTGGCTGTTCGGCTGCCCACCAGCACAATTCTTCCGCCCGCCGGCATCCCGGGCGCCAGACGGTCTGCGAGATATATCGCCGTTTCGACGTGCAGTCGCCACATCGCTGCTCCGTCATCGAGCGACAGCTGACCCAGCGGCGCGGTGCGCATGAAACCGGCAGCATGCACCACTGCGTCTACCGGGCCCAATTCGTCGCAGACGTGTCCGAGCGCGTCGAAATCACTGACATCGACCGGCACGATTTC
The DNA here is from genome assembly GCF_024206495.1 of Paraburkholderia sp. CNPSo 3272. GTDB lineage: Bacteria > Pseudomonadota > Gammaproteobacteria > Burkholderiales > Burkholderiaceae > Paraburkholderia. The sequence goes on along the minus strand of NZ_JAMBPQ010000052.1, from coordinate 20,338 downwards.
CAGCAGGTCGTTCGTCGTTGCAATATGCGAGCGGCACAGCCCGGTGACTCGCCAACCATCGGAAAGCAGGCGCTCGACGATGGCTCTTCCTATCCCGGAGGATGCTCCCGTTACTACCGCGTGACGCAAACCCGGACTCGACGGCTCCAATGTACCCACGACGCCTCCCGCTGCTATTGCACCTGCGAAGACCCACTGGCCGCGGCGGCAGCTTCTACGCTTACCGCCCGGACTGTAACCTGTCCCAACGCATCAAAAGGCTCGAGTTGCTCCGGCTGCGCGGCGTCGTCGGTAATAAGCGTCCAGGCGCGCTCGAGCGGGGCCCAGTGCTGTTGACTGGCGCGTCCGAGCTTGTCCGCCGTGACCAGCACAAACACATGAGCTGCCTGCCGCATCACGCACTCCTTGAGATACGACTGGTCGCTGCTTGCTTCGCACAGTCCAAGCTCTGCGACCACTCCGTCGGCGCCCAGAAACGCCTTGTCGACGCTCAGGCGACTCAGGGCGATTTGCGCGAGCGGCCCGAGCGTGCTCATGCTCGTCGACCGGACGTCGCCACCGATGACCGTCACCTGTACCCCCGACGAGACAAGCGCGCTCACAACCAGCAGGTTGTTGGTGACCACGTGTACCGATGTCCGCCCCGAGAGAAGCCGGGCGAGCGCTGCGGTGGTTGTGCCGCCGTCCAGGAATACGGTGTCGCCGTCTTCAACGAACGTGCTTGCTGCTTGCGCTATCGCATCCTTCTGCTCTCGTGAACTGATTCGTCGTTCCTCAAGAGACGGCTCCGGCTCATGGGAGCCAACCGCCGCGGCGCCGCCGTACGTCCGAAGAATCCGGTTGTCCCGCGCAAGGGCGCGCAAGTCCCGGCGCACCGTTGCTTCCGACATGCCGAAGTGCTCGCATAGCGTCGCAACATCCGTCATCCCGCCGAGCACTGCTTGCATCATCGCCTCACGGCGTTTGGTCACTTTCATGTGCGTGAATTCTTGGTCCAGTAGAGTTCGCGCCTTGTTCCGCGCGTCTAGAACACCAAGTTTATCCAATTGCCGCACTGGCCGTCGATTTGCGGGGGTAAGACTCATCGCCCGCGAACCCAGGATTCGTCGACGCACACGTACTTGATTTTCTGGCGAAACCACGTGAACGCGATGTGCAATGCGCCGTCGCCGGACTGCACGATGGACGGATACGAGTATTCCCGGTTCCGCTGTTCGGCGGAATTGTTCGTCATGCAGTACCCGTCTCCGATTTCCAGATTGCGGCGCCGGTGCCATGTCTTCCCGCCATCCTCGGAGATTGCCAGAGACATCGGTGAGCGCGGCGCGCCCCAGAAAGCTGCACCGCGCGCGGAAGCCTTCTGGTCGCGCAGTTCCCCGCTGTCTTCCGAATCCTCGATGTCGTCGTAAAGCGATGCGCGACGCTCTTTGCTATGCGAAGCGTCGCTTTCGTTGAATACCATCGCGAGATGGCCGTTCTTCAATACCGTGAACTGTATCGACGAATTGTTGTTCGGGACGTCAGTCGCCTGCGGCGCGCTCCACTCACGACCATCCGTCGAGCGACTCGCATAAACGAAGTCGGCCCAGCGACTGCGGTAGAGAGCGAGCAGCGAACCATCCTGGAGAACATGGACGTTCATATGCACACAGCCAACGCTATCCGGGACCTCATGCTGCGTCCACGAAGCACCCTTGTCGTCCGACACCATGACACCGCTGACGTCATTGTTGCCAACCCATCGTTCACCCACCTCGGTACGGCACAGGAATATAGGACAAATCCATGCTCCGCTTTCCAGCGCGATAATCGGTTGGCGAACAAACGTGCCCGGCTGGTCGAACAGCGTTTCAACTGGCCCCCAGGTCTTCCCGCTGTCCGTCGAAACTCTTCGGCGGACAATTGCGGTGTTTTGATGGCCAGAGAGTTGCGCGGTGTAAATCAGCCAGAGCTCGCCGTTCGGTGCCGTGAAGAGCACCGGGTTCTGTTCTGAGCGCGTCGGGTCGTCCGAGAGCTTCTCGGCCGCCGACCATTCGCCTGTTCCCGCTGCGAGACGGGACATGTAAATGGAGACGTCGGGAATGCCTTCCTGGGTTCCGCCAAACCAGGCGCACAGCAGGTCACCGTTTTCAAGGACATGCAGATTTGCGGCGTGGTTCTGGACGCACGATGTGGGAAGGAAGGCCTCCTTGCGTTCTGCGTCAGCGTAGGCAGTGCGCACGCAATGGTCCGAAACCGCTTGCGCCGCCTCAACGAAGTTCGTGTTCATGAAATTTCTCTCAGATGTATTGTCAGGTCAGTGGGACTCGCGATGCGTGAGTCCCTTGTCGTGAAGGTCCGAGCCCGTGCCATGGAACAGCAGCCTGGTGACGACAAGGACAATTGCCGGCGTGACGAGCGCGACGTACATGTTGTCGATACCAAACGGGTTGCCGAGGAGGTACCACATCGTCGTCGCGAGCGTGGCGATGACAAGGCCCGAGACCGCGCCACGCTTGCCACTGAAAAACGGAAAGTAGATACCAATCAGTGCGACAACCGAAATTGAAAGGCGCAGCGCACGGGTAAAAAACGACAGCGCCAGAATCTGAGGCACGAACAGGACGAAAATGAGCGGGAGGAAGCCGACCACCAGAGAAATCCAGCGCGTCACGCGCAGTTCGACATCAGGAGTGGGATTGAAGCGCGGCACATAGAAATCCTTCACAACCAGGGACGCAATGGCCAGTGCTACCGTACAGACGCTCACGAAGATGGACGCCACAATCGAAGTCGTGACAACGCCTGCAAGGATAGGGTTCATGTGCTGCAGGAACACCGGCAGCGCGTACAGGCTATTGATGCTGGGATACAGATATTTGGCTGTCACACCGATAAAGCCAAGTGCCAGCCCGATAGGTACGCACAGGAACGCGGCTATCAACGAGGAGGTACGCGCTGCCTCGGGACTCTTGGTAGCCGAGATGGCCTGGATAATAAATTGCGTCGAGAAAATAGCCCCTGATGTGCCGATAATCCACGCGCCAATCGTGCCTCCTGACAGAGCGCCGGACCATGTAAAGAAGTGCGCGGGCATAGTTTGCGACATCGGCTTGATGCCGCCAGACAGCTTCCACGCCATACCGACGAGAATGGCAATTCCAAGCAGCTTCACAGCGCTGTGAACAATCGTCAGGTAGGCAACGCTCTTCATGCCTCCCCACGCGAAGTAGACGGTACTGACTACGGCGGTGATGATTGCGGCCGTCGGCAGGTTGATGCGCATGACCGTGGAGATGGCCGCCGCGCCGCTGATGTAGTTGCCCACATTAACGAGAAACAGCGCGTAAATCATGATGCCGGAGACAACGAGTTTTGCGCCTTTACCGTATTTCTTTCCGATAAAGCCAGAGATGGTGAACTCTCCGGACGCATAGAGGCGCTTGGCCATGAACAGGCCAAAGAAAAGGAAACCGATTGCGGCTGCGACGACCGACCATGAAGCAGCCATGCCAGCTGTAAATGCTTCTTGCGACGTTCCAACCGTGGACTTCGCACCGATGAATTCGGACATGAGCAGGATAGCGACGACCGCCGCAGGCATCGAACGCCCGGCCACCATGAATTGCTCGGAATTTTTACTGCGCAGGCGAATGCTGAACAGACTGGTAATCACGATGTACGCTACGACCATCCCAATGATGGTGGCAGTGTCCCAATAACTGAAGGTGGCCATGACGTTGTCTCCTGATGACCTTCGGTTGATGCCCGTCGAGCTGCGTTGAGCCACCCGGCATGTACCTGCCGGTATCGCTCATTACTCGGTACCTGCTTGCTCGCGCCGGGATGCTTATGCAGCGCTGGGAGCAGGCGACGGCTCGTTGTGGCGTGTCGCAAGGTCCAGGGCCTGACGGAATGCCTCGAGCATGCTGCGTTCGTCAGCGATGCCTTTGCCAGCGATGTCAAAAGCCGTGCCGTGGTCTACCGAGGTACGGATAACGGGCAAGCCGACAGTCACGTTCACACCGGCTTCGAGGCCCATCACCTTCACCGGCCCGTGGCCCTGGTCGTGATACATCGCGACCACCACGTCGAAGTCACCTCGACCTGCACGGAAGAAAAGTGTGTCCGCCGGCAGGGGGCCTTCCACGTCCCAGCCCCGCTCCATGAGGACCTTGACGGCCGGGACAATCTTTTCTTCCTCTTCGCCGTAACCGAAGAGGCCGTTTTCGCCGGCATGCGGATTGATGCCGCAGACGCCGATGCGCGGATTGGAGATGCCGGCCCGAACCAGCGTGTCATGTGCGCGTTCGATGGTGCGCTGAACGAGGCCGGGTTCAATTTTGCGAATGGCGTCGAGCAGACCGATGTGCGTGGTGACGTGAATCACGCGCAGATTGGGTGCCACGAGCATCATCGACACTTCCTCAATGCCTGTCAGATGCGCAAGCAATTCAGTGTGCCCCGGGAAGATATGGCCGCCGGCGTGCAACGCTTCTTTATTGAGAGGTGCCGTACAGATGGCATCGAGTTCGCCTGCGGTGGTCAGTTCCACCGTACGGGCGATGTATTGATAAGCCGCATCTCCTGCGATAGGAGAAAGCTTTCCATATGGCAGGTCCGCAGGAATCAGCGCGAGGTCAATGCAGTCGACGACGCCCTGGCGAAACACTCCTTCTGAGGGCTTGTTGATGGTGCGAACTTCGAGATTGACCCCCGCTCTACGGCCGGCGTCGCGCAAACGCGCTGCATCGCCGACGACAACGGGGCGGCACTGCTCATACACAGACGCATGGGCAAGGCTCTTCATGATGATTTCGGGGCCAACACCGGCGGCATCGCCCATGGTGATGCCGATTACGGGACGATATGTCATAGCTTCCTCTTCGCTTGGGTGAAGCGGCGCTTGCGCATCCGCTGGCTGCATGGCGACAAGTCGTTGCCACGCGCGATACAGTGTCTCGGGCTGACCGAATCCGCCCGCTTTGGTTACGACGGGCAATGTGCGACCGCCATATGTGGCGGCAAGCAACGGCACGCCACGTTCAATCTCTTCGACTACCTCGAGTGACTCGATGCCCATCGTCGAGAGCAGCGCGCGGGCCGTCTCACCTCCGGTTGCAATCAAACCGCCGGCATGCTCGGCCGCAGGAGCGAGTCGTTCTGCAAGGCATCGCGCGAGCGATGCGCTATCAGCGACAGGAAGCCGCTCGGACTGGCTGAGCGCAACGACGGCATGACGGCCGCGACAGAGTGCCTCCGTCACGCCGGCGGTGAGCGCGAGCGTCGCGGGACTGACCGGATTGACCAATGCCTGCGCGTTGACTTCAAAGAAGTCGACAGTACCGTTAGCGTTCGAACGAAGTGCCGCGACCTGTTGATGCGAGACGCTCGACATGCTGCCGACCACAGCCAGCACACCACGTTGAGAAGGCAGGGCTTCCATCGAAAGCCCCCCGGACTTCTTTCCGGCGTCAAGCGACCGTGAGCCGGATTCGACCAGCACTCTGACTAGCGGCGCAGCAAGTCCGGCGGAGCCGACCCAGAACACGCCACTGAGGGTTGCCGATGCGGTGGCCAGCGTAGCGAGGTCCTCGTCGGTTTCGCTGTCACAAACCACGGCCTGAACCTGCTCGCGCTGGAATTCGACAAGGTTCGAGTGCACCGTGGCGACACCCGCGCGTACCGTGTCTAATGTCACTTGACCGACGTGCAGGCCTGCTTCGGTCAGCATCGAGCACAGGTCCGCCTTCCCCTTGATGTGTTCGTTCTTCCAGACCTCGGACGCTTCAACGGGCACACCGAAAATGAGTTGCTGTCCGTTGCGCGTCGTTCGACCAGCTTGAGGAAACGCGGGCGCAACGATGGCCATTCCTGCAACGGGTACGAGGCCTGCGACTTCTGCGGCGACGTTACCGCGCAACGTCGAGTCAATTTTCTTGTACACACGACGTCCGCCAGCGAAGACATGCCAGGCCTGCGCATTGGTGCGTGCGGCTTCAGCGGGCGCATGACGGCGCGTGTCGGTATCCACGGCCAGCACATCAACGTCATCCGCTGCGTTCGCTGACTCGACGCCAAGATTGACGACGCTGCGAAGCCCGTGATGGGTGCACGTGACGGCGCAATCGGCGGTGCCGGACAGGTCGTCACCGATGACGAGAAGTCTCGCGTCGCCGCTCGTGGGGGCGTTCATGGCAGCAGACGGCTATAAATTGCCTTGATGTCGTCAAGACTCAAAGGCTTGGGATTGTTGCCGAGCAGACGCTTCACCTTGGAGGCCGCAACCGCGAGCGCGTCGAGATGGTCTACCGAGACGCCGAAGACGCGCAGATCCTGAGGGATAGCGATGGCCGCGGTCCATTCGTGAATGCGCGCGAGCAGTTTGTCGGCTGCCGCTTCGTCACTGTCGTCGTGCTGCGCAAGCTCAAGGGCGCGCGCGACGTTGGAAAGACGGTCTACGACTGCGTCCAGGTTGAAGGCCATGACATGTGGCAGCAGCATGGAGTTGGCGACGCCGTGCGTGATATTGAACATGCCTCCGAGTGGATAAGCCAGTGCGTGCACTGCCGCGGTACCGGCCGCGGTCAGCGCCAGCCCCCCATACATCGAGCCGAGCAGCATCGCTTCGCGGGCTTTGAGCGACTGTCCGTTTTCGTAAGCTTCAACAAGGTTCGCGCCAATCAAGCGCATCGACTCCATGGCGAACATGTCGCTGATGGGATTCGCCTTGGTCGAGATATACGATTCGAGCGAGTGGATGAAGGCATCCATACCTGTGGCCGCCGTAATCGGCTTCGGCAGGTCCAGAGTCAGCGTTGCGTCCAGAATGATGAGCTGGGGCAGCAGGTGGCGACTGACGATGCCAACCTTCAGCTCCTCATCGGGAAGCGTAACGATGGCGTTCGGGGTGACTTCGGAACCTGTACCTGCCGTCGTGGGCACCAGAACCAGCGGAACGCCTGGCGCCGGAATCAAATCAATGCCCAGCCATTCGCGCAATGGTTGCTGGTTCGTGAGCCGTACGGCAAAAAGCTTTGCTGCGTCCAGCACGCTGCCGCCACCAATTGACAGCACGGCGTCGGGGGCGAACGGCTCAATCTGTTCACGATAGACCGACTCGACATTTTCAATCGTAGGTTCCGGCTGCACGTCTCGCACAATCAGCGTTTCGATGTCCTTTGCCTTGAGCCCTGCGACGACGCGACCCGCCACGCCGTTCTCTTCCATGACTGGCTGCGTGATGAATGCAATGCGGCGAATCGGCTTGTCAAGCAGCGCGAGCTTCTCCGGCAACTGGTCCAGGCTGTTGGGCCCGTGCACGATGTGCTTGACGCCCTGGAAATGGTAAGCGGTGTCCATGTCGAGTCTCTGTGTCTCTCAAACGGTTAGTCGATGCGAGCGTGTGCTCAGTCAGCGCGCGGATAAATCGCGAGGGCTTTTGCGAGCCGCTCGCGCGTCGCATCGTCGAGCGGCTGCGCGGGTGAGCGCGCAGGGCCCGCGGGCATGCCGAGCATCGTTGCTGCTGTCTTCAATACGACAGGCATCGTGCCGAGTGCGAAGGCGTCGCGCAGCGCGCGCAATGATTCCTGCGCGCGACGGGCGGATTCGATGTCGCCAGCCTGGAAGCTGTTCCAGATAGACATCACGACACTGGGGACCGCGTTGGTCGTTGCCGCGACTGCGCCGTCACCGCCAGCAATCAGGGTCCAGAGAATCATCGAATCGGTGCCAGTAAATACGGCGAAATCGTCGCGACGCAGGTTAATCAGCTGGAGCAGGCGGTCGAAATCGCCGCCGCTGTCCTTGATGCCGCGGATATTCGGAATCTCCGAGAGTCGGCGCACCGTATCGACGTTTAGCGTGATGCCTGCCTTGGCCGGAATCGTGTAGAGCATCACTGGCAGCGACGTGCCTCGTGCGATGCGCTCATAGTGTGTAAACAGTTCCTGCTGGGTCGCGCCATTGAAATATGGCGTGATGACGGACACGGCATCGACGCCTGTGTCCTGCATCTTGCGGTTGAGTTCGATTACGTCGCGCGTTGCGTAAGCGCCCGTACCTGCGATGACCGGAACCCGCCCGCGCGCCTGGTCGACGGCGATGGCCGCAATGCGAAGCTTTTCCGCTTCGGACAGCCCAATGAATTCACCGTTCGTGCCGAGCACGAAGAGACCGTGCACACCCGCGCCGATTAGACGTTCGATAAGTGTTCGCAGACCGGCTTCATCGACTTCCTCGGCCGCGGTCATGGGAGTGATAAGGGCGGGAACAATTCCCTTGAAAGTGACTGACATGCTCGGACTCTCCAATTTGGTTGCAGGGCAGCGCTTGTGCAGCCCTTCGTAGCGCCGGCCGCGCCAGGCAGGCCGCCGCACTGATTAGAACCGGTGACGCAACCCCAACGCCGTGACAATCTGGTGCGAATTGCTCGATGCGGTCACTGGCCACAGCGCGGCCACAGCCGCCTTGCCCGTGGAGTCGATGCCGCTCGCATGCTGATAGGCAGCAGTCAGATAGACGTCGGTACGCTTCGACAGGAAATAATCTGCACCGACGTTTGCCTGGTTGTAGTGCGCATCACCTGCACCGCGTGTGTGGGTGTAGTCGTAGGCTACGCCGAGCAGGAGTGCGGGCGTCACCTGATAGTTGAAGTTCGCTTCGTAGTTGTCGAACACGACTGTCGCGCCCTTGTATCGGGCGATGGGCGCGGAAGCGGCAGGCGAACCAAGCTCGCCGAAATTCGAGTTGGAATAGACCAGCCCGAACTTTGCCGAGCCCAGGGTGTAGTTGGCAGCGACTGATGCGACGCTTAACGTACGCGCGGACGCATATCCCGAGTAGATAGGCGTGTTGTTGGGCGAGATGGCTGCGGCGCCTGCTGTACCGTCCCACAGGGCGGTGTTCGGTTGAGCGGTGTTGATGTACGACGCACCCAGTGCGAAGGGTCCATGGTTGTAGCCTGCGGCGACACTCCAGATACGGTTATTGCTGAAGTTGCCCGCTGTACCGCCCAGGCTGAACAGACCGCCGATGCGGAAACCACCATAGTCCTGACTCAGATACTTGATGCTATTGCTAATCCGCGAATTGACGTAAAGGTTGTCCGTGTTGCCGGGATGCGCGCCGATACCGCCCGCCCATTGGTTCGAGGCCACGAGCGGCCCGACGAAGTCAGCAGACGGTTCGTTCTGCCGCCCGGCCGTGAAGCTTCCGAAACTCGACGAAGTTAGACCGACATAGGCTGCCCGGCCGAACATACGGCCGTTCTGTCCAAGCGTGCCTGCCGTGCTGCTGAAACCGTTCTCCAGCTGAAAGATTGCCTTCAGGCCATTGCCCAGGTCCTCCGCGCCTTTCATACCCCAGCGGCTTCCAGACTCGACCCCACTCGACATCTGGTAGTTCGTGCCGCCTTTCTGATTGTTCGTGTACATCAATGAAGTATCTATCAGGCCGTAGAGGGTAACGTTGCTCTGTGCATGGGCAGACACTGCGACGCCCAACATGCCCGCTAGCGCGAAAGACCTTTTCATCGATTTGTCTCCAATCTCCACTGCTTTGACCGATTCGGTCAGATTTCGCGTCCTGATGTTGCTGCTGAGGGCGTCAACTTGTCTTTAGTGACCGTTGTGTGCATTCTATGTAATCGAATCGCGCACAAAAATGAGGGGAAACCCCACATTTTTGATTGAACTGAGCGTTTAATATGGTCGGAGGAATTGGTGGAGACACAAAAGTGACTGATTCGGTCAAAATCAGAGTTCATCCTGCGGGAAGTACGGCCGACTACCAGTGCCGGCGAAACCCGCACGCAGTGACCGTCGTCGCCACGAAAGCGGGCGAAGTACGCAAAGCGCCACATGCAAAGGCTGGGTCGAGTCCGGCCAGGAGTCGAGAAAACTGAAGAAAGCGACCGGCTAATGGATGCAATTGCGCGGTCGGACCGCTAGGTGCTGACTGTGGCGTGTCCACCCCTTAGGAGCGACTTAGGCCAGTTGGCTCTGGTGCAAATGGCGCGGGCGAATCGGTTAGAGTGTCGGGCTGAACGAATAGAGAGCCGACGATGAGCAAGCCGAAGAGCCTGGAGGAACTGTTCGCAGGCCGTCACTTCGACCGCGAGGTGACCATTCTGTGTGTTCGCTGGTACTTGCGCTACAAGCTCAGTCTGCGCGATCTTGTGGAAATGATGGCGGAACGGGGTCTGTCGCTGGCCCACACGACGATCCTGCGCTGGGTGCGACGTTATGCGCCGGAGTTCGTCAAACGCTGGAACCGTCTCGCTACGCCCACGGGCCAGTCGTGGCGTGTCGATGAAACGTACCTGAAGATCCGCGGCAGGTGGGTTTATCTCTACCGGGCGGTGGATCGGACCGGCCAGACAGTTGACTTCATGCTCCGTGCGAAGCGCGACGTCAAGGCGGCCAAGGCGTTTTTCCGGAAAGCCCTCAAACAGGGCCGGCCGCCGAAGACCATCACGCTGGATGGCTATGCCGCTTCACAACGCGCGGTGCGTGAGATGAAGGAAGACGGCCTGCTGCCTGAAGACACACAGGTTCGATCCTCGAAATATCTCAATAATCTCATCGAGCCGGACCATCGCAACATCAAGTCCCGGACAAATGTCATGCTCGGTTTCAAACGTTTCAGGAGTGCAGCGATCACGTTGTCCGGCATCGAATTGATGCAACGGATTCGCAAAGCCCAGTTCAACCTCGCGAAGCTCGGCCTCAAGAATTGCGCTGCGCCTGCGGTCTGGAATGCAGTTCTTTCAATTCAATAAGGCATCCTTACCTCTAAGAAATAATCTACCGCAGCGCCTATTTGCACCAGAGCCGTGTCACTCCCATTCGCTTTACGGCATCGGATCATCGCCATTGGGAACCGCATCGGCCGGATCGAGCAGTCTCTGGCGAACGAGTTCGGCGCTCACGATGGCGAGAATTTTCTTCGTGATCTGCGGTGCGATGACGAGCAGATCGACGATGGCGACCAGGGCTTCACCCATTTTTCCGATGTGCAGGTAATCGCCGAGGTGGGAAAGCATGGCTTCTACGCGCTTTTTCAGGAGCCCCTCGATGCTTTTGGGCTTGAACTCGTCTACGGGCCATTTGGGCTGGTCCTGAACTTCGGCGGCGCTGCCGTACAACGGGATGATCGGGCATTCCAGCGTGGGTTCCGGCGGCCTGGGCCCGGACCAGTTCGCAGGCAGCGTGGGTATTTCCCCGTTTATGAAAACTCGGTTCTCGGGGGAGAGCGTGAACGTCCCGGCGAGGAATGCCTGACAATTGCGACGGCCGAGCATGAAATCGTGCTCTCTGAATTTTTTGTGGAAAAAGCCCATGAACGCCCCGAGGCCACCGGCGCATAGCGCTTCGCCGCCTACGAGTACAGATGCGGCGGCGCCCTCCTCTTTGCGCGGCCACCGCTTTGGCGCGACAAGGAACCGGTTGTACACGTCGCTGCGCAGAAAGCCGGTCATGTCCGCCGTCGCAAAGCGATTGGAGCGGATGAACATCTGCAGCGTGGGCGACAGGAGCGACACCAGGGCCGTCGCCTGGGGTTTCAAAAGCTCAGGGAGCGGGTCGCACAGTGGGTCCACGAGCACCACGGCGCGGTCCGCCTTATCCGCGGCGGCCACGCTATGGTGATTGCCCGCCCGCTCCAGTCCTTCCAGGACCTGTGTGGCCAGCATGATGGGCTCGTTGTCCGTGCATCCACCATCGAGCGACAGGAATTGATAGGTGTCCAGGTTCAGACCGCTGGGCGCAACCTTCGGCCATAACGGCGCGATCCAATGATATTTCCCGTCTATCGGGTCCCAGACGAAACGGTACGCATAGTCGTTTGCGTGGCGCGCCACCACGCGTGCCGGAAAGCCAATCGGAAATGCCGAAGTCCCCAGGACGTTTTGTGCGAGCGCCGGCCAGTCTGCCGCCGTGCATCCCTTCAATTGCTCTGGCAAGTAGGCCGTGCCCAGCGTGTACGTTTGCGGGGAGCCCACGTATTTGGAGTCCGGCAGATAATGGGTTTTCGGGTCGATAGCAGGGCCGTTTTCGCCCACGCAATAGCCGAAATACAATCGGACGTAGTCGGCATGGTTGGTGAAATATTCCGCTGAGGCGCCCGCCGCGTCGCTGCGGAACATCTGCGAATACGGGACACCGCTCAGGTTGGTGTGCGTGACGACAACGGCCAACGGGTTATAGACCCAACTCCTCGCGAACACGTCCTTGATGCCCGCCGCTCGCAGCGCCAGGGCGGGATAGCCCGCGTCCGGCTCGCCCCCTGCGGCGGCCGGCGTGGAACCGAGAGTGTCCTGCGCGATCTGCGAAAGCACGCCGCCGTTGAGGAGTGAAATGATAGCGCTGCCCTTATGCCCGGACGAACCAAGATCAGACGTGTCCAGCAGTTTCTGGATGTCGATATCGTTGACCCACACCTGGTAGAAAGGGTTGGGAGAAGGATTCGACTCCTGCACGCCCTCTCTCACGTGCGGGAAGCGGAAACTGAGCGCCCGCGCCGCCAGAATGGCATTGATGCCTCCGCCGGAGGCACCCGTAATGATGCGGATGCGGACGCGGTGACCCGGTACAGCGCCGCGGGCGTCCTTGACCGCCTCCATCCGCGCTTTGTCCCACTCGTCCAGCGCTTCGAACAGAAAATCAAGCACGCCTGCCGTGAATGTGCCTGCAGAGACCGTACCACCCAGCACTAGCCCAATCTCGAACACATTCGGCTCGCCGCACTTCGGCGGCACAAAGTACTCAGCCGGCTCGCCCTTCGGACAGGGCCATTCGGGGGCTGCCGCAGTCACGTCGGCTTTGGGCATAGTGGCCTCTGCCATGACGGTCTCCTGAGTAAACGCGCCGCCATCGCGGCTTGCTGCGGCTATCCCGCCGCCGTCTGCGCAGCGCTTGCGAGATTGGTGGCCGGCGCGACTGGGCTGCCGGCCGCCGGCCGCCGCCGTGGACTGGCGGACACCAGTACGGGTGTCACCGTCGCACAGGCGGGCGCGTTCCATATTGCGCGACCGGATGGCGTTTCATCGACGTGCGCCGGAAGAGCGCCGCACCGTTTGTCCGCTGCCCCGCTCCGTCCCCTCATAGTTTTATAGCAATTTTTTGAGTGGAAATCCGCGACGGAGTGTGCGGTACCGTACAAAAGCGGTGCTACCACGCCAAGTGTCGAGAAAAACCCCCATATAGATAAGTATTCCTCTCTCGCGCTTGAGGAAGGTATCGGTTAGAAAGCCACGAGGAATCTCATTACACAATTAATCAGTAGTGCGATTTATACTTAAGAACTCTTGGCTGAACTCGTTAGTGCGGAGAGGCTGAAAACGAACGCCGACGAACGCTCTTGTGAAGACTTCCTCCCCGAGGCGGTACCCACCGATGATCAGATTCTGGATCTGAAGCCGGCGCGGGTGTGAGCGCAAGCACCAGACGCTCAAGAAGTCCACCTCGCTTCACGGCAGCAAGACGTCAAAGAGCAACACGACTTCGTCTGCGCCAGCCAGGGTGCTGTACCCCCCCCTGGAGACGAGGTTTTGGGCTCGCTGTCTGTGTTTGGGGGTGAAGAGCGGAAGGACCGTTAGTCGCATTCCTTGGGCAGCGATATAGGGTGACAGTCGGCCCGGTAGCGTGAAAAAAGCGCCAGACGTGGGCCGGCATGCTGCCTCGCAGGTAGCTTGTGCATCGACGTAATCATCCTTGTTGGCGTTCACGAAAGTCCGAACCTATTGCGGTGAAGCGAGCCTGGAAATATGCCCGATTTCGTTGCGATTGCGAGCGAGCCAGTGCGAGCCGGCACATGCCTCCAGCACCACAGTAACCGCCTTGAGATTGACGAAGAACGAAACAGTTGCTGGCGCGAAAGCCGCTTGCGGAAGACCGCGCGCCCTTGCATGGAGCCTGCCATGTGACCAGGCAAGCTGGCTCACCGATGGCAATCAGTTGAGCGCCACAAACAAGACTCCGTTCGCACGCTAAATGAGCTGCTGGATGTTCGCCCCCGGCGTGCATGTGTGCGCGCCGCGCAAGGTGGCGCGAACGGTCGCGCTGTACGGCGACTCGATCACCAACGGCTATCAGTCGAGCGACAGCAAGAATCGCCGCTGTGCGGACGTGCTGGCGCACCGGCCGGCTGCGCGCACGGGCACAACGCTCGCAGTATCGAATGCGGGCATCGCGGGTAACGAGCTGCTGACCAATCGCGAGCAGGCAATGTTCGGCGTGGCCGCGGCCGCGTACTTCAGCCGCGACGCCCTGCTGCCCAATGTGCGCGCCATCGTGCCGCAGGAAGGGATCAACGACGTTGGCATCCAGGCAACTCGGGGTATCAGGCAATGACCAATGCTGTAAACCTGCAAGCGCTGATCGCAGCGGCAACGCGCGCAGTGAACGGGCATCACGCCAAAGCCGCCACGGCGGCGAAAAGAACAGAGCAGCGGTCCGCCGCTTCGGTCGGCCGTATGTTCTGAGGACGCGACCGTGAATGTTTGTGCGGTTACGGAGCCGCCAGCTTCTCGGCCGCCGCTTTTGCTACCCGTATTGCGCAATCGAAGCTGCGTTCTGCCGCCAACTGCCTTCGATCGACAACAACGATCCAGGTGTCAAAGCTGTAGCGCCACTTGATGCGGCGCTCTTCGAGCAAATCTGACAGCCAACGCCAGAGGGACGCGTCGTCCGCGTTCGCGGCAACTGCTGCCTTCTGGCGCTCGCCTAGCATCTTGTTCATCGGTGTAACCACCATCACGAATGCGGATCACCGCCTCAGCGCGCTTCAAGCAGGTGACGTTTTACGCCCTACACTTGCTGCGCCTCCCTCACCACGTGGCGCTGCTGGCCAAGGCCGGTATCCCCATGGTTATCACATCGCCGGCGGCGAGATAAGCAGGCGGCTTCATGCCTAGCCCCACACCGGCGGGGGTACCGGTGATGATCAAATCACCAGGCTGCAGTGTCATGAACTGGCTGCAGTAACTGACGAGGTGCGCCACGCCGAAAATCATGTCCTCTGTGTGACCGAGTTGCCTTTGCCGGCCATTGACTGAAAGCCTTAGCTCGAGGCCCTGATGATTCGCGATCTCGTCCGGCGTGACGAGCCACGGACCGATGGGCGTGTAGCTATCGAAGCTCTTGCCTTTTCGCCACTGCCCGTTACGATGCAATTGCCAGTGGCGCTCCGAAACGTCGTTCACCATGCAGTAGCCTGCCACGCTTGCCATCGCTCGTCCGGCACGACACGCGAAGCCACGCTTCCCATCACGATCCCCAACTCGATCTGCCAGTCGGTCCGGGTTGATCCAGGGGCCAGCACAATGTCCTCATACGGACCGCTGATCGATGAGGTCGACTTGCCGAACACAACAGGCTCGTCGGGGATGGGCAAAGCCGCTTCCAACGCGTGATCGCGATAGTTGAGGCCGCTCGCGATGATCTCGAGCAGGCTCCTCACGGGCGGCCCGAGCCGCGGCGTTCCGGGAACGATGGGTAGCTGCGTCACATCGACTGCGGAGAGGAAACGGCGCCCCTCTGGCGACAGCACGTCCTGGTCGATATCCCTCACTATCGGACTCAATGCCCGAATGCGGCCCTCGCTGTCGAGCACGCCGGGCAACTCAGCGCCCGCTAAGCCGTACCGCAGTAGTTTCACAGTTCATTCTCCATGAGTCCGTCACGCCGTCATTATTCTTCAGCACCCTGGACAGGCAATACAGCCTAAAACCAAATGGCGTTTTCGGTATTTCGGAAAGCGGCGCTCGGCGTCCACGTATTTTAGGTCTTGTCGAAAGCCGACTTCGATTCGAATCGCTTTTCGCGATTAGCGCCACTTCCTGGTTCTCCGCCGGCACGGAATCGGAATTCCCAAATGCCGCAGGTGCCCGCTTGCGGCTCTGAACATTCCCTGCAGGGGAAAAAAGAAGCCGTTCAGCACGTAGCTGAACGGCGTCCCCTGGCCCCATTCTGAGGTCCAGGCGCACGGCAATCAAATCGAACGCGTCACTGCCCTGCCGCCTTTTTCTCCGCGCCCTGGGCGCTCTCCGGATAGTTCGGATCGTACCCACCCGGTTTGTAACCCGCGCTCTCCAGTTTCTTCAGCTCCGCATTCTTTTTTGCGCGAGCTTCCTTGCGAGCGGACTTACGCGCCGCCTTTTTCTCTGCCTTCGTCATCGAAGCCGGATTCGTCTGGCTCGGCGCAACGGCGCTACTGGCATCACCGGTTTGCTGCGTCTGTGCGAACGCGCCTGGCGCCGCAGACATTGCGACCATGAGCACTGCCGCAAGCACCGTCTTGAATACTCTCATTTGTTCTCTCCTTTCCTGTCTTGTTTGATTGATTCGATTACGTAATTACGCATCCCGCGCGGGAGGCACGTTGACATGCCAACGTTCAGGCTGCCTCAGCACGACGTGCCGCGAAATCGCGCCTGGGATCGCGCATGCCGAACACAGAGATCAGCAGCCCAAGCACGGCGGAACCCAGCGCGATTTGCACAATTACCTCGATGCCGGCATGTTGCGCGACTCCACCTGTGACGGCCGGCGCCACTGCACCACCGATGATTTCGCCGAGTCCGACGATCATGCCCGTTGCCGTGGCACCCAGTTCCGGTGGCACCGATTCGTTCGCAAAGGGACCTACCGTGATGCCGATAACGCCCGCGATCAGAAACGTCACGATTGCAAGCAAAACGAACAGCCTGGCAGGTTCCGCGCCCGCTTTCGCGAGAAACCAGAGGCCAACCACTTCGCCCGCAAGCGACACCACGATCACACGCTTGCGGCCGAAGCGGTCCGACAAGGCAGGCAGCACCACGACGCCAACGCAGCAACCCACGCCGAGAGCGGAGAGCACCAGGCCCATCGAATCCATGCCAAGGTGCAGGTGATCGGTGAGGTAGCTGGGCAAGAACGCCGACAACACGACGAGGCCCGAAAGTGCGCAGAGCATTAGAAGCGTGCCCGAGACCACATTGCGATAGCGCAGCACCTGAAACCACGAGGAACGCGCTATCGGCCCTGCCGCAACAATGGGCGCATCGGCACGCAGCGACTTCGCGAGCAGTACGGCAATCACGAAGCCGGGTACGGCAACGATCACGAAGATCCAGTGCCAGGACGGCACCAGCTTGAGCATGCCGATAGCGAGCAACGGGCCCACCCCGAGCCCCACGAGCGGCGCAGACATTTGCTGAAGCCCGACGTTCAGTCCGATGCGGCTCGGCTTCGATGCCTCGACTGTCGCGACGATGCTCGCGGGCACATAGGCGCCTTCCGCGACGCCCATCAGTGCGCGCAACAGAACCATGCTCATCATGCCGGCAGCGAGCCCGCTGCCGCCAACGAGCAATGAGAACGCGACCACCGCAGGCACGATCACGCGTTTGCAGCCGACGCGATCGGAAAGGCGGCCAGTGAGAATGGATGCCAGGCCCCAGCAAAGCGAAAGCACCGCGGAAATCAGGCCGAGATCCTGATAGTTCATTCCGAGCTCTTTCGCAATCACGGGAAAGAGCGGATAGATGATGTTGCGATCCAGACCCACGAGTCCATAACCCAGTGCGAGCAGGAATACCGCCTTCACCTCGTAGCGCAGGCTCCAGTCAGCGCGCCCGCTCGGGGCGGCAGCCGTCGTTTCCATGATGGAAGTCTCCAATGTTCTGTTATGACGAAGCGTCCACGCGCGGCGTTCGAGCGCCGCGCGCAAGCATTACCAGGTGTGCATCATCCCGATGCGCACCATCGTCTGGTTGCCGGAAGTCGAGAATGCGCCAGCGCCGGGAATAAGCGCGGGGGCGCCGTCCGATGCGTGCTGATACACGGCGAATGCGTAGACGCTCGTGCGCTTTGAAAGGTAATACGCGAGGTTGAGGCCGACCTGATGCATCTTCACGTCATTGACGACGTGATTGCCGTCGTTGAATTGATACGCGAAGCCGACAATTGCCGCCGGCGTTATCGGATACGTGGCGGCAAAGTCGTACACCATCACCCGCGCATTGTTATAGGTGTTGGTGGCTTGAGCCACCATCGCCGCGACAAAGCCATTTCCAATGGGCATGCGACCGCCCACGCCCCAGTCTCGTAAGCCGCTGTTACCCTCATTGATGGTGGGAAACTTCGTATAGGTATATGCGGCGTCGAGGGCGACCGGGCCGGTGTTGTAGCTCAAGCCAAAGCTCTGCGTGCTGTTCTGGCTGAAGGCGCCCGCCACACCGCCGAAGCCGTACATCGCCCCGAACTTGAACCCGCCCATGCGCGGGCTTTCATAGGTCACGGCGTTGGGCGTGGAATAGAGGTCGGCCGTGCGCAGGAAGTCCATCGACCCGAACGCGGGCGCGCCGAGTTGTGGAAACGGCCCACCCTGCGTGAATGTCGGCTCAAGCGAAGCGAGCATCGGCCCCCAGCGATCGATCGTCATGTAGTTGAACATGAAGTCGGTCTGCAGGCCCATAGTCAGACGGCCCAGTTGGTCGTTGTCGAGGCCCACGTACGAGTAGCGGAACATCTGGCCAGGGCTGTATAGCGAACCTGTTCCAATGTCGAACGTATTGAGCAGCTTCGCGATCGCCCGGGTGCCTCCCCCAAGGTCTTCGATCGCGGAAAGCCCGAAACCTGTGTTGTTCGAGATGCCGCCCTGCATGAAGGTATTCGAATGACCGCCCGCATTCGACACCCAGGTCAACCCCGCATCGATTGCACCAAACAGCGTGACGCTCGACTGCGCGTGGGCTGTTCCGGCCAGCAACGTAGCGGCCGCACATGTCATGATTTTCGCTTTCACCGTGTCTCCAAACCTTATTGTCGTATGCTGCGTGTCCCGCGACCGGAGAGCGCTCCCGGGTGCGGTTTTTCGGTGATGCCACCGCTCTGGGTGGCTGTAGATGGGCTCGCTACGGAGCCCTTGTGCCTCCCTTGCGTTGACTTAGTGCCTGAGGAAATCGATGACGAGCCGGTTGAACGCTTGCGCGTGCTCCCATTGCGCCCAATGACCGCAGCGGCTGAACACATGGAACTGCGCATCGCGCAAAGCCCAAACCATGCGCAAGCCGTTGTCGAGCGGCACGAAGCGATCGTCGCGTCCCCATGTAACGAGCGTCGGCGCGCCGATCTCGGCAAGCCGCCCGCTCAGATCCGGAAACTGATTCTGGTTAACCTCCAGGCTCTTCACGAAGTTTTCGAGGTGATCGCGGCGCGCCATCATGTTCTCGAAGCGCCCCTGGATCAGTTCTTCCGTGATCGTCGAAGGATCGAATACGAACACGTCAAGCATCCGGCGCAGGTTTTCCATCGTCGGCGTCTTGTATGCGCCGAACAGCAGCTTGATCCCCTCCAGCGGCATGGGCTGGAACAGACTCGGACCCACTCCGCCACCGCCCATGATCACCATCTTGCCCAGACGATCGGGGTAGTTGAGCGCGAACGACAACGCGTTCACTCCGCCCATCGAGTTGCCGAGAATATGCACGCGGCCGATGTCGAGCACGTCGAGCAGCCCCTTGAGCGCGCGCGCATTGATTTCCGAGCGCGCACCGTGCGTCACCACAATCGGGTCGCTCTTGTTCCAGCCGGGCGAGTCCGGAAGGATCACACGATAGCCAGCTTCAACAAACGTATCGATGTTGCGGTGGAAGTTGCTCCAGCCCGATGCTCCGGGACCTGAGCCATGCATCATGACAACGGTTTCGCCTGTGCCTGCGTCGTTGTAGTGAATCTGCAGATCGAGATCTCCTTCCTTGATCCGCGCGAACTTACTCGTTCCTGCTTCGGTCAATGCAACCATTGCTCTCTCCTCCTTGGTCGGATTTGCATCCGGGATCATCGCGATTTTAAAAATGCTTTTTAAATAATTAGTATTGCGAATGGTATAGCTTAGATAGCTTCATAAAAAGACAGCAATCCCGAACGGTGCATTCGCAAATATTGAAAACGCGTCACGCCTGCGCGCGAAGTCAAGCTGCTGCTTTCTTCTTCAAGTCCAGCGCCACGTCGACGATCATGTCTTCCTGGCCGCCCACCATCCGGCGCTTGCCCAGTTCGACGAGAATGTCCACCGTCTTCAGGTCGTACTTCTTCGCGGCCACTTCCGAGTGGCGCAGGAAGCTCGAATACACGCCCGCGTAACCCAGCGCGAGCGTTTCGCGGTCCACGCGAACCGGACGGTCCTGCAGCGGGCGCACGATGTCGTCGGCAGCATCCATCAGCGTGTAGAGGTCGGTGCCGTGGTTCCAGCCCATGCGCTCCGCCGCACCGATGAACACTTCGAGCGGCGCGTTGCCCGCGCCCGCACCCATCCCGGCGAGCGACGCATCGACGCGGTCGCAGCCTTCTTCCACGGCCACGATCGAGTTCGC
>NZ_JAMBPQ010000051.1 GCF_024206495.1 Paraburkholderia sp. CNPSo 3272 | reverse complement strand
CCTGAAGGCGGCGTAGCCCGGCATACGAGTAACCCGCGGAGATGCTAGGCAACGGATCTCATCCGACTTGCGTCAGTAGATAGCGGCAGGCTCATCGGACGGACCACTGTAATGCGGTACCCAACCCGCGGATATCAGCGTGATTCACCGTCGAGATTTACTGCTACGCCGCCCTCAGGAAATTCAGATTGCGTGCAACTCAAACAGGCAAAAACGATCCCGATTGACACGCGGAGTCATATCAGCATCCAGCGCTTCATGCGGCCGTCGGTCATCATGTCCCACGGATGCACGAGCACCGGAATGCCTTCGTTCGCGCAGTGCGTGAGAAACTGGACGAGGCCCTCGTCATCGAGGTCCTTCGGCCCGACGTGATTGCCGATCTGAACGCCGCGGTGCCCGGCAGCAAACGCCCTCGACGCCTCCGCGCAGGCCAGCTCGATGTCCTGCAGCGGCACCTGCGCGAGCGTCATCAGCCGGTTCGGCGCGGTTGCGCACAATTCGAGCGCATAGTCGTTCAAGCGCTGCGCCCACTCCAGCGCCGCCGTCGCGGGGTAGCCGTAGCCAAACAGCACAGGCGTGGCGCACATCAGCTGCATGTCGATGCCAAGCGCATCCATCTCCTCAACGCGCCTTGCGGTATCCCACAACGGTCGGTTGACCGGCCGAAACGGCTGGTCACCGCTCATGATCATGCCGCTCTCCCCGTCGGCATCGATCGCAAGCCACGGCGCGTGCTGCGCGTCGAGGCGTGCCGCCGCCTCCCGCGAAATCTTCGGAAAGAAGTGCGCATGCATGTCAATTCGCAATGTCATGGTGTTGGGCTCCTGCGTTAGTCGTTCCGCGTTGTCTCGTTCACGTGGCCGCCTTCGTGTTGCGTCGTGAATTCCGCTTGTCCGATTCCGCTCACCACACACTGCACGTGCAACCCGCGTCTCAGGGCCTGCGCGGCGGTCGCCGCACCGGCCATGATCAGCGAGCCGGCCGGCAGCACCACTTCCGCTTCGCTCGTGACGCGAGAAGCCTGCACAATCGAGCGCAGCGGATCTCCAAGAATTGCGGCGGTCGAGCCGACCTGCACGTCGCGGCCGTCGAAGCGCATGAGCACGCCCGCGTTGCGCAGCACATCGAACCGGTTCGACCATGCACCAACCACAAGCCCGGCGCTTGAGCAGTTGTCGGCGATTACGTCTTCGAGCGTGAAGCGGAATGCCTGGTAGCGCGAATCGATAATCTCCATCGCAGGCGCAACGGCCTCAAGATGGCCAAGGGCCTCGAGCGCCGTCAGCGGGCGGTCGATGTCGCGCTTCGTCAGGAAGCACACCTCGGGTTCCACGCGCGGATGAATGAAGCGCGCGAGGTCGACCGGCGCGCCCTCCTCTTCAAGCATCGCATCGGTCAGCCAGCCCCAGATCAGGCTGTCGACGCCCATCTGGATCATCTTCGCACGGCTCGTGAAGCCAAGCTTGATGCCGATCGTCCGCTCACCGCGCGCCTCGCGAAGAGCGATCGAAGCGCGCTGAATCCGGTAGGCGTCCTCAACCTGGAATGCCTCGCTCGTGCCCATCTGTTCGATCGCGCTCGCATAACGCGCCGCGTCGTCGACGCGTCGTGCCGCCTGTTCGATGTTCATCGGGCCTCCTCGGTGGCTGGTTGCCCCTGCTTCAGAAGATCGAGCGCTACGTCGATGATCATGTCCTCCTGGCCACCGACCATCCGGCGGCTTCCGAGTTCGACCATGATGTCGAAGGCGGAGAGCCCGTACTTCGCGGCGGCCGCCTCTGTGTGGCGCAGAAAGCTCGAGTAGACACCCGCGTATCCGAGCGCGAGCGTCTCGCGGTCCACACGCACGGGCCGCTCCTGCAGCGGTCGCACGATATCTTCGGCTGCGTCGATCAGCTTTTTCACGTCGCAGCCGTGGTTCATCTTCATCCGGTCCACGGCCGCGATGAAGACCTCGAGCGGGGCGTTGCCCGCGCCAGCGCCCATTCCGGTCAGCGATGCGTCAACGCGGTCACAGCCTTCCTCCAGTGCGACGATCGAGTTCGCGACACCGAGCGACAGATTGTGATGCGCGTGGATACCGGTCTGCGTTTCGGGTTTCAGCACGGCCTTCAGCGCGCGAACGCGCTCGATCACGTCGCGCATGTTGAGCGCGCCGCCCGAGTCCACGACATAGATACAGGTCGCCCCATAGCTCTCCATTTTCTTCGCTTCAAGAGCGAGGTCCCCGGGCGTGGTCATGTGGCTCATCATCAGAAAGCCGACCGTATCCATGCCGAGTTCGCGCGCGTACTCGATGTGCTGCTTTGAGATGTCAGCCTCAGTGCAATGCGTCGCAACGCGGACGATGCGGGCGCCGGCGTCGTAGGCCGCGCGCAGGTCGTGCAGGGTGCCGATGCCGGGCAACAGCAACGTCGCGACTTTCGCGCGCTCGACGGTCGCTGCCACGGCGGCGATCCATTCGAGGTCCGTGTGTGCGCCGAACCCATAGTTGAAGCTCGATCCGGCGAGCCCGTCGCCGTGCGCAACTTCGATGCTGTCAACGCCCGCGTCGTCGAGCGCGCGCGCGATCGCGACGGCTTGCTCGAGCGAATACTGGTGGCGCACAGCGTGCATGCCGTCGCGCAGCGTCACGTCGGAGACGTAGATTTTCCGTTCAGTGGGATTCATCGTATTCCTCGCTTCACGCTGCGAGCCGGCTGGCCGCAAGCTGCTCGGCCGCCCGCATCGCGGCCGAAGTCATGATGTCCAGATTGCCCGCGTAGGACGGCAGATAGTGCGCGGCGCCCTCAACTTCCAGGAACACGCTGACTTTCAGGCCTTGCGCGGGCCGGTCGCCGCCGGGGGCGAACTGCGCAGGGAACGCGATGCGGTCGAACTGCACCGCCTGCTTGAGGCGGTAGCCGGGCACGTAGGCCGCGACATCGCGCACCATCGCTTCAACCGACGCTTCGATGCGGCCACGGTCGGCCGCATCGTCGACCAGGCAGTAGACGGTGTCGCGCATCATCAGCGGCGGCTCGGCCGGGTTCAGCACGATGATCGCTTTGCCGATCGCCGCGCCGCCGACGCTTTCGATCGCGCGCGAGGTCGTCTCGGTAAACTCGTCGATGTTCGCGCGCGTGCCGGGACCTGCCGAGCGGCTCGAGATCGAGGCAACGATCTCCGCGTAATGGACGGGCGTCACCTTCGAGACGGCCCGCACGACTGGAATCGTTGCCTGCCCGCCGCAGGTCACCATGTTGAGGTTGGGCGCGTCGAGATGCTCGCTCAGGTTCACGACGGGCACCACGAACGGGCCAATGGCCGCCGGCGTCAGGTCGATCACGGTCACGCCGTGCGCGCCGAGCAGTTCCGCATGGCGCCGGTGCGCGCCTGCCGAGGTCGCATCGAACACGATGGCCACGTCGCGGAATTCGGGCATGGCGAGAAGACCATCGATGCCTTCGGCCGTCGTCGCCACGCCGAGCCGCGCCGCGCGCGCAAGGCCTTCGGACGCCGCGTCGATGCCGACCATCACGCCCATCTTCAGATGCTTTCCATGCCGCAGCAGCTTGATCATGAGATCTGTGCCGATATTGCCCGAACCGATCACGGCGACGCAGAGTGGATAGTTGTCTTTCATGATGTCGATCCCGCTTGATTGGAGAACAGAGCCCGGACACTGCCGAGGCCTTGAATGCGCGCCTCGAACACATCGCCGCGGGCGACCGGGGCCATCGGACCGAGTGCGCCCGTGAGCACGATGTCACCGGCGCAAAGCGGCGCGCCGACGCGGACCATCGTGTCCGCGAGCCAGATCCCCGCGATGAGCGGATTGCCGAGGCAGGCCGCCCCCGCGCCGACGCTGACCGGGTCGCCGTTGCGCTCCATGACCATCCCGCAGCCGA
This sequence comes from Paraburkholderia sp. CNPSo 3272, assembly GCF_024206495.1. Classification (GTDB taxonomy): domain Bacteria; phylum Pseudomonadota; class Gammaproteobacteria; order Burkholderiales; family Burkholderiaceae; genus Paraburkholderia. The sequence goes on along the minus strand of NZ_JAMBPQ010000051.1, from coordinate 41,096 downwards.
CGATATCGAATGCGTCGAGCTTCACGGGCCGGCTGCCGAGCACGAAGAGCCCGCTCGACGCGTTGTCGGCGACGGTGTCGGAAAGACGGATGTCCCAGTTCGCGATGCGGCTGCCGACCACTTCGATCGCCGGGAGCGCATAGGCGGTTGCGCCGAGGATGTCGGCGATCGTGTGCCGCTCGTGCAGCAGGTCGCGCTCGAGAACGAGCGCGACCTCCGCCTCGGCCTTCGGCTGCTGCGTGTGGGCGAAGGGAATCTCCTCGCCGTCGCCGTAAGCCATGTGGTCGAACAGCATGCCGAAGTCGGGCTGATCGACACCGAGCTGCGCCTGCACGGCCTTCGACGTGAGCCCGATCTTGCGCCCGACAAGCCGCGCGCCGGACGCTATCTGCCGCTTCATGTTGAGGCTCTGCACGCGGTATGCGTTTTCGAGCGCGTTGCCGTCGATCGCTGCGATCGCGTCCCGCACGGGCGGCACCGGCGCGAACGGTTGCTGCTGAGCATTCCAGAGCGCATCGGCGATCGCCTGCAGGGTCTGTACCTGAGTCGCCATCACGCCACCTTTACGCAAACGTTGGTCAACTCTGAGTAGAAGTCCATCGAATGGCGCCCCCCTTCGCGCCCGAAGCCCGAGAGCTTCGCGCCGCCGAACGGGGTGCGCAGGTCGCGCACGAACCATGCGTTGACCCAGACGATGCCCGTTTCGATCTGTGGTGCGACGCGATGCGCGCGTGAGAGGTTCGTCGTCCACACACTTGCTGCGAGACCGTACGCACTGCCGTTGACGCGACCGATCACCTCGTCCTCAGAATCGAACGGCGCGATATGGCAGACCGGCCCGAAGATCTCTTCGGTCACGCAGCGTGCGTCATCGGGCAGCCCCGTCCAGATCGTCGGCTCAACGAACGCGCCGCTGTCGCACGCGTCGCCGAAGCGCGGAACGCCGCCACCTGTGACCACGGTCGCGCCTTCCTCGACCGCGAGCCGATAGTAGCCAAGCACCTTCTCGCGATGTCCCTGCGAGATCAGCGGGCCAGTCGTCGTGCCAGCCGCATACGGCGAGCCGACCTTGAGCGTCTCGGCTTTCGCCTTCAACGCGGCAACGAAGCGCTCGAAGATCGGCCGCTCGACGTACACGCGCTCCGAGCACAGGCACACCTGCCCTGCATTCGTGAAGCTCGAGCGCAGCAGGCCATCTACGGCTGCGTCGAAATCGGCGTCCGCGAAAACGACAGCCGCGTTCTTGCCGCCGAGTTCGAACGAGACGTTCTTCACGCCGTCAGCGACGGCCTTCATGATCGCGCTGCCCGTCTTCGACTCGCCCGTGAACGTGATCGCGTCGATGCCGGGATGGCGCGTAAGCCACTCGCCGGCTGCGTTCGCGCCGTGGCCGTGGATCAGGTTGAAAACACCGGCTGGCAGACCGATGTCACGCATCACTTCGGCCAGCAGCGTCGCCGAGGTCGGCGTCTCTTCCGAAGGCTTCGCGACGACGCAATTGCCCATTGCGAGTGCGGGCGCCACCTTCCATGTGAACAGCAGGAGCGGCAGATTCCACGGCGAAATCACACCGACGACGCCGAGCGGCTTGCGCGTCACGTAGTTGAGCATTTCGCCGTCGGCCGTCGACGTTTCGAAGAACTCGCCATGCGCGGTCTTCACGAGGTCGGCAAAGGTCCGAAAATTGGCGATCCCGCGCGCGATGTCGAGGCTGCGAGCCTGCGCGATCGGGCGGCCCGTGTCGGCCACTTCGGCCGCCACGAAGTCGTCGAAGCGCGCCTGAATCCCGTCGGCTATCCGATGCAGCCAGTCCGCGCGCTGCGGGGCGCTCAGCTTGCGCCAAGGCCCCTGCTGCGCGCGTCGCGCGGCCTTGACCGCGGCATCGACCGTGGCGGCATCGGCCTCGGCCACACGCGACAGCTCGCGGCCGTCGATCGGGCTCAGGTTGGCAAAGGTTTCGGCCGCGTCGACGAATTGACCGTCGATGAAATTGCGCAGCCGCGTCGGCAAGGCCACCTGCGGGCGGGCATCGGTATTCATGGGCACTCCTGCTAGCTGAATGGTGTACAGCCAGTGTAGTAATGCCCCCGAACGCTGAACAATCAAACATTGCACTGCAGATATAAGCGGCTGGAATACCCGTGCAGCCATACTCAACCCGGTGCCGACGCCTCCGACACCTCGCGCAGGCAGGCCACAAAGGTTTCGCACACGGGGCTCAGCGCCTTGTTTGTGCGCACCGAATAGCCGATGGTGCCGAACGAACCGCTCTCGGGAATGTCGAGAATCCGCAGCAAGCCGACGCGCATGAACTGCGTGGCCGCAACGCGGGGCATCACGGCCACGCGCGGCGCCTCTAACAGAAGGCCCAGATTGGTCAGCACCGACAATGATTCGATCAGATCGGCGGGCAGCGAGAGGCCCGCCTGCCGGAACATCCGTTCGACCGATTGGCGCAGCGGCGACTCTAAAGTGGGCAAGATCCACGGTACGTTCGCAAGATCGCGCAGCGAGGCGACGGGCGCGCGGGCGAGCTCGTGCCCGCTGCCGACCACGACAGCGAGCGAATCGTCGAACAGGGGGTGATGGGTCAACGCATGCGCGTCGGAGATCGGCAGGTCGACCTCGGGCAGCCGCCCGACGACGATGTCGAGTTCGCCCGTGGCGAGCGCCGGAAAAAGCTGCGCGGTCGGACCTTCGCGCACAGTGACGAGGACGTCCGGCGCGCGGGACTTCAAACGCGTGATCGCCATCGGCAGCAGATGCGCGGACGCCGAGATGAGTGTGCCGACGACGACATGCCCCGCCGTGCCAAAGCGGAAATGATCGAGCTCGTCGGTCATGTGGCGAAACTCGGCCAGAAGCGACTTGACGCGCCGCCCGACGACGCGCCCCAGATCCGTCGGCACAACGCCGCGGTTCGAGCGCGCGAACAAGGCGCCGTCCAGCGACGACTCCAGCTCCTGGATGACCTTCGTCACCGCCGGCTGAGTCAGGCCAAGGTCGTTAGCGGCGCGCAGGATCGATCCGGTCTCCAGCACCCGGTCGAAGATGAGCAGCTGGCTGAGCTTCAGATTGCGGCTAAGTCCGATCTGGCTGAGAGGATACCGATGCATGTTGAGACTGCCGATCGTAGGGAACGGTAAGTTTCGATCTTAGCAGCGGTACTCCCCGGACGCACTGCGTGGCGCGCCGCCGAGCCTGCGGGACGTGCCAGCTTCGCATCGCGCGCGGCGGGTACAGCCGTCATTCGCGCGCCACGCCGACCTCGGGCAGGTAGCTCGGCAGAGGCAACCTCGCGCGAGTCGTGAGGCAGTAGTTGGGGCCGCCCAGCCGGCCGTAGGGTGCGAAGATGTCCACTCGCCGCGTCGTCCGGCCCGGCGCACGAGCGATTACTCATCGATGCATCGGCTGGGACCACCGCGTGAAGAAGCAGACAGAAAGCCGGGACGACGCCCAGGCCTGGAAGCGACTGCAGTGTCAAGCGGCGTCGCGGCCCGGATGAAGCGTGCCGCAATGCGGGCACGTGCGCTTTTCTTCAGACTGATAGAAACCGGCAAAAAGCGGTGGCAAATCGTCGACGATACTGTTCAGCTGCACCTCGATTCGGTGCACGAGATGGTCACAGTTCGGGCAGTACCACTCGAATGCGTCGAACAGACCCTGCGGCCGGTGCCGCTCAATCACGAGACAGGCGCTGCCCGTCTCCGCCCTTTGCGGCGAATGGCGCACATGAGGTGGCAGCAGGAACACGTCACCCTCGCGCAGATCGACGCGCTCCCGCTTGCCGTCGATCATCAGATTCAGGTATGCGTTGCCCGCAATCTGATAGAAAAACTCCTCAAGCGGATCGTCATGGAAGTCGGTCCGATGATTCGGACCACCGACGACTGTAACGATCAGATCGCTGTCCTCCCAGATCTGCTGGTTGCCGACCGGCGGCTTCAGCAGATCCGCGTGCTCCTCGATCCAGCGCGCGAAGCTGAACGGCTTGCCATATTTCAGCATGGATGTCCCCTCCTCTTGGCTTTGTACGTTGCCATGGATGGCTATGCGTTGCCTTCGCCCGCACGCGGCGCATAGGCGATCGCCTTGATCTCGATAGCCAGCAGAGGATGGGGAAGCTGATGCACGGCCACCGTCGTGCGCGTCGGACCGGTCTCGTCGAAGTACTCGCCATAAACTTCGTTGTAACCGCCGAAGTCGTTCATATTGACGAGAAACGCCGTCACCTCGACCAGGTTTGAGAGGTCTGCGCCCTCGGCACGCAGGATATCCCGGATGTTTTCGATTACTGCGCGCGTCTGTTCACGAATATCGACATTCGCCGTACCAAAACCGTCCGCTTCGGCACCGACAAACGTGTTGTTCGGCCGCCTCGAGCTGGTCCCCGACACAAAAAGAAAATCGCCTGCGCGAACCACGTGGGGGAAACGTCCGCGCGGGGTGGCCTTACCCGCCACCAAGCGAGATTGAGCTGTCTGATCCATTAACTTGCCCCATCATTACTATTACGAAAGCGGCGGCGCCTGGAAGACCAATCGCTGCCTGATGACCCCAGTTTAGGTAGTGGGTCGTCGGCACGGTAATCAAACATCGCTGCGTCTATATTCCGCTTTGGAATACCGGCTCGGCCCAACCAACTCGGCAGTTTGTGCAGTACAGGACGATTACCCCGCGTCGGGTTCGGGAATCAGTTACTCGTACCGGTGAGCCGATTGCCGCCATCCTGGCACACGCGTTCCTCAACGGACTACCGCCTGTAGGGGCGAGAGGGTTGAAAACAATCAGCCCCCGAAGCTCCCCGTCTGCTTCGAATTTGCCCGCAAACGCAATCCGCTCGCGATGGCAGCTATGCCCGCAAACATGGCACCGCCTGCCAGTGCGAACGTGGGCCCGTGTCCGCGGTGCGCACCCAGACACAGTGCGACCAGGGCAGCACCCGCGGCTTGCCCGATCAGACGAGCGGTTGCGACCACCCCGCTTGCTCCGCCGCTGCGCGGCTGCGGCGCACTTGCCATCAGCGCTTTGATATTCGGTGACTGAAAGAAGCCGAATCCCACGCCGCAGATCGCCATCCGAGCCGCGATGGCATACACGGAGGGCTGCGCGGGCAAGAGCACGAGGGACACGAACCCGGCGCACAGACAAACCATCCCGATTGCGCCCAGCAATCCCGGTGGGTAGCGGTCGGACATCCGCCCGGCAAAGGGCGCTACAAGCGCAACGACGACAGGCCACGGCGTAATCAGGAAACCCGTCTCGATCTGGCTGCAATGCAGCACGTTTTCGAAATAGAACGGTAGCGAGACGAATGCCAGGCCCTGCGCGGCGAATGCACAAACGGCGGTCACTGCCGACAGTGCGAACACCGGTCGCTTGAGAAGGTCCACGGGCAACATCGGCGCGAAACGCCCTGCCTCGCGTCGAATCTGCCAAGCGCAGAACAGGACTGCAACGGCCAGCGCGCCGAGCATGCGGATAGCAGGCGCGCGTTGGCCCCCTTCGCCGAGTGCGAAAATCAGCGACGCAAAGGTGACGACATTTAACAAGGCGGCAACCGGATCGAATGGGTGCACGCCTTTGGCCGTCTGTGGCAGTGCGGACAACGCGAAGACCAGCGCAATGAGGCCCAACGGCACGTTGATCATGAAGAGCCACGGCCATGACGCCGAAGACAGGATCACCGACGCCGTGGTGGGCCCGACGGCAACAGCCACGCCCACGACGAGCGCATTGACCCCAACGCCACGTCCGAGCTTGCCTGGGGGATAGAGCGCGCTGACGAGCGCAATGCTGACGCTGGTGATAGCGCTTGCGCCCAGCCCTTGCAGCAACCGCGCGGTGGCGAGCAGCGGCAACGTCGGTGCCGTTGCACAAGCCAGCGATGCGGCCGTGAATACCATGAGGCCGCCAATGTAGACACGCCGGTGGCCGATGGCGTCGCCCAGGGCAGCGCACGGCAGGATTGTCGCGACCATCGCGAGCTGATAGGCGTTGACGACCCAGACCGACTCGGATGGCGTCGAGTGGAGACCGGTGGCGATAGCAGGCAGCGCCGTGTTCGCTATGGCGGTATCGAGCGTTGCCAGTGCAACGGCCAGCATGACAGCGACCATCGCCAGGCGGTTACCCGGTGCCATTTGCGCGTCGATACCACGTGTGCCGGCGCTGGAAACGTTAGACACGATACCCTCCTTGATTCGATCCGAACGAGATGCCTTCATTATTCGGCGCGCGGTGCAGAAAGCGCGGCGCCGTTTGATTCCCGCGAGGAATACCGGCACCGCGGGCGGCGTTTTTCGGCTAGAGTCAGGCTGGGGCAACTGGTGGCAGGCATAGAATGAGAATCGAAGACCTACGCGTGTTCTCCCTGCTCGCACAAACGCGCAATCTGCATCGGGTCGCACAGAAGACAGGGCTCACGCAATCCGCTGTGTCAAAGATTCTGCAGCGGCTCGAAGCCGAGTTCGACACGCGCCTGGTCGACCGCAAGGGTCGAGGCATTGAGCTGACCGCCGCGGGACGCGTGCTGGTCGAGCGGGCAGCCGACATAGGCACGTCGGTCGCACAAACCTATGCGGAAATGGCAGCGGCGAAGTCGGCGTCCGCGGGTACGATTCGAATGGGTGTCGTGCCCGCGCTGCTGGAATCCGCGCTGCTGCCCACTGTCGCCCGCTATTCAATGCGTGAAAGCGCGGTCTCGTTCCGGGTTTCCGTCCAGGTTTCAGCACTGCTGTTCGATGAACTAAAGGATGGGCAACTGGATCTGGCGCTCTGCTTCATGCCGGATGGGGAAACGGACGACGAACTTCAGTCCGACGAGGTCAGTAGCCAGCGCTATCGGGTCGTCGCGCGACAAGGCCATCCGCTTGCACGCGCGCCTGCCGATCCAGGCATGCTGCAAGCGGCAAAATGGCTCCTGCCCCAGCCCGGTCACGGACTGCGCAGGATCGTTGACCGCTACTTCCAGGATCATGATCTGGCGCCCCCACGGGCAGTGGTCGAAACGGACGCATCGATTTCGCTGATGACAGCGTTGCTGCGTAACAGCGATCTCATCACGATGCTGACCGAGCAGATGCTTCAAACCTATGTGGGGCGCGACCTCGTGGCGTTGCCCTACGAAACAGCACTATTCGAAAGCAGGATCAGACTTTTCTATAGACGAAGAACGTACATGTCGCCTGCTGTGCAACAGTTTCGCTCGACGCTGCATGAAGCGTTGAGGGGCCTTTGAATCCGGCACTCAGTCGCCAGGCGGGAAACGGAAGGGCTTGCGGCTCGGGCGAGCTAGCAGCCGTGACGAAGGAAATCCAGCTCAGACCACGATCGTCTCTTGAGCAGAGCGCGACGCTGCCTCAAACGACGCCTTGAGACTCGACTGCCAGACGCCTGGCTGACTGCATCGTGAAGGGTAAGCATGCTGCCATGCTCCATCGAACGTCGATTCGGCTTGCTGCGTTGCCGCGCGTAGATCAAATGCCTTCGACGACTTTCCGCCACGTATCTTTTGTACATTCCTTGTGAACCTTTTCCTCAAGACCTCACGCCAAACGTAAGCCCTCAGCAATATCGATGCAGGCGGACACAAGCTGAGAGTTTCTACTGTCGGTAAAATCACCGTAAAAAGATAGGACTGCGATCCGTTTCCGCCATTTCGGGCGGCGACGCGACGCGTGCGCGGTGCTCTTAAAGGGTAGTGGTCGTTGAATAGACGCCCTTGCCCAGAATTCGCGGTCCCGCCGCGATAAGAATCGCGATAACGAGCGGGGCAGAAGAAAGCAGGAACAGTAGCCGATGGTTGCCACCACTGATGCTGAAGATTGCGGAGAATGCATATGCGGCAATGGCTTGGCACGCGGCAAAGGCGGTAGTTGCGAGACTCCAGGCACTATTCTGGCTCGGTCCATGTTGGGGAATGATTTCGTGGATACGCGTCAGCGTCAGTGGCACGATTCCTGTCGGGAAGCTGCCAACGACGAGGGTCACCGCGCCCAGCGCCACCAGGTTGTGGAACGTCGCGAGGCCCAGCACAGCAAACAACTGAAGAGTCAAGACTCCCGCGGCGGCTCGCTGTCCATCGAGACGGTCGGCGAGGAATCCATAGGCGGGCGGCCCAATTAGAGCGCCGACACCATAGAGAATCCAGAAAGCGGCGCCAATTTGCGCTCCTGCCATCAGACCACGTGCTACGAAATCAACCAGAAAAATCATCGCCGGGACGAGTGCTATCGCCATCAGCGCGTACTGTACGTACAGTAGCTTCACCGACGACTTTGCCGGCGATACTCGCCCAACCGACGACGGAAGACCTGCCGGCTCGCTTACGCCATGTGCCGGCCAGGCGAACCAGCTGGCGCAAGTTAGCAGCAGTGCAACCATGGCAAGCCCAATCCACGCTTCTCGTAGCCCCCACGCAAGAAATAGGGGCACGATAGTGCCGGAGGCCACCACGCCTATCCCCAATCCCACAAAGATAGCACCACTAGCGCGCCCTTTGCGAGACGGTGGAACATGGGGAAGTATTGTCCCGGCGAGCAAGACCATTATGGTTCCACCTGCAACGCCAGAAACCAGGCGCCACGCGAAGAACCAATGTACGGAGACAGGAAAGGCGCATGCGAGGAAGGAGGCAGACACGGCCAGCATCATCAGTCGCAGCAGACTGACGCGCGAGATCCATCGCGTCAGGGTGGGCCCCATGACGGCGCCGATCAGGTATCCGGCCAGATTGGCAGCACCGAGAAACAAGACGTCGCTTGCGCCAAACCAGTGCGCCTCGATAAGAAAGGGGATCAATGGCGTATAGGCGAACCTGGCGAGCCCAATGCTGACGAGGCTTGCGCATAGGCCAGCGAAAATGTATCGACCCACTGCCATCGTGTCTGCTGGGGGAGTTCCGGAATTTGCGAGGATTTGCTTCATGGATTCGAAAAGTAAAGTTGCCAAAGCTAATAAGCTCTGGCTACGAATGCATGAACAGTAATTGGTCGCTCATCCCGCATCTAGGGATGTCCAGGAATAGCTTCTGTGCCTGGCAGGCAAAGGCTGCGTGGAGGTCGAATGCCACTACGCCAACCAGCATGGAAGGCGGCGCATGGAGGTTGCAAACTTCGGCTACTGGGGAGAGGGTTGCTGCCAGGGAGAGGGGCGGAGAATCGATTCAAAGTAGTCCAAGAATACCTTGATCCGGGGGCTCAGATGTGTCCGTTTCTCGTAGACGGCCCAGACGGGCGTTTCCATAGGATCTTGCAGTGCCTCAGGCAGAGAAACCAATCGGCCCAGTTCAAGGTCGTGGCTAACATGAAATTCCGCCAAGCGGGCAATTCCCGCGCCGGCGCGCGCAAGGGCCAGAACCATTTCGCCCTGATTGGACGCAGACCCACAGGTTGCTTCAATGCCCTTTGCAACAGGCCACTCCCGCCACTGCGCCGGACCGGAGAGGTTCAGGCATTGGTGTTCGGCAAGTTCCCCCGCAGTGCGGGGAAGGCCATGTGCGGCGAGATAGGCCGGTGCCGCGCATACAATCCAGCGTGTGGAACCCATCTGACGGGCAACAAGAGCAGATGACTCGAGGGTCCCCAGTGCGAAAGCGATATCAGCGCCGTCGTCCAGGGTTGCGAGTCTCTCATTGGTCAATAAAAACTCCAGGCGCAGTTTTGGAAACCGCCGCTGAAAGTCCGGTACGTAGGGCGCGAGTTGACAGACTGCGAAAGTCGGTATGGAGCGAATGCGTAGCGTTCCTGAAGGCTCCGCGGAAACAATGGACTCGGCTTCACGCGCGGCTTCAACAACGTTGCGGGCGGCACCGAGAAAGATTGCCCCCTCAGCGGTCAGCTTGGACGCGCGTGAATTGCGGCTCAGCAACTGCACATTCAAAGAGCGTTCCAGTCGCGTGATTGCTTTGCTTACCGCGGATGGCGTTATTGCGAGATTCCTTGACGCTGCGGAGAAATCACCATCTTCCGCCACGCGAATAAAAATCTTGATGTCTCTTAATTCCACTTCTCCGCCTGCTAGATGGTTCGTCTGGACAGGCGCCATTATGGCGCAAGAAGGGATACGCCGCCCGTATCGATTACTTTGAGCCGCAGTTTTCAGAAATATGCTTACGCAACCGATATCCTAAAGAGACGTTTTCCCATCAAATCGTATCGACAAGATAAGTATTCGAAACGGCTTCCGGTTCGGGACATGCTTGCTGCGAGTGCAGATACTGCAACATCGGCGTCGAAATTGAGATTCAGCCCCCCGCCAACCTCGCTTCCCCTTTGGGGTTTTCCGAGAAAGCTAAAGGATGCAACAAGCGAAAAGTTGCCCTTTATATTTAGGTTAAACAAGCATGGTAACCCGATTCGATCGCTGACAGTCACCCTCATCCCGATCCCAATTCCACGTGTTAATCAGGACTTGACCGGGTGAGCAGAACATAGTGCTCTGCACGCTCGGATTGCACGAGCTCTGGCCCGCGTCACCGAGCAAATGCCACGTTTGTATGCGACAGGTTGCAGACGACCGGCGAACTTCGCGCCAGGCCGGGACGTTGCGCTCTTCCATTCGCGCATACCAGCTTTGACGGCCTGAACGCGCTGCCGTCGCCGCGTTTCGTTTCTACCCCGAGTTATCCCCAGGATTGCAACGAACTTAACTTTTGCAAAGTCTCTGTTTGTTTACCATCGCCACGTCGATCAGGAACGGCGCGGCGATGACTCCGTCGAGCGCCTCACGGATCGCGCACAAGCGCGTTCCGAACAATGGCACGCGGAGACGACGCAATGACAAGACCTTCGGAAGCTGATGCGGGCGCCCTGCGCGCGTTCTGCAATAGCGCTGTAACGCATGATGTCTGCACGGCAGCGCTCTGGAATGCTGATACGGATGCGACCTGGCGGCGAATCACGCTGCGGCTAATGCCGCTGCTGTTCCTCTCCTTCGTATTCAACTATATCGACCGCATCAACATCGGCTACGCACAACTGCAAATGAAGCCGCAGTTGGGCTTCACCGACGCGGCGTATGGCATCGGCGCGAGCATGTTTTACGTCGGCTATCTCCTCTTCGAGATTCCGAGCAATCTCGCGATGCAGAGAATCGGCGCCCGTAAGACGCTCTTGAGAATCATGTTTCTTTGGGGGATGACATCGGCTTCGACCATGTTCATCAGGACTCCGTTTGAATTCTATGTGGTGCGCTTTCTGCTTGGTGTGTTCGAAGCGGGGTTCTTTCCGGGCGTCATGCTTTACCTGACATTCTGGTATCCGCCTGAGCGACGCGCCAGGATCGTCGCGATGCTCATGTCCGCCGGCGTCGTGGCCGGAATCCTGGCCGGTCCGCTGTCGGGAGCGATTATCCAGCATCTCGATGGACTTGGCGGCCTTAGCGGATGGCAGTGGATGTATGTACTGCAGGGTTTGCCTTGCTGCCTGCTGGGGATCCTCGCCTATGTACATCTGAGTGATCGCCCTGAACAGGCGAAGTGGCTGGGTAAAGAGGAGCGCGAGCTGATTGCCTCACAAGTCGGGCAAGCACGCCAGCCATTTCATACGCCTGTGCATGGCGCGCTACAGGCAGCTTGGCGACTTCCCTCGCTCCTGATCCTTGCCTACCTGTATTTCGCGCTCTGCTACGGCACCTACACGATGAGCTTCTGGCTGCCCGCGATGATTCAAAGGTGGAAGGCTTCGAGTATTCAGGTAATAGGTTTCTATTCTGTCATTCCCTATTCGTTCGGGATGCTTGCCATGTTTTGGCTAGCGGGCCGCTCAGATGCGCGCGGCGGACACCGGAAGAACCTTGCCGTCTGTTTTGGCGTGGCGGCGCTCGGACTTGCCGCCACGAACTGCACCTCATGCAGCTTCTGGATGTCGATGGCGCTCGTGACGACCGGGATGGCGGGACTCATTGCAGCATTTCCGCTTTTCTGGGCGCTGGCTACGAGCATGCTGCCGAAAGAAGCCGCGCCAGTCGGGATCGCCACCATCACGACCGTATCGGGGCTCGCGGGCGCACTGTGCCCGTCTGCGATGGGTCTGATCAAAACGCTGACCGGGAGCACGGCTATCGGCTTGTATCTCGTCGCGGTCCTGCTCGTCTGCGCGAGCGTTCTCACGTGGCGGCAGCGCGCGCTCTCGGTTCTGCCCTCGCCAAGCCATGTCCCGCAGTGATAGGTAGGCCGCCAGAAGTCAGATTCGCAAAGAGAAAAACTCGCCGCGCTGCCAAGGCGTGGCAAACAACCCAAGGGAGACACATGCAATTGACGGCAAAGGCACTATGCGGCGCGACGTTACTGCTCACGGTCGGAAGCGCGGCGGCGCAGTCGAGCGTGACGATGTACGGCGTGCTCGATACATTCGTGCAATACCTGAATAACGGCGGCGCGGCTTCGTATTCGCAAAGAAGCGGAGGAGCGACGGGTTCGCTTTTCGGGCTACGGGGGAAAGAGGATCTCGGCGCAGGAACCGAGGCGAGGTTTGACATTGAAACGGGCTACAACCTCAACAACGGAACCCTGTTCGCCGACACGACGAAGCTGTTCTATCGTCAGGCCTGGGTCGGACTGTTCGACGAGAAATACGGATCGCTCGCGTTTGGACGGCAGTACCAGCCCACTTTCCTCGTGGCCTATAACGCCGATCCGTTTGCGCTGAACGAGGTCCTGTCGCCGCTTTCCGCCGCCGTGCTGGCCGTGGACCGCAACACGCTCGCGACCCAGTCCATCACCGGGCGCACCAGCAATGCCATGCAGTACCAGTCGCCGAATATGGGCGGTGTGCGGCTCTACGCGATGTACGCGTTCAGCACGACAGTCACGCAACCCGTGCCGGCCACGACGGGGAACGTGCTCGACGTGGCGGCAACCTACACCGGATACGGGCTCTACGCGGGCTTTGCCTATCAGGCCCAGCGCCCGGGAACGGAAACGATCACGGTGGGCCCGTTCACTTCGATGAATCTGGTCGCAAGCGAACACTACACCGGCGCCCTCGCCTACCGGATCGGCATCGCGAATATTCAGCTCGTGTATACGTACGCGCGTCCGAAGGACCCGCAAGGGGGCTCTGCAGCGGCGCTCGTCGGGGCGGCACATTCCGTGAGCATTGCCGGTGTCGGCGCAACGATCCAGGCAACTTCGGTGGACGTCGTCGAGATCGAGGGCTTCGAGCGCAACGTGCGCGGCGCGCACGACAACACGCCCGGCGTCCAGATCGGTTACGACCACTTTCTGTCAAAACGGACCAGCCTGTATCTGCGGGCGGGCTACATGAAGAACAATGGCAGCGCCGCGACGAGCTGGCCTGGCATCCGGGTCGTCACTTCCACCGGCGCGGCAGATTTTGGGGCGTCCCAGACGCTCGTTGCCGTGGGTGCCACGCATCGCTTCTGATGGGCCTCCTGCGCGCCGGGCGCACCGCGGCGCCGTTGCGGCCGGGGTTGTCGCGAGCTAGTCGTCAAATGACCTGAGGATATCCATGGAGACGATTTCCACATGCGCGTAGCGCAGCGCAATCGCCCCCTGCGCGGCCATCTCCTTGAGTTCGAGCGCGAGCGTTTGACGTGAGATGCCAAGCATCATCGCCAGCGTGTCCTGCGAGACGGGGATGTCCGCCCGGTTTTCCGGCGCCAGCGTAGCGTCGCCACGCGCGAGGCGCATGAGACGACGCGCTATCCTCGTGCGGGTGGAATGCAGCGTCGCGTCCTCGATCATCTGATAGAGAAGGCTCGTGTGTTGGCAGACCAGCGTGGCGATTGCCTTTGCGAACACGGCGCGTTCCATCGACGCGTTAAACGCTTCAAGCGGAAACCTCAGAACTTGCGCGGGTTCGAGCGCAAGAATGTCGTGAGCATATGGCCAGCCGGTAACGGCGGACATTTGCGCGAACCAGTTGCCCGCTTCCAGGATCGCGAGAATCGCTTCCTTGCCGTCGCTGCGCACATTCGATGCTTTCAGACGCCCGTCGACGACGCCGTAAAAGCCGTCTGGCGCGTCGCCGCGCCGAAACAGCGGCTCGCACATGTCGATCCGGATCAGCGTGCTGTTGACGACCAGGTTCTGTTGTTCCGCGAGGGGCAGCGAGGCAAACCACCCGTTGCGGGACAACTTCTCAACGAGGGAAGCGCTGAATTCCATAGTGGGACGCATCGAAAGCTGGCTGAAAAGCCTTGAAATGCCTGAGATCTTACAGACCGGCGAACATCCGCGATCGTAGCATGTGATCGAGCCGCCTGGTTAGGCGGCCCGACAAGTCCAACGCGAATGGAGACAGGACAGTGACTGCGAGAGCCACGTTCAAGGACATGAAGGAGAGTACCCGGGAAGACTGGGAGCACATCAGCTCCGAATTTCCCGGCTTTGCGCGCGCGTTGCCAGATCGCGTGATCGCGCATCTGAAGCTGCTTGAGGGTGACTACGGCGGCTTTCCCGTCGACCGTTACACCCATAGCCTGCAGACTGCCACGCGCGCGCTGCGCGACGGGCGCGATGAGGAGTACGTCGTGGTGGCGCTGCTTCACGATATTGGCGACACGCTCGGCGCGTTCAATCATCCGGACATTGCAGCGGCCATCCTGAAGCCGTTCGTAAGCGAAGCCAACCTGTGGATGGTTCAGAACCATGGAATCTTCCAGGGTCACTACTTCTTCCATCATCTCGGCATGGATCGGGACATGCGTGAGCGTTTGCGGGAACACCCGCACTACGAGCGGACCGTCGAGTTCTGCGAACTGTACGACGCGCCGGCCTTCGATCCGCACGCGCAAACGCTGCCGATCGGCGAATTCGAACCCATGCTCCGACGTTTGATGGCGCGTCCGCGCACGAGCATCTACGCCGACGCAGCAACATAATCGCCCTCACCCTCAAGGATTGCTACGACCATGAATATTCCCTCCCTCAAAGACGTCGTCAGTGCGGAAGAATGGGCGCTGCGTTGCGATCTTGCCGCCTGCTACCGGTTGATTGCCCAATACGGTTGGACCGATCTCGTGTTCACGCACATCAGTGCGCGGCTGCCGGGACCGCAGCATCATTTTCTGATCAACCCCTATGGCCTGCTGTTCGACGAGGTCACAGCCTCGTCGCTCGTGCTCGTGGATGGCGAGGGCCACAAGGTGCGTGACTCGCAATTCGACGTCAATCGCGCGGGCTTCGTCATTCACAGCGCGATTCACGCAGCGCGCAGCGACGTGCAATGCGCGATCCACACGCATACGCGCGCAGGCGTTGCGGTGAGTGCGCAAAAGCGTGGCATCTTGCCCATATCGCAGCAATCGACATTCGTGCTCGGGTCTCTGGGATATCACGCATACGAAGGCGTTGCACTACACGACGAGGAAAAACCGCGACTCCAGGCGGACCTCGGCAATTCCACATTCCTGATGCTGCGCAATCACGGGCTGCTGACGGTCGGGGCCACAATTGCGGATGCGTTTCTAGCCATGTATCTCTTCGAGCAAACCTGCCAGATACAGCTCGCGGCGCAGACCGGCGACGAGCTGCAGTTCATCGACTCCGCAATCGTCAGTAGCGCTCAGGAGTCGGCACGAACCCAGACCAAAGGACTGGGTGGCCAGTTTGTCTGGTCCGCGTTGCTGCGGAAACTGGCTCGCGTCGACGATAGCTACCTGAACTAGGCACCGGAAACACGCGAAGAAAAATACGAGGAGCATGTAATGGCGTTTGAAGGCAAGGTCGTATGGGTAACGGGCGCGTCGTCGGGCATTGGTGAAGCATTGTCCCGCCAATTGCTGGATCGCGGCGCCTACGTCATCTTGTCGGGAAGACAAACGGTTGCGCTCGGACGCGTCGCGGCAAACGCACCGCAAAGGGCGCTCGTCCTCCCATTCGAGGCCACGAACTGGGATGCACTGCCGGACGTCGTCGACGAAGCATGGAACTGGCATGGGGCAATCGACATACTCGTCAACAATGCAGGCATCAGCCAGCGCAGTCTCGCCGTCGATACGCAGTTGCCGGTGTACCGCGCGCTGATGGAAGTCGACTACCTGGCGCCCGTCGCGCTCACCCAGCTCGTACTTCCCCGCATGATCGAGCGAGGTTTCGGTCACATCGCGGCGGTCAGCTCCGTGGCGGGCAAGATCGGCGTGCCGCTCAGGACAGGCTATTGCGGCGCCAAGCATGCGGTGGTCGGATACTTTTCTGCACTGCGGGCCGAAATCGAATCCGCACACGGCATCGCGGTCACCGTGATCCTGCCGGGCTCCGTAAAAACGCCGATTGCCATCAACGCCGTCGAGGGCAACGGCGAGCGGCGCGGGCGCTCAGACCCGAACATCGAGCGTGGAATCGACGTGAACATTGCTGCCGGCAGCATCCTCGAGGGCATCGCAGAGCAAAGAAGGGAGGTGGTGGTGGCAGACGGAATGGAGGGCGCCGCACTGCAGATCATGCGGGACCATCCCGAGAAGCTGTATGAAATTACGCGCCAGGAAGGCGCCCGGCTCGCCAATATGCGCAACGACGCAGGCCCCGGCATGTCACTCGACTCGGACCATGCCCGGCTCGTCCAGCCTTGATGTCCCCTCGTAGCCGCAGCCCGCTGCCAGCCGTTTCACCGTGGAGATTTGTAACATGCGCATGCAAATTGGCGCCTTTCTTGCCCGACGGCTCTCGGAGGCAGGTGTACGCCACCTCTTTGGCGTGCCCGGCGACTTCAATCTGTCGTTCCTCGAACAGATTCAGGATGCCGACGGCATTGAATTCGTCGGCAACTGCAACGAGCTGAATGCCGCCTATGCGGCCGACGGCTACTCCCGTACTTTGGGCCTCGCCGCGTTCGTCACGACCTTCGGAGTGGGCGATCTCGCTGCGATCGGCGGTATCGCGGGCGCCTATGCGGAGAACGTGCCAGTCGTGCATATCACCGGCGCGCCGCCCCTGCATGCCATTCATAGCGGGGCGCTGGTCCACCACACGCTAGTTGACGGCGACTACGACAACGTCGGCCGCTGCATGGCCGAGTTCACCGTTGCTCAGGCGCGCATCACACCCGCAAACGCCGCATTCGAAATCGACCGTGTGCTGCGCGCGTGCTGGCTCGAACGGCGGCCAGTTCATCTGCAATTGCCATCGGATGTCACGCATATCTTCGTCGAGGTTCCGGACGTCCCGCTCGTGATGACGGACCCGTCCAGCGATCCGGAGCAACTGCGCGTTGCGGTTCAGCGCATTGTCGACGCGCTGAATGCAGCCCAAGCTCCGGTGCTCGTCGTCGATGCGGATGCCGACCGTTTCGGCGTGACTGATCTGGTGCAGAAGCTTTCGGAAAAATGCGGCATTCCCTGTGCCTCGCTCATGCCGGCAAAGGGCGCGCTCAACGAAACGTCGCCGCGCTATCTCGGCATCTATGCCGGCGCGGCGAGCGCAGGCCCGGTGCGCGACGCCATCGAGAATGCCGATTGTGTGATCGGCGTCGGCCTGCGCTTTACCGATTCGAGCACGGGGTTGTTCTCGCAGCGCATCGGCCGCGATACCTTCATTGATTTGCGCCGGCACGATCTGAGCATCGGCGCGGTGCAAATGCCGGGCGTCATGCTGCGAGACCTGCTCGCCAGGATCGTGGAAGGCGCGAAGCCAGTCGCCCGCCCGGCGGCAATCGATTCCCCGGTTGTCGCGAGCAACGTGGAGCGGGACCCGTCGCAAGCCGACGAAGCGCTGACGCACGCAACGTTATGGCCGCGCGTGCGTGGTTTCCTGAGACCCGGTGACGTGATCATCGGCGAGGCCGGCACGGCGCATGCAGCGCTCGTCTCGCTGAGCCTGCCGGCCGCCGCAAGCTACATCGCGGCGCCGACCTGGGGCGCCGTGGGTTACGCGCTGCCTGCGCTGTTCGGCTCGCTCACGGCCGCACCGTCGCGGCGGCATCTGCTCTTCATCGGCGACGGATCGTTCCAGTTCACCGTGCAGGAGCTTTCTTCGATCCTGCGTCGTGACCAGAAGCCCGTAATCTTCCTGCTGAACAATGGCGGCTACACGATCGAGCGGCTGATTCTGGGTGCACGATCCGCCTACAACGATGTCGACGACTGGCGTTATGCGGAGTTACCACGTGTGTTCAACCGGCGCGACAACACGCTGTCGTTCGTTGTGCAAACGGTTGGCGAACTGGAGGCTGCGCTCACGCAGGCGGAAACGGCCGACCGGCTCGTCTTCATCGAACTGGTGCTGCCGGCGATGGACGCACCTGCGCTTTTGAAACAGTTCGCCGGTCGACTGGCCGACTTCGATTACGGCGAGCGAGGCCCGAGAAACCCGCCGCCGGCAGTCGCACAGGTCAGCGGGTCAGCCGGTAGCGCCCGCGAATACAACCACGTTGTGGACGAATCAGCATGAAACGCACTGCGAACCGCCACGACGTGCTGGCGCTGGAAGCGCAAGGGTTGCCGGTTGACCTCCCGGCCAACACCTACGAGATGATCCGCCGCGGCGCAGCAATCGATCCGTCGGCGCCCGCGCTCTCATTTTTTCTGACCGCAGCCGGATATCGGGAGGCCGAGTGCTGGACCTAAAGCGAACTGATCCGTGACATCACGCGTACGTCCAACCTGTTCACGAGACTGGGCGGTCGATTCACGGTGACGGGCGGGCGCGATACCCGTCAAATCACTCAACTATCCCTCCACGAGACACCATCATGAACGCCCCGCAAACGCAGGCCGCACCCGACAATGGAATCGTCGCGTGCCTCCCCGAAAGACTCGAAGCCCGATATCGGAATCTCCCTCGCCCTCCGCATTTTGATACGCCGGCGCAGGAACGCCTTCATCGCAAGCAGCGCCTCGCGGCAGCCTTCCGGCTATTCTCGAAGTTCGGTTTCGACGAAGGCGCGGCAGGTCACATCACGGCGCGCGATCCGGAGTTCACTGATACGTTCTGGGTCAATCCGTTCGGCGTGCACTTCAGTCAGGTGCAAGTCTCCAACCTGATTCGCTGCGACCACCACGGCAATGTCGTGGAGGGCGACTATCCGGTCAACGCGGCCGCCTTCGCTATTCACTCTCGCGTGCACCAGACCCGGTCTGACGCAGTGGCCGCCGCGCATTCACACAGTACCTACGGCAGGGCATGGTCGACGCTGGGCCGCTTGCTAGACCCGATCACGCAGGACGTCTGCGCGTTCTACAAGGACCACGCCGTCTACGAAGACTTCGGCGGCGTGGCTGTTGAACTGGACGAAGGCCAGCGTATAGCGGATGCACTGGGTCCGCACAAGGCGGCCATCCTGCAGAGCCACCGCTTGCTGACGGTTGGCAATACCGTGGACGAGGCCGCGTGGTGGTTCATCACCATGGAGCGCTCCTGCCAGGTACAACTGCTGGCGGAGGCCGCGGCGGCACGCACCGGCGCACCGCTGAGGACGATTTCCGACGCCGCTGCGCGTCAGGCGTATTCGATCGTTGGCACCGCGCAGGCGGGCTGGTTCCAGTTCCAGCTCCTCTATGCCCGCATCGTCAAGGAACAACCGGACCTGCTGGACTGACACAAGCGAGGAACATCGATCATGATGACTGTCCGGGCGCTGCTGTTCGATACCTTTGGGACCGTCGTGGATTGGCGGGGAGGATTGATTTCCAGCCTCGATGAATGGGGGAAAGCGCGTGGGATCGCCGCAGACTGGCCTCGGCTCGTGGATGCATGGCGAATGGCCTATCCACCGTCGCTGCAGCGCGTACGAACTGGCGAGCGGGAGTGGGCCGTGCTGGATGTATTGCAGCTGGAGTCGCTGCAAAAGCTGGCACTCGAGCTCGGCATCATCGGGCTGGATGATGCCGCGGCCGATGAAATGGTCCGAATGTGGCATGAGTTGCCGCCGTGGCCCGATTCTGTGGCGGGGTTGCAGAGACTGCGTACGCGATATGTCATTGCGCCGCTATCCAACGGGCACGTTGCGCTGCTCGTGCGGATGGCGAAAACGGCAGGACTCCCGTGGGATGCAATATTTGGGGCGGACGTGTTTCGTCATTACAAGCCGGATCCCGAGACCTATCTGGGTGCATCCGCGTTCCTCGGCTGTCAGCCTGATGAAGTCATGCTGGTGGCCTCGCATCCGTCCGATCTGGATGCGGCGGCGAAGTGCGGGCTGCGGACATGTTATGTCTCGCGTCCGCTGGAATATGGCGCCGGTCGCGTGGTCGAGGCGATACCGAAGCCTGGTCACTTCGATTTGATGGTGGACGGCCTCGAAGAACTGGCAAGTGAGCTGGGTTGCTAGCAGTCATTCCATGATCGGTATGGCTACCGGATCAGGGCTTCGGAAGCCTGCTAGCGGCACACCGTCGGTGGTGTTGGTGCGAGGACCTGCGCAGCACGCGATAAGCGCTCGATTCCGACGCAAAAGATAGACGCCGTGGTCAAACCGGTCGAAACCAGACATCTTGTTGAGTCCCGTCATCACGGTGTTGCCTTCGTTGCCAGTCAGTCGGGACGTAGTTGCAAGTTGGCGCGGTGTTGCGGGCCGCGAGGCCCGTAGTCGAGCTCGGCTCCCAGGTTGCTGCTTCGGGTGATGGCGGCCGGAGCGTCACAGGGGTCCATGATCGATTCGACGAAGAGCAGTTTGTCGTTCGGCGCGCTCAAGGCGTTTCGCAGATCCCCACAGGTCTTGACCACGAACGACCGTGCCGTGTCGCCTGGATGGAGCACTTTTGGCAGATCGGCATAAGCCCAGTTGGCGATGTCGTTGTAGGGTTCGGTCTTGCCGAGGTAGCCGCGCTCAATGGTGTAGCCGCCGTTGTTGATCAGCAGGATCGCCGGCTTGTGACCGTGCCGCAGAATGGTCGATAGCTCCTGCGCCGTGACCTGGAAGGAGCCGTCGCCGATGAGCAGCACGTGGCGACGATGTGGCGCCGCAGTCAGCGCACCGAGCAGGGCGCCAACCGAATAACCGATCGACCCCCAGTTGATCGAGCCGATGAAGGAGCAGTTCGGAGGGAGCTTCAGCCCGAGCAGGGAAAACGACGTGCCATTGTCGACGTACAGGACGTCGCCGGGCCGCAACCAGGCCTCTACGGCCTGCCAGTAGGCAGCCTGGGTCAACGTGGCGGAAACGTCGATGGCCGTGTCCGGCACGGCAGCGGCAACGGCGCGCGCTGGGCGCGCAGCGCTGTTGCTGACCTGTGGGACCGCATCAATGACGCCCCGTAGCACTTCCTTGAGCGTGACCGCCTGATAGTTTTCCTCACCGACGTCCACGGCATAGCCGCGAGCGTGGATCGTGCCGATAGGGAGCGTTGCCGTGAAGTCGCCGGTGGTCACTCCGATCGGGCGGTAGCCAATGGCGAGCAGACAGCCGCTGCTCTCGATCGTCTCACGAACCCCCGGTTCGCTGCCCTTGCCGTTGTAGATGCCAACGTAATGTGTGAAGGTTTCGTCGAATACGCCCTTGGCTGCGTTGATCACGGCCACGGGAGCCATTATCTTGCGGGCCAGTTCCACGAGTTCGGGAACGACGCCAAATCGGCTCGCATCCGCGTCCACGAGGATCGCGGGCGTCGTAGCGGCGGACAGCCGTTGCGCGAGCGCGGCGATGCACGAGCGCAGCCGTTCTGGATCGCTGGGCTCATCGGCGAAAGCGAGCGCAGCTACAGGCACTTCGATCTCGAGGTAAGCGATATCGGACGGCAACTCCATGTACACGGGGAGCCTCTCGCGCCAGGCGGTGAGGATCAGGCGGTCGATCTCGATGGCCGCGTTGCGCGGGGTGATCCTGGTCTGCGCCGCGGTCACCGGCGCAAACGCGCGGAGGAAGTGGTCGAAGTTCCCGTCGGCCATGGTGTGGTGCATGCCGAGGCCGCGATCGATGGACCTTAGCGGTATCGACCCGCAGATGCAGATTACGGGAACGTGCTCCGCGTAGGCACCGGCCACGCCGTTGAGCGCGCTCAGGGCGCCAACCCCATTCGTGACGAGCAGAGCGCCGAGCCCATTGAGCCGGGCATAGCCATCCGCAGCATAGGAAGACGTCAGCTCACCCGTCGTGCCGATCCATTCCAGCGCGCCGCTATCGTGGAGCTGCTGCAATAGCGTGAGGTTGTAGTCGCCGGGAACGCCAAACAAGTGCCGAATGCCGGCTTCCTCGAGACGGCGAAGCAGGAAGTCGCCAATCGTCATCCGCAGGGTGAGGCTGCCCGTCTTTTGCTGGGTATCCATAAAGGAATCCTATTTAATGAGACATTGAGAATCTCGACCGTGCGGGTGGGTATCTCGCACACTTCCCGCATCCAGGTTGCGGTCCTGCGCTAGATCATCCCCGCCATGGGCCGCGGACGCCGACCGTGCCAGGCGTCCTCCAGCAGATGACGAATGGCAGCGCGCTCCAGTGGACGCGGATTGGGATAGGCGGATTGCAATGCAGCGTCAGCGACCCGATCGAGATCCGCCGACGACACACCTAACGCCGCGAGCGACGTTGGCGCGTCGAGCTGCCGTGCGAGATCGAACAAGCCTTGGGCGGCATCGTCGGCACCGAGCGCGCGCGCAATGCGCACCATCGCCACGGGAGCGGCCGAGGCGTTATACGCCACCGCATGAGGCAG
This sequence comes from Paraburkholderia sp. CNPSo 3272, assembly GCF_024206495.1. Lineage (GTDB taxonomy): Bacteria > Pseudomonadota > Gammaproteobacteria > Burkholderiales > Burkholderiaceae > Paraburkholderia. Next base: position 18,545 of record NZ_JAMBPQ010000051.1, on the reverse strand, counting down.
CACGACCGTATGAGTCGCAGCGTGCGGGAGGTCAAGCATGCCCCCGAGCGTGTGACAAAGCTTGTGGTGCAAGGCGACCGACGTTGCCGCGAGGACCGAACCAGCCAGCCACGCGCCGTACAGGCACTCGGTCCGCGCGTCGAGATCCTCGGCGTGCTGCACGATCACCGGTAGCGCATTAGCGAGACTCCGGATGCCATCTTCGGCCATCATCGACGTAATCGGGTTCGCGTTGTCCGCGTAGAGCGCCTCGACGCAGTGCGCGATCGCGTTGATGCCGCTCGTCGCACTCATGTTAGCGGGCAGCGACTTCGTCAGCGCCGGATCGTAGATTACCGTGCGCGGTAGCACGCGTACATCGCGCCCGGTCTTTTTCTCGCGGCCCTCGGTGATGCCGTAGATCGGCGTCATCTCGGACCCGGCGTAGGTCGTCGGGATTGCGAGGATCGGCATGTCCGACTCGAGGGCGATCGCCTTGCCGAGGCCGATCGTTGAACCGCCGCCGATTGCGACGATGCAGTCCGCGCCGACGTGCCTCGCACAATCGCGCGCCTCGCGTGCGACCTCGATGGGCACGTGCATGACGGCCTTCGGGAAGACGCCGACGCATTGGCCGCCAAGGCGGCCGGCCACCTCGTCGGCAAGATGGGACTGTTCCGGCGTGCAGACGACGAGCGCGCGGCTCACGCGCAACTCGAGGAACTCGTCGACGAGTTTGCCGAGGCTGCCGGTGCCGAACACCACGCGTGCGGGCAGCGGAGAATAGACGAACGATCGTTGCAACATCGCGAACCCGTATAAAGTCGGTTTGAAATAGCAAGCCTGACCGCCAGCGGACGCCACGCAGCAGCGTGCGGTGCAGATTCCAACCAGCACGCCGCCGTTGGCGCAATGCTGTCTCAGGCTGGGATTGCCGCCTCGCTCACGGCTTGATCCGACGTGCCGGCATGCCCGGCTGCAACGTAGTGCTCCAGTGCGGAGAGCGTCTGCGCGGGAGCTTCGACCATCGGAAAATGGCCGACTCCAGGCAGGACCTGCAACGTCGCGAGTCGGCACCAGCGCAGCATCGTTTCGCGGGCAGCCGCTGCGGAGCAGTTGGGATCGCATTCGCCGACGAGCACCAAAACCGGCGTCTCGAGAGACTCAACCTGAGCGTGAATATCGGTGCGGCTCGCATCGATCGCATAGCTTGTCAGCGCGTCGCCATCGATGTTGTCCCACGTCACGGCTACCAGTGCGCGGGCAAACCCGTCCGCGTAACGGTTGCCAGTCGCCCCATGAACGAGCGCCTCGCGCCTCTCGCGCGAGTGTGCGAGTTCCTGCATAAAGCGCTGTCTTTGCGGATCAGCGCTCGCACCCTTCGCGCTCAAACCGGCGATCGACACGATCGCATCAACCCGATGCGGCAACGCCACCGCGAGCATCTGCGCCGCAAGTGCGCCGAGCGAATGGCCGGCAACGGCAAGCCGGTTCCAGCCGAGAAACTCCACGAGGCGCACGGCGTCGATCACGACCTCACGCAGCGTGAACAGGCCCGGCTCGTTCTTCGAGTGGCCATAGCCGCGGTATTCGACTATGGCGTACTGGAACGCATCGAGATCGGCGTAGCGCAGCATGTCGTCGAATGCATCGCGCGTGCCGAGCAAGCCAGGAAAAAGTAGCACCTTGCGAGGTCCCTGCCCGACCAGCTTGAAGGATTTCATGGACATACTCCCGTGCGCCCGGCGCGTGTCTTGAAGATGAATTGTTCAAACATGGATCGGATCCTCCACTTGCATCAGCTTGCGAAGTTCGTCATGGGAAATGTTGAACTGCGGCGAGATCTTCAATTCGCTGCCAAGCAGTGACTCCTCCTCGTCCATTTTGAAGCCCAGCGACTTGGTCGCCTCGAACATCACGCCGCCCGGTGTGCGCACGTAGACCGATTCGAAGTAGCCGCGGTTCTTGCGGTCGGAAAAGTCCGTGAAGCCCATGCCTTCGGTGTCGAACTTGACCCGCGACTGCGCATCGTAGTCGGGTACGTCGAACGCACCGTGGTGAATGATGCCCTCTGCGAGCGTCCACATGCCTTGCCGCATGTCGGGTTCGTGCAGGATGTCGATGCGCCGTCCGGCACCGCCATCACCCGCTTCGTAACGCGTAAATTTGCCGTCCTGCATCGTGGGACGGAAGTGCCACGCCGCTTTCATGAACACGTCCATATCCTCGAACTCGCGTACCGTCGCGGTCCAGTTGTGGAAGCCACGGACCGCGTATTGCTCGGGCACATAGTCCGATTTCCATGGCTTGCGGGTGTCGGACGGGTCCTCGACGACTTCGAAATCGATGCCTGCATGCACGACGCGCAAGTACTTCTCGCCGAAGCGCTCCGATTCCTCCACGATCTCGACGCGGTTCCTGCCGAAATGCTCGCGCCAGAAGTCGAGTGATCCTGCCGGAACAGAATAGGCAACCGCTGTGAACTGACCCGATCCTCTGCGCCCGATCAGGCCCGTGCGGCGCATCGGAAAGGTTGTCATCACCGTGCCCGGCGTGCCGTCGGCGTCGCTGAAGTAGAGGTGATAGATCGGAATGCGACCATCGTAGAACAGCGTGCGCTTGATGAAGCGCTGGCCGATGACCTTGACGAAGAAGTCGACGTCGCCTTGAGCCGTCGACGTGCACAGTGTGATGTGATGAAGCCCGTGAATCAAACCCGTTTCCATAGTGTCTCCCGATGGGTGAGGCGCCAGCGCGGCGTCTGTTGCCTGGCGGGTTCGCCGGCAGGCATGGGAGGCAGTATGGAAGCGGCGGGGGTGAACCGCCAGACTCATGCGCTAATGCATCGCATGCCAAAACGGCATGCAGGGTGCCGGGTGGCTCGATTCAGGTGCCCGGCGCGGAGGAATCGACGGCGCGCGTGCCGTCGCTCGCCGCCTCATCGGGCGCCGCAAGCAGCGAATAGATCAGATCGCGAAACCATTTATTGGCTGGGTCTTTGTGAAAACGTTCGTGCCAGAACTGGCGCACGACGAACCCTGGGATCTGGACAGGCAGTTCCAGCATCTGCGCGTGAAGCAGTTGCACGATCTGCTCGCCGGCACGCCTCGACAGCGTAAAAAGCGCATCCGAATTCGGCAGCGTCGTCAGCACCGTGAGGAAGTTCGGCACTGTCACCACGAAATTGGAAGCCGGAACGTTCTCGAGCAGAAATCGCTCCAGTGCTTCGTAGCCGCCAGGCAGCGGTGCGACCAGCGCGTGCTGTGCCGAGAGATAAGCTTCCCGCGTCAGGGCCCCACGAACGCCAGGATGCTCCGCACGGGCAAGGCAGACGTAGTCGGAATAGTACAAACGACGCTGATAGAACGGAGCCCGGCTGATTGCGAAGCTGCCGATCGCGAGATCGACCTCGCCGTCTTCGAGCAGATCGTCAACGCCATGCCGAGGCGCATGTGTCGCTCTCACGCGTATGCCCGGCGCGTGCTGCGCCAGATATCGCAATAGCTTCGGCAGCAGGTGCGCGGCCCCGAAATCGGTCGCGGCAAAGCTGAAGGTCCGGGTCGATGTCGCGGGATTGAATTGATCCGGGCTTCCCAGCGCCTCTTCCATCAGCTGAATCATCGCCGCGATCTTCGGCGCAAGCTCGCGCGCACGCGGCGTCGGCGACATGCCGGCCGACGTGCGCACAAATAGCGGATCGCCGAAGTATTGGCGCAGCTTCGCCAGCGACTGGCTCACCAACGGCTGACTCATGCCGAGGCTATCGCCCGCGAGCGTCAGGCTGCCCCTGCGCATCACGGCGTCGAACACCACGAGTAACCGTAAGTCGAGCGCCCCGCCCAACCCGCTGTTGATCGCCACCGACATGTCTCCCAGACGCTGAATCCGATCGATATGGTCCTTTGCAAGCGCGCGCGCGTCAATCAGGAACAGCCATATGTCGCGCGGCTCGCCGGCCCCATTCAGATTTCTAATAGAACGAATGCCGTCTTGCGAATCGACATCGCGCAAGAGCGCCGTTAGTTTGCAGGTACAAATCAACATTACGACATTGGTTGGAGACGCATGTTCAAACCTGCTTTCAGGGGCGCAGCGCTAACGTCCATACTCATGATCAGCACAACATGCTATGCGCAAAGCTCTGTCACGCTCTACGGCATCATCGATACCGGCATCGACTGGGAGAACCACGTCGCGCGCGGACCGGGCCAACAGGCGCCGGACGGCTCCGCCATACGCATGACTTCTCTCTCGTCTGCCGTTCCGTCGCGCTGGGGGGTGCAGGGCCGGGAGGAGCTGGGCGGCGGCGTCGATGCAATCTTCGAGCTCGAAAACGGTTTTTCGCCCAGCTCGGGAACACTCCAGAATGGTGGCCGACTGTTCGGCCGCTCGGCCTGGGTCGGCATCGAGAGTCCGCTCGGCACGCTGAAGCTCGGGCGGCAGATCAACATGACCTACATGGGCCTCATGAACAGCACGGTGCTGGGTCCCAGCGTCTATTCGATTGCGTCACTCGACCCCTATCTGCCGAACGCGCGGTCCGACAACGCCGTCAGCTATCTCGGTACGTACCATCAGTTCGTGCTCGGCGTCACATACAGCTTCGGGCGCGACGCGGCGTCGAGCCCAGGTACCACCCCCGCCAATGGTGGTGCAGGATATAGCCCGAGTGCGTCGAACTGCCCCGGTGGCGTGGCCGGCGACCCGCTCGCGTGCCGGCAGATCACGGCCCTGATCGGATATTGGGGAGATGCTGCCGGCGGCCAACTCGTCTACGACGAACTGCGCGGCGGCCCCGGCGCTCTTGCGAACAGTGTCGCGTTCGACCCTTCGTCGCCCCTTCCCCTTCCCGGCAGCAGCGACAAGACCACCCGCTATATGGCGAGCGGATATGTCCAGTTCGAGAAGCTGAGAATTGCAGGAGGTGTCGTGCATCGGCGAACCCGGGCCGCATCCATTTACGAGACCAATATCTTCTACGGCGGATTTTCGTATTCGCTTCGCCCCGATATCCGCTTTGACGGCGAGATATCGCGTATCACGACCACCGACCACAAAAATGCCAACTTCTACGTTTTGCGAGGCAGCTATCTGCTCTCGAAGCGAACTTCGGTCTACTCAATGGTCGCTTTCATGCAGAACAACAGCAACGCTTCGTACTCCGTCGGATCGGGTTACTTCACCACGGCCGGCACGAAGCAGACAGGCGTGCTGCTCGGTATACAGCACAACTTTTAAGCCACGCTCGGGCCCCTCCCTGCGCGTGTCAGTCAACTCACCAGCGGAACAGGAAAATGCACCACGACAACAAAGTCGCAATCATCGGCGCCGGTCCGGTCGGCTTGACAACGGCCCTCGGTCTCGCTAGACGCGGCGTGCCATGCGTCGTCTACGAAGCCGGCACGACAATCGCCCGCGAACAGCGCGGCGCTGCGTTCCATCCCCCTACACTGTAAATTCTCCGCTCGCTCGGCGTCGAGCAGGCATTAATGAAGATGGGCCTGCGTATCCCGGTCTGGCAGATGCGCGATCGAATCGCTGGCGTATATGCCGAATTCGACCTAGGGCTGCTTGCCGATGTCACCGACTTTCCGTTTCGGTTTCATCTGCCGCAGCACTATCTCTCCAGCGTTCTGCTCGATGAGCTGAGCCGCCAACCGAACGTCGAGCTGCGCTTTGGCGTCACGCTAGAGGCTGTCCGCACTAACGGCGAAGCGGCTCATCTCACGTTCTCTTGCAGCGACGGCCCCTTTGAGACTGTGGTGCCGTGGGTGATCGGCGCCGACGGTGCTCGAAGCAATGTGCGCAAGGCCGGAGGCTTCACGTACGACGGCTTCACATGGCCCGAGAAGTTCATCGTGGTTAACGTCGCTGATCCACTCGAGGAACTCGGATATACGGGAACGGCCTACGTCTCCGATCCCGACGCGTGGGCCGTCGTGCTGAAACTCTATGACGACGCCAGGGACAATCTCTGGCGCGTCGCTATGCCTGCCGACCCGGACGTCGCCGATGACACCCTGCTCGATCCAGCTGAAGTACAAGCCCGGCTGCGAGCGGTGCTCGGCGCCGACAGGGAGTTTTCTCTCGCTTATTCAGGCACCTATCGGGTTCATCAACGGGTCGCCGATACGTTCGTCAAGGGGCGCGTCTTGCTGGCCGGCGACGCTGCGCATATCAACAATCCGATTGGGGGATTCGGCCTGAACGGCGGCATCCATGACGCGTTCAACCTCGCGCACAAACTTGCGGACGTGTGGTTGAACGAAACCGGCCAGGATGTGCTCGAGCGATATTCGCGACAGCGACGCACGGTTGCAAAGGAGATCGTCCAGCAGAACAGCATTCGCAATAAGAAACTGATGGAAGAGCGCGACCCGGACGTTCGAAGGCGCAATCAGAGCGATCTGCACGAGATCTCGCTCGATCGGGAAAGGAGCCGTGCGTTCCTGCAGGAGAGTTCCATGATCAGCTCGATTCGTCGCGCGGAACAAATCCTCTGAAAGTGAACCGGTGTGATGGGAGGCGTCTCGGTGCGATGCGCCTCGTTTCGCATGGCGTGTCTGCAGTGCACCTTCGCCGCGACTTCTCTGATGGTCAATTTGGCTCTCACCTGCTTGTTCAGTGGGGCAAATACCACCGACGCCTCGACCTCGCGCTCGCGCTCGCGTTTGCTGATTGAGGCATAGCACTCCCGGATCCGCTGTATTCCCCTTTCCTCGCTCAATGGCACGCGACAGATGGCGGAACCTGTTTCCGCGCCCTGGCGTTCGGAGACCGCGGACACAGTTCAGACGCCTCGATCATACGCGGCAAGCGCCGGGCCGAGCGCGCCGCCCGGCTCGCCTGCGGCATGGTCGGCTTCGCACGGATTCACGTGTCGCGGGCGTCGGTCGATGGAGGAAAGCTGCAGACCAGATCGCTCAAAGCACCATCGGTCGATTGCTGGACAACGTTGGCTGCTGACGCTGACCGAACATCTCACCGGGTAAGGTCGAAGGCTGCCTGTGCAACGACGCCACCGTTGACAATCAACTCGACTACGTGACGACCGGTGTAATGCGTGCGTGTCGTGAAATCGCGAATGACCTGATCGTGGCTGAGCACGATGTGCTGACCCGGCTCCAACATCAAAGACTTTAGTTTGAAGACCTTCGGCGCCGTAGTGCCACGCTGTTTGACATAAGCGATCCGGTAGTCGACAACCAGACGTTGCGCCCTCCCGGCCGTGGAGCTTACCTCACAGGCAAGCGTGATCGTCTCGCCAAGGACAATGTTTGCTGGAGTTACGCGGAATGAACCAACGGTGATACCCGGCGTGCTTTCAGCACCCAATACCGCTAGTGCCCTTGCGTCCCCCTGTTTGACCAGCGTCCGTAGCGCGTGTCGGATGGTCCACTGGGCATGCGGGTGGTCGGTGCCCCATTGCGCTGCGCGCTCGAGCACCCATGAGGGATGTGTCTTTGTCACGTCGTTCAGGTGATTCGCCACCGAGCGGCGCACGTACGGGCTCGGGTCTGCGCGCAGATTGTCGAGAATCCAAGCCGCCAGAGATGGATCGGACTCGATTTCCCGAAGCCGGAACGACCATGGCAAGCGCGGGCGACTGCCTTCGCTCGCCAACCGACGCACTGCGGCGTCGGTATCCTGCGACCAGACTTGCATGATCGACAGTGCGCGCCGCACATCGTCACGCAGGAACTCGCGTACCGCGAATTCCGATGAACCAAACGGCGTGAAGTACTTCAGCGCGCCCATCGAACGATCGAATGTATGCCGACCGTACTGCCCGATATAGTCGGGCGCGACGAGTGAGACGAAGCCCCGGCCGAGCATGGGCGCGGCCTCCATCAGCAACGCCAGCACGGCATCGTAACCGCCGGACAGCGCCTGTGCCCCCGCATCGATCGCGACACTGGCACGCCTGACGCGTTCCATCAGCGTCAGGGAGTCGAGACTGTCAAGTGCGATCGTCAGGAACGTTGGTCGGTCAAATGCGGGCTCGATCGATTGCAATACAGTCGCCAGCATGTGGAACTGCCTTTCCCCCATCGATTGCTTCAGCGGCGTAGGTGTCTGGATAGTGGTCATGACGCGCGTATTCGGCTACCTGCCGAACTCCTATGTACAGGGAACCCGCAGTGTGGCCGAAACAGCTGTCAGGTTTTGTCAGCATCCTGCGCGTAGGTTGAAAGCGCGAGATGCTCGTGCAATCCGAGTATCAGATCAGCACGACGGGCCGGATAGCGCGAGCACTCGACTACCGAGAGAATCCGGTCGGTCCGGAACGTACGAAAGGCTCCTCGCAGTTCACACCAGGCGGCAAGTACGCGGGCGCTGTCCATGAAACCGATCTGTACGGGCCAGACCACGCGCTGCGAGCGACGCCCGGCTGCATCGGCATAGACGATCTCCAGGCGGCGTTGCGCCCGTATTGCCGCACGCAGACGGTCGAGTTCCACCACGTTGTCGGGAAAGGACGGTATCGACGGCCCGGGTATCGCCAGCGGCAAATCGAGCGTCACTCCCGCATCCGGCGGCAACACGGCGCTGATCTTCGCCCTCGCTGCCTTTGCAGCCGCTTTCAGTACATCATCGCCGCGCTGATCGACGTAGTGCAGACCCAGCATAATCGCCTCCAGCTCCTCGCGGGCAAACATTAGCGGCGGCAGGAAGTAACCGGGTTTCAGCACATAACCGACACCCGCACCGCCTTCGATGGGCACACCCTGCACCATCAACTCAGCGACGTCGCGATAGACCGTCCGTTCCGAAACAGCGAGCTCGTCCGCGAGCCGGGCGGCCGTTACCGGGCGCCGACTCGTGCGCAGGAACTCCATCAGGCGCAGCAACCGCCCCGAACGTGACATGCAATGCCTCTTCTCTACAAAAATCGCGCCTGCTGGCAGATGGTCCGCCAGCGCTCCCCGATTGTAGCCGTCGACGGCAACCGCTAGCCGGCGGGAAATCCCCCTCCTGACAGGAACTGTCAGCACCGGCGCTTATGATCAACCTCCGATTTCAATGGAGAACCGAACCCATGCTCGATCACATCATCCTGACCGTTAGCGACGTAGAGCGCTCGCTCGCGTTTTATGAAGCCGCGCTAGAACCGCTCGGCATCCGTTGTTTCATGCCCTACAAAGGCGAAAACGGCCATCCGGATCTATGGGGATTCGGCGACGGCCAGAGCGCGTGTTTCTGGTTGAAGCAGGGAACACCGAATCCTGCTGCGATCCATTGGGGTTTCATGGCACCCGATCAACAGACGGTCGATGCGTTCTACAACGCCGCCATTGCAGCTGGCGCGACGAACAATATTTCGCCCCGCGCCCGGATGGAATACTACCCAGGCTACTATGCAGCCGATGTATTCGATCCCGATGGATATTCGTTTGAGGTGGTACACAAAAGCTGACACCTCGACCGTGACACACCTTTGCGATACGTTCCCCATTCGACCTGGCGAGGCTGGATATCGGCAAAGTGCACATACAGCCTCGCCTTAAAGCGGGTTTGCAGATCGACTGACATCTCCCAATTGCTCGGCCGCCCACGCCTGACCGAGACTAGTCCCGCCGGCCCGCAGGCTTCATTGCGCCGGCACAGCTGGTTGATCAGTAGCTCGCCGAGTTGCTGATCAACCAGCTGAAAATAGCGCAGGCGGTCGTCAATGACCGCCTCGGATGCCCTTAACCCGCTCGAGTTCGCGCATACTTGCTGTGATCAATCCACGTCCATCCAAAGTTCGCCCCTGGTCTCGAGCGCAAAGACCGCATAGGAAACGTGAAAACAACTTAACTACTAGGATAAGTATTCCTATCAAAACAGATGAGCCCGCGTCGTTCCGACACTCTCCCCACTGCCCGGCTACCTTCTCGCTTGAACGGTATCGGGGGATCACGGACGCTTGAATCTCCGAGCGACGCCGCATGTGAACGGCCGCTCCTGGCAGTCGACATCAGCCGACCGCATCGGGCGGAGGCGGGCCAGGAAGAGACATTAGCATTGCGCCGCTGGATGACCGGACCTCGGTCCGTTGCGGAACAGTATCGGCGATATTGCCATAAGCTCTGGCTCTAACTTGTATATTGGTTAGTGCGTCTGGAGACTGATCCTCTCCTTTCGCAGGAAGCGGCAGCCCGTTTGTCTTACAAGGGTTCGCAGCCCGAAAGAAAGCTTGTGGCGCCGCTTCCACTTACCGCTCCGAACCCGGACAGTTGACTGGAGCATCGAGCTCGCACTTTGCAAGTATGGGTGCTGTGGTGAACCAAATCCATTCATCTTCCGCTTCTCCCTTGTTTGTCGGCATCGATGTCAGCGGCGAATTCCTCGACGTGGCCTGTCACGAGTCCACTGAATACTTCCGGGTTACCAATTCACCCGAAGGTATCGCCGATCTGATCTGATCAACCGTTTGCTGCCTCTCAAACCTCAGCTGGTCGTGCTCGAAGCCACCGGCAAGCTCGAAAGAGCTGTTCTGGAAGCCTTGTGCCAGTCCGGCCTTCCCAGGGTTGCAGTCAACCCCAAATGGGTGCGCGACTTCGCTAAATCCACCGGCCGGCTCGCCAAGACCGACCGCATCGATGCACGCGTCATCGCTCACTACGGTGCTGCGGTTAAACCCGCCGTGCGGGCTTTGAACGATGAGCAGACCCAGCCGTTGCAGGCTCTCGTTCTGCGCAGAGCCCAGTTGGTTGAGACGCTCACCGCCGAGCAGAATCGCCGCAAACGCGCTCGCAAGGCCACGCTCGCCAGCATCGACGAACTCATCAGGTTTCTTCAGCAACGTCTCAAGGACGCCGACAATGACATCGACTCCTTCATGCGTTCGAACGAACTCTGGCGCAAAACTGAAGCCTTGCTGCGCTCAGCGCCCGGCATCGGCAGAGGAACAGCGGCCGCGCTCATCGCCTTTCTGCCTGAACTGGCACGCTTAGCGGGCGACAGATTGCGCCACTGGTTGGCCTCGCCCCGTTTAACGCCGATAGCGGCGGCTATCAGGGACAGCGTCATATCAGGGGCGGTCGCCACATCGTGCGGCGTGCCCTTTACATGGCGTGCGTTGCAGCCCAGAAGGCCAATCCGCGGATCAACGCGTTTTGCGATCAGTTACGTGCCAGAGGCAAAAAAACCAAGGTCGCATTCGTGGCAGGGATGCGCAAGCTGCTTACCCAGCTCAACGCCATGCAAGCAAGATCTTTTGCGCATTCAACCTTGACCTTCACTACAGTTGCTTTCTTAGCGCGACAACACCATTTCCTCGCGAGGAGAATGCAAGCAAAGCCAAGGCTGGCATTTGAAAAGCTCATCGTTCTGATGGCCCTATCAGATCAAGTGTTGTCAAGTAAGCCGGACATCTGCTCGATCAGTCGCACCAGATCGGATTGACGCCGAGCCTCCGTTTTTTGAAAGATGTGATGCAAATGTGTCCGCACGGTCGATTGCTGAACGTTGAGCGATTCGGCGACCGCATCCAGACTCGCGCCCTTGTGAATCTCGCACGCGACCCGTGCTTCGATGCGGGTCAAGTTATAGAGGGTCCGCAGCCGTCGCTCGGCGCTATCGGGCACGCGTTCCGGGTCGACGACCAAGATCAGCGCGGCAGGTTTTCGCGATACTCCCCGCGCCCGCGCGGCGTCGACAGCCAGAGGAGAAATGAGCGCCTGGTACGGGCGTTTCATTGACGTGCGGCTCAGCGCGAGTGCGCTACCTGTTGGCGGGTCCTTGCCGACAGCGGTAGCCCGCGCCACAAGCGAGCGAAGACTGTTCGTCAGCGTTGTCGTCATTGCGAACAACCCGAGCGGCCCTGATCCGATCCCGTCAGCCGAAGACAGAAATTCTTCAGCAACGCGGTTGGCAAACATCACGTGACAGCTGGTATCGACGATCAGAACGGCATGACTCAACGCGTCAAGCGCTGCGCTCGCAGTGTGCTGTACGAGGTCCATACCGCATAAGTGCAGGTTCATCCTCAGCGCGCGTTGAAAGTGAGGCAGGAGTCCGGCCAGCAAGTCGAGATGTTCCTGGTCAAAGTTTCCGTCACGCTGACGCCGCGTTGCGACCAGCACGGCGACGTTGCCGCCGTCCAACGCAACGTTTGTACCGACAGCGGTATTCATACCTTGGGGGCGTGCCCAATCCTGGAAGAACTCGCTGCGCTCGATTACGGCTCTCGGAGCCATCATCGGATCGGTCAAAATGGTGCCAGATGGCCAGGTCCTCGCCAATGCAAACGGATCCATCCGCACGTAATGCTCGTCATACGCCTGGACGAATCGCGGCGCAGTGCCCGCCCAGCCGACCGATCTCAGCCGCTCCTTCGCATCGCCCTCCCACAGATGCGCGTGCATGGCACCCAGAAAGCCGACGACTCGTTCGAGTGCAGTCGGCCACCGCTCTGGCTCTACTGCCGCATCGTATATAGAAGTGATGACCTTTGAAAGCTCGCCGTCAGATGGCATCGCGACCTCCACGCTGATCCGAACGCGAAACGCACTCACGTTGCTGCCCGACATCTAGCTTTCGTGATGAATGCGCACGCTTCGAGCGATGCATCACTGGCAAATCTCCATCAGGTGGAGGAGGCGAGCTGGGATCCATCTAAATATAGTCAAAGTGGGCCGGCGGTTCCCAGCTCGTGCACTTGTTCAAACCAGTCTTGCTCGAAACAGACGATGACTGATTTGGGCAAGATCTCTTTCGTTGGAGGCAGATATGAGCGAAATGAAACGACTTGTTTTGGCCCTGCTCGCGGTGCGCTTAGCCGGAGCCGCCGCGACCTACGTGCCTCCGGCGCACGCGCTCCGACCGGCCCCCCGCGTTTGGGCATACTGAACCACCGAGCAGCGGCAAGGGGTATCTCAAGCTCCGTTTTCGGGCTGCCACCCGATGCTCGGGCGCGGCACTTGCGCCTTCATTTCAGCGCTTGACCGTGTTGACCGGCCCCTTCTGAGCAGCAGGTCTGCCTTGAATTTCCTAGTCATTTCCTTTCACCCCCAGGGTTGTCGCTCCCGGGGGCGAGCGAAGGCTGCCGATCGTTGGGAGAGGCAACCGTAATATCAAATTCGTATCGAGAAATGTGTAGCAATGCGAAGCAAACTATTTGCCTGACTTCCATCAATTGATGGATGCATCGCTTACTGTGATTTCGTAGCCTTAAATCAGGTCGACCCGCCATAACACGGCTCGTCAACGCCGGAGCGGTGACGGACACCGGCCAAGAAGGTGTCGCCTGATTGGACGACTAGGCCTTCTTTCCTGAATGTATATTCTTTGGAGTGCCTGGAAATGAACAGACTTCACATCGTGGTGGCCTTCGCTGCTGCCCTTCTATGCACGAGCGCTTTAGCGCAAGACACGGCTATTGCGGTTCAGCCCGCAGAGGAACCGACTCCAAACAACGTGACCACGACCTCCTTTGGGGGCTATTCCGCGCCGACCAGCGAGACGGGATCGCCTACTGGAAAAACCAGAGAACAAGTCTACCGCGAGCTGTTGCAATCGCAACATAGCGGCGAGTCAGCGCGCCTACAACAACTCTATAAGGGAAATTGATCCGATCGGTCGGGAGTGCCATTCAGTTAAGGTCGTATCAGGGTAACGAACGGCATCACGGCGGCCGCGATTGGGGCGGCCGTCGTGGAAAGGCAGCGCGTTGCCGCGCCGCCAAGGCCGGAAAAGGCGAGTCTTGAGCCACCTGTTTGATTGCTTGTTTTCTGCGAGCTTGGCCGAGCGATAGCCGAGACCGCGGACAGGTAACGGGAGGGCGGTCCAAAGCACAGTGCCGACGACGGATAATGCCGGCACTGCCCGTCAATCCAGGCGTACTTCACAGGCGGTCCTTCGCGAAGGACCCCCGCCTTTTTTGCAATTACGGACGCGCAACCCGTCCGCGTAATTCAGGTGCGACCACAGCACAACGCGACGCGCATTGCGCCAGAATGGCTTGAACACGACAAGCGTCCAATGCCCCGTGTGGACTAGATACTGCAGCTGTTCCATGCGTATCGAGTTCACCGAAGTCGACGGCGATCCCCGGCACAACGTACCGCCACAGACGCTCAAACGATTAAGCACCCACTGGCGACCGGGTGTCGCACGATAGAGGAGACCAATCGAAACACGCGTAAAGCGCGGCCGGCCCCGGATAGACGTCGATGCAACCGGCGGCGCGTAGGTCTTTCTCGATGAAGCCACCGCATAGTAGTCGTATACAGTTCAAGCCGGTCTTGTTGGCGGCTTGGGCGTCGTACGGAGAATCACCCACAGCTAGAGCGTTGGACGCGTCAACGTGCAGTTTTGCCAGCACCGCCTCGAAGATATCGGGTGCGGGCTTCGAGCGATCCGCGTCGGATGACGAGGTGGCAGCGTCGATCAGCTTCGTTACGCCGGCGATTTCCAGATACTTCTGCAGTTCGTCTTCTTTGGCGGAGGAGGCGACGGCTATCTTGAGCCCGGCATCGCGAGCGCGCAGAAAAAGTTCCGGCACACACGAAAAGGGTCGAACGCTGGCGAGATACTCGGACTTGAATCGCGCGGATCGCCATTCTTCGAGTGCTGCTCCGTGATCCGCGATGTCATGGTCAGACAGGAACGTGGGGATCAACTGGTCGCCGCCCTTTCCAATCTGACTGCGCGCCTGCTCGAAACTGACGCTATGGCCAAACTGCCTGAACGCTTCCTGCCAGGCGAGCGCGTGCAGGTCAACCGAATCCACGAGAGTTCCGTCTATGTCGAACACAATCGCCTGAAACATAGGTCTTACCTCCTCTTAGGCCAGGAAAGACTTCATGCCGCCTTGGCGGAGGACTGCTCGACGATGCTGCTCACATCGAGCGCGACACCGTGCCAGCTATGCATGTCACGGGCGGCTTGCGGAAGCCCGGCACGAGGCGAGGACGCGGGCTGGGGCGCGGTGGGTGCGGTCGCGACCGTTGCCGTCTGTTGCGTGCAGGCTGTGGTGCCGGCGGTGGCAGCGAGGGCAAGTACGGCAAGCCGGCAGGCAGCGCGGGCTCGGGTCGGTGTTGCAAGTCGTTGCAGCAGCCGGGGAAAAGGCAGCGAAATCATGGCGGGCTCCCGCAAAAGAAGTGGGTTGCCACTTCTCTCGCAACTTGCGTGCCACCGCTTGTGAATTCGCCGACGTCACAGCGTGGGCATGCCCCCGGTGACCGGCAGAAGCGCCCCGGTCATATATTGCCCCTCATCGGATGCGAGCGGCGGGTGTCCGGGCCGCCCGAGCGGCGTGTCGCCGCCACGCTTTGCGAGCTCGTCCGGGGTTTTAGTCGATGGTTGGAGCGGCGTCCACACGGGCCCTGGCGCAACCCAGTTCACGCGGATACCCTGCGCGGCACGCAGCTTGGCGAGTCCTACCGTGAAGGTCGCGATCGCGCCCTTCGTCGTCGCATACACGAGCATTCCTGCTTGCGGTGTTTTCGCATTGACCGGGGTCGTGTTGATGATCGCCGAGCCGGGTTTCTTATGCGGCACCGCGGCCTGGCAAAGGTCAAACATGGCGAAGATGTTGGTAAGAAAGCAACGCACCACATCTTCCGGGCAAATATCTTCGAGGCAGTAATGCATGGGCTGGATCAACCGCATTATTTGCGAGGACATCGATTTTTCCGAAGGTCTTCACGGTGGCGTCGACGACATCGCGGCAGTGTTCTCGCGAAGAGAGGTCGCCGCGCATCAGGTGTCCTGCCTCGAGGCGGCTCATGCACCGGTTGCGGAAAAGCCGCGCCGCGCAAGCCCGCACCGGATGCACCATACAAATACAATGTTCGCGCGCCGGCTCAGCGCGGAACTCACCGTTCACTGCGCGCGACCCGAGTGGCCCATATGCGCTGGCTCATGACGACGCCACCCGTAACGATCCGCTGCTACATGTTGCGGGCTGGTTGTGCGGCTATACTCCGGACCTCCCTTCCTCACACTTTCCCGGCATGAAGCGCGTTTCCGTTCGGCACTCTCCCATCCACGGAAAGGGCGTCTTCGCCCTGCGGGTACTCTCCGCCGGCGAGCGCATCTTTGAGTACAAGGGGCTCGTCACCACCTGGCGGGAAGCGACCCGCACCTATGCACGGCGCGCTGACACCGGGCACACTTTCCTGTTCGGGTTGTCGGACGGGCGCGTCATTGACGGCGGTCGCAGCGGTAACGGCGCAAGGTGGCTCAACCATGCGTGCAAGGCGAACTGCGAGGCGATCGAACAATCAGGCCGCGTCTACATCAACGCGATCAGGGACATCGAGCCAGGCGAGGAACTGTTTATCGACTACGCGCTTGAGGTCTCGGCGAAAGCGCGCGATTCAGGCAGCGAGTACGCCTGTCGCTGTGGCGCCAGGCGTTGCCGCGGGACCATGCTTGCTCCGATCTAGGTTCGCTTTGCAGACGGGTCCCGTCAACGCAATACGCGGCGACTGCGGGAGCCAATACCTCGAGGCGCGGATGCCTAAGCGCAGCAGGCACCGGAACGCGTCAAAGGCCGCGGTCCGCGCTGCGGGTGGCCTTTGGGGCATTCGATTTGTTCAACGCGCCGCTGCCACCGAAGTGCCGGTGTCGGGCCATGACCTGTCGTTCAGTAAGCGAATCAACCTGCCGTTGGAACGGCTGCATTAATCCGGAACCCGGCGGACGAGTTACGCGGACAATTCAGCGTTTGCCAGCATTGAGGCGTCTTGGGTTTTATGTCAGCAGGTCGGCGTAGTAGCCGCTTCGTTGCGCGCCATGCAGGAGCAGTCCTGCGGCTGATGCATCTAGGCTTGGGCCTTGTGATGTTTTGTCACTGATCTGATAACCGCTTGCTCAACCGCATTGACGCCGGACGTCGAGTTGGTGGCAAAGGCATAACGTGAATATGCTCTGAGCGCGCCCCCCCGACGCGCTCCGGACCCGCCCATCCAACGCTTGTGGATTTCAGTTTGCCGACCGTTGCTGAGATGCCAAAACAGCACCGAGTTCCTCGTCAGTTAGTGCAGGCGCCGTTGTGAAGGAGAAGATATCCCCCCACTGGACCGTCATTGCCGCGACTGCGCTGGCGTCCGTCGCTTCAACGATTGCAACGCCCCTAAACTCGCCGGCCGCATGCCAGCGGCCCAGCATCGTGACGTTGTCGGGCGGCTGGCCGCCTGTCTTTATGAAGCGCTCAATTGCAGCCCGCTGCATTGCCGGCTCACCTTTCCATTGAACAATAAATTCCATGGCGAATGTCCCCTCCAAGATGGCAATGCCGACTCGTGGCACGCCCGCTCTTCGTGGTGGACGCCTCGACATCGCGACGGTTCGTCACCCACTTGCCGCATGGGTTCTCCGCATCGTCCATGCCCTCGGGCGAAGCCACGAGATACCATCGAGGATAGGTAAACCAGCGAGGTCTCGGCTCCAACGGGGTGGGCGTAGTGTGCGAAGCCGCACATACGGATTCGATGGCTTGCCAGGCAATCTGACGATGACTGTCGGGTAAGGCCGATAACTTCGCATCGAGTGACGGTATGGAATGACCGTTCCACTCAAATACCCGCCCTCGCAATACCGCCTGCACGACCGGCGGCTCCGGGGTCGCAATCGGACCATCGCCAGAGCCAGCGATTGATGCCGGACTTCCATCGGATTCGAATCCTTGGTCTGCGGGCGGCGAGTCGCGGCAATCCATCTAAGCGCCGCCATCGAGCTTGACCTTGAGGCGCCGCACCGCTTCGGTCGATTCGGCATCGATCTGCTTGCGCAGAGCTGCCCAGTTGAGCAGCGAGAACAGCAAAGTTGGCGCCCCGTAGGTAAAATCGCGCTCGAACCGCGTGCCGGCGCCGATCGGCGTCAGCGTGTATGTGACGGTTCCTGCTCTCCTCCCATCGATGTCGCCGTCGATGCTCCAGAATGTCGGAGCGCGGCGCCCCGCCACCGTCCAGACGACCGTCCCATTGCGGCCCGCCACCCTGAAGTCCTCGGTCACCTTTTCTCCAACTTGCAGCGAATGATCGGTGGCGCCACGCACTGCCAGCGACGATGGATGCCATGCCGGCCAGTTTGCGGGTGTCGACACATATTCGAACACCTCTTCAGGCGCTCGCTGGATCGTGACCTCGCTGTGAATTTGCGTCATCGGCTGCCAGGGTAGCGGCACAAAAAGCAGCACGAAAATCGCGCAGATCGTTATGAGCACACGGAGGACTGTCTTACGAAAGAGCATGGCATGAGGCTCGCAGAAAAGGGGGCTGCCTCGGTCACCATGCTGTAGCGGTGTAAGCGGCTGCCGGCGACTCACGGCGGCCGTGCGCTGGGGAGCGGCGAACGGGTGTAGTTTGGTTCCCGCCAAACGTTGAACTGAACCCCAGAAGTTGGACGGTGGACGAACTATGCCTTCGCAAATTGAGCTCGGTACTCGACCGGGCTGAATCCCTGCAATTTGATCTTGATCCGGTCGTGATTGTAGTACCTGATGTACCTGTCGATGCCAGTTCGTAACTCCTCGACGTCTCGGAACTCATTGAGGTAGTAGAACTCTGACTTGAGCGTACCGAAGAAGCTCTCAATGGCCGCGTTGTCGAGGCAGTTCCCTCTGCGAGACA
>NZ_JAMBPQ010000006.1 GCF_024206495.1 Paraburkholderia sp. CNPSo 3272 | reverse complement strand
GGGCGGTGGCGACTCGGGGGCTCGAGACGCAGCCGCTGATCAGCAGGGTTGCGGCCAGGGTTCCGAACAAGACAGATGCAGATGGCAGGGCGCGTGGTTTCGCGTGCAAGCGGGACTCCGGAATGAGTGGTTGCTGGTCCCGTGTGTTAACGGCAAATGCCCGAGGGGCTTGAGCAAGCGCCGCTCGATGCACGGTTTTCTCTGCGCGTAGCCATCCGTTTTTCGCATACCAGCGTTTTCAATTTGTGATTTTACGATGGCATATCGGCTTCCTATACTCGGCCGGAAAACGTACCGATGAAGTCCGATTCCGGAGACAGCCCCGCCATGAACGCCCCAGACCGTGCCGCCGTAGACGCTGCATCGCTAGCCGCATCCGTTTCGCTCGACGATAAATACACGCTGGAGAAGGGCCGCGTATACATCAGCGGCACCCAGGCGCTGGTGCGCCTGCCCATGCTGCAAAAGGCGCGCGACCGCAAGGCCGGCCTGAACACCGCGGGCTTCGTCTCCGGCTATCGCGGCTCGCCGCTCGGCGCGCTCGACCAGTCGCTCTGGAAGGCGAAAAAGCATCTCCAGGCCCACGACGTCGTGTTCCAGCCCGGCGTGAACGAAGACCTCGCCGCCACCGCCGTGTGGGGCACGCAGCAGATCAATCTCTGGCCCGGCGCGCAGCGCGACGGCGTGTTCGGCATGTGGTACGGCAAGGGCCCCGGCGTCGACCGCACCGGCGACGTGTTCAAGCACGCCAACTCCGCGGGCAGCGACGCGCGCGGCGGCGTGCTCGTGCTCGCGGGCGACGACCATGCGGCGAAGTCGTCGTCGGTCGCGCACCAGTCCGAGCACGCGCTCATCGCGGCGGGCATTCCCGTGCTCTATCCCGCGAACGTGCAGGAATATCTCGACTACGGTTTGCACGGCTGGGCCATGAGCCGTTACTCGGGCCTTTGGGTCGCCATGAAGTGCGTGACCGACGTGATCGAGTCGACCGCGTCGATCGACCTCGACCCGGATCGCGTGGAGATCGTCACGCCCGCCGACTACACGATGCCCGAAGGCGGCCTCAATATCCGCTGGCCCGACACGCCGCTCGCCCAGGAAGCGCGGCTGCTCGACGAGAAGTGGTACGCCGCGCTCGCATACGTGCGAGCGAACCGCCTGAACCGCGTAGTGATCGATTCGCCGCGCGCGCGCTTTGGCATCATGACCGCGGGCAAGGCGTATCTCGACGTGCGCCAGGCGCTCACCGACCTCGGCCTCGACGACGAAACCTGCGCGCAGATCGGCGTGCGCGTGCTCAAGGTGGGCTGTGTGTGGCCGCTCGACGCGCAGGACGCGCGCGGCTTCGCCACCGGTCTCGAAGAAATTCTCGTGGTGGAGGAAAAGCGCCAGATTCTCGAATATGCGCTCAAGGAAGAGCTCTACAACTGGCGCGAAGACGTGCGCCCCAAGATCTACGGCAAATTCGACGAGCGCGACAACGAAGGCGGCGAATGGTCGGTGCCGCGCGGCAACTGGCTGCTGCCCGCGCACTACGAACTCTCGCCCGCGCTGATCGCCAAGGCCATTGCGCGGCGTCTCGCGCGCGCCGACGTGCCCGAGGAAGTTCGCGCGCGCATGCTCGCGCGGGTGGCGATCATCGAGGCGAAGGAACGCGAGGCAGCGAAGCCGCGCGTGACGGTGGAGCGCAAGCCGTGGTTCTGCTCGGGCTGCCCGCACAACACCTCGACGAACGTGCCCGAAGGCTCGCGCGCGCTGGCGGGCATCGGCTGCCACTACATGTCGATGTGGATGGACCGCAAGACCGAAACCTTCAGCCAGATGGGCGGCGAGGGCGTGGCGTGGCTCGGCCAGATGCACTTCTCGGGCGACAAGCACGTGTTCGTGAATCTCGGCGACGGCACCTACTTTCACTCAGGACTGCTGGCGATTCGCGCGGCCATCGCATCGAATGCCAACATCACCTACAAGATTCTCTACAACGACGCGGTGGCGATGACGGGCGGCCAGCCCGTGGACGGCGTGCTCACCGTGCCGCAGATCGCGCATCAGGTGCATGCCGAAGGCGCGAAGCGCATCGTCATCGTCACGGACGAGCCGCAAAAATACGGCGCCAATATCGTTTTGCCGACGGGCGTGGATGTTCATCATCGCGACCAGCTCGATAGCGTGCAGCGGACATTGCGCGAAATCGCGGGCACCACGGTGCTGATCTACGACCAGACCTGCGCCACCGAAAAGCGCCGTCGCCGCAAGCGCGGCGCCTATCCCGACCCGGCGCGCCGCGCGTTCATCAACGACGCCGTGTGCGAGGGCTGCGGCGACTGCTCGGTGCAATCGAACTGCCTTTCCGTCGAGCCGCTCGATACGCCGCTCGGCACGAAGCGCAAGATCAACCAGTCGTCGTGCAACAAGGACTTCTCGTGCGTGAAGGGCTTTTGCCCGAGCTTCGTGACGGCCGAGGGCGCGCAGTTGCGCAAGCCGCGCGCGGCAAACGTGTCCAGCGCCGCCTCGATCGATTTCGACGCGTTGCCCATGCCGGAGCTCCCGCAACTGGAGAAGCCTTACGGCATCCTCGTGACGGGCGTCGGCGGTACGGGTGTCGTGACCATCGGCGGCTTGATAGGCATGGCCGCGCATCTTGCGGGCAAGGGCGTGACCGTGCTCGACATGGCCGGGCTCGCGCAAAAGGGCGGCGCCGTGCTGAGCCACGTGCAGGTGGCGGCGACGCCCGCCGCCTTGCACGCCACGCGCATCGCCACGGGCGAGGCGCGCCTCGTGATCGGCTGCGACGCGATCGTCTCCGCTTCGGGTGACGTGCTATCGCGCACCCAGCATGGCGTGACGGTCGCGGCAATCAACAGCGGCGCGACGCCGACAGC
This sequence comes from Paraburkholderia sp. CNPSo 3272, assembly GCF_024206495.1. Taxonomy (GTDB): domain Bacteria; phylum Pseudomonadota; class Gammaproteobacteria; order Burkholderiales; family Burkholderiaceae; genus Paraburkholderia. The sequence goes on along the minus strand of NZ_JAMBPQ010000006.1, from coordinate 338,780 downwards.
GGAATTCGTCAAGAATCCGAAGTGGACGTTCCCGGGCGCGCAAACCGAGGACGAACTGCGCGCGAGCATCGGCGAGGGCTGTGCGTTCGTGGACGCCAATGCGCTCGCGCTGGCCTTGCTCGGCGACACGATCTACAGCAACCCGCTGCTGCTGGGCTATGCGTGGCAAAAGGGCTGGCTACCGCTCGAACTCGCGCATCTTCGTCGCGCGATCGAACTCAACGCCGTGGCCGTGGAGAAGAACCAGCAGGCGTTCAACTGGGGCCGCTACGTCGCGCATCATGGCGAGGCGGTCGTGCGCACACTCACCAAAGCGCCGGCACAGCCGCAAGCCGTCGTTCTGCACATGCCCGAATCGCTCGAGAAGGTGATTGCCGCGCGCGAAGCGTTGCTCACCGCATATCAGAACAGCGCCTATGCTGAGCAATATCGCCGCGTGGTCGAGCGCATTCGTGAGAAAGAGACGGCGCTTGGCGGCGGCGACGCGAAGCTGCCGCTCACGCGCGCCGTGGCCGTGAATCTCGCCAGGCTCATGGCTTACAAGGACGAGTACGAGGTCGCGCGTCTGTATGCCGATCCTGCGTATCTGCAGAAGCTGCGCGAGCAGTTCGAAGGCGAGCCGGGACGCGACTACAAGCTGAACTTCTGGCTCGCGCCGCCGTTGTTCGCGAAGCGCGACGAGCACGGTCATCTCGTGAAGCGCCGTTTCGGTCCTTGGGTGCTGCCGGTGTTGCGCACGCTGGCTCGCATGAAGGGGCTGCGCGGCACGGCGTTCGACGTGTTCGGCAAGACCGGAGAGCGTCGCGACGAACGCCGCTCGATTGCGCAATACGTGGCGCTCGTGGACGAATTCTGCGCGAGCCTCGACGCCCAGCGCATGCCCGTCGCGCTGCAGCTGGCGGCGCTGCCCGACGAGATTCGCGGCTTCGGCCACGTCAAGGCGCGCAATCTCGCTGCGGCCGGCAAAAAGCAGGAGCGCTTGCTGGCCGACTATCGCACGAGCGCTACGCAGCGCGCCACGGCGTAGCGAGCCAATAAGCGATCAGGGAAGCAGGCGCTTGCCGAGCAAGCGGGGCAGGCGCAGCGCGAACCCGCTCACGAGCCGCAGATGCATGCCCGCGAGCAGCAGGTTGTCGCGCACGTAATTGAAATGCGAAACGCCGCCTTCATCGGCGCCGAAGTAGCGCACCGGCGCCTCGATCTGGATGGGCTGCACGCCGGCCCAGCACAGGCGCACGGCGGCTTCGGGATCGAAGTCGAAGCGGCGCATCCACGTCTGGCGGTGCATGATCGCCTTCAGTGGCGCGATCGGGTACACGCGAAAGCCGTACAGCGAGTCGCCAATGCCGGCCCACAGCGTCTCGAAGTCGGCGAAGAGGTTCGACAGGCGTCGTCCCTGCACGCGCAGTTGCGGCGCGCTCGCGTCGAACTTCGGCCGGCCCAGCACCATGGCTTCGGGCGCGGCCTGCGAGGCGGCCATGAATTCGGGGATCAGCGCGGCGGGGTGCTGGCCGTCGGAGTCCATTGTCAGCACGTGCGTGAATCCGCGCGCCGCGGCGGCTTCGAGCCCCGCGAGCACCGCGCCGCCCTTGCCCCGGTTGGCGGGCAGCACCATGACGTGCAGGCCGGGGTCGTCGTTGGCCATGGCCTGCAGGCGCGCGGCGCTGCCGTCCGTGCTGCCGTCCACCACGACCCACACGGGGTTCCATTGCGCGCGTGCGCCGCGCACGGTCTCGTCGAGCTTGGCGCCCGGGTTGTAGCTCGGGATCAGGACGAGATGCGTGGACGAAGGCGTGGCCATGGCAGCGGCTGCCTCTGCAGCGTGAGACCCTGAAAAAATTTTAGGTCGCGTCGCCGTGCGCGCATAACCGCCTGGGCGAAGGTCCGGCGCATCGTGCGCGGGCGCTTCGTATCCGGATGCTTCGGCGCTCGCGCCCGTGCTTGTGCCGGGCGCGGAGCGCGACTGCCGCTTTGCGTCGAAGGGTTGCACAGACACTCGTATTTCCTCAGAGGATGCAGCGGCGAAAAACGCGCCGCGTGTTCAGGCCAGGCCGCCGTTGATCGAGAGCACTTGCCCTGTCACGTAGGCGGCCGCGTCGGACACCAGGTACGCCACCATGCCCGCGACTTCCGCGGGCTGGCCGGCGCGCTGCGCGGGCACGAGCTGCTTGATGCGCTCGGCGGGAAACGCGTGCTCCGCCATCGGCGTTTCGATGATGCCGGGCGCCACGGCGTTCACGGTGATGCCGCGCGAAGCCAGCTCCAGCGAGAGCGATTTCGTCGCGCCGATCAGCCCGGCTTTCGCGGCCGCGTAGTTCGCCTGGCCGCGATTGCCCATCACGCCCGCGAGCGAGGCGATGTTGACGATGCGCCCGCGGCGCGTGCGGATCATCGGCATGAGAAGCGGCTGGGTCACGTTGAAAAAGCCGTTGAGCGAGACGTCGATCACGCGGCGCCATTGCTCCCGGCGCATGCCGACCAATGGCGCGTCGTCGTGTATGCCCGCGTTGTTCACCAGAATCTGCACGGGCGCGTCTTCCACGAGCCGTGCGAGCGCGGCTTCGGCCGCGTCGGCGTCGGTCACATCGAAGGCGATGGCGTGCGCGCTGCCGCCGGCCGCGACGATGCGCTGCGCGACGGCCTCGGCCTCGGCCAGACGCCGGTTCGCGTGCACCCAGACCTCGTGGCCCGCCTGCGCGAGCGCAACGCTGATGGCCTGGCCTAGTGCGCCGCTGCCGCCAGTGACGAGTGCACGCATGGGTTCTCCTCCCTCAATTCTGGCCAGGTCCTGGCCAGCGCCGGCAGTCATGGCACCGCGCGCCGCGCACGATCAGCGCACGCGGTGCGCCGCGACGTAGGCGGCCAGCGTGCCGAGCGTCGCGAAGATCTTCTCGTTTTCCGGATTGTCCGAGCGTAACTCGAAGCCGTACTTCTTCGAGATCAGCAGCGCAATTTCCAGAATGTCGATCGAGTCGAGCCCGAAGCCTTCGCCGTAGAGCGGAGTGTCGGCGCCCACTTCGTCGAGCGAGACATCTTCGAGATTCAGCTCTTTCACGATCTGCGTGGCGAGCTCTTGTTCCAGTGCGTTCATCATGCGTGGGCTCTCCGGGCGTGCGGGCCGAAAGCGCCGGCCACCCGTTTTTAGGGTTCGTTTGATGTAAAAGTTACCAGGATTCTAAGTGAAGGGTATCGGTGCGTATACCGTGCTCCCAGCCGAAAGGGTTACAGAGGGTCGGTGCCAAGCGCCGCGCTTTTTTGCGATCGGAACGCGCGAGACGCTTGCACGGCTTCGGGCCTGTCTGGATCGGACAAAAAACCCGCCTAACGCGATTCCGAACATTCAGTTACAAACCGGCATCCGGCAGGACAGGTGATCGGGTCCCGCCAATCTTAAAATGTGCGTGCCTGAACACGCTTGCAAAAAACCGGCCCGATACTTGCGTTTCTTAAGAGGATTCGGGGCGCTTGCCTTACCCTACGATTCACTTACGAGTCCATTTGCGATATTTGCCAGATGCCCTCTTTGCTTAGCCAGACCGCCCTGGGTCGCACCGGGGCCGACCGCCCGCCGGCGCCCTGCGCACGGCCCTCTGGCGCGCGCGTGCGCGGAGGCGGGCGGTGAGCGCCGTGGCCGCGGCGGCGCGCGCTGCCCTCGGAGTGACGGCCGTGGCCGCCTGGCAAATCGGCGCGCACTACGCGGTCGCGACGCCCGGCGCGCACGGCTTCGGCCTGGCCATGGCGCTCGTGCCCCCGCTCGCGATCGCGCTGGCCGCCGCCGCGCGTTCGCCGCGCCGGGCGTGGCTGCTGCCGCTGTGGACGCTCGTGGTGCTCACGGTGTGGTTCATGCGCACGCCGCTTGCTTGGCACTTTGAGTGGGGACTGTATCTGGAGCATGTGAGCTTCAACCTCGCGATGGCGTTGCTGTTCGGGCGCACGCTCGCGGCGGGTCGCGTGCCGCTTTGCACGCAGTTCGCGTCGATGATCCACGGCGGCGCGCTGACGCCGTCCGTCGCGCGCTATACGCGCCAGATCACGCTCGCATGGACGGTTTTTTTCGTCGCGATTGCCGGCGTTTCGACGCTGATGTTCGCGGTTGCACCGATCGTCGCGTGGTCGACGTTCGCCAACTATCTGGCGTTGCCGCTCGTGGCGGTGATGTTCGTCGCCGAGCACGCATGCCGGCGTTTCGTGCTGCCTGGCGAGGCGAATGCCGGCATGCTCGACGCGATCCGCGCATACCGGCAGACGACCCAGGCGCACGCGGAGCACTCCTGATCATGGATGCCGCTCGCCAGCCTGAATCAAAGCAGGGAACAACAACGCAGGAATCCGTATTGACTGAAGTTATGCAGACTCATCCGCTCGTTTTTCATACGTCGCCCGACCAGGTCATTGCCTGGCGCGACGGTGCGCCTGTCACGGTCCGCGCGTTCCTCGCCGATGTCACGCGTGTGGCCGCGGCGCTGCCGGCGGGCGGCCACGTGTTCAACGTCTGCCGCGACCGCTACCGCTTCACGGTGGGCCTGTGCGCGGCGTTCGTGTCCGGCCGCATCAGCCTGCTGCCGTCCACGCAGACGCCGGAGACGGTGCGCCAGCTCGCCTCGTTCGCCCCCGATGCGTTCTGCCTCCACGACGCGCCCGATTGCGCTATCGACCTGCCGCGTTTCGCGTATCCCGAAGCCCCGCAGGAAGCAGACGAGCACGCGCCCTTCGTCGTCCCGCGGATCGACGCTTCGCGCGTCGTGGCCTACGTGTTCACCTCGGGCTCCACCGGCGCGCCGGTGCCGCATCCCAAGACGTGGGGCGTGCTGGTGGCCGGCGTGCGCGCGTCGGCCGAGCGGCACGGCCTGCTGGCCGCGCCCGACTGCACCATCGTCGGCACCGTGCCGCCGCAGCACATGTACGGCTTCGAAGTGACCGTGCTGCTCCCGCTGATCGGCGGCTTCGCGTTCAGCAACCGGCTGCCGTTCTATCCCGTCGATATCCGCGACGAACTCGAAGCCGTGCCGCACCCGCGCGTGCTCGTGACTTCGCCGATCCATCTGCGCGCGCTGCTCGCCACCGATCACGCGCTACCGGCGGCCGAGCTGGTCCTCTCCGCCACCGCGCCGCTCTCGGAAAAGCTCGCGCTCGAAGCGGAAACGCGCCTGAGGGCGCCCCTCGTCGAAATTTACGGCAGCACCGAAACCGGCCAGATCGCGACGCGCCGCACCGCGAAGGGCGCAACGTGGCAGCTGTTCCCGAAGATTCGCTTCGAAGCGCGCGAAAGCGCGGCCCAGGACGACGAAGGCCCGACGATGTGGGTATCGGGCGGCCACGTGGAAGAGCCGGTGCCGATGGGCGACGCCATCGAACTGCTCGACGCGCAGCGTTTCCTGCTGCACGGGCGCAAGGCGGACCTCGTCAACATCGCGGGCAAGCGGACCTCGCTCGCCTACCTCAACCATCAGCTCAACGCGATTCCGGGCGTGGTGGACGGTGTGTTCTTCATGCCCGCGCACCTGGAGCACGATGCGCGCACGGGCCACGACGTCGTGCAGCGTCTCGTCGCGCTCGTGGTCGCGCCGACGCTTGCGCTCGCCGATCTGCAGCGCGCGCTGCGCGAGCGCATCGATCGCGCGTTTCTGCCGCGTCCGCTCCTGTTCGTCGATTCCCTGCCGCGCAACGACACCGGCAAGCTGCCGCATGACGTGCTCGCGGCGTTCGTCGCGCGGCAGATGCGCGGCGGCCTCGCGCCGGCCGCGCAGAAAGCGGGCGATGCTTTGGCCAAACCGGCGTCCGCGCTTTCGTTCACGATTCCCGCCGATCATCCCGCGCTGCCTGGCCACTTCCCGGGACACCCGATCGTGCCCGGCGTCGTGCTGCTCGATCACGCCATCGACGCGATCGGCGACGCGCTGAACCGGCCGTTCACCACGTTCAAGCTCAGCACCGCGAAATTTCTGAGCCCGGCCGCGCCCGGTGAAACGCTGGACCTCGCCTGGGACGCGGCGGCGAGCGGCGCGATCCGCTTCACGCTGCGCGCGGGCGCGCGCGATGTCGCGAGCGGCGTCATCAGCGACGAAAAAAACGGAGCGCAGCCATGACGAAGCGCACCGACTGGGCGAACCAGCAGGAGCGCAGCAACACGCTGCTCCTGCGCATCATGACGTGGCTCTCGCTGCGCCTCGGCCGCCGCGCGGGCCGCGTGCTGCTGCATTTGATCGCGCTGTATTTCGTGCTGTTTTCGCCGCGCGCGTGCGCGTCCTCGCGCGACTACCTGCGCCGCGTGCTGGGCCGTCCCGCGAACTGGCGCGACGTGTACCGCCACGTGTTCACGTTCGCCTCGACGATCCACGACCGCATCTATCTGGCGAACGCGCGCTTCGACATGTTCGATATCCGCCCGCACGGCCATACGCTCGTGGACGAGACGCTCGCCAAGGGGCGCGGCGTGTTCCTGATGGGCGCGCACCTCGGCAGCTTTGAGATCGTGCGTGCGCTCGGCCGCACGCGGCCCGACCTGCGCGTGGTGGTGACGATGTACGAAGAGAACGCGCAGAAGATCAATGCGACGCTCGCTGCCGTGAATCCCGCGGCGAAGCCCGAAGTGATAGGGCTCGGCCAGGTCGGCTCGATGCTGAAGGTGCACGAGCGTCTCGACCAGAACTGCATGGTCGGTATGCTCGCGGACCGCACGCTGCTCGCCGGCGACGCCGCCACCATGCGCCGCATGGCGTTTCTCGGCGAGCCGGCGGCGTTCCCGCTCGGGCCGCTCTACATGGCCGCGATGCTCAAACGCCCGGTGCTCTTCATGACGGGCCTGTATCGCGGCGGCAATCGCTACGACGTGCACTTCGAAACGCTGGCGGACTTCACCGATGTGCCGCGCGAGTCGCGCCAGCGCGCCATCGACGCGGCGCTCGTGCGTTACGTTACGCTGCTCGACCGTTATTGCCGCATGGCGCCGTACAACTGGTTCAACTACTACGACTTCTGGCAGGGCGGCAGGCAAGGCGCGATGGTTGGCGCACCGGCATCGGCAACTGCGGCGCCGGCGCCGGCCCCGCTGCGCCGCCGCGAGGCGCGCCCCCATGCCGAGCTTCCCGTGCACGAGGTGACCGACGCATGAGCGCGAACCGCCGTTGCGCAACCTTGCGCGCGCGCAGCCTGCGTGCGCTGGCGAGCGCTGCTTTCATCGCCGCTTCCGTCATGACGGCGGCCGCGCCTGCCGTGCCGGCACAGGCCGCCGAAAGCGCGCAGCCCGCCTGGACGCTCGACCGCCTGATGTCCACGCTCGCGCAGCGCAAGTCCGGCCGCGCGAGCTTCACCGAGACGAAGTACCTCTCGATCGCCACGCAGCCCGTCGAGTCGTCGGGCGAACTCGTGTTCGTCGCGCCCGATCATCTGGAAAAGATCACGCAGAACCCGAAGCCCGAGCACCTCGTGGTGGACGGCGACATGCTCACCGTGCAGCGCGAGAACCACAAATACACGCTGGCGCTCGCGCGCTATCCGGAGCTGGGCGCGTTCATCGAGAGCATCCGTGCGACGCTCGCGGGCAACCGCTTCGCGCTGGAGCAGGTGTACAAAGTCGCGCTCACGGGCGAGGGCGACGACTGGACGCTCACGCTCACGCCGCTCGACTCGCGCATGCGCAAGGTGGTGAACACGATCACGATAGACGGCACGCGCGACGCGATGCGCAGCGTCGCGATCCAGCAGGCAGACGGCGATCATTCGGTGATGCGCCTGCACGCCCTTTCCGCGGACGCGAACTGATGGACCCGCGCGCCCATCCGGTCCTTGCGCGCGGCTTCGCGCTCGTGCAGCGCCGCGCCGTTGCGGTGTGGCTGCTGTGCCTCGTCGCGTGCGCGGTGGCGATCGGGCGCGCGAACTTCACCGCCGATCTCTCGGCGTTTCTGCCGCGCTCGCCGAGCCCCACGCAGCAAGTGCTCGTCGATCAACTGCGCGACGGTCTGGCCTCCCGGCTCATTCTGATCGGCATCGACGGCGGCTACGAGAGTACGCGCGCGGAGCTTTCGCGCCGCGTGGCGGCGAGCTTGCGCGCCGACCCGCAATTCGTGGCAATTCACAACGGCTCGGGCCAGAACGACGCGCGCGACGAGCAGTTCATGTTCGCGCACCGCTATGTGCTGAGCCCCGCGGTCACGCCGCAACACTTCACGGAACAGGGGCTGCACGAGGCGCTGGGCGAGAGCCTCGATCTGCTGACTTCGTCGGCGGGCCTCGTTGCCAAGGACCTGCTGCCGCGCGACCCGACGGGCGAAGTGGCGGCGATGGTCGGCCAGCTCGATAGCGCGGCGCAGCCTGCGAGCCGCGGCGGCGTCTGGGCCTCGCGCGACGGCCGGCGCGCCGTGCTCGTGGCGCAAACGGCGGCCGCCGGCTCCGATACCGACGCCCAGTCCCACGCCATCGACGCCGTGCGCGCCGCCTTTGCCGCCGCCACGCGCACCTTGCCAAATGCTTCGGCCTACCAGGTATCGCTGACGGGGCCGGGCGTGTTCGGGGTCGCCACGCGCGACGCGATTCGCCACGACGTGGAACGCCTCTCCGCGCTGAGCCTCGTGCTGATCGTCGCACTGCTGCTCACGCTGTACCGTTCGCCGCGCACGCTTGGGCTCGGGCTCTTGCCGGTGTTCTCGGGCGTGGCGGCGGGCATTGCCACGGTTTCGCTCGTGTTCGGCACGGTGCATGGCTTGACGCTCGGCTTCGGCACGACACTGATGGGCGAGGCGGTGGACTACTCGATCTATCTGTTCGTGCAGTCGTCGCAGGACGGCCCCCGCGGTGGACCGCAGGGCCGCGAGACGATGCGCGCATGGCTCGCCGCTTACTGGCCGACCGTCCGCCTTGGCGTACTGACCTCGGTGTGCGGCTTCGCGACGATGCTGTTCTCGGGCTTCCCCGGCCTCGTGCAACTCGGGCTGTATTCGATCGCGGGCCTCGTGAGCGCCGCGCTTGTCACGCGTTTCGTGCTGCCGCAACTGAGCGGCGGCGCAGTCGCGATTCGCGACGTGTCGCGCATCGGGGCGGCGCTCGCGCGCCTGGCGCATGCCGCGCCGCGCCTGCGCTGGCCGCTCGCGGCGCTCGTGCTCGCCGCGCTGGCGTCGCTCTGGCTGCATCGCGACGATCTCTGGAGCCGCGAGCTTGCCTCCTTGAGCCCCGTGCCCGCCGCGAGCCAGGCGCTCGACACACGCTTGCGCGCGGACGTGGGCGCGCCCGACGTGCGCTATCTCGTGGTGATTCCGGCCGCGAGCGAGCAGGCCGCGCTCGAGGGCGCGGAGAAAGTCGGCGCGCAGTTGCAGCCGCTCGTCGAGCGTGGCGTGCTGGGTGGCTTCGAGAGCCCCGCGCGCTACCTGCCGAGCGACGCCACCCAGCGTGCGCGCCTCGCGAGCCTGCCCGGCAAGGACGTGCTCGCGGTGCGCCTGCAGGAGGCGATCAGGAACCAGCCGGTGGACGTGAGGCCTGACGCCTTCACGCCGTTCCTCGCCGACGTCGAGGCGGCGCGCAAGGCGCCGCTCGTCACGCGCGCGGATCTCAAGGGCACGTCGATGGCGCTCGCCGTCGATGCGCTCCTGACCCAGCGCGACGGCCAGTGGAGCGCCATGCTCGCCTTGCGCGCGCCGCGCCATTCACAAAACGCACAGGCCGCGCAGGCCGTGAATACGCCGAGCCTCGACGCCAGCCTGGTAAGCGACGCCGTCGCCCGCGCGAACGTGCCGGGCGCGCTGTTCGTCGATATGAAGGCCGAAGCCGACCGAATGTACGTCGACTACGTGCACGAAGACATTCGTCTGTCGCTCGCGGGTTTCGTCGTCATCGTCGTGCTGCTGGCGTTCGCGCTGCGCTCCTTCGCGCGCGCGGCGCGTGCGCTCGCGCCGCTCGTCGCGGCGGTGCTGGTCGTGGCGGCGGGATTCGCGCTGGCGGGCGTGTCGCTCACCATCCTGCACCTCGTCGGCATGCTGCTCATCGTCGCGGTGGGTTCGAACTATGCGCTCTTCTTCTGCAAGCGCGACGACGAAGCGGGCATCGCGCCGCGCACGCTCGTCTCGCTGCTCGTCGCCAATCTCGCGACGGTAGCGGGCTTCGGGCTGCTCTCGCTGTCTCATGTGCCGCTGCTCGAAACGTTCGGGCTGACGGTTGGGCCGGGCGCGATGCTCGCGCTCGTATTCGCGGCGATTCTCGCGCCGCCCCTCGTACGCAGCAGCGCCGAGGCGCGCGTGGCCGCCGATACCCCAGAGCAGCAGCGGCCGGCGCGCCCGCGCACCGAACGCGCACAGATGACCCACCCGCACGGAGGCCGCGCATGAACTCGGCTTCGTTGCCCGCTGCGCGTGTGACGCCCGCGTCCGCCACGGCGCGCCGCTGGAAGCCGTCGCCGTTCATTGGCGGCGCGGCGGCGCTGCATGCGGCGGCCGCCGCCGCCGTGGTCGCGCAGCCGCACGCGTGGCCGTGGGCCGCGGGCAGCGTTGTGGCGTCGCATCTCGCGCTCATCGCCGCGGGCCTGTGGCCGCGCTGCGCGTTGCTCGGCCCGAACTGGACGCGCCTGCCCGAACACGCGGGGCAGCGCATCGCGCTCACCATCGACGATGGTCCGGACCCCGAAGTGACTCCGCGCGTGCTCGATCTGCTGGACCGTTTCGATGCACGCGCAACGTTCTTCTGCATCGGCGAACTGGCGGAAGACTACCCGCATCTGGTCGAAGCGATCGCGGCGCGCGGCCATGCCGTCGAGAACCATAGCCAGAGCCATCGGCATACGTTTTCGCTCTCGGGGCCGCGCGTGATGAAGCGCGAGATCGAGGCGGCGCAGCGCACGCTGACCGAAATCGCAGGGACGCCGCCGCGCTTTTTCCGCGCACCGGCGGGCCTGCGCAATCCGTTCCTCGAGCCGGTGCTGTGCGGCCTCGGCCTGCACCTCGCGAGCTGGACGCGGCGCGGCTTCGACACCTGCGCGAAAGAGGCCGGCACGGTCACGCACCGCCTGCTCGATGGCCTCGCTGCGCGCGATATCCTGCTCGTGCACGACGGCCACGCGGCGCGCGACGCGCGCGGCAAGCCGCTCGTGCTCGACGTGCTGCCGCCGCTCCTGCGCGCCGCCGCCGAACGCCAGCTGCAGTGGACCACACTGCGCGCGTGCCTCGACGGCGAAGCCGGTCAACCCTGATTCCACCGCTGCGCCAACGGAACGACTGACGTGAAACCACTGATCCTTTCGCATTTCACCGCTACCAGCTGCCTCGGGCGCGGGCTCGACGCGACGCTCGACGCGCTGCGCAGCGAGCGGGGCGGCCTCGCGCGCTGCGACTTCGCGCGCGCGGACCTCGATACATGGATAGGCGAAGTGGCGGGCCTCGAGAACGAGACGCTGCGCGCCGATTTGGCGGACTACGCGTGCCGCAACCACCGTCTCGCGCAGATCGGCTTCACCCAGGACGGTTTTGCCGAACACATTCAGGCCGCCGTCGCGCGCTATGGCGCTGAGCGCGTGGGCGTGTTCGTCGGCACCAGCACCTCGGGCATTCTCGAAACCGAAAACGCCTACCGGCAGCGCGACCTGGAAAGCGGCGCGCTCAGGCCGGGCTTTCATTACGCGCAGACGCACAACCCGTTCGCGCTGGCTTCGTTCGTGCGCGCGTACTTCGGCTTGCGCGGGCCGGCCACGTCGATTTCTTCGGCCTGTTCTTCGGGCGCGAAGGTGTTCGGCTCCGCGCGCCGCATGATCGAAGCGGGGCTGATCGATGCGGCCGTGGTGGGCGGCGTCGATTCGCTCTGCCTGACGACGCTGTACGGTTTCAACTCGCTCGAACTGCTTTCGCGCGATCCGTGCCGACCGTTCGACATCAACCGCAACGGCATTTCGATCGGCGAGGCCGCCGCGTTCGCCTTCCTCGAGCGCACGCCCGACACGCTGGACGACGACGCCATCCTGCTGCTCGGCGTGGGCGAATCGAGCGACGCGCACCACATGTCGTCGCCGCATCCCGATGGGCTCGGCGCGCGCGCCGCGATGGCGCAGGCGCTTTCCACCGCGGGCGTGGCCGCAAGCGAAATCGGCTACATCAATCTACATGGCACGGCCACGCCGAGCAACGACGTCGCCGAAAGCCGCGCGGTCAACGCACTGTTCGAGCGCACGCCGTGCAGTTCGACCAAGGGCGCGACGGGGCATACCCTCGGCGCGGCGGGCGCGCTCGAAGCCGTGATCGCGGCGCTGGCTCTGCGCCATCGCTTCGTGCCCGCCGGCGTCAACACCACGCAGCCCGACGCCGCGCTCGGCCTCGACTACGTGCTGGAAAGCCGCGAGGCGCAAGTCGGCGCGGCGCTCAGCAACTCATTCGGTTTTGGCGGCACGAACTGCAGCCTCCTGTTCGGCCGCGCGGACCGCGCACATCACGGATGACTGCCATGAAACTTTCCGCATTCATCGAAAGCGTCGGCGTGATCGGCCCGGGTCTCGCCAACTGGCCCCAGGCGGCCGACGTGCTCGCCGCGCGCACGCCCTACGCGAGCGCACGCACCGTGCTGCCGCCGCCGGAAGGGCTGCCGGCCGCAGAGCGCCGCCGTACCGGGGCCGTCGTCAAGACCGCGCTCGCCGTGGGCCACGAAGCCGTCGCAGCGAGCGGCCGCGACGCGACGACGCTCGCCGCCGTGTTCGCGGCCTCGGGTGGAGATGGTCAGAACTGCCACATAATCTGCGACGCGCTTGCTGGCGACGACCGCCTGCTTTCGCCCACGCGTTTTCACAACTCGGTGCATAACGCGCCCGCTGGCTACTGGAGCATCGCGACGCGCGACCGGGCCGCATCGAACGTGCTATGCGCGCATGACGGCAGTTTCGCAGCGGGGCTGCTCGAAAGCGCGTGCCAGGTGGCGGTGGATGGCGTGCCCACCTTGCTGATCGCCTACGACGCCGACTATCCCGAGCCGCTGCACGCGCTGCGTCCCGTGGCCGATGCATTCGGCGTCGCGCTCGTGCTCGCGCCGCAGGCGAGCGCGGCGACGCTCGCCCGCCTCGACGTGACGCTCACCGAAGCGCTCGCGACCCCGCTCGCCTCGCCCGAACTCGAAGCGCTGCGCACGAACAATCCCGCCGCGCGCGTGCTGCCGCTACTCGAAGCGCTCGCGCGCATGGACGCGTCCGGCCAGCCTGCGAGCGTGGTCATCGACTACATGCCGGAGCTGCGCGTGCAAATCGACGTTGCGCCCCTGGACGCCTCTGCAGCGGGTGCATGACGATGCAAGCTACCTTGCCGGCTACGCTTGCGGACGTGATCGCGAACGCCGCGCCGAGCGCACCGCTCGACCGCGCATGGATCGCGGCGCGCATCCCGCACAGCGGAGCGATGTGCCTGCTCGACGCCGTACAGGGGTGGGACGAAACGCATATCCGCTGCGTGGCGACGAGCCATCGCGATCCGCATAACCCGTTGCGCTCGCGCGGTCGCCTTGCGGCGGTGTGTGGCGTGGAGTACGCGGCACAAGCCATGGCGGTGCATGGCGCGTTGCTCGGTGCACTCGATGGCGCGGCGGCGGGCCGCCCGCGCGTGGGTTTTCTTGCGAGCGTGCGCAGCGTGGCGGCGCATGCCGAGCGCCTCGACACGCTCGCCGCGCCGCTCGCGATCGAAGCCGAACGTGTGAGCGGCGGCGGCAACACGATACTCTATGGTTTTACAGTGCGCGGCGAGGGCCGCGTGCTGCTTACGGGACGCGCGGCAGTCATGCTCGACGCGTCCGCCGTCATTCGATGACAATACAAAAGGGAGCCCGATGATGAAATCCAAACGGTTCATACTTGCCGCGCTCGTGCTGGGCATGGCCAGTTCGATGGCGCACGCCGACCTTCACGAAGTGAAGGAGAACATCAAGTACGACTCGAAGGAAGCGGCCACGAAAACCGGCCACGCCGCACGCGACTTCGGCCACGCCACCGCGCACGCGGCGAAGACAGTGGGCCACGGCATCGCGCATGCGTCGCGCGAAGGCTACGAGGCCACGAAGCGCGCAACCAAGCGCGTGTTCCACAAGGACGGCAGCGGCGAAGGCAGCGAAAAGAGCCAGGCGTAAGGCAGTTTCTGCTGCGTGCCGGCACGTGTAGGCGTTTACCCTCGCGACCACCCATGCGCCGCGCCTCCCCGTCCACCTGGCGCGCCTACTCGTCCGCGCCCTGTTATCCGGCTCGCCGCCGGCCCCGCGCCTTTCCCTCCCAAGCTTCAAGATCGCGCCGCCCTTGCCGTTAATGCAGGGGCGGCGTAGTCGCTCGCCTCACAGCGGGCGGTTTGCCGCGCACCACACTAGAGATCGAGCCGGCCGCGGACGTTACTTGCACTGCACGCGCCGCGGCAACAAGAGGGGAAGAAGGTATGGTCTATTCCCAAGCGGCGGCAGCGTTCGGCGCAGCGGGATCACGGGGCGGTCAGTCGGAGGTGTCGAAGGAACCGGGCGGGGCATCCACCGGCGCCGATGAAGCGCTCGCACAGGAGCGCAGCGTATTGCGGCTGGTGTCGCGCAGCATGCCGCTGCCGGAACTGCTGGCGGAGGTCTGCTGCCGCGCTGGTCGGCTGCTGGGCGCGGGCGCGAACTGCGCGGTCCTGCAACTCGATGCCGACGGCCAGCGCCTGCGCATTGGCAGCGCGCCGAACTTGCCGGCGCAGTATCACGCCGCGTTCGACGGCACGCCGGTCGGTCCCGGCACGAGCCCGTCCGGCACTGCAATCTTCGAACGGCGCACGATTTGCGTCGACGACTTCGAACTCGCGCACGAGTGGGGCGAATACCGCCGCATCGCGCTCGACAGCGGCGTGCGCGCGGTCTGGTCCACGCCGCTCGACGGCGACCACAGCGGCGTGCTGGGCGCGCTCGCCGTGTACCAGAGCCGGCCCTGGCGGCCCAGTGCGGCCGAGGAGGCGCTGCTGTGCGACATCGCCCGCAGCGTCGCGGCCATGCTCAACCAGCAGACCATTGCCGAGCGTCTCGCGCTCAGCGAGGAGCACCATCGCCTCGTGGTGGACCACCTCAACGAAGGCATCGTGATGCAGGCCCGCGACGACACCGTGCTCGCCTGCAACCGCAGCGCGCGTCGTCTCTTGCGCCTGCCCGAGGACGCCATCGGCCTGAGCATCATGAAGATGATTCCGCGCGTGCTCGATGAAAGCGGCAAGCCCCTGCCCACCTCGAAGCGCCCCAGCATGAAGGCGCTCGAAACGGGCGAGGCGGTACTCGGGGAGACGGTCGGCCTCGAACTCGCGGATGGCGAGACCGTCTGGGTGAGCGAGAACGTGCTGCCGATCTTCCGGCCCGGCGAAAGCGAGCCGATTTCCGTGGTGGTCTCGTTCACGGACATCGGACCCGTGCGCGAGGCGCAGCAGCAATTGCGCTATCTCGCCACGCGCGACGCGCTCACCGGCCTGTACAACCGCACCTTCCTCGCCGAGCGCATGCATGCGATGCTGGAGCGGGCCACGTGTTCGGCAAAGCCCGCGCTCCTCTTCGTCGATCTCGACGGCTTCAAGAAGGTCAACGACACGGGCGGCCACGAAGCCGGCGACTCGCTGCTGCTCGACGTGGGGCGGCGCCTCACCGGCTGCGTGAGCGAGGGAGACACGCTCGCGCGCGTGGGCGGCGACGAATTCGTGATTGCGGTGTGCTGCTATGAGAGCGCGGACGAACTCGTCGCGCTCGCGCAGCGCGTCCTCGGCGCGATTGCCGCGCCATTCGCGGTGGCGGGCAACGAGTACTACCTGGGCGCCTCGATCGGCATCAGCGTGTATCCCGACGATGGCCGCAGCGCCGCCGCACTCATGCGCAACGCCGACTCGGCCATGTACGCGGCCAAGCAGCGCGGCACCAACCAGTTCCAGTTCTTCACGACCGAACTGCGCCAGCGCCTGCAGCGCCGCTTCCAGATCGAGCGGGGGCTGCGCCGCGCGCTCGCTTCGGGCGAACTAGGCCTCGTCTATCAGCCGATCGTGGATGGCGAAAGCGGCCGCATGATCGGCGCGGAGGCCCTGCTGCGCTGGCACAGCGAGGAACTGGGCCAGGTCTCGCCGGTCGAGTTCATCCCCGTGGCCGAGGACACTGGCATGATCATCCCGATCGGCCAGTGGGTGCTCGAGCACGCTTGCCGCCAGGCCGCACAGTGGCGGCGCCTCTTCGCGCCCGACTTCGTCATGGCGGTCAACTTCTCGCCGCGCCAGATCGCGGACGGGCTGGTCGATGAGGTGCAGGGGTGCCTCGCCCGCACGGGGCTCGCGCCCGGCGCCCTCGAAGTGGAGATTACCGAAGGCATTCTGATGAGCGACAGCCAGAGCGTGCTGCCTCTCCTGCACGCGCTGAACGATATTGGCGTGCGCATTTCGGTGGACGACTTCGGCACCGGCTATTCGTCGCTTTCGTATCTGAAGCGTTTTCCGCTGCACCACCTGAAGGTCGATCGCACGTTCGTGGCGGGTCTGCCCGACAACCGCGACTCGGTGGCGATTACCCAGGCCGTCGTGGCGATGGCGCATTCGCTCGGCATGCGTGTGACCGCGGAAGGCGTGGAGACGCCCGAGCAGGCGTCGTTTCTGCGCTCGCTGCACTGCGAGCGGCAGCAGGGCTACCTGTTCGGCAAACCGGTGAGCGCCCAGGCCTGCGCGGCGCTGCTGCGCGAGCATGCCGCCGGGCGCGTGAGCGAGGGCGCGTGAGCGTGTGAGCGTGTAAGCGTGTGAGCGCGTCCTGATCCGGCACGGTCGTGCGGGAGCGGCAGGCTCAAGATTTCTTGCGCCAGGCCGTAGACGTTGGCAGGGAGCGGATGCGGGACGCATCGCGCCACACGTAAAGGACACGAGAGAATCATGGATAGCGGCTTCGCAATCGACGAACGAACCCGCCTGACGAGCACGAACCAGTTCGAGCTGCTGCTTTTCCGTCTCGGCGCGGCGCCGGGCAGCGAGGTTGGCGAAGTCTTCGGCATCAACGTTTTCAAGGTACGGGAAATCCTGAGCATGCCGGCGATCACGCCGATTGCGGCGTCGTCGCCCTACGTGCTGGGCGCGGCGAACATCCGCGGCCAGGTGATGCCCGTGATCGACCTGCCGCGGCTCATGGGCTGCGAGCCGGCCACGGGCCGGAACATCCTGCTCGTGACCGAATTCGCGCGCTCCACCCAGGGCTTCGCGCTCGAAAGTGTCGACGAGATCGTGCGGCTCGAATGGAGCCAGGTGCTGACCGCCGACGTCACGATGGGCAACCGCGTGACTAGCATCGCACGGCTCGAGAACGACCCGGAGAGCAAGAAGCTCGTGCAGGTGGTGGACGTGGAGCAGGTGCTGCGCGACGTGTTCCCGGCGCAGCACGGCGCGGTCGTGCAGGAAGACGTGGGCGAGCCCGCGATGATTCCGCCGGGCGCGAAGGTGCTGGCCGCCGACGACTCGGGTTTCGCGCGCGAGCTGATCGGCCAGAGCCTCAAGGCGCTCGGCGTAGAATACACGATGGCGAAGACGGGCCTCGAAGCGTGGAAGCAGCTCGACGCGATTGCGACGAGCGCGGAGCGCGAGGGCGTGCGCGCGAAGGATCGCATTGCGCTCGTGCTCACCGACCTCGAAATGCCGGAAATGGATGGTTTCACGCTGACGCGCAAGATCAAGGCGGACCCGCGCACCGTGGATATTCCGGTGGTGATCCATTCATCGCTCACCGGCACCGCGAATGAAGCGCACGTGAAGAATGCAGGCGCGAGCGGCTATGTGGCAAAGTTCGCCGCCGGCGATCTCGGCGGTGCGATTCGCAGCGCGCTGGCTGGCAAGCCTGTCTACGCCTGATTTCATCAGCTGATGTTCGCGGAGTTGACCGATCATCGCGTTACGCATTGAAGGTCACTGGCACTGCCGCGCCAACAGGCGCCCCAGCTGCGGCTCGCTATCCTGCACCCCCGCGAGCCGCAGCGCGTGCCACGCCATCGCGTAGTTGCTCGACAGCACCGGCTTGCCGGTCTGCGCTTCGATCTGAGGCACGAGCGCGGCCACGCGCAGGCTGGTGCACGACACGAACACCGCATCGGCATCGTCGTGGCGTGCCAGCGTTTCTATCGCACTGCGAATCGAATTCTCATCGATGCGCGCCACCTCGTTATCGTCCGCATGCTCGAACGAAGCCATGCGCGTGACGGCCACGCCGCGCGCCTCGATGTAATCGCGCATGAAGTTGTTGATGGTGCGCACGTAGGGCGTCAGCAGCGCCACGCGGCGGACCTCGAGCGCTTTGAGCGCGGCGAGCGCGGCCGTGATCGGCGTGGTGCAGGCAATATCGGGTCGCGCCTCGCGGATGCGCGCCGCGACCTTCTCTTCGCCTATTACCATCGAAGCCGACGTGCAGCCGAACGCCACCACGTCGAGACGCTCGCCAGGCAGTATGAGGCTCACCGCGGGCGCGATGCGTGCCTCGATTTCCGCGAGGCGCGGCGGTGTGATGTCCGGCGAATTCTCGAGCCGGCTCTCGTAGAACGCAACGCCCGGCTGGCGCAACAGATGGCGCCATTCGTACTCGATCGTGTGATCGGTGGCCAGCACGACGAGGCCGATCGCGGCGCGGCGGGCAATGCCGCCGTCGAGCGCGAAGTCGAGCTTTGTGTAGGCATCCTCGTGATTTTGCAGCGGCGCGGTAGCGGTCATCTCAGCGTCAATCCCGTCATGTCGAGTTCGGGCTCGCGCCCGGCCATGATGTCGGCGAGCAGTTTTGCGGTGCCGCACGACATGGTCCAGCCCATGTGTCCGTGACCCGTATTCAGAAAGAGGTTGCGATGGCGCGTACGGCCGATCAGCGGCGTGCCCTCCGGTGTCATCGGGCGTAGTCCGGCCCAGTAGGCCGGCTGCGTGTAATCGGCGCCCTGGGGAAAGAGTTCGCGCGCCGCCTGCATCATGGAAGTGAAATCGGCGGCCGTGTGGCGCGTGTCGTAGCCCGCGAAATCCGCGGTGGCCGTGAAGCGCAGGCGCGCGCCAAACCGCGCCCATGCCACGAGGTGATTCTCGTCCACGCCACCCATCTCGGGCGGGCGGTGTCCGGGTCCGCAGGGGAACGTGGCCGAATAGCCCTTCACAGGATAGACCGCGATGCGGTAGCCGAGCGGCCGCGCGAGGATCGGCGACCAGGAGCCGAGTGCTAGCACGTAGTCGTCGCCCTGGATCATGCCCGCGCTAGTGCGCACCCCGGCAATGCGATCGCCGGCGGATTCGATGGCCTCGATCGGGGCGTCGAACACGAAGCGCACACCCATACGTTCGCAAACGTCCTTGAGCCCACGCGTGAAGCGATGCGCGTCGCCGCTTGCGTCGCTGGGGCAGTAGATCGCGCCCGCGATGCGCTCGCGCGCGTGGGCGAGCGCGGGCTCGCGTGCCGCGACGGCGGCGGCGTCGAGCGTTTCGAGCGGCAATCCGTTTTCCACGAGGATCGACATGTGGGCGCGGCCGCGCTCGAACGAGGCGGCGTCGCGATAGAGATAGAGCAGGCCGCGGCTGATGAGGTCGTATTCGAGTTGCTCGCGCGCCGTGACCTCCTGCAGCTGGTGCTGCGAATAGCGGCACAGCCGCACCTTGCGCGAGGTGTTCTCGCGCGAGCGCGCCTCGGTGCAGTTGAGCAGGAATTGCGCGCACCATGCCCACATGTGCGGATCGGCCCTCAGGCGCAGGCGCAGCGCCTGGCCCTCGACGAAGAGCGATTTGAGCAGGATTTTCGGGGCACGGGGCGAGGCCCACGTGTAGGAATGGCCCGGCGCGACGAGCCCCGCGTTGGCGAAACTGGTTTCGAGCGCAACGCCTGGGCGTCGCTCGATAACGGTGACATCGCGGCCGTCGCGCGCAAGGTAATACGCGCTCGTGACGCCTGCGATGCCGCCGCCCAGTACGATGGTCTTCATCCGCGCCCCTCCGTGCCTGTATACAAAGTACCTTCACGCTGGCGCGAGCGCACGCAATTTGTATACGCGCATACCCTATAGCAGCTAAATGATGGCATGCATCTATCATGGATAAGTCGTTATGCGCCGGTACCCATGCAAGCTGCGCGCCATGAGCGAGCAAGACCTGCAGGGCATCGCACCGAACGAATTATTTCGTTTCGCTAACTGACCGCGCGGGCTCGCCTGCGTTGCGGCATCGCCCGGTCGGGTCCACGCTCAGGAGCCGCTCATATGAATCCTCAGAACAATGGCGCGCTGCATGCAACCCTCGCGCTCACGCTCTTTTCGCTCGCCGCGCTAGCGCCTGGACTCGCACAAGCGCAGACCATCAAAATCGGCGTGCCGGTGCCGCTTTCGGGCAGCAGCGCCGCAGCGGGCACGGATATCCTGAACGGCGCCAAGCTCGCGGCCGCCAGGATCAACGCGGCGGGTGGCGTGCTCGGCAAGCAGATCGAACTCGTGCCCGAAGACGACGCGTGCGACGCGCAAACGGCGGTACAGGCCGCGCAGAAGCTCGTGGACGCGGGCGTGGTTGCCGTGGCGGGCGGCTACTGCTCGAGCGCGGCACTGCCCGAGTTGACCGCCTTCCACCGCGCCGGCATTCCCTACGTGCTCGATGCCTCGACCAATCCGAAGCTCACGGAAATGGGCTACGACAACGTGTTCCGCACGATCGGCCGTGACGACGAGCAAGGGCCGTTCGCGGCGAGCTTCATCAAGAATTCGCTGCACGCGAAGCGCGCGGCGGTGATCGACGACAACACGACCTATGCCAAGGGTCTCGCGCAGAACACCGTGGAATCGCTCAAGAAGATGGGCGTGGACGTGGTGTATGCGGACTCGATCACGCCGGGCCAGATGGATTATTCGCCCACGCTCACCAAGGTTTCCTCGCTCAAGCCGGACGTGATTTACTACACGGGTTATTTCTCCGAAGCGGGTCTGCTCGTGAAGGAAGCGCGCCAGGTGGGTCTGAAGATGACCTTCATGGGCGGCGACGGCACCAATGACCCCACGCTCATGAAGACGGCAGGACCGGCCGCTGACGGCATGATCATCACGACTGCGCCGCTCGCGCAGTTTCTGCCAGGCGCGCACGACTACCTCGATCAGTACAACAAGTCCTATGGCCAGGGGCCGGGGCCGTACTCGGTGTACGAGTACGACGCCGTGGGCGTGACCGCCAAGGCCATCGCCGACGGCAAGTCGGCAAAACCCGCCGACATCAGCGCCGCGCTGCACAAGATCACGGACTACCAGGGCGCCACGGGGACGATCGGCTTCAATCCGAAGGGCGACCGCAGCCGCGCCGTGTACATCACGGTCGTCGTGCATAACGATCAGTTCGAGCCTTACCAACGCCAGGATGCCAGCGGCAAGTGGGTGGCAATGAAGTAGGCGCGCTGGGCCGCTCATGAGCACCTTTTTCCAGTTCGTCATCGAGGGGCTGACGATCGGCTCGTTCTACGCGCTCGTCGCCCTCGGCTACACGATGGTCTACGGCATCATCCGGCTCATCAACTTCGCACACGGGGATCTCTTCATGGTGGGCGCGTTCGTGGGCTGGACCGCGCTCTCCGCGCTCGCGGCCGCTCGCCTGCCGCTCGTGCTCGCGCTGTTCGTGGCCTTCGCGGCGGCCATGCTCGCGACCGGCGTGCTCGGCGTGGCGATCGCGCGCGTGGCCTATCAGCCCTTGCTGCGCGCGCCGCGCCTGTCCATTCTCATTACGGCGCTAGCCGTATCGCTACTGCTGGAGAACGGCGTGCTGATCGCCTACGGAGCGGGATTTCGCACGTACCCGCACCTGCTCACGCATACCGGCTTCGACGTTGCGCAAGTGCATATCACGTTTGCGCAGCTCGGCATAATCGCGGCCAGCTTCGCGCTGATGATCGCGCTGTATTTGTTCGTACACCATACGTTTGTCGGCACGGCCATGCGCGCGCTCGCCATCGACCAGGATGCGGCGCGGCTCATGGGCATCGACGTCGAGCGGCTCATCCAGCTCACGTTTTTCATCGGCTCGGCGCTCGCCGCGGTCGCGGGCGTCATGGAAGGGCTCTTCTACACGCAGATCAACTTCTTCATGGGCTTCGTGCTCGGGCTGCGCGCGTTCACGGCGGCCGTGCTCGGCGGCATCGGCAATATTCCGGGGGCGATGGTGGGCGGCTTCCTGATCGGCTTGCTGGAGGCGTTCGGCGCGGGGTATGTATCCTCCCAGTGGACCGACGTGTTCGTGTTCGGTGTGCTGATCGCCGTGCTCGTGGTGAAGCCCACCGGGCTGTTCGGTGAACGCGTGGTCGAGAGGATGTGAGACATGCGCGCGCGGGCCACGGACACCTCATGGGTCGTTTCCGGCGTGCTGATCGCGTTGGCGATCGCGCTGCCCAAGTTCGCGAGCGGCTATATCGTCGACGTCGGGCTCACCATCATCACCTACGCGATTCTGGGCCTCGGGTTGAACATCGTCGTGGGTTATGCCGGGTTGCTCGACCTCGGCTACGCGGCGTTTTTCGCCATCGGCGCCTATACCACGGCGCTGCTCGAAACGCTGCTGCACTTCTCGTTCTGGGCGACGCTGCCGTTCAGCCTGGTGTTCGCGGGCGCTTCCGGTGTCGTGATCGGCTATCCCACGCTGCGCCTGCGTAGCGACTATCTCGCCATCGTCACGCTCGGCTTTGGCGAGATCACGCGCATCGTCGCCACCAATCTCGACATTACCGGCGGCCCGAACGGCATTTACGGCATCGAGCCGCCGAACCTGTTCGGCTTCG
This sequence comes from Paraburkholderia sp. CNPSo 3272, assembly GCF_024206495.1. GTDB lineage: Bacteria > Pseudomonadota > Gammaproteobacteria > Burkholderiales > Burkholderiaceae > Paraburkholderia. Next base: position 316,070 of record NZ_JAMBPQ010000006.1, on the reverse strand, counting down.
AGTTCAGCTCGCCGCGCTCGGTGTATGTGCTGGGCATGGCGTTCTTCATCGTCGTGCTGGTGTTCGCCGTGCGGCTCGGACGCTCGCGGCTCGGGCGCGCGTGGACCAGCATCCGCGAGGACGAAGCTGCCGCCGAGGCGGTGGGTGTTGCGACCTTGCGCGTGAAGATGCTCGCGTATGTGATCGGCGCGCTGATCGGCGGCCTCGCGGGCAGTCTGTTCGCCGCGCGCTTCGGCACGATCGACCCCACCGCGTTCACGTACTTGCAGTCGGTGACGATCCTCATCGTCGTCGTGATGGGCGGACGCGGCAGCATTCCCGGCGTGATACTCGGCGCGCTGATCGTCGCGGGGCTGCCGGAAATGCTGCGCTTTTTGAACCTGTGGCGCATTTTCGGCTTTGCCGTGGCGCTAGTCGTGCTCATGTTGTTGCGCCCGCAAGGACTGTGGCCCGCGCGCGTGAGGCGCGCCGCGCCGCGGCCCGAGGAAGAGACGGTGGCGCACGAAGCGGAAGCGGCGGAAGCGGCGGGCAAGGAAAGCGAGACGGCCGTTTCCCTCGCCGATAGCGGCGGCCTCGAAGCCGCCGCCGCGCGCGAGACGCTGCTCGAGGTGCATGACCTCGAACGCCGCTTTGGCGGCGTGCGCGCGATCGGCGGCATCACATTCCAGGTGCGCAGCGGCGAGATTCTCGCGTTGATCGGCCCGAACGGCGCGGGCAAGACCACGGTGTTCAACTGCCTGACGGGCGTGATCCGCCCGAGCGGCGGCCGCCTCGTCTGGCGCGGCGAGCCGCTTGGCGGCGGTGCGCCCCATCGCAACGTGCATCGCGGCATCGCGCGCACGTTTCAGGGCATCCGCCTGTTCAACCATATGAGCGCGTTCGAGAACGTGCTGATCGGCATGGATCATCGCCTGCACACGGCGCTCGTCGCGGAACTCGTCGGCACGCGCGCCGCGCGCGCCGAAGCCGCCGAGCATGGCGCGCTCGGGCAGCGCTGGCTCGATCTGGTGGGGCTCGGCGCGCGCGCGAGCGAATATGCCTCGGACCTCCCCTATGGCGATCAGCGCAGGCTGGAAATCGCCCGCGCGCTGGCGAGCCAGCCACGCCTGTTGCTGCTCGACGAACCCGCCGCCGGCATGAACCCAACCGAAAAGCACGCGTTGATGGCGCAGATCCGCCGCATCCGCGACCTGGGCGTGACCGTGCTGCTGATCGAACACGACATGGCGCTCGTGATGGGCGTGTCCGACCGCATCATCGTGATGGATCATGGCGAGATCATCGCTCAGGGCACGCCCGTGCAGATCCAGAACGACCCGGTAGTGATCGACGCCTACCTGGGCACGGCCGAGGAAGACGACGGACCCGACGCCACGGACGGGGAGAAGTCGCTATGGGGGTAGACGCGAGTGGCAAGCTCCTCGACGTTCGCGACCTGCGCGTGAACTACGGCAACATCGAAGCGCTGCACGGCGTTTCGCTCGATGTCGAGCCAGGTGAGATCGTCGCGCTGCTGGGGGCCAACGGCGCGGGCAAGACCACGACGCTGCGCACCATCTCCGGGCTGCTGCGTCCGCGCGGCGGCAGCATCGGGTTCGAGGGGCAGGCGCTCGTCGGGCTGCCGTCGCATCGCATCGTCGCGCTCGGGATCGGGCACGTGCCGGAGGGGCGCCGTATTTTCGGCGGGTTGACGGTCGAGGAGAACCTGCGCCTGGGCGGCTACCTGTTGCGGCGCGATGCCGGCGCGCTCGATCAGGGCATTGCTCAGGCATACGAAACATTCAGCCGGCTGCGCGAGCGCAAGGACCAGCTTGCCGGGACGCTGAGCGGCGGCGAGCAGCAGATGCTCGCGATTGCGCGCGCGCTCATGCTCAAGCCCAAACTCGTGCTGCTCGATGAGCCTTCCATGGGGCTCGCGCCCAAGCTCGTGCGCGCGATCTTCGAAGTGATCGCGCGCATCAGCCACGCGGGCACGGCGGTGCTGCTCGTGGAGCAGAACGCGCGCCAGGCGCTGCGCATCGCAAACCGCGCCTATGTGCTGGAAGGCGGCCGCGTGGCGCTCGCGGGTTCGGCCCATGAGCTGGCCGACGACAGCCGCGTGCGCGCCACGTATCTCGGCGGCAGTGCCGCGGCGCAGGAGGGAGGGGCCGTCTAGGCCGCCAGACCGGTTTTCTGCAATAATCATTCACATTATCGATAATCATTATCGTTCGCATTAGCACTCAATATTCATCGGATGCAAAAGAAGAAACACGATGACCCGCGGCTCCGTGTGCGGGAAATTAAATTGCGCAAAACAGCTTATTTGTTCGTTAAACAGCGAAGGAATTAACGATTGTGGACCAGTTATGTCGAGAACGGCTTGAAGTCCTGCACCGCAAGGGCGACTGCCAATGATGGCGACAAGCTATAAATATGGCGCCGCCCATAGGGCAACGTGGCATTCGCACGATCAGGGGCGGTTCGTTTTCACGGTGAGCGGGGTGCTGCGTGTGATGACGCCCATCGGCATGTGGACGCTCGGGCCGCAGCGCGGACTGTGGATCGCGCCGCGTATGGGCCATGAATTGATCGCGACGAGCGCGGTGAGCATGCATAGCGTGTCGTTCGAGCCGGAGGCGTCGCCGTGGCCGGCATCCGCATGCCACGCGGTGCGGGTTTCGCCGCTGTTGCGCGAATTGGTGGGGGCGCTGGTCGAAGACCGCGAGCACGACCCGCAGAGCCGCTACGCGCTCATAACGCCGCTGTTGCTCAGTGAAATGCGCTGCGGGCGAGGCCTCGGGCGGCGGGTTGCCGCTGCCGCTCGACCGGCGTTTGCGGCAGATTTGCGATTTCCTGCTGGCGGCGCCGGCCAACGGCGACTCGCTCGCGATTTGGGGCGAGCGCGTGGGGGCGAGCGAGCGCACCCTCGCGAGGCGCTTCAAGGACGAGACGGGGTTGACGTTCGGCCACTGGCGCCAGCAGTTGCGCATCGTCGAGGCCGTGTCGAAGCTCGCCCAAGGCGTGCGGGTGGCGGAGATCGCGGCCGAACTCGGCTATGCGAATTCAAGCGCGTTCATCTCGATGTTTCGCAAGACGATGGGCGAGCCGCCCCAGCGGTATTCGAAAATAGAGCCGCGTTGAAGGCGTTTGCCGTTTGGCGGCGCCCGTCACATCTGCTTGAACAGGTGTGCGTACTGGCGGCTCACGTCGAGTGCGCCCGCGTGGCCGCGCAGCCTCAACGTCATCTTCCCGATCGCGCTGACCGAGGCGCATTCCACCTGGTCCACGTTGACCACCGTGCCGCGGTGAACCTGCCAGAAGCGCGCCGGGTCCAGTTGTGCGCATAACTCTCGCAGGCTCGTGCGGATCAGCAGTTCGCCGCTGCGTGTCGTGACCACGACATATTTGTCGGCTGCTTCGAAGTACAAAACATCTTCCACCGGCACCATGCGGATGTCGTTGCCGCTGGAGGCGCGCAGATAACGCAGCGGCGTCCCGCGCGCTGCGCTATCGGCATTGCCCGCTCGCGCACCGGCGCGCGCTTCGCGGACGTCCTCGGTGATCGTTTCCAGCTGACGCAGCACGCGTTGGAGATCGGCCTGCATCTGCGGCGCTTCGGTGTCGTTCGCCGCCGCTCGCGCGAGCCGGGCGCGCAGGCGCTCCACCGTGCGCGCGAGCCGCGCTGTTTCGACGGGCTTGAGCAGATAGTCGATGGCCGCGGCCTCGAAGGCTTCGAGCGCGTAGGCGTCGTAGGCGGTCACGAACACGATCTGCGGCGGCGCGGCGAGATTCGCGCACGCGCGCGCGACATCGAGGCCGGTTGCACCCGGCATGGCGATGTCGAGGAACGCGACGTCGGGCGCGAGCGCGCCGATGCGTTCGATGGCTTCTTCGCCGTTGCCGGCCGTCGCCACGATGCGCAGTTCGGGCCACGCGGCGGCTAGTTCTCGCTCCAGGGCGGCGGCGATCAGCGGCTCGTCCTCGGCGATCAGCGCGGTTGGGGTGTCGGGCGAGCGGTGCGAGGCGTCGCCGTGTGGCGCCGTATCGGCGGGCGTGTGGCGTTTCATGATTCGGTTTCCCGCACGCTTGCGGCAGCCGTATCGCGCAGCGGCAGCCGGACCCGCGCAACGAGGCCATGCGGAACGTTCTCGATCAGCGTGAGCGACGCCTGCTCGCCATAGAGCGCCGCAAGCCGCTCGCGCACGTTCACGAGCCCGACGCCCGCGCCCTGGGTGCCCGGCGTCGCGCCGAAGCCCGGTCCGGTATCGGTCACGCTCAGCTCGACATGTTCACCGTCGCGGCGTGCGAGGACGTCGACTCTGCCGCCCTCGAGCGCTCCCTGAATGCCATGCTTGAGTGCGTTCTCCACGAGCGGCTGCAACAGCATGGGCGGCACCGGGAGGTCGGCGCAATCGTGCGGCAGGTCGAGCGCGTAGGCGAGGCGCGGGCCGATGCGCATGGCGTGCACGGCGAGCATCGAGTCGAGCACCTTGAACTGCACCGCGAGCGTTTCGCTTTGCGCGCGCGAGGCCTCCAGCGTCGCGCGCAGGAAGCGGTTGAGGCTCGCGAGCAGCTCGCGCGCACGCGGCGGGTCGGACGCGATCAGGCTGTCGAGGGTCGCCAGCGTGTTGAACAGAAAGTGCGGCTCGATCTGCGCCTGCAGCGCTTGCAGGCGCGCGCTGAGCGCCGTGCGCTCGGCGGCTTCCTTTTGCCATGCCGTGCGCGCGACCTGTTCGCTCAGTTCGGCAATGCGCGTGCGCGACCACCCATACCAGGTGACGAGCAGCGTGGCGGTCAGCGCGATCCAGCCGGTGAGCGCGAGATCCTTCGTCGCGAACGCGTTGTGCAAGCCGATTCCGAGCACCACGCTCGCAATGCCGCGCCCGAGAGACGCGCCGAGTACGATGGCGAGCACCATCGCGAGGGCGAGGCGCGGCCCCGTGAGCGCATTGTGGCGTTGCAGGAAAAAGCGGCTGACGTCGAGCAGCAGCATGATCGAAAGCCCGATCGCCTGGCTGAAGACGAGGTTGTCGATGAATCGCCCGTGCACGCCTGCGACAGTCAGCGCGACCGCAATCAGCGCGTTGCCGATCACGACGATCACGCCCTCGCGCGCGAACCCGGCGAGCAGGACATTGGCCGCCGGCGCGGGGAGGCGGGCGGCGGCGTTCGGAAACTCGACGTGCATGCCAGGAATCATGCGATCCAGCTCGTGACGATGAGGTTGAGCAACCGGTGCGGCGTCGCAACGGCGGCGAGACCGGCAGCGAGGAGACTGAAGAACGAACCGCGCATTGCGAGGCGATGGCCGCGGACATTGCCGTGGCGGATCGCCCAGATCGCGCGCCCGACGGTCGCGAACGTCAGCAGCGACAGGCCGTGCACCCAGGACAGATGCCCCGGATGCAGCTCGCGGATGTCGAACGAACTGAGCGCGGCGGCGAACATCGTCAGCGCCCAGAGACGGCCGAGCCACTTGTGCCGGGGGCTGCCCTTTTCGGTCAGCATGACGGCGGTTCCGAGTATGACAGAAAGCGTTGCGGCGACGACGTGCGCGGCAATGATGGCAGACATGCGGCTCTCCTTGGCGAGTCGAGCGGGGGCGATGTCTGCAGTGTGGTGAGTGGCGGCGGGGGGGGCGAGGGGGATGCGACGAAGCGCGGGGAAACGGGCGCGAACGGGACCTGGGTAGCGCGAACGGTCGGCAGGCGGACCGCGCGGCGCCACTCAATCCGGCGGCGCGTTTTCGATTTCCCGCAGGATTTCTTCGAACGGCGCGGGCTTGACGAGATGCCGATCGAAGCCGGCCTCGCTCGCTGCCTGGCGGTCGCGCTCCTGGCCGTAGCCCGTGAGCGCGATCAATTGCACGTGCGCGGTGGCCGGCGCGGCGCGCAGCGCCTTCGCCAGTGCGTGTCCATCCATGCCAGGCAAACCGATGTCGAGAATCGCCACATTGGGCAGGAAGCTCTGCGCGAGTGCGAGTGCGCCCGGTCCGTCGTGCGCCACGCGGACCTCGTGGCCTTCGAGCTCCAGCAGCATGAGCAGCGAGGAAGCGGAATCGACGTTGTCGTCGGCGATCAGCACGCGGCGGCGCGGCGGCGCGATCTGTTCCCGCGCGCCATGCGGCTCGTCGCGCGGCGCTTCGCACTGCGGCGCCCGCGCGAGCGGCAGACGCACGACGAACTCCGAGCCGAGTCCAAGCCCGTCCGAATGCGCGCTCGCCGAGCCGCCGTGCAGTTCCGCGAGTTCGCGCACGAGCGCGAGGCCGATGCCGAGGCCGCCGTCGGCGCGCTTCACGGCTTCGCGCGACTGCATGAAAAGCTCGAACACATAGGGCAGCTCGTCGGGCGCGATGCCAATGCCGTTGTCGCGCACGCGAATCAGGATCTCGTAGACGTCCGCTTCGAGCCGCAACGCGATCTGGCCGCCTTCGGCCGTGTACTTCGCGGCGTTGGAAAGCAGGTTGCTGATGATCTGCGCCACGCGTATTGCATCGCCGGTCACATGGCACGGCTCGCAGTCGATCTCGACCGTGAGCGTTTGCGCCTTCGCGTCGAGGAAGGGCCGGCTCGTTTCCACAGCGATCTGGACGATCTCGCGCAGGTCGAGCGTGCTCATCTGCAGCGCGATCTTGCCGTGCGAGATGCGCGAGACGTCGAGCAGGTCGTCGACGAGGCGGCCGAGATGCTCGACCTGGCGGCTTGCGATCTGCCGCGCGTCGGCGCGCATGACGTCGTTCGCGCCGTGGCGCGGGTCGAGCAGTTCGATGGCGTTGCGAATCGGCGCGAGCGGATTGCGCAGTTCGTGCGCGAGCGTCGCGAGGAAGCGGTCCTTGCGGCGGTCGGCGTCGCGCAGCGCTTTTTCGGCCGCGTAAAGGCGCAGGAGCGCGCGCACGTTCGCCACCAGCTCGGCGGGCTCGACGGGCTCGGTGAGATAGCTGTCGGCGCCGCCGTCGAGCGCGAGAATCTTGTCGCGCGTTTGCACCGCGGCGGCGGAGGTTTGCAGCACGAGCGTGGAGTTCGTCTGCGCGTCCGCCTTGATGAGGCGGCACACCTCGATGCCGCTGATGTCGGGCAGCTTCACGTCGAGCAGCACGATCGCAGGCGCCTGTTCGCGCACGGCTTCGAGCGCGGCCTGGCCTGTCGCGGCTTCGATCACGGGGTAGCCGGCGTGGCGCAGCACGCGCGACTTGACGTAGCGCGCGCCTTCGTTGTCGTCGACGTTGAGGATAAGCGTGGTGTGCGCGTTCATGGCGCCGCGCCCCCGGAGGTCTCGGATTCGCCCTCGACGGACGTCGCGAGGCACACCGGCACGTTCAGGCGGAACGTGGAGCCCACGCCGGGCTCGCTTTCCACACCCACTTCGCCGCCCAGCAGCGCCGCAAGCTTGCGGCACAGCGGCAGGCCAAGACCCGTTCCCTTCACGCGCTGCTGGAGGCGGTTCTGCACCTGGCCGAACTCCTCGAAAATGATCTGGTGGTGTTCGGGAGCAATTCCGATGCCCGTATCCGCGACGAAGAAGGTGATGCGCGCCTCGTCGCCGTCGCCGGGCATGCACTGGGCGCCCACGCGAATCTGCCCGCGTTCCGTGTACTTGAGCGCGTTCGAAACGAAATTGCGCAGGATCTGCGTGAGTTTGGGTTCGTCGGTGTAGAGCTGCGGCAGCCCTGCCGTGGAACCGAACTCGAGCGTCACGTCCGGCGTATCGAGCAGCGGCACGAGCATGGTGCGCAGCGCGGCGAAGAGGTCGGCGGCATCGAACCACGCGGGCACGACTTCGGTCTTGCCAGCTTCGATCTTCGCGAGGTCGAGCAGGTCGTTCACGGTCTCGCCCAGGCTTTCGGCAGACGAAAGAATCAGCTTGACCTGGCGTTCCTGCTCCACGCTCAGGTCGCCGTCGAGCCGGTTGAGCAGCAGGTTCGCGAGCGCGCGGATCGAACTGAGCGGGGTGCGCAGTTCGTGGCTCATGTTCGAGAGGAAGCGTGTCTTCATCATGTCGGCGCGGCGCAGTTCCTCGGCGCGCTCGTCGAGCTCGGCGTAGAGGGCGACCACGCCGCGGTTGGTCGCCTCCAGCTCCTGCGTGAGGCGCGAGAGGTCTTCCTGGCGTTCGCGCAGTTCGTCGAGCGCGGTGACGAGTTCGCGGTTCTGCTGCTGCAGTTCTTCCAGCGAGTCGCCGTGAGGGCCTTCCAGCGGACTGCGTGCCGCGAGTTCGCGCACGATGCGCTCGAGTTCCGGGCCGCTACCCTCGCCGCGCTCATGCGGCAAGTCGCGCGCCATGATCACGGTCGTGCCGCGAGCCGACGAGCGAATTTCGAAGCGATCCATGAGGCGGCGGCTGCCCGTGATGCCGAGGCCCATGCCGCCGGGCGAGCGATAGGTGCCGTCGAGCACGGCTTCGAGTTCGCGCACGCCGGGGCCCTGGTCGCTCACCTGCACGGCGAGCGCTTCGCGCGGCCGCTCGCCTTGCAGCGCGAAGGCGACTTCGCCGCCGCCTGCATATTCGAACGCGTTGCGGGCGATTTCGGAGACGGCGCTCGCAATGCGCGTCTGGTCGAGCTGCGAGAAGCCGAGCCCAGCGGCCAGTTCGCGCGCGCGGCGGCGCGCGGCGACGACGTCCTGGGCGGTTTGCAGACGGATGCGCAGCAGTGGCTTATTCATGGTTCAACTGTACTCCGGGGCGGGCGCGCACGACGACGACGGTGGCGTCGTCGCGCCGGCGCGCGAAGTCTCGGTAGAGGACGGCCGCGATCATGGCGGCGGGCTGGTTGGCGAGGCCGGGCCAGGCGGCGAGGTCCCAGCGGGTGCCGATGCCGTCCGAATGCAGGACGAGGAGCGCGTTCTCGTTCCACGTCAGCTCGAACTCCTGGATGCCGCGCATCGTGTGGCCCACGATGCCGTTGCGCGAGACGAGCTGGTAGCACTCGCGCGCGGGCGGTGCGCCTGCGCCCGCGGGCCGCTGCGCGTGGCCGGCTGAAGCGCGCTTATCGATGGGGCGGCCCGCGCCGTACGCGACCGCCGAGATGTTGCCCGTGCCACAGAATGCGAGCGCGCCGCGCACGAGATCGATGCGCACGAGCGCGAGGGCTGCGCCGCGCGTGTGGCGCAGGGCCGCGTGCGAGAGTTCCATGAGCGCGGCGGGCGCGAGACCGGCGCGGCGGCGCAGCACGTCGAGCGCGGCCACCGCGGCGACGTGCGCTTGGGCGCCGTGGCCGAGGCCGTCGGCGAGTGCGAGGGTGAGGCCGCTCTGGTCGGCCTGCGCCTGCCAGCCGTCGCCGCAGACTTCCTCGCCGGGGTAAGGCACGCAGACGCCGCCGATCTCGGGTCGGGTGAACGCCGCGTGCGCTGCGTTGACGCCGCTTTTCTGCACGAGCACGCGCAACACCGTGCCCGCGCCCGGCTGCGAGTAAATGGCGAACTGGTTGGAGAGCCGCCGGATCGCGCCGAGCCCGGTGCCAGGCGTGCCGGTGGTGGAGTGACCGTCGGTGAGCGCGGCGCCAACGTCGGTCATGCCGGGGCCGCCGTCGAGTGCGATCAGCTCCACTGCGCCCTCCAGCGCGCGCACGAGCAACTCGCCGTGGCCGGCATGCTTCAGGATGTTGGTGGCCGCTTCGGTGAGCACGATCGCAAGGCGTCCGGCGTCGGTCTCGGTGAGCGCGGCAATGCGCCCGGCTTCGGCGGCGCCGCGCCGTGCATAGGCGACGCTGCTGGCGTCGCCTATCTCGAAGGAGCGGTGGCTGCCGCCGGCGGAGCCGGCCGCGCCGTCTAGCGTATTTTCCATTTCGTGATGGTGACCGTCGTGCCGGCACCCGGAGTCGATTCGATCGTGAATTCGTCGCACAGGCGCCGCGAGCCGCCAAGGCCCAAGCCCAGGCCATTGCCGCTCGTGAAGCCGTCCTGCAGCGCGCGCTCGATGTCAGCAATCCCCGGACCTTGATCCACGAACGAGAGCCGCAGTCCCACGCGCACACCTCTTTCCAGCACGTCGAGGCGCGCATCGCCGCCGCCGCCATGCTGCAGCGTATTGCGTGCGAGCTCGCTCGCCGCCGTCACGAACTTGGTCTGCTCGATGAGCGAGAAACCCTGCGCGATGGCGGCGTCGCGCACGATCTGTCGCAGCCGGACGATTTCCTCGTCCGATCTCAGGCTCACCTGGGCCGCAAGCCTTCCGGTCGTGTCGTTGCTATTCATGTTGAACGCAAAAGACGTGCTAGCTAAGGGAGTAATGGGACTCACCGGAGCTGGCGCTGCTTGAGCAGCGCCATGCCTTTTTCGACGTTCAGCGCGGTGCGCACGCCCGACAGCGTGAGACCGAGCTCGACCAGCGTGATCGCAACGGACGGCTGCATGCCGACGACCACGGTCTGCGCGTCGAGCATCATCGCCATGGCGGCCGTATTGCTGATCATGCGGCCGATGAACGAGTCGACCACGTCGAGCGTCGAGATGTCGATCAGGACGCCCTTGGCCGACTCTTTCACGATGCGCTCGGTGAGGTCGTCCTGCAGTGCGATCGCGAGGCGGTCGTGCATGTCCACCTGGATCGTGACGATCAGGCAGTCGCCGAGGCGCAGAATCGGAATGCGTTCCATCGTGTGCGGTTCCCGTGCTTCAGTGGCGCTGAGTGGCGTTCAGGCCGTGGCCTTCGGCGAGATGATGGTCGCGCCGATGCGCTGCAACGCGATGACGAAGGCGTCGGCGAGCGTGGACTTGGTCGTGACGTTGGTGAGATCGACGCCCAGATGCACGATGGTCTGCGCGATCTGCGGGCGGATGCCGCTGATGATGCAGTCCGCGCCCATGAGGCGCGCGGCGGCGACGGTCTTGAGCAGATGCTGCGCGACGAGCGTGTCGACAGTGGGCACGCCCGTGATGTCGATGATCGCGAGGCCCGCGCCCGTGTCGACGATCTTCTGCAGCAGGCTCTCCATGACGACCTGGGTGCGCGCGGAATCGAGCGTGCCGATGAGCGGCAGCGCGAGGATGCCTTCCCAAAGCTGCACGACGGGCGTGGAAAGCTCGAGCAGCTCTTCCTGCTGGCGCGCGATGATCGCTTCGCGGCTCTTCTGGAAAATGTCGGTGGTATAGAGGCCGAAGCCGTCGAGCAGCAGGTTCACCTGCCAGCTCAGCTGGGCGAATTCGACGGGGTTATGTGAAAAGGCCGCGTGCAGGCGCGCGTAGAGCGGCTCCTTGAACGAGAACACGAAGGTGGCCGTCTCGAGCGGCGTGTAGCCCTGACGCGCGCGGTGCGCCGACATCTCCGCCAGGAACGCGCGTACCGGCTCCCACTCCGGGCGGCCCGAGTCGAAGGTTTCGGTGTTCGGCAGCGTGTCGAGAAAGATGTTGAGGAACGCGGAGAACTGCTCGCGAATTTCCCCCTCCATCGCGAGGCCGCGGCGCAGCGCGATCGGCAGATGCAGGCGCAGCCATTCGGCGAGCAGCGTGTCGCGATGCTGGCTGAGGATGTCCGCAATGCGAATCTGTTCCGGTGTGTTCATGCGATCTCCTGAGCGATGGGCGCGCGCCTCGTCGTCGAGACGAACCGCTGAACCTTACACCATCGTAGTGATTCGATCCTGATTGCATTGCAATTGAACCGATTACGCGGGCAGGCAGGGCGAGCGAGCGGGCGGGCGTGCGGCTGCATGCGTTTTACGTGCCCGCTTGCCCGTGCAACCACTGTTGGGCCTGGCGCGCGCGGGCTGCTCCGCTTTGCCGTAACGCGCGTGTAGTTTTTACAGGGCGCATGTCGCGTGCGGGTGCGCGGACGTTGCTGCGGCCGGGCCGGGCATCACGCCGTGACTTGGTATGGGTTTTGCTTCGCCATAGCGCCAATCACAATCCGGTCCGCACCGAGGAGTACCGCAGCCATGGAGTCCAAAGCCATTTCTCGCCAGCAATCGCCTTTATCGACCACGTCCGCGCCACTGGGAGGCGCACTCGCTTCTGGCGAGAACGCGTTGGGGGAGGGCACCGACGACAGCGAAGGCGATCCGATGCCCGCCGTGCTCTCGCGTCTGTCGTTTTGCGTGGCCTGGCTATTCGGGCTCGAGGCGTTCCTCACGGAATCCGATGCACGGGCTCGTACGCCCCGCGCGTGAAGTCATACGCGCGCGATCGCCACGAGCCGCACAGCGATCCTGCCAGAGTGCGCCTGACCCGCTAGACTGAGCGCTGGCGTGCGCTCGCGCGATGCGTGCAGCTCATCGAATTCGCGCCCGCTCGCCGCTCCCGCCATTGCCCAGAGATATCGATGACCAGGCTATTCCGCATGACCGCGCTGCTTGCGTGGTGTCTGTCGTTCCTGCCCGCTACGGCGGCGTTTGCTCAATCGGTCCAGGTGGACCAGTCGGACCCGCAGGCGCTCATCAAGACCGCCACGCAGCAGATCCTCGACGAAGTTCGCACCAAGGCCATCGCGCCCGACGATATCGCGCGCATTCAGGATATCGTCAACCGCGACATTCTTCCGTACGTCGATTTTCGCCGCACCACGCGCCTCGCCATGGGGCCGCACTGGCGCACCACGACGCCCGAGCAGCAAGCGCAGATCGAGCAGCAGTTCCAGCTGCTGCTGATCCATCTCTACTCGGGCGCCATCGCGCAACTGAAGCCTGACCAGAAGATCGAGTACCCGCCCATGCGCAGCTCGCCGGGCGACACCGACGTCGTCGTGCGCACGCTCGCGCAGACCAACAGCAATCCGGTTGAAATCGATTACCGCCTGTACAAGACGCCGCAAGGCTGGCGCCTGTACGACCTGAACGTGCTCGGCGCGTGGCTGATACAGACCTATCGCCAGCAGTTCAACGAGAAGATCCAGCAGGGCGGCGTGGATGGGCTCATCCAGTTCCTCACCGCGCGCAATCAGGAGCTCGTCACGGGCAAGACGCAGACGCAGTGACGCGCGCTTTTTGCGTCCGCCTCTCGCGACCTGCGAAAATCTGGACGGTTGCGCCTCGCGTGTGGAGGCGCTGTACCATTTCCAGGTGCGCCTCGTGCGTATAGATGGGCCGTGCGCTTGCCCGAGCCGGCGCGGCCCCGATGTTTTTTTTTGCCGATCCAAAACGACATGAATTTCCCGCTGCCGCCGCAGGGCCGCCGCAACCGGGTGTTTCCGCCAAGCCCGCCGACGCTGCACGGCCTCGCCTCCGTCATTACAGGCGTGGTCGTGGTGTGCGGCCTGTACTTCGGGCGCGCGGTGCTGATTCCCATTACGCTCTCGGTGCTGCTGAGCTTTCTGCTGGCGCCGCTCGTGACCACGCTGCGGCGCTTTCATGTGCCGCAGTTCCTCGCCATTCTCGTTGCTGTGCTGTCCACCGTGCTCGCGCTTGCCGGCGTGGGCGCGCTGATCGCCGCGCAGGTGTATCAGCTTTCCGCCTCCCTGCCGGAGTACCAGGAAGAGATAGGGCAGAAAGTGAAAACGGTGCAGGAAAAAACCGTGGGCCGCGCCGACTCGCTGATGTCGCGGGCCGCCACCGCGCTGCAGCGCGTGACGCCCACGCCGCCGCCCGCGCCGCCGCAGCCGCGCGGCCGCGCAGCGCGCAACCAGCCGCAGCAGCCGATGCCCGTGGAGGTCCATACGCCCGCGCCCACGCCGCTTACGCTCGCGCAAAAGGCGCTCGCCCCGGCTATCGCACCGCTGGAAACGACCTTCATCGTGCTCGTGGTCACGATCTTCATCCTGTTCCAGCGCGAGGACCTGCGCGACCGGCTCATCAGCGTGTTCGGCTCCGACGACCTGCACCGCACCACGACCGCCATCAACGATGCCTCGCAGCGGCTCTCGCGCTACTTCGTCGCGCAGGTCGGCGTGAACGTCACGGTGGGCGGGGTGATTGCGCTGGGGCTGGCCGGCATCGGCGTGCCGGGCGCGCTGCTGTTCGGCGCGGTGGCGGCGCTCATGCGCTTCGTGCCGTACATCGGCATCTGGATCGCCGCGATCATGGCGACGATCGTCGCCGCGGCCACGCAGCCGCAATGGACCATGGGCGTGACGACGCTGATCTTCTTCATCGTCGTGGACGTGGTGGCGGGGCAGTTCGCCGAGCCGATGCTCTACGGCAAGCGCTCGGGCCTCTCGCCGCTGGCCGTGGTGGTGGCGGCGATCTTCTGGAGCTGGCTGTGGGGGCCCGTGGGGCTCGTGCTTTCCACTCCGCTCACGTTGTGCATCGTCACGCTGGGCCGCTACGTGGACCGGCTGAACTTCCTCACGATCCTGCTTGGCGACCAGCCCGCCCTTACGCCCGCGCAGATGTGCTACCAGCGCCTGCTCGCCGACGATCCCCACGAGGCACTGCTGCAGGCGGACCGGCTGCTCACCGGCATGCCGCTCATCGACTATTACGAGCAGGTGGCGTTCGAGGGCCTGCGCTTCGCGCGCAACGACGCCTTGCGCGGCGTGCTGCCCGCCGAGCAGGTCGCGCGCATCAACCAGGCGCTGCTCGATATCGTCGAGGATCTCGAGTCCGTGGACGATTCGCGTCACGCCGCACCCGAGGGGGAGAGCGCCAGGAAGTCCGTTGAAGGCGCGGACGAAGGCGCGCGGGTGATCGAGTTCACGCTCTCGCCGGACGCGGGCGAGGTGCTCTGCGTGCCCGGACGCGGCGCGTTCGACGACGTGGCGGTGGCGATCGTCGGCCAGTTGCTCATGCGGCGCAATATCCCTTGCACGGCCACCACCTACGACGAAGTGCGCGCCACGCGCGGGGCCATGATCGACGAGCGCTCGCCGGCCATCTGTGTGGTGTCGCTCGATGCGCCCGAGTCGGCGCCGTACCTGCGCAATCTCGTGCGGCGCCTGCGCGAGCGTGCGCCTGACGCGACCATCGTGGTGGGCATCGGCGCGGCGCTGCGCGACGACGGCGCAGGCATTGCCGACGACCCCGGCACGCTCTTCCCGACCTCACTGCGCAACCTCGTGGAGGAATGCGGCACGGCGCTTCTGCCGGCACAGACGCCGCCGGCCGCAAAGAGGGCGGCACCGCCCGATATGCAAACTCAATATAGTGCGGGAGCGAAATTGTGACAGTCACGCCCGTGTCACATTAAACCTCGAACATATGCGGCTCTGTGCCCCTGGTTGCGGCATGAAAGTTACTGGGAGACGACATTGCTGAGCCCGAAAGAATTCGCCACGCTGATGCTGGTCCGCCATTCGCCGGATCAGATCGACATGAACCGCCAGGAACTGGACACGCTGCTCGAGCGTCAGCTGGTGGCGCTCGAGCAATGGACGGAAGGCCACCGCCGCCTGTCGCTCACGATTGCCGGCCGCTCGCTGCTTGAAGCAGTGGGGCGGCTCGAATACGTGACGGATTTGCCCGAGGGGTTTGGCAACGAGCGCCTCGCCGCCGGCCTTTGATGCTTGTTTGATTCCTGCGCAGCGAGTCTGCGTACGGCCCGGCCTCGAATGGAGCCGGGCCGTGTCTTTATGCAAAACACATTTCCCCTCATGCATTTATTAAGGCATGCCAGGTAATTGTGTGCTTTTGCGCACGTCCGAGGGCGTGATCGTCTTGTGTCCCTCAAAGGACGCTGCTACGCTGATCCGGGTGTCCGTCGGCATCGAGCGAAGGCCGGCACACGCTGTCTTACGGAAGGATTGCGGCAGGCGTTTTCCTGTACGGGTATTTCCCCATCGCCCGGCTTGGTGGCGCTCGTCAAACTGACTCCATCCTCCAGAGTCTTTCCCAACTCACCTACCCCCTAAAGCAAAAGGAGGATCTATGGCAAAGCGTATTGCCTACGTGACCGGCGGCATGGGCGGCATCGGAACGGCCATCTGCCAGCGTCTGCACAAGGATGGCTACACGGTGGTCGCGGGCTGCGGCCCGAACTCGCAGCGCAAGACGCGCTGGCTCGATGAGCAAAAGGCGTTGGGCTACGAGTTCGTCGCGTCTGAAGGCAACGTGGCCGACTGGGACTCCACGGCTGCTGCGTTCGAGAAGGTGAAGAAGGACGTCGGGGAAATCGATATCCTGGTCAACAACGCCGGCATCACGCGCGACGTCGTCTTCCGCAAGATGACGCACGAAGACTGGATCGCGGTGATCGACACCAATCTCACGAGCCTCTTCAACGTCACGAAGCAGGTGATCGACGGCATGATCGAGCGGGGCTTCGGGCGGGTGATCAACATTTCGTCGGTGAACGGGCAGAAAGGCCAGTTCGGTCAGACGAATTACTCCACGGCCAAGGCCGGCATTCACGGCTTCACCATGGCGCTCGCGCAGGAAGTGGCGACCAAGGGCGTGACCGTCAATACCGTTTCGCCCGGCTATATCGGCACGGACATGGTGAAGGCGGTGAAGCCCGAAGTGCTCTCGAAGATCGTCGACAGCATTCCGGTGCGGCGCCTCGGCGAACCGATGGAAATCGCCTCGATCGTGGCGTGGCTCGCATCCGACGAAGCGGGCTTCTCGACCGGCGCGGACTTCTCGCTCAATGGCGGTCTGCACATGAGCTAAGCATTGGCCGCGGCTTTTCGCGGTGCTTGTGAGCACAACGAAGTGATCTGGCGGGAGCGGCGAGAGCCGGCTCCCGCTTTGTCTTTTGGGTCCGGCTGGATGGCAGCCTGATACAGGGAACGCTTCGGTTCATTCCATTTGCGACGCACCAGGTGACACTTCTTCCTAGACTATCGTCATGGCCTCAACCCGCGACCGCAATCCGCCATCACCGCCGCTTTCCCGCTATAAAACAAAGCGGGATTTCCGTGTCACGCCTGAACCGGCGCCACCGGCTGCCAGCCCGCCCGCTGAAAATGGACATCTTGGCTTCGTCGTGCAGAAGCACTGGGCGAGCCGACTGCACTACGACTTTCGGCTCGAACTCGACGGGGTGCTGCTGTCCTGGGCCGTACCCAAAGGCCCGTGTTACGACCCGAAGGAAAAACGGATGGCCATTCACGTCGAGGACCATCCGGTCGACTACGCGGGCTTCGAAGGCACGATTCCGGCAAAGCAATACGGCGCCGGAGACGTGATTGTGTGGGACCGCGGGACCTGGGAACCCGTCGGTGATCCGCATGAGGGAATGACTGCCGGCAAGCTGGTCTTCCGGCTCCACGGCGAAAAGCTTGCCGGACTCTGGGAACTGGTTCGCATATCGAAGGCCGGCGACAGGCAAGACCAGTGGATGCTGTTCAAGAAGCGCGATGCCTGGGCGCAGCCGCTTGCCGAATACGATGTCATCAAGGCGCTTCCCGATAGCGTCACGGCTGAGCCGCTCGGGCTCATCGAGGAACGTGCGCCGAGGGTGGCGAGGCCTGCGCGCAGCGGATCGTCGGAAATAGATCTTTCCGCGGCGGTGTCCGCTGCGTTGCCTGCCAGACTCGAGCCCCAGCTTGCGACCCTGGCGGCATCGCTTCCCACGAGCGGCGACTGGATAACCGAAGCAAAGCTCGACGGCTATCGCATGCTCTCACGCGTCGCCAAAGGCCATGTGCGACTCATCACAAGAGGCGGTCATGACTGGACAGCCAGGTTTCCCGCGCTTGCCGCAGAGGTCGAAGCGCTCGCGCTCAACAGTGCGTGGCTGGATGGCGAAATCACCGTCCTCAAAAACGGCCTTCCCAGTTTCGCTGCGCTGCAAGATGCGATCGACGGCAACGCGAATCAGGACATCGTCTACTTCCTGTTCGATCTGATGTACCTCGACGGGAGAGACCTCAGGAAGGTGCCGCTGTGGGCGAGGCGCATGCGTCTCGCGCAGCTTCTTCAAAATGCCGGTGAGCACATCCGGTTCAGCCAGGACTTTGAGGCGCCCCCGGCCCAAATGTTCGAGGCCGCCTCGGGCCTGGGCCTCGAAGGCCTGATGCTCAAGCGCCGCGACGCGCCCTATGAATCGGGGCGGACCCAGACGTGGCTCAAGGCGAAGTCCCGACTGCGGCAGGAACTGGTCATCTGCGGCTTCACGAGCAGAGGCGGCAAAGACGGCGAGGTCGGCAGTCTGTTGCTTGGTTACTACGTAGACGGCAAGCTTCGCGACGCCGGAAGCGTCGGCACCGGCTGGGACGCGAGGACCGCACGGGACCTGTGGGCGCGGCTGACGCCGCTCGAGGTCGATGCGGCACCATTTGATGTCGACGTCGCAAGGCGGCGCCGATGGTCCAGGCGCTCGGCCGGCAGCGAGCGATGGGTTCGCCCTGAACTCGTCGCAGAGGTCGAGTTCGCGGAATGGACGGCCGATGGCGTCATCCGCCAGGCCTCGTTCAGAGGCCTGCGCATCGACAAGCCGCCGACCGGCGTCGTCCGGGAGGGGGGAAAGACGCAGGCGCCGGAGCCGCAACCGAAGCTGAAAATCACGCATCCGGAACGCGTCGTCGACCCATCGACCGGCATGACGAAGGCGGACCTGGTCCGCTACTACGCGAGTATCGCGGAACGGATGCTGCCTCACCTGAAAGGCCGGCCGATCACGATGGTCCGCGCGCCCGCAGGCATTGCCGACGACCTGTTCTTTCAGAAGCATGCCGAGAGCACAGGCATGCCCGGATTGACGGCTCACGACCGCAGTCTCTGGCCGAATCATCCGCCCTTGCTGACCGTCGACACGGTCGACGCGCTGCTGTCGGCGGCACAGTTGAACACCGTCGAGTTTCACACCTGGAATTCGACCGTTCGACGGCTCGACAAGCCCGACAGGGTCATCTTCGACCTGGACCCAGGCGAGGGCGTGAAATGGGGGCGCGTTCAGGAAGCCGCGCTGCTGGTTCAGGCGTTGTTGTCGGAACTGGATCTGCAAGCCTGGCTGAAGACGAGCGGCGGAAAGGGCTTGCACGTCGTCGTGCCGCTTGCCCCGCGGCTGGGCTACGATGCGGTCAAGTCGTTCTCCCAGGCATTCGTGCGCCATCTGGCGAAGACGATTCCCGAGCGCTTTTCGGCGACCTCCG
This sequence comes from Paraburkholderia sp. CNPSo 3272, assembly GCF_024206495.1. Classification (GTDB taxonomy): domain Bacteria; phylum Pseudomonadota; class Gammaproteobacteria; order Burkholderiales; family Burkholderiaceae; genus Paraburkholderia. The sequence goes on along the minus strand of NZ_JAMBPQ010000006.1, from coordinate 297,197 downwards.
GGGCTTCGAACCGGGTCGGAAAGGTCTATGTCGACTACCTGCGCAACGGCAAGGCGCAGACGACTGCCGCGGCGTTTTCCGCACGGGCGCGACCCGGCATGGGCGTCTCGATGCCAGTTTCCTGGGCGCAGTTGAACGATCTCAAGAGCGGGGCGCAGTGGACCGTACAAACGGCCCGCGAGTACCTCAGCTTCCAGCAGCAGGACCCGTGGGCGGATTACTGGTCGGGGGCGCAATCGTTGGCATCTGCGATAAAGCTCCTAAAATGAAACGACCGCCGCCAGGCGGCGGCACGCGCTTTGCGTAAGCGACGTGCCAAAAGTGCAAATCCGCGAGGAGAAGTCCATGCCCGCCCGCTCAATCGCTTCCCTGACGCTGTCCTTCGGGCTCGTTTCGATTCCGGTGAAGCTCTATACCGCCACCGAGAGTTCGTCCGACATCCGCTTCCACATGCTGGCGCCCGACGGCTCGCGCGTGAAGCAGCAATACGTCTCCGAAAAGACGGGCGACGTTGTCGAGCGCTCGAGCATGAACAAGGGCTACGAATTCGAAAAGGACCGCTTCGTGGTCTTCACCACCGACGAGCTAAAGGCGCTGGAAGACGCGGCGAGCCACGTCGTCGAAATCATGGCCTTCATCCCGCAAGAGGCGATCAACCCGGTCTTCTACGACAAGGCCTACTACATTGCGCCCGACAAGCGAGGCGGCAAGCCGTACAGCCTGTTGCAGCAGGCGCTGGTGCAGAGCGGCCGCTGCGCGTTGGCGAAATGGGCGTCGAAAGGACGGACGCGGATCGTGCAGGTGCGCCCCGAAGAAGATGGGCTCGTCTTTCAGCAACTGCTGTACGCCGACGAGGTTCGTTCGCTGGCTGCCCTGAACGTCGAACATGTCGACGTATCCGATACCGAGATGAAACTCGCGCTGCAGATTATCGAGCAGGGCGCCGAGGACAATTACGATCCGACTGCGTACGAAGACGAAGAGAAGAAGCGCATCCTCGCTGCCATCGACGAAAAGATCGCAGGCAAGCAGGTCGTCGTTCACGAGGCTCGCGAAGAGCTGGCTGGCGGCGGACAGGTTATCGACCTGATGGACGCCTTGCGCGCGAGTTTGAAGGGTGGCGCAAAAGCGAAGGCCGCTCCGGCGCCGAAGCGCAGCAAGAGCGCGGAGCCCGTTACCGAGCTGCCTGTCGCGCCCAAGACGCGCAAGCCGCCGGCGCGTGCCGCCAAGGCGCCCGCTGAAGCGCCTGCCAAGGTCCGGGCGCGCAAGTGACGCCACAAGTCGCCGCGCGAGAGATTTCGATGCGCGAATTGCAGGCCATGCTGGGCGTTTCCCGAAAGGTGGTATCGGACCTCGTTGCTGCCGGATTCGTGAAGCCTTCGCGGGGACCGCGAAACGCCTACCGCTTCACGTTCCAGGACGTCGTGCTGCTGCGTACGGCGTTGCAACTGCGCGATGCGCGCATTGCGCCGCGCAAGATCATCATGGCTCTCACGCGACTGAGAGACGAGTTGCCCGATGCGTTGCCGCTTACGGGGATTCGCGTATCGGCGGTCGGCAACGACGTGGCCGTGCGAACCGGTCCTTCGCAATGGGATGCCGCCACCGGTCAGTTCCTGCTGGATTTCGAAGTGGCGCAAATCAAGGGCGACGTCGTGTTTCTCGACTCGGCGCCTGCACAAAAGAATCTCGCGCATCAGGCGCAGGAGTGGTACGACCTCGGCGAGCAGCTGAGAGCATCCGATGTGAACGGTGCTGAACGGGCGTACCGCAAGGCGATAGCGCTATCGCCGCAACCTTTTTATGCTGCCTACGTTGATTTGGGCGCGTTGCTGTGCGAACTCGAAGCGCGTTGCGAGGATGCGCTTGAACTGTCGGACGAAGCGTTAGCTCACTTCCCCGACGACGCGGTGTTGCACTTCAATCGCGCGATTGCGTTCGAGGAACTGGGCCGCTTCGAAGACGCTGAGCGAAGCTATATGCGCTGCCTCGAACTCGACCCGATGTACGCGGACGCACACCACAATCTGGCAATGCTGCTCGAAAGACGTGGCGACCCGCAGGGCCTGGTTCGTCATTTGAGCGCGTATCGACGGCTGACTACCTGAGCGGGACATAGCGACTGCCGGGGACTGTCATCCGGGGCCCCGCGCGAGCTGGGCGCGAGTGGCGGAGCGTTTAATAGGCGCCGCCCGTATCGATCGTCAGATAGAGCATGTCATGCTCGAGCAGCGTGATGAAATGCTCGTCCTCCTGAAAAAGTTCTTCCAGGAGGTCGCTGCTGGAAAGCACGCCAATGACGTGCCCGGATTCGATTACCGGCAAGTGCCGGATCCGCCTGGTATGCATCGACGCGAGGCACTGATCGCAAGTGTGCTCGGGTGTCACGTAAAACACCTCGGTGGTCATGATCTCGCCAACCCTGGTGCTGGCGGCATCGCGGCCGAGCACTTCTACCTTGCGAGCGTAGTCGCGCTGGGACAGGATGCCGGCAAGCTTGCCGCCTTGCAGCACAAGCACGGTCGTGACGTCCCTTTTCGCCATTAAATGCAGCGCCGCGAGCACCGTGTCATCGGGGCTGACCGAAACAACCTCGCGGGAGATCACGGACAGAATCTGCCGTGCAGTCTTCCTCTCCTTTTTCATGGCCACCTCCAGACGCAAGGGACAGCACAAGGCTCCGCATAATGAAGGCAAACGGGATGCGATCAGTCCGCAACGGCTGGCCGATCTATTCGGTTGTGCTGACTTCCAGTGTAGATCGTTTGCCCTATCAAGACCAGGTCGTCTCGACAGCGCGATTGCGCGGGGCCAGCAACTTGCATGCGGTTTTACCGCCGTGCGAGACTCGCCCGTATCGAGGCGCTGCACGACGCATACCTTGGGGGGCGCCGCCCTCGACTCCACTGCGCGTCGCTTCGCGCACCGTGCGCCGGCCCGCAATCATAGGGGGAACAACAAGAGCGACCGACACCCCCCTCAAACCGTCGCCACAAGAATCGATTCCCCGCTAGCCGGAATTAGCCCGTCGCTTCGTCCTGCGAAGTAACGCGCGGTGAGATCCGCGGTCGAAACATGACGCGCATTGCGCAACCCGGCCTCGCTTGCCAGCGCAAGCATCTCATCGGGCGCGAAAAAGCTCACGAACGGCGTACCCGCCGCCTTCGCGCGTTCATACACGGCGGCATGCTGCGAGCGCTCGGGCTCGTCGATGAGTTCGAGCGGCAAAAGGAACGTCATGACGAGCGTCGAGCCCGGTGCGAGCTGCGCGATCTGCCGCAGCGTCGCGAGGTTCGCTTCGCGCGTGAGATACATGGAGACGCCCGTCGAGGCGATCACCGCGGGACTCGCGGCATCGAACCCGGCCGCTGCGAGCCGTTCCCACCACGTTTCACCGGCTTCGAAATCGACCGGCACGAAGCGCAGCCAGGCCTGCTCGCGATACCCCAGCTCCATGAGCCGCTGACGCTTCCAGGCCTGCGTGCCCGGCTTGTCCACCTCGTACACGTGCAGGCGCGAGGCGATTTCGGGGTGGCGCTGCGCGAACGTGTCGAGTCCCGCGCCGAGAATCGCGTACTGCCGCGCGAGCCCTTTCACGGTCTGTTCGGCCACGAGGTCCTCGACAAAGCGCGCGCGCCCGACGATCGACGCACGATAGCCGCGCGTGCCTGCAGGGTGCATATCGGCCCGCTCGCGCCAGTTCGACTCGGGCGCGGCGATCTGCATGCCGGTTTCGTCTTCGAGCACGTGGGGCGCATCGTCGACCTGGACGTGCAGCGCGCGCCACAGCGCGACGCGAATGGCGGTGCTGTCGGGAGCGGCGGGATGGCTGGCGGGCATGGTTCGGTCCTCTCGCGCGGGTTTCGTCGCACGATTATCGCGCGCCTTGCTCGCCGCCGTGCGTGCCGTAAATGTCGGCGCTCACCTGCCGCAACGCCTCGATCATCACGCTCGCCGCGGGCGTGAGGAGGCCATCCGCACGCGTGATGATGCCGAAGTCGTCCATCTGGCAATCCATCGGCACGGGCAGGATCGCGACCATGCCGTGCGCCGCGTAGTAGCGCGCCACGTCCTCGGTGAGCACGGCGATCATGTCGCTTTGCTCCAGCACGCGCGTGATGAAGAGCAGCGCGGGCGTTTCGACCACGTTCGAGGGGGGCGCGAGGCTCGCGCGCTGGAACATCAGCTCGAAGCGGTGGCGCAGCACGCTGCCGACCGGCGGCACGACCCACGTCGCGCGCGCAATGTCGGCGAGCGCGATCGCCTGGGCCTCGTCCTGCAATGCCCCAAGCATGGGATGCCCCGGCCGGACCACGGCGCACACGGGCTCGCCCGCGAGCGGTTCGTAACGCAACTGGAGCTTGTCGTGCTCGGCGGAAAGGCGGCCCAGCACCACGTCGAGCTTGTCTTGCGCCAGGTGTTCGAGCAGCACGTTGCTGGCGTCGATTTCCACGGAGACGCGCAAGTTCGCATGCGTGCGCTTGACCGCCGCAACGGCCGCGGGCAGTACGCGCACGCCTGGCGATGTGATCGCGCCCACCGCCACGTGGCCGAGGCGCCCGGCCTTGAGCGCGCTCAGTTCCTCCTGCGCCTGGTCGAGGCTGCCCAGCACGGCGCGCGCATGGCGGATCAGCGCGTCGCCGTACAGCGTGGGCCGCATGCCGCGCGGCATGCGCTCGAACAGCACCGCGCCGAGCATGTCTTCGAGCTCGCGCAGGAGCTTCGAAGCGGCGGGCTGCGTCATGTTCAGCGCCGCCGCCGCGCGGTGAATGTTGCCTTCCTCCGCCAGCGCCACGACGAGGAGCAATTGCCGCGTTTTCAGCCGCGTGCGTACGTACCAGGGGCTCGTATCCAGCATGTCTCCACCTGATTTCCCAAATAGTTTTAGGTGTTTATACTAATGCCGATTTCGATATCGGATGCGTCCATTATTTCATTAGAAGGTTATCAGACTTCTCCCTAGACTGTGCCGAATCCATCGCTTGAAGCATTCGGCGAACTACCCGCTCCACAAGACGAACACGATGTCGGATACGAAACCCAAACTGCGCTCCCAACAGTGGTTCGGCACCACGGACAAGAACGGCTTCATGTACCGAAGCTGGATGAAGAATCAAGGCATTCCCGATCACGAATTCGATGGTCGCCCGATCATCGGCATCTGCAACACCTGGTCGGAACTCACGCCCTGCAATGCGCATTTCCGCAAGCTCGCCGAGCACGTGAAGCGCGGCATCTATGAAGCGGGCGGCTTCCCGGTCGAGTTTCCGGTGTTCTCGAACGGCGAATCGAACCTGCGTCCCTCGGCCATGCTCACGCGCAATCTCGCTTCCATGGACGTGGAAGAGGCGATTCGCGGCAACCCTATCGACGCCGTCGTACTTCTGTGCGGCTGCGACAAGACCACGCCCGCGCTGCTGATGGGCGCAGCCAGTGTGGACGTGCCCGCCATCGTCGTGACCGGCGGTCCGATGCTCAACGGCAAGCACGAAGGCCGTGACATCGGCTCGGGCACCGTGGTCTGGAGGCTGCACGAGGAGCTGAAGGCGGGGGAAATCAACCTGCACCAGTTCCTTTCGGCCGAAGCGGGCATGTCGCGCTCGGCGGGCACCTGCAACACCATGGGCACCGCCTCGACGATGGCCTGCATGGCCGAATCGCTCGGCGTTTCGCTGCCGCACAACGCCGCGATTCCCGCCGTCGATTCGCGTCGCTACGTGCTCGCGCACATGTCGGGCATCCGCATTGTGCAGATGGCGCTGGAAGACCTGAAGCTGTCGAAGGTCCTGACGCGCGAAGCGTTCGAGAACGCCATTCGTACGAATGCCGCCATCGGCGGCTCGACCAACGCCGTGATTCACCTGAAGGCGATTGCCGGCCGCATCGGCGTCGATCTCGAACTGGAAGACTGGCAGCGCATTGGCCGCAACACGCCGACCATCGTCGACCTGCAGCCGTCGGGCCGCTTCCTGATGGAAGAGTTCTACTACGCGGGCGGTCTGCCGGCGGTGCTGCGCCGGCTCGGCGAAGCGAACCTCCTGCCGCATCCCAATGCGCTCACGGTCAACGGCAAGTCCATCTGGGACAACGTGCGCGAGGCGCCCAATTACAACGACGAAGTGATCCGTCAACTCGACAACCCATTGATCGCAGACGGCGGCATCTGTATCCTGCGCGGCAATCTCGCGCCGCGCGGTGCCGTGCTCAAGCCTTCGGCGGCCACGCCCGAGCTGCTCAAGCATCGGGGCCGCGCCGTGGTGTTCGAAAACTTCGACCACTACAAGGCGACGATCGCCGACGAATCGCTCGACGTCGACAAGGACTCCATCCTCGTGATGAAGAACTGCGGCCCGCGCGGCTACCCCGGCATGGCCGAAGTCGGCAACATGGGCCTGCCGCCCAAGCTGCTGCGCCAGGGCGTGAAGGACATGGTGCGCATTTCCGATGCGCGCATGAGCGGCACGGCTTACGGCACGGTGGTCCTGCACGTGGCGCCCGAAGCGGCGGCGGGCGGGCCGCTCGCGGCGGTGCGCAACGGCGACTGGATCGAGCTGGACTGCGAATCGGGTCGCCTGCATCTGGACATCGGCGACGAGGAACTTGCGCGCCGTTTGAGCGATGTCGATCCGGCGGCGGCGCCCGGCGTGGCGGAGCAGCTGGGCAAGGGCGGCTATGCGCGCCTTTACGTCGATCACGTGCTGCAGGCCGACGAGGGTTGCGACCTCGACTTCCTCGTGGGCAAGCGCGGAGCGGCGGTGCCGCGGCATTCGCACTGAGCGGTTGTTGCAATGGGTCAGGGCGCGCCGGCGCCCTGAGCGCGGCAAACACGAAGGGCGCACCGCTTAAGAGAAGAAATTAGCTTGGAGACACGATGACGAACCCGCAGGTGCTGCAACACGAAAGCCCCGCTGCACTGGCAAGCGCCAGCAGCGAGGAACAGCACATCGTCGGCCATATCGCGCGCCGGCTGCTGCCTTTTCTCGCGCTGATCTATGTGGTGGCGTACGTCGATCGCACCGTGGTCGGCTTCGCGAAGCTGCACATGAACGCGGCCGTAGGCCTTTCCGACGGCGCCTACGGCCTGGGCGCCGGTCTCTTCTTCATCGGTTATTTCCTCTGCGAAGTGCCAAGCAATCTCGCGCTCGCGCGCTTCGGCGCGCGCGTGTGGTTCGCGCGCATCCTCTTCACGTGGGGCGTGATCACGATGCTGATGGCGCTCGTGAGCGGCCCGAAAAGCTTCTACGCGCTGCGCTTCCTGCTGGGGGCGGCGGAAGCCGGTCTCTATCCGGGCATTCTCTATTTCCTCACGCAGTGGTTCCCCATGCGTCACCGCGGGCGCGTGATCGGCCTGCTCGTGCTCGCGCAGCCCATCGCCGGCATCGTCACGGGGCCGCTCGCGGGCGCGCTGCTCGAAACGCATGGCTTTTTCGGCATGTCGAACTGGCAGACGCTGTTTGTCGTGAGCGGCCTGCCCGCCGTGCTGCTGTGCATTCCCACGTTGCGTCTGTTGCCCGAATCGCCCGCGCACGCGCACTGGCTCGACGACAACGAGCGCCGCTGGATCGCGCGCGAACTCGCCGCCGATCAGCGCGCCTACCGGCTCGACACGCATCGCAACCCGTTTAGCGCGCTCAAGGACCGCCGCGTGCTGCTGCTTGCGCTGCTGTTTCTGCCGTTTCCGCTGTGCATCTATGGTTTGTCGCTCTGGTTGCCTACCATTATCAAGGCGTTCGGCGTGAGCGATTCCACGGCGGGCCTGCTTTCCGCGGTGCCGTATCTGTTCGCGGTAGTGGGCTTGCTGATCGTGCCGCGCCATTCGGACAAGCATCGCGAACGTTACGGCCACATTGTCGTGGTCTCGGGCGTCGCGGCGCTGACGATGGCCGCGAGCGCGTGGTTTCACGCGCCGGCGCTGCAACTGCTGTTCATCTGCCTGACCGCTTTTTCGATCTACTCGATTCAGGCCGTGGTCTGGGCGCTGCCCGGCGAGTTCCTCACCGGCGCGAGCGCGGCCGTGGGGATCGCGACGATCAACTCGCTCGCGAATCTCGGCGGCTATCTCGGCCCCTATGGCATCGGGCTCATCAAGGACGCGACGGGCAGCCTGGCGGCCGGGCTTTACTTTCTCGCGGCCACGCTGGTGTTCGCGGTGCTCGTGACGTTCGCCGTGCGCGCGGTGCTGCGCACGCCTGGGCGCGGCACCGGACAACTGGCCAGCGAATCGTGAAGGCACGGGCTGACACTCTTTCTCAAGCAGGACTGAAGACATGACTACGAGCCGTACGCCCCGCTATCAGGGCATTTTCCCCGTCGTGCCGACCACGTTCACCGAAACGGGCGAACTGGATCTGGCAAGCCAGAAGCGCGCCGTCGATTTCATGATCGACGCGGGCTCGGACGGCCTGTGCATTCTCGCGAACTTCTCGGAGCAGTTCTCGCTCTCCGACGACGAGCGCGAACTCATCACGCGCACCGTGCTCGAGCACGTGGCGGGCCGCGTGCCCGTGATCGTGACGACCACGCATTACGGCACGCCGGTTGCCGCCGCACGCAGCAAGCGCGCACAGGAGCAGGGCGCGGCGATGGTGATGCTCATGCCGCCGTATCACGGCGCGACCTTCCGCGTGCCCGAGCAGCAGATTTACGACTTCTACGCGCGCGTGTCGGATGCGATCGACATTCCGGTCATGATCCAGGACGCGCCCGCGAGCGGCACGGTGCTCTCCGCGGCGTTTCTCGCGCGCATGGCGCGCGAGATCGACCAGGTCTCGTATTTCAAGATCGAAACGCCGGGCGCGGCGAACAAGCTGCGCGAGCTGATCAAGCTGGCGGGCGAGGCCGTCGAGGGCCCGTGGGACGGCGAAGAAGCCATCACCTTGCTCGCGGACCTGCACGCCGGTGCGACCGGCTCGATGACGGGCGGCGGTTTTCCGGACGGTATTCGCCCGATTATCGTAGCCCACCGCGAAGGCCGCGCCGACGACGCATTCGCGCTGTACCAGAAGTGGCTGCCGCTCATCAATCACGAAAACCGCCAGGCGGGCCTGCTCGCCTGCAAGTCGCTGATGAAGGAAGGCGGCGTGATCGAGTGCGAACTGCCGCGCCACCCGCTGCCCGCGATGAATCCCGCGACGCGCGCCGAGCTGATCGACATTGCGCGCCGCCTCGATCCGCTCGTGCTGCGCTGGGGTAAGTAAATCATTCGTCATGCAGAATAAAAAATCTCCCTGAAAAGAAGGGGCGGAGATACGTCATGAAAGCGTCCTATACGTTGGGTATCGTCGGCGTCGGCAAGATTGCGCGCGACCAGCATCTGCCTGCCATCACGGGCAATCCGGGGTTCGAGCTCGTCGCGAGCGCGAGCCGCAACGCGCAGGTGGAGAACGTGCGCAACTACAAGGACATCGGTGCGCTGTTAGCCGCCGAGTCCGATCTCGACGCCGTCTCGCTGTGCGCGCCGCCGCAGGTTCGCTACGCGCAGGCGCGCGCCGCGCTCGAAGCGGGCAAGCACGTCATGCTCGAAAAGCCGCCCGGCGCGAGCGTGAGCGAAGTCGAGGCACTGCGCGAGCTTGCGCAAAAGCGCGGCCGCACGCTGTTCACCACGTGGCATTCGCGCTGCGCGAGCGCCGTCGAGCCCGCGCGCGCGTGGCTCGCCGAGCGCACCATTCGCGCCGTGCACGTGCGCTGGAAGGAAGATGTGCGCCGCTGGCATCCGGGTCAACAGTGGATCTGGGAACCGGGTGGCCTCGGCGTATTCGATCCGGGCATCAACGCGCTTTCCATCGTCACGCGCATCCTGCCGCGCGAAGTTCTGCTGCAGGGCGCGACGCTGCATGTGCCGAGCGATTGCTCCACGCCGATTGCGGCCGAACTCGATTGCATCGACACCGATGGCGTGCCGGTGCGCGCCGAGTTCGACTGGCGCCACGGTCCGGTCGAGCAATGGGAAATCGATGTGGAGACCACGGACGGCCTGCTCTCGATCGCGGAAGGCGGCAAGCGCCTCGCGATTGCGGGCGAGCCGGTCGCGCTCGACGCGGAACGGGAATATGCGGCGCTCTATGAGCGTTTTCACTGGTTGATCGCCCACGGCACCGACGACGTGGACGTGCGCCCGCTGCGCCTCGTGGCGGACGCGTTCCTGCTCGGCAGGCACGTCGAAGTCGAGGCCTTCGGCCACTAACGACGCTTCTTTCAAGCATTACACACGCAGCAAACCACACCTGAGGAGACAGGAGCATGACCAGCAAGATCCGCCGTTTGACCCTTCGTGCCGCATTCGCGGCGATGTGCATTGCCCCGCTCGGCATGAACGTGGCGGCGCACGCCGACTCGCCCGTGAAGATCGGTTTCCTCGTGAAGATGCCGGAACAGGCATGGTTCATCAACGAGCAGAAGGCCGCCACGGCGCTCGGCCAGAAGGAGAACTTCTCGGTGGTGAACATCGGCACGCCGGACGGCGAGAAGGTGCTCGCCGCCATCGACAACCTCGGCGCGCAAGGCGCACAGGGCTTCGTGATCTGCGCGCCCGACGTGCGTCTCGGGCCGGCGATCCAGGCGCGCGCCAAGCGCTACAACATGAAGTTCGTGACGGTGGATGACCAGCTCGTCGACTCGTCGGGCAAGCCGATCGCCAGCGTGCCGCATCTCGGCATGTCGGCGCTCAAGATCGGCAATCAGGTCGGTCAGGCGATCACCGACGAAATGAAGCGCCGCGGCTGGAAGCCGGAAGAAGTGGGCGCGCTGCGTATCACCGACTATGAACTGCCCACGGCGAAGCTGCGCACGGACGGCGCGACGCAATCGCTGCTGGCCGGCGGCTTCAAGAAGGAAAACATCTTCGACGCCCCGCAAAAGACCACCGACGACGAAGGCGGCTTCAATGCGGCGTCGCCGGTGCTCGCCCAGCATCCGAACATCAAGAAGTGGGTGGTGTTCGCGCTCAACGAAGAAAGCGTGCTGGGCGCCGTGCGCGCGACCGAACAGCTGCATATCCCGTCGGCTGACGTGATCGGCGTGGGCATCAACGGCGCAGGCGAAGCGTTCGCCGAGTTCCAGAAGAAGCAGCCTACGGGCTTCTACGGCACGATCGCCGTGAGCTCGACGAACCACGGCAAGGAAAGTGCCGAGAACCTCGTCGAGTGGATCCGCGACGGCAAGCAGCCGGCCGCCGACACGCAGACCACCGGCAAGCTGATGACGCGCGACAACTGGACGGCCGTGCGCAGCGAGCTGGGTATCTAAGGACTGCGTAGAAGACTGAGGCGAAGCAAAGGGCAGGGATGCAATGACTGAAACGATGACTGATGCGAGCGCGCAAGCGAACGCGGTGAAGAGCGCTCAACAGGGGAATCGCGCGTACCTGGAGCTCGACGGCATTACCGTGAGCTTCCCGGGCGTGCGCGCGCTCGACCGCGTGGCGCTGGAAGTGCGTGCCGGCGAGGTACACGGCTTGATGGGCGAGAACGGCGCGGGCAAATCCACGCTGCTCAAGGTGCTATCGGGTGTGAACCAGCCGCAGGAAGGCACGCTCGAGCTGGGTGGCGTGGAGCACCGCTTTACGACCACGAAGGCGGCGCTCGAAGCGGGTATCGCGATCATCTATCAGGAACTGCATCTCGTGCCCGAGCTGACGGTGGCGGAAAACCTGATGCTCGGGCAGTTGCCCAATCGCCTCGGCGTGCTCGACGAGGGCACGCTCGTCAAGCGCGCGATGGATGAGCTCAAGCGGCTTGGCGAGCGCATCGATCCGCGCACGCCGGTGAAGAACCTCTCCATCGGCCAGCGCCAGATGATCGAAATCGGCAAGGCGCTCATGCGCGACGCGCGCGTGATCGCCTTCGACGAACCGACCAGCTCGCTCTCGGCGCGCGAGACGGAGAACCTCTTTCGCATCATCAACGCGCTGCGCGCGGATGGCCGCGCGATCATCTACGTCACGCACCGCATGGATGAAGTCTATGAGCTCTGCGACCGCGTGACGGTGTTCCGCGACGGCAAGCGCATCGAGACGTTCGATTCGGTGGCCGATCTCGACCGCAATCGCCTCATTGCGGCGATGGTGGGCCGCTCGATCGAGGACGTGTACGGCTATCGTCCGCGCGAAGCGGGAGACGTCCTGCTCGAAGCGAAGGGCCTGCTAGGTCCTGGGCTCGCCGAGCCGGTATCGTTCACGGCGCGGCGCGGCGAAATCGTCGGCTTCTTCGGGCTCGTGGGCGCCGGGCGCTCGGAACTCATGAAGCTGATTTACGGCGCGACGCGCGCCAGCGCGGGCCACGTCGAACTCGGCGGCAAGCGCGTCAATTTCGCGAGCCCGCGCGACGCCGTGCGCGCGGGCCTCGCGCTCTGCCCCGAGGACCGCAAGCAGGAAGGCATCGTCGCGATCGCGTCGGTGGCCGATAACCTCAACATCAGCGCGCGCCGCCACTTCAGCCCCGCGCGCTTCCTCCTCGACGCGCGGCGCGAGCGCGATCTCGCGCAGGACTACATCAAGAAACTCGCGATCAAGACGCGCAACGGCGACACGGCCATCGGCACGCTCTCGGGCGGCAACCAGCAGAAGGTGATTCTGTCGCGCTGGCTCGCCGAACGCATCGAGGTGTTCCTGATGGACGAGCCCACGCGCGGCATCGACGTGGGCGCGCGCGCCGAAATCTACAACCTGCTGTACGAGCTCGCGGAAGCGGGCAAGACCGTCATCATGGTGTCGAGCGACCTGGCCGAAGTGATCGGCGTGTCGGACCGCATCATCGTGATGCGCGAAGGGCGAATTGCGGGCAGCCTGCCGAAGGCCGAAGCTTCGCCCGACGAACTGATCAAGATGGCGCTGCCGCGCTGAAGCCTGTTTTTTTGCCTTGCCGGTCGCGTCTGAAACGTCTTCAATCGACGCTCGCGACCGATCCGAAACGATGAACCAGAAATGAGTGAAGCCATGCAGCCACAGGGCACGCCTACCGTCAACGAAGCCGCCGCGCCGATTACCCCCCAGCGCGCGCGGGCCTGGGACATGATCAACAAATCGGGCATCGCGGTGGTGTTCGTGGTGCTGTTCGCGGTGCTATCCGCAACGGTGCCCGACTTCCTCACGACCCGCAACATTCAGGGCCTGCTGCTCTCCGTCACGCTGATCGGCTCGATCGCCGTCACGATGATGTTCGTGCTCGCGCTCGGCGAGGTCGATCTTTCGGTCGCCTCGATCGTGGCCTTCGCGGGCGTGGTGGCCTCCACGGTCATCACGCAGTCGCATAGCGTGCTGCTCGGCATTACGGCCGGCGTGCTCGCGGGCGGGGCGGTGGGGCTCGTGAACGGCGTGCTGATAGCGCGCTTCAAGATCAACTCGCTGATCGCCACGCTCGCGATGATGGAAGCGGTGCGCGGTCTCGCGTTCCTCACCTCGAACGGCGACGCCGTGATGATCTCCGAAGAGCGCTTCTTCGATCTGGGCGGCGGCTCCTTCCTCGGCATTTCGTTCCCGATCTGGAGCAACATCATCGGCTTCGTGGTGTTCGGCTTCCTGCTCAAGAAAACCGTGTTCGGCAAGAACGTGCTCGCGGTGGGCGGCAATAGCGAAGCGGCGCGCCTGGCAGGCCTGCCGGTCACGCGCATCAAGATCACGGTGTTCGTGCTGCAAGGGCTCATTACGGGCTTTGCGGGCGTGATGCTGGCCTCGCGCATGAGTCTGGGCGACCCGAAGACTTCGGTTGGCCTCGAGCTCGGCGTGATCTCGGCTTGCGTGCTGGGCGGCGTGTCGCTCACGGGCGGCGTGGCGACGATCTCGGGCGTGCTCGTGGGCGTGCTGATCATGGGCTCGGTGCAAGACGCCATGAGCCTCATGAACGTACCGACGTTCTATCAGTACCTGATTCGCGGCGGTATTCTGCTGCTCGCGGTGCTGTTCGACCAGTACCGCCGCAGCAAGCGCGCAGTGTGAGGGAAGGGCACGCCGATGGGCCGCAATGCGGCCCTGGCGCGGCGCTGCTCTAGTTTGCGAGCCTCAGGTCTCCAGCCCCGCCCCGCCCAGAATCGATTTGGCGTCGGCGCGCGCATTGTCGAGCTGCACGACGCTCGCTTGCCGCGCCGCGAGTGCGTCGCCGTGCTCGATCGCCGTGAGAATCGCCTTGTGGCGCGGCAACGAAAGGGCGTGCGTGTTGGGATGGCGGCTAGTGAGCTTGATCGACTCGGAAAGCGCGAGCGAGAGCATGTTGCCGATGTACGCCAGCATGTTGTTATGCGTGGCGGCCATGATCGCGCGGTGGAATTCCAGGTCGGGCTCGAGCAGGTCGGCGGCCGTTTGCGCCTGCTCCATGCGCGCGTAGGCTGCGGTAATGCGGGCGCGGTCTTCGTCGTTTGCTGAAATCGCGGCGAGCGCCGCGGCGGCGGGTTCGATGATCTGCCGCACGGTCATGAGCGAGCGGAAGAACTCGCCTTCGGGAATGCTGTTGACGGTCCAGTACAGCACGTCGGGGTCGAGCATGTGCCATTCTTCGCGCGGTCGCACGACACTGCCGACGCGCGGCTTCGAAACGACCAGGCCCTTGGCGACCAGCACGCGCGTGGCCTCGCGCAGCACCGGGCGGCTCACGCCGTAGGTCTCGCACAGTGTGGGTTCGGCGGGCAGGCGCTGCCCGGGGGGGAGCGTGCCGCCCACGATCTGCATGCCGAGCTCTTGCACGATGCGCGCGTGCATGCTCTTGCGTTTCTCTAGATTGCGGTAATCCATGATTGTCCGGCCGGGGGCTACCCGATCAGAGCGTCCCCCTTTGTTATTGGGTCACTACGCGCTGGTGGCGCGCATGGCCCGGTATTCCCGCCGCACGATATCCATCAGTTCAGCCACCGATGTATTGGCGCTGTGCTGTTCGTATGTCACGCGGCCTCGCTGCATCAACATGATGCGATCCGCAATATCGAGCGTCTGCGCATAGTTGTGCATGATCATGATAATCGATAGGCCGCCTTTTTCCTTCAAACGCATGATGAGATCGATGATGAGACCCGCTTCGCGCGCTCCCATCGCGGCGAGCGGCTCGTCGAGCAGCAGGATCTTTGCGTTCGAATGGACGGCGCGCGCCACCGCGATCGCCTGGCGCTGACCGCCAGAAAGCCGCTCCACAGGCAGGTCCACCGAGGGTACGTGCACGCCGATGTCGTCGAGCAGCTGCGCCGCTCGCTGGCGCATCTGCTTGTGATCGAGCAATTTGAAGGGCCCGCGGCGCACGATCTCGCGGTTCAGGAACATGTTGTGGTAAATGCTCAGCGAATTCGCCAGTGCGAGGTCCTGATAAACGCATTCGATGCCGAGCGAGCGCGCATGGTCCACCGAGCGCAGCAGCGTTTCGCTGCCGTCGATCTGCAGTGTGCCGCTCGTTTGCTGATGAAAACCCGTGAGGATTTTCACGAGCGTGGACTTGCCCGCGCCGTTGTCGCCGAGAATGCCGAGGATTTCGCCGCGGCCGAGCGTGAGCGAAACGCCGTCGAGCGCCGTGACCGCGCCGAAGCGCTTGACGATGTTGTCGCCCCGCAGCGCGAGCGGGG
This sequence comes from Paraburkholderia sp. CNPSo 3272, assembly GCF_024206495.1. Classification (GTDB taxonomy): domain Bacteria; phylum Pseudomonadota; class Gammaproteobacteria; order Burkholderiales; family Burkholderiaceae; genus Paraburkholderia. The sequence continues at coordinate 281,663 of NZ_JAMBPQ010000006.1, read as the reverse complement.
CGTTGGCCGTGGCGGTTGCGCCGCCGGGGGAGGCTTGCGATTCGTCCATCATCGGCTCCCTTTGCGGCGCAGGCGCCCAACGTGGATGTTGAAGACCATGGCGGCGAGAATCGCGGCGCCGAGGATGATGTTGAAGGTGAACGCGTTGATGCCGATGAGCGTGAAGCCGTCGTTGAGAATGCCGAGCACCGCCGCGCCGATCAGGCCGCCCACGATCGTGCCCGAGCCGCCCGTGAGCGGCGTGCCGCCGATCACGGCCGAAGCCACGGCGAGGAACATGATCTGGTTGCCGCCCGCCTGCGGGTCGATCGAGGTGATGCGAAAGCCTTCCAGAATGCCGGTGAAGCCCGCGAGCACGGCGGCAATGATGAAGTTGCCGAGGCGCAGCCGGTTCACATGAATACCGGCCTCGCTCGCGCCTAGCGGATTCGCACCCGCCGCCTGCGTATGCAGGCCCCAGCGCGTGTGGCGCAACAGCACGTGCATGGCAAAGGCGATCACGATAGTCCAGAGGATCTCGCTATAGCCCCACGCGCCCATGAAGGCCGCGAATTCGGGCGAGCCCGGCGTCTGCACCGGCGTGCCGCGCGAAATGGTGAGCGTGATGCCGTTGATGAGAAAGAGCGTGCCGAGCGTCGTGACGAACGAGGGCAGGCGCAGCCACACGGTCACGGCCCCGTTCACGAAGCCGACAATTCCCGCGGCTACGAGTCCCGCGATCACGGCGAGCCACATCGGCGCGCCCGCGTCGTTGGCGAACACCATCATGAACGGCGCGAAGGCGAACACCATGCCCGCCGAGAGATCGATGTCGCCGCCGATCATCAGCATGATTTCGCCGAACGCGATGATCGCCACCGGCGCGATGAACTGCGAGAGGTTGACGAGACTCGCGTTGGTGAGCAGGAAATCCCGGTTTGAAAATTCGAAGTACGCCGCGAGGATCATCGCCACGAGCAGAATACGCAACTCGGGCGCCCACGCGGAGAGCCATTGCCCGCGCGGGCGGACAACAGCCCGCGCGGAGACTTCAGCCTTGCCGGTTTCGTTCACAGAGTTCATCACTCGTAGTTCATTGCACTGGGTTCATTACGACTTGATCGCACCGCTCATCGGAACGATTTGCGGCTTGGTGGTCTTGCCTTCGAAACGCGTCGAGGTATTGAGGTACGGCTCGACGGTTTCCTTCGTCACGAACTTCAGACCCGTGTTCGTGTCGGCCGGCCCGACCAGTCCGCCCGAGGCGAGCGTCACGAATGCCTGCATCACGGTGTAGAAGCCCTGCACGTACGGCTGCTGGTCGATCGTGAAGTCGAGGTAGCCTTCGTGAATGAGCTGAACCGTGGTCGGCAGCAGGTCGAAGCCGCCGCCGTGCACGCCCTTCGAAGGCAGGTTGTTTTCCTTCATCACCTGCGCGACGCCCTGCGTGCTGCCCGCATCCACGGCGAACATGCCTTTGAGGTCCTGGTGGCCCAGGTAGAACGACTTGATCTTCGAAAGCTCTTCGTTGACGGTCGCGCCCGTGGCCACGGTCTGGATGTCGATCTTCTTGCCGGACTTCTTGATGGCGTCGCTCGCGCCGTCCAGACGCGGCTGGATGTTGAGCTGGCCAGGCGTGGCGATGAACAGGCCGACGAGGCCGCTGTCGATCAGGCTCACGATGCGCTCGCCCATCTGGTAGCCCGAGAGATACAGGTCCTGGCCGATATAGGCGAGGCGCGGGTTCTTCTTGCCGCGCGGCGCATCGGCGTTGTACGCGAAGACCGGGATGCCCGCGTCGAGCGCTGCCTGAATGGGCTTGTCGAAGGCGGTGGGGTCGACGATCGGCACTGCGATCGCGTCGGCCTTCGCGGCGATGGCCGAATTCACGGCACGCACCATTTCGCCCGCGTCGGACGTGGCCGAGCCGGTCCACTGGTAGTCCATGTTGAGCAGCGAGCACGCGTCCTGAATGCCGTATTGCGTCGGCACGAAGAACGGATTCGTGGTGACGTGATTGACGAACACGATCTTCCACTTCTTGTGCGAAGGGAAGCCCGACTCGGCGGCCTGCGCCGTGGAAATGAATCCGCCGCCGCCCACCGCACCGAGCAGCGAAAGCGCCGCGCCCAGTCCCGCACCCTGCATCAGGCCGCGCCGGCCCGTGTCGATCAAGCTCTTACCGTCTTTTGCGTCATCCCGATCCTGCGCCATGTTTTCCTCCGGTCTTGTCATCGTGGTCGATGTAGGCGACTTTTCGTCGAAAAGCGTGCAGATACTGGCCAGTACCGGGGGAACGCGCTAGACATCCGCAGCGAACATGGGTTCGCCAGGCGCCGACGGTACCGCAAAAATCTTAGTGCAGCGTGATGAGGCCTCCTAATCCATGTATACCCGTAACTACTCCATACGCGCTGCCATGGCGACGATCGTCCATGACAAGCGGCTTACGCACCGCCTTTTGCCTCCTGCATGTGCGGCGGCGGGCTGGCGAGCTTGGCCTGGTCCATCGGCGTGGCGGCTTGCGTGCGCGGGCGAGCGGTGCGCGGTGCGCCGCGTCCTGTGCCCGTCGATTTGCGGCGCGCGGCGTGGCGCTCGGTCGCGCGCTGCATGAGGCAGAACGCGCAGAGCAGCGCGCCGATCACGATGCGCGTCCACCATGAACTCAGCGTGCCGTCGAAGGTAATGAGCGTCTGGATCGTGCCCAGGATGCCCACGCCGAACACCGAGCCGATCACATAGCCCACGCCGCCCGTGAGCAGCGTGCCGCCGATCACGGTAGCGGCGATCGCGTCGAGTTCCATGCCTTGGGCCTGCAGCCCGTAGCCCGAGAGCACGTAGAGCGTAAACACCACGCCGCCGAGCGCCGAGCAGAAGCCCGAGAGCGCATACACGCCGATCTTGGTGCGCGCCACCGGCAGGCCCATGAGCAGCGCGGAGCGCTCGTTGCCGCCGATCGCGTAGACGTTGCGCCCGAAACGCGTGAAGTGCGCGATGACGATGCCCGCAGCGAGCATGGCGATGGCCGTGAGCGAACCCGTGGTCAGCGAGCCGCTGCCTACCGGAATGCTGAATTCGGAGAGCGCGTGAAAACCGGGATCGTTGATCTGGATGGATTCGGTGGTGATGAGAAAGCAGGTGCCGCGCGCCAGGAACATGCCTGCGAGCGTGATGATGAAGGGCTGCAGCCGGAAGAAGTGGATCAGCGCGCCCATTGCCGCGCCATAGAGCGCGCCGCAGAGCAACACGAGCGGCACGACGACGAGCACGGGCCAGTGCAGCTTCTCGGTGCCCACGGCGCAGAGAATCGTCGTGAGCGCGACCACGGCGCCGACCGAAAGATCGATGCCGCCCGAGATGATCACGAACGTCATGCCGATGGCGACGATCAGCAGGAACGCGTTATCGACCAGCAGCCCGAAGGCCACCTGAAGCGAGAAGAAGCCGGTGTACATGACCGAGCCGAAGCCGAACAGCACGGCAAAGAGCACGACGGTCACGACGATGGGCAGCACGCGCGGATCGACGAAGCGGGTGGCGCCGCGCCGGCACGCTGCGAGCGTGTTCGAAAAGGACAGGGCAGGGCGGTTCATGCTCGGCTTCCCCCGAATGGGTGCATGACGACTCAGGCGCGCACGCGGCGCGCGAGAGCGATGCGTTTGAGTTGTTGAAAAGCGAAGGTACGCGCGGCGGGCGACTGGATCAGGCACACGAGCAGCACGACCACGGCCTTCACGACGAGCGTGGCCTCGGGCGGCACGCCGATCGAATAGGTGGTGTAGGTGAGCGTCTGAATGATGAGCGCGCCGAGCACCGTACCCGCGAGGCTGAAGCGGCCGCCCAGCAGCGAGGTGCCGCCGAGCGTCACGGCGAGAATGGCGTCGAGTTCGAGCAGCAGGCCCGCGTTGTTGCCGTCTGCGCTGCGCACGTTCGAGCTGATGAGAATGCCGGCAATCGCGGCGGTCACGCCGCAGAACGCGTACGCGCCGAACACCACCGCTTGCGACGACAGGCCCGCGAGCCGCGCGGCCACCGGATTCACGCCGATCGAGCGGATGAACAGGCCGAGCGCCGTGCGATTGACGATGAGCGCGGTGAGCGCGGTAACGGCAATCGCGATCCAGACGGCGCACGGGATCAGCGCGAAATAGCCGCCGCCCGCGAAGAGATAACCGGGCGCGCCGATGGGGATGATCTGCCCGCCCGTGAGCAGCTGCGCCACACCGCGGCCAGCCACCATCAAAATGAGCGTGGCGATGATCGGCTGCATGCCGACGAACGCGACGAGCAGCCCGTTCCAGATGCCGGCGAGCAGCCCCACCGCGAGCGCCGCGCCGAACGCGAGGCCCACGCGCGAAGGATCGGCGGCGAGCACCGTGGCGGCCGCCGCACCCGCGATCGCCACCACGGCGCCCACGGAAATATCGATGCCGCGCGTGGCGATCACGAGCGTCATGCCGAGCGACACCACGACGAGCGGCGCGGCGCGCATGAGGATGTCGATGGGCGCGCCGAACAGGTGGCCGCCCAGCATCGTGATCGAGAGGAAATTGCCGCGATGCACGACGTCGACGACGAAAAGGGCGATGAGCGTCACCGCGGGCCACACCAGCGGATGCCGGATGACGAGCGAAAGCCAGGCGGGGAGGGCGGGGCGCGTCATCGACGGTCTCCGGCAATGAGGTCGTAGACTTCGTGCTCCGAGCGCGCCGCGCCCGAAAGCTCGGCCACCTTGCGCCGGTCGCGCAGCACGGCGATGCGGTCGGAGACACGCACCACCTCGCTGATCTCCGACGAAATGAACAGAATGCCGAGGCCCTTTGCGCAGAGCGCGCGCACGCGGTCCATGATTTCGAACTTGGCGGCCACGTCGATGCCGCGTGTGGGTTCGTCGAGGATCAGCAAACGCGGCTTCGTCGCAAGCCAGCGCGCGAGCAGCACCTTCTGCTGGTTGCCGCCCGAAAGCAGGCCGATAGGCTGCTCGGCGTCGCGCGCCTTGATGCCGAGCTGCTCGATATATTCGTTGGCCAGTTCGCGCTGGCGCGAGCGCCGGATCATGCGCCACCAGCCCAGTTGCGCCTGCAGCGCGAGCACGATGTTTTCGCGTATCGACAGATCGGCGACGATGCCCTCCTTTTTGCGGTCTTCGGGACAATAGGCCATGCCGTGGCGCACCGCGTCGCGCGGCGAAGAAAGCTTCACCGCTTTGCCATTGATGTGCACCGTTCCCGCATCGGCTTTGTCCGCGCCGAACAGCAGGCGCGCGGTTTCGGTGCGGCCCGAACCGAGCAGGCCGGCGAGGCCTAGAATCTGGCCCGGCTGCACTTCCAGATCGAGCGGATTGAGCACGCCGCGGCGCGCCACGCCTTGCGCAGCAAGGTACGGTTCGGCGTTCGTTGCCGCCGTTTCGCCGTGTGCGGCTTCGGCTTGCGTGAGCCGTTCGCCCGCGTTCTGCAGGCCCACCATCTTCGCGACCAGCGTTTGCACCGGCAGATCGGCGGCAAGATATTCGCCTTCGCGCTCGCCGTTGCGCATTACCGTGATGCGGTCGGAGATCGCATAGGTCTGCTCGAGAAAATGCGTGACGAACAGGATCGCGATGCCCGACGCTTTCAGCTTGCGCAGCACCTCGAACAGGCGCGCGACTTCGCCTTCGTCGAGGCTCGAAGTCGGTTCGTCGAGAATGAGAATGCGCGCATCGACAGACACCGCGCGCGCGATCGCCACCATCTGCTGCATGGCGATGGGGTAGGTGTCGAGCGACTGCGTGACGTCGAGCGAAAGATTCAGTTCCGCGAGCGCTTCTGCCGCACGGCGATGAATCGTTTTCCAGTCGATCAGGCCGAGGCCGCGCTTGCGCGGCTGGCGGCCAGCGAAAATGTTCTCCGCGACCGAGAGGTTCGGGCAGAGATTGACCTCCTGGTAGAGCGTCTGGATGCCGGCGGCTTCCGCCATCTGCGGCGTCGGGAAGTGCACCGCCTCGCCCGCGAGGCGTATCTCGCCCGCCTCGGGCTGGTGCACGCCGGTCAGCACGTTGATGAGCGTGGACTTGCCGGCGCCGTTCTGCCCCATCAGCGTATGGATTTCGCCGGGGTACAGACGAAAATCGACCCGGTCGAGCGCACGCACGCCGGGGAAGGTTCGGGTAAGACCGACGGTTTCGAGGATCGGGGCAACGCTCATAAGCAACCGTGAAAGAGGCCAGAGCGCGCGGTGTGCTGAGTCAACTCCTTAAATACTAAGGGCAACGAAGCACGCCGCGCCGCTTGCAGCGAAGTTTAGTACTTGCGCGACGGGAGCACCTGTGCCGCCACGTCCTCCGGGAACACCGTTTCGTTCGTCACGATGCGCTTGGGCAACTGCTTGCCCGCCACCACGTCCTTCACGGCGCTCATGAGCTGCGGCCCGAGCAGCGGGCTGCACTCCACGTCGACATTCATCTTGCCGGCGATCATCGCCTGGAAGCCGCCTTTGGTGGCGTCGAACGACACGACGCTGATGTCCTTGCCCGGCTTCATGCCGGCTTCTTCCATGGCCTGGATCGCGCCGAGCGCCATGTCGTCGTTATGCGCGTAGACCACGTTGATCTTGTTTCCATACGTCTTCGCAAACGCTTCCATGACCTGCTTGCCGCCGGCCAGCGTGAAGTCGCCGCTTTGCGACGCGATGATCTTGAACTTCGGATCGTTCTTGATCACTTCCATGAGGCCCGAGTGACGGTCGTTGGCCGGCGCGGAACCCACGGTGCCCTGCAGCTCGACGATATTGATCGGGCCGGGGTTGTCCTTGTAGTGATCTTCAAGCCACTTGCCCGCGCGGCGGCCTTCTTCCATGAAGTCCGAACCGATCATCGTCACGTAGAGCGACTGGTCCTTCACGTCGATGTTGCGGTCCGTGAGGATCACGGGAATCTTGGCGCGTTTGGCTTCCTGAAGCACCGGCTCCCAGCCCGATTCGACCACGGGCGAGAACGCGATCACGTCCACCTTCTGGGCGATATACGAGCGGATCGCCTTGATCTGGTTTTCCTGCTTCTGCTGGGCGTCCGAGAACTTGAGGTTGATGCCGGCGTCTTTGGCGGCCTGTTTGACCGACACCGTGTTTGCCGTGCGCCAGGCGCTTTCCGCGCCGACCTGCGCAAAACCTAGCGTAATCTGCTTGTCTTCGGCGTGTGCGACGCCCGCCGCCAACGAGAAAGCGGCCGCCGCAGCGACCAACCCGCTTACCATGCGTGTTGCCAGTTTCATGCGTGTCTCCGATGTAGCTCTGCGCGTTGTATTTCTTTAATTCATGGCGCTACACCCGCGTCCATCACGGCCGGACAGTATCACGAGAAGTATCGCGCCATCCCTGGCCGCCGGTTATATCCTTGCGGTATACCGTTGGCCGCCCCTGCTGACCACAATAGACAAACTATATGCAACCACCGGAACGGTTTCGATTAGCGTTTTCCCGATAATCGCGGTCCATATAGTCATGCTATTTATAGCACTTTCTCACTAAGTGGGCAAAGCCATGAACACCCGTAAGCCCAAGCTTCGCTCGGCCGCGTGGTTCGGCACCACGGATAAAAACGGCTTCATGTACCGGAGCTGGATGAAGAACCAGGGAATCCCGGATCACGAGTTCGCCGGCAAGCCGATTATCGGCATTTGCAATACGTGGTCGGAACTCACGCCGTGTAACGCGCATTTTCGCAAGCTCGCCGAGCACGTCAAGCGAGGCATCTACGAAGCCGGCGGATTTCCGGTCGAGTTTCCTGTGTTCTCGAACGGCGAGTCGAACCTGCGGCCCACGGCCATGTTCACACGCAACCTCGCTTCGATGGATGTTGAGGAATCCATACGAGGCAATCCGGTCGATGCCGTCGTGCTGCTGGTGGGCTGCGACAAGACCACGCCCGCGCTGCTGATGGGCGCGGCCAGTTGCGACGTGCCTGCGATAGCCGTGACCGGCGGCCCGATGCTCAACGGCAAGCACGAAGGGCGCGATATCGGTTCGGGCACGGTGGTGTGGCAACTGAGCGAGCAGGTGAAGGCGGGCAAGATTTCGATCCACGAGTTCATGTCGGCGGAGTCGGGCATGTCGCGCTCGGCGGGCACCTGCAACACCATGGGTACGGCGTCGACCATGGCGTGCATGGCCGAAGCGCTGGGCGTCACGCTGCCGCACAACGCGGCGATTCCGGCCGTGGACGCGCGCCGCTACGTGCTCGCGCATATGTCGGGCATGCGCATCGTGGAGATGGCGCTCGAAGACCTGCGCCTCTCGAAGCTGCTCACGCGCGCGGCGTTCGAGAACGCTATTCGCACGAACGCGGCGATCGGCGGCTCGACCAATGCGGCGATCCACCTGAAGGCGATCGCGGGACGCATCGGCGTGCCGCTTGAACTCGACGACTGGACGCGCATCGGGCAAGGTACGCCGACTATCGTCGACCTGCAGCCGTCGGGCCGCTTTCTGATGGAGGAGTTCTATTACGCGGGCGGCTTGCCCGCCGTCCTGCGTCGCCTCGGCGAAGCGAATCTACTGCCGCATCCCGATGCGCTCACGGCGAACGGCAAAACGCTGTGGGAAAACGTGCGCGAAGCGCCCATTCACAATGCCGAAGTGATTCGCCCGCTCGACAATCCGCTCGTGAAAGACGGCGCGCTGTGCGTGCTGCGCGGCAATCTCGCACCGAACGGCGCGGTGTTGAAGCCGTCGGCGGCCACGCAGAAGCTGTTGAAACATCGCGGGCCCGCCGTGGTGTTCGAGAACTTCGACGACTACAAGGCGCGCATCGCCGACCCCGATCTCGACGTCACGGCCGATTCCGTGCTCGTCTTGAAGAACTGCGGGCCCAAGGGCTATCCGGGCATGGCTGAGGTGGGCAACATGGGCCTGCCGCCCAAGCTTCTTGCGCAGGGCGTGACCGACATGGTGCGCGTGTCGGACGCGCGCATGAGCGGCACGGCGTACGGCACGGTGGTGCTGCACGTGGCCCCTGAAGCGCGCGCGGGCGGCCCGCTCGCGATCGTGCGCGACGGCGACTGGATCGAGCTCGACTGCGAGAAGGGCGTATTGCGTGTAGATATCAGCGACGAGGCGATCGTCGCGCGGCTCGACAAGTGGGCCGCGAACCAGCGTCCCATCCCCGCCGATCGCAGCGGTTATCGCAAGCTTTATGTCGAGCACGTGTTGCAGGCCGACGAGGGTTGCGATTTCGACTTCCTGGTGGGCTGCCGCGGCTCGGACGTGCCGAGCCACTCGCACTGACTTTCGGAATCCATATTAAATTGCATGGCGTCTGAAGGCGTAACCATCAAGCTGCCTTTGGCGCCCGCTCTTCGGCGCCGAGGCAGTTCAGGCCCATGAGCGTCGCCTCGACGGCTTCGTCGAGCGGCGTATGCGGCTCGCGCCCGAGTTCGCGGACGAGGCGGGCATTGTCGAGCTGCAACGGCTCGCTCCACAAATAGCGCATCTCCATCAACTCGCGCAGCGTCGTCACGAAGGGCGAGATGGCGCGCACGAAGGCCCAGGCGAAGGGCTTGCTTTGCGGCTTCAGACCGTGGCGCCGGGCGACGCGGCAAATCGCTTCGACGAACTGCGAGCCATCGGCATCCCAGTGGCCGGCCATGTGGAACACCGCGAACGCGGGCAGCGTATCGCGCCGCTCGATCAGTTCGAGCATCGTACGCGCGACGTCGGGCACGTAAGACCACGCGTGGCCCACCCCGCGCGTACCCGGCTGGCGCACGATCTGCACCGGCTCGTCGCGCTTCACGAGTCCTTGCGCAAACCAGCTATTGCCCACGTGCGGCCCGAAAAAGTCGCCCGCGCGCACGACGATCGAGCGCACGCCATGCTCGCTCGCGGCCCGCATGCGCCGCTCGAGTTCCACGCGAATCGCGCCCTTGCGGGTGAGCGGCTGCTGGGGCGAATCTTCACGCAGCACCGGGAAGGTGTCGGGCCCGAAGTTGTAGACGGTGCCCGGCAGCACGACGGTCGCGCCCACGGCGGCCGCAGCGGCGAGTGTGTTGTCGATCATCGGCAGCACGACCTGCGCCCAGCGCCGGTAGCCGGGCGGGTTCACGGCGTGCACGATCACCGCGCAACCTTGCGCTGCGCGTACCACCGCTTCGCGCGAGAGCGCGTCGCCGTCGACCCAGTCGATGGCGCCGGCGGCAGCCGCGCCCGGCGCACCGCCGCGCCGCAGCGCGCGGACTTGCCAGCCGGCGTCGAGCAACTGGCGCGCGACTTCGCTGCCGATTCCGCCGCTGGCGCCGAGTACGAGTGCGCGGTTCGGTCGATTGATGGGGGTGGCGTTCATGCGGGTTCTCCTTGCGGGTGAGCTGTGATGAGGAGCATTCTGCGCCGCTTGCCGTCAATAGAAAATTGGCGAAAATAGACCATAAGCTATACATTTGTGCATAGCCTGCGATCTGAATTGGGGACGAAGTATGGCCGACAAGGAACCGAACTGGGAGTGGTACCGGAGCTTTCTGCAGGTCCTGGAAAGCGGCTCGCTCTCGGCGGCCGCCCGCGCACTGGGCATCACGCAGCCGACCGTTGGGCGCCACGTCGAAAGTCTGGAGGCGGCGCTGGGCCTCACGCTATTTACGCGTTCGTCCGATGGGTTCTCGCCAACCGAGGCGGCGAACGAACTGCGGCCGTACGCCGTCGGCCTTGCGATGACCACGGCAGCCTTGCGCCGAGCGGCGAGCAGTCACGGCTCGGGCGTGCGCGGGACGGTAAGGTTGTCGGCAAGCGAAGTCATTGGCGTGGAGGTCTTGCCGCCGATCCTGGCGGCGCTGCGCCACGAATATCCGGAGCTGAGGATCGAACTCGTGCTGTCAAACAGGGCGGACGACCTGCTGCGTCGTGAAGCGGACATTGCGATACGCATGTTCCGGCCAGTGCAGGAGGCGCTGATCGCCAAACGTGTTGGCGCGATCGACGTCGGGCTGCATGCCCACGAACGATATCTGGCGCTTCATGGCGTGCCGAAGTCGATGAAAGAGCTGACGCGCCATTCGATCATCGGTTTCGATCATGAGAACGCGTTCATTCGTTCGGTTCAGCCCAGGTTCGCAGCGTACGGCCGTCATAACTTTGCATTTCGCGCCGACAGCGACCTTGCCCAGTTGGCCGCGATACGCGCTGGATTCGGCATCGGCGGGTGCCAGTCGCCGTTGGCGGCAAGAGACCCGAAGCTGGTTCGCGTTCTGCGCGACGAGTTCTCGCTGAGTCTGGATACGTGGGTCGCCATGCATGAGGATCTGCGCACGAGCGCGCGTTGCACCGTAACTTTTGCGGCGCTGGCGTCGGGGCTTAGTGCTTATATCCAAGGACAAGGCGCGTAACGATTGCCTCAACGCGGCGCACGGGCCGCCCGCGCATACGAAGCGAGCATCGTCGCGAGTTCCTGTGCGGCAGGCGTGAGCGGCACGGCCGCACGCTGCAGCAAACAGACCTGCTGCGCCGCGGGCCGCTCGGCGATCTTGATGCGCGCGAGCCGTTCGGCAAACGGGCCGCGCGTGGCGACCACCGACGACTCCAGCGCGAGGCAATCCGTTTCGCTGACCCAATGCAGCGTTTCGAAGAGCCCCTCCACCGTCGCGACGATGCGCGGCGGCGGCAGGCCGTGGTCGGTGAAGAACGTCGTGAGCCGGCTCGAAGCGAAGGCGTCGGCAATAGTGGGCGAGCGAGTTGCGAGCCAGTCGCAGTGGGTGAGCGAGCGCAGCGTGCGCGCTCCTGCCTTCGGATGGTCGCGGCGGCAGACGACGACCGGATCCGACGGGTAAAGCTCCGTCACCGAAAGATCGGTCGTATCGGTCTGGTCGGAAACGAGTGCGAGCGCGAAATCGAGCGTGCCTTCGCGTATCCACGAAATCATCATGCGCGACGTGCCCGTGCGCAGACGCAGCGCGACGCGCGGAAACCGCGTGCTGTACTGCCCGAGCACGGGCACGAGCGCGTCCATCAGCGGATCGGTCGTCAGGCCGAACGCCACTTCGCCCGCGTAGTCGCCGCGCAGTTGCTGCGCGTCTTCGCTCGCGCGCTCGCACTCGCCGAGAATCGAGGCCGCTCGCACCAGCAGGCGCTGCCCGAGCACCGTGAGCGTCACGCCGCGATTCGTGCGTGTGAGCAGCGGGCCGCCCAGTTCGACTTCGAGATTCTGCAACTGCTGCGTCACGCCGCTTTGCGCCACGCCGAGCGCACGCGAAGCCGCCCGCACACTGCCGCGCTGGGCAACGGCGACGAAGACGCGCAACTGGGAAAGCGTGAGACTCATGGGCGACGACTGGCTGCGATCGGTATTAGTGATCATGATAGTCGAATTCGAGCTTTTCCCGAACGCAGCGTCGTCCTACCATCGGACGGGCAGGAGACCCCCACTTTCACTCGCCGTTCATCATGAAAATAATCCCGTCAATCCTTCTTTCCCTCGCGCTGGCCCTGAGCAGCAGCGCCTTTGCGCGCGAGGGCGACACCGTGCGCCTCGGCATCGATCCGACCTATCCGCCCATGGACGCAAAGGCGCCGGATGGCTCGCTCAAAGGCTTCGACGTCGATCTCGGCAACGAGATCTGCCGCCGTATTCACGCGCATTGCCAGTGGGTCGAGCTGGAGTTCTCGGGCATGATCCCGGCGCTGCAGGCGCGCAAGATCGACGCCATCATGTCGTCGATGGCGATCACCGCGAAGCGCGAGCAGCAGATTCTCTTCACGTCGAAGCTGTTCCAGTTCAAGTCGCGGCTCGTCGCGCGCAAGGGCGCCCCGTTCGGCGCTACCGCGCAGTCGCTGGCCGGCAAGTCGGTCGGCGTGCAGGCGGGCACGCAGTTCGAGACTTATGCGCTCGCGAACTGGGCGCCGGCGGGCGTGCACGTCGTCACCTACAAGAGCCAGGACGAAGTATTCGCCGACCTCGTCAACGGGCGGCTCGACGCCGCGCTATTGGGCTACGTCGAAGCCGACTATGGCTTCCTGCGCACGCCGCAAGGCAACGGCTTCACGTTTGCCGGCGGCCCGATTTCGATGGGCGACCGCGGCACGGGCATCGGCATGCGAAAGGACGAGACCGCGCTGCAGGCGCAGATGAACGACGCGATCGCGTCCATGCTCAAGGACGGCACCTACGCGCAGATCGCGCGTCGCTATTTCGACTTCGATCCGTACGGAAACTGAGCGGGAAACTGAGCGGCAACTGAGCCGCTGCACACATTTTTGAAACCGCATTGACTTCATGAACCAGCAAACGATTCCGCTCCTGAGCGCCACGCCGGGCACGCACCGCGAACTGACCAGCTTCCATTTCGGCCCCGCCGACGCGCCCCGGAAGGTCTATATCCAGGCGTCGCTGCACGCCGACGAAACGCCCGCCATGCTGACGGCCGTGCTGTTGCGCACGCAACTGGCGGAACTCGAGGCGCAAGGCGCGCTCGCCGCGCAGGTGGTGCTCGTGCCGCTCGCCAATCCCGTGGGCCTGAACCAGCACGTGCTCGGCCAGTTCATCGGCCGGTTCGATCTTGCGAGCGGCAGGAACTTCAACCGCCACTTCCACGCGTTTCCGAAGCTGCTCGCGCGCGCGAAGGAGACGCTCGGCGCGGACATCGACCGCAACCGCGAGCTGATCCGGCAACTAATGCGCGAAGCACTGGACGCGCAAGAGCCGCTCACGGAATTCGATTCGCTCCAGTTGGCGCTGCTGCGGCTCTCGCACGACGCCGATCTCATCATCGATCTGCATTGCTCGCTCGAGGCGGTCATGCACGTGTACACGAGCGAGGCCGGCTGGCCCGATGTCGAGCCGCTCGCCCGCTACCTCGGCTCGCGCGCGCAACTGCTCGCCACCGACTCGGGCGCGCAGGCGTTCGACGAGGCGCATAGCCTGCTGTGGTGGCAACTGCGGCAACACATGCCGGCCGCGCAGCCCGTGCCCGCCGGACCCACAGCGGTGACGATCGAGTGCCGCGGCCAGCGCGACGTGTCGTGGGAAACCGCGCAGCAGGACGCCGACGCGCTGATCGATTATCTGCGCTGGCGGGGTGCGCTCACCGGCGGCGACGTCAAGCCGCTGCCGGAGCTGCTGATGCCGGCCACGCCGCTGGCCGGCAGCGCGCAATTCTATGCGCCGTGCAGCGGCATTCTCGTGCACCGCGCGAAAATCGGCGACTGGATCCGCGAAAACGACCCGCTCTTCGATATCGTCGATCCGATGACGGGGGCAACGACGACGGTGAAGAGCACCGCGGAAGGCGTTTTCTATATGCGCAGGGCGATTCGCTTCGTCACGGCCGGCGCGCCGCTCGGCCGCGTGACGGGCACGCGGCCGATACGCAGCGGCGTGCTGCTCGGGGCTTGAGGAGAGCGTGTCGCGTCAGGCGTGCCGCGCCTTGTCCATGGGCACGATCACGCGCACCCAGAGGCCGCCCTCGGGATGATTGCCGATCTTGAGCTTCGCGTTGCACAGGCGCGCGAGGCGCCGGACGATCGACAGGCCCATGCCCCAATGTGTATCGAGCCGAAGGCTCGCCGCGCGCGAGGGGCGCAACGGCGACGCCGGCGCGCCGCCCTGGGGCAGATTCGCCGCTACGCCTTCGCCGTGGTCCCGCACGCTCAAGGTCCACGAGCGCGGCCCGCGCGCCGTGCAGATTTCGATGGGCGGCTTGCCGTGCGCGTGCGCGTTGCCCACGAGATTGTCGACGAGCCGCACGAGCGCGGAGCGCGGCAGCGCAAACGCCTCGCCGGCTTCCAGTCGCAGCACGATGCTCGCGTCCGCGTTCGCGCCGTAGACGAAGCGGTCTTTCAGATACGCGTCCACGTTCACGGGCGCATGATTCACGCCGCCCTGGCCGGCCGTGTCGACGAACTGGCGCGCGAGGTCCTGGAAGAGATCGATGTCCTCGACGAGGGCCACGCGCAAGTTCCAGCGCGTGACGTTCATGGCGTAGGCGCGCAATCGCGCCACCCGGGATTCGGTCTGCCGCAGGAAAGCGGCGAAGGTAGCCGACTGGTCTTCGACCGCGCCGCTGCGGCGGCACAACATGTCGCCGATCGCGCGGGCGAGGCCACGCAGCTTGCGCGGGCAGTCCACGAGCGCGAGCGCGGGTGTCGGGCCGGTGCCGCTGGTCGCGACGCGCAGGGTGGCGATCATGGCGAGCAGATCGTGGCGCACCGTCCGTAGCCACCAGGCGCGCAGCGCGAACAGCAGAACGCAGAGCGCCAGCATGAGCGCCGCGAACCGCGCATCGAACCAGCGGGCGGCCATCTTCAGGCGCGTGAACCCCGACGAACAGGCTTCGCGCAGATAGGCGGCGTTCGAGCCCGTCCCCGCATGCGGCGCCCAGATGGCATCGCGCAGATGAGGCGTTACCTCGGCGCCGAGATTGACGATGTCCGGTTTGATCGACACCAGCGGGGCGATCCCGCGGACGCTCGCACTTTGCGCGGCCAGTTCCAGTTCGGCGTCCTGCTGCTGGGCGGCCTGCGGCGCGAAAGCCGGTTCGAATGCCGCGTCGCCAAAATCGAGCGGCGAATCCGCATCGAGATATCGAAAACCGACTTGCACCAGCATCAGGGACGCCATCCACAGCAGGAATATCCGGGCAAACACAACAATCACCTTTCTTTTTTTGACATCGAAGTTTGGCTTGCGCCAGCGGGCGCATGGTTGAAATAGCCGCAAATTGGGCTATGACCGGCATTGTCCGCGAAGTGCGCGCATTTCTATTCGTGGAAAAGCGTCGAAATAAGCGCCGTTTTTTCCGCTTGAGCGATGCGGGTAACCGCGCAGTGCAGTATTTGGGAATGGGTGCGCCCGTTGTGTCAAGCCATCAGACGGCGCTCGGGGTCGATGCAGGTGGCGGCGGTATGTGAGCCTTCGGAGTCCTTGATAAGATCGTCGGACACCCGAAAGCTCATGTATGCAGCATTTCGTCAGGCCGGCTGACGCAGCGTCCTGAAGGTCGCGCGAACTTCATCCGTGAACGCAGCAGGCTGCTCCCATGCTGCGAAATGGCCGCCTTTCGGAAGGCGATTGTAGTGAACCAGCCTGGGGTAGGCGCGCTCCGTCCAGCTCTTTGGCGCGGCGTAAATTTCATCCGGGAAGACACTCACGCCGACCGGCAGCTCCACATGTTTGGGCTCGAAAAAGTTGAGCTTGTTTTCCCAATACAGACGCGCAGAGGAGACCGCCGTCTTCGTCAGCCAATAGAGCGTCACATTGTCGAGCACGTCATCTTTCGTCAGGCCTTCGGGCTGGCCTGCGAACACGCGCGCGATCATCGCCTGCCCGCTCGCGTCGTGGTCGAGCATCCATGCGGCGAGGCCGACCGGCGAATCCTGGATGGCGTAGAGCGTCTGCGGGCGGTTCGCCATTTCGAGGGCGTAGCCCAGACCATGCTTGTAAAAGTAATCGAGCTGGTCGTACGCGTGCTGCTCTTCCGGCGAAAGCCCGGCCGGGGGCGGCGTGCCGTCCTTGAGCGATTTGGCGACAGCGTCGGGCACGGTCGCTGGCATGTTGGTGTGAATGCCCACGAGCCCTGCCGGTTTGAGGAGAGCCAACTGCTCCGTCACGGCATTGCCCCAGTCGCCCCCTTGCGCGGCGTAGCGCTTGTAGCCGAGCCGGTCCATCAGCACGACCCAGGCGCGAGCGACACGCTGGGGGTCCCAACCGGTCTTCGTCGGCTTGCCTGAGAAACCGTAGCCCGGCAGCGAGGGAATGACGACGTGGAATGCATCGGATGCGCTCCCGCCATGAGCGGTCGGGTTGGTCAGCGGTTCGATGATCTTCAGCTGCTCGATGATCGAGCCGGGCCAGCCGTGCGTGACGATGATCGGCAGCGCGTT
Organism: Paraburkholderia sp. CNPSo 3272; assembly: GCF_024206495.1. GTDB lineage: Bacteria > Pseudomonadota > Gammaproteobacteria > Burkholderiales > Burkholderiaceae > Paraburkholderia. The sequence continues at coordinate 264,851 of NZ_JAMBPQ010000006.1, read as the reverse complement.
CTCGTGCTTCGAGCGCACGTGGATGAAGTGAATATCGAGCCCGTCGATTTCCGTGACGTATTGCGGCAGCGAGTTGAGCCTCGCCTCCACCTTGCGCCAGTCGTAGTCGTTGGCCCAGTAGCTGGCGAGCCGTTGCATGGTCGCGAGTTGCACGCCTTGCGAGGCGTCGTCGACCGTTTCGCGCTCGGGCCATTGCGTCGCGACGATACGGCGCCGCAGATCGGTCAGCGCCGCTTCCGGCACATGCACGCGCAGCGGACGAATCGAAGACGGATCGCCGGCGGCAATCTGCGTGAGTCCGCCGGCCGACGGCTTCGATTCAGCGAAGGCGAAACGGCTCATTGCGGCGCCGGCAAGCGTGACGGCAGCGGCGCCGATGAAACGCCGGCGCGAAAGCGGGGTGGGACGAAGTTCGTTTGACATATCAATTCCTGATGGTGACGTTGGGCCGTGGCGAGCAGGACGCATTGGACGTGCGTATGCCTTCCTTCAACCACGGTATTTGTCGTAGTCCTGACTATTGATGATCGAAGCCGGTCCGCAAAAAACGTGGGCGCGGCTGCGACGGCTATTCGGTGTCGAGTGAACGAATCAAATTGGCGCGCAGGTTCACGATCGCCTTTTGCAGTTTCATGAATTCGTCGTGGCCCAGCCCGGTCGCGTCGGTGAGATCCGCGGCTTTCAGGCTCTTTTCGCGCAGCTTCCGGCCGCTCGCGGTCAGGCTCACACGCACCTGGCGCTCATCTTCCGGATCGCGCCGCCGTTGCACATACCCCATCGCTTCGAGCTTTTTCAGCATCGGCGTCAGCGTGTTGGATTCGAGAAAGAGTTTCTCGCCCAGGCCGCTCACCGTCTGGTTGTCCTGCTCCCAGAGCGCGATGATCGCTATGTACTGCGGATAGGTCAGCCCGAGTTCATCCAGGATCGGCTTGTACGCCTTGCCGAACGCAAGATTCGTCGAGTAAACCGCGAAGCAAAGGTAGTCTGCGAGCGGCGCGGGCGTGGCGCCCTGCGCCGGGTGGTCCGTCGATTTCATGGTCATCCTCTTCGGGCAAAGGCCTCAACGACTCGCAAACTTGAATAAATCGCTTGCGATTATATCGCAGGCCGGCACCGGTTCCGCCGCACCTCGCCATTGCGATGTCCGCCGAAACAGCCACGACGCGGTGGCGCAATCAATGGTGGGCGAAGAGGTTGTTTCGCTCCATCGAGACGCGGCTGCCCGCGCCCGAGGTGGCGTCGGCCATGCCGCCGTATGCCGTCGCTGCGGTGCCGCTTTCGGCGCGCTCGGCGGCGAGCGTTTGCACGCTCTGGCCGCGTTGCGATGCCGGTGCGCCGACTTCGGGCCGATACGACGGCGCCGGTCCGTAGCCGCTGGCGAATGCGGGGGCGGCTGCGCTGACAGAAAGGGCGATGAGGAGCTTGGCGATGAATTGGGTCTTCATGATCGGATCTCGCGAGGTGAATTGCAGTGAAATTGGGTGAAAGAGGCGATTGCGTTTATCGGTTATGCGGTGACGACGGTGAGGCTGACGTCGATGTTGCCGTGGACGGCCTTCGAGTACGGGCAGATCTGATGGGCGCTGCGCGCGATGGCCTCTGCCACGTTCTGCTCGACGCCCGGCAGCGCGACCGTGAAGTGCGCGCCGAGGAACCAGGCGGCGCCGGTCTGGCCGATATCGACCTGAATGTCCACCGAAGCTTCCGCCGGCAGGGCGACCTTCTTCAGCGACGCCGCGATGCCGAGCGCGGAGATGTAGCAGGCGGACCATGCGCCGGCGAACAGCTGCTCGGCCCGCGGATGCGGTTCACTCGCGACGATGTCGAGGGTTTCGCCGCTTGAAGACGACAGTTCGAGGTCGACCACGCCGAATTCGCCGCGTTGGGCCGCGGGGTCGTGATTGATGGTGGTGTGGGTGTTGCCCGAGAACAGCACTTTGTCGATCGTTGCCATGTTGCGCTCCTGGATGGATTTGAGAGGGTAGGTCATATGCGTCGCGTAAGATCGAATCGCATGCGATGCATAATGGACGAGAAATTCCGGCATGTCAAGCGCATGAGATTAAATCGTATGCGATATATATGGGGCGGCTTCCGGAGGGAGTCGATCGCTAAAACGTTATCGACCGATATGCGCCGTCACTTTCGATAGAGCCCCTTTTTCCGGCACTCCTGGGATTGCCGGACGGGCCGTTCCTGGCTTGCGCCAGCCGCTACGCACCGAGTTCGATGACCGGCTCGCAAACGATGGGGAAGTTGACCGAATTGGCGATATAGCACTGCTCGTGCGCTGCATGATGGAGCCGCTCGGCGAGGCTGCGGTTGTCGCTCGCGCGGATCGTCACGCGCGGGCGCAGCACGATCTTCGTGAAGGCGCCGCGCTGCGGCGTATCGGCCATCGTGCCTTCGGCCTCGTCTTCATAGGCGAGCACGGCGATGCCCGCCTCGGCGCACAGGTGCAGATACCAGAGCTTGTGGCACGCGCAAGCCGAGGCCACGAGCAGATCTTCGGGATTCCAGCGTGAGCCGTCGCCGCGAAAGGCCGGATCCGACGAGCCCGGAATGTCCGGCTTGCCGCTCGCGCGGATCACGTGATCGCGGTCGTAGTCGCGATAACCCGAAGTGCCGCTGCCGCGATTGCCCGTCCATTGCACCGAAACGCGGTAGGTGTGTTCGCCATGCGCCATGCTGACTCTCCGTTCGATCGAAAAGGGGTTCGTCATTATGCCCTCGAGGTGAGCCGCACTCGCTGCGCGAAGCGACTCGGCACGACGCATCGTGCTCGCCGTGGCGGAGCGTATGGCCGAGCAAGGCTAGCGTGCATACACCCCTGCATTCACAACCAACACGCCGTTTTTTACGAGATTTTTTCTTGTTGCCCTTACGGGCCAACCCTAGACTGGAGGCATCGAAACGACTGGAGACGCCATGTCGATCTCGCGTGCAACCCAGCGCCCGGATGAGCAGATCACCTCCGTGCAGCCCGGCCTCGGCCGGCTCGTGCTGAGGCGCTTCGATCCGCGCCACGACTCATGGGAAGCGCTGACGCGTCTGCTGCATCGCGCGTTCTCGCGGCTCGCGTCGCTCGGATTGCACTGCTCGTGTGCCGATCAAGCGGCGAGCCTCACGCGTGAGCGCGCGCTGGCTGGCGATTGCTTCGTCGCTGTCTGCAACGGCAGGATCATCGGTACGCTCACGGTGGAAGGTCACGATAGCCATTCGCAGTGCGAACATTATCGGCAGCGCAGCGTGGCTTCGGTCCATCAGTTCGGTATCGAGCCCAAATGGCAAAGCCGCGGTATCGGCCGTGCGCTGCTCGCTTTCGCGGGGCGTTGGGCGGCTGCGCGCGGCTATACGCAGCTCGCGCTGGATACGCCGTTTCCCGCCGCCCACCTCATCGCGTTCTATCGCGCACAAGGCTTCAGTCTCGTCGATGTCGTGCGCTTCGCCGGTCGCGGCTACGACAGCGCCGTGCTCAGCAAGGCCGCGGCGGCGCGCAGCGGCGTGACACTCCCACACCTGCCCGGTGGGTTGCCGCACGCCGCGTCGCCGGGTCCGCTCGCCTGAGAGCGCGCGCCACGCTCACGTCTCGCGCGTGCGCGCCGCTTCACGCTCCAGGTAGCGCAGGAATTCGTCGGCGGGCATGGCCTTCGCATAGAGCCAGCCCTGCGCGAACTGCACGCCGCGCTCGCGCAGATACTCGGCTTGCGCCTCGGTTTCCACACCTTCGGCGACCATCAGCAGGTCGAGGCTGCGCGCCATTTCGATGATGTGCGGCACGATCTTGTTCATTTCCTCGCCGCTCGCCAGCGAGCGGATGAATGCGCGGTCGATCTTGATGCCGTCCACGGGCAAGTCCTGCAGATACGAGAGACTCGAATATCCCGTGCCGAAATCGTCGATGAAAATGCGGTGGCCGGCTGCTCGAAACGCTTCGAGGACGGGCGCGGAGCGGGCGGTGTCGATGAGCGTGCGCTCGATCGCTTCGAACCAGATTTGTTCGGGGCGCACGGCATATTTCGCGAGGCTGGCCTTGAGGGTTTCGAGCACACGTGTGCCGGCGAGATCCTTGCCGGCAAGATTGAGCGAGACATGCAGGTCGCGGCGCCGCGCGAGAGCTGCGCCCACACCCTCGAACACGGAACGTATGACCTGATCGGTGACGGGCTCGACGAGGTCGAGTGATTCCGCCATCGGAATGAATGTGTCCGGCGCGACGAGGGTGCCGTCTTCGAGCTTCCAGCGCACGAGCGCTTCCGCGCCGACGCAGCGCCCGCTTTCCAGCGAGACGAGCGGCTGCAGCCATGCCACGAACTGGCGCCGCCGGATGCCCTGCAGTATCGCGTTGCGCGGCGTGCGCAGCTTGCGGCGCCAGCGCAGGACGAGCCATGTGCCGAGCAAGCTCAGGACGAGCGCGGGCGGGATCATGGTCCTGAGTTGCGCGGGCAGGTTGCGGCGCATGCGTTCCTCGGGCTCATACGCGACCACCGCGATGGGATAGCGCTGCGAGCGCTCGACGACGTAATAGCGTCCCTCGAAATACGGGCTCCTGCCGGTGCGCTGCAGCGCTGCGCGTACGAGGGCAGGGTCGGCGTTCGTCAAGCTTGAAATCACGGCGCCGTTCTGCGTTTCGAGCACGGTCAGCTCGAGGGTGTCGTCGAGCGGCACGATATCGAGGTAGAAGCGCGGATCGATCACCACGACGTGATTGCCGAGGCGCATGTTGAGCATGCGCCGTTCGCTGCCGGGCTTGCCGACTTCGGTATGCCATGCGGTGAAGCTTTGGGCATAGGTCCATTCGGGCGGCGGCAATGCGGTATCGATGGCGCCGCGTTGCGAACTGCAGTTCAGCCGTGCGCCATCGGTCGTGGCGACTTCGCGAATGTATCGATACCGCTCCTCGACATGCCGCAAGCGTTGCGTGTGCTCGCTCGTGCACGGGGTGTCGGAGTATGGCATCAGTTCGCGCAAAGCGGCCTCTGCCTCGGCGGTCACCAGGTCGGCGCGCAGCAGCGCGCGATGCGAAAAGACGTCAACGTGCTGGCGCTGCTGGCGTTCGAATACGGCGTCCGACGCGTACACGGCCGCCGTGAGCGTTGCCAGGACGGCGAACGCCACGACACAAAACGTCGTCAGGGCGGTGAGTCGGCTGCTCATGGTACGGTCGGGCTCCGGCGTCGCGAACGAAGGCGAGGCGCGGCTTTCGTCGATCGCCGCTGCCGATGGTAGCGTCTTTCCGCTGGCGGCGACGCGCTGCTGTCCCGCGCGCCGGCGCAATCGCAGTGGCCGCCGGCGCTCCCGCTCATGCACCGCGCATGACGGCAGCCAACAGGATTGGCAAGCCCACGTCAGGCACGCGCGGGATCGATCGATCGGGAATCCTCTGCAACGACGCGATTGCGACCGCCTGCTTTCGCGGCGTAGAGCCGCCGGTCGGCGACCTGCATGAGCGCTTCGTAGCGGGCGGGGCAGTCGGCGGGACTGGCCGCCACGCCGATCGAGACCGTGAACGCAATCGTATCCGCATCCTGGTTGGCGGCGTCGCCCGGCGTGCTGGCGGCATGCGCGGCGTTTGCCGCGTGCGCTTCGACCGCCCGGCGGATACGCTCGGCCACGCCCGCGGCCGTCGCGAGATCGGCGCCCGGCAGCAGCGCCGCGAACTCCTCGCCGCCCACGCGCGCGGGCATTTCAGCACTGCGCAGGTTGTTACGCAGAATGCCCGCGAAGATCACCAGAACGCGGTCGCCCGCCGCGTGGCCGAAGCGGTCGTTCACGCGCTTGAAGTAGTCGATATCGAGCATCAGCATCGCCATGGCGGGCGTCGCCGCCTCATCACCGCCTTCGCGCGCGGCGCGCTCCAGCGTCTCGTCGAACACTTCCTGGAAGCGCCGGCGGTTCGCGAGGCCGGTTAGCGGGTCGCTGCGCGCGAGCGTTTCAAGCCGCGTACTCGCTTCGACGTACTGGCCGAATATGTGCTTGACGACGCGCAGCGTGCCGACGAGCAGAACGGCGATCGCCAGCCACGCGACGATCAGTGGGCTGCTGAACACGCGGCGCGCCGCCGCGAGCGTGAGCTCCGAGTCGTCGGTATTCGTGAGCAGGATCCAGTGCGAATCCCCCACGTGCTGAAAGAGCAGATACCGGCCCGAGCGTACGGCATACCCTTGGCCTCGCTTCATCCATGCGGCCGCAGACGCGCGCGCCGCGTCGAGCAGAGACGGATCGAACCGCGCGGGACGCTGCGCGGTGATCTTGCCATCGACGAAATAGACAAGGTCGCCGTTACTGTTCAGGAGGCCGAACTCGGCGGGCGCCTCGTCGTCGCTCAGGTTCGAGGTGGCGAGCTGGAGCGCGAGCAGGCGCGAGGGCGCGACGTCCATCACCACGGCGCCGCGAAACTGTCCGTTCGCGTAGACGGGCGCACTGAGCGTGGAGATGGCCTCGCTTCTTTTCGATTCCGTATAGATCGGAGTCCAGACGATATCGCGTGCGGGGTTCTGGCCGGTGACATGCAGGCGGTAGTAAGGCATGGCGCTGAAGCGCCGCAACAGGTCGGGCGCGTGCGCGTCCGGGCGTTCCGGCGAGAGCACGTACAGGCCGTTGGCCGAGATGTACGCGACCGTGCTTTGCACCGCGTCGGCGCTCTGGCTGATCGCGAGCAGCGGGCTGATCGCGCGCGCGAGCACGATGTCGGCGGCCAGCGTGGCGGCGTCGCGGTGAAAGCCCTCGATTCCCGCGAGCCCTTGCGCATTGGTGCCGAAAACGAGCGGCCCATCCATTGCGCCGGGAATGTCCCACTGCAGCTTGTCGCTGTCGCGCAGCGCGGCCTGCACCTTCGGATTCTGCAAGCCGGCGCTCTGCTGGCTCGGCGAGGCGAGCACGTGTTGCGCGTAGTCGCGCAGGAACAGCAGGCGCCGGCGCTCCGCGGAAATCAGCGCGTCCACGCCCACGGCGCGCACCTCCAGGTCGCGCTGGCGGTTATGGAGTTCGTTGCGCGTCATCTGGTAGAGCTGGCGCAGGCCCACGCCGCTCACCAGCGCCATGGCCGCAAGAAAGCACACCGTCACGACGAGGTGCGGGCGTTTCATGACCATGCTGGAGAAGCCGTGCGGCCGCGTGCGGCCTGGCGTGTGCTGCATGAAGCCCCCGGACAGCGAATGGGCGCGCGCGCATCGCGTTGCGGCGTGGCCCGGCGGCGCGTTTCCGGGCAGCGCGATGAGCATAGCATCGCCTGTCGGAACCGCGCCTAGCCCTGCCTCGGGCGTCCCGGATCGCTCCCGGTGTTGTTCAACCGCGCCAGGCGCTATGGCGGATCACGCTGCAGAAGTTGCCGGCATGGAAGTGCGGATCCTTGTCTGCGAGCACGTCGGCCTTGACGTTGCCAAAGGTGGTGGCGGGCTTGTGCTTGATGCCGTCATAGAAGGTCTGGATGATGTCCTCCTTGAAGTGCTCGCTGCGCGGGTGCGCGTGGACCACGGCCTCGCGTTCGGTGTCGCTGAAGCGGTCGTAGGCAATGCCGAGGACGTCCATTTCGACGCCCGCCGTGACAAGGGCGATCACCGGATGCATGTGCTGCGGGATGCCTGGCGTCGTGTGCAGCGCGATGGCTGTCCACACGAGGTCGATGTCGTGCTGCGAGACGCCGTGGCCGCGCAGGAAATCGCGCGCGGCATTCGCGCCGTCCACTTCGAAGCGCTCGTGCTCGCTGCTGTGCGCGTGCGTGAGGCCCATGTCATGAAACATTGCGCCTGCGTAGAGCAGTTCGCGATCGAACTTCAGGTCGAGCCGGCGGCCGGCCAGCGCGCCGAAATAATAGACGCGGCTCGAATGATGGAAGAGCAGCGGCGATTCGGTGTCGCGCACGAGTTCGGTGATTTCGCGGGCAAGCTTGCTGTCGGGGATGGCGACATCGGCAAGGGTCGGGGTCATCTGGGGTGCTCCGTAGGGGTGGGTGATGACCTCTATTCTGGGCGGCGCCAGGGTTGTCCTCAATCGACGGATACCGTGGTTTTCTGCCAATTCGACCGGAATTGGGCCATCGCGGAGTCGCGGCGCATAGCAGCGACTCGTAAAGCGGCAAAATATCGCCGCAGCAATGGATTAACGGCGATAATCGGCAAAATCGATTCGATCGCCGCGCATTTCATGCGCCGTGCATCGGGCGGCGAGATCCGGCCCGCGAATCGCCCATCGGGCGCACGGGGACGCTGCCGGGAACGCGCCGCGCCAACCAGGTCGGTAAGAACAAGAACCCACGCGACAGACTATGTATTCGATCCTGCCAGCGTTCGTGTCCGCATTATTTCTCGGATTCGGCGTCTACGTGCTCCTGACTGAGGGCTTCACGCGCCTCTCGGTGCCGTTCGCCCTGATGTGCGCGACCACGTTCTTCTGGCAGGGCACCTGGGCCTTTCTGTTCCAGACGTCCGACCCCGAACTGTCCGCCGTGCTCGTCAAGGTCGGCTATTTCTTCATCCTCTTTCTGCCCACCACGTTCTATCACTTCGTGACCGAAGTGAGCGCCCGGCGCGGTGAACGACCGCTCCTGATCGCCTCGTATCTGCTCAGCGTGCTGCTCGCGGCCCTTCTGCTGTTGAGCGATTTCGTCGTGGACGGCTACGGCACGTTCTTCTTCGGCAAGTATCCGAAGGCGGGCATGCTGCATCCCGTGCACGTGGCGCAGACCGTGCTGCTCGCGTGCCGCAGCGCCTGGCTGCTATACGCGGCGCGCGGCCAGACGCAGGCGCACGACCGCCGCAAGCTGCTCGACCTGTGCTTCGTGAGCCTCGGCCTGTACGCGCTCGCCGCCACCGATTACGCCGTCAATTACGGGTTCGCGTTCTATCCCGTGGGCGCGGTGTTCATTGCGGTGAGCCTTGGCATTCTCGCGGTCACGATCGTGCGCTACGGTCTCATGCGCCCGTATCTCATCGCGGCCACGGTGGCGCACGAGGTCGCCACGCCGCTCGCGGCCATCGGCATGCATGCCGAGGAAATCGGCAACGTGCTGCCCGAACTCATGCGCGGCTACCAGCTGGCCGTGCAGCACCAGTTGTGCGTGGACGGACTCTACCCCGGGCAGTCCGAGCGCCTTTCCTCGCTTGCCACCTCGATACGCCGTCAGGTGGACAGCACGAGCACCGTGGTCGAAATGTCACTGGCTTCGTTCACGCTCGACCGGCTCGACCGCCGCAGCTTCGAGACCTACCCGGTGCGCTCCTGCGTGAATGCCGCGCTCGAGCGTTTTCCATTCCGCACCGGCGAGCGCGACATGGTGCAGGTGGCCCCCATGGACGCGCAACTGAGTTTCTCGGGCTCGGATTCGCTCGTCGTGTTCGTGCTTTTCAATCTGCTCAAGAACGCGCTCTTCGCGATTCACGCGGAAATGGCCGAAAGAAGCGACAAGGTGAGCGACTACGTGGGCCGCGTTCAGATCAGCGCGACGAGCGAAGCGGGCTTTTGCGTGCTGCGCTTTACCGACAACGGCTGCGGCATTCCCGCCGATATTCTGCCGCGCGTGTTCGACCCGTTCTATTCGACCAAGGCGCACGGGCGGGGCGCCGGCATGGGCCTCACGTTTTGCCGCCGCGTGGCCGAGGCGCTGGGCGGCACGATCGGCTGCGAGTCGGAGCCGCACGTGCACACCACGTTCACGATCCGCCTGCCGGAGCCTGGCACGAGCGCCGACCGCGCGCTGCACGACGCGCCGGCGAAACCCCGCCGCTTTCCGGCGGGGCAGGATTTCGCGGGCTAGTTCATGTAGCCGGGTTCAAGACGCTTAGTTCGAACCCGAAGGCAGGACCAGCTCGTATTCCTTCACGCGCTCGATGATGCCGGGCGGAAAGCGGCGAATGCGCTTGTCGGTGCCGGCGAAAAGAATCTGCTGATAGCCGAGCGAAACGGGCCGTCCGTCCACGCAAAAGCGGAACACGAGATACGCGGAGCACTGACGCACCTGGAAGGTGTTGAGGTAGCAATCCACGCGCTGGAACGGAAAGGTTTCCTGCACGTATTCCTGGTGCGCGCGCTTGGTGACGAACACGCCGCCCGAGGCGAGCAGATTGTTGTGAATGCACTCGTGAAACCAGCGTTCGCGGCAAATGCCCTGCCATTCGAAATAGCGGGCGAAATACGTGTTCATGAATGCGTTCGAGTCCTTCAGGTAAATGTCGATGACGTGATGGAACGTTTTGGTCGGCGTAGCTTCCATGATTTCGTCGGAGAATCCGGCGGTGCCACGGGACAGGACGGCGGGAATGGATTCGCGTGCGTACATCAGAGTGACTCCAGATAGGGACTGCAGGCGGCAGCCGCGCGTGCCTCCGGAGAAACGGAGGCATGCACCATTCTCTTCGCGTTCCTCTTCATCCAATACCGTGCTCCCCACATACGCAAACCGCTTCATGCTCGCTGGGTGCGATAACGTTTGCGCGCGTTCGATTGAGCGCGCACCTGCGAGTTCGGGTTGCTGTGTCCAGGCGAGACGCCGCATAATCGACATGTTTTCCTCGCGGTGCCGCTCCGGGTGACGGGTGCGCCGCATGAGGCGCAGCGCGCTTACCGAGATCCAGCATGAGTTCCATCGTCAGACAGCCGGTTTACCATCCCGTCTCCGTCGTTTTCGTCGACGACAGCCCCGACTTCCTCTACGCGCTGCGCGGCCTCTTTCCGGGCGCTGGCACGGACCGCTACTTTGCGAGCGCGAGAGAGGCGCTGGCCTTCGTCGCTTCGCACGAGGCGCGCCAGAGTGCGCGCAATCCCGCTGCGGGCGCGGCATGGTCAGAGTTCGAGAAGCGCGGCGGCAACGCGCTGGGCGAGGACGTGATGACCGACGCGGCGCGCTTTGGCGACATCGCCGCGCTCGTCGTGGATTATGAAATGCCGGAGATGACCGGTGTCGATTTCCTGGCCGCTGCTAAGGACGTGGCGTGCACGCGCATCCTGCTCACGGCCACGGCCGACGAATCGCACGCGGTGGAGGCATTCAACGCGGGGCTGATCGACTTCTACGTGAAGAAGTCCGATCCCGCCATGACCCGCAAGCTGCGCGGCGCGATCGACGACGCCAAGCGCAAGTTCTGCGCGCGGCGCGGCCATATCGGCGTGCATGGCGTGGGCGCGATCTACGCGAACCGGCGCATCGCCGACGTGCTGCACGAGGTCGCGCAGCGCGAGCGCATCGTCGAGTATTACTGGCGCCCGGAGCAGAACGCCGTGCTCACGTTCGACGCCGAAGGCAACGCCGGCGTGTTTCTCGCGTGGGACAGCCACGACTGGGCGGCGCAATGCGATGTCGTGACCGACGAAGGCGGCCCCGAAGCATTGCGCGAGGAAATGGCGGCGCGCCGCGTCATGCCGGTCTACTGGCCGAACGAGGCGTATCGGCCCGGCATGTCGCGCGTGGAGTTCGCCACGCCGCAGCCGGTGCCGGGACTCGACGATACCTATACGAGCTGGACTCGTATCGGCGATCCGGGACTTGCGCCTGGGTTGATCACGTTTGCCCGGTGGCGGGCGGAGCAAGGTGCGCCCGGTGAAGGCGCGCGCCTTGCGTGATCACATCCCAACCAGCGCCTAGAACGTTTCCCAGTCTGCCGCCTGATTAGCGGCGGTGGCCACGGGGCTGGCGGCAGCCGGCTTCGCCGTTGCCGCGGGTGCTGCGTTCGCGGCCCTGCGCGCCGGCGTGGTTGCCGTGGCTTTCGCGGGCGCGGGGGCAGGGCGCTTGAGCGGTGCGGCCGGGCGCATGGCACGCGCGCGTTGAGCGGGCGCTGCCACCGCAGGCGCAACCGTCGATTCGGCCTGCGTCCCGATCCGGAACACCGTCACGACGTCGCGCAAGCCATTCGACTGCGCCGCCATCGACTGCGCCGCCGCCGATGCTTCCTCCACGAGCGCCGCATTCTGCTGCGTCACTTCGTCCATCTGCGCAACGGCGCGGTTCACCTGCTCGATGCCGGTGTGCTGCTCCTCGGAAGCCGCCGCGATTTCGCCCATCAGGTCGGCCACGCGGCGCGCCGAAATCACCACCTCGTCGATCGTCTTACCCGCTTCATCGACGAGCTTCGTGCCTTCCGACACTTGCGCCACCGACTGCCCGATCAGGTCCTTGATCTCCTTGGCGGCCGTCGCGCTGCGTTGTGCGAGGCTGCGCACTTCGCCCGCCACGACGGCGAAGCCACGGCCCTGGTCGCCGGCGCGCGCCGCTTCCACGGCCGCGTTGAGCGCGAGGATGTTGGTCTGGAAGGCGATGCCGTCGATCACGCCGATGATCTGCTCCACGCGCTGCGAGCTGCTCGAAATTTCGTTCATCGTTTCGACCACGCGGCGCACGACTTCGCCGCCGCGCGCGGCGACTTCCGATGCGTTCACCGCGAGCGTATTGCCCTGGCGCGCGTTGTCGGTGTTGTGCTTGACCGTGGTCGTGAGCTCTTCGATGCTGGCGGCCGTTTCCTCGAGAGAGGCGGCTTGCTCTTCCGTACGCGAGGAAAGGTCCAGGTTGCCCGCCGCGATTTCCTTGGCGCCCGTCGTGATCGATTCGGCTGAAGTCTGGATGCGCTGCACGGTTTCGACCAGCTGGCGCTGCATTTGCTGCATCGAATGGAGCAGGCTGTGCTGGTCGCCGGGCGCGAGATTCACGTGGGCTGTGAGATCGCCTTCGGCGATGCGCTGGCAGATCTGCGAGGCGTAGTCCGGCTCGCCGCCCAGGCTGCGGCGGATCGTGCCGATGAGCCACATGAGGCCGAGCGTCACGGCTGCGCCGATCACCGTCACGAGCAAAAGGTTGCTGATCAGCGCGCTGCGGAAGGCGTCGTCGATGTCGTCGGTATAGATGCCGGTGAAGAGGTGCCAGTCCCAGCCCTGAACGAATACGGAATAGGTGATCTTTTCGACCGGCGCGATCTTGCCGGGCTTCGGCCACCAGTAGCTGCTGTAGCCGTCGCCGCCCGCGGATGAGCTTTTGACGATGCCATACGCCACCCGCGTGCCGCGCGGGTCCGTCGTGTTTGCCTGGCTCTTGCCTTCCATTTCCGGCTTGGGCGGCACGAGCAGCGCCATTACGTTGCTGTCGTAAATGCCGAAGTAGCCGCTCTGGTCGTCGCCGTAGCGCATGCCGCGCAGCGTGGCGATGGCGAGGCGCTTCGCGTCGTCGGCGCTCATGTGGCCGGCGTCCGCCTCCTTCTGGTAGTACGAGACCACGCCCAATGCCGTTTGCGTCTCCTGCTCGAGCAGGCTCTTGCGGTCCGTCACCATGCCCGAGCGCGTCATGAAGGCGTTGGCCACCACCAGCACGACGAGCGAGATCCACAGCAGCCCGACGATGCCCCAGGCTTTCTGATTCAACGTTGTTCGCTTCACGTTCGTTTTTCTCCAGCCGTCTTCGATTTGTATTCTTGCGGCGGTGCACAGGTGCAGCGCCATCGTGTTTAACGGATGGATCGAACGGAACCTGAAGGTTTGCTGCTGGCTTCTTTGCGTCGGGTGGGGGATAGGTGCCGATTCTTTCGTTAGCCTTGCGCCCGCGGCGCCGCCGTCGAAGCCCGCACGACCAGCCGCGGCGCCGGGACCACACATACGCGCGCGGCCGCGCCGGCGGCCGAATCGGGCGCTTCGACCAGCTCCGTCAGCAACTCGACGGCCAGCTCCGCCGCCTCGGTCGTTGCGACCGCAACGGTCGTGAGCGCGGGCCGCGACTCGCGCGCCAGCTGAATATCGGTGATGCCGGCCACGGAAAGCTCGCGCGGCACGTCGAGCCCGAGATCGGCGGCGGCCTGCATCGCGCCGAGCGCGGGCAGGTCGTTGGTCGCGAAGATCGCGGTGAGGTCGGGATGCCGCGCCAGCAACTCGCTCGTGGCCGCGTAGCCGCCTTGTGTCGTGTCCGGCGCATAGCGTACAGGCGCGCCCGCGCCGTCGAGTCCGGCGGCCTGCATGGCCGCGACGAAGCCGTCATAGCGCGCCGCGTGAATGCCGTAAACCTTGCTGCCGACGATCGCGCCAATGCGCCGATGCCCGAGCGAGAGCAAATGCTGCGCGGCAAGCTCGCCCGCGCGCCGAAAGTCCACGGCCACGCACGGCAGGCCCGGCGGGTCGAGCGGGCGCTCCCACATGCACAGCACGACCGGCGCGCCGCGCCGCACGGTGGCGCGCAGGTCGGCAAAGTCGAGATTGGCGTTCATCACGAGCACGCCCGCCGAGAGCGTGCCCGCAATCTGTTCGAGGTAGGCGCGGCCCGTTTGCGGGTCGCCATCCGTATTGCAGATGATGAGGAAGCGCCCACTGCGCCGCAGCGCATTTTCCACGGCAAGCGCGAACTCCGGATAGAACGGGTTCGCAATGCTCGACACCATCAGCGCGATGGTGGGCGGCCGCCCTTCGGCGAGTGCGCGCGCCGACAAATGCGGGCGATAGCCGAGCGCCTCGACCGCTTCGAGCACGCGTTGACGCGTGGCTTCGCCCACGCGCCCGCGCTCTCGCAGTACGTTCGAGACGGTGGCCGGCGTGACGCCGGCGCGGCGCGCGACTTCGTTCAGGGTCGGCATGGGACTCAAACATCCATCTCAAAATATGGGAAGGCGATTCAACATTTGCATGATCGAGAGGGGCATTGCAACATTGGGCCCACAATCAAAGCGAATATCGGAGACAAGGCAGCCAGATCGCGCAAGCGATCACTTTTTATGGGCCGCTGATTAAGCGCTTAATCTCCGTGTCGCGCTGATTAGAACATGGAGACGGCACGATGGCGAGCATTTCGTTGCGCGGCGTTCAGAAGGCATACGGCGAGAATGCGCCGGTGATTCGCAACGTCGATCTGGAAATCGGCAGGAACGAGTTCTGTGTATTCCTCGGCCCTTCGGGCTGCGGCAAGTCCACGCTGCTACGCATGATCGCGGGCCTGGAAGACGTGAGCGACGGCGATATATCGATCGGCGGCAAGCTCGTGAACGACGTGAGCGCCGCGCAGCGCGGCGTGGCCATGGTGTTCCAGAGCTACGCGCTGTTCCCGCACATGACCGTGTACGAGAACATGGCGTTCGGCCTCAAACTCGCGAAAACGCCGAAGGCCGAGATCGATCGCAAGGTGCGCGAAGCCGCACGCATTCTTCAGCTCGAGGCGTTGCTCGAGCGTCACCCCAAGGCGCTTTCGGGCGGCCAGCGGCAGCGCGTGGCGATTGGCCGTGCGATCGTGCGCGAGCCCGGCGTGTTCCTGTTCGACGAACCGCTTTCCAATCTCGATGCCACGTTGCGCGGCCAGACGCGTATCGAGATCGCTCGCCTGCATCGCCAGTTCGAGCAGGCGAGCGTGGTGTACGTGACGCACGACCAGATCGAGGCGATGACGCTTGCCGACAAGATCGTCCTTTTACATAGCGGTAAGGATACCGAACGATACGGCAGCATCGCCCAGGTGGGCGCGCCGCTCGAGCTCTATCACCGGCCCGCGAGCCGCTTCGTGGCGGGATTTATCGGCTCGCCGCGCATGAATTTTCTGCCGGCGCGCGTGGCCGCCATCGAGGCGCACGGCGTGAGCGTCGCGCTCGACGAAAGCGGCGAAACGGTGCGGCTGCCGGTGCAGGGCGCGCGGCTCGCCGTGGGCGCGCCGGTCACGTTCGGCGTGCGTCCCGAGCATCTCGAACTGGTGGTGGATGGCGTGGCCTCGCGCACCTCGCGCGATGCTGAGGATGCCTTGACGATTTCGCGCGCCATCACGCTGGTCGAGGAACTTGGCGAGCACAGCTATGTGCATCTCGATCAGCCGGGTGGGGCAGTTCTCGTCGCCAAGGCGCCCGGCGACGCCCGGCTCACTAGCGGCGACACCGCGCAGTTCCATGCGAGCGCGAGCGCCTGTCATCTGTTCGCGGAAGACGGCTTCGCCGTTACGCCGCTCGCCACCGCCGGTCAACCCGCATGAGAACAACAACCGAGGACACAGGGATGCGTCTTGGAGTCTGCTATTACCCGGAGCACTGGCCGGAGGCCATGTGGAAAGACGACGCCGCGCGCATGAAGGCGCTGGGCATCGCGCAGGTGCGTATCGCCGAGTTCGCGTGGAGCCGCATCGAGCCGACGCCGGGCAAGTTCGACTGGGTCTGGCTCGATCGCGCGATCGACACGCTCGGCGACGCCGGCCTGCAAGTGGTGATGTGCACGCCCACGGCCACGCCGCCCAAGTGGCTGATAGACCAGCATCCGGACATCCTGCCCGTGGGCGCCGATGGCCGCGTGCGCGGGTTCGGCTCGCGCCGGCACTACGATTTTTCTTCGCCGGCGTATTACGAGGCTTCGCGGCGCATCTGCGAGGCGGTCGCCGCGCGTTATGGCCAGCATCCCGCTGTCGCGTACTGGCAGACCGATAACGAGTACGGCTGCCATCAAACGGTGGTCAGCTACTCGCCGGCGGCGGTGCAGCGCTTTCGCGAATGGCTCAAGGCGCGCTACGGCAGCATCGACGCGCTGAATACCGCCTGGGGCACCGTGTTCTGGAGCATGGAGTACCGCAGCTTCGACGAAATCGAGGCGCCAGTTGGCACCGTGACCGAGGCGCATCCGTCGCATCGGCTCGACTACCAGCGCTTCGCCTCCGACGAAGTGCAGCGCTACAACCGCATGCAGGTCGATATCCTGCGCGCGCACTCGCCGGGCCGGCCCATCGCGCACAACTTCATGCAGCTATTCATGGAGTTCGATCACTACAAGGTCGCCTCCGATCTCGACGTCGCGACGTGGGACAGCTATCCGCTCGGCGCACTCGACCAGCAATGGTTCGCGCCCGACGTGAAGGCGCGCTATCTGCGCACCGGCCACCCGGACTTCGCCTCGTTCAATCACGACGTGTATCGCGGCATGTCGAAGCTGCCGTTCTGGGTCATGGAACAACAGCCCGGTCCTGTGAACTGGGCCCACTGGAACCCCGCGCCGCTGCCCGGCATGGTGCGCCTCTGGAGCTGGGAAGCGTTTGCGCACGGCGCGGGCTGCGTGTCGTATTTCCGCTGGCGCCAGGCGCCGTTCGCGCAGGAGCAGATGCACGCGGGCCTGAATACGCCCGACAACCGCCCCGACCTCGGCAGTGCGGAGGCGGCGCGCGTGGCCGAGGAAATCGAGGCCGTGCTCGCGGCGGCGAAGGGCGGCCGCGAGTTCGACGTGAAGACACCTGTTGCGCTCGTGTTCGACTACGAAGCGAAGTGGCTTTTCGACATTCATCCGCAGGGCGCGGATTTCCACTATCCGCGCTTCGCTGTGGAGTACTACTCGGCGCTGCGCGCGCTCGGCTTCGACGTGGATATCGTTTCGGTGCACGCGCCGCTCGACGGTTACCGGCTCGTGGTCGTGCCGCCGCTGCCCATCGTGCCCGACGACTTCGCGCAGCGCCTTGCCAGTTCGGGCGCGCAAGTGGTGATCGGGCCGCGCACGGGCTCGAAAACCACCGATCTGCAGATTCCCGCCAACCTGCCGCCGGGGCCGCTCGCGGCGCTGCTGCCGCTGCGCGTGTGGCGCGTGGAGTCGCTGCGGCCCAATATCAGCGAGCCGGTGCGTTTCGAGCTGGACGGCACGCACGAAGGCCACGCGCGCCACTGGCGCGATCTGATCGAACTCGGCGCCGATACCGGCGAAAACGAATGGGCCGTGCCGGAAGTGCGCGCGACGTTCAGCGACGGCCATCCCGCGTATGTGAAGAGCGGCGCGGTCCACTACCTCGCGAGCCTGTTCGACGAGGCGAGCACGCAGGTGCTCTTTGCGCGCGTGGCGCGCGAAGCGGGCCTCACGCCGCAGCCGCTCGGCGACGCGATCCGTGTGAGCCGGCGCGGCGGCTTCACCTGGGTGTTCAACTACGGGCCCAGCACGCACACGCTTTCTGCGGATATTCCCGACGATGCATATGTGATCGGCTCGCGTACGATAGAGCCGCAGGGCGTGAGCGCCTACCGTTCGCAATAGACGTAGTTCCTGACGATGCAGCACCGACAACGACGTATAACCAAGGAGACACGCATGATCGGCAAGACCTTCAGACCACGCACCCTGCTCGTTGCTGCGACGCTGGCGGCGGGCGCGCTTGCAGGCGCGTTCGCGAGCGCGGCGCAGGCCGGCACGCTCGAAATGAACATTGCCTACAAGGGCGCAAGCCAGCGCGCCGTGTGGGAACAGGTGATCGACCAGTTCAAGAAGACGCACCCCGGCACCGACGTAAAGGTGTCGTTCGTCGACGAGGAAGCCTACAAGGTCCAGTTGCCGAACTGGCTCACGACCGCGCCGCCCGACATCGTGAACTGGCACGACGGCGAGCGCATGGCCTACTACGCGAAGCGCGGCCTTTTCGCGGATCTTTCGGATGACTGGAAAAAGAACAACTGGGACAGCATGTACGCCTCGACGAAGGAAGCTTCGTCGTACCAGGGCAAGCAGTACGCCGCGCCCACGGTGTATTACTCGTGGGGCATGTTCTATCGCAAGGACCTGTTCGACAAGGTAGGCATCAAGAGCGAGCCGAAAACGTGGAATGAATTCCTCGATGCCTGCAAGAAGCTCAAGGCCGCGGGCATCGCGCCGATCGCCGTGGCCGGGCGCGACGCGTGGACGCTGGCCGGCTGGTTCGACTATCTGGACCTGCGCCTGAACGGCAACGCGTTCCACCAGAAGCTGATGGCGGGCGAAGTGCCGTACACCGACCCGCGCGTGAAAAAAGTCTACGTCACATGGAAGCAACTGCTCGACGACGGCGACTTCATTCCCAATTCGCTCTCATACGATCTCGATGCGGCGCAGCCGTTCCTGTTCCAGGGCAAGGCCGCGATGATGCTGATGGGTACCTTCATCACGGGCGGTTTCAGCCCGACGGTCAAGCAGCAGATGGGCTACTTCCAGTTCCCGATCATCGACCCGAACGTGCCGACCGCCGAAGACGGTCCGGTCGAATCGCTGCACATTCCGGGCAAGGCGAAGAACAAGGCCGATGCGCATGCGTTCCTCGCGTTTGCGGAGACCCCGGATGTTGGCGCGCAGCTTGCCAAGGGACTGGGTTCGCTTTCGGCCAACAGCAAGTCGCCGGAACCCGACGACCCGATTTCGAAGATCGGCTTCCAGATCCTCTCGAACACGAAGGGCGGCATTGCGCAGTTCTATGACCGCGACATGACGAAGGAAATGGCCGACGAAGGCATGAAGGGCATGCAGCAGTTCGTGTCAGATCCGACCAAGCTCGACTCGATTCTCGCGCAGCTGGAGCAGACGCGTCAGCGGATCTACAAGAAGTAAGGTGTTCGAAGCGAAGGCGGGCGGTGCGTCGGCGCTGCCCGCCGGGTAATCAAGTGGAGGTTTTTGCCGTGAGACAGGCACTGAGTCACACCGTTGCGCATCGCGTGGACGGCGCCGCGCCGGCAGGCGGCGAGAACGGCGGCATGCCGCACGCAAGCGGGCGAGGCATTCAGCCGCGCCGCCGCGCGTCGCCAACCGCGCGTCGCCAGCGACGTGCCGCCTGCTTCTTTCTCGCGCCCGCGGTCATCATGTTCGCGGTCTACGTGATCTGGCCGATTCTCTCCACGCTGCGTCTCTCGCTCTACAACTGGGACGGCATGACCGAAGCGAGCTTCGTGGGCCTCGCGAACTACATCGAACTGTTCCACTCGCCCACGTTCTACACGGCGCTCAAGAACAACGTGATCTGGCTGGTGCTGTTCCTGCTCGCGCCGCCCATGGGCCTCGCGATCGCGCTGTACCTCAACCAGGCCGTGGGCGGCATCCGCATCGTCAAGTCGCTGTTCTTCGCACCGTTCGTGCTGTCGGGCGTGGTGGTGGGCCTCATCTACTCGTGGTTCTACGACCCCACGTTCGGCCTGCTCGCGCTCATGCTGGGCCGCGGCATTCCCGTCCTCGGCGACCCGAACTATGCCACGCCGGGCATCATCTTCGCGGCGCTCTGGCCGCAAACGGCGTACTGCATGATCCTCTATCTCACGGGCCTCACCACGCTCAACAGCGAGCAGATCGAGGCCGCGCGCATGGAAGGCGCGAAGGGATGGACCATGCTCTGGCACGTGATCCTGCCGCAACTTCGGCCCGTCACGTTCATGGCCGTGGTGGTCACGGTCATCGGCGCGCTGCGCAGCTTCGACCTCATCTCCGTGATGACGGGCGGCGGACCGTTCGAAAGCTCGACCGTGCTCGCGTACTACATGTACGACCAGGCGATCAAATACTACCGGCTCGGTTATTCGGCCGCGATTGCCGTCGTGCTGTTCGCGATCATGCTGCTCTATATCGTCTATCACCTGCGCCGCCTGCTGCGCAGCGAGCACTGAATCCGCTACGAGGAGCCCCCCATGTTTCCGATTTCGGTCGACAAATGGAAGCCCGCGCCGCGCCGCCTTTACAAGCTCTCGCTGCCCGTGGCGCTCGTCATCTGGCTGCTGCCGCTGATTGCCGTGCTGGTCACGTCGGTGCGCTCCACCGAGGAACTGAGCGAAGGCAACTACTGGGGCTGGCCGAGGCACTTCGCGATGATCGAGAACTATCGCGACGCGCTCACGACCTCGCCGATGCTCCATTACTTCTGGAACAGCGTGCAGATCACGCTGCCCGCCGTGGCCGGGGCGATTGCGCTCGCAGCGCTGGCGGGCTATGCGCTGGCCATCTATCGTTTTCCGGGCAATGCGGCGCTGTTCGCGACCTTCGTTGCGGGCAACTTCGTGCCGATCCAGGTGCTGATGATTCCGGTGCGCGACCTCACGCTCAGACTGGGGCTCTACAACACCGTTGGCGGCCTGATCCTGTTCCATCTTTCGTTTCAGACCGGTTTTTGCGCACTGTTCCTGCGAAATTTCATCAAGCAGTTGCCGTTCGAACTCGTCGAGGCCGCGCGCATCGAGGGTGCGAACGAATGGACCGTGTTCGTGCGCATCGTGCTGCCGCTCATTCGCCCGGCGCTCGCTGCGCTCGCCATTCTCGTGTTCACTTTCGTCTGGAACGACTACTTCTGGGCGTTGTGCCTGACCCAGGGCGACGACGCTGCGCCGATCACGGTAGGCGTTGCGGCCCTCAAGGGACAGTGGACGACGGCATGGAACCTCGTTTCCGCAGGCTCGGTCCTTGCTGCGCTGCCTTCGGTGATGATGTTCTTCGCGATGCAGAAGCACTTCGTGGCGGGGCTCACGTTCGGCGCGACCAAGGGTTGAACGGTTGCTGAAAGGCGGGGCGATTTGACTTCGGCGCGGCGCTACGGTCCAATTTGGAATGACCCGACGCACGCAACACCCGCAAGGAATGCCCCCATGCAGCAAAACGAACCCGCCCCGCAGGCCATGCAACCCGCGTCGCCCACGCAATTGCCCGCAGCGCTCGTGCGCGAATTCGACGGCGAGCACCTCGAAGCGCGGCTTGCCGATGCGGTTCGCCTTTCGACCGTCAGCGAGGACGGCTGGCCCCACGGCGCGCAACTGAGCGCCGGCGAGATCCTGGCCGTCAACGCCACCACGTTGCTCATCGCGCTCTGGCCGCAATCCAGCACCACCGCGAACCTCATGCGCGACGGCCGCCTCACGCTCTCGCTCGTGCATGACGGCGCGCTGCTGGAAATTCGCGCACGCTCACATGCCGTGGCGCAGCGGCAAACGGCACTCGAACTGAGCGTATTTCGCGTGGAAATCGAATCCGTCAGCGGGCATCGCGCGAAGTATGCCGAGGTGCTGAGCGGCGTGACGTTCCGGCTCTACGAGCCCGCGCAGGCGCTCTCGCGCTGGCGCGAGCAGATCGCGATGCTGCGTACGTTCGCCTGAGTTTGCACACCGTGCATGGAGAGGCCTTCGTGACGTTGTCATTGTCGATGTGCTAGCGTCTCCAGCGGGCGCGCGCTTCAGGCGGCCCAGCGCAACGCAACAACAAACGCTACCGGAACCACGATGCAAACCACGGTACTCACAGACTGGCAGCAGTTCATGTCGCTGACGACGCAGCTCGACGGCTGGGCGTTTCGCGGCCAGCAGAACGCGCAGTGGCACCTGGAAAGCTCGCTCACGCGCTACATGCGCGACTACGTGGGCGACCGGCTGCAATGGCGCCAGCGCGAGGAGCGCGCCATTCGCGTGTTTCGCCGCAAGGCGCACAACTTTCTCGCGCATCCGGACCTGCTCAAGGACGATCTGCGCTGTCTCGCGCTCATGCAGCACCACGGCGCGCCCACGCGGCTGCTCGATTTCACCAAGAGCCCGTTCGTCGCGGCCTTTTTCGCGCTCGAACGCGCAACCGGCGACGCGGCCGTCTACGCGCTGAACACGCCGGCGCTCTGGAACAGCCGCGCACTGCCCAAGGCCAATCCCACGCTCACGCGCGACGTGATCGACCCGCGCGCGCACGACAACTTCGAGCGCTACTTCTTTAGCAACACGAACGAAATTCTCTGGTCGGGTGAGCCCACCGAGATGGACGACCGGCTCGTCGCGCAGTCGGGCACGTTCGTCGTGCCGGGCGTGATCGACAAGCCCTTGCAGGCCATTCTGGAAGGCTACGAGAGCCACGAGGAGCTGCTGCACAAGATCGTGCTGCCCGAGCGCATCCGCATGGACGCGATGAAGTGGCTCTACCGCATGAACATCACGAATGCATCGCTGTTTCCGGGGCTCGACGGGCTCGCGCGATCCATTGCGGTGGAGCTGGAGATCGTGTGGTCGGGCATGGTGGTGCCGGTTGCGGGCTCGCCGAACTGAACCGGCGCTAGCCCGCAGCGCCAACACTCAAGGCGTTTCGGGCCGCGGCAGATTGAGGCCGGGCGCGAGGCGCGTGGCCTTGAATTCCGTCACTTCGTAGTTGGCGACGCCCTGCTGAGCGAAAGGATCGGCGGCGAGCAGCGCATCGAGCCGCTCGCGCGGCATATGCGAGGCGATGATCACGCCGCCGTCGCGCGGCATCTTGGGGCCGGCAGCGATGAAATTGCCGGCTTCGAACTGCGCGTCCAGGTACGCGCGATGCGCGGGCAGGGCGTCGTCGATGCGTTCGAGCGAAGCGGTATAGAACAGCGAGACGATGTACATGGGTGGTCGGTAGAAAGCGAGCGAAACGCGTATGTTAGCGCGCGAGACCGCGCAACGCCGCGTGCTGTAACAGCATGATCGTCTTGCCGTCGACGATCTCGCCGCGCTCGATCATCCTCAGCGCCTCGCCAAGCGGCACTTCGACCACTTCCAGATCCTCGCCTTCCTCCTCGACTCCGCCTCCCGCGCCGGGCCGCTCGGCGGGGTCGTATTCGCCAAGGTAGAAATAAAGCTTCTCGGTCACGGAGCCCGGGCTCATGTACGCCTCGAACATCTTGCGCAGGTTGCGCACGCGGTAGCCCGTTTCTTCCTCGACTTCGGCGCGAATGCGCTCGTCGGGGGCGGCGTCGTCGAGCAGTCCGCCCGGAGCCTCGATCATCATGCCGTCATGCCCGTTGACGAACGTCGGCATGCGAAATTGCCGCGTGAGCACGACGTTGCCGCTCTTCGGGTCGTGCAGCAGGATGGTCGCGCCGTTGCCGCGATCGTAGGTTTCGCGGCTCTGGCGCTGCCACGTGCCGTTGCTGCGCAGAAAGTCGAAGGTCACCTTGCGCAGCACATACCAGTCGTCGGACAGCACGGTGGTTTCGATCATTCGCACGCGGTCTTTCGTTGCAGTCATTTCGTTCCCCTTGGTCGGCATTCGCCATTCATGGTATCGTGCAGTTTCGTGCAAAATCAAGAAAATTCGTGCAAACCGGTGTCACCCGTTGCCGACCATTCCCATGCTCACAGATCAACGAAAGAAAGCGATACTCGCGGCGCTCAAGCGCGACGGCCAGGTACTCGCCGGCGAACTGAGCGCGCAATTCGGCGTTTCCGAGGACACGGTGCGGCGCGACTTGCGCGAGTTGGCCGCCGAAGGCCTCTTGCAGCGCGTGCATGGCGGCGCGCTGCCGGCTTCGCCGGCGGTGGCGCCCATTGCCGAGCGGCGCGGCATGGAGGTGGCGGCCAAGCGGCGCATCGCGCAAAAGGCCGCGGACATGATCGCGCCGGGGCAGGTGGCGATCGTCGATGGCGGGACGACCTCGGCGCTGCTGGTCGAGTGCCTGCCGCGCGATCTGCAGGCGACCATCGTCACGCATAGCCCCGGCGTCGCGGTGGCGCTCGCGGAGCATCCCGCTATCGAGGTCGTGCTGATCGGCGGGAAGCTCTACAAGCATTCGGTGGTCACCGTGGGCGCGGCGGCCGTGGAGGCGATCGCGCACATTCACGCAGACCTGTACTTCATGGGCGTGACGGGCGTGCACGTGCAGGCGGGGCTCAGCACAGGAGATTTCGAGGAATCCTATGTAAAGCGCGCGCTGGCCGCGCGCGCGGCGGAAACGGTCGTCCTCGCTTCCGCCGCGAAGCTCAACGCCGCATCGCCGTACTGCATCGGTCCGATCGGCATGGCGCAGACCATCGTCGTCGAGCGTTCGACCGATGCGAAGCTGACCGAGCCGATCGAAGCGGCCGGCGTGACGGTGGTGCGTGCCTGAGTGTTCGCCGGAGTGCGTGAGCGCGCAGTCACGCCAGGCGTGAGGCACGAGTTTCTGCACGCACTAGTTCAGCAGTTCGGCGACGAATAGCACGTTTTTTGCGGGGCACGCCACTCCAGCCTCAAACGAGGTTCATCGGCGGAATTTCGGTAACCAGTGCATCGATCGCGCAAAGAGTCTTCAACGGAAGAGCTGTACGCCGCGACCTGTGTATGGGCTGTGGCACTGCTCAGCGTCGTCGCGTTCGGGCCGGGCGCTCAGTCGCATCGTCCGAACTCAGCGCTGGATGAATGCCCGTCACCCGAGTACGTAGGATAAGTGATGAACGGCGAAACTGGCAGCCACCGCCTGATGCAGTCGGCCGTAACGGCCCACTGCAGGCAGTCGCCGTTCTTCAAAGTGGCCCGGTCAGAACAAGTGAGTCGTGAATTACACCCAATTCAAATCGTCGGAAACGGCGGAACGGGGCCGACGGCATCGACGTCGGTTGATACGCTGACCGCGTGCCAACGGTCTGCCTCGGCCGCTCTTGCCTGCTCGGCCTGACGAGCAAAATGGAAAGCGTCGCTTCCGAGCAGAATGTGCGGCGGAAGGGTTTCGGCGTCAGCAATCTGGAGGACCACCTGTGCAACCTTGACGGGATCCCCGGACTCATTACCCCAATAGCCTTCCATCTGTTTCACGCTGGCGCCGACTGATGGTTCGTAATCTGGCAGCAAGACCGGTCGGTTTGCGTGAGCACGTGCTCCCCAATTGGTGCGCATGCCGCCCGGCTCAAGAGCGGTAACCTTGACACCGAAAGGTGCAGTCTCCAGCGCCAGGCCTTCGGTGAAGCCGCCGACGGCCCATTTCGACGCGAAATAGGCCGCGTTGCCCGGGAACGCCGTGCGACCACCCAACGAAGAAATCTGGATGATGTGTCCGCTGCGCTGCTGCCGCATGACAGGTAGCGCCGCGCGCGCGAGATTCACGGCTCCGAAAAAACACGTCTCGACCAGTCGGCGAAACTCGTCTGAGGGAACCTGCTCAAACGGACGGGTATCCCCATAACCGGCATTATTGACGAGCACGTCAAGCCGGCCAAAAGCATCGATCGCTGCGTCGACCGCCGCCTGGCCTTGAGGCTCGTCCGTGACGTCGAGTTTGACCGTCCTGACACTCTCGCCATAGAGGCCCACCAGTTCGTCGAGCTGGCGAACGTTACGGGCGGTTGCGACGACCTGATTGCCCGCTGCCAGCGCTGCCTCGGCAATGAATCGACCCAGACCGCTTCCACTTCCAGTGATAAGCCAAACTTTAGACATTTCAAATCTCCTTTCATCAACCTGGCGACTAGACAGTCATTAACAGAGCAAAGAATTACCGCAAGGCCTTCCACAACAGCATGTTGTAAAGGGCGCTTCTCTCGGTGCGGCGCGCGAAAGTGAGTGAGTGAGAAGGCGCTTTCCTGGGCCGCCACACGCCCATCACTGTCCTTCTGCTTCCTGCTCCCTGATCCCGTCCTTGCGTGTAAATATCCAGGCTGCAACGATTCCAATTTCGTAAAGAATGACCAGCGGGAAGGCGAGAATCAACTGAGAGAACACGTCCGGTGGCGTCACCACGGCGGAAACCGCAAACGCACCGACAATCACATACGGCCGGATCTGACGCAACTTCTTCACCGTCACGATCCCCGTGCGTGCGAGGATCACCACGATGATCGGCACCTCAAACGTCACGCCAAAGGCAAGAAACATGGTGAGGACGAAACTCACATACTTGTCGATATCCGTGGTCATTTCCACGCCGAGTGGAGCGTTGTAATGCGCCATCACATGGAAAATGTTGGGAAACACGACGAAATAGGCGAATGCCATGCCGCATAGAAACAGCGTGTAGCTGCTGCTGACCAGCGGCACGACGAGCTTCCTCTCGTGCCGATAAAGCCCCGGAGCGATAAACGCCCAGATTTGGTACAGCACGACAGGCAGTGCGATGACGAGCGCAACCATCATGGTGACTTTCACCGGGACGAAGAACGAGCCGGCGACGTCGGTGACAATCAGCTTGCCGTCCTTCGGCAGGTTCTGGATAAGCGGGTGCGCAAGCAGTCGGAAGATATAGGGCGCCCAGTAAACCAGTCCCAGGAACACCAGGACCACTGAACCGCCGGCGCGGATAATCCGCTCGCGCAGTTCGACAAGGTGTGAAATGAGCGTCTCTTCGATTGGCTCGTCTCCAGTGTGTTGCAGGTCGCTCATGCCAGGCCTCCGCGGGAATCATCGATGGGAGAAAAATGGGTCAGTGCCAAATGACAACGGGAAAGCCATCAGAAAAGCCACGCACGGCGCGTCGCCTCGGGAATACACCCCACAGTCTGCGACGCCCGCGATTGCAAGCGCGTTTTACGCACTGTCGCGTGCTTGTACCAAGTCGGGATAGCGCCCTTCTGGACGCGCCAGTTCCTGCGCTTCCTTTGCGACGCCTTGCCGATGCCCATGACGACACCAGAGGTATCACGGTCGACGCGCCTTAGACCTCGACCTTCGACGCCTGCCCCACTGTCCGGCACTGATGGGCCCGAATCCCGTGCGTCGTCGAGTTCGCTTTCCCGCGAGCGCAGTACCTCTTGAACCTTGTTCTCGACATCCGATGCCGCTGTTTCAAACCCCGCGCGCATCTTCTTCAAACCGTCGAGTTCAATCTCGCGGGCGAATTCCGCCTTGACGTCGTCGACATACCGATGCGCACGGCCGAACAGCACGCCCGCCGTCCGCGCCACGCCTGGCAAGCGCTTTGGCCCTAGCACTATGAGTGCGACGACCCCGATCAGCGCCATTTTGGTCAATCCGAGATCGAACATGGAATCAAAGCTCCTGATACTGGGAATGGGTGCGGCCAAGGCCGGACCGATTCAAAGTGGACCACTAAACTGATCCGATAGCTGCTGCTACTCTCTCGGACGCGTCATGTCCTTTGTCTCCATCTGGACGCGATGTGATCCGAGCCCCAACTGTCGTCTGCGGCTGCTCCGGGAAACCGAAGCCGGGTATCGATGGCACGACGACGTGGAACGCGTCATCCGCGCTTCCATAGCATTTCGAAAATCATCAGATTGCCGTCGTTGAGTGCATTAAAACTGGGCGAGGTATCTGGTTTGTGTCGGGAGAGTGGCTTATTGCATGACAATGTATTCGCCCGCGCAGCATATACATTGAGAAACAATATCGGTATTTCGAAATCCTGAAGTCCATGCGGCGAGCACGACCCTAAAGAATTTGCGCGCGCAACCGATAGCGCAGTAGTCGAGTGGAGGATATACCATCCCCTAGTCGTTTCGCATACCAAGGTGGCTCATGAGCCCAACGCCCAATTCCCTGCCGTATTCCGCGTTCGATACCAGCGTCCTGCCTCGCGATCAGCAGTTTTCCGCGTGGCGCGAGGCGGTGAGCGTCATCTTCGACACGCAGACTGCCGAATCGCGCGATGCGGGATTCGGCACCAGCGTGACCGGCTATCTGTTCGGCGACGTGGTGCTGGGCTCGATACGCACGGGCGCGCAGCGCTACGACCGCTCGAACGCCAAGATCGGGCGCGACGGCCAAGATCAATATGTTCTGCAGTTCTATCTAGGCGGCCATTGCCGGGCGCGCGACGGGGGCCCGGAAGCGTGTACGCAACCGGGCGACATGTTCATCGTGGACGCGGCCCAAGCGCTCGCGACCGAAACCACGCAGAGCGAATTCATCAATCTGGCGGTGCCGCGGCGCTTGCTTGCCCCTCTCCTGACGGCGCCCGACCAGCAGAGCATGCGAGTAATACGCGGCGCCGATCCTGCGGTTGCGCTGCTGCGCGAGCATCTGGGCGCGCTTTACCGGCACGCCCCACAGATGACGCGCACCCACGCCCAGGCCGTCATGCCGGCAACGCTTCAGCTCGCGGCCAGCGCGCTCAACGCGAGCGTGAGCCCGGAACACGTGCCGGCCGTTCAGCAGTGCGCATTCGTGTCGATCTGCCGCTATGTGGAGAAGCGCCTGACCGATCCGCAACTGAACGCGCAATCCGTTGCGCATGCCTTCGGCATCTCGCGCGCCACGCTGTACCGCCTTTTCGAGCAGGAGGGCGGCTTCGCGACTTATGTGCGCGAGCGTCGCTTGCGGCGCTGCCGCCAGATGCTCGCCGACCCGGCGCGACGCATCATGACGATTGCCGACATCGCCGCCGCACACGGCTTCACCGACGCGGCGAATTTCACACGCGCATTTCGCCGCTCGATTGGCCTCTCACCGCGGGCGGTACGGATGCTGGCGCTCAATGGCGATACCGAAGTGGCGAAAGAGGCGAGCGCGGACGACTGGCGCTACTGGATGGCCTTGATGCGTTGAGCATGAAACGCCCCGATCATGCAAGCCGCGTGTGAGACAAAACAACAAGTATTTGAGACATAGGGACAGATTTGCCCCGAGGCACTGCCGATTCATTGCCGCGTCATGCGCCGACTGCAAAGATGCAGACGCCTGCGAGATCCAGGCAAACGGGGGAAACATGAAAAGGGCCCACAAAAGGCCGCGTCAAGGCGGCCTGTACTACTACGAAGCGGCGTATTCGCTCGAACTCGCGCGCGGCGCGTCGCATATTTCCAGCATGCTTTCGACGGCGACACAGGAAAGCGCCGTGCAAGAAGTGATGCACGAATTCATCGCGACGCACGGCAGGGCCGAACTGGACGTGTTTTGCTGGCTGCTGGCCGAGCGGCTGGAAAGGCGCGGCTGCGCAGCGGCTGCCATGAAAGCCAGGGGCTTCGACGCCTCCCGCCGGATGCCGGAGTTGGCCTGGGCAAGCTGACACACGGGGTTGCGCAAAGCACGCAATTCGAAGGCACGGCGCGCGAGGGCGAGATCTCGCCGAGGTG
This sequence comes from Paraburkholderia sp. CNPSo 3272, assembly GCF_024206495.1. Lineage (GTDB taxonomy): Bacteria > Pseudomonadota > Gammaproteobacteria > Burkholderiales > Burkholderiaceae > Paraburkholderia. The sequence continues at coordinate 235,458 of NZ_JAMBPQ010000006.1, read as the reverse complement.
GGCTCGTTTCCGACGTCAACTCGCCGAAAGGCACCTCACGCTCGACTGACCTGCTCTCGATGCTCGAGCCGCTGATCGAGAAAGGCGACGCCACGCGCGACACCGCCGCATGGCAGCAGGCGCTTGCCAGGATCCACGGCATGATCTTGCTGAACAGCGCGTCGAATCGAGGCGGCCGGTTCGCCGGCCGCGCCTCGATCGAGCGGCTCTAACGCCTGGTCCTGCGCTCAGCGCGCGAGCCTGAACGCCCCAACGGCATCGCGTAGCGAGTCGGCCTGCTCGCTGAGCGCCATGGCGGCCGCGGCCGCTTCTTCCACTAGCGCGGCGTTCTGCTGCGAGACCTGGTCCATCTGCGAGACCGCGAGATTCACCTGCTCGATGCCGTCGCGCTGCTCTTCGGAGGCGTTCGCGATCTCGTGCATGATCGTCGTCACGCGGCCAATGGACTCGCCGATCTCGTTCATCGTCTCGCCGGCCGAGCGCACATAGTCCGAGCCCGTCGAAACGTGCTCGACCGATTCGGCGATCAGCGTCTTGATCTCTTTGGCGGCCGCCGCCGAACGCTGCGCAAGCGAGCGCACCTCGCTCGCGACCACGGCGAATCCGCGGCCCTGTTCGCCCGCGCGCGCGGCTTCCACCGCCGCATTGAGCGCGAGGATATTGGTCTGGAAAGCAATGCCTTCGATGATGCCGGTGATGTCGGCGATCTTCTGCGAGCTGCCGTCGATGCGCTCCATCGTCTGCACCGCGTTGCTCACGACCTGCGAGCCACGATCGGCGACTTCCTGCGCGCTGTTGGCGAGCGTCTGCGCGGTGCGCGCGTTCTCGGCGTTCTGCTTGACCGTGGCGGTGAGCTGCTCCATGCTCGCGGCCGTTTCCTGCAGCGAGGCCGCCTGTTCTTCGGTGCGCTGCGACAGGTCGTCGTTGCCGGCGGCGATCTGCCGCGTCGCCGTGGAAATGGACTCGGAGCTGTGGCTGACCTTGCGCACCGTTTGGGCGAGCGCGTCCTGCATGGCCTTGAGGCTCGCTACGAGGCGGCCCATTTCGTCGCTGGAACGCGTTTCGAGGTTGGCGGTCAAGTCGCCGTCCGCGATGCGCTGGAGCGCGCCCTGTACGTTTTCGAGAGGCGCAGCGATCGCGCGGTGCAGTCCCGCGGCGCAGACGCCCGCCACCGCGAGGCCGAGCACGATCAGCGCGATGCTGCCGGCCCGCAGCCACGAATAGCGGTCCTGCGCGCGGTCGAACGCCTGCTCGCCATGCGCCTTCTGCCATGCCTCGAGCGCGGTCGAGGCCTTGGTGAGCGCGACCGAGAGCGGCGGAATGCGCTTCATCGCGATATCGTCTTGGGCCTGGCGGTCGCCTTGCTTGATCGCGGCCATGAGCGGCTGGATGCCTTGCTCCAGCATGCCGGTGAGGGCGGCCTGAACGCCGTCGGCGAGCGCCTGCTCTTCGGGAGCGTGCGGCAGCGAGCGGTAGACCTCCCAGGCCTTGTTCGAGGTGTCGAGATAGTTCTGTGCCTTGTCGAGCAACGGCTGAACATCGGGCGCGTCCGGGTGCAGGAGGATCCGGTCGAGCGTCGTGCGCGCGATGGTCAGGTTCAGGTTCGACTTGCCGATGTTGATGGCGGCGACCAGCTGGTTCGAATAGGCATAGCCGAGCGCCGTATTGGTGCGCGACATGCCTGCAAGGCCGGAAACGCCGGCTGCCAAGATCAGCAAGGCCAGCAGGCCGACCGCGATGCGCAGACGAACAGAGATAGAGAGTCGTGCAAACACGAAGAGGGCTCCAGAACGCAAGGGGCTATGTAGCAGAAAAACGGTCGTGCTTCGAGCGTGAGACGGCAAAGCACTGAACATGTTACGGCGCTGGGCGAAGGAACTGAAGGTCAGCGCGGGAGCCCGCTGGACCTCTTGCGCAATGGTGGTTTTCCCCAGTCAATCGGGGAAAATTGCAAGCGCCTCAGTGCGCCACGGACCTACGCAGTATGCGCTGACGAACTCTCAGTCGCCGTTGATGGCATTTCGACGACCGGGCGGTTGTCCGTTCAGTCGGTTGTCGTGGGGCACGACGCGACGAAGCCGCTGGTTGCCGTTGGTTACTCGGCCGCGTTGCCGACGGGCAGGGCATGGGTGGCGTCGTCGTGTTGCAGTGCCAGTGAGGCGCCTGGGCACGGCATTTTAGCTGCGCCCCGAATGCCTCAGGCGCTTGAGCACGAGCACGCAGAGCGCCGGCAAATGCACGACGCCCATGCCACACGCAATCACCGCCCACGGCGGCGCGATCGTGCCGGACATCATCGCGCCGACCACGCCGAAGCACAGGCCGGCCAGCAACAGCGTGGCGTGGGCGATGAGGCGCTTCGGGCCGCGCTCGGTGAAGCGCGGAATGTTCGCGTGGACATACACGACGATCAGCAGGGCGGCGGTGGCAACGGCGGGGAACAACATGTTCGAATCCTCGATTCCGGCAGTGATGACGGTAAAGTCTTCGACTGTAGTAGAGGAACGCCGTTGCGTCGATGGCTAGAGGGTTGCGGAAGGGGTTAGCACCACACCACGCTGTCGTACGCCACGGTACGGCGATACACGTTCTTGCCGCGCCAGCTGGAAAATTCCATATACGCGCATTCCAGCACCAGAATCCAGTTCGTAACCCGCATCGCCGCCCCCAAAGGTGTTCCCGGTTGTTCGTTCGACTGCGAGACCAGTCTATGACCCGGGAGCGGCGGACGATGCGGCGAGCAAGGCGCGATATCGCGTCCAGTTCGCCGCATTGCCGGATCAGGCGGGCGCCGCGAGCGGCATGAGCACGAAGTCGAACGTGGAGCGCCAGGGCGTGGCGCTGTCTGCCACCCGCTCGTACGGCGCGACGAGCGATGCTTTCACGCCGAACACGGCGTCCGACTGCAGGTAGGGATCGTCTCCCACGAAGGTATGCGTGACCACCTTCTGAAAGCCCGGCGCGGTGATAAGGAAATGCATGTGTGCGGGCCGGTACGGGTGGCGGCCGAGGTTTGCGAGCATCTTGCCCACCGGGCCGTCGTGCGGGATCGGGTACGAGACCGGCTTGATGCCGACGAAGCGATAGGCGCCGTCCGCGCCGGTCGTGAAGATGCCGCGGTTGTTCCACCTGGGCTGCACGCCGGGCTGCTGCACGTCGTAGTAGCCGTCGGCGTTGTCGGACCACACGTCGATGCGCGCGCCCTCCACCGGCCGGCCATCAAGATCGAGCACGCGGCCCTCGAACAGGCAGCGCTCGCCCTTGCCGTCCGCAGTGATGCACGCGCCCATCTCGCGCTCGGGCGCGCCGGCCACGTGGAACGGGCCGAACACGGTGTTTTCGGTGGCGGCGCCGGGCTGGCGGTTGTTGATGGCGTCCACGAGCATGGAAAACCCTAGCGTGTCCGAGAGCAGGACGAACTCCTGGCGCTCGGCGCTGCAGAGCTGGCCCGCCGTGGTGAGAAAGTCGATGGCGGTTTCCCATTCCGGCTGGGTGAGTTGCACTTCTTTCGCGAATGCGTGCAGATGGCGCACGAGCGCGCTCATCACCTCGCGCAGACGCTCGTCGGCGTTTTCGCCGATACGCGCATTGACGGCGTCGGCGGAGGCGGCTTCGCTGAAGAACTGGGTCATGGGTTCGGGGTTATCTGTAGGGTTGCCAGGCGTTGGCTGTGTTGCCTAGTGTTCGCTGATTGCAGTGACATCGACGTCGTGCTGCAACAGCGCGTATTTTGCGCCTGTCGCCATCGGGAACCAAAAACTGGTCCAATGGGCCGATCCGATCAGCCGTTCCCCGTTCCCATCCCCACGCGCGCATTCCGGCGCGCGCTCGATGCGATACGCGGCTCCGAACGCCAGCTTACCCGCTCGGAGCCGTGTGCTGGACTACTACGCTCAGTGACGCGGCGTCACCGGCTCGACCGCGGCCCAGTACGGCTCGGCGCCGTAATACGCGTGCAGCGTGCTGCCCCAGCTCGCGTCGGCCATCGACGGCCAGTTGTCCCGGTCGAAGCCCGGCGCTTCCTTCACGCGCTCGGACGAGACGTTGAGCAGGAAGCACTTGCGGCTCGTATCGAGCATGAGCGCGCTCCAGGGAATGGCGAGCAGCTTGTCGCCGATGCCGAGAAAGCCGCCGCTCGACATCACCACGTAGGCCACGCGGCCGCTCTGCACGTCGAGCATGATTTCCTTGATCTTGCCGACTTCCTGGCCGTCCGAACTCAGCACGCGGTCGCTGTCGAGCGTGCTGGCGGCCATCACGTCGGGGCCCGGCCCCGCGGCGCTCACGCGGCCCTTGCCGACGATGCGCACGCCATTGCCGGTTGGCATGGGCGGAGGAATGAAGGTGGGCATGCTGGTCTCCAGATGTGAGGGGAACAATGTTGAGTCCGGCCAGACTCCCGACGATTCCCGTGTTCAGGCGGCAGGCGATGCCCCGGCGGTTCTGGCCGCGTTCTGGCGATACAGCAAGCGGCGTACCGCGTCGCGTTCCCGGTTCGACGCGCTGGCGCGCGGCGCATCGGGGCAGTTCGTGCCTCTCTGGAGACGGCTTTGGACCCGCTTTGGAGACCCATTCCGGGCCGCGCCGTCAATGCCTTATGAAGCCGGCGTGGCCGCCTTTCGCGGGGTGTCGACGTCGTAGCGTTTCGCCTGCTCGAAGAACGCGCGCTCGGCGGCCTTGTTCATCACCAGAATGCTGATGCGCCGGTTCAGCGGGCTGTCCGCCGTGTCGTGGTCGAGCGGCAGGACATCGGCGAGGCCCCGCACCTGGAGCAGCTTCTCCTCGCTCAGGTGGCCGGCCACCAGTGCGCGGCGCGCGGCGTTGGCGCGCTCGCTCGAAAGCTCCCAGTTCGAGTAGCCCGCGAGGCCGCCCGAGTAAGGTACCGAGTCGGTGTGCCCCGCGATCGACACGCCGCTCTCCACGTCGTTCAGCGCGCTGCCGATCTGCACGAGGATCTCGTACGCGTAGTCCTCGAGCTTCGCGCTGCCGGTCGCGAACATCGGGCGCTTGAGCGAATCGACCAGCTCGATGCGCAGGCCCTCGTCGGTGATCGACATGCGGATCTGGTCGCGGTACGCGCGCAACTCAGGCTTGCGCTCGATGAGCGCCGACAGTTTTTCCTTGAGCTGCGAAAGGCGCGACTTGTCGAGCGTTTCCGCGGGCACGGCGTGCGAGAGCGTGGGCTGTGCGTTCGAGCCGCCCACGGCCGGCGTCCTGCTCGAAAGGTCACGGCCGCCGCCTTGCACCACGCTCGGGTTCGGGTTCGCGGCGTCGGGCTTGCTGCCGAGCATGGCCGAAAGCGGCGTGTTGAAGTACTTCTCGATGCCGTCGCGATCGTACTGCGACGTGGAGCCGAGCAGCCACAACAAGAGGAAAAACGCCATCATCGCGGTCATGAAGTCGGCATAGGCGATCTTCCATGCACCGCCGTGGTGACCCTCGTGGCCGCCTTTCTTCACGCGGCGCACCACGAGCGTGGTCTTGCTGCCCTCTGTGTCGCGCGCGGCGCGCGAGCCTGGAGTACGTTCTGCCATCTCTGGACTCCTAAGCGGCTTTCGGCGTCCTGGTGGCGCGCACCGCTTCATCGAGCTCCTGGAAGCTCGGGCGGTCGGCGGTGAACAGCACCTTGCGGCCGAATTCCACGGCCACGGGCGGCGCGTAGCCGGCGAGCGACGCGAGCAGCACGGCCTTCACGCACTGGAACGGCTTGCTGGCGGCGCGGCCCTTGGCGTTGAGCAGATCGGCGAGCGGACCGACGAAGCCGTAGGCGAGCAGAATGCCGAGGAACGTGCCCACTAGCGCGCCCGCGATCATCTCGCCGAGCACCGCGGGCGGCTTGCCGACCGAGCCCATGGTGTGCACCACGCCCATCACGGCGGCCACGATGCCGAATGCCGGCAGGCCGTCGGCCATCTTCTGGATGGCGTTGGGCGCAATCGACACCTCGGAGTGGTGCGTGTCGAGCTCTTCGTCCATGAGGTCCTGCATTTCCAGGGGATTCACGTTGCCGCTCGACATCATGCGCAGATAGTCGACGATAAAGTCGAGCAGATGATGGTCGTCGAGCACGCGTGCGTACTTCTGGAAAGTCGGGCTGTTCTCTGGCGCTTCGATGTCGGCCTCGAGCGCCATCATGCCTTCCTTGCGCGCCTTTTGCAGCAGCTCGTAAAGGAGGGCGATCAGCTCGAGGTATTGCGCCTTCGTATAGCCACCGCCCTCGAAGCAGGTGGGCAGCGCCTTGAGCGTCTTGCCGAGCGTGGCGGTGGGGTTGCTCACCACGAACGCGCCGAGCGCCGCGCCGAAAATGCACAGGAGTTCGAACGGTTGAACGAGCGCGGGCAGGTGCCCCCCCACGCCCACGAAGCTCCCGATCACCGATCCGAGCACGACGATCCAGCCAATTGCTACAAACATGTTGTCTACCTTTTCATTCTCAAAGTACTACGGGTCAACCTGGTCAGGCCGGCTCGACGAGACGCTCGAGCCACGCCTCGTTCGCCGCACGATCCACGTTCAGCAAGGCGCGCGACGTTGCGCGCGCACGCACTGACAGGCAAGCGCCGCCGTGGGATTCAAGGCAGCGGCGCGATCGGGCATGGCCGCCACGGTTTCCTGTCTCGTGTCTCGATGTCCGTGTGGCTTTAGATTCTGCGTGTGCGCACCTGCGCCGCGAGGCGGCGCACGGCGTAGTGACGCGACGTGCCGGTAAGCGCATGAGCGCTGCGCGACGGCGCGCGGCGCGCACGCGGCGCTGCGCTCGTGCGCGCGGTGGCGCCGCAGCCGGCGGTGCGCGCCGCAGTGGCGGTGCGGGTGGTCGATTTCAGTCGCAGGATTTGCGCGGGGGTTCTCATGGTGACACCGGAAGGGGTGGAGCTTTGCCCTTTTTACGGCGGTGAAAAAGCGTTGCTGAAGTCGCCAGACATGTTTTTTTTGAGGGCTTGATCGAATTCGCTACACGTTAGCCCCCCGGTTAAAAACGGCATGTATTTCGGATGTCGAAGTAATCTGGCGCCCGTAAAATTTCAGGCAAAAGATGCGTAACGTCCGTGGCGCCGGGCCACGCGAGCCGCACCGGTATGACGGCTGCGGTGCTCCATGATTGGGCAACCACACGCATACCGAACGTTCGTGCGCTTAAGTGGCGGTTTCCGCGTAGGGGAAATGCCTGGCGCGCAAGGCCGGCGTGGCGCGCGTGGCACGGGCATTTCCGTACTTCAGTTTTTGCACAATCTGGCCGTAAACCCGGGTAAGGCGCGCCGGTGCGGAGAGCGCCACGCAACCGTATCGGCCGCGCAGGCCCCCCACACGATGATCACTGCTCCGCTTCCTCTGGATGAGGACGTCCGCCTTCGGGCGCTGCGGCAACTCGACATACTCGACACCGATCCCGAAGAGGCTTTCGATCGTATCTCGCGGCTCGCCGCCTTTACGTTCGACATGCCGATCGTGCTGATCTCGCTCGTGGACGAAGACCGCCAATGGTTCAAGTCGCACCACGGGCTGGCCGCGTGCGAAACGCCGCGCAGCGTGTCGTTCTGCGCGCACGCCGTGCTGAGCAAGCGCATGCTCGTGGTGGAAGACGCGCTCGACGACGAGCGCTTTCTCGACAATCCGCTCGTCACGGGCGCGCCGAACATCCGCTTCTATGCAGGCTCGCCGCTGTGCCTCGCCGACGGCCAGGTGGTCGGCACGCTGTGCCTGATCGACGAAAAACCCCGCTCGTTCGACGCGGCCCAGGCCGTCGTGCTCGCCGATTTTGCGCGCCTCGTCGAGCGCGAACTGGAATTGCGCCGTCAGTTGAACCGTTCGCGCACGGCGCACGAGCGCGACCGCCGTTCGCTCGCCATCAGCGAGGCGCGCTTTCGGACCGTGTTCCAGCAAACGCCGATCGGCAAGGCCGTGGTCGATCTTGACGGCCGTTTTCTCGACGTGAACCAGAAGTTCTCGGAGATCATCGGCTACGAGGAGAGCGAGCTGCGCCGCCGCACGTTCGCCTCCCTCACGCACCCTGCCGACATCGCCGCCGATCTCGCGCAAGTGGCCGAACTGCTCGCGGGCCGCCAGGCTACGTATGCGATCGAAAAGCGCTATCTGCGGCCGGACGGCCAGGCCGTGTGGGTCAATCTCGCGGTGTCGCTCGTGCGCGACGTGTCGGGCGCGCCCCTGCATTTCATCGCGGCGGTGCAGGACATTACGAGCCGCAAGAAGAGCGAAGAGGCGCTGCGCAACTATCACGTCGAACTCGAAGAGCGCGTGCGCGAACGCACGGCGGAGCTGCGGCGCAGCCGCGACGCGCTGCAGACCATCACCGACAACGTGCCGGCGCTGATTGCCGTGGTCGATCGCGATCTGTGCTACCAGTTCAACAACGAGACCTTCAGGCGCGTGTTCGGCGCGGACCCGGCGGCGCTGCGCGGACGCAGCCTGAGGGAGACGCTGCGCCCCGAAGTGTTCGAGCAGCTGCAGCCGCTCTTTGCGCGCGCGCTGGCCGGCGAGCGCGTGACCTGCGACGAGGTGCGCTATCGGGCCGACGCCGACCGGATCTGGTCGGCCACCTACATTCCGGCCAAGCGCGAAGGCAAGGTGACGGGCTTCTACGTGATGGCGCACGACGTGACCGAGCAGCGCCGCACCGAGCAACGTCTGCGCGAGGGCGCGCTGATCGACCCGCTCACGGGGATCGCGAACCGGCGCGCGCTGCAGGAGACACTGTACGAACTGCGCGCGAGCGGTGAGCCCTTCGCGCTCTTCTTCATGGACATGGATGGCTTCAAGTCCATCAACGACCGCTACGGCCACGATGTGGGCGACGCCTTGCTCAGGGAGGTCGCGCGCAGGCTCGTCGCCACCGTGCGCACGGGCGACGTGGTGAGCCGTCTGGGCGGCGACGAATTCGTGGTGGCGAGCCGCGGCGTGAGCGACGCGCGCACCGGCGAGCGCATCGCGGCGGCCATTTGCCGTGAAGTATCGAAGGCGTTCGTCGTGGCGGGCCGCGTGATCGAGACGAGCGCGAGCGTGGGCGTCGTGCTCGCTGGCGTGACAGGCGCTGCCGGTGTGGTGGACGCAACGAACGCGATGCTCTCGGCCGAAGCCGAGAACAGGGCGCTGGCCGACGATCCGCTGTGTCTTGCCGATGCGGCCATGTACGAAGCGAAGCGCGCGGGGCGCAATACGTGGCGATTGGCGCCGAGCGCTGAAACGATGGCGGCGTCATGAAGCTGCACGCTCCGTTTTCATGTGACTGATTCGATTGCCGCTAGCGTCTGGCTGGCGGCACGTCTTTCCGGCGTCTCCTTGCGCCGGTTTCTCCTCCAAAATCCTGAAACGTTTCCGTGGCGCACTGTTTCGCGCCTCGTTGCGCCTGCTCAAGCTAGTTCTCCCTCACTTCGCTCGAATAGGGTAAACCCCGGGCGCGATGAAAATTAATTTTCACTAAGATCCGACCATGTAATTTCATTTACGGCACGTGCCGTTTCTCTCAGCGTCCCAACGCCCGTTCACGCATGCCAACCCGAACGTCGACTCCCGACACGCCCGAAGCCGAGATCGTCGCGCGCATCACCGCCGCGATGCCCGTTCTCACGCCAGGCCACCGGCGCATGGCCGAGTACGTACTCGCGAACCTGTTCCACGCCGCGACCATGCGCATCGACGAACTCGCGGACGCAGTGGGCGCTTCGGTGGCCACGGCCAACCGCTTTGCCCGCTCGCTCGGGTTCGACGGCTACCCGCAGTTTCGTGAGGCGCTCGTGCGAGGCTTCGAAGCCACGCTCGCGCCGGTCGAGCGGCTGCGCAGCGCGCAGGAATCGCCGACCAGCGGCGCTGAGCTGTTCGGCGCCTCGCTGGAGCAGGCCGAGGCGAACCTGCGTTTGTCGCGCCAGTCGATCGACAGCGAAGCGGCCGCTGCAGCCGTGGACGCGATTCTCTCGGCGCGCCGTGTCTACGTGATCGGCTCGGGCACGAGCGCGTTTCTCGCCGGACTCATGGAGCACGCGCTGCTGCCGTATCTGGACAACGTGCAGGCGCTCGCCACGGTCGGCGGCCCCACGCATTCGGCGCGCAGGCTGCTCGGCGCGAACAGGGACGATCTGGTGATCGGCATTGCGTTTCCGCGCTACGTGGACGACACGATCAAGCTCTCGCGTCACGCCGCGAAGCTTGGCGCGCGGGTGCTCGCGCTCACCGACAGCATCGATTCGCCGCTCGCGCGCTTCGCCGATCTCACGCTGCTGATCCGCTCCGAGCGTCGCCTTGCGGCGAACTCGGAAGCCGCGGTGCTGGCTGTCATCGAAGCGCTGTGCGACGCCGTGGCGTTGCGCGCGAAGGATTCCGTCGTCGCCGCGGCGGCCATCACCGAATCGGTGCTGCCGTGGCTCACCTCGGCCCCGGCGCAGGCGCCCGACGCGCCTGGCGCCCCGTCTTCCCCCACGAAAAAGAAGTCATGAAATCGAACGCAGTCCTTGCCATTCACGGCGGCGCCGGTACGATCCTGCGCGCTTCGATGGCGCCCGAAGTCGAAACCCGCTATCTCGACGCGCTGAGCGGCATTCTCGCGGCTGGCCAGCGCATCCTGGCCGAAGGCGGCGGCGCGCTCGACGCCGTCGAGGAAGCGGTGCGCCTGCTCGAAGACTGTCCGCTATTCAACGCGGGCCACGGCGCGGTGTTCACGTCCGCGGGCACGCATGAACTCGACGCCTCGATCATGGACGGCCGCACGCTCGAAGCGGGCGCCGTGTGCTGCGTGAAGCGCGTGCGCAATCCCGTGCTGGCGGCGCGCCGCGTACTCGAGAAGAGCGAACACGTGCTGTTCACGGGCGCAGGCGCAGAAGCGTTTGCGGCCGCCCAGGGCCTCGAATTCGTCGATCCCGGCTATTTCCACACCGATGCGCGCTACCGCCAGTGGCAGCTCGCCCGTGGCGAAGCGCGCGCGATGCTCGATCACGATGGCGCAACACTCGAAGCAAAGGCGGCAGCAAACGCATCGGCGGACAGCCTGCCGCACGAGCCGATCGACCCCAACCGCAAATACGGCACGGTGGGCGCGGTGGCGCTCGACGCGCACGGCCATCTCGCGGCGGCGACTTCGACGGGCGGCATCACGAACAAGCAGGTGGGCCGCGTGGGCGACGCGCCGCTGATCGGCGCGGGCTGCTATGCCGACGACGCCACCTGCGCGGTGTCCACCACGGGGTCGGGCGAAATGTTCATGCGCATGGTCGCGGCCTACGACGTGGCGGCGCAAATGAAATACCGCGGTGTTTCGCTCTCCGAAGCCGCCACGAATGTCGTGATGGAGCAATTGCCGCGCATCGACGGCCGTGGCGGCCTGATCGCCGTGGACGCACAAGGCAACGTGGTCCTGCCGTTCAACACCGAAGGCATGTATCGCGGCTACGCGCGCGTGGGCGAAGCGCCCGTTGCGTCGATCTACGCTTAAGCGGCGCATCCTTTTTTGCGTACCAAACGAAGGAATCCTCATCGTGCAGATGTCATCGAGCCGTCCTGATATCGCGCCGGTCAGCGAAAAGGCCGCGCTGCCGCCGAACCGCGTGATCGACGTCCGTAACCTTTCCGTGTCGTTCAGGCGCGGCGCGGGCACGTTCGAAGCCGTGCGCAATCTGTCCTTCCACGTCGACCGGGGCGAGACGCTCGCCATCGTCGGCGAATCGGGCTCGGGCAAATCGGTCACGTCGCTTTCGCTGATGCGGCTCGTCGAGCACGGCGGCGGCAGCATTACGGGCGGCAGCATCGACCTGCGCCGCCGCAACGGCAGCGTGCTCGATCTCACGCGTGCCGGTGCCTCGATCATGCGCTCGGTACGCGGCGCGGACATCGCGATGATCTTCCAGGAGCCGATGACCTCGCTGAACCCGGTGTTCACGGTGGGCAACCAGATCAGCGAGGCGATCGCGCTGCATCAGCAGATGAATGCGGCGCAGGCGCGCGCTGAAACGCTGCGCCTGCTCGACCTCGTGCGCATTCCCGAGGCGCGCCGCGTGATGGACCGCTTTGCGCATCAGCTTTCGGGCGGCATGCGCCAGCGCGTGATGATTGCGATGGCGCTCTCGTGCAAGCCCGCGCTCCTGATCGCCGACGAACCGACCACGGCGCTCGACGTGACGATCCAGGCGCAGATCCTGCAGCTGATTCGCGGCCTGCAGGACGAGATGAATATGGGCGTGGTCTTCATCACGCACGACATGGGCGTGGTGGCCGAAGTGGCGGACCGCATCCTCGTGATGTATCGCGGTGAGAGAGTGGAAGAGGGCGCATCCGATGCGCTGTTCGCCGCGCCTTCGCATCGCTACACGCAGGCGTTGCTCGCCGCCGTGCCGAAGCTCGGCGCGATGCAGGGCACCGACCTGCCGGAGAAGTTCCCGCTGCTTTCGATGAGCGAAGCGGCGCGCCCGGTCGCCGCGTCACCGCTCCCGGCGTACGCGCCGAAAACGCAGGCGGCGCCGGTTCTGCGCGTGCGCGACCTCGTCACGCGCTTTCCCGTGCGCAGCGGTTTGTTCGGCAAGGCCACGGGCCGCGTGCATGCGGTCGAAAAAGTCAGCTTCGATCTTCACGCCGGCGAAACGCTGGCGCTGGTGGGCGAGTCCGGTTGCGGTAAATCGACCACGGGCCGCTCGCTGCTGCGGCTCGTAGAGAGCCAGAGCGGCACCATCGAATTTGACGGCCAGAATATCAGCACCCTCACGGGCCCCGCGCTGCAGACATTGCGCCGCGATATCCAGTTCATTTTTCAGGACCCATTCGCCTCGCTCAACCCGCGCCTCACGGTGGGATTCTCGATCATGGAGCCGCTGCTCGTGCACGGCATCGCGAAGGGCGCAGAGGCGCAGGCCCGCGTGGAATGGCTGCTCGATCGCGTGGGCTTGCCGAAGTCGGCGGCGGGGCGCTATCCGCACGAATTCTCGGGCGGCCAGCGTCAGCGCATCGCCATCGCGCGGGCGCTGTCGATGAACCCGAAAGTCGTGATCGCCGACGAATCGGTGTCGGCGCTCGACGTTTCCGTGCAGGCGCAAATCGTCAACCTGATGCTCGACCTGCAGCAGGAGCTGGGCGTCGCGTACCTCTTCATCTCGCACGATATGGCCGTGGTGGAACGCGTGAGCCATCGCGTCGCTGTAATGTACCTGGGGCAGATCGTCGAGATCGGCCCGCGCCGCGCCGTGTTCGAGAGCCCGCAGCACGCCTATACGAAGAAGCTCATGGGCGCGGTGCCGATCGCCGATCCGGCGCGCCGCCACGCGAAGCGCGTGCTCGCCGCCGACGAACTGCCGAGCCCGATTCGCGCACCCGGCGACGAGCCGCTGGTCCTGCCGCTCGTGGCCGTCGGCCCCGGTCACTACGTTGCGAAGCATCGGGTGGGCGGCGCTTACTGAACGCGCCGCTACGCCACGCAATCGTTCGCTGTTTAGCTGGAATATTTCGCCGAGCCGTCAAGATTCATTGCTATGGAGACCTGATTGATGAAAGAAGTCAAAACATGGATGAAGGGCAGCGCGCTGGCACTCGCGCTGATCGCGGGCGCGACTGCCGTACAAGCGGCCGAACAGCGCGCTGTGATGGCCGTCGATTCGACTTTCTCGACGCTCGACCCGTACGACGCCAACGATACGCTTTCGCAGGCGGTTTCGAAATCGTTCTACCAGGGCCTGTTCGGTTTCGACAAGGATCTCAAGCTCACCAATGTGCTTGCTACGAGCTATGAAGTGAGCGGCGACGGCCTCGTCTACACCTTCAGGCTGCGCGAAGGCGTGAAGTTCCAGGACGGCACCGACTTCAACGCGGCGGCGGTGAAGGCGAACTTCGACCGCGTGACAGACCCGGCGAATCACCTGAAGCGCTACAACATGTTCCGCCGCATCGCGAAGACCGAAGTGGTCGATCCCTACACGGTGAAGGTCACGCTGAACGCGCCGTTCTCGGCGTTCGTGAACGTGCTCGCGCACCCGTCGGCGGTGATGATCTCGCCGGCGGCCATGAAGAAGTGGGGCAAGGACATCGGCCTGCATCCTGTGGGCACGGGCCCGTTCGCATTCGTGAAGTGGGACCCGGCCGGCGACCTCGTCGTGCACAAGTTCGACGGCTACTGGAAGAAAGGCTACCCGAAGGTCGACGAGATCGACTGGAAGCCGGTGGCCGACAACAACACGCGCGCGGCGCTCATGCGCACCGGCGAAGCGGATTTCGCCTTTCGCATTCCGTTCGAGCAGGCGAGCGCGTTCCAGTCGAACCCGAAGGTGGACCTGATCGCCACGCCCTCGATCATCCAGCGCTACATCAGCCTGAACACCGCGAAGAAGCCGTTCGACAACCCGCTCGTGCGCCAGGCGCTGAATTACGCGATCAACAAGGACGCGTTGGCCAAGGTGGCGTTCGCGGGCTACGCGCTGCCTTCGGACGGCGTGCTGCCCCAAGGCGTGGACTATTCGATCAAGCTCGGCCCCTGGCCGTACGATCCGGCCAAGGCGCGCGAACTGCTCAAGCAGGCCGGCTACCCGAACGGCTTCGAAACGACGCTATGGTCGGCGTATAACAACTCGACCGCGCAAAAGGCCATTCAGTTCGTACAGCAGCAGCTCGCGCAAGTGGGCGTGAAGGCCCACGTCGAAGCGCTCGAAACGGGCACCGCGGTCGCGCGTGTGGAAAGCGCGCAGGACCCGGCAACGGCGGGCGTGCGCATGTATTACATCGGCTGGTCATCGTCCACGGGCGAGGCGGACTGGGGCATCTCGCCGCTGCTCGCTTCGGCATCGTGGCCGCCCAAGCTCATGAATACGGCGTACTACAAGAACCCCGCGGTCGATGCGGACCTCGCGAAAGCGCTCGAAACGACGGATCGCGCGCAAAAGACGGCGCTCTACGCCGACGCGCAAAAGCGCATCTGGGCCGACGCCCCGTGGGTGTTTCTCGTGAAGGAGAAGGTCGTGTACGCCCGCAGCAAGCGCCTGGCCGGCGCGTATGTGGCGCCCGACGGCTCGTTCAACTTCGACGAGATCTCGATTCGCTAATGCGTTGCGCGCCGCGCCGGAAGAGTTGGGTCCGGCGCGGCGCGCACGCCCCGATGCGGTAACGCGCTCATGCTGAATTTCATTGTCAAACGCTCGCTGGGTCTGCTGCCGACGCTCCTGATCGTCGCGGTCCTGGTGTTCCTGTTCGTGCATCTGCTGCCGGGCGACCCGGCGCGCCTCGCGGCCGGTCCCGAAGCGGACGACGCCACGGTTGCGCTCGTGCGCGCCGATCTCGGCCTCGACCAGCCGCTGCCGCAGCAGTTCCTCCACTTCTTCGTGCGCATCGCTCACGGCGATTTCGGTGTTTCGATGCGCAGCAAGCGCCCCGTCGTCACCGAAATCGGCGAGCGTTTCATGCCCACGCTGCTGCTCACGCTCACCAGCATGGTCTGGGCCGTGGTGTTCGGCATGGCGATCGGCGTCGTTTCGGCCGTGTGGCGCAATCGCTGGCCCGATCGCATCGGCATGGCGCTCGCGGTGTCGGGCATTTCGTTTCCGGCTTTCGCGCTCGGCATGGCGCTCATGGAGCTGTTCTCGGTGCACCTGGGCTGGCTGCCCGTGGTGAGCGACGGTTCGTGGCGCAGCTACGTGCTGCCGTCCGTCACGCTCGGCGCGGCCGTGGCGGCGGTGATGGCGCGCTTCACGCGGGCCTCCTTCGTCGAGGTGCTCAACGAGGACTTCGTGCGCACGGCGCGCGCGAAGGGTGTGGCCGAGCAATGGGTGGTGCTCAAGCACTGCCTGCGCAATGCGATGATTCCCGTCGTTACGATGATGGGCCTGCAGTTCGGCTTCCTGCTGGGCGGCTCGATCGTCGTGGAGGTGGTGTTCAACTGGCCGGGCCTCGGGCGGCTGCTCGTCGATTCGGTTGCGATGCGCGATTACCCCGTGATTCAGGCCGAAGTGCTGTTGTTCTCGCTCGAGTTCATCGTCATCAATCTGATCGTGGACGTGCTATACGCGGTCATCAATCCGACCATTCGATTCAGGTGAGCCCGCCATGAGCACGAGCCTAAACGTTGATGTACGCGCAGAGGACGAAGCGATCCGCACGCCGTGGCGCGAATTCTGGCGCAAGTTCCGCAAGCAGCATGTCGCGCTCGGCGCGGGCGCGTTCGTGCTGCTGCTGGTGGTGATCGCGGTGTTCGCGCCGCATCTCGTGCCTTACGACCCGGAAAATTACTTCGACTACGACTCGCTCAACGCGGGTCCTTCAGCGGCCCACTGGTTCGGCGTGGACGCGCTGGGTCGCGATATTTTCAGCCGCATTCTCGCGGGCACGCGCATCTCGCTCGCGGCGGGCTTTCTTTCGGTGGCGCTGGGAGCCGCGGTCGGCACGTTCTTCGGCTTGCTCGCGGGCTACTACGAAGGCTGGTGGGACCGCATCACCATGCGGGTGGCCGACGTGCTGTTCGCATTCCCAGGTATTCTGCTCGCCATCGGCGTGGTAGCGATCCTCGGCAACGGCATGATCAACGTGGTCTGTGCGGTGGCGGTGTTCAGCATTCCGGCGTTCGCGCGGCTCGTGCGCGGCAATACGCTCATGCTCAAGCACCTCACGTATGTGGAGGCCGCGCGCAGCATTGGTGCGTCGGACTGGACCATCATCATGCGGCATATTCTGCCGGGCACCGTGTCGTCCGTGATCGTGTATCTGACCATGCGGGTCGGCACGTCGATCATCACGGCGGCGAGCCTGTCGTTCATCGGCCTCGGCGCGCAGCCGCCCACGCCGGAGTGGGGCGCCATGCTCAACGAGGCGCGTGCGGATATGGTGACGGCGCCGCATATCGCGCTGTTCCCGAGCCTCGCCATCTTCCTCACCGTGCTCGCGTTCAATCTGCTGGGCGACGGCTTGCGCGACGCACTCGACCCGAAGCTGGACCGCGCATGAGCATCGATCGTGGAGATGCCGCGCCGCATGTCGGCACACTCGCGAGCGGCGCGACGGGAACCATTGCCGACGTGAGCGGCGTACGTGTAGGCCATTGCACGCTCGACGCGGGCGAGGTGCAAACCGGCGTGAGCGTGCTGCTGCCGCATGCTGGCGACCTTTTTCGCGAGAAGGTGCCGGCGAGCGCTTGTGTGATCAACGGATTCGGCAAGAGCATCGGGCTCATGCAGCTCGAAGAGGTGGGCGTGCTCGAAACGCCGGTCGTGCTGAGCAACACGTTCGCGGTGGGCGCTCTCGCACAGGCGCAGATTCGCGCGGCAGTCGCGGCGAATCCGCAAATCGGGCGCGGCCTGCCAACCGTCAATCCGCTCGTGTTCGAATGCAACGACGGCTATCTGAACGATATCCAGGCACTGGCGGTTCAAGAGGGACACTATCTCGCGGCCTGCGCCGCTGCGAAGGCCGACTTCGCGCGCGGCAGCGTAGGCGCGGGGCGCGGCATGTCGAGCTTCGACCTGAAGGGCGGCGTTGGCACGGCGTCGCGCGTGGTGCAGGCGGCGCTCGCGCCGTACACCGTGGGCGCGCTCGTGCTGGCGAACTTTGGCCGCCTGCCGATGCTGACGATCGGCGGCGTGGCCGTGGGGCGCGAGCTTGCGGCGCGCGCGGCGTCGAACCGCGCGACGCACGAGCCGGAGAAGGGCTCGATCATCATGCTGATCGCCACGGACGCGCCGCTCGACGGGCGGCAGCTACGACGCGTTGCGATGCGTGCGGCGGCGGGTCTTGCGCGCACCGGGTCCGTTTATGGACATGGCAGCGGCGATATCGCCATGGCGTTCAGCACTGCATACACGTTGGCGCACGACGCGCCGACCCACGCGTTGCCGCCCCTGCTCGCCGACTCGCAACTCGACCCGCTGTTTCAGGCGAGCGCCGACTGTGTCGAGCAAGCGATTCTCGACGTGTTGTGGCGCGCAAGCACCGTGCAAGGCCGCGACGGCCACGTGCGTCTCGCGCTGCGTGAAGCGGCGCCCGATCTCGACGATATGCTTTCGGGCGGAGCACAAGCGTGAAGGTTCTCCTCGCGGTCGATATCGAAGGCATCGGCGGCGTCTTCAACGTGCAGCAAACGCGGCAGGAAACGCGCGCAGCAAACGCATCGTTCTCCGTATTGCGCAACTAACTGTCAGCCCCGCCGGACGTCATGGAACGGACTGGCGGCTTTGCCGCCAATCCGCGAAAAAGCCAGCCGTTCACCCCGTGAGGTCTTCCTCCAGCCGGTCGAACACCCGCTGCGTCGCGCCACGCGCGTGCAGCGCGAACAGCAGTAGCGAGCGGCCTGTCACCTGGTAGATAGCGCCGGCCTCGAATTCGGGCAGTTCGTCGCGCACGGGCATGTTCGTGTCGATGAGACAGTTCCACTGATCGTTGCCCGGCACGGAAGGCAGCGTGAAGTCCACCACGTCGTGATAGGCGTTGAACACAATGAGCATGGTCGCATCCGAGGCGAGGCGCATGATGCCGCTCGTTTGCGATCGTCCATCGATCAGCATGCCGAAACAACGCATGGCCGAATCGTCCCACTGCTCCTGAGCGAGCGGTACGCCGGCGGGCGAGAGCCATTCGACGTCGGTGACGTCGAGGGTGGCGTTGTGCTCGCCGATGAGAAACCGGTTGCGGCGCAGCACCGGCAGCGCATGACGCAGCGCGGTGAGCTTGCGCACGAAGTCGGCGAGCGCGCGGCCCGTGTCGTCGATGCCCTCCCAGTCCACCCAGCTGACCTCGTTGTCCTGGCAATACGCGTTGTTGTTGCCGCCCTGCGTGCGGCCGAACTCGTCGCCCGCGAGCAGCATCGGCGTACCCTGCGAGAGCAGCAGCGTGGCGAGGAAATTGCGCTTCTGGCGCTCGCGCAGCGCGCGGATCTCGGGGTCGTCGGTCGGGCCTTCCGCGCCGCAGTTCCACGAGAGATTGTCGCCGTGGCCGTCGCGGTTCTCTTCGCCGTTGGCTTCGTTGTGACGTTCGTTGTACGAAACGAGGTCGTTCAGCGTGAAGCCGTCGTGCGCGGTGACGAAGTTTACGCTCGCCCAGGGCCGCCGCCCGCGCCGGTTGAAGCTGTCTCCCGAAGCGCACAAGCGCGTGGCGAGCTCGGGCGCCTTGCCCTCATCGCCTTTCCACCAGGCGCGCGTGGTGTCGCGAAAGCGGTCGTTCCACTCCATCCAGCCGGGCGGGAAGCCGCCCACCTGGTATCCGCCCGGCCCGCAGTCCCACGGCTCGGCAATCAGCTTGACGCTCGCGAGAATTGGGTCCTGGCGGCAGCTGTCGAGAAAGCCGCCGCCTTCGTCGAAGCCATAGGGCTCGCGCCCGAGGATCGTCGCGAGGTCGAAGCGAAAACCGTCCACGCCCATTTCGAGCACCCAGTAGCGCAGGCTGTCCGTGACCATCTGCAGCACGCGCGGGTGCGAGAGGTTCAGCGTATTGCCCGTGCCGGTGTCGTTGATGTAGTAGCGCCGGTCTTCGGGTAGCCGGTAGTACGAAGCATTGTCGATGCCGCGAAACGAGAGCGTAGGGCCGAGTTCGCTGCCTTCGGCTGTGTGGTTGTAGACCACGTCGAGTATCACTTCGAGACCCGCCTGGTGGAGGCGGTCCACCATGTTCTTGAACTCGTCGATCGAGCCGTGCGCGCCCACCGAGTAGCGCGGGTCCGGCGCGAAGAAGCCGATGGTGTTGTAGCCCCAGTAGTTCGTGAGTCCGCGTTCGAGCAGGTGCGAGTCGTTCACGAAGGTATGGATGGGCAGCAACTCCACGGTCGTTACGCCAAGCCCGCGGATATATTCGAGCACCGGCGTTTGCGCGAGCCCGGCGAAGGTGCCGCGCTCTTCGTGCGGCACGTCGGGATGGCGGATCGTGAAGCCGCGCACATGCGTTTCGTAGATGATCGTGCGCTCGCGCGGCACACGCTCGCGCATCGGGTGGTGCCATGTGAAGCCCTGATCGACCACGCGGCAGCGCGGCACATAGCGCGCGCTGTCTCGCGTGTCGAACGACAGATCGCCGTCGCGGCTGCCGATCGTGTAGCCGAACACGGCGGGATGCCAGCGCAGCGCGCCCACGTGCGCCTTCGCATACGGGTCGAGCAGCAGCTTGTGGGGATTGAAGCGGTGGCCCGCCTGCGGCTCGTACGGCCCATGCACGCGATACCCATAGATGGCGCCCGGTTCGAGTTCGGGCAGATAGACGTGCCACACTTCGTCGGTGTATTCGGGCAACTCGATGCGTTCGAGTTCGCGCAGGCCGCTCTTGTCGAAGAGACACAACTCGACCTTCGTAGCGTTCGCGGAGAAGAGCGAGAAGTTCACACCGCGGCCGTTCCAGGTGGCGCCGAGCGGGAACGGTTGTCCTTCTACGATGCGGGTAGCGGTTTTTTTCTTCATGGTCTCGTCGGTTGGGGACGCAATGGTGTGCGCCTCCAACGCCGTTGCGGGCGAGGGGCGGGGGCTTGTATCAAGCAAGGTTTGGGCCTAAGGCCCGCAACGCAGGGAAAAGACGAGGGGAGAGGGGCCGGATGCGCGGGGCACCGCGGCGGTGCGCGCTGCGAGCGTGTAGCTTTGGCGCAGCACGTGCACAGATTTACCGATGTCGACCAGGCCTTTGCGTGAACCTCTACTTCACGGTTTGCACGACTTCGAAGCCTTCGAATTCGGGGTGCCCCAGATAGACCGGACGGTTTGCGCCGCCCGCGTTGCCCGCGTTTCGGTGCGCCGCGCGAAAGGCGTCGGAGCGCGTCCAGTCTTCGAAGTGCGCGTGGCTCGCCCAGATGGTGTGGCTCGCGTAGAGCACGTGGTCTTCGCGCTGCGGGCCTTTGAGCAGATGAAATTCGATGAAGCCGGGCACTTGCTTCAAGTGCGTGTCGCGCGTGGCCCAGACTTCCTCGAATGCGGCCTCGGAGCCCGGAGCGACCTTGAAGCGGTTCATGGCGATATACATGCGGTTCCCCTTCTCGTTCGGAAAATAGATAGGCAAGGCGGCGGGTGACTGCGCCCGCCGCCGCTTCGCGTTCCGATTATATGAGGCCGAGAAGGCGGCCGCGCCGCGTCAGTGCATCGGCCTCAGAGCATGAGCGGCGCCATGATCGCGGCGCAGCATCACTAGCCGAGGCCCGTGCCGTGCAGGCCGAGTGCGACGATGGCGGCGCTCGCGCCCCGAGAACAGATGGAAAATTGCTGCGGGCGCAGTGTCATGGTCGGATTGCGCACCCCCTTCTAGCGCGTCGCGCCGCTTACACGGTCGCAGCCGCCGGGCGCGCCGCCAAGCTCGGCGGCTGTCCGGTCTGATGACGCGAGCGGCCCGAGCTCAGATAGTCGGCGATCGAATCCTGCGTGATCTCGCCCACGTAGGCGCCCTCGGCGTCGAGCACCGGCATCCACGAGGCGCGGAACTGGTACATCTTCGAGAGCACGATGCGCAGGTTGTCGTCGACGGAAACGGTGGCCGGGAAGGGCGTGATGCGATCGCCGCACACGCCTTCGGCCCCGCGCGCGGCGCGGCGCGCCACGAAGCCGAGCGCGTGCTGCGCGTCGTCGAGCACGGTGAGGTAGCGCGAATCGCTTTCGTCCATCGCGGCGAATGCGTGCGAGAGCGGCGTTTCGGCGCGCGCCGTTTCGGGTTGCGTGGCGGCGTCGCCGGCCTTCACGAGCAACAGGCGCTTGAGCGTGCTGTCCTGGCCCACGAACTGCGCGACGAAGTCGTCATGCGGGCGCGCGAGCAGCGTATCGGGATGGTCGTACTGTACGAGCCTGCCGCGCCGGAACACCGCGATGCGGTCGCCCAGTTTGATCGCCTCGTCGATGTCGTGGCTCACCATGATGACGGTCTTCTTCAGTTGCCGCTGCATCTGGAAGAACTCGTTCTGGATGGCCTCGCGATTGATCGGATCGACCGCGCCGAACGGCTCGTCCATGAGCAGCACAGGCGGATCGGCGGCCAGCGCGCGAATTACGCCGATACGCTGCTGCTGGCCGCCCGAAAGCTCGCGCGGATAGCGCTTCAAATATAGCTTCGGGTCGAGCGCGACCATCGACATCAGTTCCGCCGCGCGTTCGGCGCAGCGCTTCTTGTCCCAGCCGAGCAGGCGCGGCACGACCGTGATGTTCTCCGCGATCGTCATGTTCGGAAACAGGCCGATCTGCTGGATCACGTAGCCGATGCGGCGGCGCAGATCCACTTCGTTCAGGCCCGTGGTGTCCTCGCCGTTGATGCGCACCCTGCCCGAGGTCGGCTCGATAAGCCGGTTGATCATCTTGAGCGTCGTGGTCTTGCCGCAGCCCGACGGGCCGAGGAACACGCAGATCTCGCCTTCGGCCACCGAAAGGCTCACCGAGTCGACGGCGCGCACGGCCTGGCCGTCTTTCTGTGTGAAGGTCTTCGTCAGTTGGTCGAGTTCGATCATGTCTTCTGTACTCCTTTCGGTGTCAATGCGCGTTGTAGCACCTGCAGCAACAGGTCGGCGACGATCGCGAGCACGCTCACGAGCACGGCGCCCACGAGCAGCTTCATCATGCTGCTCTGGCCAATGGCGCGGATGATCAGCGTGCCGAGGCCGCCCGCGCCGATCACGGCGGCAATGGTCATTACGCCGATGTTCATCACGACCGCCGTGCGCACGCCCGCGAGAATCACAGGCACGGCCAGCGGCAAATCGACGAGACGCAGCCGCTGCCACGACGTCATGCCGATGCCGGTGCCGGCCTCCTTGATGCCCGCGTCCACGTTGCGCAGCGCGAGGTAGGTGTTGCGCATGATGGGCAACAGCGAGTAAAGAAACACTGCCGTAATGGCGGGCACCGCGCCAATGCCCTGGCCGAAGCGCGAAAACACCGGAATCATCAGGCCGAACAGCGCGATGGAGGGCAGCGTGAGGATGATGGTCGCCACTCCCAGCAGCGGCGCCGCGAGCCAGTCGTGGCGGCTGATGAGCACGCCGAGCGGCACGCCCGCAACGATCGCGCAGCCCACGGCGATGCCCACGAGATAGAGATGCTGGAGCGTGAGCTGCAGCAGCTCGGGCCAGCTCGAAGCGAGATAGTCGAATACGTTCATATGGCCTGGCCTCCTTCAGGGGAGCGAATGCGTGCGCAGGAACTCCGCCGCGACTTGCTGGGCGGACTTGCCGTCCAGATCCACGGCCTTGTTCATGGTTTGCATCACGTCGTTGTTGAGGGCGGCGGACAGCGCGTTGAGCTGCGCGGCCAGTTTGGGATTGCGCTCCAGCACTTCCTTGCGTACCACGGGCGTGGCATTGTACGGCGGGAAGAAGTGCTTATCGTCTTCCAGCGGCACGATGCCGAAGCCCTTCACGCGGCCATCCGTCGTGTAGACGAGGCCGATCTTCAACTGGTCGTTGTGCAGCGCCGTGTAGACGAGGCCGGGGTCCATCTGCTTCATCTGCGAGCGGTGAAAGCTCATGCCGTAGGTAGCGAGCAGCGGCTTGAGACCATCCGGACGATTCGCGAACTCGGCGTCCATGCCGAACACGTAGCGCTTTGCTTCGGGGTCCGTGTTCAACTTTTGCGCAAGCTGCGAGACCGTGGTGATGCCGGTTTGCTCCGCGAATTTGCTTGGCAGGCCTAATGCATACGTGTCGTTGAGCGGCGAGGCATTGAGCCAGACCAGACCGCGCGGCGCATCGAGCGCCTTCACGCGCTCGTACATCGCTTCGGGCGAAAGCTTCTCCGTCAGCTTGTCGTAGACGAGTGCCGCCGTGCCCGTGTAGTCCCACACGAGATCGAACTGGCCGTTCTCCAGGGCGCTGCGCATGAGCGTGCTGCCGAGGCCGGAACGCACTTCCACGGTATAGCCGCGCGAGCGCAGGTATTGTGCGGTGACTTCGGCGAGTACGTATTGCTCCGTGAAGTTCTTCGCGCCCAGTACGAGCTTTGGCTGGGCGAATGCGGGCGTGGCGGCGGCAGCGAGCGCGCTGCCGATCACGCACGCCTGAACGAAGCGGCGCAGGGATTTGAAGGCAGACGCGAATATCATGCGAGCCCTCCGCGGCGCGAGAGCCACTGATGGCTGCCGGTGGCGACCACGCCGTCGAGCACGAGCGCGAGCGCGGCAGTGAACGCGGCGCCGAGCAGCAGCAAGGGCTGATCGTTCAGATAGATGCCGGGGAAAATGAGCGAGCCCAGGCTGTCCGCGCCGATCAGATAAGCGAGCGGCGCCGTGCCCACGTTGATGGCGAGCGCGGTGCGCACGCCGCCCACGATGATTGGCAGCGCACCCGGCAATTCCACGCGCGTGAGCGACTGCCAGCCCGTCATGCCGAGGCCGCGCGCGGCTTCGCGTAGTGCGCCCGGTACGTTCTTCACGCCCTCATAGGTATTGCGCGTGATGGGCAGCAGCGACGCGAGAAAGAGCGCGACGATCGCGGGAATGTCGCCGATGCCGAACACGCCGAGCGCAATGGCGAGCACCGCGAGCGAGGGAATCGTGTTGCCCACGTTGAAGATCTGCATGAAGCGTTCGGCCTGGCGCGCGAAGCGCGGCCGGCTGAGCAGCACGCCGGCGGGCACGCCGACCGCGATGGCGAGCGCCATCGAATAGCCGACGAGCAGCAGGTGCCGCCCGGTGTAATAAGCGAGGTCGCCTGCGTGGCTGTGCCACGTATCGGCGCCGATGGCGCGCGAGAGGGCCCACGCGATGACAGCAAGGGCGATCAGGCTGCCCGCGAGCAGGGCAGAGCGTCGAGTCATGAAGGTACGCCTCCTTGTTTTTGTGCCGCGCGGCGCAACCCTGCGCAGCGGGGACGCCCATGAGAATGCTCAAGGCGCCGCGAAGGAAGTTCGTGATCCCGGCATGGCCGCGATTGGAACCGACGAAGACAACGGACAGAAAAACGAACGAAAACGGTCCGCCCGCGCACGATAGCTACGTGGCGCCAGTGGCATGAACGCGCTTTTGGCGTTCTTCTGGTTGTCATGTTCAGCTCAACGGCACCGAGCAGATCGATGCGCGCTGAAGCAGGAAACCGCCTGATGACGGCATGGATGCGGCGGCTTTGAACCGCTACGCGAGGGCCGGAGGCCCATTGAACGGCGCTTGCGACACAGGGACCCTTTAGCATGGACCCGGCATCTCAGTGCGCACGAGAACGACTTCGTTGTGATCGGAACGGGATGAGTATAGATCATTCGATTAGGTGAGTCTACCTTGGGGAATGATCGCGAGTTGACGCAAACACGCTGGATTGCAGTCGATATGTCATTTCGGGAGATTAATTAGCTATCCGGATAAAACATCTCGGTAGCATTTCCCGCTTCTAAAAGTGACAGAAAGTGGCATGCAGGTGTGCATTTCCGCATCGCGGCGTTCCCCTGCTTATCGAGGTTATCGAGGCGCTGCGGCAGGATGTTCCGCTCTTTGCGCCTTCTTAAGATTCGTTTAAGAAAGGCCATTTATTTTGAAGCGCTTCGCATCATCGATGCTCGCCGGTTCAACGTTGCGGCCATCGATCTCATTCCGATTTCACTTCGAGAGACGCGGCGTTCGCTCGCGTTTCTCCGCTCCGCAATCCGTCATTCGATTCATGGCTTTTCGTGCAATAGCGGCCTCCCCCAGCCTCGCGGGGAAACTCATCGTTGTGTCCGCAATCGGTTTGGCGAGCGCCGCGTGGCTCGCCCATCGACACGCGAACGTTGCCGCCGACGATCCGCTTGCCGACGCGGCGACGACGACGTCCGTGGTGCCGGCGCAAGATGCGGCGTCGCACGCAGCCGCCAGCGCGGCTCGCGCGA
Source organism: Paraburkholderia sp. CNPSo 3272 (assembly GCF_024206495.1). Lineage (GTDB taxonomy): Bacteria > Pseudomonadota > Gammaproteobacteria > Burkholderiales > Burkholderiaceae > Paraburkholderia. Next base: position 209,758 of record NZ_JAMBPQ010000006.1, on the reverse strand, counting down.
GCGAAAGCGCGCCGGCGTTTCGCGTGGAGACGGCCGTGGTCGAGCACAGCTTTTCCGAAGCGGCCCAGCGGCTCGGCGTGGATGCAGCGACGACGGCGAGACTGGCGCATGCCTTCTCGGGCCGGCTCGATTTCCGGCGCGATCTGCAACGCGGCAGCGAAATACGCTTTGTGTTCCGCAATGACACGAATGGCGCGACCGGCGCGAGCGAAGCAAAAGCTGCAAACGCCGAGAGCACTGCGAATGCCGGTGCGCCACAGATCACCGCGTCTTCAGACGACACGCCTGTCGCGATCCGCATCTCGAACGGCAACGTCTCGCACGATCTCTTTCTCTACCGGAACCTCGCGGGCAAGGCGTTCTACTATGGCGCCGACGGTCACGCTGCCGTGCCGTCGTTCTTGCGCTATCCCGTGAAGTTCACGCGCGTCTCTTCGCATTTCTCGCTGCATCGGCTCGATCCGGTCACGCATCGCGTGCAGCCGCACGAAGGTGTCGATTTCGCGGCGCCCGTCGGCACGCCCGTTCACGCGACCGCGCGCGGCACCGTGACGTTCGCTGGCTGGCAGACGGGCTACGGTAAGGTCGTGAAGCTCGAGAACTTCGGTCCGTACTCCACGACCTTCGCCCATCTTTCGCGCTTTGCGAAGCATTTGAAGGTCGGGCAGACGGTGAGCAAAGGTCAGGTGATCGGGTACGTGGGCGCGACGGGTTGGGCGACTGGGCCGCACCTGCACTATGAGGTGCACGTAGATCAGGTCGCACAGGATCCGCTGACCGTCGACCTTCCGCATCGCGACCCCTTGCAGGGCGAGGACAAGCAGCGCTTCGCCCAGCAGGTCGCGCTAATCGACCCGCTGCTTTAGGCGCACCGCGCGAAAGGCTGCCGCAAGGAAGCCCGCCGCAGCCACGATTTGCCGATTTTCGATAACACCGCGATTAATGACTCAATAGCATGGTTCCACTCAACCGTGGCGGCCAGGGCCGACCGCCCGGGCCACCTGGAGGGAGAAAACCATGCAAGGCGAGTCGAACGCACGCCCCGCTGCAGTGGGCACAACTGTTGGCACGACAGTTGGTACATCACCGGGCAAGCCGGGCGCGCCGGCGCTCAAACAAACGCTCGGCACGTGGCAGTTATGGGGCATCGCAGTCGGCCTCGTGATATCGGGCGAGTACTTCGGCTGGAGCTACGGCTGGGCCAGCGCCGGCACGCTCGGCTTCGTCGTCACGGCGCTGTTCGTAGCGGCGATGTACACCACGTTCATCTTCAGCTTCACCGAACTCACCACCTCCATTCCGCATGCGGGCGGGCCTTTCGCCTATGCCCGCCGTGCGTTCGGGCCGACCGGCGGGTATCTGGCGGGGGCGGCCACGCTCGTGGAATTCGTGTTCGCGCCGCCCGCCATCGCGCTCGCCATCGGCGCGTACCTGCATGTGCAGTTTCCCGGGCTCGAGCCCAAACACGCGGCCATGGGCGCGTATCTCGTGTTCATGGCGCTCAATATCGTGGGCGTGCAGATCGCCGCGACCTTCGAGCTGGTCGTCACGCTGCTCGCCATCTTTGAGTTGCTCGTCTTCATGGGCGTAGTGTCGCCGGGCTTCGCATGGTCCCACTTCACGAAGGGCGGCTGGTCGGGCAACGATCACTTTTCGCTGGGTTCGTTTCATGGCATGTTCGCCGCGATTCCCTTCGCCATCTGGTTTTTCCTCGCGATCGAAGGCGTCGCCATGGCTGCCGAGGAAGCGAAGAACCCGCGCCGCTCGATTCCCATCGCCTACGTGGCCGGCATTTTGACGCTCGTCGCGCTCGCCGTGGGCGTGATGGTTTTCGCGGGCGGCGCGGGCGACTGGACCACACTCGCCAATATCAACGATCCGCTGCCGCAAGCCATGAAGTTCATCGTGGGCGAGCACAGCGGCTGGATGCACATGCTCGTCTGGCTGGGGCTGTTCGGTCTCGTGGCCTCGTTTCACGGCATCATCCTCGGCTATTCGCGGCAGATCTTCGCGCTGGCCCGTGAAGGCTATCTGCCCGCGTGGCTCGCGAAAATCCATCCGCGCTTCAAGACGCCGTATCGCGCGATTCTCGCGGGTGGCGTGGTCGGTATCGCCGCGATCTATAGCGACGAGCTGATCCAGTTCGGCGGGCAGACGCTCACGGCCAACATCGTCACGATGTCGGTGTTCGGCGCGATCGTGATGTACATTGTCAGCATGGCGGCGCTCTTCAGGCTGCGCCGCGTGCAGCCGGCCATGGACCGGCCGTTTCGCGCGCCGCTGTACCCTTTTTTCCCGGCGTTCGCGCTCGTGGCCGCGCTTGTTTGCCTCGGCACGATGGTGTATTTCAATGCGCTGGTCGCGGGGGTGTTCGTGGTGTTTCTCGCGCTCGGCTACGCATATTTCCTTGCCACGCGCACGCAGCGCGATGTGGTGCCCGCCGAGGGGCTGCTCGAGGAGTGAGCCTCCAGTTTTGCAGGAGTCCAGCACATGAACATTACGGAGACGATCGGCGCGCGCACCTACCGCTTCGCGGACCTCAAGACGCTGCTCGCCAAAGCCAGCCCGCTGCGCTCCGGCGACCAGCTCGCGGGCGTGGCGGCGGCGAGCGAAGAGGAGCGCGTGGCCGCGAAAATGGCGCTCGCCGCGGTGCCGCTCAAGGCGTTTCTTTCCGAAGCGCTCGTGCCTTATGAAGACGACGAGGTCACGCGCCTGATCGTCGACGATCACGACGCAACCGCGTTCGCAGCCGTTGCGCACCTCACCGTGGGCGACTTTCGCGACTGGCTGCTCTCGGGCGCAGCAACGACCGAAGCGCTTGAACGCCTGGCGCTCGGCCTCACGCCCGAGATGGTCGCGGCGGTGTCGAAGCTCATGCGCAATCAGGACCTGATCGCCGTGGCGAGAAAGCGCCCCGTGGTCACGCGCTTTCGCAACACCGTGGGGCTGCCGGGCCGCATGTCGGTGCGGCTGCAGCCGAACCATCCCACCGACGACGTGAAGGGTATCGCCGCCTCGATGCTCGACGGCCTGATGTACGGCTGCGGCGACGCGATGATCGGCATCAATCCCGCCACGGACAGCCTGGCGGCCATCGTGAAGCTGCTCGCGATGATCGACGGGTTTCGCGAGCGCTACCGCGTGCCCACGCAGTCCTGTGTGCTCACGCACGTCACCAACACGATCGCGGCGATCGAAAAAGGCGCCCCTGTCGATCTTGTGTTCCAGTCGATCGCGGGCACGCAAAAGGCGAACGCGAGCTTCGGCATTTCGCTGGCGCTGTTGCAGGAGGCGCGCGAGGCGGCGCTCTCGCTCAAGCGCGGCACGGTCGGCAGCAACCTCATGTACTTCGAGACGGGGCAGGGCAGCGCGCTCTCGGCGAACGCGCACTACGGCGTGGACCAGCAAACCTGCGAGGTGCGCGCCTATGCGGTCGCGCGCAAGTTCGAGCCGTTTCTCGTCAATACGGTGGTCGGGTTCATCGGCCCTGAATATTTGTACGATGGAAAGCAGATCATCCGCGCGGGGCTCGAAGATCACTTCTGCGGCAAGCTGCTTGGCGTGCCCATGGGTTGCGACATCTGCTATACGAACCACGCCGAAGCCGACCAGGACGACATGGACACGCTGCTCACGCTGCTGGGCGCGGCCGGCATCAACTTCATCATGGGCATTCCGGGCGCCGACGACGTGATGCTCAACTACCAGAGCACCTCATTTCACGACGCGCTCTACGTGCGCGACCTGCTCGGCCTGCGTCGCGCGCCGGAGTTCGAGGAGTGGCTGGAGACCATGGAGATCGTCGACGCGAAAGGCGCGCTCCTGCCAGGCTCCGCGCGCGTGCCGCTGCTCGCGGGTGCGCATGAATGGATGGGGATCGACGCATGAGCGACGCCGTCGAAAAGAACCCATGGGGCGGTCTCAAGGCGTTCACGAACGCGCGCATCGCGCTCGGGCGCGCGGGCAACGGCCTGCCCACGGCGCCTCTGCTCGCGTTCAATCTCTCGCACGCGCAGGCGCGCGATGCCGTGCATCACCCGCTCGACGCCGAAGCCTTGCGGGGCACGCTCGAAGCCGAAGGCTTCAACACGCTCGGCGTGGAAAGCGCGGCGCCGGACCGGCAACATTATTTGCGCCGGCCGGACCTGGGGCGGCGCTTGTCGGAGGCGAGCCGGGCAGCATTGGCCGAAGCGGCGCGTTCGGCCACCGCAGCGCGCGAGGAGCCGCCCGAAGTCGTGTTCGTGATCGGCGACGGCCTTTCGGCAATCGCTGCCGCGAAACAGGCCGCGCCGCTGCTCCTCGCGGTGCGCGCGCGCCTGGCGGACTGGCGCATCGGCCCGGTGGTGGTCGCGCGCCAGGCGCGCGTGGCGCTCGGCGACGAGATCGGCGAGCTGCTGGGGGCGAAACTCCTGGCGATGCTGATCGGCGAGCGGCCCGGGCTCAGCTCGCCGGACAGCCTCGGCGTCTATCTCACCTACGCGCCGAAGGTGGGCTGCCATGACGCGCAGCGCAACTGTATTTCGAACGTGCGTCCTGAAGGGCTGCCGTATGATGCGGCCGCGCACAAGCTCCATTACCTTCTCACGCACGCGCGGCGGCTTGGGCTGACCGGCGTAGGACTGAAGGACGATAGTGACGCGACGCTGCCAGGCGTCGCGGCGGCTGGGCAGATCGCGTCTGAGTGAGGGGCCACGCGCGCGGGCTGGGACTGCATCCGCCCGGCGACGCACAGCGCCGGTGCCGCCGCCTGTGCAGCGATTGAGCACCCCTCTTACCGCCATTGCGCCGTCGTGGAGCAGCGCGGCGTGCGGCGTCGCCATTGCGCATACCGTTCCCGCTGGCCCGACTCTTGCGTCAATCGACGATCGATCGAAGCAAGGGCGTACTAGGAGGCAGCCATGAACAAAAGGGCGGAGCGAACCGTAGCCACGGCCGGGCAGGCGCAATGCAACGCGCCTGGCGCCCGCACGGTCGTTAGCGTGGCTCACGACGCCGACGAGCAGGCGCGCAGCCTCGTGGGCTGGCGGCAGACTTACGACCAGCTCGCGGCGGGCCGCTTTGTCGGCACGCTCACGGAGTTGCCGCTCGACACCATGAAGGTGTTTCGCGAGACCACGAGCCACACGCTGCGCCAGGCGTGCGAGGTGCGCGGCGACGCCTGGTGGTTCGGCATACCGGTCGCGCGCGAGGGCGAGGCGCGCATCGACGCGCAGCCCTTTGGCGCGCAGGCGCTTGCGCTGCGCCCCGGCAACGTCGAATTCGAGCTGCTCACGCCGGCGCAATTCTCGATCTACGGCGTGGTCGTGCGCGGCGACGTGCTGCGCCACTATGCGGCCGCGGTCGAACACACGGCGCTCGAGGAACGCCTCCCGGCTGCGCCTGTCGCGCAGGCTGGCGCGGCGAGCATCGAACGTCTTTGCGCGCGGCTCGCGAGGTGCCTCGACGACGGCGGCGACGTGCATGAAAACGTCCCGCACGCTCCGCTTTCGGACGCCGAGCGCCATGCATTGCAGGCGGAGGTGCTCGCCGCGCTATTCGACGCCTGCGCGGGCAGCGAGGATACGGTTGTCGAGCCCGCATCGCGACGCCGCTGGATCGTTGCGCAGGCCCGCGACTACGTGCTCGCGCATCGCGCGCGGCCGGTCGGCGTGCCGGAGCTTTGCGAGCAGCTGCACGTGAGCCGGCGTACGCTCCAGCACTGCTTCCAGGACGTGCTTGGCATGGCGCCCGCAACCTACCTGCGCGCGCTGCGCCTGAACGGCGCCCGGCGCGACCTGTGCGGGCGCGCGGCGGGTTCGGTGCAGGACGTTGCGGCTGCGTGGGGCTTCTGGCATCTGAGCCAGTTCGCCGCCGATTACCGGCGCATGTTCGGCATGCGGCCTTCCGAGGCGTTGCGCGCGGTGGCAGCGCCCTGAATTCCCGGACAAGAGAATGAATTCATTCGCGACAGATGACAGAGGGAACGCTCTGCGCTACCTGGATTTATATTCCGGCACGAACCCTTCCGAACCGCTCCTGCTCGTTCATGGATTGGGTTGTGCGTCCAGCAGCGATTACCCACCGGTAGTGAGCTCAGATTCATACACGAAACGCCGATCGCTCGTCATCGATCTCATGGGAGCGGGGTTCAGCGACAAGCCGGAGGACGGGAAATATACTTCGGATGACCAGGCGAATGTGCTCTCAGATCTTGTAGCCAGCGAGCACTTCACGCAGGTGAATCTCTTCGGCCATAGCGCCGGCGCGTTCATTGCAGTGAAGCTCGCAAAACGCCTGCCAATCCATGTGAGTAGCGTGATTTTATGTGCGCCGGGCCTGAGCGACTACGGCAAAGCGATGTTGTCGGAAATCACGTCGATGACCGAAGCGCAATTCGTCGCCGAAGGGTATTCGCAGCTTCTGGCGCGGTTGAAAGCCGCCGGCGGCAACGACGCCTGGCTGGGTCCGTTTGCCGTCGCATCGCCTCATGCCATCTACCAATGGGCAAGATCCGCACTGGACGATAACGCGCAAAACTGGCTCGACGATCTCGCCAGGCTGAATTCGTCAAAAGCGGTGATTCTGCCGGATACGGCCGCGAGTGACGAAATTATCCAATTCGAGCAAGCCGGCTGCAGCGTCGAACTCGTTGCCAACACCGAGCACATGATGGCTTACGACAATCCGGATGGCCTCGCGCTCGCCATCAGCAATATTCTCGAACGAGGCGCTTGAGGAACCGGCTGCGCCTCACCGGCTCACCAGTTGCTTGTGATAGAACGTGGTGCCGCATAATGCGCCGTCCGGCATCAGCGCGTAATTAGGCACGACGCCCACACGCTGCCATCCCGCGCGCACATAGAGCCGCTCGGCCGCGCCGCCAGTCACGGTGTCGAGCACGAGCACCGATTTTCCGGCTTGCCTTGCCGCCTCGTCGATCGCGAGCATGAGGCGCAGCCCCACACCTCGTCCGCGCGCGGCGCGGTGCACGAGAACCTTGGCGACATCGGCGCGATGCGGCTGGTTTTCCGGCTGCGCAGTCACGAGCTGCGCCGTACCCACAATGCGCTGCTGCGCGTCTTCGACCGCGAGCAGAATACGTTCGCCGCGCGCCACGTCTTGCGCCACCCCGTGCCAGAACGCGAGCGCCGTCTCGCGCGCAATCGGCAGCATGAAGCTCACCGAGGCGCCGCCTTCCACGCAGTCGATAAGTACGTCCGCAAGCGCCGGTGCGCAGGCCTGCGCCTGTTCGGCGGTAAGGCGGCGTACGTTGAGGGCTTCGCTCATGTGAATGTGAACCCGGTTAGTTAGTGGTCCTGCAGAGTGCGACGATATAGCGCGCCGGCTCGTTGGTGGGATTGCGATAGACGATGGGGCAGTCCAGGCGCATCGCGAGGCAGTCGCCGGTTTCGAGCCTCCACACGCGATCGCCGACCGTCATCTCCATCGCGCCTTTCATCACCCAGACCTGTTGATGAATCACCGCGTCACGCAGGCTCGTGTCGTAGGCCACGCGCTGGCCGGGCGGAAAATGCACCTCCACGAGCTGGATCGGCGACCATGCGGGCGGCGAAAGATTGCGCCGCACGTAGCCCGACTCGGGATCGGTCCAGACTGCTTGATCGCGGGCCGTGGCGTGCGGCGAAGGGGCTTGCCGCGCGTCGTCGCCGGGCGCCTCGAAGAGCGAGGCGAGCGAGACGCCGAGCGCCGTGGCGAGCTTGTCGAGCACGACGGCCGTGGGGCTGCTTTGCCCGCGTTCGATGAGCGAGATGTTCGAGCGGCTCACTGAACTGCGCTCGGCCAGCGCTTCGAGCGACCAGCCTTTGGCGTCGCGCAGATCGCGCAGGCGGCGGGCGATGTTGGCGTGGATATCCATGTCGTCCAGTTTAATGGAATTATTCGTCCAGTAAACTAGATTGTGCGATTGCACAGATAAAAGTTCATGCGCATCAAGTTTGTCGTAGGCGTGCGACAGATGATGCCGCCCTGATATTTCGAATAATCGAGACGCAAACGTTTGCGTCATCCCGGGCGGTCAAAACCTTGATTTTCGTCAATTGTCCGCCTCCCGCCCGCTGTTAGTTTGCCGCTATCTCATAAAGACATCGCCGTGCGGTTCGGGACGCAACATGCAACACCACACGCTGGACCTTGAAATCGGGCAGCTACTTTCGGGGCCGCCGCTTGCCTGCGGGCCCGACGTGCCGATACGCGAAGCGGCGCGCATGATGAGCGAGCGGCGCTATAGCGCCATCGTGATTACCGAAATGGGGCGGCCCGTCGGCATCTGGACCGAGCACGACGCGCTTGCGCTGGGCGAAGACGCCGCCGCGCTCGCATTGCCCATCCGCCATGCGATGAGCCATCCGGTGCGCGCGCTGCCTGCTAGCACGCGCCTGCGCGACGCCGCCCTGCGCTTCAAGCGTGACGGCATCCGCCATTGTCTCGTGGTCGATCAGGCGGGCCGCTCGCTCGGCATCGTCACGCAAACCGACCTGGTCATGAACCAGGGGCTCGAGTGCTTTCTGCGGCTGAAGACGGTCGGCTCGGTCAACGCGGCGATGCCGCTCGTGGTCGACGCACGCATGTCCATGCACGAGGCTATGCAACGCATGCGTGCACGGCGTCTGAGCGCGCTCGTCGTGAGCTATCCCGAAGGCGATTTCGGCATCGTGACCGAGCGCGACGTAGTGCGCCTCGCTGCCGACGGCGCGCTCGACGGCAGGGTCGGCGCGCGCGCGAGCCGGCCGCTGCGCTCGCTCGCGCATTCGCAAAGCCTCTATGCGGCGCGTCAGTATCTCCTCGAGCACCGCATGCGCCACGTTGGCGTGATCGGCGAAGACGGGACTCTCGCGGGCTTGCTCGACCTCTCGCATATCCTGCACGACATCGAAGACGGCTTCGTGCGCGAGCTGCAAATGGCGCTGCGCGAGCGCGACGACGCGCTGCTCGCCTCGCGCGCGAACCTGCGCCTTGCCGACCAGGTGGTGGAATCGACGCTCGATGGTGTGATGATCACCGACCTCGATGGCACCATCGAGCGCGTGAATCCCGCTTTTACGCGGCTCACGGGCTATACGGAGCACGAGGCGCTAGGGCGCAATGCGAGCCTGCTCAACTCGGGCCGCCAGGGCCCGGCGTTCTACAGCGCGCTCTGGCGCAGCCTGCAGCAGAACGGCCACTGGAAGGGCGAAATCTGGAACCGCCGCAAGGACGGTGCGCTTTACCTGGAATACCTGACGATTTCCAGCATCTGCGACCCGAGCGGCCGCTGCACGCATTACGCCGCGATCTTCGCGGACATCACGCAGCGCCGCGAGACCGAGGAGCGCCTGAGCTACCTCGCGACGCACGATGCCTTGACGGGCCTGCCCAATCGCACGCTCTTCACCGAGCGCCTCACGCTTTCGCTCGCGCGCGCACGCCGCTCGGGCAAGCGCGTGGCGGTGATGTTCCTCGACCTCGACCGCTTCAAGCTCATCAACGACACGCTGGGCCACGGCGTGGGCGACGAGGCGCTCACCGTGATCGCCTCGCGTCTGCGCGAAGCCGTGCGCGAGACCGATACGGTGGCGCGTCTCGGTGGCGACGAGTTCACGCTGCTGATCGAGGATATCGAAGACATTCGCCACGTCGGGCAGATCGCCCAGGGCCTGCTCGCGCGCGTGGGCGCCGCGATGCACATCGGCGAGCAATTGCTGTTCGTCACGCCGAGCATCGGCATCAGCATGTATCCGGACGACGCTCACGATCCGCGGCAACTGCTCATGCAGGCCGACCGGGCGATGTACGAGGCCAAGGACGCCGGGAAGAACAACTTCCGCTTCTTCGCCACGCCGATGACGTCTTCGGCCATGGAGCGCATCGTGCTCGAAAGCGAGTTGCACCACGCGCTCGAGGCGGGCGAACTCGTGCTCCACTATCAGCCCGAGTTCGATGTGGCGAGCGGGGCGCTCGTCAATATCGAGGCGCTCGTGCGCTGGCAGCACCCGCGCCGCGGCCTCGTGCCGCCCGACCAGTTCATTCCGATTGCCGAGGAATCCTCATTGATGGTTCCACTCGGCGCGTGGGTGTTGCGCGAGGCCTGCCGGCAGGCGCGCGAATGGCTGGACGAGGGCTTCGACTTAGGCCGCATCAGCGTGAATCTTTCGGCGCGGCAATGTCTGCACGACGGCTTTCTCCATCAGCTCACGACCATACTCAGCGAAACGGGACTGCCAGCCGCGCGCCTGCAGCTCGAACTCGTGGAGAGCATGGCGATGACGTCGGGCCGGGGGGGCATCGAAGCGTTGCTGCAGGAGCTTGCCGCGCGCGGCATCAGCCTCGCGATCGACGACTTTGGCACCGGCTATTCATCGTTCAAGTATCTGCAGTCCTTACCGGTCGACACGCTCAAGGTGGACCGCTCGTTCCTCGCGGACATGGCCGAGCCGGGGGCGGGGATGTCGCCGCGTGTGAAGAAAAGCGCCGCGCGAGACCGCTCGATCGTGCGCGCGATCGTCGCGATGGCGCGCACGCTCGGCGTCACGGTGGTGGCCGAGGGCGTCGAAACGCCGCGGCAACTCGAGTTCCTGCGCGAGATCGGCTGCGACCGCGCACAAGGTTTCCTGCTGGCGCGTCCCGCGCCGGCTGAATTGATGCCGCGCGCGCTCGAGGCGTGCGTGGCTGGCTGAAGGCTGCTTTTCCTTTTTCCCCTTTAGCCGAAGTATCTGGAGAATCCCGTGAGCACCAGTGACGAGATGTTGTTGAACTCGATGACCGCGCTAGTGAACGCGCATGGCAAGGCCATCTCGCGCTTTGGCGCGAGTGTGGTGGTGATGACGAAGTTCGTCGAAGCGGTGCTGCCGCAACTGTCCACGGCACAGATCGAACGCGCGATCCTCGCGTTTCGCGCGCAGCTTGGCGAAGCGATGGCCGTGGCCGACGACGTGTTGTTGCCCGGCGAATACCGCGCCACGCTGATCGAACAGGCAAACATGCTGCTGACCCGGCTGGGCGGCGATGCAGTGCCAACCACGTTGAGGCCCTGAAGCGGGAATAAGGTAATGCGTAATCTGACGATTCGAAAAGGGCTGCTGATCGTGCTTTGTACGTTTTCGGCGATGCTTGTGGTGGGTGCAGCGGTAGGTGTCCTGATGATCGGCCGCGCCGACGACTCGGCGCGTTTCATCCACGAAGTTGCGCGCCAGGACGCGCTCGCGCTCGCCTTGCGGGAGGACGCGGCGCTTGCGCAAACGGCACTGGCTCGTGCCTATCAGGCCGAGAAGGAGAAAGGCGCCGCCGAGGCGCAACAGCGCGCGCAGCAGGAAGCACGCGATCTCCTCGATCAGGCCGCGAAGCACGGCACCGCGCTGCGCGAGAGCACACCGTTCGATGCCGATGCGGCCCAGCAGCGCGATGCGTTGCTCGGCGCGTGGAGCGCGCTCGGCCAGGCGCTGCAGCGCGCGGCCACTGCGCTCGAATCCGGCGATACGGCAACCTATGCCACGCTGGCCGCCGGGGATGTCGCCAATGCGAATACGCAGTTTTCAGCGAGCGTGGCCGCACTGCGCGCGAACGCCGATGCCGCCACGCGCGCGACGCTCGACCAGACCGGGCGCGAGCACAACTGGGTGATGGCGATGGTGGCGGTGGGTTTGCTGGGTGCGCTGGCGCTCGTCGTTGCAACCCATATCGCGCTGCGCCGCCTCGTGACGGCACCGCTCAAAGAGGCGGTGGAAGTGCTCAACCAGATCGCAGCGAACGATCTTTCGGTCCACATCGAAGGCGGCGGGCGCAACGAAATCGGTCAGTTGCTCGGCGCGATGCGGCGCATGCAGGGCGGCCTGAGCCACACGGTGCGCAGCGTGCGATCGAGCTGCGATGCAATCAACACGGGCGCACGCGAAATCGCGGCCGGCAATCTCGATCTGTCGAGCCGCACGGAACAGCAGTCTGCGTCGCTCGAGCAGACGGCGTCGAGCATGGAGCAGCTCACGTCGAGCGTGCGTCAGAACGCGCAGCATGCGAACGCTGCGAGTGCGCTCGCCACAGGGGCGGCCGACGTTGCGCAGCGCGGCGGACGTGTGGTCGAGCAGGTGATCGACACGATGGAGGAGATCAGCCGCAGCTCGGGCAAGATCGCGGACATCACGGGCATCATCGACGGCATTGCGTTTCAGACCAATATTCTCGCGCTCAACGCTTCGGTCGAGGCCGCGCGTGCGGGCGAGCAGGGGCGCGGCTTCGCCGTCGTCGCGGGCGAGGTGCGTATGCTCGCGCAGCGCAGCGCCTCCGCGGCGCGCGAGATCAAGTCGCTGATCGACGCCTCGGTGCACGACGTGCGCAACGGCCGCTCGCTCGTCGGCGAGGCGGGCGCGACGATGGCCGAGATCGTCGCTTCGGTGGACAAGGTGTCGGGCCTCATGAAGGAGATCGCCTCGGCTACTGTGGAGCAGAGCGCCGGCATCGAGCAGGTCGAGACCGCGGTGAGCCAGATGGATCAGGTCACGCAGCAGAACGCGGCGCTCGTGGAACAGGCAGCGGCTGCCGCCGAGTCGCTCGAGCAGCAGGCGAGCCAGATGGCCGAGGCCGTGGCGACGTTCCGCGTGAGCGAGACGGCGGACACGCTGCCCGTGACGCCGCCCGTCACACCGTTGGCGGTTGCGCACGAGGAAAGCGCGCTGCCTGCGGCGGCATAAGCGGCTAACGCCAGGCCTGCGTGAATTCGCCGATCACGCGTGCGAGATGCGCCTGCATCGCCGCACGCGCGGCCTCTGCGTCGCGCGCCATGATGGCCGAAAAAATGCGCTGATGATCTTCCTGCGAAGCCGCGCGTAACGCGGGCGTATGGAAGTGCTCCTCGATCTTTTTCCACAACGGGTCGGCGCGAGAGTTGTCCCACATCGCGCTCACCACCTGCCGCAGCATGTCGTTTCCAGTCGCACCCGCGATCGCCAGATGGAACTCTCGGTCGGCGGCCTCGTACGCGGCCTTGTCGTCCATGTTTTCGCGCATCGCGCGCAACGCGGCGAATAGGCGGTCGAGGTCCGAATCCTTGCGTTCGGTCGCGGCGAGCGCCGCGATCCCGCTCTCGATCACTTCGCGCGCGCGCAGCGTCTCGATCGGTCCCGGCCCGCGCGGCAGTTCGAACGCGATGGCGCGCGCCTCCTGCGCGTCGGCCACATAGATGCCCGACCCCACGCGCACCTCGACCACGCCCTGCACTTCGAGCGCGATGATCGCCTCTCTCACCTGTGTGCGGCTCACGCCGAAACGCTCGGCGAGCGTGCGCTCCGAGGGCAGGCGGGCGCGAGGCGCGCCCGGCGCGCGCCCGACGTCGCCTGCCGCGATCAGGTCGTAGATCTGTTTCGCGAGGCCGACGTAGGAGCGGTCGGTTGCGTCCGCATCGGCGGCACGACCGGTTGGCGTGTGCGAAAGATCGGCCATCCAGGATTCTCGAAAGCGTCGAAGCCGCCGGGCGGCGGTTGAAGTTCGCAGAATGGTACACCAGTTGCCGCGCCGCCAAGCTTACGGATGGCGCGGGTTTCCGCCCGATTGCCGGCCAATCGGGCCTGCGCCGGGTCCAGTGGTAAACCACTATCGCGCGCGGATTGGTATGCCAGTACTGTCAAACGGGGAGGCGTTCACGCATGCCCGTCGTTTTGCTTCGAGGGGACGCCTTTGAAGAGGTCATTGCGCTGGTCCGGCGCATCCGGTCCAGTCCCGCTGCAGCACATCCAGCAAGATTCCCTGCGTCACGCACACGGTGTCGGCCATTCCCGACGACCCCGGTGTGCCGGCAATCAGTAAGTTCTATCCGACAAAAAGGAGACAACATGCTTTCAGGAATCCACGTGCTTCGAGCGGCGGCGACCGCGGCTATGGCGTTGTGCGCGAGCGCGGCATTCGCGCAGGCATCGATCGTTTCCGGTCCGTCCAGCGACCCCACCTGCATGGTCCCCTGGAAGACCGACACGAAATTCATCAAGTATCCGAAGAAGAGCGGGCCGTATCGCGTTGCGCTCGTGAACGGCTACATCGCCAACACCTGGCGCATCCAGATGATCAAGACGGCCAAGGCCTATACGGCGGAACCGGCCGTCGCCGCCAAGCTCAAGGAGTTCAAGGTCGTCTCGACGGGCGAGGACGTGCCCGCGCAGATCTCGGCCGTCAACAACTTCATCGACGCCGGCTACGACGCGATCATCGTCGACGCGCAGAATCCCGCCTCGTTCGGACCCGCGATCCGCCGCGCGAAGAAGGCCGGCGTCGTCTTGGTCGCGTTCGACAATACGCTCGACAGCGAAGACGCGATCAACGTGGACGTCGACCAGTACGGGCTCGGCGTGCTGTGGGCCAAGTGGCTCGCGACTCATGTGCCCAACGGCGGCAAGGTGCTGGAAGTCCGCGGCGTGGCCGGCACCTCGGTCGACACGGACCGCCACAACGGCTTCACGAAGACGCTCGACGAGACCGGCAAGAAGTGGAACGTCGTGCAGGTCTACGGCAAGTGGGACGACGCGGTCGCGCAGAAGGCCACCGCCGACGCCATCGCCGTGCAGGGCCATTTCGACGGCATTTCGGCGCAGGGCGGCGACACGGGGGTGGTGCGCGCGATGATCGATGCGAAACATCCGTTCGTGCCGTTCGGCGGCGAGACGGAGAACGGCTTTCGCAAGTTCTGCGCGCAGTACGGCGCCCAGGGTCTGAAGTGCACGTCGGCGGGCACCGGTCCCGCGCAGGTGGCCGTGGCGATCAAGACGGCGCTCGCGGCGCTCGATGGACAGACCATTCCCGTGGCGATCAAGCTGCCGCTGGACGTCACCGACGATTCGATGCTGAAGGCGGGCACCAACTATTTCCCGAACGAGTCGGACAACTTCTTCGTGGGCAACTCGTTTCCCACTTGCGGCATCAACTTCTCCGCTCAGGCAATCATGAAGCAGAGCCAGGGCAACCAGTGACCGCGTGATTGCCGCGTGACGTGACGGGAGGCGAAGCATGCAGCAGGGTGGAGAGCAGCCGTTCTTTCAGATGTCTGGAGTGTCGAAGAGCTACGGCGGCGCAGTCGCGCTGGATCACGCGGAACTCGCGGTGCGAAAGGGTCGCATTCACGCGATCCTCGGCGAGAACGGCGCGGGCAAATCCACGCTGCTGAAGGTGATGTCCGGCGTGGTGCAGCCGGACGAGGGTGTGATGCACCTCGATGGCCGCGAAGTTTCGTTCGCCTCGCCCGCAGAGGCGAACGCGGCCGGCATTGTCTGCGTGTATCAGGAGCTGTCGCTGATCCCCGACCTGAGCGTGGCCGACAACATCTTCGCGTCGAACCCGCCGCGCCGCTTCGGCATGATCGACCGCCGGGCCCAGCGCCGCCAGGCCGAGGAAGCGCTGGCCCGCGCGGGCGCGGCCGACATCAATCCGCTCGCGAAAGTGCGCGACCTGCCGCTGTCGCGCCAGCAGATGGTCGAGCTGGCCAAGGGGCTCGCGCACGAACCGCGCATCCTGATTCTCGACGAGGCCACCTCGGCGCTGACCGCCGCCGACGTGGCGCGCGTGATCGAGGTGCTCAAGCGCCTGCGCGAAGAGGGGCTCGCACTGCTCTTCATTTCGCACCGCATGCACGAAGTGAAGGCGCTCGCGGACGAATGCACGGTATATCGCAATGGCCGTCACGTGATGAGCTTCGAGGCGGGCACGCGAACGGACAATGAGGTCATCGAAATGATGATCGGGCGGAAGTACCAGCATGTCTTCCCCGACAAACCCGCGGAAAAGGCCGAGCGCCCGCCGGTGCTCGCCTGTCACGATCTCGCGTGGAGCGACACGCTGCAGGGCATCAGCTTTTCGCTGCAGCCCGGTGAAATTCTCGGACTGGGCGGTCTCGACGGGCAAGGGCAGCGCGAACTGTTGCTCGCGCTGTTCGGCGTGCTGCGCGGCTGCGCGGGCAAGATCGAGATCGACGGCAAGGCCGAGTCGATCGGCAGCCCCGTTGCCGCGCGCGCAAAGGGAATCGGCATGGCGCTGATACCGGAGGACCGTAAGACCGAAGGCCTGATGCTGCCGATGTCGGTGCGCGAGAACCTCTCGTTCGCCGCGCTCGATCGCATGTCGAGCGCGGGCGTGATCGATCGCAATCGTCAGCAGTCCTTCGTCGACCGAATGATCGAGCTACTCGCGATCAAGTCGCACGGCGTCGACGCGCCCGTGGGTTCGCTGTCGGGCGGCAACCAGCAGAAGGTGGTCATCGCGAAGTGGCTGATCCGCGAGCCGAGGATTTTGCTGCTCAGCGACCCGACGCGCGGCATCGACGTGGGCACCAAGCAGGAGCTTTATCAGCTGCTCAGGCGCCTGGCCGACGAAGGCGCCGCGATCCTGTTCTATTCGACCGACTATGACGAACTGATCGGCTGCTGCGACCGCGTGCTCGTGCTGTACGAAGGCAGGATCAAGAAGGAACTCGTCGGGCCGGCGATCACCGAACAGAACCTGATCGCGAGCGCACTGGACCTGCCGGTTGGACAAGTCGGACAGGTTGCGCAGGATTCGCCTTCCAAGGGAGTCGCGCCATGAGCGGGCTGCGTTACTGGTATGCGGAAAATCGCGGGACGTCGTTCGCGTTCGGCCTGTTCGTGCTGATGTTTGCGATTTACCTCGTCAACTATCCGTCGAGCCTATCGGCGAACGTGTTTCAGACCGCGGCGAACAAGGCGGTGCTGCTCGCGCTGGTGTCAATGGGGCAGGCGCTCGTCGTGCTCACGGCCGGCATCGACCTCTCGATCGGCATGGTGCTCGTGCTGACGAATTGCATCGGCTCGTGGATCGTCACGGGCGACGCGCTCCACAGCGCGCTCGGCATCGTCGGCGTGCTCGCGGCGGGCGCGCTGTGCGGCGCGCTCAACGGCGTGATCATCATTTTCGGCCGTTTGCAGCCGATCGTGACGACGATCGCGACAGGCGCCGTGTTTTACGGGCTGGCGCTGCTGCTGCGCCCCGTGCCCGGCGGCACGATCAACGAAGATCTCGCCGACGCACTGACCGGCAAAGTCGCGGGCGCCGTGCCGGCGAGTCTGCTGATCCTGATCGCGACCGTGGTGATCGTCTGGATTCCTTTCAAACGCTCGGCGGTGGGCCGCGCGGCGTATGCGACAGGCTCGTCCGAACCTGCGGCCTTCCTCTCCGGCATGCCGATCCGCCGCGCCAAGTTCGCGAGCTATACGCTGGCGGGCCTGCTCGCCGCAATTGGCGGCCTGTTTCTGACCTTCTTCACCGACACCGGCGAAGCGAGCCTCGGCAGCGCGAACTCGTACACGCTCTTTTCGATTGCCGCCGTGGTGATCGGCGGCGTGTCGCTGCTCGGCGGCAAGGGCAGCGCGATCGGCGCGATCTTCGGCGCGTTCGCGTTCCGCTCCATCGGCGACCTGCTGTTCGTGTTCAACGTCGACGCGCTCTGGCAGCCGCTATTCCAGGGCGTGATTCTCCTGCTGGCTGTCGCGATCGGCGCATGCGGGCTGTTCAGGGTGCGCAACCGTCTGGAGTGGTTCCAATGAGCGGCGTCTCTGCAAGCACCCGCACCACCTTCGTGTCGCGGCTCACGCGCAGGATCGACAAGCCGATCCTGATCTCGTTCGGATGCATCGCTGCGCTGCTGCTCGTCGGCGGGATGTACTCGCGCAACTTCACTTCGCCGGAATACATCCTGTTGCAACTGAAGGTCGGCGCGTTTCTCGGCATCATCGCGACCGGATTGATGATGGTGATCCTGCTCGGTCACATCGACCTCTCGTTGCCGTGGACAATTACGGTAGGCGCGATGATGGCCTGTGCCGTCGCCGGGCATGGCGAACTCGGGCAGATTCTCGCGATTCCGGTCGGCATTGGCTGCGGCGTGCTGATCGGCATCGTCAACGGCATTCTCGTCGCACTCCTGCGTATTCCTTCGATGATCGCGACGCTCGCGACCAACGCGGTCGCGCAGGGCATCATGATCGTCTATACGGGCGGCTCGTCGCCGCAGGACTCGGCGCCGCAAGTCATGCGCTGGCTCGCCGCGGGCTGGCTCTTGCCGGGCGTGCCGAATGCCGTGGCGCTGTGGGTGGTGATCGGGGCCGCGACGATGTTCCTGCTCTCGCGCACGACCTTCGGGCGCACGCTGTACGCGATCGGCAACACCGAGCGCGCCGCGTATCTTTCCGGCATCGATACGCGGCTCGTGACGGTCGCCGCGTTCGCAGTGTGCAGCGCCTTCGCCGCGTTCGGCGGCGTGCTGCTCGCGGGCTATGCGTCGAAGGCCGCGCAGTCGATGGGCGACGCCTACCTGCTGCCCGCGATCGCGGCGGTGGTGCTGGGCGGCACCTCCATTCTGGGCGGCCGCGGGTCGTACCTCGGCACGGTCGCGGGCGCGATCCTCATCACGCTGCTGCAGTCCATTCTCTCGGTCGCGCAGATGCCGGAGGCGGGGCGGCAGATCATCTACGGCGTGGTGATCGCGGCCATGCTGCTGCTGTACGGGCGCAGCAAGCGCGAAGTCTAGGGCGCGGGGGCGAGCCCCCGCTTCACGCTCAATCCCCCTGATCGAACCGGAACATCACTGCGCGACGCGATAGCGCGGCGCGGGCGTGTTGCTGGACAGCTGCGTGGACATCGCGCGGCGCGCCGTCTCGAACGCGTTCCATTGCTCCACGTCGTGCAGCGAAGGAATCGTCACGGTTTCGCCGCGCTCGAAACCGGTGAGGGCTGCGCTCACCATGTCCTGCGCGGACATCACGATCGCGCTATCGAGATGCTCCAGCGGCAGGCCGCCCGTCTCCCAGAACTCCGTGGCCGTGGCGCCGGGCAGCACCGCCTGCACGCGGATGCCCATGCCCGCCAGTTCGTGATGCAGCGACTGGCTGAACGCGAGCACGAAGGCCTTGGTGCCGCCATAGACGCCGTTGAGGACCTCGGGTGCGATGCTGACGATGGAGGCGATGTTGATGATCGCCCCCTGGCCGCGTGCGACGAAACCCGGCACGGCCGCATACGTGAGCCGCGTGAGCGCGGTGACGTTCAGTTCGATCATGCGCGTCATGTAATCGACGTCGCTCTCCATGAGCGGCGTGTGCGTGCCGATGCCCGCGTTGTTCACGAGCAGCGTGAGGCTGGCGTCGTCGCGCAGGCGCGCTTCGACGGCGGCGAGATCGTCACGGTCGTTCAGATCGGCGGCGAGCACTTCCACATCGCGCCGGGTTTCGCTCGTGATGCGCTCCGCGAGCGCGGCGAGCCGGTCGCGATTGCGCGCTACGAGCACGAGGTCGTAGCCATTGCGCGCGAGTTCCGCGGCGTAGATGGCGCCGATGCCGGACGATGCGCCGGTGACGAGCGCGGTGCCGCGATGGGTTTGCTGGGTCATGATCAAGCTCCTTTGCGTAGCGGCGCGAGTGGTTAGGTAACGTGCAAGTGGCGCTGCTGTGAATGCATTCTGGCCGCCATTGACCGTGACGCAAATGACGTATATGGTCACGATTCAGGACATGCAGCGACAGGAGCACGACATGCACCGCATCGGCTACCTTTTGAGCGACGGATTCCAGGTGATGGCGCTCGCGACGCAAAGCGTTTTCGAATACGCGAACATGGTGGCCGCCTCGCCGTTCTACGCGGTCGAGAACTATTCGGTGGAGGGGGGCGCAGTGCGGTCGTCGCTCGGCATGAGCGTGGACACATTGCGCACTCCCGCGCCCGTGCGCAGCCGCGTGGACACCTGGCTCGTGGCGGGCGTGAACGACCCGCGTACCGTGAACGCGGCGCCCGCCTTGCTGGCGTTCCTGCGCCGCGCGGGCGGCAGGGCGCGGCGGGTGGCGGGCATCTGCACGGGCGGTTTCGTGCTGGCCGAGGCGGGCCTGCTCGACGGCCGCCGCGCCACCATGCACTGGTACTACGCGCGCGATCTACAGCAGCGCTTTCCCGAAGTGCGTGTGGAAGACGACCGCATCTATATCGTCGACGGTCCGGTCTGGACTTCCGCGGGCATGACGGCGGGGCTCGATCTCGCGCTCGCCATGGTCGAACGCGACCTCGGCGCGGAAGTGGCGCGCTCGGTCGCGCACAAGCTCGTCATGCATCAGCGCCGCTCGGGCGGCCAGTCGCAGCATTCCGAAATGCTCGCGCTCGCGCCGAAATCGGACCGCATCCAGAATGCGCTCGACTACGCGCGCCGCAATCTGAGCAGCGCGCTGACGGTGGAGCAGCTTGCAGAGGCCGTGCACCTGAGCCCGCGCCAGTTCAGCCGCGTGTTCGCGGCGGAAACGGGGCAGTCGCCGGCGCGCGCCGTGGAGGGCCTGCGCCTCGAGGCGGCGCGGCTCATGATCGAGCAGAGCACGCATCCGCTCGATGTCATTGCACGCGAGACGGGCTTTCGCGACCGGCGGCACATGCGCGAGGCGTTCGTGCGCGGCTTCGGCGTGCCGCCGCAGGCGGTGCGCCGCGAGGTGCGTGCGGGAGCGTAGGCGCGTAGTTTCGAGCGCGCGGCTACGTTTGGGGTTTTGCGCTGCGGTTGGCCTTTGCTGTGACAGCGCCGAAGTGCGCGCGATATTGCTGCGGCGTGGTGCCCAGCTTGCGCCTGAATGCCACCCGCAAATGGTCGGCGTCGCGCATGCCGCATCGAAAGGCCACTGTCTTCAACGGGGCCGTGCTGTTTTCCAGCATCACGCGCGCCGCGTCGATGCGTGCGCTCTCGACAAATTCGGCGGGCGTCGCGCCGGTATCGCGCACGAAGATTCTCGCGAAGTTTCGCTTGCTCATCTTCGCAACGTCGGCGAGCACTTCCACGCCCAGATCTTCATTCAGATGCCCGAGCACATACTGCTGCACCTGCGCGATGGGCGACGTCGCCTCCGCGTAGGGCGTGAGATATGGGCTGAATTGCGACTGGCCTCCCGCGCGCTGCACGAATACCACGAGCCGTCGCGCCACGTTCAGCGCGATTTCGGGGCCGTGGTCCTGAGCCAACAGATACAGCGAAAGATCGATTCCCGCGGTCACGCCCGCCGAGGTATAGAGATTGCCGTCCTGAATGAAGATGCGGTCGAATTCGACGTTCGCGGTCGGGCACATCGCGGCGAGCGCGGCTGCGTCGTTCCAGTGCGTCGTTGCGGTGCGGCCGTCGAGCAAGCCCGCGCGCCCCAGCGTCAGCGCGCCGTTGCAGATGGAGCCGAAGCGTCGGGCGCGCGCGCTGGCTTTGCGCAGCCACGCGTGCGCGGCATCGGCAAGCGGTTGCTCCACGAGCGAGGGTCCGCCCGGAACGAGCAGCAAATCGTAGTGGCCGCCCGCTGCGTCGAAGTACCGGTCCGCGCCGATGCGCACACCGCTGGAACAGCGCACGGTGTCGCGTTCCGTTGCGATCAGTTCGAGCTGGTATTGCGCCTCGGGCGGCAGCAGGCGATTGGCCTCCGAGAAGACGTCGGTAGGGCCGAACACGTCGAGGGCCTGGACGCCCGGGAAGACGAGTAGCGCAACAGTCAGCATCGTGTTGAACGAAGAACGGAGTCAGGGATGGGAGGCTCGCTGGCGGCGGGCGAGAAGATGCGCGCCCGCGCTGCGCGGCAGCAGCACGCTGTCGACCACGCCCAGGGCCGCGAGCCCCGTGATGAACCAGAACGCGAGATGGAAGTCGGCGGCGCTTGCCCTGCCGGTGCCGCGCAGCGCCTCGGCAACCGAAAGCGCCAGCGCGCCCACGGCGATCCCCATGCCGGCGTTCATCTGCTGGAGCACGGAGAAGAGGGTCGTCGCGTCGCGCATCTGCGCCTGGGGCACGTCGGCGAAACCAATGGTGTTCAGCGCGGTGAACTGCATCGAGCGCACGAGGCCGCTGAAAAACAGCAACGCGGCCACGACGACGCGCGGCGTGTCGGCCCCGAGCAGCGTGAAACCCGCGAAGCCGAGCGCGACCAGCGCGCCGTTGCCGATCAGCACGGTGCGAAAGCCGAAGCGGTTCATGACCCACGTAGTGCCCGGCTTCATACACAGGTTGCCGGCGAACAGCCATAGGAGCAGCGCGCCCGAAGCCACGGCGCTCCACCCGAACGCGACCTGGAACATGAGCGGCAGCAGAAACGGCGCGGTGCCGATGGCCGTGCGAAACAGCGAGCCGCCGAACACGGTCACGCGAAACGTGTTGATCTTCACGGGCGCGAGATCGAACAGCGGATGCGGCACGCGCCGCAAATGCACGACGGCCGCCGCCAACAGCGCAATGCCCGCAACGCAGGTGCCGATCGACACGGGCGCGGTGACGTCGGAGCGGCTCGCCATCTCGATGCCGCTCATGACGAACGCGAAGCCGAGGCCGCTCAGCACGAAGCCGAAGGTATCGAAGCGGCGCGGTTGCGTGTGCTCGTCGCGCAGAAGCAGCAGGGCGGCCACGAGCGCGGCCACGCCGAGCGGCAGGTTGAGCAGGAAGATCCAGTGCCAGCTCCAGTGCGTGCTGATCCAGCCGCCGAGCGGCGGTCCGAGAATCGGCGCGACCAGCGCGGGCCAGGTGAGGATCGCAATGGCGCGCACGATCTCGTGCTTCGGCGTGTCGCGCAGCACGACGAGGCGGCCCACCGGCACCATCATCGCGCCTCCCAGACCCTGCAGCACGCGCGCGGCGGTGAAGGCGAACAGGCCCGTGCTCAGCGCGCAAAGCAGCGAGGCCACGCTGAATACCGTGATGGCCGTGGCGAATACGCGCCGCGCACCGAACCGCTCGGCGAACCAGCCACTCACGGGGATGAACATCGTGAGCGCGACGAGGTACGCGGAGACGCCGATCGAGAGGTACGCGGGCGCCGTGTGAAAGTCGCGGGCGATGATGGGCAGCGAGGTGGTGATGACGGTGGCGTCGAGGTTCTCCATGAAGAACGTTGCGGCCACAAGGAATGCGACGGCGGTGCGGCGATCGAGGGCGTGCGGCATCAGGCGTGTTCCAGGATTTCCGGGCGTGATTCTTCGTCGGCCGCCGGATTCGGCGCTCAGTGACCCTCATTCTACTGAAGTTGGCGCACCCTTCGCTGGCACGGTCCCTGCATGATGTGGCGGGACCATGCGATATCCATCGCGAAGGGAGGTCGATACGATGAGCAACCAGTCCGACGAGTCAGAGCGTCCCGAACACCCCGACGATGCAACGGAACCGCGCGGCACGGATATGCCCAAGCCAATTGGGGACGCTGTGCCTGCACCTACCGAGCCGGGCCTCGATCAGCCGTTGCCACCCAAGACTACGCCAGCGGAAGAGGCGGGCGAGGACCCGGGCGAGCAAGATCGGGCGCCGAACAACGACATTTCCAGGCCGGTAGGTGACGCGGTACCCACGCCGGTCGAGCCGGGCCTCGACCAGCCTTTGCCGCCTAAAAAGCACTAGCGAAACACGCGGCGGTTTCGCTACGCCTTGAGCGCATTGCGCGACTTCTCCCCGAGCAGCGGCAAGTCGCGGATTCTCACACCGGTCGCGTCGGCAATCGCGTTGGCGAGCGCCGCCGCGGCCGGTCCTTGCGCCGCTTCACCCACGCCGAGGAACGGCAGGCCGGGGCGATCGATCAACAGAACCTCCACGCGCCTCGGCACCGACGCAAAGCGCATGATCGGGTAAGTGCTCCAGTCGAAGCTCGTAATACGTTCACGGTCGAAACGCGTTTCCTCGAAGAGCGTCCAGCTCGTGGACTGCAAAATGCCGCCTTCGACCTGGTTGCGCACGCCATCCGGATTGACGATCTGCCCGCAGTCGATGGCCGCCACCACGCGCTCCACATGCACCTCGCCGGTATCGCGCATGACGGTCACGTCCATCGCAATGGCAAGGTAGGCCATCAGATTCTTGTATTGGGCGAAAGCAAAACCGGAGCCGGACGCGCGCACGTCAGGGTGCGTCGCACGCGAGCCATGCGCTCGCCAGCCGGATCGATCGGCCACGGCATGGATGACGGCTTGCGCGCGCGGATCGTAGAGATGCTTCAGGCGGAACGCGACAGGGTCTGCTTGCGCGGCACCCGCAAGCTCGTCGATAAAGCTCTCGATGGCGAACACATTCATATGCGCGCCGAGCGAGCGCATGGCCGAAACGCGTATCGGCATATCGGGCAGAAAGTGATTCTGAACGTGCAGGCGCGGCACCCGGTAGAGCGGAATACTGTTGCGGTCGCCGCCGCCTTCCGGCATGGGAATCGGCTTGGGCGGCGCGGGCGTGAAGGGTTGCGCGAGCAGCTGCGCGGGCAACAGACGGCCCGCATTCTCGATGCGGTTGTTATGGGTATTGCTCCATAGTTCGTATTGCCAGGCGATTATCGATCCGCCGGCATCGAGCGATGCGCTCGCATCCACCGTCATCGCGGGACCGAACGGCTCCCATGTGTGTTCCTGCTCGCGCATGAGCTGCACGCGCACCGGGCGGCCCGGCAGCTCGCGGGCGATGAACGCGGCGTCCCCGGCAACGTCGTCTGCACCGTTGTGTCCGTAGCAGCCCGAACCTTCCACGTGAACGCAGCGCACCTTCTCGCGCGGCATGCCAAGCATCTCGGCAATGCCGGCGCGCAAAGGGTAGACGCCTTGCGTATGTGTCCAGACCGTCATGACGCCGTTGTCGAGTTGCGCGAGCGCGCACGACGGCCCGATCGATCCATGCGTCAAATAGGGCTTCGAATAGCGGGCTTTCAACGTCACCGCCGGGGGGCTCGCGGGCGCGCTTTGGTCCGCCACGACGATTTCCTGTGCGGGCAGCTTCATCAGAAACGCGTGAATGCCGGCCGGATCAGGTAGTGCTGGGCCCGCCTGCCACTGCGCCGCGAGCGCGAGTTCGCGCATCGCGACGATGGCGCGCCATTCGTCGTCGGCGACCACGGCCAGGTAATCGCCGTTGCGCACGACCTTGACGACGCCGGGGAGTGCCGCCACGCGCGCGCTGTCGACGGCAACGAGCCGCGCGCCATAGGAAGGCGGCCTCACGACACGCGCATGCAGCATTCCGGTGAGCCGCAGGTCCTGAACATAGCTCGCGCCGCCCGTGACCTTGCCCGGAATATCCACGCGCGGCAGCGTGTGCCCGATCACGGCGTACTGTGCGGGCGGCTTCCTGGCAGCGTTGGGCTGCGCGTCCTGATGCAGGTTCGCATGCTGCACCGCCTCGCCGTAGGTCACGCGCCTTCCGTCGGCGGCGAGGATCGCGCCGCCGCGCGTGGTGAGCGCGGCGGCATCGACGCCCAACTGCGCCGCCGCGCTCGCGACGAGCAGCGTGCGCACCTGGGCCGCCGCGTTGAGGATGGCCGTGCCGCTGTCCGCCATCGTGTGGCTGCCTGCCGTGTAGCCCTCGTTTGGCGTGGCGGCCGTATCGGCCGTGATCAGTTCGATCGCATGAGGCGCGAGGTCGAGTTCTTCGGCGGCGAGTTGCAGGAGCGCCGTGCGAACGCCGGTGCCCAGCTCCGCCTTGCCCGTGAACACGCTCACGTGGCCGTCGGGTCCGACCTTGATCCACGCGTCGAGCGATGGCGTGGTCTTGAGGCTGCCGGGCAGCTTCGGCGCGCTCGCGTGGAAGGTGCCGGCTTCGGTGGTGGTTTGCGCGATGGCGGCCATGCCCGGCACGATGGCGAAGCTCACCATGAGCGACCCACCCACGAGGAAACGGCGGCGCGCGGCATCGTCGGGAGCGCCAGGGTCCAACGAAGAGGATGGGCGGGCGCGGTTCATGACTGCGTGCCTGCCGCCACTTGCCGGATCGCCGCGAGGATGCGCATGTGCGTGCCGCAGCGGCACAGATTCGGCTGCATATATCGGCGGATCTCGTCGTCGGTGGCGTGCGGCGTGCGTTCCAGAAGTGTTTGCGCGCGCATGATCATGCCCGCGATGCAGTAGCCGCATTGCGCGGCCTGCTGGTCGATAAAGGCCTGTTGTAGCGGCCCCGGACGATCCGCGCTGCCGAGTCCTTCGACCGTGCGCACGGGGCGCTCGCCCACTGCCATGACCGGCAGCAGGCACGAGAACACCGGCTCCCCGCCCACGCTCACCGTGCATGCGCCGCATTGCCCGAGCCCGCAGCCGAACTTCGCGCCATTGAGCCGCAACTGGTTGCGCAGCACGTAGAGCAGCGGCGTGGACGGATCGGCATCGACGGAATGGCTGACGCCGTTGACGTTGAGTGTAATCATCGTGATGAGCTTTCCTTGCGAAAACGCGCCACGGCCTGAGCGTCGAGCGCGGACCACGGGCCGAACGCGCTGAAGCGCGCGCGCGTGTAGTTGGCAAGCTCTGCGATCTGCGTGTCCGTGAAGGTGCCGGCGAACGGCGGCATGAAAGACCCAGCTTCGCTCTCGTGCCAGGCGATGCCGTCGAGCAGGATGCGCACGATGTTGCGGGGGCTGTCGGCGTTGACGGCGGTGGAAAGCGACAGCGATGGACGATGGCCGTCGACCGACATCGCCGCGCCTTCGCCATGGCACGACGCGCAGGCCGCGGCAAACAGGGTAGCGCCGTTGGGGGCTGCGGTCGAGACATGGACGCTGGCGGCGGGAGGCGGCGCGGCGGCATTCGGGGTGGACTGCAGTGTCAGCAGATATGCGGCGATGGCGTCGACGTCTTCGGCAGAGGCGTCGGCGAGCGAGCGCGTCACCGTGCGCATCGGGCCGGCCGCTGCGCCGTGCTCGCTGGCGTAGCCCGTACGCAGGTAGTTCGTCAGTTGTGCTTGCGTCCACGGTCTTGGGCGTGCCGTGAGGTCGGTCAGCGCGGGCGCGTCCCAGCCCTCGAGGGTGCCGCCCTGCAACGCATGGTCGCGGCGCTCGGCGCCGAGACGATTGAGCGGCGTATGGCACGCGCCGCAATGACCGAGGCTCTCGACGAGATAGCGGCCGCGCGCGACCTCCGGCGATTGTGTGTCCGTCGAGGACGTAGCAGAGACAGCAGACGCAGCCGGCAGATAGAGCTTATTCCACACCGCCATGAGTGGCCGAAACCCCAACGGAAAAATCAGCGCATTGTGCGGCGCCGGCGCGTTGACGCTCGCGCGGCTCATCAGCCACGCATAGAGCGCGGCGATATCGGCGTCGCTCATCTGCGCGAAGTGCGGGTAGGGGAACGCGGGATAGAGCAGATGCCCGTCGCGCGACACACCTTGCCGCATCGCGCGCGTGAACGCGTCGAGTGACCAGTCGCCGATGCCTGTGTCCTTGTCCGGGGTGATGTTGGTCGAGTAGATCACGCCGAAGGGCGTTTGCAGCGGCAGACCGCCCGCGAGCGGCTGACCGCCCGTCGCGGTATGGCACGTCATGCAGTTGCCGATGGCCGCGAGCTTCGCGCCGCGCGCGATGGCCGCGGCGTCGCCCGTCGGCGGCGAGGGGGCGGCCACCGGTGCGAGCCCTCGCTCCCCGGCACGCGCGGCGTGGCCGCCAAAGGCGGCAGCGAGAGCAAGAAGGACAACGGCCACGCCCGCCATCCGTACCCGCCTGCCTTTCATCGAGCCTCCAGAGCCGAGAGGGCCATCGCTCAACATGGCGATCGGCAGCGTCGTTCGATCGCGAGCAAACGACGTGCCTGGCTCGTGGCTTGCTCGCTGTATTACGATGCAGGGCAAATCGATACGGAGATGACGGGATGAATGAGCTTCGGGGCCTGCAGTGTTTCGTGACACTCGCCGAGGAACTCAACTTCAGCCGCGCAGCGGAGCGTCTGCACATTGCGCAGCCCGCCTTGAGCCAGCAGATACGCGCCCTCGAGGACCGGGTGGGCACGCAACTGATCGATCGCACGCGCCGCCCGCTGCGCCTGACGGAAGCGGGCCAGTACCTGGCCACCGAAGCGCGGCAGATTCTCGGTTCGCTCGCCGAGGTGACGCATGGCGCGCTGGAGATCGGCGTGGGCCGGCGCGGCTGGCTCAGTGTCGGCTTCACGCGCTCGTCGATGTACAGCGTCCTGCCGCCCGCGCTCAAGGCGTTTCATCAGGCGTATCCGCAGGTCGAACTCAAGCTGTTCGAAATGCTGACCGACGAGCAGACCGACGCGCTGCGCGACATGCGCATCCATATCGGCATTGGGAGGCAGCCGCTCGCCGTGCCCGGCTACACGACCTTGCCGCTGCTGCGCGAGCGGCTCGTGGTGTTGATGGCGTCGGATCACCCGCTCGCCAGACGAAAGAAGGTGCGTATCGACGAACTCGCCGATACGCCGTTGATCCTCTACCCGAAGCATCAGAACGCGCAGTTCAAGCGCACGGTTCAGGCGCTCTACCGCGACGCGGGCGTGACGCCCTTCGTCGCACACCAGGCCTATGAGATCCAGACCGCCATTGCGCTCGTCGCGGCGGGGCTCGGCGTGACGGTGGTGGGCGAGTCGGTGGCGCGTCATGGCCGCGCCGACGTCGTGGCGCGCCACCTCACGGGCCCCGGCGCTGCGCAGCGCACCGTGCTGGCCGCGACGTTCCGCAGCGACGACGCCTCGCCGCATTTGCGCGCGTTTCTCGAATGCCTGCCGCCGCCGCTCACGAGCACACTATAAGCGCACGCTTATAGAAGCATAAGTATCGCGTCTTGGACTCGACGCCTCCCGCTTCTTATTATCGAAACTCAGGCGCCCTGTCTCGCGGGGGGGCCGCCGGCAGCGCTCATTGCTGCGGGCCGATAACGATGCAGCGACGGCACCGCCCGTCGCCATGAGGCGGAGACAGCATGAGTCAGTTCGACGAAGCAGCAACCATGCGAAAGGTTTACAAGCGGCTCGTACCGCTCCTTTTCTGCATGATGTTTTTCAACTATCTGGACCGTATCAATATCGGTTTCGCAGCACTCGACATGAACTCGGACATGGGCTTCGACCCGGCCGTGTTCGGCTTTGCGGGCAGTATTTTCTTTGTCGGCTACATGCTGCTGGAAGTGCCCAGCAATCTGTTGTTGCACCGTGTGGGCGCGCGCCGCTGGATCGCGCGCATTCTGCTCACATGGGGTGCCGTTGCGGCCGCAACGGCCTTCGTATTCAACGCATCGAGCTTCTACGTGCTGCGTTTTTTGCTGGGCGTGATGGAAGCGGGCTTTCTGCCGGGTATCGCCGTGTATCTGACCTACTGGTTTCCTGAGCGCTACCGCGCCCGCGCCGTGGGTGGGTACATCATCGCGGGGTCGTTCTCGGCCGTGCTGGGCGGCCCGCTCTCGACCGCCGTCATGACTTATGCGAACGGCGTGCTCGGCATGCACGGCTGGCAGTGGATGTTCATTATCGAAGGCGTGCCTGCCATGCTGCTCGGTCTCGTCACGCTGCGCATCATGACGGAGCGCCCGGCCGACGCCGACTGGCTTTCCGCGCAAGAAAAGCAATGGCTCGAAGCCACGCTCGCCACCGAGCGCGAGGCGCTGGGCGGCCATCGGCATTTTCCGCTGCTGAAGGTGGCGAGCGACATTCGCGTCTGGAGCCTTGCGTGTCTGTTCGGCTGCGCGCTGGTCGGCATTTATGGGCTCTTCCTATGGCTACCGCGGATCGTGAAAAGCCTGGGGCACCTCAACAACATCGAAGTGGGCTTCCTCTCCGCCGCGCCGCCGCTCCTGGGCGTGCTCGGCACGTACCTCGTGAGCCGCAGCTCGGACCGCACCGGCGACCGCAAGTACCACCTGGCATTCGTGTACGGCATGAGCGCACTGGCGATTGCGGGCAGCGCGTATGCGCCGAATCCGCTGCTCGCGTATGCGCTCCTTTGCCTGACGGGCCTCTTCATCTATGCGGGCAACCCGCTGTTCTGGAGCCTTGCCGCTTCGTTCAGAACCGGCGCTGCGGGCGCGGCGACGATCGCCCTCATCAACACGATCGCACAGTTCGGCGGTGTGGTGGGGCCGTGGACCATCGGTCTCGTGCGTCACGCCACCGGCAACTTCAAGCTCGCGTTGCTCACGATTGCCGCTTTCCTCGTGGTCGCCACGCTCATCGCCATCGTGATGCGCGTGAAACCCGCCGAGCGCGGCGCATCGAACCCGGCGCTGGTTGGCCACGACGAAGCGACGGAAAGCTGATCTCAATCGTCCGTACACCTGATGGAATTGCTACATGATCATTGATTGCCACGGTCACTATACGACCTCGCCACCGCAGCACGAAGCCTGGCGCACGAAACAGATCGCCGCGCTCAAGGACGGCACGCCGGTGCCGCTGCGCCCGTCGATCAGCGACGACGAGATTCGCGAAAGCATCGAAAATGGCCAGCGCCGCATTCAGCGCGAGCGCGGCACGGACCTGACGATTTTCTCCCCGCGCGCCGCGGGCATGGGCCACCACCTGGCGGGCGCAGCGGCGAATGCGCTGTGGTCCAGCGAGTGCAACGATCTCGTGCATCGCGTGTGCACGCTGTTCCCGCAGCATTTCGTGGGTGTTTGCCAGCTGCCTCAGGCGCCGGGCGTGACGCCGGAAAACTGCATTCCCGAGTTGCGCCGCTGCGTGGAGGAACTGGGCTTCGTGGGCTGCAACCTCAACCCGGACCCCTCGGGCGGGCACTGGTCCGGGCCGCCGGTCACGGACCGCTCGTGGTATCCCCTCTACGAGGCCATGGTGGAGCTCGACGTGCCCGCGATGATCCACGTTTCGTCGTCGTGCAATCCTAACTTTCATGCGACGGGCGCGCATTATCTCAACGGCGACACCTCGGTGTTCATGCAGCTGCTGCAGGGCGACCTGTTCGCCGATTTCCCGACCTTGCGCTTCATCATTCCGCATGGCGGCGGCGCGGTTCCGTATCACTGGGGTCGCTATCGCGGTCTGGCGCAGGACATGAAGCGGCCGCTCCTGAGGGACTACCTGCTCAAGAACGTGTTCTTCGACACCTGCGTTTATCACCAGCCGGGTTCCGACCTGCTCGCCAGGGTGATTCCGGTGGAGAACATCCTGTTCGCTTCGGAGACGATTGGCGCGGTGCAGGGTATCGATCCCGAAACCGGCCACTACTACGACGACACGCGCCGCTATATCGACGCGATCGAATGGCTCAGCGACGCCGACCGGCAACGCATTTACGAAGGCAACGCGCGTGCGGTATACAGCCGTCTTTCCGCGCAGATCGAACAACAAACCGCACTGGAAGGGATTACGAAATGAACCAGATCGGCTGGCGCGAACACGAATCTGCCCCGCAGGCCAGCGCAGCGACGCTCGCCGCGTTGCGCGAACTGCAGGTGTCGCTCCTGAGCGACAACATGGCGCGCTCGAGCGGCATTCTCGGACTGCAGCCGTTCCACAAGCCGAGGCCGATGGCGGGCACGGCGGTGACGGTGCGCACGCGTCCCGGCGACAATCTCGCCATCCATCGCGCGTTCGACTTCTGCCGGCCGGGCGACGTGCTCGTGATCGACGGCGCGGGCGAACTGACCCAGGCCTTGATGGGCGACATCATGTCGAGCTACGCGGAAACTCTCGGCGTGCAGGGGCTCGTGATCGACGGCGCGATCCGCGACGTCGGCGCGATTCGCCAGCGCGACTTTCCAGTGTATGCGCGCGGCGTGACGCATCGCGGACCCTACAAGAACGGGCCCGGCGAAATCAACGTGCCGGTGACCATCGGCAGGATGGTCGTCAATCCGGGCGACATCATCGTGGGCGACGAGGACGGCTTGCTCGCCATCGCGCCCGTCGATGTGGAGACCGTCATTGCGGGCGCGCGCAGGCAGGGCGAAAAGGAGGCCGCCGCATTGCAGGCGATCGCCGCAGGGCGCTTCGACCGCGCATGGGTGATGCCACACATCGAGCGCATGAGAAGCGGCGCCTGATGAAGCCAGACGGCTTCGGACGTTAAGATGCGCGCTGGAGCCAGTGCTCCCTCGCTCAACCGCAGACCGACTCTTGTTCCATGACCCGATACCTTGACGCCGCCGCACTGCGCGAACTCGCCGAACACGCGGAGCAAACTCACCCGCAGCCTTGCACCTGCACGAAGACGCCACTGGATGGCTGGCAATCGCAGCCGCTCTCGCTCGACGAGCGGCAACTGGAACAGATCGGCACGCTCGTTAGCGCGGACGAAGCCGAACCGACCTTCGCCGAACATCTGCCGGGAGAGGCGAGCTACTGGTCGGAAAATGCGCCGATTGCGCCCCGGTACTTTCCGTACAATCGTTGCGGGGTGTGGAAATGCACGCTGTGCGGACGCCTTTACCTTCGTTATACGGAGGGCGGCGGCTATTTCGTCGATCAGCGCATCCGCGCGTTGAAAGCGCGTTTGATCGAGGATGTGCCGCTTTGAACTTCTGATTCGCGCGCGCTTATATTCCTGGTGAATCAAATGGAGGTCAGGCTTTTCCCTGGCCTCTATTTTATTTCTGGCGGCTTGATGCTCGAATGGCCGCGAATGTCGCTTTCGACTTCACAACCGAACCTTACATAGGTGTCCCGGTCGCACGCGGCTCAACCGACACCGCGTCAAACTCCGCGTATCGATGTGCCCTCGCATCAAAGTCTCGACGACAAGCTCAAGCTCGCGCTTCAATGCCCTCACACCATTGCGATACAGGAAATGGCGCGGCGCAGCATGCCCGAAATTCTTTCCCCCATGGGATCAATTCTGACTTTCATTCAATAAATAAAGACGTGAACCGAAACTTACTGGGCGCGCTGGTTCTATTCGCCGATAAGTTTCTACAGCCATACATTCATACGTGTTTTTAAATGGAAACGATTAATTTCTTTTGCTGTGCATTGTTACCGCTCCTTGCGCATCCTTACGTCCATATCGAAGCCCGCCATTCGGCCGCTTCAAGGACATGGATGACGTGAGCCACAGTGCGATGACGATTCATCGAGGCGCTCCCGCAGATTCCGTGAGGCATTCGCGTGTTGATCCACCTGTTCTGCTGCTCAAAGGAGCCGTCTGATGAATAAACCCTTATTGGCCTTTCTACTCGTGACGACAGTGGCCGTTGCCGGTTGCGGAGGCTCGGATTCTTCGAGTTCCAACCCTGCGTCGGCCGCGGTCACACCGTCCGCGCCAAAACTGCTCTCGAACATTACCGTGCCCAATACGACTAGTCCGGCGTTCAGTTTCGATATCAGCTATGTGGAAGGGGGCCGGTACTATCTGGCTGATCGCAACAACAAGTCCGTCGATGTCGTCGATACCAAAACGAAAGCGCTGCTCGGGCAGATTCCGGGCAACTTCACCGGTGCGGGTGCGAGCACCGATGCGTCCGGACCTGACGGCATCGTGGGCGTGACCGGAACGAATACGCTGTACGCAGGGGACGTCGATAGCGTGAAGATCGTCGACACGTCCGCGATGCAAACGGTCAAGACGATCCCCATCAGCACGTCGGGCTCGCGCGTCGATGAAGGTTGCTACGATCCCGACGATCATCTCGTCATGTTTGCGAGCCCCGGCGACACGCCGCCCTATGTGACCTTCATTTCGACCACAACGCAGGCCGTCGTGAACAAACTGGTATTCAACGGCTCTTCAGGCCTCGAAGCGTGCGTGTACGATCCGGCCTCGAAGAACTTTCTCATCAACAACGACGGAACCGCCGCCAACCCCGACGGCGAACTCGACGTGATCAGCGCCAGTTCGGTCACGTCGGGCGCGCCTGCGGTGAGCAAGGCGTTTGCGCTTGGCAAATGCGGCCCCGCGGGCATTGCGCTCGGTCCCAACAGCGACGTGTTGATTGGCTGCGATCCTTCTGCGGGCGATCCGCTCATTACGCTGATCCTCGATCGCAATACGGGCACGCAACTCGCGTCCGTGCCGTTCGGCGGCGTGGACCAGGTGGCTTATGATCCCGCGTCGAACCGCTACTTCCTGCCTGCGCGCCACTACGTCACGAGCGGCACCGCGGCGTCTTCGGGCTTTACGCCGACCATGGGTGTGATCGACGGCGCGACGCGCAAGCTCATTTATACCGTCGCGGTGGGTACGGGTGCGCACTCGGTCGGCATCGACAGCGGCCTCGGGGAGGTCTTCGTGCCGTACCAGCCCGGGTCGGCGGCATTCCCGAATGGCGGGATATCGGTGTTCTCGACGCAGTAGCCGCAAAGCTTCAGGCCTTGTCATGCAGCCAGCGGACGTGAAAATCGTCCGCTGGTTTTTTTGTCGCTTCGACCACTTCGGCCGGCAATGGCCCGAACTGCGCGACGCCGGCGGCCTGAAGGCGCAAGCGGCAGAGTTGGGCGTGCAGCTGCAGTTGCCGGCGAGCGACGGAGAGGTCGCGTTGCGCATCCACGCTTAACAAGGCGCAACGCGAGGCGTTGCGAACGCCGAAAGCACGCCAGAAATCCAACTGGCCCGCCATCGCAAGACACTGCGATGGCGGGCCAGAAGGCAACAACGACTACAAAGCGCGGCTATTCAGCCTGGCAACTTACTGCGCTGCCTGACCGGCTTGCGACGAACCGTTGTTCACGCCGCCCACGGCGCTGTTTTGCGCAGCGACGCGAGCTTCGGCAGCTTGAACGTTCGCCGGATATTCATTGGGGTTCGAACGTGCCGGATTGAAGCCGGCCTTTTCGACCTGGACCATGTCTGCACGGACTTGCGCGCGCGTGACGGGCTGGTTCGACTGGGCGAACACAGCAACGGGAGCGGCGAGGGCGGCAGCGACAACGACGGCTTGGACGAGCGATTTCATGACTAACCTCCAGATTTACTTTCTTCTTGAACTGCCTACAGGGTTGTAAGCAGTGGTGAAGTCAGTGTAGGAGGGTCAGTGACTAGGGTAAATACCTAATAGCCGAATTCACTGTTTCCGCCAGGAGAACAATCCTGGCATCGGCGTCGCTCAAGGCGGGATTCCCGAACGAGGTCCCAAGTGAGTGGGGTCAGACCATGCCGGGCGCGACGCCGACCGTCTCGACGAACTCGGTCTTGCCCATGCCGCGCGACTTGGCCCGGTACATGGCGCTGTCGACGGCGCGCATCAAGGTTCGCGCATCGAGCGAACGGCTGCCGCTGCCTTCCGTGAGCAGGCATACGCCGATGCTGCACGACACGGTTACCGGATAGCCCCCCACGGTGCGCATGTTGGCGAGAATCGCGTGGATGCTGTTGGCGACGGTAAGCGCGTCGTTCTTGTCGTAGACGTGATGCGCCAGCACCACGAACTCGTCGCCGCCCAGGCGTGCGAGCGTATCGCCGCGCCTCATGCGGCGCACCAGTGCGGCGGCGAAGCTGCGCAGCAGTTCGTCGCCCACCGCGTGCCCGAAGGAGTCGTTCACTTCCTTGAAGCCGTCGAGATCGACGAGCAGCATGGCCGTGCGATCGACCTCGCCCGCGCGCGTAAAGAGCGTGCGCCCGATGGCCTGCTCGAGCCGCACGCGGTTGTAGAGCCCGGTGAGCGGATCGGTCGACGCCTGGCGTTCCAGCCGGTAGACGAGCACCGCCAGATAGACGGACGTCGCCACGATGCTGAGCGCAATGCCGAGCGCGGCCGTGATGTTGGCGCGCCACCACGGTTGCCAATTCATTAGCCCCATGATGCCGACGAGCGCCACCACACAGGAAAGGGCCAGCATGCGCTGGCCATAGCGGCAGCCCGCGCCCACCAGAAACCAGAAGGCCACCCACAGGAGCGGCAGCGCGGCCGTTCCGCCCACGGCCAGCGCGGCGGTGACGATGGCCTGATCGGCGAACGTGGAAAACGTGAGGCGCAAGGGCGAGCGCGTTGGTGCGACGGTGACCGCCACATACGTGATGACGCCGAACACCACATAAGCGGTAACCGCCACAAGCGTGGCGTAGACGTGGGTCGAGCGATAGATTGAGCAGGCAACGAGGTAGGCGAGAAGCACGACGGAACCGAGCGTGATTCGCAGTGCGGCCTGCTCCTTTTCTGGGTCCTTCGGAAATGCGCGAAACAACGCTTTCCCGGGCCAGGAATGTGTTTCCATTTCGCCCATGGCTGCCACCCCCCGCTGTCATTCTGTATTTTGTCGCCCGGTAGTGTACCCCACACATACTGCGTGTCGAGGCGCTACAAAAACGAAATTTCAGCGCGCAAGGCGCCGATACGCAATGCAAGGCAGCTTCGCGCCGGATGACCGATACTGTGACGCGCATCGCGTGCAATTCATCGGTGCCGAATACGCTCGGTCAATCCATACAAGGAGGCGTCATGGGTAGTGAAGGCCAGGAAAAGCAGGGCATGTCGTGTGAGCGGCTCGCGCGCATCGAACGTTTTCTCGAAGAGAACTACGTCGCGACCGGCGCGCTCGCGGGCGCCGTCACGCAGGTGTGGCGGCGCGGCGAACTCGCGCTGAACTCGGTGCTGGGTCTCGCCGACCGCGAACGGCGCACGCCGATGGCCGAGGACTCGATCTTCCGCATCTACTCGATGACCAAACCCATTACGTCGGTGGCAATCATGATGCTGGTCGAGGAGTGCAAGATCGCGCTCGACGACCCCGTCAGCAAGTACATCCCGTCGTGGGAAAAGCTCGGCGTGTACGCGGGCGGTTTCATGGAGAGCTTCCAGACGCGGGCGAGCGCGCGCCCGATGCGCGTGGTCGACCTGTTGCGGCATACCTCGGGACTGACCTACGGCTTTCAGCAGAACACCAATGTCGATGCGGCGTATCGCAAGCTGAAGGTCGGCGAGCTTGCGACCGCGGGCACGCTCGACGAAATGATCGAGAAGCTGGCCACGCTGCCGCTGGAATTTTCGCCGGGTGAGGCCTGGAACTATTCGGTTTCCACGGACGTGCTCGGCTATCTCGTCGGCAAGGTCAGCGGCATGGCGTTCGAGGACTTTCTGAAAACGCGGATCTTCGACCCGCTCGGCATGATCGATACGGCCTTTTACGTGCCGCAGGAGAAGGTGTCGCGCTTCTGCGCGTGCTATGCCATCGGCGCGCTCGGTTCGAAGGTCGTCTCCGAAAAAGGTCCTGAGCTGCAGGACGATCCTCACACGAGCCCTTATCGCGAACCGCCCTCGTTCGTTTCGGGCGGCGGCGGCCTCGTTTCCACGGCGGCCGACTACATGCGGTTCGCGCGCATGCTGTTGCGGGGCGGCGAACTGGACGGCGCGCGGCTGCTGGGCCCGAAGACTATCGCGCTGATGACCGCCAACCATCTGCCGGGCGGCGTCGACCTGCCGCGCCTCTCGCGCTCGATGTTCACCGAAGCGGCTTACGAAGGCGTGGGCTTCGGGCTCGGCTTCGCCACGACGATTGCGCCCGCGTCCACGCTGATTCCGGGCAGCGCGGGCGACTTCTTCTGGGGCGGCGCGGCCAGCACCTTCTTCTGGGCCGATCCTCGCGAGGACATGATCGTGTTGTTTCTCACCCAACTGCTGCCTTCGACTGCGTACCCGATTCGCCGGCAGTTGCGCACGCTCGTTTACAGCGCGATTACGGAGAGCGAAAGCTGAGCAGCGCGCCTCGCCTTCGCGAATGGCAACGACATTGCAAGAAGGCTCGTCGGCG
Organism: Paraburkholderia sp. CNPSo 3272; assembly: GCF_024206495.1. Taxonomy (GTDB): domain Bacteria; phylum Pseudomonadota; class Gammaproteobacteria; order Burkholderiales; family Burkholderiaceae; genus Paraburkholderia. Next base: position 172,429 of record NZ_JAMBPQ010000006.1, on the reverse strand, counting down.
GATTGCCGGCGGCCTCTTCTCCGTTTCCATCACCGCATACCTTCCCGATAAGTGGAAGATAGATTCCTGATATCGACGGATTCTCTCGTGATTCGTGGGCGGGTAGCATCTGCTGCCGTGCACCTCAATCTCAGAGAGAGAACGTCATGACCCGCCTGAATCTGGCTTCGATTCGCAATAAGGACTACGAATTCAGCGTCGACACGATGCGGGAGCATTGGGATAGCGGACTCGAAGATATTCGCAATTCGTTTTCTCATCGCGAATGGTTCGAGGTGCCGAGCCGCGAGCAGGGTTTCGTAACGCACGACGTGCATCGCTTGCCCAGTTGCGTGCCGCAGGACGATCGTGACGCGCTCATCGTGCCGCTCTCGGCGGAACGGAAAGTCGTCGACGGCGAGCTGGCGATCGAAGCCCGCGAGTCTGCTGGAGAGGGCGTATTGTGAGTAAGGGGCCCTTTCCCTGCGCTGTGGACCGCCTGTGCGATGAAACCCTGCGGAGGCCGTGGGGCTATATTTTTCGCAGCATCGCCATGATCGCGCTGGCGGTTTCGCCGGCGATCATATGCGCCTGCCTCGCACAGACTTCGGCACGTTGGGACCTGTTCGAGCGGTCGGGATCGGTCATCACCATCACGGGCCTTTTGCTGGCATCGCGCCGCTATCTCGAGCATACCGTGACGGATCTCGTGGTCGCCCACGCAAACCAGGATGCCGGATTCAAGCCGCATCACGCATTGAGCGAGGTACTCGCGGCCAGACGTGGACTGACGCTTTCGGCGTTCGGTACGCTCATTTGGGGATGGGGAATATTCCTGCGGTGGTGGAGCTTCGGCGTGCTGGCGTTGTGGATGGCATTCGCGGTCTACCGGGTATTTCGCGACCCGGTATTGCAACGCCCCCGCGATGACGATTTGCCGTGATATGTGAGCGCCCGCGCCGGGTGCAGCCGCCACTCTCCGGCGCGAGGGCAGAGTTCAGTGACGCTTGCTCAACATCTCCAGCAATGCCTTTGCGGCCGGCCCCGACGACGCGGGATTCTGACCGGTGAGCAGCAGCCCGTCTTCGAGTACATACGGCTGCCAGTCGGGCCCCTTCGAATAGTTGCCGCCTTTTGCCTTGAGTTCGTCTTCAACGAGGAACGGGACCACCTTGGTCAGCCCAACCGCTTCCTCTTCGCTATTCGTAAAGCCCGTGACCGACTTGCCGTTGACGAGCGGCTTGCCATCGGGACCTTTCACGTGCCGCAGCACCCCGGGCGCGTGGCAGACGAGATCGACGGGCTTGCCGGCTGCGATCGTGCGCTCGATCAGGCCAATGGAGTCCGGGTCTTCAGCGAGATCCCACATCGGACCGTGGCCGCCGGGGTAGAAGACGGCGTCGAATTCGTCGTGGGCGACATCCTTGAGCTTCGCCGTGTTGCCCAGATCCGCCAGCGCGGCCGGGTCGGCTTCGAAGCGACGGGTCAGGTCGGTCTGAAAATCCGGCTCATTGCTCTTCGGATCTAGCGGAGGTTTGCCGCCCTTGGGCGACGCGAGCACGATCTGCACGCCGGCGTCCTTGAACACGTAGTACGGCGCGGCGAGTTCCTCGAGCCAGAACCCGGTCTTGCGTCCCGTATTGCCCAGTTCGTCGTGCGAAGTCAAAACCATCAGAATCTTCATGACGTTCTCCTTAATGCGTTTACACAACTTCAGGTGGCAGAGAATTCCGGTCAACGCCCGCGGCATGCCGAATCAGACTACTGAACTTGCATCAAGCCAAAGCAGGAAGATGAATCGTGGCGTTCACGTTCACGGGAAGGACAGGCGTGCGCGTACAGGGCCGGTAGATGATATCGCCGCGACGGATCGCTTTGCTGCTCACTGCGCACAAGCCGGCATGGGCGCGCGAAAGCCCGCTCTCGCGGGCCGCGTGTGTTCTACTTGATGAGTCCCTTCTGTCTTCGATAGACGTCCGTAGGCAGGCCGCCCCATCCCCAGTTTTCCGTTGGCACTTCTTCGATGACGACGAAAGTCGCCTCCAGCGGTTTGTTCAGCACGTCGAGCATGAGTCGGCTCACGCCCTTGATCAGCTGGGCCTTTTCTTCCGCCGTGACGGAATCCGTGCCGGGCCGCGTGCCCTCGCGTGTGACCTGAATTGTGACGATCGGCATTTTGCTTTCCTCGATGGTGATCGTTGCAGTGAGCGCCGGCGAGCGGCGCTCCTCGTCGGCCCGTTGGGGGCCCGTGGAGCGCAGTGCGCCTTAGTGGCCCGCGACCTGGCCGCCGTCGACGTGGAGGATTTCGCCCGTCACGAAGGGCGCCGAGTCGAGATAGAGGATGGCGTTCACGATGTCGCTCATTTCGCCCATATGTCCCATGGGATGCAGTGCGCCGAGCGCGGCGTGGGTTTCTGGCGCGTGCATCGGCGACTTGATGATGCCGGGCGATACCGCATTGGCGCGAATGCCGCGCTTGGCATACTCGATCGCCAGCGAGCGCGTGGCGGCGGCGAGACCGCCCTTGCTCAGCGAGGCCAGCACCGACGGTACGCCGTCGATCGCATGATCGACGAGCGTCGTCGTGATCGTGACGACGTGGCCGCTCTCATGCTTTTCCATCTCGGCAATTGCGCGCTGCGTGATATGGAAGAAACCGTCGAGGTTGGTGCCCTTGATCGCCGCGTAGTCTTCCGCGGTGTATTGCGTGAACGGCTTCGCCACGAAAATGCCCGCGTTGTTCACGAGCGTATCGACGCGGCCAAAGCGCGCGACGGCCGTTTCGATGACACGGCGCGCCGTGGCCGGGTCGGCGATATCGCCGGCCACAGCGACGAGATCGCTATCGTCAGTCTGTTTGATGTTGCGCGACGTCGCGACCACCTTGTGGCCGAGTGCGCGGAATGCCCTGGCCGCTTCGGCGCCGATGCCTTGCGATGCGCCTGTGATCACGACGACTTTGGGGGATTGACTCATATGAACCTCGAAGTAAGTTGGACTCTGTTTTCGATCGGGTTTGCTGCTCCGATGACGACCAATTTACGCATCCACGCCCCCGGTTTGAATACAAGACGCGGACAAACAGTTATGAGCCGCAGGAACAAATGGGATCAAGCTGGGCGCGACAGCAGGCGGCGGCGTCGCCCGCAGAAGCGGTTGACGCTGGATCGAGGCGACGGCCCGTCTCACGCGAGCTCGGAAACTTTCTTGCATACATCTGCAATGTCAGATATATTCCGCATCAGATATCGAGGAGGGCGATCGATGAACGATCCCGTCAATGAAGATTTCGAGCGCACGCAGAAGCTGGTGTTCGTGCTCGGTCAGGCGCACCACTTGATGGCCACCGAACTCAGGGCAGGGCTCAAGGACGCCGGGCTGAACCTGCAGGAGCGCGGCATTCTGCTGACGCTGGCCGGCGGCAGCGCGAAAACGCCGGCGGCACTGGCGAAGCTGCTTGGCGTCCACCCGGCCCGGATGACCCGCGTGCTGGACAAGCTGGAAATCAGCGGGCTCGTGGAGCGCGCGCGCAACGGCACGGACCGGCGCCTCGTAGACGTTTCGTTGACGCGGGAGGGCCGCGCGGTCGCGGCCCGCAACGCAGACGTTGCGCCTGGGGCCTGGAGCGAGCGGCTCTCGCACTTCTCGAAGTCCGACTTCGACGCGTTGAGCACGCTTCTTTCCAGACTGCTCGATGGCTAAGGCGGCTTTTTTTGCCCAATTATCAGACATGTCAGATAAATGCCCGTGCTTGACGGGCCATTCGCATCCAGACGAGAGAACCTCACATGAACCCATCGACCAACCCAGGCGGGCCGGCCCAGCTGACTGGCGCGAAGTTCGCGCTCGGCACCTTCGCCGTGGCGCTCGCCACCTTTATGAACGTGCTGGATTCGTCGATTGCAAACGTCGCGATTCCCACGCTCTCCGGCAACCTCGGCGTGTCGATCGATGAAGGCACGTGGGTCATCACGCTGTTTGCCGCGGCCAACGCGGTGTCCATTCCGTTGACCGGGTGGCTGACGCAGCGCGTGGGCCAGGTCAAGCTGTTCGTCTGGGCGATCCTGCTGTTCGTGCTCTCCTCGGCAGCCTGTGGTATGGCGCCGAACCTGCTGACGCTGCTCGTCGCCCGTATCGTTCAGGGCGCCGTGGCGGGGCCGCTGGTGCCGTTGTCGCAAGCCTTGCTACTCGCTTCCTTCCCCAAGGAAAAGAGTTCGAACGCGCTGGCGCTGTGGGCGATGACCGCAACCGTTGGACCCATCGCGGGCCCGGCGCTCGGCGGATGGATCACCGACAGCTACAGCTGGTCGTGGATCTTCTATATCAACGTGCCGGTCGGCCTGTTCGCCGCCGGCGTGATATGGGCGATCTACCGCGACCGCGAGACCCCGGCGCGCAAACTGCCCATCGACAAGGTCGGGCTGATCTCGCTCATCGCGTGGGTCGCGCCGCTGCAGATCATGCTCGACAAGGGCAAGGACCTCGACTGGTTCAGCTCGCCGGTCATCTGGGTGCTCACCATCGTCGCCGCGGTCAGCTTCGTGTTCTTCCTGATCTGGGAATTGACTGAGGAAAAGCCGATCGTCAACCTGCGGCTGTTCGCCAAACGCAACTTCCTCGGCGGCACGATTGCGATCTCGGTCGCGTATGCGATCTTCTTTGCAAACCTCGTGATTCTGCCGCAGTGGATCCAGGGCTTTCTCGGCTACCGCGCGGTGGATGCGGGGCTCGCCACCGCGCCGCTGGGGATTTTCGCCGTGATCCTGGCCCCCGTGATGGGCAAGGTCATGCCGCGCTCCGACCTGCGTGTGCTCGCCACGCTGGCATTCGTGGGCTTCGCGGCCGTGTTCTTCATGCGCTCGAACTACACGACCGGCGTGGATGCGTGGACGCTGATTCTGCCGACGCTGCTGCAAGGCATTCCCACGGCGCTGTTCTTCACGCCGCTCACCGGCATCATCCTCTCGGGTCTGCGGCCCGACGAGATTCCGGCGGCCGCGGGCCTGTCGAACTTCGCGCGCATTTTCGCCGGCGCCGTGGGCACATCGCTCATGAGCAATGCCTGGAACGACCGCACGATCCTCCATCACGCCCGGCTCGCCGAGCAGACGAGCGTGGAGAATCCGGCTTTCACCGGCGCCATCGCGCACCTGCAGGCAACGCTGGGTGGAGGCATTCCCAAGGCCACGGCCTTCTACGAAGCCTCGCTCAGCGCGCAAGCCACCATGCTGGGGTTAAACGACATCTTCTGGATCTCGGCGGTGATCTTCATCGTCATCATCCCGCTGATCTGGGTGACGCGGCCGGTCAAGGGCGGTGGCGCGGGCGCGGCAGGCGCGGGCGGACACTGAATTCAGCAGTCGAACCCGGTCCCGAGGGCAGACAAGTCTCGCGTGTTTTTCTTGACAGTTATCTGATAATGCAGATATTGTGCCGTTCAACACGGAGGATGCGCGATGGACCATTACACGACGAGAAATTTCATGCTTACGGAAAGTGTCGGCTTCAGGATCGTCAAGGCGCGCAATTTGATCGTCGCGGAGATGGATTCCGCGCTCAAGGACCTCGACATCACGGGCCAGCAAATGGGCATTCTGCTTTCGCTGAAGCAGGGTGTGGCGACCACGCCGTTCGAACTGTCGAAGCTGCTCGGCATCGATACGGGTCTCATGACGCGGATGCTGGACAAGCTGGAAACAAAGGGTCTGCTTGAGCGTTCGCGCGACGCAGACGACCGTCGTGTGGTCAATCTGAACCTCACGGCAAAGGGAATGGAAACGGCAACGCAGATTCCGGAAGTCGCGCCGCAAGTGTTGAACGCACGCCTGCGTAAATTCACCAAGGCGGAGTTTGCCGAGCTGAACCGCCTGCTTCGCAAGTTCACAGACGACTGAACGGTGCGGCCGTGGCGCCGCGCTTTTTTTCGACCATTAATCTGATATGTCAGAAAATGAAATCTCAGACTTCTAAAGCAAACATCGGTACCGGTACGCTGAAGCTGGGCGTATCGGCGATCGCAATGGCCGCGCTGGCGGCGTGCGCCAACTACGCGGGCATCCACAGCGACAAGCAGATGGCTCAGCCGCAACAGTTCGAGACGGCGCAGAGCCTGCCGCAAGAGCAGGGACACTGGCCGTCCGCCGATTGGGTCGACCAGTTCGGCGACGCGCAGCTGAAGGCGCTGATTGCCGAAGCGCTGCAGGGCAACCCGAGCGTCGAGCAGGCCAAGGCGCGAGTCGCTCAGGCGCAGGCCTATAGCGAAACCGCGAAGGCGGGCACGCTGCCGCGCGTGGACGCGAGCTACACGCTCACGCGCCAGCAGTACAGCAGCACGGCGCTGATTCCGCCGCCGTATGCCGGCTCGTGGCAGACCGAAAACAAGGGGCTGCTCACCGCATCCTACGATCTCGATCTGTGGGGCAAGAACCGCGAGGCGCTGCGAGCAGCCGTTTCGGAGACGGCCGCGAGCGAAGCCGACGAGGAAGTGGTCAAGCTCACGCTGGATACCTCGATCGCCCGCAGCTACAACCAGCTGGCGCGGCTCTACGCGCTGCGCGACATTGCGCAGGAAGAAGTCACGCGCCGCGAGCAGATCGACCGCATCACGGCGGGCCGCATTGCCACGGGCCTCGACACGCAGGTGGAGCGCAAGACCGCGCAGGCGAACCTGGCGACGAGCCGCTCGCGGGTGAGCGCGCTCGACGGCAGCATTCTCACGACGCGCTACCAGCTGGCCGCGCTACTGGGCAAGGGCCCCGACCGCGGTCTCGCGATCACGCGGCCGACGCTCGGCGTAGGCGACGAGGTGCGTTTGCCGGACAACCTGCCCGCCGACCTCGTGAGCCGGCGCCCGGATATCGTCGCGGCGCGTTGGCGTGTGGACGCGATCACGCACGAGGTCAAGGAAGCCAAGGCCGAGTTCTATCCGGACATCAACCTGAGCGCCGCGATCGGTCTGGATGCGTTCGGCTTCGGCCGTTTCCTGACCGCCGCGAGCCGCACGGCGTCGGTCGGCCCCGCGGTCCACCTGCCGATCTTCGACGGCGGCGAGCTGCGTGCGCAGTTGAAGGGCCGCTACGCCGAGTTCGACTACGCCGTGGCGGCCTACGACCAGACGCTCATTGGCGCGCTCAGCGGCGTGGCCACGCAGCTCGCGAAGATCCATTCGAGCGATGCGCAGCTCGTCGATGCCCAAACCGCGCAGCAGGCGGCACGCGATGCCGACCAGCTCGCGATCACGCAATACAAGGGCGGCCTGACCAATCAGCTCACGGTGCTCAACGCCGATGTCACGGCGCTGAATGCCGACGAAGCCATCGCCAACCTGAAGATGGATCGCCGCGACGAGCAGATCGCGCTGGCTTCGGACCTGGGTGGCGGCTATGTCGACACTTCAGCCGATACCGGCCACCACGCGGACGTTGCGGCCCAAGCCAACCCTCAAGCCAATTCCGTCATTGCCGCCGCACGTTGAACGGCATGTTTGCAAACCCGTCAGGAGAACTGAGATGAGCGAAACGATCACGACCGACCACAAGCCGGTGGATCAACTCGACGAAAAGAAAGGCGGCGCGCAAGCGGCCCCGGCCAACAACGACCAGCAGTCCACGCCCCCAGGCCGCCGCAAGCGCCTGATCGCGCTGCTCGGCGCCGTCACCTTGGTTGCCGGCGCGGCGTATGGCGCGTACTACTTCACGGAAGGCCGCTTTTACGAGTCGACCGACGACGCCTATGTGAGCGGCAATCTCGTGCAGCTCACGCCGCAGGTCACGGGCACGGTGGTGGCCGTCAACACCGACGACACGCAGATCGTGAAGCAGGGCGACCCGGTCGTGACGCTCGATCCGGCCGACGCAAGGATCGCGCTGGCCGATGCCGAAGCGTCGCTCGGCCAAACCGTGCGCCGGGTGAGCGGACTTTATGTCAACAACGACTTCTATGCCGCGAACGTGGCGCAACGCGAATCGGACCTGGCCCGCGCCAACGACGACCTGCGCCGTCGCACGGCCGTCGCGGAGTCGGGCGCCGTTTCCGCCGAAGACGTCGCCCACGCGCGCGACGCCGTGCAGGCCGCCCAGGCCGCGCTCGACGCCGCACGCCAGCAAGGGGCGGCTAATCACGCGCTGACCGACCGCACGTCAGTCGAACAGCATCCGGACGTGCAGGCGGCGGCCTCGAAAGTGCGGGCGGCCTGGCTCGCGTATGCGCGAGATACCTTGCCCGCACCCGTGACGGGTTATGTGGCGCAGCGCCAGGTGCAGGTGGGCGAGCGCGTGTCGCCCGGCACGCCGCTCATGGCGATCGTGCCGCTCGACGGCGTGTGGGTGGATGCGAACTTCAAGGAAGTGCAGCTCAAGCACATGCGCGTTGGCCAGCCGGTGACGCTCATTGCCGATGTCTATGGCTCCAGCGCGAAGTATCACGGTCGCATCGAAGGTTTTTCGGCGGGTACAGGCAGCGCCTTCGCGACGCTGCCGGCGCAGAACGCCACGGGCAACTGGATCAAGATCGTGCAGCGCCTGCCGGTGCGCATCGAACTCGATCCACGCGAACTCGCGGCGCGTCCGCTGCGCATCGGTCTTTCGATGACGGTGGACGCCGATACGCACGACGAATCCGGCTCGCAGCTCGGCGCGGCGCAAAACACGCGCTATCGCACGGACGTCTTCGCACAGTACGATGCGCAAGCCGACGGCGAGATCGAAAAGATCATCAAGCAGAACGAAATGGCTGCGCCGGCGACTGCGTCACAACCCTCGCCGCAGCATGTGGCTGCGCGCGATCATAAGGGCAACGCGGGCTGAGGGAGCCTGGTGGGGGCCTGGCAAAGCGCCCTCGACGCATTGGCGGTTCGAATGTCGGGGCGCGAGGCCGCGCCCGCACAGCTGCATTCTTCGGCGATGCGGACGAAAATCCGCATCATGTCCAGCTTTCCAATACGCGGTTTGCACGGAAAGATCTGCGTCGCACCCAACTGAGACGCAAACTCGCGCCACGCCAGATTTTCCTATAAATGCAGGCGAATCTGTTCCGCAAAGGTGCGTATCACTTCTTCGTTACGTGAAAGAAACATCCATTGTCCGACTCGCGTCGAGACGAGCAGTCCCGCTTCGACCAGCACGGCAAGGTGCGCCGACACGGTGGACTGCGAGAGCCCGCTGCGCGCCTGGATGGCGTGTGCGGGCACGCCGCGGCCCAGATCGACATGGCCCTCTGGAAAGGCCTCGGCGGGGATCTTCAGCCACGCGAGGATGTCGCGCCGCAGTGGATTGGCGAGGGCCTTGTGGATCCGGTTCGCGTCTATCATGGCGTTCCTTGTGCGCGCTCGCCGCTTCAATGCGGCTGCATCAACAACGTCCTGGCGATGGTTCCCGCCGCGCTCTCCCCAAGGTCTTCCCGCACGATCGACAACGCCAGATGAATACCGGCGCTTGCGCCGCCCGATGAATAGAGGTTGCCATCCTTCAGGCAGCCGGGATTGGACATGACGTGCACGCGTGGATATTCGGCCGCGAGGCGACGAGCGTCGCGCCAATGCGTGGTCAGCCAGCGACGGTCGGCAACGCCGGCGCACGCCAGCAGAAACGCGCCATTTGAAATGCAGGCCAGCCTGCGCGTGGCGGGCCCGGCGTCGCCGAGCCACGTCACGAGTTCTCGATGCTCATGCGCTGAGCTGACCACGGGAGACCCGGGCACCACGACGACGTCGAACGGCGCGCTGGTTTCCAACAGGGATTCCGTGGTGCCCACCGCCGTGCCGTTGGAAGACAGCACGGGCCCAGGCGAGGTCCCGACGAGGTGCGGTTCATAAAACGCGCCGCCATACAGGCGATTCGCTGCATGAAACACATCCATCGGGCCGCTCACCTCGAGCAGTTGAAAGCCTGCGTAAAGCATCATCGCGACACGCATGCGTCGTTACCCCGTGAACGCCTGCTCGACCAACGCGGATTGCCGCGCGACGTGCGCCGAATGGTAGCCCGGCGCGGTCGATGCGCCGGCATCAGGACCGGCGTAGATGAGCTTCGCGCCCGTGGGCAGGAGTTCGCGCAACTGCGGCTCGACGAAACTCCACGCGCCCTGGTTGCGCGACTCCTCCTGACACCAGACGAGCGTCTTCAGGTTGGAATAGCGCGCGAGTTCGGCAGCCAACTGTTGCGCGGGAAACGGATAAAGCTGTTCGACGCGGATGATCGGCGTGTCGGTCGCGCTCGCGCGGCGATGCTCGAGCAATTCGTAGTACACCTTGCCCGTGGCCACAATAACGCGCTCGACGCTGGATTCCCGCGATGCCTCGACCCGCGTATCCGGCAGGACTTCGTGGAATGCGCCCTCGCTCAATGCTTCAAATGTGCTGACCGCTTCCGGGTGCCGCAACAGCGACTTGGGTGTCATGACGACAAGCGGGCGGCGATCGGAGTCGAGCGCCTGCCTGCGCAGCAAATGGAATAGCTGCGCGGGCGTGGTCGGCTGGGCGACGCGCATGTTGTCCTGCGCGCTCAGTTGCAGATATCGTTCGAGCCTCGCCGATGCGTGCTCGGGCCCCGCGCCTTCCTGACCGTGAGGAAGGAAGAGCGTCAGGCCGCTGTGTTGCCCCCACTTTGCGGCGCCCGCTGCGATGAACTGATCGATCACTACCTGCGCGCCGTTTGCGAAGTCGCCGAATTGCGCCTCCCAGATCACTAGCGCATCGCGATTCACCGTCGTGTAGCCGTACTCGAACGCGAGCACCGCCGCTTCGGAAAGGATGGAGTTCGTCACGCTGAAGTGGCCTGGGACGTTGCCACTCGCATCAGCGAGGTGATCGAGCGGAATATAGACGCCATCAGGCCGGTTCACGCGCGTTTGATCGTGGAGCACGGCGTGACGATGATTGAACGTCCCCCGCGCGCTATCCTGCCCGCTCAGTCGAACGCTGACTCCCGCGCCGAGCAGGGAAGCGAATGCCAGATGCTCGCCCATGCCCCAGTCGAGCGGCTGCTTTCCCGAGGCCATTTCCTGGCGCCCGGTCATCATCTTCTTGACGAGCGGATGAAGCGCCAGGCCTTCAGGAACGGTCGAGATCTGATGCGCGAGACCGCGCAGCGCTTCAGTCGAAGGGGCGGACCGGGAAGCTGGCCTGGCCGCTTCTTCTCGTGAGAAGGAAGCATCGGAGCCGTCGGTTTCGTTCGCATGCCTGAGCAGTTCACGCCGCGCGCTGACGTAGCCATCTGCTTCTTCGGCTGTCAACACGCCTTGTTGAATCAGCTTGTGGGCATAGCGTGTTCTCACGCCGGGGTGACTGGCGATCGCGCGATACATCAGCGGCTGCGTGATGCCCGGCGTGTCCTGTTCCTGGTGCCCGTATTTGCGGAAGCACACGAGATCGATGACGACGCTCCGCTTGAACGCGGTGCGATAGTCGAGGGCGAGGCGCACCGCCATCGCGACGGCTTCGGGGTCGTCGCCATTCACATGCAGGATGGGCGCCTCGATCGTCTTCGCGACGTCCGTGGTGTAGAACGACGAACGCGTGTCGCGCGGATCGGAGGTCGTGAAGCCGATCCGATTGTTGATGACGATATGAAGGGTGCCGCCCGTGCCGTGGCCGCGCGTATAGGAGAGGCCCAAGGTTTCCATTACGACACCCTGGCCGGACATTGCCGCGTCGCCGTGAATCTCGACCGGCAGAACCTCGACGCCGTCGGTGCTGCCGAGGAGCTCGCCCTTGGCGCGCGCCATGCCCTGCACGACCGGATTGACGATTTCCAGATGCGACGGGTTGAACGCGAGCGTGACCTCGACCGGCCCATGAGGGGTGTCGACCGAACTCGCAAAGCCCTTATGGTACTTCACGTCGCCTGCGGTAAGTCGTTCGGAATCCTTGCCATCGAACTCGTCGAACAGCGCACGCAACGGCTTGCCGACGATATTCACCAGAACATTCAGGCGTCCGCGGTGCGCCATGCCCATCACCACCGCGCGCAGCTTTTTCGAAGCGCCGTAGCGGACGACTTCGTCGAGCATCGGAATCAGCGACTCCGCGCCTTCGAGCGAGAAGCGCGTCTGCCCGACGTAGCGTGCATGCAGGTATTTCTCGAGGCCTTCTGCCGCGCTCAGTCGTTCCAGCAGTCGACGCTTTTCCGGGGCCTGCAGCGACGGCCTCGCTCGCGTGGATTCGAGCTGCATCTGCCACCAGCGTCGCTGCTCTGCGTCGGTCAGATGCATGAACTCGGCGCCGAGCGTGCCCGTGTAGGTTTGCTCCAGTGCCGCGACGAGTTCCTGCAGCGTGGCGTCGTCGTCGAACAGGAACGTGTCCGCGGTGCTGAAGGTCGTCGCCATGTCCGCGGGCGTCAGGCCGTAGTAAGCCGGGGTCAATTCGGCGTAGGCGCGCGGCGGGGTCCACATCAGCGGATCGAGATCGGCCGTGCGCGTGCCGATCATGCGGAACGCGGCGATCAGCGACTGTACCGCGACCTGCTTGCGCGCGAGGCCAAGACCGGAGTCGTTCGCGACGGTGGTATCGGCCTGGACGATCGTGCGCGGCGGCCGCTTCGCATGCTCGACAAAGCGGGAAATGACGGGGGCGTGCGGCTCGTCGTCGCGATCGCTGCCGTCGATAGCGGGCGTTTCGCGCAATGCATCGAACCACGCCCGCCATTCACTGGTGACCGCCTCCGGCTCAGCCAGGTAAGTTTCATATTGCTCTTCGACGTAGGGGGCGTTGCCCCCGAAGAGGAAAGAGCTCTGACGTTCTTTCAACATGATGAGTCTGCCTTTGGTCGGTGTGCGGTCCAATGTCGGGTGCAACACGTGGGGTGGTGGCGCTAACGCCTGCCGGTCCGCGCGGGTTGTTTGCCAGCCGCAGTCGTGAACACAGTCTAGTTATGCGGGGCAGCGGGCGAAACGCGCGCGTGGTGCCGCCGCCTGCCAACTAGTGGACGTTTTGGGCCACGCTGCCGATTTGTTACACCGACGCAAAATACTTTTTCCGGGGACAGACTGCATCGCTTAACGGCGATGCGTTAAGCTGCGCCACGGTCCTGGTTGGGACGCCACCTCTGAAGGTCACGGCATGAAAGTCGCCATTGTTGTATTCGATGGTGTGCAGGCGCTAGATGTTGCAGGCCCACTCGATGTGTTCGCCGAGGCGAATACATTTCTCTCCGAGCATCAGCGCTATGAGGTGACGCTCGTCGGGCGCGAGGCGGGCGCCGTGACCTGCTCGAACGGCATGCAACTGGCGGTCTCCCGCGGCTATGCCGACAGCGACGTGCAATGGGACCTGCTGCTCGTGGCTGGCGGGCCGCAGTTGCCCGACGTGCATCCGTCGAATGAGTTTCTGGCCTGGCTGCAAAACCAGGCGCGCAGTGCGAGCCGCTTTGGTTCGGTGTGCAACGGCGCTTTCGTGCTCGCTCATGCAGGGCTGCTCGACGGCAAGGAAGTGACGACCCACTGGTCGGATGCCGGGCGTCTGTCCAATGAATTCCCGCACGCCAATGTGCAGCCGGACCGCATTTTCGTTCGCGACGGGCGGCTGTTCACGTCGGCGGGCGTGACCGCGGGCATCGATCTGTGCCTCGCGCTGGTGGCCGAAGACTGGGGACACGAACTGGCGGTGCGGGTTGCGAAGCGGCTGGTGGTGTATATCCAGCGCGAAGGGGGGCAGTCTCAGTACAGCCCGTATGTCGGCGCCGGCAAGGACGAGGACCCCATACTCAGTAAGGTGTATCGCTACGTGAGCGAACATATCACCGATACGCTTTCGATCGAGGCGCTGGCGAGCGCGGCTGCCGTGAGCCGGCGCACCTTGTCGCGCATATTCGCCAAAAACGCCAAGGTGACGCCCTCCGGATTCGTCGAGCAGGTTCGCGTCGACACGGCGAGGAAACTCCTGGAGGACACGGATGCACCGCTCAAGACGGTCGCATTCAAATGCGGCTTTCATAGCGCCACGCATATGCGCACGACGTTCTCGCGGCGCCTGAACGTCACGCCAAAACAATATCGCCTGCGATTCCGCGGGGAGGCGAGTGCGTAGCGACGATTCCCTGGCGGAGCTGGCAAACGCCAATGCCGCGCCATTGCTTCCCGATATCATCGAACCCCGCTTGTCGGTCTTGTTTTGCGGAATCAATCCGGGCATGCGTGCGGCGGCCACGGGGCGCCACTTCGATGGCAGAGGGAACCGCTTTTGGCGAGTGCTCCATCGCGCTGGTTTTACGCCCGAAGAATTTCGCCCCGAGAACGACCGTGAGTTGCTGCAGCATGGCTTTGGTCTGACTACGGCGGTCTCGCGCGCGACGGCACGCGCGGACGAATTGTCCAGAGCGGAGATTCAGGCTGCCGGGGCGCAATTCGAACTCAAGGTTCAATACTACGCGCCACGGTTCATCGCCTTTCTTGGCAAGATGGCGCTTGCCGAAATGTCCGGCCAGCGCGATATCCAATGGGGTTTGCAATCGAGCAGGTTCGGCGGCGCGCGTGTGTGGGTTCTGCCGAACCCTAGCGGCTTGAATCGCGCATACAGCCTCGACGCGCTCGTGAGCGCGTACCGCGAACTTCGGATGGCGGCTCAGTCGTCTTCAATCGTCGAGTGAATGAATAAGCGGCTGTAGATAAGGGGCTGGCGCTTCGGAACGCCTCCTTGTGAGTTCGCGATTATCTTGAGCCGGCGTACATTCGCCTTCGGTCTTCAATCCGCTCGCACATTGAAGATACGGGTTGTTGCGCAGCGTTTCGGTCACGAACTCCACGAAGGACCGGATCTTTCCACTCGTACCGCGCCGTTCGACGTGAAGCAGGCTGACGGGCACCGATTCGGGCTCGTATGCGCGCAAAACGGGCACCAGATTTCCGCAAGCGACTTCGGTTGCGGCCTGATAAGACAGCAACTGCGTGATACCTACGCCGTCTTGCGCGGCCGAAATGGCGGCGGGCGCGAGATTGACGATCAGGCGCGGCTGCAGTCGTACAGGAATCTTTGCGTTGTTTTCGTAAAACATCCACTCGAACGGTTGGGAAACACCGGTAAAGGACACGCAGTGGTGGCCGGCCAGGTCTCGCGGATGCATGGGCTCACCATGCCCGGCGAGATAAGCGGGGGACGCGAAGGTTTGCCGCCGCACGGATCCCAGGCGCACCGCGAAAGTCGACGAATCTTCGAGACGGCCAATACGTATGGCGACATCCATACCTTCTTCGAGCAGGCGCGTGGGACGATCGAGGTAAACGGCGTTCACACTGACGTCGGGATAGCGCAGCGAGTAGGCGTTGACGAGCGGAGCGATAAAGCGCTGGCCGAGTTGCACCGGCGCCGTAATCGTGAGCGTGCCCACCGGGTTGGCGAGATTCGTGGCGATATGCGACTCTGCGTCGGTGATGCCATCCAGCAGTTTGCGGCAGGCCTCGAGGTAAGCGACGCCGGCGTCCGTGGGCCGCAACGAGCGTGTCGTGCGCGCGAGCAGCTGGGCGCCCAGGCGCGTTTCGAGCGCGTTCACCGCCCGCGACACCGCCGCTCGCGACAAGCCGAATTTTTCAGATGCGGCGCTGAAGCTGCCGCGTTCGATGATGGCTACAAAAACCTCCATCTCGCGTAATCTGTCCATCTTGACTTCCCAATCCAGGTCTCTTGCAAACGGATAACAAAAGTAGAAGCCTTTCGGCACCTACCGTTGCCGGTTCGTTTTCAAACTTCGTTAATCGTCTTCACAGCGATTAGCCCGCGGCCTTAATGCATACGCCGCGATTCTAAGCATCCTGTGCCTTCTGTTGACGTCTCGCCACCTGGATTGGCTCAAAAGCGTGCAGAACTGACCCATGCGTAATCAGTCAGGTTTGCGTTGACGCGGCGCACATGCGCTGGCGGACCTTGCCCGGTCGGCCTGGCAAAATTCTCGTACTAGATGGCCCAAAATCAGACCAGGCGAGGCTTTAAGAAATTGGGTTCATCTCTGACAATAAAGCCGTCAGTGAACAGCAACAATGCGCGGCGAAAACGATGGTGTGGTCATCGTATCGCATGAGGACGCAGGGCACTGAATGGCCCCACAGTGAAATAGCCACATCAAACAGTACAGCTAACGAAACCCGGGAAGTTGCTGATCGCCATGACAACCGCGAACCCTTTGACGACTGGAACGAAAGCGGCAACGGAACCACAGGCGCTGGAGCCACGCCCTGTGCGCGAAGCCGCGTCGCCGGCGCCGCCTGCCCCCGCGCAAGTGGCGTTCACGGGGCGCATCGTGGTGGGCCTGCTCGGCATGTTGTTCGCTTCGTTGCTGGCCATCCTCAACGAACAGGTGACTGCGGCGGCGATGGCCGATATCCAGGGCGCGTTCCTGATCGGGCATGACGACGGGACGTGGCTCACCTCGCTGTTCGAAGCCGCCAATGTCGCGACGATGGTATTCGCCCCCTGGTTCGGCATCACCCTTACGCTCAAGCGCTTCACGATCGGCGCCGTGCTCGCCACGATGTTGTTCGGATTGCTGTGCCCGTTTGCGCCGAATCTGGCGACGCTCTACGTCTTGCGTATCTTCCAGGGAATCGCGGGCGGCTGTCTGCCCCCCATGCTGATCATCGTGGCGCTGCGTTATCTGCCGCCTAAATTCAAGCTGTATGGGCTCGCCGGCTATGCGCTCACGGCAACCTTCGGGCCGGCGCTCGGGACACCGCTCGCCGCCGTGTGGACGGAGTTCGTGAGCTGGCGCATGGCGTTCTGGCAAATCATTCCGCTCGGCGTGCTGTGCTGTATCGCGATTCAGCAGGGGCTGCCCGCCGATCCGGTCAAGCTCGAGCGCTTTCGTGCCTTCAACTGGATAGGCTTGATTGCGGGCTTCCCCGCGTTTGCCATGCTCGTGACCGGGCTTTTGCAAGGCGACCGGCTCGACTGGTTCGAATCGGACTTTATCCGCGTGATGTTGGGCGGCGGCATTCTGCTGCTCGTGGTCTTCCTCGTCAACGAGTGGTTTCAGCCCGTGCCCTTTTTCAAGCTCCAGTTACTCGAGCGCAGGAATTTCACGCACGGACTATCGACCTTGGTCGGCACCGTGATTCTGCTGGTGGGCGTCGCGGCGATACCCGGGCAGTTTCTCGCCAAGGTTCACGCGTACCGGCCGCTGCAGACCGCGCCGCTCTCGCTGCTGCTCGCCATTCCGCTGCTGATTACGCTTCCTTTTGCGGCGGCGTTATTGAACACGCGGCGCGCCGATCACCGCTGGGTGATCGCAATCGGTCTGTCGCTGATGTTCACGACGTGCGCCCTCGGCAGCTTCATGACGTCCGAATGGATTCGCGACAACTTCTATGTGCTGCAGGTGCTGCAGATCATCGCGCAGCCCCTGGTGATCATGTCGATCCTCATGGGCGTCACGACGGGTTTGCCGCCGCCGGAGGGGCCGTTCGCTTCCGCCATGTTCAATACGGTCAAGACGTTCTCCGCCGCCATGGCATCGGGTCTGATCGAGGGGGTGGGCACCGCGCGCGAACATTTCCATTCGAGCATGCTCGTCGACCAGTTGGGCAACCGCGCACTGGTGGCGGGCCCTGGCCTCGACACCCCCTACGCGCTGGGGCAACTCGCACACCGTATTCACGAGCAGGCCGTCGTGCTGACTTCCGCCGATCTCTACCGGGTGATGGCGTGCGTTGCGCTCGTTCTGCTTCTTCTTGTTCCGGTGCTGCCGGTGCGGATCTATCCGCCGTGGAGCACTACGCCGCCCGCTTCGAAATGAGGTCCGTTCTCCATGTCATCGACTAAACCCACACCCTCACCGTCCAGGTTGAAATGGCTTCGTATTGCGGCAGTCGTCGCCGTTGTCGGCGTCGCTGCGTGGGGCGGCACGAAGCTCCTGTCTCACTCCAGTTCGGAATCCACGAACGACGCCTACGTCACCGCGGATTTCACGCTCGTCGCGCCGCGAGTCGCCGGGCAGATCGCGGACGTGCTGGTGAATGACAACGAGGACGTGAAGGCCGGCCAGTTGCTGGTGCGAATCGACGACCGCGACTATCACGCCGCGTTGATGAGCGCTGAGGCGGAGGTGGCGGGCGCGAAGGCGTCGGTGGCGAACTTCGACGCGCAGATCGCACGCCAGCCGTCGCTCGTCGATCAGGCGCGCGCCACGCTGCGCGCCGACGACGCGTCGATCGGCTTTGCGCGTGCCAACGCAGCGCGCTACCAGAATCTTTCCACGGCGGGGGCGGGGACTGCACAGGAGCAGCAACAGGCTTCGAGCACGCTCGCCGAGCAGCTCGCGCAGCAGTCGCACGATCAGGCGGTGCTGTCGGCGACCCAGCAAAACCTGGACGTCTTGCGCACCGAGCGCGACAAGGCCGCCGGTGCGCTCCAACACGCCGAGGCGGTGCTCGAACAGGCGAAGCTCAACCTCTCCTATACGGAGGTCCGCGCGCCCGTCGACGGCAAGGTCGGGCGCCGCTCGGCGCGGGTCGGCGCATTCGTGACGCCCGGCGCACCGGTGCTGGCAATCGTTCCGCTTTCGGATGCCTATGTCGTGGCCAACTTCCAGGAGAGCCAGATCGCGAATATGCGGCCCGGCGAAAGCGTGCGCGTGACGGTCGACAGCCTTCCCGGCGTCGTGATCCGTGGCCGCATCGACAGCCTCGCGCCGGCGACCGGCGTGAGCTTTGCGCCGATCGCACCCGACAACGCCACGGGCAACTTTACGAAGGTGGTGCAGCGCGTGCCCGTCAAGATCACGATCGATCGCGGGCAGCCTGCTGCGGCGGCATTGAGCGTCGGGCTCTCGGTGGAAGCCGAAGTGGCCGTTGGCCGGGGCGAGGAAGCGACGGCCGAGGGAGCGGAAAGAAAATGAACACGAGCAAATATGCTGGCCGTGCGATCGTTCTCGCGGTTCTCGCGTGCCTGGCGTTCCTGACAATAGCCGGTTGCACAGTGGGTCCAAACTTCGAACCGCCGAAGTCGCCGACGCCGGAGGTCTTCAACCGCACACAAACGGCGCAGGCGCCGAGCAAAGCCGTGGAAGGCCAGTTTGGTCCAGAGTGGTGGACGCTGTTCAACGACCCGGTACTGAACGGCCTGGAAAAGCAACTGGCCGACGCGAACCTGGACGTGGCCGCCGCCTCTGCACGCCTGCTGCAAAGCCGCGCCGAGCGCCGCGTTGCGGGCGCAGCCGAATATCCGACGCTCGACGGCGCCGCATCGTATAACCGCGAACGCGGCAGTGAGAACGGCATCCTCTCGCTGCTCGGCGTGACGCCGACGCAGAGTCAGCCGCAGTCGGCCTCGGGCAGCGCGCCCCTCGGCGTGGCGGCCATGCCGGGCTCCAAGGGTTCGCCCGCCTATAACCTGTATCAGGTCGGCTTCGATGCTTCATGGGAGGTCGATATATGGGGCCGCGTGCGACGCAGCGTGGAAGCGGCGACGGCGCTGTCCGAAGCCTCGTATGAGGACCGGAACGCGGTCTTGCTGAGCGCGCGCGCGGAGCTTGCGCGAGACTATATCGAGTTGCGCGACACGCAGGAACTCCTGCAGATCGCGCATCAAAACCTGGACATCGCCAACGACGCGCTGAAACTCACGCAGGTGCGCGCGCATGAAGGCGTCACGACGGATCTCGATGTTTCGAACGCTGCGGCGCAGGTAGCGAATATCGAAAGCCTGATTCCCACGCTCGAATCGCACTCCGAAACGACGATCAATGCCATCGGCCTGCTGCTCGGCGCGGAACCGGGCGCGCTGCGCCAGACGCTGGCTGCAACGCAGGAAGTGCCGGTGCTGCCCGCGCAGGTGCCGATCGGTTTTCCTTCCGAACTCGTGCAGCGCCGGCCGGACATCCGCAAGGCGGAAGCCGAACTCCACGCGGCGACGGCGTCGATCGGCGTGGCGAAGGCCGATTTTTATCCGCGCATCATGCTCAACGGCAGCGCGGGCTTTCAGAGTCTTCAGCTCTCGAGTCTGGCCAGTTGGGCGTCCGGGCAGTTCGTCGTTGGCCCTTCCATTACATTTCCGATCTTCGAAGGCGGTCGCCTGAAAGGGACGCTCCAGCTGCGCGAGGCGCAACAGCAGGAGGCGGCGATTGCCTACAAGGAGACGGTGCTGCGCGCGTGGCAGGAGGTGGACGACGCGCTCGTCACCTACGACGCCGAACAGCGCCGCCGCGACCGGCTGGCCCAGGCCGTGACGATGAACGAGCGCGCGCTCTCGGTCGCGCGGGAGCGGTACAAGGCCGGGGCGCTCGACTATCTCGACGTATTGAACGTGCAGAAGCAACTGCTCGAAGCACAAAGCAATCTCGAACAAAGCAGAGCCACGGCGGCTACGAATCTCATTACGCTTTGTAAAGCGCTGGGAGGGGGATGGGAGTCGACATATGGCGGGTAATCGATAGCCCGAACGATAGCGCAAACTCGCGCCGCGCCGCAAAGCCATTCGACCCTTCGGAGAGCCGTGATATGTGCTTTGTCTCGATGGCCAGAAACGAGCCGGGAATGTCCCAAAGCCGTCGAAGCTAGCCCATCGGCAGGGAGTCGTAAAACGTAGACTGTTCTCGTCGGCGGTCTTTGCCTGCCGATCCTGGCGGGGAGTCATGGTGATGCCCGGCCACTTGACTTGATGCGCGCTGCGAGGCGGATTTTCTTCGATCCACGCGCAGCGCCCAAACCCACGAAAGGAAGGATGTATGAGCGAAGCCGATCAGGGCGCGGTGCGCCAACTGAAACATTTCATCGACGGTCAATACACGGCTGGCGCGAGCGGCCGGTTCAACGACGTCTACGATCCCGCGCAGGGCCGCATGACGGCGCGCGTGCCGGTTGCGAATGCCACTGAGGTTGCCGCCGCCGTCGCGGCCGCGAAAACCGCGTTTGCGCCCTGGAGCGAAACCCCGCCGCTCAAACGCGCGCGCTTGATGTTCAAGTTCAAGGAACTGCTCGAGGCCCACCTCGACGAAATCGCCGAACTCATTACACGCGACCACGGCAAGCTCCTTTCGGACGCCAGGGGCGAGGTGATGCGCGGCATCGAAATCGTCGAATTCGCGTGCGGGATTCCGAACCTCCTCAAGACCGGCTTCACCGACCAAAGCAGCAGCGGCGTCGACAGCTGGAATTTGCGTCAGCCGTTGGGCGTGATTGCCGGCGTCACACCATTCAATTTCCCCGTGGTGGTGCCGTGCTGGATGTTCGTCATGGCGGCCGCGACCGGCAACACGTTCATCCTCAAGCCCTCGGAGCGCACGCCGTCGTCATCGATCCGGCTGGCGGAACTCTTCATCGAGGCGGGCTTTCCCAACGGTGTGTTCAACGTGGTGAACGGCGACAAGGGCACCGTCGATGCGCTGATCCAGCATCCCGACGTGGCCGCGATGTCCGTCGTCGCCTCCACGCCGGTGGCCGAATATATCTACGCAGAGGGCGCCAAACGCGGCAAGCGCGTGCAGGCGCTGGGTAGTGCCAAGAATCATCTCGTCGTCATGCCCGACGCGAATCTCGATCAGGCCGTCGATGCGCTGATCAACTCCGCATACGGCTCGGCGGGCGAGCGCTGCATGGCGACGTCGGTCGCGGTGGCGGTAGGCCGCATTGGCGACGAACTGATCGAGCGTCTCGCGCCGCGCGTGCGCGCGCTGCGCATCGGTGCGGGCATGGAACGCGATCTCGACATGGGGCCGCTCATCAGCGCGGCGCATCGCACCAAGGTGACGGGGTATATCGATGCGGGCGTCGCCGCTGGCGCGAAGCTCGTGGTGGACGGGCGTGGCCATACCGTGGCGGGGCACGAAGAGGGCTTCTTCCTCGGCGGCTCGCTCTTCGACGACGTGAAGCCGGATATGAAGATCTATCGGGAAGAGATTTTCGGGCCGGTGCTTTCGGTGGTGCGCGTGCCGGATCTCCAGAGCGCAATCGAACTCGTCAACGCCCACGAACTGGGCAATTGCGTCACGCTGTTCACGGCCGATGGCGCCGCGGCACGCACTTTTACCCGGCAGATTCAGATTGGCATGGTGGGCATCAACGTGCCAAGTCCGGTGCCGTCGGCGTGGCATTCATTCGGGGGCTGGAAGCGTTCGCTGTTCGGCGATCATCACGCCTACGGCGAAGAAGCCGTGCGCTTCTACACGCGCTACAAGAGCGTGACGCAGCGCTGGCCCGACAGCATCGACAAGGGCGCGGAATTTGCCATGGCCGCGCCGAAGTAAGTTAGGCGCGGCGTGAAAACGCCGCGCGCTTGAAGATGGCCGGCTGTCTATCGCTTTGCAGTTTGCGTAGTCGGTCTTTCGAAGCGAACGAGTGCTGTCGTACTTTATCCCGGAGGTTGTTCATGCAACACGCGAATCTACGTGAAGTGCTGAATGCGCACTGGCAGGCGTCCGCGGCCGGCGATCTCGAAGCCGAACACGACATCTACGCCGACGACGCAATCTGCGACTACCCCCAGTCGGGCGAACGCATTCTCGGGCGCAGGAATTTGCAGGCGCTGCGCGGACATCATCCCGGCAAACCTTCCGGTTTCAAGGTCAGAAGCATGCAGGGCGAAGGCAACCTCTGGGTGACCGAATACACCATCGCCTACCAGGGGCGATCCGCTTTCACTGTGAGCATCATGGAATTCCGTGACGGCAAAGTCGTTCACGAGACCCAATATTTTTCGGAATCCTTTGAAGCGCCCGCTTGGCGCAGCCAATGGGTTGAGAAAATCACGACCAGCTAACGCGTGGGCGGCTCAGGCCGTCACGGGGTGACGGCGTTGACGAGTTCGCCAGCGGTGCGCTCGCGCAGGCGCGGCGACGCGAAGTCGAGGAACGCGCGCAGCTTCAGCGGCAGGGGCGCTTGCCCCGCATGCACGAGATTGACGGGCAGCGGCGCCGCTTCAAACGCCTCGAGCACGACGCGCAACTCGTTGGCGCGAACGGCGCGTGCCACCTGGTAGGACAGCACGCGTATGAGCCCCACGCCGAGGATCGCGGCTTCGATAGCGGCGTCCGCTGTATTCACGGCAAGCCGCGAATGAACCGGCACGGACTGCTCCGACTTGCCGGAGCCGAAAGCCCACGCCCGCAGCGACGCGAGCGCCTCGAAGGTAACGCATTGATGGGCGGCCAGGTCCGCAGGTTCAGCGGGCGCGCCGTGCTTCTCGAGATAGGCGGGGCTGGCGCAAATGACCCGGCGCACCGTGCCCACGCGCGTCGCGATCAACGTGCTGTCGGGCAGCTCGCCAATGCGCACCGCGACGTCCGCGTGTTCATCCATCAGATGAACGACGCGATCGGTCAGCAGGAGATTGATGTCGATCTCCGGATAGTGCGCGAGGAATTCCGCCACCACCGGCACCACGTGCAAGCGGCCGAACGCAACGGGCGCGGTGACCACGAGTTCGCCTTTGGGCGCGGCATATTCCCCCGTTGCGGCGCGCTCGGCTTCGCCGATGTCTTCGAGAATGCGCCGGCACGCGGCCACGTATGCGCTGCCGGCTTCCGTCAATGAAAGCTTGCGCGTCGTGCGGTGAAAGAGGCGCGTCTTCAGGTGCGCTTCCAGCTCCCCCACCTTGCGGCTCACCGTGGCGAGCGGCATGTCGAGACGCCGCGCGGCAGCCGAGAGACTGCCCGCGTCGGCGACCGCAACGAGGATGGCCATGGCTTCGAGGCGATTCATGGACCCTATCAAATAGTGGAAGGATGAATCTTGATCGTGAGGGATTCTCTTCGTAAATGCAAGCGCGTAACGTTCGACCTCAATCTGGCTCGCGGCAAATCGCTGCAACGACCGGAGAAATTCAACGAACAAGGAGGTTGTCGTGAGCGGCTTACCCAGCACCCGAGAAAGTGCAGCTACGCCCGCCGTCGCATCGCGCGGCAAGATCGTCATGATGGCGATCATCGCAGGAGCAGTGATCACAAACATCTATTGCACGCAGCCGATTCTGCCGCTGATCGCAGCGAGTCTGCGGGTCAACATCACAGGCGTCGATTTCGTCGCCGGCGCCGCGCTGCTCGGCTTCTCAACCGGCCTCGCGCTGCTGCTGCCGCTTGGCGACCGCTTCGACCGGCGCAAGCTCGTACTCACGCAAATCGCACTCGCGCTCGTTTTTGCGGCGACCGCGGCGGTTGCGCCCGGCATCTCGGCGTTGATCGCTGCTTCGTTTGCGCTCGGCATCGTGAGTTGCGTGCCCCAGCAGCTCGTGCCGTTCGCCGCCGTCATGTCGTTGCCGAGCGAGCGCGGGCGTAATGTGGGCACCGTCGTGAGCGGCATCATGGTCGGCATCCTGGTCGGCCGTACGATCGCGGGGGTAATCGGCGCGGCGTGGGGCTGGCGCGCGGTGTACGGCACGGAAGCCGCGTTCATGGTGCCGGTTTTCATCGCCGCCGCTGCGCTGCTGCCGAAGGGCGTGCCCTCGACGAATCTTTCATATGGGCGTCTGCTCGCTTCGCTGTGGCCGCTCGTTCGCGACAATCGTCCGATTCGCGAATCGATGATCATCCAGGCGTTGCTGTGGGCCTGTTTCAACGCCTTCTGGGTCAATCTCGCCGCACTCCTCAAGAGCGGGCCGTGGCACCTCGGCAGCGCGTGGGCGGGTGGCTTCGGCATCATCGGCGCGGCCGGCGCATTCGCCGCCTCGCTGGGCGGCAACGCCACCGACCGCGTGGGCTTCCGCAAGGTCATCGGCGCCAGTATCGGCATCGCGACGCTCGCCTACGTGCTTCTCTCCGGCGCGGCCACGTCGCTCACACTGCTGATCGTGGGCGTGATCGTGCTCGATATCGGCGTGCAGTCCGGTCTCGTCTCCAACCAGACGCGCGCCTTCTCGGTCGATCCGAAAGCGCAAGGCCGCATCAACAGCCTTTATATGACGGCCACCTTCTTCGGCGGCGCAGTCGGTGCGACGGTCAGCGGCTGGCTCATGAGCCGCTTTGGCTGGTCGGGCATCGTCGCCTTCGGTGTCGCGCTCGGCATCGTGGCTGCCGCCATCCACTGGATCGGTGCGCCTCGCGAGTCCGCGGGCCGGGTCCCATCAAAGGCAGATTGATTCAAGGCGTCGAGCATCTGCTTGCTGGAATCCGCCGCGGTTAGGGGCGATGCCAGCTTCAATACTGGAATTATCATGATTGGCATCGTGCGCGTTGCGCTGAAACGGCCCCATACCTTCGTCGTACTGGCCGTGTTTATCCTGATCGTCGGCGTTCTGTCGGCGTTTCGCACCCCTACGGATATTTTTCCTCCGATCAATATCCCGGTGATTAGCGTGGTATGGCAGTACACCGGGCTTTCGCCCGACCAGATGGAAGGTCGCGTGATGGCTCCGTACGAGCGGGTGTTGACGACTACCGTGAACGGCGTCCAGCACATCGAGGGCACCTCGTTGACCGGCTATGGCATCGTCAAGATCTTCTTTCAGCCGGGCACCAATATCGGTACCGCGAATGCGCAGGTGACCGCCATTTCGCAGGAGATTCTGAAGCAGTTGCCGCCTTCGGCGACGCCGCCGTTCATCATCAACTACAACGCTTCGACTGTTCCGATCATCCAGCTCGCCCTTTCGGGCAAGGGCCTCTCGGAACAGAATCTGGCGGACCTCGGCAAGAACCAGTTGCGGCCGATTCTCGCGACGGTGAATGGCGCCGCGATCCCGTTTCCGTTCGGCGGCAAGGACCGGCAGGTTCAGATCAACATCAAGCCGTCCGAACTCGAGGCACGCTCCTTGTCGGCCGAGGACGTACTCAATGCGCTCACGGCGCAGAACCTCGTGACGCCGGTCGGCACCGAAAAGATAGGCAACTACGAGTACACGCTGCAACTGAACGATGCGCCGGAGACGATCACGGCCATTGCCAACCTGCCGATCAAGTCGGCCAACGGCACCGTTGTGCATATGCATGATGTCGCCGACGTGACCGACGGCAGCCCGCCGCAGCCCAACATCGTTCACGTGGAAGGCAAGCGTTCGGTGCTGCTCACCGTGTTCAAGAACGGTTCGGCATCCACATTGTCGATTATCGGCGGCATTCGCCGGAAGGTTGCCGATGCGAAGGCCTCCTTGCCCGACGCGCTTCAGATCGATGCAATCGGCGACCAGTCGATCTTCGTGCGCTCGGCGATCAAGGGCGTGGCGCGCGAGGGCTTGATTGCCGCCTTGCTCACGAGCGTGATGATCCTGCTGTTCCTGGGCAGCTGGCGCTCGACGATCATTATCGCGACTTCCATTCCGCTCGCGATTCTCGGTTCGATTTCCGTGCTCTCGGTGCTCGGCGAAACGCTCAACATCATGACGCTCGGCGGGCTCGCGTTGGCGGTGGGCATTCTCGTGGACGACGCCACCGTGACCATCGAGAACATCAACTGGCACCTGGAGCAAGGCAAGGACGTCGAAAGCGCGATTCTCGATGGCGCGGCGCAAATCGTGACGCCCGCGTTCGTCTCTCTGCTTTGCATCTGCATCGTGTTCGTGCCGATGTTCTTCCTGAATGGCGTGGCGAGGTTCCTGTTCGTGCCGATGGCCGAGTCGGTGATCTTCGCAATGATTTCCTCGTTCATTCTCTCGCGCACCCTCGTGCCGACGATGGCAAAGTACCTGCTGAGGGCACATGCGCATGAGCAGGGACGTCACGAGTCTGCCAGCGTGTGGGCGCGCTTTCACCGCGGATTCGAGCAGCGCTTCGAGCGCGTGCGTGCCAGTTACGCCGCGATGCTCGAACGGGTGCTGGAGCGCCGCCGCGCGTTCGTGGTTGGCTTCTTTGCATTCGTCGTGGTGTCGTTCGCGTTGATGCCGCTGCTTGGACGCAACTTCTTCCCGGACGTCGATGCAGGCCAAATCCTGCTACACGTGCGCGCGCCCGTGGGCACGCGTGTGGAGAGAACCGCCGAGATTTTCGCGGAAGTGGAAGCCCTGGTTCGCACGACGATTCCGCCTTCCGAACTGGGCACCGTGGTGGACAACATTGGACTGTCCACCAGCTCCATCAACACGGCCTACAACAACACGGGCACGATCGGCCCGCAGGACGGTGACATTCAGATATCGCTGAAGGAAGGCCATGGGCCCACGGCTGCCTACGTGCGCAAGTTGCGCGAATCGCTGCCGCGTGCGTTCCCCGGCGTGACGTTCTCGTTCCCGCCTGCGGACATCGTGAGCCAGATCCTGAACTTCGGCTCGCCTGCACCGATCGACCTGCAGATTCGCGGCAACAATCTGCCGGCCGACTTCGCCTACGCCAACTCGCTGCTGCGTCAGATCCGCCACGTGCCCGGCGTCGTCGATGCGCGCATCGAGCAATCGCAGGCCAATCCGCAATTCAATATCGACGTCGATCGCGACCGCGCATCGCTTCAGGGCCTCACCGAACGCGATGTGACCAACAGCCTCGTGGTGCACATGGCGGGTTCGAGCCAGATCGACCCGACCTATTGGCTCAACGCGGCCAATGGCGTGGAGTATTCGATCGTGCTTCAGACGCCGCAATACAGCGTGGATTCGCTCTCGTCGCTCGTGAATCTGCCGGTGAGCGGCGGGGCCGAGGCCAACGATGGGCAAATTCTCGGCGGGGTCGCGAGCATTCACCGCACGGCCAGCAACGAAGTGGTGAGCAACTACAACGTGCAGCCGATGGTCGAGGTATTCGCCACGACCCAGGGCCGCGATCTCGGCGCCGTCGCCGCCGACATTCGCCACATCGTTTCGGCCAACGCGAAGGACGCGCCCAAGGGGGCGAAGGTCGTGCTGCTCGGCCAGGCGCAGACGATGAACAATGCGTTTGGCGGGTTGTCGTTTGGGATTCTGGGCGCCGTGGTGCTGATCTACCTGCTCATCGTCGTCAATTTCCAGTCGTGGTCCGATCCGCTCGTGATCGTGGCGGCCTTGCCTGGCGCATTGGCCGGCATCGTCTGGATGTTGTTCGCGACGGATACCACGCTGTCGGTGCCTGCACTGACCGGCGCAATCATGTGCATGGGCGTGGCTACGGCCAATTCGATTCTGGTGGTGAGTTTCTGCCGCGAACGTCTGGCCGAGCACGGCGACGCGTTCAAGGCGGCATTGGAAGCCGGTACGACCCGGTTTCGGCCGGTCCTCATGACGGCGCTCTCGATGATCATCGGCATGGCGCCGATGGCCTTGAGTCTCGGCGAGGGCGGAGAGCAAAACGCGCCGTTGGGCCGAGCGGTGATTGGCGGACTGCTGTTCGCCACTGCCGCAACGCTTTTTCTCGTGCCCGCTATTTTTTGCATGATCCACTCGCGTCGGGGTCGCACATCGACGGCCGCGCAGCTTACCGGAGATTCGATCCATGTCCTCTGAACCCACAACGCGCGCCGCACTCGCGCAGCGTCAGCTTTCTTTAACAGGCATCGTTGGCGGTGCACTCGCCGCCCTTATCGTGGTTGGCGGCGTCTCGCTTCGCATGAGGCATGAGCATCAACTCAAAGACTGGACCGAGGCGCAAGCCGTGCCGTCCGTGAATGTCGTCGTGCCCGCCCCGGAGGCGCCGGGCGGCTCGCTGGACCTGCCCGGCAGACTGGAGGCTTTCGAAAGCGCGCCCATCTATGCACGCGTGAGCGGATATCTGAAATCGTGGAGCGTCGACATCGGCACACCGGTGAAGGCAGGCCAAACACTCGCCGAGATCGAAACGCCCGAACTCGATCAGCAGTTGATTCAGGCGAAGGCCGACCTCACGAGCGCGCAAGCCGATGCCGCGCTCGCGAAAACGACCGCGGCACGCTGGCAAAGTCTTTTGGACTCCGATTCGATGTCGCGCCAGGAGGTCGATGACCGCACGCAGGACTACGTGGCGAAGCAGGCCCGTGTGGCGGCAGCGCAGGCCAATCTGGACCGGCTGGTCGCGACGAAGAGCTTCGCGCGAATCGTCGCCCCGTTCGACGGCGTGATCACCGCACGCAACACGGACGTCGGCGCATTGATCAATGCGGGCGGCGGTGCGGGGCCGCAGCTCTTCTCCGTATCGAGCGTGGACAAGCTGCGCGTATACGTGCACGTGCCGCAGGAATACGTGCCGGCGGTCAAGCCAGGGTGCACCGGCAGCTTCACCGTACCGGAGTATCCCGGCAAGACATTCACCGCCACGGTCGTGGGTCTGGCCGACTCGGTCAACGCCGCATCGGGCACGTCGCTCGTCCAGTTGATGGTCGATAACCCAGGTCATCTGCTGTTGCCGGGCGACTTCGTGAATCTGCACTTTGCGCTGCCGGCACGCGCCGACGCGCTGAGGGTGCCGGCCAGTGCACTGATATTCGACAACCGGGGGCTGCGGCTCGCCACCGTCGATCGCAGCGGCACCGTTCACTTCAAACCGGTTTCGATCGTGCAGGACCTCGGCAACGCGGTCGATATCGGCTCGGGGCTGGCGCAAAGCGACCGCGTGATCGATGCGCCGCCCGATGGTCTCGTCGAAGGCGACCATGTTCGGGTGATCGCGCCCACGGCACAAGGTGGCAAGCATGACTAAGTATCTGAAACTGGCTACGCTGGTGAGTGCCGTGGCGCTCGCCGCGTGCTCGCTCGCGCCGCACTACGAGGTGCCCGAAATGCCCGTCGCGGCGCAGTACCAGACGCAGGGACCATGGACCGTGGCCAGCCCCGCTGACCAGCTCGACTGCGCGGGATGGTGGAAGCTGTACAAGGAGCCCGAACTCGACGACCTCGAGCAGCGGCTGATCGCGAATAACCCCGACCTGAGCGCGGCGCTGTTTCACTATGAGCAGTCGCAGGCGTACATCAGGCAGGTCAAGTCGCAGATGTACCCGCAGGTTTCCGCTGTGGGCAATGTCCAGCGCGATCGCGAGTCGGACACGCGGCCGTTGCGCAGCCCGACTGGGCCGACCGATTACAACTCGGCCACGCTGGGTGTCGAAGTCGATTACGAAGTGGACCTTTGGGGACGCGTGCGCGATTCCGTTGCTGCAAGTAAGGACGAAGGGCTGGCGTCGAAAGCGGATCTCGCGTCGACCCAGTTGAGCCTCGAAATCGAGCTCGCTCGAAGCTATGTCGACCTGCGCGGTCTCGATCAGCAGATTCAGCTGAGCGAGGGGACCGAGCAAGCGTACCAGAAGGCGCTGGACCTGACCCGCAACCGGCATGGCGCGGGCATCGTCTCGGGACTCGACGTGGCGCGGGCCAGCAACCAGTTGTCATCGGTCCAGTCCGAACTCACGCAGGTCCGCGCGAGGCGCGCATTGCTCGAACACGCGGTGGCGGTGCTGGTCGGCGCAACGCCCTCGGAGTTCCAGCTAGCGCCGAATACCGATGCCATCGCGTTGCCTGTGATTCCGGTCGGGGTTCCGTCGACGCTGTTGCAAAGGCGTCCTGACGTCGCCGCAGCCGAACGGCGCATCGCGGCGGCCAATTCAAGAATTGGCGTGGCACGCGCGGCGTACTTCCCGACGCTCACGCTCAGCGCGCAAGGCGGCGTGCAAAGCTCGGCGCTCGGCAGTCTGCTCAGCCTGTCCAGTTCGTACTGGGCGATTGGCCCTTCGCTGGCGGTCTATCTGCTGGACGGCGGCAAGCGCCACGCGCAGCTGGATTCGGCGAAGGAGGCGACGGCCGAGGCAGGCGCACGCTATCGCAGCGTGGTGCTGGCGTCGTTCCGGCAGGTGGAGGACAACCTCACGTTGCTCGACGATCTGGGCACCGCGACGAATCAGCAGCAGGACGCTGCCAGTGCCGCCCAAACCGCGCTCGACCTCGCGCTCGCGCGTTATCAGCGCGGCGCGGTGAGCTATCTGGATGTGGTCGAGGCGCAATCGGCCGAGCTTGAGGCGCAACGCAGCGTCATCGCGCTGCGGACGCAGCAACTCGATGCGAATGTCGACCTCATTCACGCGCTCGGCGGCGGCTGGACCACGGACGACCTGAAGGCCGGTTGAATTCTTTGAACGATTGCCCCGTGCCGCCGGTTTGGTTTACGCGATGTAAAGAGTGAATTGAGGCGAACCTGGTTGGTGGCATGGGGCGTTGGTCCTATAGTTATCGAGACTGGTTATCCAGACAGAGAGGTGAAAAATGAAGTTCGCGATGAAAACTGAAATCCGCACGGACGATCTCGCGACGATCGTGCATGCGATGAAGTCCGTGGACGCCGACGCGAAAGTCGACGTCGATGTTGGCGCACAAACCGTGAGCGTCGATTCCTGGTTGATGCCCGAAGAGTTTCTGGTTGCGTTCTACGACGAGGAAATGGACGTCGGCATTGCCGAATGGTAGGAGCGGCCGACGTCAGCCGCGGTGGCCCGAATGCGACGCATCCTGGCCTATAGACGACCTGATTGCTGACGCGCGCCGCTTCAATCGTCGTCAGAATTATTGGAACCCTTTCTCACGGTATTGCCAGGCGCACGTCAAAAGAGTGCCGGTGGACTGTGTTTCCAGCGGAGAACCCGCAGAAGCCGTCGTCCACGAGCTGGTAGGGGACATACGCTGTTCTTGAGTCGGAAGGGAAATGATCCGTTGTGTTTGGCCGCTGATCGCATCAGCGCCCGTTTCCGTGCGAGTCAGGTATGACCCAGATCCCGAAAATTGTTCCAGAAAGCTCCCAGAAAGCACCGCTCCCCGGCGAACCGATGTCGGGCGCCGACATCATCTTGCGCGTCCTCAGCGAACAGGGTGTCGATACCGTGTTCGGCTATAGCGGCGGCGCGATCCTGCCGACCTACGACGCGGTGTTCCGTTTCAACGAACTGCACGCCGGCGAGCCCGAGCGGCAGATCAACCTCGTCGTACCCGCGAACGAACAGACCGCCGGCTTCATGGCCGCGGGCTACGCGCGCGCGAGCGGAAAGGTCGGCGTGTTCATGGTGACGTCGGGTCCCGGCGCAACCAACGCGGTAACGCCGATCGCCGACTGCAATGGCGATTCGGTCCCGGTGGTGCTCATCTGCGGGCAGGTGCCGCGTGCCGCGATCGGCAGCGACGCTTTCCAGGAAGCGCCGGTGTTCAACATCATGTCGGCGTGCGCCAAGCAGGTGTTTCTGGTGACCGACCCGGGCAAGCTCGAACAGACGCTGCGAACGGCCTTCGAGGTCGCGCGCACCGGTCGTCCCGGTCCGGTCGTGGTGGATGTGCCCAAAGACATCCAGAACTGGACCGGCGCCTGGCAAGGGCACGGCACGCTGGCGTTTCGCGGCTACTCCGAGCGTCTTCGCAAGGTAGCGAAGGGCGCGCGTCTCGAAGCGAGCAAGCGCCACGAGTTCTTCGCTTTGCTGGCGCAAAGCAAGCGTCCGCTGCTGTACGCGGGCGGCGGCATCATGATCGCCGGCGCCACGGCGGAATTGCGCCAGTTCGCCGAGCGCTACCGCATTCCCGTGGTGAACACCCTGATGGGACTCGGCACGATATCCGTGAAGCACGAACTGGGGCTCGGCATGCTGGGCATGCACGGCGCGGCTTGCGCGAACTACGCGGTGGAAGACTGCGACTTCCTGATTGCCGTGGGCGCGCGATTCGACGATCGCGTCGCCGGCGGCCGCCCGCACGCCTTTGCGCCGCGAGCGCGCCATGTCGCGCACATCGATATCGACGAAGCGGAGATCAACAAGGTCAAGCGCGCGCACTGGACTCACGTGGGCGACGCTAAGGACGCTCTGCTTTCGCTGATGCAACACGAAACGCACGTGCAGGCGCCGTTGGCGTGGCTCGACCACATCATGGAGCTGAAACAGCGCTACGGGATGAATTATGACCGCGCCAGCCCGCTCATTCAGCCGCAGTTCGTGGTGGAAAAGCTAAGCGAGATTACCGGCGGGCGGGCCATCGTCACCACGGGCGTGGGCCAGCACCAGATGTGGGCCGCGCAGTTCTTCGACTTCGTCGAGCCGCGCAGCTTTCTCACGTCGGGCAGCATGGGAACGATGGGCTTTGGCCTGCCCGCTGCGATCGGCGCACAGATGGGACGCCCCGATGCCCTCGTGATCGACATCGACGGTGACGGCAGCATGCGCATGAATATAGGGGATCTGGAGACCGCGACTACCTATGGCGTCCCGGTCAAAGTGCTGCTGTTCAACAATGTCGGCGACGGGATGATCCGGCAGTGGCAGCGTCTCTTTTACGACGGGCGCCTGTGCGTGAGCGACAAGTCGCTGCATCGAAAGGACTTTGTCATGGCCGCGCGTGCCGACGGGTTCGAGTTCGCGCAGCGCGTGGAGGTCCTGAGCGAGGTCGAGGACAAGCTTCGGGCTTTTGTGGCGTTCGATGGTCCCGCTTTCCTCGAAATCATGATCGATCAGGAGGCCGATGTGTTTCCGATGGTCGGGCCTGGCATGAGCTACTCCGACATGATCACCGGCCCGTTCATTGCGTCGCGGGATGGAGTGGAGTCGGAGGGCACGCGTGCAGGGAATCAATCGGCTTCGGACATGTTCTAGGCCAGGACAGCTACGCCGTTCTGCTCGTGAGGCGCAATGCGTCTTTCCGCCATGTAACAAAAGAAGTTCTGGCTGCGGCGTTTATCGAGCCAGGCCGCAGCCCTATAGTCATTCCGATGGCTGGGAGCGATGCGGGGCATGGGGTCCTGCGGGCCCCGCGTTGTCTCTTCATGTGAGCGAGCAGGAATGAAACTGATCTATGTTGGCGATCCGATGTGTTCGTGGTGCTATGGTTTTGGCAAGGAGCTTTCGTCACTCGTCGCGCGCGTGCCGGATCTGAAACTGGAAATCGTGGTCGGCGGGATTCGCGCTGGCGCGACCGATGTTCTCGACGCAACCGGCAAGCGTTTCCGGCTGCAGCACTGGCAGCGCGTGCAAGCGCTGAGCGGCTTGCCGTTCAACCGCGATGCGTTTATGGCGCGCGAGGGGTTCGTCTACGATACCGAGCCGGTGTGCCGCGCCGTTGTGGCGGCGCGCCGCTTCGCCAGTGGCGACGCGTTGCTCTCGGTGTTTCGCGCGCTGCAGAACGGGTTCTATGTGCAAGGGCTGGATACGACCGACGGTCACGTGCTGAGTGAACTCGCCGCGACGGCGCTGGATGCCGTCGGTATTCAGGTGACTGCCGACGCGTTCTACCAGGCATGGGCAGCCGCGGAAACGAAAGAAGAAACGCAGCGCGATTTCGCCCGCGCGCGAGCGCTTGGCGTCGCGTCGTTCCCGACCTTGATGCTTGAAGAACAGGGCCGGACGTACGCCGTGCATTCGGGCTATGCGAGCGTCAACGCACTCGAAGAAAGGCTCAATGAGATCGAGGGGCCGCTTGCCTGATCGTTTGGGATCGTGGTTGTTCGAAGCGGGCTGCGCAAGCGATTGTGCAGCCCGCGTCAAATTCCCGGACCGAGGCGGAAATCAATAAGGAGTGTGATGCAATGAACGAGAGCAACGAAATCGTCGAACTCGTCCAGCGTTAGCTCGACGCTACATTTCGCCCATGCGACCGACCGGATGCATCGCGCCGAGCGCGGCGTGCGTTTCGGGAGCATGCGGCACCGATGCCTTGCGATGCTCCGGTGACGATGACGACCTTGGAAGTGCTCATTGTGTGTCTCGCAGTATGGGTATGCCGGTCGGGTGGCCGTTCGAATCGACGGATCCGATGGAGATGCACTGTAGGCGCATCCGTTGCGAGTGCGAACACACACCATGGACAAAGAGTCTTGCGTCGCGAGAACAAATCTCGACGGGAACGTCGGCGGCCGCAAGGTGGATTTGAGCCGCATTTGTCTGCTGCGATTTCGCGCGTTCTACTCAGCAGGCCCGCTTCCATGACTTCCGTAAAACGGAAGGATCATTCCCGCGGTTGCGGGATTCTCTTGATTGGTGAAAGTGATTAATCTGGCCAGGCTGTTTCCCTGGAGGCATCGCCTCCATCACCTTGCTAGAGAGATTGAAATGAAATTGCTTACTGCTGTCCTCTTCGCCTGTTCGCTGTCGGCCAGCTTCGCTGTCCACGCCGAATCCCTCGTTCCCGCGCAGACGAATGTTCAACAAGCGGCCCAGACCAATACGTCCCGGGCGAATACGTATCAGGCGCCACAGCGCCCGGCTAAGACGCAGGCACGGGACGCCAATACCTGTGTGGGCCCGGTGAGTTACTGCAACCTGTTCTTTGGCAGTTAAGGTCGCCATGGGCTGGCGCCGCGCGCATCGATCGATCGCGATCAAGCACACACATCGGGATGAACGAGCAGTTCGCCCAGTGTGCGGATCGCCTCATCGAGGCGCGCCGACCAGGGATGCCCGTAGTTGAGCCGTATGCAGTTTTCGAATGCACGTGACGCGGAAAAGAGCGGGCCGGGCGCGACACTGATCCCGCGTTCGATCGCGAGACGATGGAGCGCCATGGCGTCGATGCGCTCGCGAAACGTGAGCCACAGAAAATAGCCGCCCTCGGGCCGCGTGTACTGCGTGCCTTCAGGCAGCCACCGGCGGATCGCCTCGATCATCGCATCGCGCTGCGTCTGCATGGCCAGCCGGATCTTTTTCAAATGACGCTCGTAGCCGCCATGCTCCAGGTAGTCGGCAATGCCGGCCTGGGCGGGAATGCTGGCTGAGATCGTCGTCATGAGCTTCAGGCGCTGCACGCGTTCCGCGAAACGCCCAGCGCTCGCCCAGCCCACGCGATAACCGGGCGCCAGGTTCTTCGAAAACGAACCGCAGTGCATGACGAGGCCACGCCGGTCGAACGCGATGGCCGGCGGCGGATAGTTCGGCGCGTAGTGCAGCTCGCCGTACACATCGTCTTCGATGAGCGGGACCTCGTGTTTCGCGAGCAGTTCGACTAGCGCTTCCTTTTTCTCTGCCGACAACGTGACGCCCGTGGGGTTCTGGAAATTCGTCATGAACCAGCAGGCGCGGATGGGGTGCTTGTCCAGCGCTTGCGCCAGCGCGTCGAGGTCGAGGCCCGTGGCGGTATCGACAGGAATTTCGACCGCGCGCAGCCCGAGCCGCTCGATCGCCTGAAGCGCCGCATAAAAGCCCGGCGATTCCACGGCGACGATATCGCCGGGCTGCGTGACCGCCATCAGGCAAAGATTGAGCGCCTCCAGCGCGCCGTTGGTGATGATGATGTCCTCGGCCGGCTGCGAGATGCCAACCCGCATGTAGCGCAGCGCAATCTGTCGGCGCAGGTTCTCATTGCCGGGCGGCAGATCGACCACCGTGCTCCACGGGCTCACGCTGCGCGCGGCCTGGCCCAGCGATTTTGCCAGGCGCGACAGCGGAAACAGCAACGGGGAGGGGAAGGCGGAGCCGAGCGGCACGATGCCGGGGCGCTTGGCGGCGTCGAGCACCGAGAACACCAGCTCGCTGATATCCACAGTGGCGCTCTCGCCCGTCGTTGCCCTCGAATCCGCCGTGTTGGGCTTCGAGAGCGGCGCGACGTAGTAGCCCGAACGTTCTTCGGCGCGCACGAGGCCCCACTGTTCGAGCACGTAGTAAGCACGCGCCGCCGTGGACTGACTCACGCCGTGCTGCGCAATGATCTGCCGCAGCGACGGCATGCGCGAGCCCGGCTTCAGGTTGCCGGAGCGAATCTGGGCGGCCATGCTCTGCGCGAGGCGTTCATAGCGTGTCATGCGTCCGGGGTCTTCCAGAGAGGTCATGGCTGGGCTTGGGTTTCGAGCAATTTTCTCACGGCTCGCCGGACGGGAAATCGGGTCTGCTACGGTCAATTATGCGTCGACTGCTTCTATACGTGGTTCCCGCGAGGGCGGATCATTGCGGCCAGTGCGCATCGCAGTCCGGGTCTGTTCTCCCGGGATGCGCCGGGATTACTGCGCGAGTGCCTGGATCATCACCTAAACCCGCAGAGCTTGCGGCTCTTTTTGCCTGTAGCGTGGCAAGCCTTTCGCCCCGGTGCGCGAGTACCGGGGCGTTTCTTTATGGGGTTCTGGCAGCCGTGAACCTTCTGCATCGCTCGAATCGTTCGTAACTGCTGCTTTTTTTGTCAGTGCGCAAGGTTGAAGATCTGGCTATCCGATCGACCTGATCGACGTAACCGGAGTCAATGATGGAACTCGTTCGAATGATGCGCATGGTTCTCTGGAGTTTTTTCGGTGTGCGTAAAAGCGCGTCGCACGAAGCCGATTTGGCCAGCGTGAACTTCAAGTGGCTGCCGTTCGTGGCGGTCGTGCTCGCCGCCATGATTGGGGCTTGCATACTGGGTGTCGTGCTGCTGGTCGCGCATTCTACGGGAACCGCACAAGGCTTCTGAGCATCCGGTGTTGCCGAAAGCAGGCGTATGAGATGGATATCCAGCAAGATCGGCAGCGTGGTGCCGGCGGCCGGGCGCGTGGCGGAGCTGGTGGCGGGCCTGCCGGCATCGACGGTTGCGGCGCATGCCCAGGTGATGCTCGACGGTCTGGCATGCGACGCAAGCCGTGCGTTGGCGCAGGGGAACCGGCCGAGTGCCGCGCCGCATGCTGACCCTGACGCGGTGCTGGGCGCGCGCACGCGGTCGCCGTCGAACGCCGCCTGCTCTTGCGATTTGTCGTACTCGTGCGCTTCGCTTTCGTGTCGTCGCTGGAAAGTGCGAGCGGGTCGCGCGCGAGGGCGAGCACCGGATTCCGGTGTAGACCGCCGACGAATGCGCCATCGAGCCGATGACGTTCGCAGCCGATACCATCACCACGTCCCTCCTCTCGTTCGCGTTTACGGCACTGTCCTCGCGTAGAGATATATGAAGGTAATCTTTGCAGTTTACCTTCACATCTCCTACAATGCGGGGATGTCCGAACGCGCCCAAACTCCCCCTCCGGACCTCGCCGCGGCGCTTGCCGGCGACCTGCGGGCACTGGTCGGGCAGCTGCGTCGCCGTTTTCGCGAGCAGGCGATCCTCGGCGACTTCACACCTTCCCAGATGGCCGTGCTGCAGCGGCTCGAGCGCGAGGGGCCGTCGACTGTGTCGAGCCTTGCGCGCGCGGAGGGCATGCGCCCGCAGTCCATGGGCACCCTCATCGCGCCGCTCGAAGCGGCGGGCCATATTAGCGGCGCACCGGATCCCAATGATGGGCGCCAAACGCTCTGGTCGCTCACTCACGCGTTTCGCGAGTGGCTCAAGGAGGGGCGGGCGGCGCGTCAGGACTGGCTCTCGCGCAGGATCGACACGCGCCTTTCGGCCGCCGAGCAACAGCAGCTAGTCGCCGCAGTCGAACTGCTCAAGCGGCTCGTGGCCGACTAAGGCGAGGCGGTCACATGGGCGCTCCAGCTTCCGGGTTCTTTCGTTCGCTCAGGACTTACAACTATCGCGTATGGTCCGCTGGCGCGCTCGTCTCGAACGTAGGCACGTGGATGCAGCGCACCGCGCAAGACTGGCTCGTGCTCACCGGGCTCACGCATCACAGCGCGGCCGCAGTCGGTATCGTGATGGGCTTGCAGTTCGGGCCGCAAATGCTGTTCATGCCCTGGTCGGGTTTCGCCGCCGACCACTTCGACCAGCGCAAGCTGCTCATGGTTACGCAAGCCACGCTCGGAACGCTTGCCATTGCACTGGGCGTGC
This sequence comes from Paraburkholderia sp. CNPSo 3272, assembly GCF_024206495.1. Lineage (GTDB taxonomy): Bacteria > Pseudomonadota > Gammaproteobacteria > Burkholderiales > Burkholderiaceae > Paraburkholderia. The sequence goes on along the minus strand of NZ_JAMBPQ010000006.1, from coordinate 134,061 downwards.
TCACGGCGACGGGGCTCGTGCAGCTTTGGCACGTGTACGTGTTCGCGTTCCTGTTCGGCTGCACGACGGCATTCGATGCGCCGGTGCGGCAAACCTTCGTCTCGGAGCTGGTGGGCGACGCCGATCTCTCCAATGCCGTCGCGCTCAATTCCACTTCGTTCAACGCCGCGCGCATGATCGGCCCGGCCGTGGCGGGAATCGTCATTGCATCGGTGGGCGTGGGCTGGGCCTTCCTGCTCAACGGCCTGTCGTTCGTCGCCGTGCTGATCTCGCTCACGCGCCTGCGCGTGGACGAGCTGCGTTCGGCAAGGCGCGCGCAACCCGCGAAGGGCGGCATTGCCGCGGGGTTCCACTACGTGTGGGCGCGCCCGGACCTGCGGGCCATTCTCGTCATGCTGTTCCTGATCGGTACCTTCGGGCTGAACTTTCCGATCTTCATCTCGACGATGGCCGTGAACGTCTTTCACGCCGACGCAGGACGCTACGGACTCCTGTCTTCCATGATGGCGGTGGGCACCATGAGTGGCGCCTTCTTCGGCGCGGGGCGCAGCCATCCGCGTTTTGTCTCGCTGCTGTTCGCGGCGGCGGCGTTCGGGGTGGGATGCCTGCTGGCGTCGGTTGCGCCGGGCTACTGGTGGTTTGGCGGCGCGCTCGTGATGATCGGCATCGCGGCGCTCACGTTCACCACCGAAACCAACAGCCTCATGCAGCTTTCCACCGAGCCCGGCATGCGCGGCCGCGTGCTGGCGATTCGCCTGGCCGTGGCGCTGGGCGGCACACCCATCGGCGCGCCGATCGTGGGGTGGGTCGCCGACCACTGGGGGCCGCGCTGGGCGTTGCTGGTGGGCGCGGCTTCGGGATTCTCGGCCGCGATCGTCGCGGCCCGCACGCTCGCGCGGCGGGCCCACGAGAAGCCATAGCTCGCCGAACGACCGCACACAATCAAGCGGGCTTCAACTCCACGCGCTTGATGTCCTTCACGATCACGAGATAGCTGATCACCGTAACGATCGCGTTGATGCCGACAAAGGCGAGCGCGCCGTTGAACGAGCCGGTTTCCGCCACGAGATAGCCGATCACGATCGGTGTGACGATGCCGGCCACATTGCCGAACATGTTGAAGATCGAGCCCGAGAGGCCGATCGCTTCGCGCGGCGCGGTATCGGCGATCACGGCCCAGCCGAGCGCGCCCAGACCCTTGCCGAAGAACGCGAGCGACATGAGCGCGACCACGATCCAGTCGCTGTTCACGTAGTTGCAGCCGACGATGCACGACGAGAGCACCATGCCCCCGACGATCGGCACCTTGCGCGCCATGGTGAGCGAGCGGCCCGAGCGGACCAGGGCGTCCGAAGCCAAGCCGCCCAGCACCCCGCCCAGGAAGCCGCAGATCGCCGGCAGCGAAGCAATGAGCCCAGCCTTCAGGATGGTCATGTGGCGCGCCTGCACGAGGTAGATCGGGAACCACGTGAGGAAGAAGTACGTGAGCACGTTGATGCAGTACTGCGCGAGATAGACGCCGAGCAGCATGCGGTTGCCGAGCAGCTGGCGGATGACCGCCCAGTTCGCGCCCTTACGTTCCCTGCGCTCGCCGCGCGCTGCGTGTTGATGCCCGTTCACGATGCCGCCGCCCGCCTCGATGTATTCGAGTTCCTGCTGGTTCACGCCCGGATGATCGGCCGGATTCTTCATGAACCGGATCCACGCGAAGGCGAGCACGAGGCCGCCCACGCCCATCACGATATACACGTGATGCCAGCCATACGCATGCGTGAGCCACGCCATGAGCGGCGTAAACACCACGGCCGCAAAATACTGCGCCGAATTGAAAATGGCCGAGGCCGTGCCGCGCTCTTTCGCCGGGAACCAGCTCGCCACTACTTTGGCGTTGGCGGGGAAGGCGGGCGCTTCGGCTGCACCCATTGCGAAGCGCAGCGCGAAGAGGCCCGCAATCGCGGCGCCCGCGCTGCCAAGCAGCCCAATCGAGCTTTGCAGCAGCGTGAAGAGCGACCACAGGAAGATGCTGCCCGCGTACACGCGGCGCGCGCCGAAGCGGTCGAGCACCCAACCCGCAGGCACTTGCGCGAGCACATAGGCCCAACTGAACGCCGAGAAGATGTAGCCCATGTGGATGGCATCGAGACCGAACTCGGTGCGCATGGCCGAGCCCGTGACCGAGAGCGTGGCGCGGTCCGCGTAGTTGAGCGTGGTGATGATGAAGATCAGCGAGAGGATCAGGTAGCGCACCTTGGTGCGCCTGGCGACATCGGACTGCGTGGCGGTGCGGCTCAACGACATGTGGATCGACCTCTCTCGTGCGCGAGACGCGGGCCGCTTGCGAGCACGCCGCGGCCTGAATCTGCTGTCTCCGGACGGCGCGCCTAGTGCACGCCGCATTTACTTACGCAAGAACGCGCCTGACTGGTCGTCAAGCGCGTTCTGTTTGCGGACCTGATTAGCTGCTTATTGAGCCAGTTTTCCGTTGGTTGTTTGACATCACGGCTGGTTGTCTGAGCTAATCGTACAACGCTTGGGAGGTCGAGGCAACCAGACTGTATGCCTCTCGAGTCGCTATCAGGGTAAACTCGAATTTCAGGATAGTCCCGGGATTATGGGATGATGCCGCAAAGTTGTTGGACAACATGGCGACGGGACCCTCAAGACTCCGGCATTTGAGCCGTAAAGAAGAACACCATGGAAACCGGGGATTGAAGCAACATGCGCAACACGACGGTACGAGCCAGCCTCCTTGCAGTGCTGGTGATCTTTGGCGTGATGATCCTGATTGGCGGCTTCGCGGGCGTGTTCTCGCTGCGGGAGTCGAACGCCAGCGCCCAACGCCTGCATGAAATCGCGCGCCAGACCATTCTGGTCAATGACGCCTACAAGGACACCACGCGCACGCGTTCGGCGCTCGTGCGCGGCTATAGCGCGCTCAAGGAACGCAACGACACGGCCACGCGCGACTCCGCGCTGAAGAGCGCGGCCCATAGCTTGGAGCTTTCGGCGAGCGAGACCCAGGCCTTCGCCAATGCACCGGCTTTCGATGGCATGGACGCGGACCTCAAGCGTCAGTTGCTCGAGTCGGCTGAGCAACTCTCGAACACGCTCACGCGCGCCACCGATGCACTGCGCAACGGCGACACGGCCGCTTACGTGGCGGTCAACGACACGGATATCACCGCCGCCGGCGCAGCCTATTCGGTGAACGTGGAGAAGTTCCAGAAGCTCGCCAACGCGCTCGCGGAGGCAACGCTCGACGACGGCAACGCGCGCTACACATGGATCGTTACGCTCGTGGGCGTGGGCGTGGCCATCGCGCTGGCGCTCGTCGTCTTCACGCATTTTGCCTTGCAGCGCATCGTGTCGCGGCCGCTGGCCGACGCCGCGGCGGTGCTCGACCGCATTGCTTCGAACGATCTCACCGTGCGCGTGCCCGAAGCGGGCCGCAACGAAATCGGCCTGCTGTTCGCGGCCATGCGCCGGATGCAGGCGGGGCTCTCGCACACCGTGGCCGGCGTGCGCGACAGTTGCGACGCGATTCACACGGCCGCGCGCGAGATCGCGGCGGGCAATCTCGATCTGTCGAGCCGCACGGAGGAGCAGTCGGCCTCGCTCGAAGAAACGGCCGCGAGCATGGAAGAACTCACCTCCACGGTGAAGCAGAACTCCGTGAACGCATCCGAGGCCAGCACGCTCGCCACGGGCGCGGCCGAACTCGCGCAGCGCGGCGGCGACGTGGTGGGACGCGCCGTGCAGACCATGCAGGACATCAGCGTCAGCTCGCAGAAGATTGCCGAGATCACGAGCATGATCGACAGCATCGCTTTCCAGACCAATATTCTTGCGCTCAACGCCGCCGTGGAATCGGCGCGCGCGGGGGAGCAAGGACGCGGCTTCGCCGTGGTCGCGGGCGAGGTGCGCACGCTCGCGCAGCGCAGCGCGGGCGCCGCGCGCGAGATCAAGGAACTGATTGGCGCTTCGATGGAAGACGTGCGCAACGGCAACGCCCTCGTTGCGCAGGCAGGCGAGGCGATGAATGAAATCGTCAACTCGGTGCGCAATGTCGCCACGATCATGGCCGAGATCACGACGGCCACCGCCGAGCAGAGCACGGGCATTCAGCAGGTAGGCATGGCCGTGAGCCAGATGGACCAGGTCACGCAGCAGAACGCCGCGCTCGTCGAGCAGGCCGCCGCCGCCGCAAGCGCGCTCGAGCACCAGGCGCAATCGATGAAGGAAGCAGTTTCGGTGTTTCGCGTCGGCGCGCTTGCGTGAGGAAAGCAGCGCGCGAGACCAGTCAATAGAACTAACAAAGCAGAAAGGACGACATGAAGAAGGCAATCTTGCGCAGCGTGGTGGGTGCTGTTTTCGGGCTCGCGGCATCGGTGGCCGTGTATGCGGCTAGCTACGTGTATGTGTCGAACGCCGACAGCCAGGACATTTCGGTGTTCCGCCTCGATGCGCAAAACGGCACGCTGGCCGCGGTCGAGACCGTGCCGGTGGGCGGCACGGTGATGCCGATGGCGTTCTCGCCCGACCATCATCACCTGTATGCGGCGCTGCGCTCGAAGCCGTATCGCGTGGTGAGCTTCGCCGTAAATCCGCTCGATGGCCGTCTCGCCGAACTGGGCCGCGCGCCGCTCGCGGAGAGCATGGCCTATGTTTCCACCGATGGCACGGGGCGTTACCTGCTTTCCGCTTCGTACGGCGGCAATCTGCTGGCGGTGAACCGCATCGGCGAAAACGGCGTGGCGGGGGACGTGCAGCAAACCGTGAAGACGGGTCCGATGGCGCACATCATTCGCACCTCGCCGGACAACCGCTATGCATTCGCCTCGGTGCTCGGCGCCGACACCTGGCTGCGCCTGAAGTTCGACGCCTCGACGGGCGCGCTCAACGAGGATGCGAAACCCGCTTACTCGCTGCCGAAGGATTCCGGCCCGCGTCATTTCCAGTTTTCGCCGGACCAGCGTTTTGTCTATCTGATCGACGAACTCGACGGCAAGCTGCACGTGCTCGCCTTCAACGCGGCGAACGACTCGGTCAAGCCGATCCAGACGATCTCGATCCTGCCTGCTGGCTTCTCCGGCGACAAGCCGTGGGGCGCCGACGTCCACCTCACGCCCGATGGCCGCCACCTGTACATCTCGGAGCGCACGTCGAGCACGCTGGGCGCGTACCGCGTGAACACGGAAACGGGCAAGCTCACTCGCATCGGCACGTACGTCACCGAGAAGCAGCCGCGCGGCTTCAATATCGATCCGTCGGGCCAGTATCTGTTCGCCGTGGGCCAGCTCTCGCCCACGCTGAGTGCATACCGCATCGATGCGAAGAGCGGTGCACTGCGTGAGCTCGGCAAGTACCCGGTGGGCAAGGGTGCGAATTGGGTCGAAGTGGTGGACTTCGACGGCTCGAACCGCTAGGGAAGGTCTGCACAGCTCCTTTTTGGAGCACTGATTTTTTACTAGTGAGTCGTATTAGCCGTAAGAGCCTGCTGGCAGACTGGTTGTCCGCTCTTGAGGCGTGACGACATCCGTGCGCCGGGACTCGCGGCCTGGATCTCAGCTTCGGGGATTGCGTAAAGCCTTGCGTGCGATCCAGAGGTTGCCTAGGGCGAACAGTGTCGGCATCTGCGCAGTGTTCTTCAATAACCCTCGGTACCGGGTCTTCGTATAGCCAGATTGCTGCTTGAGCACGCGGAGCGGATGTTCAACCTTGGCGCTGATGCCCGCTTTCAAGCGTTCAATCTAGTCGGATATCGCGTCCAGACGATCGTTCGGTCCAGTTGTCGACGCGGGCCTGGCCGCATCGCGACATGCCAGCGAACCGGGTTCGCCTGGCATCGCTTTTCGATACCCTGATAGCCCGCGTCGGCGTACACACCCGTTTCCTGGCCGTGTTCAGCGGAGGCAGGCATTGCCGTCGTTAGAGCGGCGTGCGCAACATTGAAGCGCCGGCCACCGACGTCGCCGTACTTGCCTGGACACCATCCGATGCGGCCAAGGGACGCAGAATCGTTAATTTGAAGTCCTATATACCTGGCGCGTCGTATATCGCACGTCAGTACTGGCGTACCTGAACTGCGCAGGCCTCGCGCGTTCGTCTGCGTTTGAGGCCACGCCTACGACATCGCGGATAGCGATTACTGCACGTGTTGATCGTGCCGGAGCACAAGGCGACGCGCGGACTCTTGTCCTGAAGCGGCGAACTGGCGGCGCGCGCTCACCGAATCGCTGTTCTACCCGGAGAACTTGTGAAAGGCTCCCCCTTTCACTCGATTTCGCAGCCATTACCGCTCAATCGCATCTCGAAAAATGAGATGAGTCAAATTTGTCATTGTTTGACATAACCGTTGATTAATTCCGACGTCTCCGGTCAATATGATTGACGCGTTTCCGTTCCCACCCCTAGATTTCGGTGCCGATAGCTGCGAAAGCAACGATCTCACCTCGTGCCTTTCCACCGGAATGGGATGTGTGAATGAATGCTGTGACGAAAAGCTTCACCGATGCTCTGCGCCACCCGAGCGCGCGTCTGAGCCAGCGTCTGCGGGTCTGGGTCGGGATTCTCGAACACGACTTCGATGTGGTGAAGTTCCGGGTGCGCGGGGGATTCTGCAAGGACTATACGGCAGATGTGACGGTGACCTCGTCGCAGCTCGATCTCGACGGCAAAGAGTACGTCGGACGGCGCGCGGGGTTGCAGATCGACGAACGCGTGGCCGTGCCCTCGGTCAGCTATGTCGAACCCGTCGATCATGAAGCGGCTACCTTCAACGGCGTGATCACGCGCATCGAGCGTATCGGCGTAAGTCGCGACGAAGCCACCTACCGGCTACGCATCGAGCCGCGCTTTGCCGCTCTCTGCAAGCGGATCATCAAGTCCGATACCTTCAAGGACGTGACGCTGCAGGAGATGATCCGGCAGGCGCTGGTCGACCGCAAAAACTTCGACGCCTTCGACGTGGAATTCCAGATCGAAGGGCTACTGGAGAAGATGGAACAGGTGGTGATGTATGAGGAGTCCCTATGGACCTTCATCACCCGACACTGCCGCCGCAAGGGCGTTTTCTGGTTCTACAAGCAGGGGCGCGGCAAGAGTGGCCAGCTCGATACGATTGTCTTTGCCAACAATCCGCGTGCCTATATTCGTTCGGTCGAGATTCCGCTCATCGCGGATTCGGGACTCTCGGCCGGGTGCCACGAAGCGGTGCTGTCGCTCAATGACGCGCGTACCCTCGTGCCCGCCACGATTGAGCTGTATGAGCGCAACTACCGCACGCCGGATGACCCGCTACGGGCGACGGTGAACGTCTGCAGTGAAGCGGGCGACCGCTCGGTGTTCGGACAGTTCAGCCGTAGCGCGGAGTTCCACCTGACGCAGCAGCAGGGCGAGGCGCTCACGCAGACGCGGCGCGACGAACAGATCGCGCGCCAGGTGACGCTTTCCGGTACGACGAACGCCTTGGGCGTTGCGCCGGGCGTCGTGGTCAAGACGACCAATGTGAAGGTGGCGCGTGCCCAATACGGGTTTGTGATCACGTCGATGGTCATGAAAGGCAGTCGTACTCTGCCGGCGCACACCCGCTTCAAGGCGATGCCCGCGCATCTGACGTACCGGCCTCGTTTCCACTTCGAGCGGGACTGGCGTTTCCTGAAAGGTCCCGTCGTAGGCGTTGTGACAACTTTTGATTCGAGCCCCTATGGCTGTATGGACGAGCACGGTCGTTATCCCGTCCTGCCGAAGTTCCTGCAGGGTGCGGGCAACACCGACCGGCAACTGCTGAAACTGCGCCTGGTGCGTGTGTCCTCATCGGATCAGGGCGGTTTGCACGCGCCGCTGCTGCCGGGGACCGAGGTGCTGCTGGACGCCGCGCATGCGGACGTGGACCGCATGCATATCACCGGCGCCCTCCATGACTATGCGCATCGCGATCCTGTTCGGGGCACGGACGCGTTGTATAGCTATGCCATCTGGCGCTCTCCATTGCTCGGTGCGGAGGTCGTTTTTAACGATCTGCAGGGCAAGGAGAGCGCACGCATTGCGACTGTGAACAGCCAGTCGGCCTTCAACCAGGGCTATCTGCTTAACAGCAGAAAGCTTTCTCGCGGGAACGGCTTTGAGGCGACGACCCAGGGGTGGGGGGCCGTGCGGGCGGCGAAGGGGCTGTTTTTCACCGCGGACGCCGCAGCCGGAACCGATACGCCGCACCTTGAGATGCCTGCCGCCGTCGCCCAGCTCAAGGCCGCGCTGCAGCGTGTGACGGACCTCGCTGCGGCAACGACGCAGGCCGGGGGCGATCCGGCTGACCGTGCCACGCAGTCGGCGCTGCTCGACGGCCTGAACCAGCTACGCGACGCGGGGTTGCTCGCGAGCGCCCCCGGCGGCATGGCGTTCGTGACGCCGAAATCGCTCCAGCACTCGGCCGGCGAAAGCGTGATTGTGACCGCGGGCAAGGACCTGGACGTGAGTATTGCGAAGCGCCTGCGTATGGCGGTTGGGGACATGATCTCGCTGTGCGCGCACAAGCTCGGCGTCAATCTCACCGCCGCGAAGGGCAAGTTCACGGCCTCGGCGCTGACGGACGGGATGGACCTGTTCGCGAAGCAGCAGGTACGCGTGGCCAGCGAAAGCGCAGACATTCAGCTGGCCGCGAAAACGAAGATCGCGCTCAACAGCGGCGGGGGCTCGCTCGTGATCGAGAACGGCAACATGACGTTCCATTGTCCCGGGGCGTTCACCATCAAGGCAGGCTCGTTCACGTTCGTTGGCCCCGATAACGTGCCGGCGCAGTTGCCCATCCTGCTGAAGAGCAGTCTGAAGATTTCAGACACGTATTCGTCATCCCATTGAAGCCATGATCATCAGCCCTCCCTTTCTTCCGGCGTCGGGCCTGACGGCCAGCGACGCGTCGAAGCCGGACCCCATGATGGACCTCATCGACCAGTTCGAGATCGGTCATCACGGGGCCTGGCCGGTCACCTTCGACCGGCGTTCTCATTGCGCCATCCATCTGAACCCGGGTGAGCAGACGGAACCTGTCCGCGCGATCGCTGATGGGGATGTTGTTGCGTACCGGGTCTGCAAGAACGCCATCTCGGACGGCACGACCGATTCGACGACCGGGCAGCCGGTGCTGAACTCGAATGCCGGCTTCGTACTACTGCGGCACAAGACTGACACGGGCGACGGGCGCACGATCACGTACTACTCGCTCTACATGCACTTGCTGGACATGACCAGCCAGGAGCACATCGTGCCCCAGCCTAACAATCCGCCGCAGACTGGGTCGGCAAACGCGCTACCCAAATGGCTGCTCGATACGGCAGGGGGCAAGGATGGGGCGGTCCAGATGGGCGGCACAAAAAAGATGTACCGCAAGGACATGCTCGGCTACGTCGGCCAGCATCAGGGCGTGGCGCATCTGCACTTCGAAATCTTCATGGCGGACGGCGATTTCACGGCCTGGTTCGACAAGGTGGAGATCGGGGTGAAAAAAACGACTCAGCCGAACACCAGCGACTACTGGGGGCGCAGCTACTTCGTCATTTCCGGCCCGCAAGAATTTTATCCGCAGCCGGCCGGCGTGGATGAGAAGTGGTTTCCCCGAGTGCCGGGCGGCTCGCTTGGCGCAGGGGACACACTCTATGTCGAGGCATGGTTCAACAAGGGGCAGCGCTTTACGCGCGCGTGGATCGATAGGGGTGGCAGTGGCAACGTGACCTTGCTCACGCCCGCCCCCATTGCGGACCCTTATGACAACGCCCAAAGGCACTACGAATATGACCTGTATGAACGCGCGATGGCCCTCTATCCGGTGTGTCCGAGCGATGGCTATGAGATGCTGCGGTTCGGGCGCATTCTCTCGGATAATCCGACTTTGACCGGGGCGGCCTGTGCCACATGGATCGCGGTGCCGCTCGACGAAAACGGCACGCTGGGCTATGTCAATATTGCGCCGGATGCCATCAAGAAGCTGTCCGACGCGGATTTCCCGTTCTTCACGGGTTGGCAAAAGGTGGATGGTGACAACACGCCGTTCAACGATGCCGGGCGATGTGATTACGCCACGCTTTGTGGGTTGACCGGCATTCAAGATTCGCTGCCATCGGCGCAGCCGCTCGAAGCCGATCCAAACAATAGCAATGAGATCAACCTGCGGCTTGCCAGCTACGTGCAGAACACAGATGGCGTGGACGAAAAGCTCCGGGGGATGGTGTTCAAGGCGCGAAGCGAGTGGGATCCAGCCAACAACGAGGAGCGCTACAAGGACCTCAACGACCCGTATGGTTTCTTTGGCAAGCAGAAGGATACCAACCCCGACGGGTACACCAAGTTTACCGAATTCCTGGGCAAGTTCCAGTTTCTGGACAAGACACCGCTTGCGGGGCAGGAACTATGGTTTTTCCATCCGCTGGTGTTTATCCGCCACTTCAGAAAGTGTGGGTGGCTCAGTCGCCAAGAACTTCAGCATCTGCTTCCGAAAAATGTTGTACAAAAAGCCACGCCGTGGAAGTGGCAAACGGTACGACTTAGTTGGGCTGCTTCCATGTTGGCAGCAGATAATCCGAATGCCATTCAGAGGCGTTTGGAACTCAACAATGCAATCCGTAAATACGGGATTCAATCGCCCGTGCGTATGGCGTCATTCTTTGGAAATGCAACAGAGGAGACGCAATGGTTTCAAAAATACCATGAGGGTTCGCCATTTTGGTACGCCCCATGGGATGGGCGAGGAATGCTTCAGCTCACGCACGCCACAAATTATATTAAGTATTGGAAATTCAAAGGGTTTGCAGTAAGTGCAACGGTAGAGAACACGCTGAAGCAGCATACCCAGATGGCTGATCAAAGCAGAACATCGCCCAATGGTCATAAGGGGATGTACGATTCGATGCATTACCTTAGAGATACATCTACGCATATTCCGGCCGATCTTGTCGAAAAAAGAGAGGCAATGGCCAATCCATTTGAAGCAGCGGATAGCGCCGGCTGCTATTGGGCTTGGTCGGGCGCCGCCAGTTGCGCAGACGAGTACTGGACGAATCAGTCCAGTGAATACAGTCCGCTCTCAACGGATCACGGAATAAAATATTTTTACATAAACGTAGCGTTTGGTAAGGTGGCGGCCACAATAAACACTGGCAAGCCAAGTAGTAACTACAATTCCGTGTGGGACATACAGTCTCGGTTTTTGGCATTCGCTAACGCACAAATAATTCTGTTTGATGTAACCAGTTTCCCGCAGCCGGACGGGAGTACATCTATTTTCCCCGTTGGTTTCGGGCGCGTGGAGGAATCGTGAAGCATTACATAACAACCTTTGTCGCTGGTTGGCTCGCTATCGCATGTTTATCTGGCGATGCATTAGCCGATGATGGCATGACGAAGTTGGGAGTGGGCACCAGCACACTCGCGGCAGATGGACCAACATTGGTGCAAGTGAGAATGGGTGACTGTCAGTTTTCGATGACTCTGAAAAAGGGCGAGCATATTAAATACAACGATCCAGATCTCGTACTTTATCGCGCAGATGCTCGCCTGCCTGATCGGGAACTTCCATTCCTTCAACAGACGCAGACGTATTCTGGGTATGACTGGTGGTTTGAGAAACGCGGGACTGCACACGTGCCGTGGATTGGTTTTATGTGCGAAAACACCTCAGATTTTAAGTGGTCGCCCGACAATACGCAAACCGATATTTCTCAGGAAATGCAGGATATCATGGACGCTAACTCATTGAGATGCCCAGCAGACTTCGACGGGAAAAAGTGGACTCCACTTGGGAAGAGTGAAGGCACGAACTTTGAAAGAATCGATGTTCCCGGCGCAAATGGTTTTGTGGTTGATGCAAAATCAAAAAATGGAATTCAAGGTTCGAGATTTTGTTTCGCTCATGGCAAGAGCGTTTTGATTGGCGTGTCCGGAGGTGGTGCGGGTATTCAAGTCGAGAGAAATTCGAAGGATGGCTTTATTTCCCCTCTCTTGCAAAGTATTGAATTTAAATCGGACGCCATGCCAGCTCAGCAAAAATAGTCGAATCAATTGGTTAGCTAATATATGCAATCTCCTATTCGTAAAGGCGACGAGCTCGAACACGGCGGCGAAGTTACAGGCGGCTCGCCGTGGTTCGAGGTGATGGGCCGACCGCTTGCCCGGAAGGGCGATGAGGCGATCTGCGAGCAGCACGGGCCAACCACGATTGATGAGGGCTACGCCAAATTTCCCGATCGCGACGGCAAGGAGGTCGCCTTCCATCATTACCGCTGCGCGTGCGGCTGCCGTCTGCTCTCGTCGCTCATGAATTTCGACATCGAGTAATGCCGGTCGATCTTTCTCCCGCCGGGCGCCCCAGCGGATATCCGCCCAGGATGCGCTTCTGGCCATGGGCGGTGACGTGGTTCGTGTGCAACGTGTTCGGTCCGGTATTTGTGCTGCTTGCGTGGCCGAAGGGTGACCCTGCGCGTGGCTTCGAGTTCTGGAACTGGATGTTCGGGGCACCGAACGGCGTGTTCCTGGTTCTGCTCGGATTTGCCCGGGCAGGTTATGAGGTCCTGTGGTATCGCGCGTACTGGCGCAACCATCATCGCGACCGCTGGCTTGCGGAAAAAATCCGGTTCGCGCAGCGCCCGCTGCATGTAGTCGGTGCTGGGTATTGCCTGCCACTGGCGGGCAAATCCCTTGCTGAAGCTCTTGCGGGGAAACAGTCGCTCCTGAAGATGCAGAGCGCCCGACATGGCTCGGGTAAGGTTTTGTGCAACCGTTTTGAAGACCATGACCCGTTGCTAGCCGGGCTGCCCATCGCGGGTGAAGAGGAAAGCGAGGGCTACAACGCAGGCGTGCTGACCGAGGTTGCGCCCGTTGTCCAGATGATCCGTGCAGCGATTGGACCGCTGGCCGGAAGTCTCCACGCGCTGACCCGATACGAAAAGCCGTACTGGCCGCGGGTACGTGTGCTCGCCGCGCCGGCGACTGCGGGCCTGTACGAGGCTCGTGTTCGCGAGGCACTGCGGCTGGCCGCCCTACCGCCACTCGATGTTCAGGCCGTCCCCGCGATCGATGGTCTGCTGGTAGCCGACGGGTGGCTCGACGAGCGCGCGAGCCGTCCGCTTCTCGCGGTCGCCGCAGCCTGGTACGACGATGCCATCGACGAAGGCAGTGCCGAAGGTTGTGCCGCCGTGCTGTTCGATCCGGGTTACTTCAGGCTCCCGCCGGAAGTCCGCCACAAGGCTGCGCTGCACCGTCCAGTCCAGGCAAGCGATGCTGAGGCCGGGTACGCTTTTGCGAATGCCGCGATCTGGGGCAAGGCCAGGACCGCAGCGGTGACGCGCGCGTGGATCACGCGCCCGGTTGAGCACTGCGACCGCGCCCTCGCCGCCGCCGGTTTTCAGGTCGCGTCGAAGGACGCTGCACAGCGCCGGCTCGATCGTATTGTCGGCAACGTGGGCGCGGCAAACGGCCTGCTGGCGATTGCGGCTGCCGTTGAGGCCGGCGCAACGGAAGGCCCGCAACTAATTGTCGATGGCCTGCAGTCAGCCATCCTCTACGTCAAACCCACAGAACAAACCAACGCTTCCCACGCATGACGACGCCCCTAAATAAACTGAAGAACATGGAGCCCGAATCCGTCGCCAGCAAACCGGCTTCCAGCCGAGCGGCGATCTGGGGCATGCCCCTCGCGGCGCTCGTCCTCGCCATCGCCGCACTTCTGCTGGTCTGGTTCGGGAATGACCGTCTCGGCATCGCGGATGGCGCACCCCGCACGCGTCTATTGATCAGTATCCCGATGGTGCTGATTGTCGTCGTGATCGCCCATCTGTTCGCGGTATCGACGGGCGCATACGGCGGGACTGCCAGACTGTTCCGCGCTGAAACCGGCGACCGCACGAAGGCGGCGAAGCCGCTCAAGCGCGATGCGCGGTTGCAACACATGTACGAGGAACTGCGCGTCTCGCATGGCTGGTTCTGGCGCAGTCGTCTGCGCTGGCTGATGGTAGACGGCACCGATGAGCACGTCGATCAGGTGGCCCCCGGCCTCAAACAGGCGGGCGTCATGCACGTTGGCGAAATCGTCCTTGTTCACGCCGCGCCGGACGGTATCGAGAAAGAAGTGTGGCTCGGCCAGATCCGCCGGTTGTGCCGCCGTCGCCCGGTGGATGGCCTCGTGCATGTGGCGCGCGCTGAAGAAGCCAGTGCGGGCCTGCCCCGCGAACTCTCAATGATCGCCACCTCTCTTGGTTGGGCTGCGCCCGTCACGTTCCTGCATCCGGTCGAGGTGAAGGGTAGCCTTTCTGAACGCTTCGACGCGGTCGGCGCCTTCTTGCCGAGCGAGTCGCGCAGGCAGGCGCAGGAGGCGGCCACCAGAGCGCCAGAGTTGCTGAACACAGTCGAGCAATGGTCGGCGGACGCTGGCGTGCGCCTTCATACGCGGGAGAAGGCAACCTGGCTGATGGAAGTTTCGAGGTACATCAGCGACCACGCTGAACGGATTGGTGGAAACCTGCGCGTACTCGCCACCTCGAACTGGCTGCGCGCGCCGTTGGCGGGTGTCCTGTTCGCACCGGTCTTTCCGGAGACAACCGCCGTGCCGGTGCCGGTCGCTAATGACGGTGACGACGCGCCCGCCGGGGTCGCGACGGCGGTGCCGGTGGCCGAAGTGACACGCGAGCAGCCGCGTGCCCTGCTGCCGGTGTGGCGCCAGATTGCGGTCTCCATGCCGAACTATCGAGGTCGCCGCACGGGGTTGTACTGGCCCGATGCGCTTGCGTGGTGCGTCGTGATCGGGGCCATCGTGTGGATCATGCTGATGGTGATCTCGGGGCTGGGCAACGGGGCACTCGTCAAGGATACCGAAACGACCACCGCCCACGCGCTCACTGCCGCGCCCGGCACGCCGCGCGCGTTGCGCGCGCAGCTCGCGCTGCAGAATGAAATCGCGATGCTCGAATATCGCCAGCAGCATGGGGCGCCGTGGTACCTGCGCGCGGGCTTGTCGCGCAACGACGACCTGCTCGCTGCGTTGTGGCGCCCCTACCAGACCGTGGCCACTCGCAACCTGCGCCAGCCGGTCTCGCAGGCGCTCGAAGGGCAACTCGTGCAGCTTTCGCAGGTACGCGCCGACGAACAGCAGAGCCACGACGCGCAGCAGCAGGCATACAACCGTCTCAAGGCGTACCTGATGCTCGCCACCCCGGCGCGCACCGACGCGCCTTTCCTCAAGGCGCAGATGCTCGCGGTGTGGGCCGCCGTCGCTGGCATGCGCACCGGCGAATGGCTCGACACCTCGCAACAGCTCGCCGGGTTCTGGTCGGATCACCTGAAGGCGCATCCGGAGTGGCGCATCAACGCATCGATGCCGCTCGTCACGCAGATGCGCTCGACCCTCGTGAACCAGATCGGCCTTGCCGCGAGCGATGATGTGCTCTACCAGCGTGTGCTTGATGAGGCGCGCGGCAAGTATGCCGATGTCTCTCTCGCGATGCTGCTCGCTGGCGCGGACGCGCACGGTCTGTTCACGACCGCGCAGACGGTGCCGGGCACCTTCACGCGTGCAGCGTGGGAGGGCGTCATCGAAAAGGCTATCGACGATGCCGTGAAAGGGCGGCATGTAGAGGGCGACTGGGTGCTCACCGGTGACCAGCCGACCGCCCGGATCAGCGCCACCGCCGTGGAAGGCGCGGTCGACGCGGCGCAGGCTGCGCTCGACGCAAGGAAGAATGCCGACGAGCTGAGAAAGCGCCTGCGCGACCGGTATTTCACGGACTACACGGCAGCCTGGGCGGCCATGCTCAACAGCTTCCAGTGGCTTCCGGCGACCCGCTTCTCGGGCGTGATCGACCAGCTCACGCGCCTGACCGATGCGCAGACTTCGCCGCTGCTGGCGGTCATGAAGTCGGTCCAGTACCAGGGCGAGGCAGGCCGTCCCTCGCAGGCGCTGACTGACACGCTGGTGCGCAAGGCGCAGGGGCTGCTGGGCGGGAGCGACAGCGACCAGGTGCAGGCCCCCGCGGTCAACCCGCTGGACCGTACGTTCGGCCCGCTGCTGGCGCTGACAGGCGACGCCAATGGTAGTGCTGCCACCGGGCAAGGCAGCGCGGCCAGATCAGCCAATGCGGCGGCGTTCAGCGGCGTGAGCCTGTCGCGCGTACTGACTGCCGATACGACCGTGCGCCTGAAACTGCAGCAGATCCAGGCGAGCCCGGACGCGCAGGCGATGGCGCGCTCGCTTGCGCAGGCGATCTTCCAGGGCAAGCTCTCGGATCTGTCGCAGGCGCGCGACGATGCGGCGCTGACCGCCGCGAGCCTGAGCGCACAGTGGGCAGGCTTCGGGCAGACCCTCTTCGTCCAGCCGCTCGATGCGGCCTGGCAGGCGGTCCTGCAGCCCGCCGCCGCGAGCCTGAACGACGCGTGGCGCGCCGCCGTGGCAGCCCCGTTCCAGTCGTCGTTTGCCTCGCGCTATCCGTTCGCGTCGACAAGTGCCGATGCGTCGTTTGCCGAATTCGGTCGCTACGTGCGCCCCGACACGGGACTCATCAACCGCTTCATCGACATCGAACTGGCCGGCGTACTCAAGCGCCAAGGCGATCAGTGGGTGCCGAACGAACTCGCGCCGCAGTCGCTGCAGTTCGATCCGAAATTCCTCGCGATGCTGCGGCTGATCGGTCCGCTCGGCGCCCGTCTCTACGCGCAGGGCGAGGCCGGTTACCACTTCGAGCTGATGCCGCAGCCCACGCCCACCGTGACGCGCACGGAACTGATGGTCGACAGCCATCAGGTCGCCTACTTCAATCAGCACGAAGCGTGGTCGCCGCTGGCATGGCCTGGCAATGGCCTGAACGGCCATGCGTCGTTGAACTGGCAGTCGCTGGATGCGGGCACGCGCATCGCATTCGACGCGACAGGTGACTGGGCGTTCCTGCGCATGCTTGAAAAGGCCCGCGTGAAGCCGCTCGACGATACGCGCTTCGAGCTGGTCTGGAACGGCGGGGCAGGTGGCGACGCGGAGAAGGCCGCTTCCGCGGCCTCTGCCGCGGCCACCACTGCCAGCGATAGTGCTGAGGGCAACACGGCACCGCTGCGCTATGTGCTGCGTACGCAGGCGGGAGCCGGACCGCTCGACTTGCTCAAGCTGCGCGGCTTCCAGATGCCCGAGCGCATTTTCATAACGGGTTGGGCCGGGCAGATCTCCGGACTACCGTCCTTGCCACCGTTGCCCCCGGAGTTGCAGCCATGACCGAACCGTGAAGGAAGTACCAGGCCGACCGGCCGAATCTTTTCCTGGCGAAATTCATTGGGGAGATGCGCTACGCAGGGCGATTGCGTGGAGGTATCCGCATCTTGTCAGTGATATTCGATGCGCCGGGCGAACGCGGGTCAGTCCGCCTCGATACGATCGGCGTCTCGCGAATCTTTGCGCAACTGCGCATGCGTTGCCGATTCGCCGCGCGACGCATCGACATCGCGAACCGCACGGCTACCTGCAAAACATACCGCGAGCGTCGCGAGCACCAGCACGCCGAGCGCGAGTTGCAGCCCGACTAGTCCCGCGCCGAAGCCGATGATAAGCGGCCCCACGAGAAAGCCCGCGTAACCCGCAGTAGCCGCCATCGACACGCCGGTCACGGGCGGCTCGGTCGTACGCCCCGCTGCGCTGAAAATCACCGGCACCACATTGGCAAGCCCAATGCCGACACAGATGAAACCCACCACCGCCGTGGCGAGCGCCGGCGCCGCGAGCACGGCGGCGAGACCCGCAGCCGAAAGCAGGCCGCCCAGCGCGACCACGCGCACCGCGCCCAGCCGTCGCACGAACGCGTCGCCCACCACGCGGCACGCCGCCATCGCGAACGCGAACGACGTATAGCCGATGCCCGCGCTATCCGCATGAGCGGGCAAGGCGGTGCGCAGGTACACGGCGCTCCAGTCGGCAATAGCGCCCTCGGTCATCATGCAAAGGAACGCGAGCGCGGCGAGCTTCACGACGCCCGCCTGCGGCAGCGCGAAGCCACCCGCCGGCGCAGCCTGCGGGCGCGTGCCTACGTCGCGCAGCGAGAACAGCGCCGCACCGACGATCAACACGGCGATGGGAATGGCGGGCAGCGCGAGACCGCTTAGCACACCGAATCCTGCTTTCTGCAGCACCGTGCCAGCGGCTGCGCCGGCCAGACCCCCCGCGCTCCAGGCCGCGTGGAAAGACGACATGATGGGCGCATGCCACACTTTTTCGATCGCGCTGGCATGGCCGTTCATGGAGACGTCGAGCGCGCCGTTGAGCGCGCCGAGCAGCAGCAACGCGGCGCATAGCAGCGGCGCGTTGGGCGCGAGCGCGGGCAACGGAAACGCGGCGACGAACAGCACGCCGAGCAGGGCGGTCGCGCGGCCGCTGCCGAATCTCGGCGCGAGACGCCCCGCAAGCGGCATGGCGACGATGGCGCCGAGCGCGAAGGCAAAGAGCGCGACGCCGAGCAGGGAGTCGCCAAGGACCAGCTTGTCCTTCACGCGCGGCACCTCCACGGCCCACGCGCCGATGCCGAAGCCGTTCGCAAGAAAGACCGCCGTGGTGGCGTAGCGTTCGCGCAGGGGCCTCATCGCGCCACCGTCACGTCGCCGCACGCGGCTTTCAGTTGCTTCATATGGAGTTTCGGTACGTCGGTATCGACGATCAGATAGTCGAGCGACGCGCACGGCGCGATGACGAACGGCGCGGACGTCATGAGCTTTTCCGTGGTGACCGCGGCCGCGATCTGGCCGCTTGCTGAGACCATCGCGCGTTTCATTTCGGCATCCTCCGCATCGAAGGCCGCGATGCCTTCGGACGGATCGAGTGCGCAGGCGCCAAGAAAGCAGAGATCGGCCTTGATCTGCTGAATCTGCACGAGCGCCGTCGCGCCCAGCGCGCCCGCGGCCTGCGCGCTCACGCGACCGCCGATCAGGATGACTTCGATGCCGGGGCGCTCGAGCAGGCGCACACAGGCCTGCGGCGAAGTGGTGACGACCGTGAGGCCGGCGTTCTCGGGCAGGGCCGCCGCGATCTCGACGTTCGTGGAACCCGCGTCGAGCAGGATCACCTGGTCGGGCTTGACGAGCGCGGCCGCGGCGCGCGCAAGACGCGCCTTGGCGGGCAGTTGCTCGCGCATGCGCACGGACGCGGGCTTGTTGGCGGGCGAAATCAGCAGCGCCCCGCCATACACGCGCTTGCAGTGCCCCGCCTCGGCCAGGTCGCGCAAGTGGCGCCGGATCGTGTGCTCCGAGGTGTCGAGCTGCACGGCGAGTTCGGTGGCCAGCACGCGTCCCTCGGCGCGCAGTTTTTCGAGGATCAGGCGCTCGCGCTCGTCGGGGAGCAGGCCTACGCTGGCCTCCTGGCGTGTTCGTTGCATGGGTTCGGCTCCCGCTTGCTCGTTGGCTTGCCCGTCGAATCGAGCAAAAACGAGCATAAAGTATCGTAAACGGGCGAGGCATGCAACCGACAGCGGAGCGTGCGGCGCGCAATCGCTTCAAGCACCCGATCAAGGGGGAGTGGCCGGCAGGATATATCTCGGGCTCGGCGCAACGCCGAAAACCACGCCCGAGAGGGGCGATAGAGGCTCACGCCCTGTCGCTTTCTTTTATTCTTCGTCCGCGCTATAGACACTGAGTCCTTCTATCGGGTCCATCGGGGCTTCCCAGGGTCTCGCTTCGATCGCGCGCATCGCGGCCTCGTAGCCCGCACGCCGGCGCGCGGCGATGCCCGACGGTGTGAAGTCGATGTCCTTCAACTGGTCGTCGCCGTCGAGTCGAGGCGCCGCGAGCTTGATGAGCCGCATGGTGGTCTCGCAGCCCCAGGCCGCCAGCTCCCGCACATCGAGTGCGTCGCGTTCGGCCTCGGGCACGCGCTTCGCCAGTTCGCGGATCACGTGCCGCAAGCGGTGGATCTGCTGTTGGCGCGCAATATGGCTTTCCGTGCGGCTCGCGTATTGAATGTCCTTTTGCCGCTCTGCGATCTGCCAGATGCTTTGCGGCTCCGGGCCCGCTGGATTCCACACCTGCGCCGAGAAGATCACCGAACTGTGGCGCGGCTTGTCGTCCAGCACGACCTCGACCGGCGTGTTGGAATAGATGCCGCCGTCCCAGTAGGGCTCACCGTCGATGCGCACCGCCGGGAACGCGGGCGGCAGCGCGCCCGAGCTCATGATGTGTTCGACGTTCAGGCGCTGGTCGCGCGAATCGAAATAACGCATCGCACCCGTGCGTGCGTTCACCGCGCCCACGGTGAGGCGCGGATGCCCGGCGTTCAGCAATTCGAAGTCGACCAGGGAAACGAGCGTGTCGCGCAGCGGGGCAATCTTGTAGTAAGACGCGCGATCGACGCCGAGATGTGCCAGCGGACCGAACCACGATGCAGGGTTGGGCTGAAAGAACCCGGCGATGCCGCCGCCGATGATCATCAGCTTTGCGAACGTCTTGTCCCAGCCGGGCGCGAAGCCAGGCCACGTTGCTGCCACGTCGAGGCGGGTACGGTCGGTGACGCGGTGCCAGAATTCGTCCAGACGCGCGAAGCGGTGCTCGGGTGCGTTTCCGGCGATCAGCGCAGCATTGATGGCGCCAATGGAGGTGCCGATCACCCAGTCCACATGGATGCCGGCTTCGTGCATCGCCTCATAGACGCCAAGTTGATAGGCGCCCAATGCGCCGCCGCCTTGCAACACGAGTACGACTTGCCCTGGCAACGCCAGGCTTGCCGGCTGCTTCGCTGTCATCGATCGCCTCGCTGTTTTGCTCGACCGACGCGCGCTTTCGTGACCTGCATTCTTCATACGCGTGGCCGTTTTCTCCGCACCATTGTAGTGGGGTTCGGAAAAGACGAGCGTTGCGTGGCAACGGCCCGAATGGCCGCTGTCCCTCAACCGGTCGAGGCGATTTGCCCTTCGAACGTCACGCAGTTGCGGCCGCCGCGCTTTGCGGTATAAAGCGCGGAATCGGCGAGTCCGTACGCCGTGTCGAAATCGGTGCCGGCCGGATTGTCGCTGACGCCGAAACTGGCGGTAATGGAGCGGCACACCGGCGCGGGGAACGCGTGATTCGCAATGGCTGCGCGCATGCGCTCGGCGAGTTGCAAGGCATCGGCGATGTCGAAGCCCGGCAAGACAACCGTGAACTCTTCGCCGCCCACGCGTCCGATGATGCCGGTCTCGCCGAGAATGCGCCGCAGGCAGTTCACGATGCCCGAAATCACGCTGTCGCCCGCCGGGTGCCCGAAGTCGTCGTTGACCGTCTTGAAGTCGTCGATGTCGAGCAGGATCATCACGGCCCGATTCGCGCGTAGCGCCTTCACTGTGCGTTCGATCACGGCGCTGCGATTGAGCACGCCGGTCAGCGCGTCGTGCGTCGCGCGATAGTGCAGTTGCTGCGTCAGCGCCTGCATTTCGCGCTCGGCGCGATCGCTGCGCCCGATCAGGCGGCGGGTTTCGCGCATCAGGCGCTCGTAGTGCTGGATCAGCTCGATGAGCGCCTCGCGATGACTGTGCGCGTACGCCTCCGGAGCCTCGGCAATCGCCCGGGCCCTCTCCAGCGCCTCGCTTTCACTGCGGAACAGGTCGAGGTAATGGTCCTTCATTGCGTCCCGCAAGCCAGTCGTTTCCACGCGCGTCGTCCTCAAAGCGTCCTCACGTTGCAACCGGGCAATCATTGAACTTGATTGCGGTGAAGTCGGTTTGGAGTTCCTCGCCGAATTCGAGGATCGTTTCGTCTTCTTCGTCGCGATACCAGTTCACCTGCACCTGGTTGCCCGCCGCGGCGGCGCGATCGAGTGAGTCGAACACGCTGAACAGCATTTTCGTGCTCGAGCTGTTGAAGTAGGTGAGCGTGACCTCGACCGTGATCGCGGCGTTTTCGCAATCCTTGAGCCAGAGATTGAGCCGCTCGATGATCGGCGCATAAAACGCGGCGGCATTCTCGGGATACGATTCGCCTCGCAGTGACAGCACGTTTTCGTCGAAGCGGAAGTCGATTTCCGGCGACGTTGCCGTGGCGGCGATAAAAAGGTTTTCCATTTTGTACGCGTGCCCTGGTCAGATGATGGTCTTGAGGCAAAACAGTGTGGTGCCCGTATCGTCTTCGCGTGGATGAAATGCGAATTCGAGCGGCGCACTGGCGTCGCGCGCCATCGTCAGAAAACCCAGTCCCGCGCCTTTGCTGTCGGCAGGCGTGTCGGCGCGCAGCGACATCTTGTAGGCCTGCCTGATTTCGTCGATCGACATGTTGCGCAGCGGCTCCAGCTTCTCGCGCAAGTCGTCCACGGCCGCCGTCGCGATGGGATTCACGCACACCATGAGGTGGCGCTCGCCTTCGGCGGAAACGCACATCGCGCCTTCGCGGATTGCACCGCCTTGGCCCTGATCTTCCGAGAGTGCGTCGCACGAGTAATGCACGATATTGTGCGAAAGCTCGATGAACGAGGAGAAGATCCTCCTGCGCGTGGACGAGCTCAGTCCCGCCACTTCCAGTTGCAGCTTGACGACCTCGCTCATCGCGGCGACGATGCTGTGCGAGAAATAGCCTTTGTGATAGAAGAGCAAATTGCGCTTCTGTGCGATTTCGAAGAAGCAGCAGTTTTGATCCAGAATTGCAGACATATTGGTGAACTACCTCAAACTCGTGCAAAGAAAAGCGTGACATCGTCGCGGCGCGCCTGTGAGCCTTGCCATTCGGCGAAGGTTTCGAGCAGGCGTGCGCAGATGAATGAAGAAGCGTTCTCGCGCTCAGCGAGAATC
This sequence comes from Paraburkholderia sp. CNPSo 3272, assembly GCF_024206495.1. Taxonomy (GTDB): domain Bacteria; phylum Pseudomonadota; class Gammaproteobacteria; order Burkholderiales; family Burkholderiaceae; genus Paraburkholderia. Next base: position 111,310 of record NZ_JAMBPQ010000006.1, on the reverse strand, counting down.
CGGTCGAGCGTCCGGCGTTTGCCGAAGGCGATTCTGCGCGGGCCGCCGATCTGATCGGTCAGGCCATCGGTGGAAACGAACAGCAGGCTGCCGTGCGGCACGGCGAGGGTGTGCTGGGTCCACGTGTAATCGGCGAGGCTGTCGACATAGCCCACGCCCATGCGGTCGCCGGCAATGCTGTCGAACTGCTCAGCGTCCGCGCGCAAGACATGCAGTGCGACGCGCGCACCCGCGAAGTGCAGCACCTTGCTGGCGGCGTCGAACCAGAAGAACGCGGCGTCGAGGCCGTCGTTGGACTGCGGGGCGTCGCCCGCGCCGTTGATTTGCCCGAGCAGGCCCTTCACATTGCGATTGACGGCTGCCAGCAGCGCGGAAGGGTTGCGCGGGCCGATCTGTTCGAGCGCCTGCGAGAGCGACGCCGAGGCGAGCAGGGTCATGAACGCACCGGGCACGCCGTGCCCCGTGCAATCGGCCACTGCGCCGAACCAGCCGTCGGCGAACGCTGCGAAATGGTAAAAGTCGCCGCCTACCACGTCGCGCGGCTCCCAGACGAGCGCCGCATCGGGCAGCATGCTCGCGAGCGTTTCGCGCGAGGCGCGCAGCATGGCTTGCTGAATCACGCTCGCATACTCGATGCTCTGCATGATCTGCCGATTCTTTTCCGCCTGCATTTCCGCCACGATGGACAGCAAGCGCAAGCCGTTGCCCACGCCGGCGAAGCGGCCTTCGCGCGTCACGATGAAACCGTCGACCAGCGCCTTCTCGCCGACTTCAACGGTTTTGAACGTGAGCGCCTCGATGCTCATGGCCGCGTCGACGATCAATGGCTCCTTGTCCATGAACGCGATACAGCTTTTCTTGTCGTATAGCTCGCGGTGGAACGGCTTGCTCATTTGCGACATGAAAATATCGCGGTTGATGAGCCCAATGGGGCGATCGTTTTCGATCACCGCGAGACTGGCCATGTCACGCCTCGAATAGAAAATCTCCATGACGAGAGAGTTCGAATCCGAAGCGTCGATAGCCGGCACTTCCAGAGCCAGTTCTCCGGCGCTGCGCGGGCCTACGGGTAGACCCGGACGACGAAACTGCGCGAGCGCGGGGTGCATGACTATCCATTCCGATTAATATGGAGAATCAGCACGCTAATGGCTATTTATGTCATTCTCGTTACATGGACGAGAGTAGGCGCTAAGGTTGGCTTGTTTAATACACCGTAATGATCGGCGAGTGCCGCGCTAACGTTTGCGTGTTTTTTTCGCTTCCCTGTGCAGGGTTTCGGTGCTTCACACTTCAAGATAGAGCCGTCCACCTTCGAGCCCGGCCGGATACGTTGCAAGCTTCTCACACACCGGTGCACAAAGCGGCTCGCCGTCACGCACGTCGAAGCGGCCATTCGAGTGGGTCATGAAGTGCCTCCAGACCGGCGTCGAAGGTTGTGTGCGCAACCGGTCAGGCCTCAGCGTGGGCCGAAACGTGTCGGTGTGATCGCGCGCATGGCTCCAACGCCAGATCGTCGCGCAGCTGCAAACGCCGGGGCTCAACCGGAAGTTTGACGAAACTGCGTCAGCGAGCTTTTGGCGCAGTCAGGCGGCTACGCGCTCGCCGTGTGCTTGCGTGGCGCGGGCCGTATCCGTGCCATCGGCCACGACCACCGGCACGCGCAGTGCGAGTGCGCACATCAACTCATAGCCAATGGTGCCCGACGCTTCGGCCACTTCGTCGACGCGCACGTGGTCGCCCCACAGCTCGACGCTCGAACCGATGCCCGCCTGCGGGCACGGCGTGAGATCGACCGTGAGCATATCCATCGAGACGCGCCCGACCACGCGCGTGCGCACGCCATCGACGGCAATCGGCGTGCCTGTAGGCGCGTGACGCGGATAGCCGTCCGCGTAGCCGCACGCCACCACGCCGATGCGCATGGGCCGGTCGACCTCGAAGGTGCGGCCATAGCCGATGGTTTCCTGTGGTGCGAGGGTTTGCACGCCGATGATGCGGCTCGTGAGCGTCATGGCCGCGCGCAGTCCGAAGCCTTCCACGTGCCGCGCCACGCCCGTGGGCGACGCACCATAAAGGATCGTGCCCGGGCGCACCCAGTCGCGATGCGCGCGCGGGTGCCAGAGCACGCCCGCCGAATTCGACACCGACTGCTCGCCGGGAAGGTCCTGCACCACCGCGTCGAAGGTGTCGAGCTGCCAGTCGATGTGGCCGTCGTCGGCGTTTGCGAAGTGCGTCATGAGGCCGATCGCGCCGATCGACGCAATGCCGCGTGCGCGCTCCCACGCGGCGCGATACGCATGTGGGCGGAAGCCGAGGCGGTTCATGCCTGAGTTCATCTTCAGCTGGATATCGATCGGATGCTGCGGCTTCGCTGCCGCGAGCAGATCGAGTTGCTCGTCGCAATGCACGGCCACGGTGAGCCGGTGCGCTGCGGCCAACTCGACGTCGGCGGGTTCGAACACGCCTTCGAGCAGCAGCAGCGGTTTGGTCCAGCCCAGCTCGCGCACGCGCACGGCTTCATCGAGGTCGAGCAGGGCGATGCCGTCGGCGCCCGCGAGCGCCGGATAGATGCGCTCGATGCCGTGGCCGTACGCATTGGCCTTGATCACGGCGAAGGCGCGCGAGCCGGTGGCGCTCTGCTTCACAAGCTGCAGGTTATGACGGATGGCGTCGGGTTGAATGCGGGCGGCGATGGGGCGCGGCATAGGCGTTCCTGTGGGTTGAACGGCGACGGTCTAGTGATTTCTGCAATCGTATTGATTTTCGTCCAGTTATTTTTAATGTATTTAACGACGAATTTGGTCGAAACGACTGTTGCCCGGGTCGCCGTGCATTGGATCAATCCGCCATCAGATGCGCCTCCACGAGGGGCGCCAACGCCTCGGCATGGACGCTCGCGAGATCATGCTCGCCGCCGTGTACCACGTTGTCGCCCCAAAGCAGCAGGGCTCGGCTGGGTGATGCTGGCGATGGACCATGGCCAGCACGCGCTGCACGATGTCGTCGATTCTGGCGACTGCCGGCTCCGCCGGTTCGCCGCCAAAGCCCGGATAGCCGACGAAGCCGGCGCGCTGCCGGCGTAACGAGGTTATCGGCCAGCGGCCGCCAGAGAGCCTTGTTGCCGGAGGCTCCAGGCAGAAAAAATAAATTGTTTTGAAGTGCTAACGTGTCGGGCCTGCAAGGCATGATGGCCTCATTGCGCCTCGTCCGCGGGCTGCTGCTCACGGGCGCGCCATTCGAGCAGCTGGATCAGCAGGCGCGCTGGATCGCTCAGCGTGCCCGGCGCGCGATGCACGAGACCGACGTCGCGGTGGAACGTGTGCTGCCCTAGATCGATCGCGCGCACCCTGGCTGGCCAGCGCCGCCATGCCGACGTTTGCGGCACGAGCGCGACGCCCACGCCGTTCGCAACGAGCCCGACGATGGCCTCCAGTTCGTCGAGTTCGCTCAGGTCCTGCACGGTGTAGTGCATGCGGCGCAAGAAGCGGTCTACCTGGCGTCCGCCGAAAGATGCCCGATCGTAGCGGATGAAGGGTTGCGTCGCCAGCAGCTCGGCCCAGTCGTGGCCTCTTACGTGACGCGGCACGATGAGCCGGAACGGTTCGCGCGCGAGCGTGGTCCAGCGCAAATCGCTTTGCAGTGCGAAGGGTGGCCGGATGATGGCCGCCATGTCGATTTCGCCCGCATCCACCAGATTGTGAAGTTCCATCGAAACGCCAGGGATCACACGCGTGCGGCAGCCGGCGCAACGGCGGTGTAATTCGGCCAGCGCCTCGGGCACCAGCGCGCGCTGCACGGAAGCGATCGCGCCGAGCGTGACGCGCCCGGTCGCCGCGGGGCCGGCCGCGCTCGTACTCAGGTTTTCATAGAGCCGGATGACTTCCTGCGCCCGGGCGAGGATCTGTTGGCCCATCGCGTTCAGGCGCGCGGCGCGCCCTTCGCGGTCGAACAGCGCGAAACCCAGTTCCGCTTCGAGGCGCTGCATTTGCGCGCTCACCGCGGCCTGGGTCAAGCCGATCTTTTGTCCCGCCGCAGCGAACGTGCCTTCTCTCGCCACCGCAACGAGGGTTCTGAGTTCGCGTATCATTCATCAAGAATATTTGTGTATTGAGAAATTATATATTGATTTTGTTTTTGCTTCGGTCTGTCTACCATGGCGGGATCGCTTTCGATGACCGTGGAGACACGCATGTCGCTTTCCCCCTTTCACCTCGCCATTCCAGTTTATGACCTCGCAGCCGCGCGCGACTTCTACGGCCGCGTGTTCGGCCTCGCGGAAGGGCGCTCTAGCGCGCAGTGGGTCGACTTCGACTTCTTCGGCCACCAGCTCGTGATTCACGAGCACCCAAAAACGGCCTCGCAGGACCACGCGCACACGAATCCCGTGGACGGCCACGACGTGCCGGTGCCGCATTTCGGCGTCGTGCTGAGCTGGGACGACTGGGAGGCTCTGGCCGAGCGCCTCAAGAGCTTCGGCGTGAAGTTCGTGATCGAACCTTACGTTCGCTTCAAGGGGCAGGTGGGCGAGCAAGCCACGATGTTCTTCCTCGACCCGTGCGGCAACGCGCTTGAATTCAAGGCGTTCAAGGACATCGGCCAGCTTTTCGCCAAATGAGCGTGAATGGTCGCGAGGCGATCAAGGCGCCGGCGCACGCATGAACTTGAACGACGGCGTCGCCACGAAATTTCCCGACACCTCGCCTGAATACACCTGGCCGAATCGATCGTGAGCTTCATCGCGGGCGCGCCAGGCTTGAGGCTTAGCTTGCTCAGCGAGACCCAGAAGGTGTCGGGGCGCGTGGCGGAATCGAAGTAATAGACGCGGTTCGTTACGGTCGGCCGCGCGATTCGTGCCGGGCAGAAAGGCGAGACCGCCCACGAGGGCAGGCGGCAGGCTGGTGAATGCTAGGGCTGCTGCCAGCGGAAACGATCGCCTCGCAAGGGCGCGCCGTTATCGTCGAGGTTTTTATCGCCGTCCGGGAGCGTTTCGAAATACGACTTGTCGTCCTTCTGGGTCCCCGTATGCAACGCGGCGTGCGAAATGCCCGGCGGAATGGACGAGGGCGAGGCGGGCGGCCAATGCAGCGTGGCAGGCGCCGCGCTCTGGGGAGAGGGCAGATCCGTGCTTTCGTTCGCCGCGGCGAGGCCCATGGCCCATGCGGCCGGGACCGAAGCCAGAACGATCAGCACGGGGAACGTAGCATGTCTCATACGCGGCCCACGTGAGTGCAACTGACTGGGTCTGTATTTTATGTCGCGACTTAGCGTATTTCCAGGCGCCGGCATCACGCGCCGCAGCAAGGCCGGCGCGAGCGCGCGACCCATCGGTGCGGCTGCCCAATCCAGACGATTTCCGGTACTTCTCGCGCGAAATACACGCAATTCCGCGGCCTGATGTCAGTTTTGAGCAGTATTTCGAGGGAATCCCTCAAATCTGACGAATGAGCCGCCGGTTCTAGGAAAAGTCGTAAGGGTTTGTTAATATCGCCCGCCAGTGAAAATGAGAATGCTTCTCATTGAAGTATCCGACAAGCACTGGCGAGACGACCCTTTCGAAACGACATGAACAACCGAGAACACGCGCGGCAAGCGCGACGCACGCTGCCGCGGCCGCTGCATATTGCGGCCTGGCTTACTTTCGCGGCGGCTCAGGCCGCTGTCGCTCAAACGTCGACGCAGGACAGCGCCGCGACGAGCGCAACCCAGAAGGCGCCGCCTCGGGACGCCGCCATCGGCAGGGACCAGGCGCTGCCCGCCGTGAAGGTAAGCGCGAGCCAGGTCGCCGATTCGCCGCTGAACCTGAACACGCCCGTGAACAGCGGCGCGCTCGGCACCCGCTCGCAGCTCGATACGCCGTTCTCGACCACCGTCGTGACGGGCGAGAATCTGGCGGAGCGCCAGGTCTACAAGCTCGGCGATGTGTTCGCGGGCGACGCCTCGGTCAGCAACAACAGCAACGCCTATAACGCGTGGGCCACCTACATCACGATTCGCGGCCTGCCCGTGGACTGGCAGAACGGCTTTCGCATCGACGGCAATCCGTTCATCTCGTACGGCATCACCATGCCCTACGAGCAGCTGGAGCGCGTGGAACTGCTCAAGGGCCTCGGCGGCTTCATGTACGGCTTCGCGCAGCCGGGCGGCCTCGTCAACTATGTGACGAAGCGGCCGGAGAAGGACCCGGTTACAAGCCTCGACGTCGGCTATCGCATGGACGGCGTGCTGAGCACGCACGTGGACCTGAGCCGCCGCTTCGGCCCGGACGACATGTTCGGCGCGCGTCTGAACTACACGAAGGAAGCGGGCAAGACCTATAACGCCGGCGATATCAACCGCAACTCGGTTTCGCTCGCGCTCGACGGCCAGCTCACGCGCGACCTGCAGGTGTGGTTCAACGCGCTCTATCAGACGATCCGTTCGAGCGGCCAGACGCCCGCGATCTACACGGGCAGCTACACGGCATCGAGCCTGCCCGCTGTGATCAGCGGCGGCAGCAACCTGCTTGGCGGCACCGACCAGCACATCAACACCAACCTGCAGCTCTATACGGCGGGCGTGCGTTACCAGATCACGCCCGACTGGTCGTTCACCACCTCGGGCAGCTACAGCAAGTCCGCGCGCGACCGCAACGAGAGCACGCTCACGCTGCTCAACCAGGCAGGCGACTACACCGACGCACGCTGGAACGGCGACGAAGGCCATCAGGACATCTACTGGCAGGGCATGTTCGAAGGCAAGGTGAAGACCGGGCCATTCACGCATCAACTCGTGATTGGCGGCGCGTACCAGCACCAGACCAACAACTACGCGTCGAACTCGATCTACACAGTGCTCGGCAACGGCAATCTGTATCAGCCCAACCCGTGGCGCTTCTATTCGGGCGGCGGGCTCGAAACGTACCGGACGAGCGACATCACTCAGGCCTCGGCGTTCGTGAGCGACACGATGCAGATCACAAGCCGCTGGTCGGTGCTCGCGGGCCTGCGTTATACGAACTATAGTCAGAACAACTACGCAACCACAGGCGAAAAAACCTCCCAGTACAGCCAGAACGGCGTGCTCACGCCGACGTTCGCGTTCATGTACAAGCTCCAGCCGAACACGACGCTGTACACGAGCTACGTCGAGGCACTGGAGCAGGGCGCGATCGTCGACAGCATCTATGCGAACGGCGGCGCGATGCTGCGCCCGTTGCGCTCGCGTCAGTATGAAATCGGCATCAAGAGCGAACACGAGCGCTGGAGCGCGACGGCGGCCCTGTTCCGCATCGAGCGCGGCGCGGCCTATGCGAACGCCGACAACGTCTACGTGCAGGACGGCAATTCGATTTACGAAGGCGTCGAGGCGGGCGGCAGTGTACGGCTGGGCCGAAGCTGGCAGGTGGCAGGCAGCGTCACGCTGCTCGATACGTGGTATGCGAAGGGCCAGTCGTACAACGGCAATCGCGTAGCCGGCGCGCCGACCTTCGTCGCTGCAGGCCGCGTGACCTACGACGTGCCTTACCTGCAAGGCCTGCAACTGGCCGCGGATGCAAAGTTCACGGGCAGCACCCAGGTGCGTCCGGCAAACAATCTGGAAACGGGCGGATACATGCTCGTGAACGTGGGCGCGAACTACTTCACCCGCGTTGGCGGCCACGACGTGACGCTGCGCGCGGCCATCGACAACATCACGAATCGCCGTTACTGGATGTTCCAGTACTCCGATTACATCGCGCCGGGCGATCCGCGAACGGTCAGCCTTAACGCGAAGATCGACTTCTAAACCCTCGATCCGTTTCAACGCGCGGGCGCATGGCGGCCTTCCGGCATGCGCCCGCGCGCCGTTTACGAAATCGGCTGTGATTCAGGCGTGGGGTTGCCGAGGTCGTCGGTGGGCACGTATTGCTGATCGAACGCCGCTACATACAAGGCCCATTCGGGGTCGCCCAGATCCACGAGCAGCGCGCCGTCCTGCCAGATGTCGTTGTGATCGTTCGCGTCGCTGCCCGCCTTGTGGATGAACTCGCCCTTCGATCCCTGGTTCATGTGGACATCGTGAATGCCGTCGCCTTCGCTGTAGAAGCGGCCAAATACGTAGACGTCGAGCGACGATTGTTGCGCGCGCAACAGCAGGCGCTGCAGCGAGGCGACGGGCTCCACCTGGTCGGAGCCGTCCATCACGTCGCTGTTGCGCCATGCACCCGTATTGGCGAGGAAGTCGCTGCGCTCGAAGTCGATGGCCGGCAGCGCTTCGGTGCCCGTGAGATCGGTCGAGCCTTCGGCCGCGCCCTCGAGCGTGGTCAGCACGTTGTGGTTGAAGTCGAATACGAGCTTGTACTTGAGCAGGTCGTCCGCGTCCGTGGTGCCGACGTTCACAGCGATGTCCCAACGCGCACCGTTGACCGTCACGCCGAAGTGCAGGTGATACTGGACCTCGTGCGGCCGCCGCGTGGCCTTTAACTGCGGCGCGGAAACAATTTTAGCCTTGACGTAGCCGTAAGGAAGGGCCATCGCGCGCTCCTCTAAGTTCGGGTGGGGTTCGCCATTGTGCCGTGCGAACGTGAACTTGCGCTTACAGCGTGCGCGCGATGCCGTGCCCATCGCTTTACGGTTGCTCGACTGCGGCTGTCGGCGCGCTTTCATGGGGGCGCCGCCAGCCTCACGCGGCGCTCAGCCCAGCGCCACGACCGCGATTTCCACGAGCAGTTGCGGCGATGCCAGCTGCGCCTGCACCGTCGCGCGTGTGGGCGCGCCACCTTCGGGCACCCATGCGTCCCACACCTCGTTCATGCCGGTGAAGTCGCGCGCGATATCGGCGAGCCAGACCTGAGCGGAGACGAGCCGCGTTTTGTCGATGCCGGCCTTGGCCAGAAAGCCGTCGATTTTCGCGAGCACGGCGGCGGTCTGTATCTTCACGTCGGGCGACGGATCGGCCGACGTCTGCCCACCCACGAACACGAGTCCCGCTGCCTTCACGACGCGGCTCATGCGCTGATGGGTTTCAATGCGAACGATATCGTTCATGTGTCTGCAAGCTCCTTCGCCGCAATGGCGATACGGGGTGAGGGATTCGATGGTGTCAATGTGCGGCAACGCCGGCCAGCGGCGCCTGCACCGCGGCGCGCTCGAAGCGGTCGATCGCGAACGCATCGAGCGAAAGCGAAGGCGCGCCGTCGAGCACGAGTTCGGAAACGAGGCGCCCGCACGCGGGCCCGAGTTGAAAGCCGCTGCCGCAATAGCCGAATGAGTAGTAAAGGTTCGCGGCACGTCGGCTCGCCGAGATGATGGGCAGCGAGTCGGCCGTGAACGCTTCCACGCCGGCCCATGTGCGGTTCACGCCCAGATGGCGCAGATGGGGAAACAGATCGACGACGGTCTGTGCGCTTTTCACGAGCCGAATGAAATCGACTTCGCCGTGCCGCCCCGGCAGATCCGCGATGCCGATCAGCTTGCCGCCGATCACCACCGTGCCGTTATCGAACTGCTTGAACGAAAGCGGCCTGCCCGTTGCGCCGAGTGTCGCGCGGCAGAAAGGCGCCACGCGGTGCGTGACCATCAGCATGAGCCCTTCGGGGTGCACGGGCACCGGTTCGCCGGCCTGGCGCGCCAGTTCGCCCGACCACGCGCCCGCCGTGACGAGCAGCTTGCGCGCGGCGAAGGTGCCGCGCGGGGTCTGCGCGATCCAGCGCTCGCCGCGCGGCTCGATGTGCGTGACCGCCGTGCCTTCGTAAAAGCGCGCGCCGTGCTTCTGCGCGGCGAGGCGAAACGCCGTGGTGGTGCGAAAGGGCAGTGCATAGCCATCGCGCTCGACCCAGATGCCGCCCGTCACGTGCTTCGCCAGTGCAGGTTCAAGTTCGAGCACCGTCTCGCGGTCGATCAGCTTTTCGTGCGTGAAGCCGTGCGATTCGAGCAGCGTGACGCGTTCACGGGACTCCTCCAGCTCGGCCTCGGTTTCGGCAATCTTCAGTTGTCCGGACGGAACGAAGCCGCCGTCGTCGCCGATGGTGTCGGGCAGCGCGTGCCAGATTTCTCGCGACATGAGGGCGAGCGGAATCTCGGGAAGCGGCCGGCCGAGCGTGCGCACGCCGCCCGCGTTCACGCCCGACGAATGGCGGCCCACGTAGTCGGCTTCGAGCACGATCACGCTCGCGCCGCGGCGCGCCATGTGAAAGGCGCTGCTCGAACCGTGCAGACCGCCGCCGATCACGAGCACGTCCGCTTCCTGCACGGCGCTCGCAGGGGAAGTTCGGGCGTCATTCACCAGCGAGTTCTCCGAGCGTGAGCGGCTTGATGGGCGGGCGGATGCGGTAGTAGCCCACCTCGGCTGGGGGCACCTTGCGCGCCTCGGCGATCACTTCGGTCACGGTAAGGCCGCACATGCGGCCCTGGCACGGCCCCATGCCGCAGCGTCCGAACGACTTCGCCTGGTTCGGGCCGAGGCAGCCGAGGCCGACGAAGCCGCGCAGTTCGCCCGCCGTCACCTCTTCGCAGCGGCAGACGATGGTGCTGTCGGCGGGAATGCGGTTCGCGTCGCGCGGGCGGTAAAGGCTGTCGAGGAACGGGCGGATGCGCATTACGCGGTCGAGTTCCGCGCGATGGGGACCCGCCTCGCGATCGCGCGCGGCTGCGTCGATCGAGCCTAGCTGTGCGGCGGCGGCGAGCGCCGCGAGCACGCCCCGTTGCGCCGCAGCCTGGGCCCCACCGATGCCCGCGCCGTCGCCGGCCACGAAGATACCGGGCACGTCGAGTTCGCCCCACGCATCCGTTTGCGGTGTAAAGCAGAGCTGCCCGTTGTCCCAGCGGTGCGTGGCGCGCAGCGCCTGCGTGAACTGCGTGTTGGGCACCACGCCCTGGTGCAGCAGTATCACATCGGCCTCGACGCGTTGCGCGCGTCCTTGCGACGTAAACGTGAGGGCGGCTGCGCGCTGCACGCCGTCGCTGCCCTGGCGGCCCTCGATGGCGAGGTCGTCGGCGGCCTCGAAAATGGGTACCGTGGCCTCGCGCAGCGTGCGAATCAGATGCAGGCCTTTGCTCAGGAACGGCCACGAGCGCAGCGCGGCAAGCAGGTGGCGTTTCGCGCGCCAGCGATCTTCATGGCGGGTGGTGTCGACGAGCGCGCGTATCGGCACGCCTGCCCGTACGTATTGCCAGCCGAGCAAGTAGAGCAGCGGCCCGCAGCCCGCGAGCACGGGCGGCGAGGCGGGCACTTCGCCCGCACTCTTGAGCAGGATTTGCGCGGCGCCTGCCGTGAGCACGCCGGGAAGGGTCCAGCCCGGAATGGGGAACGGCCGCTCCAGCGCCCCGCTCGCGAGAATCACGCGCTTCGCCTGGAAACTGCCTACCTTGCCGTCCTTGAGGTAGTGAACGGCATGTTCGCGCGTGACCTGCCATACCGAGGCGTGGGCGACATGGCGCGCGCCGGAATGTGCGAACGCCTGGGCGATGGCGTCGCCCGCCGCGTAGTCGGGGCCGAGTATCTCCTTGCGGCGGGCGTCGGCGCGGCCTATCGCGCGATAGATCTGGCCGCCGACGGCGTCCTGCTCATCGATCAGGACCACTGATAGTCCGGTGCGCGCCGAACGGGTGGCCGCGCTCATCCCGGCAGGACCCGCGCCGACCACGACGACATCGACGGCTTGCGCATTGAAATCGGCTTTGGCATCGCCTTGATAATCACCGGGCATGAGCGTTCTCCTCTAGCGTGTCGGCATTCGTGCCGGGTTCGGGCGGCAGGTCGCGCGCGCCTTCCTGCGAGCGGATCTGCATGCCCGCGCGCACGGGCACCATGCAGCTCTGCCGGCTCGGCACGCCGTCTATCTCCACGAGGCATTCGAAACACGCGCCCATCATGCAGAACGGCGCGCGCGGCGAACCCGAAACGGGCGTCGCGCGAAAGCGCGATACACCTGCGGCGAGCAGCGCGGCGGCAACGGAGCGGTCGGCGGGTACGGACAGCGGCTGGCCGTTGAAGCAGATATCGACGCGCGTTTCGGCGTCGGAGAGGGTCTTGAACAGCGGCGCGGGCGCCTGGGTAGATTGGACTGTCATGGCGTGATCAGTGTGCGAGGATCGGTTCGGCGGTCGCGTCGGTCACGAAGCGGCGCGCGGAGAAAGCGGGCAGGTCGGCAGGCATCGGACCGCCGGTGATCCACGGCGCGATGCGCAGCGCGTGGGCCGCGGCGAGCGTCACGCCGCTATGGCAAGTGACGACGAAGGCGCCCGGATGCGCCTCGGACTGGTCGTAGATCGGAAAGCCATCGGGGCTGTACACGCGCAGCGCGGCCCACATGCGCACGAGCCTCACATGAGCGAGCATCGGAAACGCGCGCACGCCGCGCGCCGCGATCTGGCGCAGGATCGGCGTGGTGGTGAAGTCGTTGAAGCCGGCTTCTTCCATCGAGTCGCCGAACTGCACCGTGCCTTCGTCGGTCTGCCGCACGTTGATAGTCGGGTAGCGCAGAAACGGCGCGATGCGCTCACTCACGAGCACCTGGCCGCGATTGGGCGCAACAGGGGCGTTCAGACCCACGTGCGGCGCGAGCGCGCGATTTCCGAGGCCGGCCGCGAGCACGACGCGCGCAGCGTGATACACGCCGCGCCGGCCTTGCACGCTGAACCCGCCCGGCCCGGCGGCGATACGCTCGGCGCGTTCGCCCGAGACGAGCCGTACGCCGCGCCGCTGCATGGCGAGATGCAGCGCGCGCAGCAGCTTAAGCGGGTTGACGTGGCCATCCATCGGCGTATAGCTCGCGCCTGCGACCGCAGGGCCGATGCCGGGCAGCCGCTCGCGCAGTTCAGAATGATTTAGCAGTTCGAACGGATAATCGCCGATCTCGGCCTGCAGGGTGGAGAGCCGTTTATGGCGCTCGGCGAGTTCTTCGTCCGAGAAGCAGATGTGAAAGCCGCCAGGCTGACGCAGCGCGACGTCCACGCGCGCCTCGTCGGCGAGGCTTTGCGCGAGCAGCGGCCAGCGCTGCGCCGAACTACGCGACCAGCGCGCGTACGGCGAAAGGCCGTAACCCTTGCCCTGAATCCAGACGAGGCCGAAGTTGCCGCGCGAGGCGCGAAAGCCGCCGTCGTCCTCGTCGAGCACGGTCACGCGCGCGCCTTCGCGGGCGAGCCCATAGGCCACGGCGGAGCCGACGAGGCCGCCGCCGATCACGAGCACGTCGGGGCTCGCGGTGGAGTTGTGTGTCATCGGGCTTCTCCGATCAGGATGCGGTCCAGCCCGACCATGCGGTCGAGCAGCAGCATCAGCAGGATCGTGCCGACGATCAGCACCGCCGACACCGAGGTGACGAGCGGATCGATCGTCTGCGCGATCTGGTTGTACATGGCGACCGGCAGCGTGGTGGTGCCGGGCGTCGCGACGAAAATGGTCATGGTGAGCTCGTCGAAGCTCTGGATGAACGACAGCACCCAGCCGCCCGCCACGCCTGTACGAATCATCGGCAGCACCACGCGGCGGAATGCCGTGAAGCGGCTCGCGCCACACGAAAGCGCCGCGCGTTCGGCGTCGCGATCGAGGCCGACCGCCGAAGAAAGCGCGAGACGCAGCGCATACGGCAGCACGATCACCACGTGCGCGGCGACGAGCGCCCAGAACGAGCCGTTCAGGTTCAGCAGCGAGAGGAAGCGCAGGAACGCGATGCCAAGCACCACGGCGGGAATCATCATCGGCGAGAGGAAGAAGCTCACCAGCGCGCCGCGCCCCGGAAAACGGTAGCGCGCGATGGCGAGTGCGGCGGGCACCGCGAGCGCCACGCCAATGGTGGCCGCGACGAACGCGAGGCGCACGGAGAGCCAGAACGCCGAGACGATGTCGCCGTTCTGCCAGATCGCGCGAAACCAGCGCAGCGAGGCGCCGTCGAACGGCATCGAGATATAGCCCTTGTCCGTGAAGGCCACGAGCAGCACCACGACGATCGGCGCGAGCATGAAGGTAAGAAATAGCGCGTTGAACGCGAGCCCGAGGAATCCGTTGCGTTTCATGCGGGGCCCCGTCAGTCGAAGATGTGCTTGAAACGGCGTTCGGCGAGTCGGCTGCAGCCCATCACGATCGCCACGTTGGCAATCAGTAGCAGCACGGCAATGCTCGCGCCCAGCGGCCAGTTCAGGGTGCCGAGGAACTCGTCGTAGGCGGCCGTGGCGACGACCTTCAGGCGTCGTCCGCCGATCAGCGCGGGCGTGGCGAATGCGGAGGCCGAAAGCGCGAACACGATGATCGAACCCGAGAGCACGCCCGGCATGATCTGCGGCAGGATCACGCGGCGGAACACGCGCAGCGGCGAGGCGCCGAGCGAGCGCCCGGCCCATTCGACCTGCGGATCGAGCTTTTGCAGCGTCGCCCAGACCGACATCACCATGAACGGCACCAGCACGTGCGTGAGGGCGATGATGGTGCCCGTCATGGTGAAGACGAGACGAATGGGTTCGTCGGTGATGTGGAGTGCCTGTAGCGCGTTGTTGAGCACGCCGTTATTGCCCAGCAGGATTTGCCAGCCGAGCGTTCGCACCACCACCGAGATCAGCAGCGGGCCGAGCACGATCAGCAGGCAAACCGACTGCCAGGGTCTGCGCATGCGCGCGAGCACCAGCGTTTCGGGCACACCCAGCACGACGGAAAGCAGCGTGACGGCGAATGCGAGTCCGGCAGTGCGCAGGAAGATTTCGCCGTAGTAGGGATCGCTCAGGACCTCCAGGTAATTGGTGACGGTCCAGCCGCGTTGCACACCCGCGATGTCGCTGAAAACATGAAACGAGAGCACGAAGGTGAGCAGAAGCGGCACCAGCAGCAGCGCGAGAAAAAGCAGCAGCGCCGGCGCAGAGAGCAGCCACGGAGCCGCGCCCGCGCGCGAATCGTCAAGCGTTGCCATGAGCGCCCTCCCGCGTGAGCACGCGCAGATCGTCGTCGGTCCAGGCGAGTCCCACTTCGTGGCCTTCCTCGGGCGGCGGTGCGCCGTGGTTGGGCTGTGCGACGTGGAGCTTGCCGAGCGGGGTTTCCACGGCGAGCAGCCATTGATTGCCCACGAACACGCGCGTCGTCACGCGCCCCGTGAGACGCGCGTCGCCGTTGGCCAGATGCACTTTTTCAGGGCGGATGTAGACGTTCACGGCGCCCGCCACCTCGCGGCCTTCGTGCGGCACGTGCAGCATCGTCCCGGCGACTTCGACCTCGGCGCAACGCGGATTGCGGCGCAGCACTTCGCCCGCGAGCGTATTGGTGCGGCCAAGGAAGGTTGAGGCGAAGGGCGTGGCCGGCCGCTCGTAAGCGTCGAACGGCGTGCTCAGCTGCGCGATCGTGCCGCGGTGCATGACGGCGATGCGGTCGCTCATCGTCATCGCTTCCACCTGGTCGTGCGTGACGAGCAGGGTCGTGATGCCAAGGCGTTTCTGGATAGCGCGCAGTTCGATATGCATCTCTTCGCGCAGCTTGGCGTCGAGGTTCGACATCGGCTCGTCGAGCAGCAAGAGTTCGGGCTGCATGGCCAGTGCGCGGGCGATCGCCACGCGCTGGCGCTGGCCGCCCGAAAGCTCCTTCGGGTAGCGCGCGTCGAGCCCGCGCAAACGCACGAGTTCCAGCGCCTCGGCAATACGCTCCGCGCGTTGCGCGCGCTTCATCTTGCGCATCTCCAGACCGAAGCCCACGTTACCGGCCACCGTCATATGCGGAAACAGCGCATAGCTTTGAAACACCACGCCAATGCCGCGTTTCTCCGGCCGTTCGTGGGTGATGTCGCGGCCATCGAGCGTGATGCGGCCCGTGCTCGGCGTGACGAAACCCGCGATCATCTGCAGTGTGGTCGTCTTGCCGCAACCCGAGGGACCGAGCAACGAGAGAAACTCGCCGCGCGCGACCGTGAGGTCGATCTGCTCGATCGCCGTGAAGTCGCCGTAGCGCTTCGAGATGCCTTGCAGGGTGAGGAAGCTCATGAGCGTCGGTCCTCGCTGTGCGTTGGGTGCGGGGCTGGGAGCGCGCGCATCAGCGCTCGACCGAACGGTTCCAGCGCTCGGTCCACTCGGTGCGATGCTCGTTGATGGTGGTCCAGTCCATCGCCGTGAGCTTCGCGATCTGGTCAGGACCGTAAGGCACGCGCGCGGCCACTTCCGGCGTGAGCTTGACGGTCTTGTTGACGGGCCCGAGGCCGATGTCGGCTGCCTGCTGCGCCTGCACTTCCGGGCTCAGCAGAAACTGGATGAACTGCTGCGAGAGCTGCTGCTGTGCGTTCTGCGCAATGGAGCACGCGGCCACCTGCAGCGCCACGCCGCCTTCCTTCGGGTAGATGAACTTGAGCGGGAAGCCGGTGTTTTGCAGCGCCACCGCGCGGCCGCTGCCGTAAGGCGCGATGATCACGTCGCCGGATTGCATGAGGCCGTCCATTTCGCCGGGCGTGGGCGCCCACGAAAGCACGTTGGGCGCGACCTGCTTCGTCAGGGCCTTGAAGCCGGGGTCGATGTCCTTCTCGCCGCCGCCGTTCAGGCGCGCGAGCATCACGAGCGTATGCAGGCCGTAGGTGTTGGTGATGGGCGGCACGCCGAGCTTGCCTTTCACGCGTGCGTCTTCGAGCGACTTCCACGAATTGGGCGCGGGCAGACCGAGCTTTTTGAACGCCTGTTCGTTATAGCCGATGCCGGTCGCCACCATGCCCACGCCCACGGCGGTCGGGCCGATGTGTGCGAGCGGATAGAGGTCCTTCATGACCGGGGCGTCGTCGAGCTTGCCGCACAGGCCGAGTTGCATCGCCTGATACATCGGGCCGTCGTCCATCACGGCGACGTTGATCTGCTCGTGGCCCTTTTGCGCCTGGAGCTTGGCGAGTGTGTCGCTCGAATTGCCCGCCACGTACACGATCTTGACGTCATGCGCCTTTTCGAACGCCGGGATGATCTTCTGACGATAGAGCTGCTCGTTGGAGCCGCCGACGTTGGCGACGTACAGAGTGGTTTCGGCCTGGGCGAGCGAGGCCGCGGCGAGCGTGCCGGCGACGGCGAGTGCGACGAATGTGGTTTTGTGGCGGAAGGTTGAACGACGGCGCATCGCGGCTTTCATGACGACGATCTCCATTCGAGTGTGGGGAACGGCGGACCGGACAGTGCGCCGATGCATCGCAGTCTGTGCCGCGCTGGCCATATCGTCCAATACGAATAAAATGCCAACCTATACGGGGATGATATGGACCAGGGTTAGGCCCTGGCGTATGAATCAGGGTTAAGCCCAGGAGAAGCCACCTTGAATCTGAAGCACGTCGAGGCGTTTCGCGCGGTGATGGTGTCGGGCTCGATGACGGCCGCCGCGAAGGCGCTATACACATCGCAGCCCAACGTGAGCCGCCTGATCGGGCAACTGGAGCGCGAGACCGGCCTCACGCTGTTTCAGCGCGTAGGCATCCGCCTCATTCCGACGAGCGAGGGCAATGCGTTCTTTCGCGAAGTCGAGCGCGCGTATGTGGGTCTGCAAGGACTCAGCACCGCCGCCGCGCAAATCCGCAATCTCGGCAGCGGGCGTTTGCGCATCGCCGCCATGCCTTCCGCGGGGCTCACGCTCGTGCCGCACGCGATCGACAAGTTCCGCCGCCTCTATCCTGGCGTGACCGTTTCGCTGCACGTGAATACATCGGGCACAGTGAATCACTGGACCGGCTCGCAGTTCTGCGATCTGGGTGTGGCGGTGTACATCAGCGAAGCGTCGAACTGCGAGGTCGAAATGCTTTCGAAGGTCGCGGCCGTCTGCGTGATGCCGGCCACGCATGCGCTCGCGAAAAAGGCCATGATCCGGCCCGCCGATCTCGAAGGAGAATCGTTCATTTCGCTGTGCCACGGCGACGGCACGCGCACGCAAATGGACGAAGTCTTCCAGCGTGCGGGCGTGGAGCGCGTACTCGCCATCGAGGCGCAGTACACGGCGATCTGCTGTGAGATGGTCCGCTGCGGCATGGGCGTGACGCTCGCGCATCCCATTGTCGCGCGCGATTTCGCGGGGCCGGACATTGCGATTCGGCCGTTCTCGCCGGCGGTGCTGTTCCCCACATACTTGCTGTTTCCGCCGAACCGGCCGCGCGAGCGTCTCGTGGCCGAATTCGTCGAGGTGCTGCGCGAGCACCACGACGGTTTGATTACGCAGATGAAAGCGGCCGATCGCGAGCCCACGCGCAAACGCGCGAAGAAAGCGGCGGCTTGACGGTGGTTTGAGGCGCGCGATCAGGCTTTGCCTTTCGCGCCGCGCTTCTTCTGCCCCGCGCGCTCCACGAGATGTTCGACCATGCGCTGCGCCGCCGGCTGGAGCGTGTCGAACGCACGGAAGCAGACGATGAAACGCCGCCGCGCCCAGACGTCGGTGAGGGGGATGGTGTGCACGTCCATGATGCGCCGGTAGGTGTTGCTCACCTCCTGGGGCACGACGCTGATGCCGAGATTGGCGGCCACCACGCGAAACGCCGCGTCGAGCGTCGAGACCACCGCGCGATAGGCGACCGTGCGTCCGCTGCGCGCCGCCGACTGCCGCAGCATCGTATGCACGGCCGTGGAGGTCGGCAGGCCCACGTGCTCGTAATCGAGCGTTTCCGCAAAGGCGATGGTGCGGCGTTTCGCGAGCGGGTGTTCGGGATGGACGGCGAGCACAAGCCGGTCTTCGCGCCAAGGGCGCGATTGCAGTCCCCCGAGGTCCACGTTGTCCCAGCACACGCCTAGCGAGGCCGCGCCGTCGCGCACGCGCTCCACGAGTTCGCGCGAGGTGCGTTCTTCCACATTCACGCGGATGTTCTTGTAGGCCGGCAAGCGCATGAACGACGCGAGATCGTCGAGCAGCGCCTCGGCGATCGCGGAGGCCGAGGCGCACACGCTCACGCTGCCCGAGAGCCCGCTCCCGAGGGCGGCGACGTCGCTGGCCGCGCGTTCGAGCGTAAAGATCACGCTGCGCGCATGCTCGAGCAGCGCGAGACCCGCCGCGGTGGGCTGCACGCCGCGGCGCGAGCGCGTAAGCAGCGGCACGCCGAAATCGCTTTCGAGCTGGGCGATGCGCTTGCTGATGGCGGAGGGCTCGATGTGCTCCTCGCGCGCCGCGCGCCCCATGTTGCCGTGCTCGCACACGCTCACGAGAAGGCGCAGGGTCTTGAGGTCGATGTCGTGCACTGTGTCTCCTGACGGGCTTTTATGAGTTTCCGTATTGGAATCTTGAAGCTTCCAAAATACCGCTTTATGTATTTTGCGGAATGCCTAAAGTTAGCACATCGCTGGAGACAAAAACGGAGACACCAACATGCCCCCATTACCTCAGTGGGCCCGGACTCGTGCCGTGATACGAGAAGTCGGCCTGCGCGATGGCCTGCAGAGCATCCAGACGGTGCTGCCTACCGAACACAAGATCGAATGGATCCGCGCCGCGCACGAAGCCGGTCAGCGCGAGATCGAAGTGGGCTCATTCGTGCCGGCACGCCTGCTGCCGCAACTCGCGGATACGGCGGAACTCGTCGCCTACGCAAAGACGCTGCCGGACCTCTTCGTCTCGGTGCTCGTGCCGAACCTGAAGGGCGCCGAGCGCGCGCTGGAAGCGCAAGCGGACCTGATGCTCGTGCCCCTTTCCGCGAGTGAGGCGCATAGCCTCGCGAACCTGCGCAAGACGCCCGGTGAAGTGGTGGCCGAAGTGGCGCGCATGCGCGCCGCGCGCGACGCGAGCGGCGCAAAGACGCTGATCGAAGGTGGCATCGGCACGGCGTTCGGCTGCACGCTGCAAGGGCGCGTCGAGCCCGCCGAGGTGCTGCGCTGCATGCAGGCGCTGCTCGATGCGGGCGCGGACCGCGTGAGCCTCGCCGATACCGTGGGCTACGCAAACCCCGCCGCCGTGCGGGAACTCTTCGAAGCCGCGCGCGAGATCGCGGGCGAGCGACTGTGCTGCGCGCACTTTCACGACACGCGCGGCCTCGCGCTCGCCAACGTCTATGCGGCGCTGGAGGCAGGCGTCACGCGCTTCGACGCCACGCTCGGCGGCATCGGCGGCTGTCCGCATGCGCCGGGCGCGAGCGGCAACGCATCGAGCGAAGACCTCGCGTTCATGCTTGCCGACATGGGCATCGATACCGGCATCGACATCGAACGGCTGCTGGCGCTGCGCGCGCGCGTGGCCCAGTGGCTGGAGGGCGAAACGCTGCACGGCACGCTCTGGCGCGCCGGCCTGCCGAAGACCTTTGGCGCAATCGTGCATCACGCCTGACTAGTTTGAGATCCTTATGAACAAGCAAAACCGTTTGCCGCTCGAAGGCGTGCGCGTCATCGAATTCACGCACATGGTCATGGGCCCCACCTGCGGGATGATCCTCGCGGACCTGGGCGCCGAAGTCATCAAGATCGAACCGCCCGGCGGCGACAAGACGCGCAACTTGCCGGGCCTCGGAATCGGCTTTTTCCGCTCGTTCAATCGCAACAAGAAGAGCGTGGTGCTCGATATCAACACCGAGTCGGGCCGTGCCGCCGCCCTCGAGCTGATCGGCGAGTGCGATGTGATGCTGGAAAACTTCCGGCCCGGCCTCATGGAAAAGCTCGGCCTCGATCACGCCACGCTCTCGCAGCAGTATCCGCGCCTCATCTACGTCTCGCACAAGGGCTTTTTGCCGGGCCCCTATGAAAAGCGTCTCGCGCTCGACGAAGTCGTGCAGATGATGGGCGGCCTCTCGTACATGACCGGGCCTGCGGGGCGGCCGCTGCGCGCAGGAACGTCGGTCAACGACATCATGGGCGGCATGTTCGGCGCGATCGGCGTGCTGGCCGCGCTGCGCGAGCGCGACGCGACCGGGCGCGGCCAGGAAGTGCAGACCGCGTTGTTCGAGAACTGCGTGTTCCTGAGCGCGCAGCACATGCAGCAGTACGCCATGACGCACGAAGCGCCGCCGCCCATGCCTTCGCGCGTGTCGGCCTGGAGCGTGTACGACGTGTTCACGCTTGCCGAAGGCGAACAGCTCTTCATCGGCGCGGTGAGCGACAAGCAGTTCGTGGCGCTGTGCGACGTGATTGGCTGCCCGCAGCTCGCCGACGAGCCGCACTTCGCGAACAACGCCCTGCGCGTGGCCGTGCGGCCCGAGTTGCTCGAACGCCTCGGCGCCGTGCTCGCCACGCAGCAGGTGGGCGAACTCATGCCGCGTCTCGAAGCGGCCGGCATTCCGTATGCGCCGATCGTGCGCCCCGACCAGTTGCTCGACGACCCGCACCTCAAGGCGAGCGGCGGGCTCGTGCCGATGCAGACCGACGACGGCGGCACGACCGAAGTCGTGCTGCTGCCGCTCATGATGGGCGGCCGCCGTCCCGGCGTGCGTCAGCCGCTGGCAAAGGTGGGCGAGCATACCGAAGAGGTGCTCGCGGGCCTGAAGTCACACGCAGCGCCCTGAGCCAGCGGCAGACGAAGCAGCAGCAGTTTCGCGGTTCCCCCGCCGGTCTGCCGTACGGTTGCGCGTGCCACGAGCCGGCAGACGCTCGCACGCGCCGCGCGATCGCGGCCCCCGCGTTCACAAGAATGACGCCCGGCGAGGCGTCGTCACGGAGACAAGCATGCAACGAACCCTCGGCGCGGACGCGCCGCTCGACGCCGTCACGGCCCCACCCGTAGGCAATCGCGCGGCGGCAGCGCTTTCCGCTCGGCTAGACCGCCTGCCCGCCACGCGCCAGCTCTGGATGCTGGTCATGTTGATCTCGCTGGGCGGCTTCTTCGAGGTCTACGATCTCATTTTCACGGGCTATATCGCGCCGGGCATGGCGAAAAGCGGCATGCTGCAGACCACCACGCACGCATTTTTCGGCTTCAACGGCATCGGGGCCTTCGTGGCCGCGACTTTCGCGGGTCTTTTCATCGGCACATTCTGCTTCGGCTGGCTCCCCGATCGATTCGGACGACGAAGCGTCTTTACGTTCTCGCTGCTCTGGTATTCGGTGGGCTCGGTGGCGATGGCGTTTCAGCATACCTCGCAGGGGCTGATCCTGTGGCGCTTCATCACCGGCATCGGCGTGGGCATCGAGATCGTCACCATCGACAGCTATGTCACGGAGATGGTCCCGCAGCAGATGCGCGGCCGCGCCATGGCGCTGAATCAGGCGATCATGTTTGCGGCGGCGCCCATTTCGGCGCTGCTGTCGTGGTGGCTCGTGCCGCAGGCGCCGCTCGGTCTCGACGGCTGGCGCTGGGTCGTGCTCGCCGGCTCGCTCGGTGCGGCGATCGTCTGGTTCGTGCGCCGCGCCGTGCCGGAAAGCCCGCGTTGGCTCGTCACGCATGGTCAAACCGAGGCGGCCGAACGCGTGATCTCGCAGATGGAGCAACGCGCGGTGATTGAAAGCGGCAAGCCCTTGCCCGAGCCTTCGCCCACGCTCGTGCTGCCCGCGCACCGGCGCGCTTCGCTCGCGGAACTCTGGAAGCCGCCCTACCGCGCGCGCCTCATCATGCTGATCGCGTTCAACCTCTGCCAGGCCGTGGGCTACTACGGCTTCGCGAACTGGGTCCCCACGCTCCTGATCGGGCAGGGCGTGACCGTCACGAAGAGCCTGTTCTATGCGGTCGTAATTGCCATTGCACTGCCGTGCGGGCCGCTGCTCGCGATGCTCGTGGCCGATCGCATCGAGCGTAAGTGGCTCATCGTCGGCTCGGCGTTCGCGGTGATCGTGTTCGGCTTGCTGTTCGCGCAGGCGCGCGGGCCGCTCGCGCTGATTTCGCTCGGTGTCCTGATCAGTCTTGCGGGGCAGACCATTTCCGTGTGCTATCACGCTTACCAGGCAGAGCTTTTCCCCACGGCGGTCCGCTGCAGTGCCAACGGCATTGTCTATTCCGCGAGCCGCGTCGGCGCGATGATGTCGGGTTTCATCATCGCCGCGTTGTTGCGCGATTTTGGCGTGAGCGGTGTGTTCGCCGGCATCACCGTGTGCATGCTCGCGGTGATGATTTCCATCGGCGGATTTGGGCCGCGCACGAATGGCGTGCGGCTCGAAGAGCTTTCGGCTTGAGTCGCCACGGAAGGAGGCGTGCCGGCTGGCACGCCTGCGAAGGCAACGCTCAGGCTGCGGCGATCACGTCGATGCGCAGCGTCGGGCCGCCTGCTGCGATTTCGAGCAGACGATCGACGTTCGGGTGCGCCCCCGGACGATTGCGTGCGTCGACGGTGTGCTCGGCGAACACGGCGAGGCCATGCTCGGCCGCGTTGGAGTCGAGCGTGCCGAAGGCTTCGCGCAGATAGTGGTAGACCGCGAGCGAGCCCTGCTTGCCGGGTTTGTTTTCGATGCTCGCGGCGACGTTGCCCTGAGCGTCCACGAGATCGATGCGCTCGATGCCGTCGATGCCCGGCAGCAGTGCGAGATTGTCCTTGAAGACGGCGCCCGGTTGAATTGCCTGGATCACTGAAACACTCCGTTGGTTCGATAAATGGCTTTCGCGGAGCCGTATCTTAGCTGATCAGGGCGCGCGCCGGTCGATGTAGTCGGCTGAAGTGCGTCGCGCGGGCTTCGATCCGCGAGGGCGCGAGCGCTGCCGAACGCGGATGGTGGTCGAATAGACGCGCGTCGAACACCACTTCGGATTCCAGGCGCCGTCGCATAAGAAGGATCGGAAACGCGCTATCGCTCACGCTCGCGATTGACGAGCCGCTCGACACGCATGCGCCCGGGCGGCTCGAAATACGTTCCGAACCGGACCAGCCCGGCCTTCCTCAGATGGCAGACCATTGTGAAGCTCACGAGGAGCCCCGGATCGGGCTTGTCGCTGATCTCGATGTCGATCGAACGCAGACGCGGCTCGAACTTGAGCAGCGTGTTTTCCATCTGGTTGCGCAAATCGTGGACTGACGCAGGCAGGTTCTGGTAGACGTCGGTCAGGTCCGGCAAACCAAAGTCTGGTACGTGCTTGAGCGCACCCGCCCGCGTATTCAGGATTCGCCCGATGTTTGCCTGAACGCTCAAGATTTCGAGCGTGTTCTCATCGTGGTTGTCGAGTGCCTCGCCGTTGATGTGGCCAAGCAGCATGTCGTAGAGGGACGGGCCTGTCGGCATGGCGAGGCCTCCTTTACGCGGATGTTGTTTCGGTCATGACCGCGACCGGCTCAGCCTGATCCACGAAATCAATCGTGAGACTGCCTTCAGCCGAACTCGACAGGACAATCTTCGCCGGCGTCGTGCCGCTCGCCATGCGGGTGAGCAACTCACGCGACACAGTCGGGAGCACGCGCTGGTTCAGGAATGCATCCACGTTGCGTGCGCCGGATTCACGGGCAAGGCAAAGCTCGGCCATGGCCGCAATCAGGGAATCGTCGCAAACCAGTTCGACACCGTGCTGACGTTTCAGGCGTCCAGCCACCTTGTCGAGCTTCTGGCGCACGATGGCGCCGAGTGCTATTGCGTCGAGGGGCTTGTATACCAGCGTCTGGAAACGCGCGAGCAGCGCCGGCTGGAAGTGCGCGACGAGCTGTGGGTGGATGGCCTCGAGTAGCGCGGGCTGCGCGCTGGCGGGATTGTCGGCAGTGAATTCGTCGATCTGCGCACTGCCGAGGTTGGAGGTCATCAGGATCACGCAGTTGCGAAAATCAATTTCGCGCCCCTCTGCGTCGCGCATCGCGCCTCGATCGAATACCTGGTAGAACAAGTCCAGTACGTCGCGATGGGCTTTTTCGATTTCGTCGAGCAGCACGATGCTGTACGGGCGTTGTCGCACCGCCTCCGTGAGCACGCCGCCGCGGCCATAACCGACATAGCCCGGCGGCGAGCCTTTGAGCTGCGAAACCGTATGGGCTTCCTGGTACTCTGACATGTTGATCGTGGTGAGCGCCGCCTCGCCGCCGAACAGCAGGTCGGCCAATGCGAGGGCCGTCTCAGTCTTGCCCACACCGGAGGGACCGGCGAGCAAAAACACGCCGAGCGGTGCGTGCTCGTTCTTCAATCCGACCTTGGCGGTGCGCAGGCTTTCCGCGAGCGCTACGAGCGCGTCGTCCTGGGCGACAACCCGTTTCGCGAGCTGCGCCTCGAGCGCGAGAAGGCTCTGCAGTTCGTCCTCGACGAGATTCCCAACCGGCACGCCGGTCCATTCGGCGACCACGCGCGCCACTGCCTGCGCGTCTACGTCCGCGAAAATCAGGGGTGTCTTGCCCTGGACACATTGGAGCGCCTGCTGGGCCTGCGCGAGGGAGTCGGGCTGGCCACCCGATGCAGCATCCCGCTGTTCATGCAGTTTATGCACGAACGCAAGTTCCCGCTCATAACGCTGCTGCATCGCGTCAAGCCCGGCCTGCGCCACGAGGAGTGCCGCACAAAGTTCCGCCTGCCGCATCTTCATCTCCGGCATGCCCGCCCGGGCGTCGTCTTCCAACATCGCGCGTTCCAGTTCAAGCGCGGAGACGGCCGCGCGTGCGCGCTGCAGGTCGGCCGGGGGCGATTCGAGACCCATCCTTACCCGCGCTGCAGCAGTGTCAATCAGGTCGACAGCCTTGTCCGGCAACTGCCTGGCAGGGATGTAACGGCGCGAGAGCTTGACAGCGGCCACGAGGGCTTCATCGCGAATGTGCACGTTGTGGTATTGCGCATAACGACTCTTGAGCCCGCGCAGCATCAGGCAAGCAGCATTGTCATCTGGCTCCTCCACCTTGATCATCTGGAAGCGCCGCTCGAGCGCGGCGTCGCGCTCGAAATATTCCTTGTATTCCGACCAGGTCGTTGCCGCGATCGTGCGCAATTCGCCGCGCGCGAGCGCGGGTTTGAGCAGGTTCGCCGCATCGGCGCCGCCGGCCGCATTGCCTGCGCCGATGAGCGTATGCGCCTCGTCGATGAAGAGCAGGATCGGCACGCTGGATGCCTGCACCTCGTCGATCACATTTTTCAGGCGTTGCTCGAATTCGCCTTTCACGCCTGCGCCCGCCTGGAGCAGGCCAAGGTCGAGCGTGAGAATACGCACATCGCGGATAACGTTGGGCACCGTGCCTTCAGCCACACGAAGCGCGAGGCCCTCGACGAGCGCTGTTTTTCCCACGCCCGGCTCCCCTACGAGGATGGGGTTGTTCTTGCGTCGGCGCGCGAGGACGTCGACCATCTGCTGGATCTCGCGATCGCGGCCAAAGACCGGATCGATCTGGCCGTCGCGCGCCTTGCCGGTGATGTCGATCGCAAAGCGCGCGAGTGCATCACCGTCGACGCGGCGTACGATCGCCGGCGTTGCGTTCGCCGGTCGCGCAAGATCTGTGCTGTCCGCCGCTGTCGCCGCGTTGACAGCGGCCGCTTCCGGTTCTGGGCGTTCGGGCGGGGTTTCGCTCGTACGGGCCCCCAGACGAGGCAGCAGACGCTGGATCTGCGCGCCGCTCACGGACAGCAGCGGCCACGTGGCGCGTGTACGCAGCACGTGTGGCGCCTCGACGATGGCTTGCAGAACATGCCCCGAGCGGATCGTCGTCTCATGTGCATCGGCGAGGTTGAGCGCATGGGACCAGGCGTCCTGCAGGACGGCCGCCAGTTGCGGGGAGAGGCCCGGCCGGCCGCGCAAGTTGCGCGGGGTGTGCTCGATGGCGCCGAGCAACGCGTTCCATATGGGATCCACGTCCAGATCGTAGTGGTCCAGGATAGCGGGGATATCACCGTCGCCGGCTTCTAGCAGTTTGAGTAGCCAGTGCTCGACCGTGATTTCATCCGCAAGCCGTGTCTGGCACAGACTGGCTGCTGCCTCGAGCGCCGCCGCGCAATGGGGATTGAGCCCGCGCAGGAGTTGGCTGATATCGCGGGAATGTGTGCTTCGGTCGTTGTACAGGGTCATGTCGTGGCTGCCTGTGCGGGCGCAGGGGAGAAAGAGGGCGGCCACTCGAAGTGGCCGTCCGGTGCAGCAACAAACACCAGTCCGCGTGCGCGGACTGGCAAGAGAGAGCCGTCATGCGGAGACGGTCCCCGGACCATCGTCAGGAAGCAGGGCTCAGGAGCGCTCGTTCCAGGTGTCCTTGTGGATGATATTGCCGTCCTTATAGGACCACGTGATGGTCTCGTAACGCAACTCGACTTCCTCGAGATGGTTGTGTTTTT
Source organism: Paraburkholderia sp. CNPSo 3272 (assembly GCF_024206495.1). Taxonomy (GTDB): domain Bacteria; phylum Pseudomonadota; class Gammaproteobacteria; order Burkholderiales; family Burkholderiaceae; genus Paraburkholderia. The sequence goes on along the minus strand of NZ_JAMBPQ010000006.1, from coordinate 84,314 downwards.
CGTAGTCGGGGATCTTGATGTCGAGCATCCTCGGACGGACCGCCACGACCTTCACGTTCTCGAGCTTAGTGTTGAAGTATTCCTTCTCCTTGCCGGCGTCGTCGATCTTGTACCACTTGATCTCGGCCGACTTGAGCGTCTGGCCGCTCGTCACCGCCTTGTAGAGATACCAGCTCCTGCTCGAATATTTTTCTTTCAGGGAAAAGTTCCTTTTCGTCGACCTGTGTGGGCTCGACGTGGCCAGGTTGCGCGGGGGAACAACCCGCTTCGAGCTGGAATTCATCCTCAAGGAGTCCTACCCGTCTGACCAGCGTTTCAGCCGTGACAACGTGCGACTGTTTTGCTCGCCAGTCATCAATCTCTTCGAACTCGACGCCGAGCCCATCGAGATCAACCACCACGAGACGGAATACCGTGTCGTGCCGGCGGGCCATCAGGGTGAACACGTCGAAACGTATGCGGTCGATGCGATCGAGTCCTTCGACCATGTGACGGCAGAGCGCTACGAATACGTCCCGTTTGCCACGTTCCGGCATCGCGGCGGCATGCTGCGTCACGAGGCGCCGGAGCGGTATTTCCACGCGCGCGTGCGTCCCGGCATATCGGGACTACATGAGACGTGGGTCGTCCTGGGTGGACACGCCTGGGAGACGATGGAGACGCTGCCGGAGGAAAGCCTCTCGCTGCGCGTGACCGGCACCAACGGGATGCTGCCGCGCAAGGGGCTGCGCGAGGCGAGCCTCAGCGAACTCGCCGCGAGCACGCCGAACGTCGCGGGCGTGCGCAACCTGGTTGCGCCCACGCTCCCGCTCTATCCCCCGACGGATGACCGGTTCCAGTGGCGGGTTTTGTCGCATCTGGCGCCCAACTTCCTGTCGCTGATGGACGCGGAGGTGCTGCGCGGCGCGCTCGGCCTCTACGACTGGACCGATGACGAGCTGAACCGGCGACGCCTTAACGGCATCCTCTGGGTTTCGGAGGAACTGCTCGAGGAGGTCTCGGGCGGCTCGGTCGAGCGTGGCGTGCTGATCGAGGTCACGCTCGATTCACATGCGTTCGCGGGTGAGGGCGACGTGATGCTGTTCGGCGAACTGCTGCACCGGTTCTTCGCGCTATACGCGGAAATCAACCTGTTCACGAAACTTTCGATCGTAAGCCTGCCATCGCAGACCCGCACGGTGTGGCCGCGCAGCAAGGCAGAACGTTCCCCGCTATGAAGCCAGAGGATTTTCCCAATTTTGAGCCCCTGGTTGCATCGCTGCTGGCCCGCGCGCCCCGGATGAACTTCATGCAGTTGTGCCGCCTGCTCGAGGTAAGCGCGCCGGATCGACCGGGCCTGGGCACGCGCGATACGCCCGAGCATGAAGCCGTGCGCTTCGGGTCGTGGCCGCGCGTCGGATTTCCTGCGGGCGAAGTCGCCGCGGTCGACTTCGGCGACGCGGCAGATGAAACTGCGCGGTCGGTGCGGCCCACCGTGCGCACGACCTTCATGGGTCTGTACGGCGTCGATGCGGCGGTACCTCCGCACATGATCGACGACATCGTCTTGCGCGAGGAGGGGCATGAGGCGGTCGAGTCGTTTCTCGACCGGTTCGATCACCGCTTCGTCACGATGCTGTACCGCGCATGGAAGAAGTACCGCTATCCGGAGAGCTTCCGGCCGGGCGGGACCGACGCCCATTCACGCAACCTGCTGGGCCTGGTCGGATTTGGCTGGGGCGACAAACCCGGGCGCGCGGGGCTGCCTGATTGCCGCTTGCTGGCGCTGCTGGGGCTGCTATGTCTCAAGACCCGCACGCCAGAGGGCCTCGCGGGAGTGATTGCGCTGGCCGTGCCGGGCGTGGAAGTGCGCGCCGACGAGTTTTTCCCGGCGGTTACCCGCCCCGGTCTACCGAGGCCGCTGGGCTCACGCCCTCAGGCGCAGGAATCGGAGAACGGCGCTCAGCGCGGTCTGGGCGGGGGGTATGTGCTGGGCAGGCGGCTGGCCTGGCGTGGTCGAGCCGTTCGGGTGACGCTGCGTCCCGCCAACGCGCAACAGGCACACGACCTCTTGCCGGGGGCGTGGCTGAACCGAGAACTGCTGGCATTCGTACGCCTTTACGTGGGCGTGAAAGCCGACGTTCATCTGCGCATGCAGGTGTCGTCGCGGATCGCGCCTTTGCCGACGATTGGCACGATCAACACGGTATCGGCCGGACCTGCGCCGCGGCTTGGCTGGACCACGGTGCTGCCTGCCGTGGAAGAGCGCACGATTACCATTCCGCTCGGTGTGACCGAGGCCTTCCCCACACCGGCGCCCAATCCCTACCTGATTCCGAAACGCACATAACCGGGGAACCACGATGTTTATCCGCCTGGCCATTGCCACTGCTGCATCTGCCTTTCTACTGTCGGCCTGCGGCGCCTGGCAGGCCGTTTCCGACACGTCGTCGAATGCCTGGCACGCCGTGTTTTACAAACAGGTCAAGGTACTCAACGTCGATCTGTCCGCACGCGAGGCTCTAAATCCGGACGATGCCGGCCGGCCGACTTCGGTCGCGGTACGCATCTACCAGCTCAGGGATCGCAAGCTGTTCGATGGCGCATCGTATGACGATCTCCTGAAAAACGACCGCACGGTACTCGCGCAGGACCTGCAGGACAGCATGGCCGCTGCGTTGAACCCGGGGGCGTCGGCGAGTCTCTCGCAGCCGATGAAAGCCGACACCAAGTACGTGGCCATCGTCGCGCTCTACAGGAACCCGGGTAGTGGCAACGGCTGGAAATACGTGATCGAGAAAACGAAGCTCGATGCCGATAAGCCGCTGAAGCTCGAACTCGTCGACCAGCTTCTGCTCGCCGCAGACGACTCGTCCCGGAAAGCCTCACAGTGAGATCAGGGATAGCCGGGTGTAGTTCGATATAACGGAGCGAACCTACTCCTCGCCGACAGACGAAAGCGGCGCGGCCACATGTTCGAGCGACTTGCGCTCCGCGTCCACGCCCCAGATCGCGGCTACGAGCGCAGCCGCGATCATAAGCGCCGACCCCACCACATAGCCCGTGAACACTTCGCTGCGCTGGTGCGTATCGATCAGTCGTCCGAAGAACGCCGGGCCGATGATGCCGCCCAGCGCCGTGCCGAACGCATAGAACACGGCGATGGCGAGCGCCCGAATCTCCAGCGGAAATGACTCGCTTACAGTCAGATACGCGGAACTCGCCGCGGCCGAGGCGAAAAAGAAAATCACCATCCACGCGCCGGTTTGCATCGTCGCGGTGAGCATGCCTTGCTCGAACAACCAGCCGCTCGCCGTGAGCAGCACGCCCGAGAGCGCATAGGTCGCGGCGATCATCGTGCGCCGGCCAATCACGTCGAAGAGGCGCCCCAGCACGATCGGCCCGAGGAAGTTGCCGAGCGCGAACGGCAGCAGATAGAGGCCCACGTCGCCGCCCGGCACGTGATAGAACTCGGTGAGCACGAGCGCGTAGGTGAAGAAAATCGCGTTGTAGAAGAAGGCCTGCGCGGTCATGAGCGAAAGTCCCACCAGCGCGCGACGGCGATGACGCACGAATATGGCATGAAACACCGCGCTCAGCGGTGTATGGCTGCGCGCATGCAGACGCAGCGGGTCGTCAGGCGTGTCTTCCAGCGTATGGCCCGCATCGCGAAAGCGCGTTTCGATGCCCTCGACGATGCGTTTCGCCTCGTCGTGGTCGCCGTGCGTGAGCAGCCATCGCGGGCTTTCCGGAATCCAGCGGCGCATGGGCAAGATGATGAGCGCGAGTACCGCCCCGATGAAAAAGCACACGCGCCAGCCCCAGTCCGCGGGCAGCAGGTGCGGGTCGAGGAGCACGACCGAGCCGGCAGCGCCGATCGCCGCGCCCACCCAGAACGTGCCGTTGATGCTGAGGTCGGTCCAGCCGCGCACGCGCGCGGGTGTGAACTCCTGGATCGTCGAATTGATGGCTGCGTACTCGCCGCCGATGCCCGCGCCAGTGATCGCGCGAAACGCCACGAAGCTCGCGAAGCTCCACGAGAACGCCGTCGCGGCGGTGGCCAGCAGATAAACGGCGAGCGTGATGAAGAAGAGCTTGCGGCGGCCCAGCCGGTCGGTGAGCCAGCCGAAGCCGAGCGCGCCGCACACCGCGCCCGCAATGTACGCGCTGCCCGCCAGGCCCACCTGCGCGTTGTCGAGATGCAGCACCGGGCTCGTTTTTAGCGCACTCGCCACGGCACCGGCCAGCGTGACTTCAAGACCATCGAGCAGCCAGGTGACGCCCAGCGCCACGACGATGAGCACATGAAAGCGGCCCCACGGCAAGCGATCGAGGCGCGCGGGCAGCGTGGTTTCGATGATGGGCGGCTTGTCAGTCGTCTCGGTCGTATTGGGATGATTCATCAGTCAGGGTGCGGTTCAGCACGGGTTGCGTTGGAGCATGCGCCGTTCCTGAAATGCGGGCGCGCGCAAACAGAAAGGCAGCATGTGAGCAAACGTTGGCGGCACGTATCATCTGTTCATACAAAAGCGGTTGACGTGCAGGGAGCCTATGTCCGGATCATGTCCGGAACGGGGCACGTCATCCATGCCAGGTGTGCCCATGACAAAACCAGGTACGTGCTCTCCAGTTCGCAAGTTCCGTTTGTCGGGCCTCACGACCACGCTCGCCGCCATCGTCATTTTCGTCTGCGCCGCAAGTCTGCTGTTGCTCGCGGCGGCCGTCGGTGTGAGGGAAGGCGACAAGTCGATCCGCAAGCACGAAGGTCTGATCGCCCAGGGACCCGCGGCGTAAAGTTCGCCATCGACGACTTCGGCACGCACCACAGCAACCTCGACACGCTGGGGCGCTTTCCGTTCGACTACGTGAAGATCGACGGGCAGTTCGTCCGACAACTCGAGCGGCGCGGCGATCAGCTGGTCAAGGGGATCGTGGCGCTGGCTAGCCACTTCGACATGGAGATCATTGCGGAGGGTGTCGAGACCGAGGCGCAGCACGAGATGCTGCAACGCCTGGGCATTCGCTATGCGCAGGGCTACTTCTACCGGCGGCCGGGCTCGGCTGCGAGCATTGCCGAAATGCAGCGCGAGGCGAGCCTCGTGCGTTATGCGGTGTCGTCGCCGCTGCGCTAGCGCGAATACGCATCCGGTAAGCCGAAGTTGCGAAATGTCGGCGTACAGGAAGTCTGCAATCCTTATCCAATACGCGGATTTAGAAACCGCGTCGAACCGTAACCGTTGCGCCTGTGCTATGCGAATGAAGAATGGCGACGCGTGCGGTGGCGGAAAACACCCACTCGTCGACGGTCAGCGACAGCCTGCGCTGAGGTTGGGCGCCGATGTTCAGCGTGCTGTCCGGCACCTGCAGAATCGAGATTTGCGCCGCTGTGGAAGGGCCCATCTGCAGATATTCGGCGGTTGGCCGTGCAGCCTGCTGCTGCGCATCGTAACGGCTTACAGGCGCGGATTTCACGAAGTCGTAATGGTATTTGTCCTGTGCCATCGGCGCGCTATAAAAGCTTTCGACTTGCGCGTAAAACGGTTTGGACGGATTTGTCTGATATTCCATTTCGTACCGGTGGAGGTACGCCATGGGTTCCGGTGGCAGCGCCGGCACCACTTCCAGGGGCATTGACGGGATATTGGCGACCGTCATGGTTTCGGGAATGTTCACACCGGTGCTCTGAGCGAATGCATAACCGCTCAGCATAAAAAAGGCTGCACCGACAATCTTTTCGTTCAGGCACGTCATGAGCATGCCTCCAATGACGAACTCGAAACATCAAACTGTCGAACGTTCTTGCCGAACAGACTGCCTTTGCATCACTGCACCAATGCATTCTAGTACCTGATTTGCTTCCTGCCAGCCGAATGTGCGCGCACGTCATGCAGATGGATGCGAAGTCCACCAGCGCGCGGACGGTGTCCAGCGTCGTTGCCTAACATCGCGGACGTTATGACCGATTCGGGCAGCGTGGGCCGCACTTGCAGCGGAAGAAATTGCGCATGGTCATGCGCAGGCTCGATGGGCTCGCGCCACAGGCGAGCGCATCAACACCACCGCATTGGGGAAAATCCGGGGGCAGCCTAGATCGTGCCAAAGAGGGCGCGCGGGCGGTCCTGCAGCGTGCGCGCGAGGACCTTCAGCGCACGCGCCAGTTGCTCCCGCGAGGTTGCGCACGCGAGGTTGATGCGCACGCCGTGCTCGAGTGTCGAGCGGTCCACCGCGAACGCCGAGGCGGGCATGGTGTTTACACCGCGCGCGAGCGCGTTGGCGGCGAAGTCGTCGGAACGCCACGGCGCCGGCACGCGCAGCCACACGAACATGCACGCCGGGTCGCTGTTGAGCAGATCGCGCGGCAGGATCTCGAGCGCGAGTTCCTGCCGTGCCTGCAGCTCCGCACGCTGCGCTTCGAGGATGAGGCGCGCGGTGCCGTCCTCGATCCAGCGCGTGGTGACGAGGGTGGTGAGCGGCGCGGGCATCCAGGCCGTCGTACGCACGGCTTCGGCAGCGAGTGGCGCACCATGCGGCGGTGTGAGCAGATAGCCGATGCGCAGCCCCGGCGCGAGCACCTTCGAAGTGGAGGCCACGTGGAAGGTCAGTTCGGGGCACAGGCTCGCGATGGTCGGCAGGCGCTTGCGCAGCAACGGCCCGTACACGTCGTCCTCGATGATGGCGACGTGATGGCGACGCGCGATCTCCACGAGCGCGAGGCGCCGCTCCAGGCTCATCGTGACAACGCTGGGGTTCTGCAGGTTCGGCACGGTGAAGATCGCCTTCACCGGCATGCGGCGGCACGCGTCTTCGAGCTGGTCGGGCAGCAGGCCTTCGGCGTCGCTGGGGACCCCGACCAGCTCGAACTGGAACACAGGAGCGAGCGCCTTGAGGCCGTAGTAAGTCAGCTTGTCGGAGAGGATCACCCCTTCGTGTCCCATCAGGCTGCTCAGGACCGCATAGAGGCCGTGCTGCGCGCCGCTCGTCACGACGAGATTCTCGGGCGAGGGCGTGAAGCCGGGCGCGGCGATCCATTGCGCGCCAGCCGCGCGCGCCCATTCGGCGCCCTGCGGCGGCTGGTATTCCTGGGTTTCCGCAAAGCGCGGGTCGCGCGAGATCGATGCCATCGTGCGGGCGAGCTGCGCGAGAAATTCTCCGGTCGCCGGCCGGTTGACGGTGAGGTCCACCACGCCGCTCGCATCAGCGCCGCTCGCTTGGCTGCCGCGCTGCGCCGCGGCGCCGACAGCAGGCATGGCCCCGCCGGTGACGATCGAGCCGCGCCGCTTGCTCGCCACGATCAGCCCGCGCGCCTGCAACTCCTTATACGCGCGCGAGACGGTGGAGACATTGATGCCCAGTTCCACGGCCAGATCGCGCTGCGGCGGCAGGCGGCTGCCCGGTGGGTATTGACCGCTGCGCACCTGCTCCTCGAGATTGCGGGAGACCTCCAGATACGTGGCTTGACGACCTTTTGTCCGGACAGCGTCATCCGATTTTGTCTGGTAATCGTCGGCTTTCATGCAAGTAGTAACTCCATACAAAACTCGATCGTCTTTTCACGTTGGCTTGCTGCTGTGAGGTGGATCGCCAGCACCGTCACCGTATCCATAATCGAATAATACGATATATGTCGGAAGTTTAGCTGCCTTTGCTGCGAGCCGGAACCTCATCCACCAGGGAATTTCCTGGTCTCCACACAAAGCCTTTTTGATTGCACACAAAAAATTATTGTGTGAGTATGAATTCAATTTTGTTCGGCTAGCAGTTCGGCGCAACACGCACTGTATTACAGGAGGACAGGCTCGTGGCAACCCGGCAACCCACACACGCTCCAAGCGCAACATCCACACCTCTTGGTCATTCGCTGCGCAAGCGGCACGTCACGATGATTTCGCTCGGCGGGATCATCGGCGCGGGGCTCTTCGTCGGCAGCAGCGCCACCATCAGCGCGATGGGACCGGCTGCCTGCCTGAGCTACCTGCTGGCGGGCATCGTCGTGTTGTTCGTCATGCGCATGCTTGGCGAGATGGCGCTCGCGCATCCGGGCGTCGGCTCGTTCACGGAGTTCACGCGTATTGGTCTCGGCGACTGGGCCGGATTCACGAACGGCTGGCTCTACTGGTACTTCTGGGTGATCGTGGTTGCCGTGGAGGCGGTGGCGGGCGCGGGCATCCTGCAGCGCTGGATTCCCGCACCGGTCTGGCTGATCGGGCTCGTGCTCCTTTCGCTCATGACGGCAGTGAATCTGCTCTCGGTGAAATCATATGGAGAATTCGAGTACTGGTTTGCGTCGATCAAGGTGGCGGCAATCATCGTGTTCATCGTGGTGGGCGCGAGCTACCTGTTGGGGTTCAGCTCGTGGCATCAGACCGTGAACAATCTGAGCGGCAATCACGGCTTCATGCCGTTCGGCGCGATGTCGATCTTCGCGGGTGTGCCCACGGTGATCTTCGCGGTGGGCGGTGCGGAGATCGCGACCATTGCCGCCGCCGAATCCGACGATCCGGGCCGCAACGTTGCGTCGATGACGCGCTCGGTAATCCTGCGCGTCATCACGTTCTATGTCGGCTCGCTATTCGTGATCGCGTGCATCGTGCCGTGGGCGAGCATCAAGGTGGGCTATTCGCCGTTCGTGGCGGCGCTCGAAACCATGCATATTCCGGGCGCCGCGGACATCATGAATGCAATCGTCCTGGTGGCCGTGCTGTCGGCGCTGAACTCCGGGCTCTATGTGTCGTCGCGCATCGTGTTCCGGCTCGCCGAGCGCCGCGACGCCCCGCGCGCGCTGCTCAAGCTCTCGAAGAGCCGCGTGCCGCGCCTCGCCGTGCTCGCGAGCAGTATCGTCGGCTACGTGGCCATCGTCGCGGCAATCGTTTCGCCGCAGGGCGTGTTCCTGTATCTCGTCAGTGCATCGGGCGCGGTCATGCTGTTCGTGTATTTCTCCATCGCGGTTTCGCAGATCGTGATTCGCAGGCGCCTGGAGGCAACGGAGCCCGAACGGCTCACGTTCAGGATGTGGCTCTTTCCCTGGCTTTCGTGGGCCGTGGTGGCGGCCATTGCCGGCGTGCTCTGCGCGATGGGCTTCGACCACGCGCTCGCGGGCCAGCTCATGGCGAGCCTCGCGAGCCTGGCGGTGGTGTCGGCGGCTTACCTGCTCACACGCAAGAGGACTCACGTGCAGGATTTCCGTGAGCCCGCAACCAACTGGAAGAAGTAATGGCGCAAGTCGCTGTCATCGGCGCGGGTTTCGTGGGGTTGTCGTGCGCGTACTGGCTCATGCGCGACGGGCACAGCGTGACGCTGTACGACCCGCTGGGTCCGGGCGAGGGCGCTTCCTACGGCAACGCGGGCACGTTCGCGAACTATGCGTGCATTCCCGTGAACAACCCGGACGTGTTCCGCAACATCCCGCGCTTTCTGTTCTCGTCGACGAGCCCGCTGCGCATCCGTTGGGGCGATGTGCCGGAGCTCGCGCCGTGGCTCACGCGGTTCCTGCTCAGCGCAACGCCGCGCCGCTACGCGGGCAGCGTGAACGCGCTTGCGCAACTGCTCTCGCGTGCCTTCGAAGGCTACCGCGAAATGCTCGCCGTCGACACGCTCGCGGCTTTCGTGCGCGAACGCGAATGCCTCTACCTGTATTCCAGCGCGGCGTCGTTCGAGGCCGCGCAGCCGGCGCTCGAGCTGCGGCGCTCGCTCGGTGTGGCGTTCGAAACGCTCGCGCGCAGCGAGATCGCACAACTGGAGCCCGGCCTCGCGCCGCTCTTCTGTCAAGGCACGCTCTTCAAGGGCAGTTGGTTTCTGAGCGATCCGCGCGGTTTTCTGCAGGCCTTGCATGCGATGTTGACGCAGCGCGGTCTCGTGCACCGGCGCGTTGCCGTCGAAACGCTGGAGCCAGCGGCTGGCGCGGTAAAACTGATCGATACGGCGGGCGAGGCGCATGACGCAGAACAGGCCATTGTGTGCGCGGGCGCATTTTCGGGGCGCCTCGCGCGCCAATGCGGCGACGCGGTACCGCTGGGCGTCGAGCGCGGCTACCACGTGCGCTTTCCTGGCACCGCTAACCGAATTTCGCGCCCGTGCGGCTGGGCCGAGCGCGGCTTCTACATGACGCCGATGGATGGCGGCATCCGCGCGGCGGGCACCGTCGAGTTGGCGGCCAACGGCGCGGGCAAGAACGCGGACCTGCTGCGCCTGCTGACGCGTTCCGCGCAGGAGGCGCTGCCCGGACTGCCGGAACCGGACAGCGACTGGCTCGGCTTCCGGCCGAGCCTGCCCGACGCGCTGCCCGTGGTGGGCGCGTCGAGCCGCTCGCCGCGCGTGATCTATGCGTTCGGCCACCAGCATCTGGGCGTGACGCTCGGCGGCGTGACGGGCAGCGTGATCGCCGATCTCGTTGCGCAACGTGCGCCTTCGATCGATCTCGCGCCTTATAGTCCGCGCCGTTTCTAATCCCTGTTTCAAGCCACTTTCCAGCCAACAGCCACGTAACAACTCACCCAACAGTCTCCCAGCGAGGATGAGCATCATGAACCGCCGCACTCTCGTACTAACGATGGCCCTCGGGCTGATGGGCTTGCACGGCCCCGCGCAGGCGGCCGACCCCGAGGTTGTGAAGATCGGCTTCGCGGGTCCGCTCACCGGCCCGGTGGCGCGCGTCGGCAAGGACTTGCAGTATGGCGCGCAGCTCGCGATTGACGAGGAGAACGCCAAACATCCGGTCATTGCCGGCAAGCCTGTGAAGTACGTGCTCGACGTGCAGGACGACCAGGCCGATCCGCACGTGGCCGTGCAGGTGGCGCAAAAGCTGGTGGACGACGGCGTGGTCGGCGTGATCGGCCACTACAACTCTGGCTGCAGCATTCCCGCTTCGACGGTTTATCACAATGCGAACGTCGCGATGATCACGCCGGGCTCCACGAACCCGGCGTTGACCCAGCAGGGCTACGCAAACGTGTTTCGCACCATGGGCAACGACGGGATAGGCGGCGTGATCGCCGGCAAGTTCGCGGTGGAGCAGTTGAAGGCGAAGCGCATCGGCATCATCGACGACCGCACGGCCTTCGGCCAGGGGCTCGCCGACGCGTTCGAGAAAGGCGCGAAGGAAGTCAACGGCAATATCGTCGACCGCGAGTTCACCAACGACAAGGCCGTGGATTTTCGCGCTATTCTCACCTCGCTCAAGCAGAAAAACGTCGATGTGATTTTCTTTGGCGGCCTCGACGAACAGGGCGCGATGCTTGCCAAGCAGATGCGTACGCTCGGCATGCCGGCGCGCCTGTTCGGCGCGGGCGCGCTGAAGAGCAATGCCTTCCTGCAGATCGCGGGCCCGGCGGGCGAGGGCACGCAGGACCTCGAACCGGGGCCGGCGCTCGACAAGCTGCCTTCCGCGCAGGCGTTCGCGAAGCGCTACAAGGCGCGCTTCAATCAGGATGTCGAACTGTATGCACCGTTCGCCTATGACGCCGCGCTCGCCATGCTGAAGGCGATTCGCAATGCCGATTCGCTCGACCGTGCGAAGATCGTCGCGAGCTTCCCGAAGGTGACGGTGGCGGGCGTGACTGGCAATATCGCGTTCGATCCGCACGGCGACCTGATCAGGCCGCCTTATACGCTCTTCGAAGTGCAGCAGGGCCAGTGGAAGAGTCTTAAGACGCTCGGGGGCAATGGCGTGTGAAGTGCGCGCGGGGGCGTTTCAGCGCGCGACCAGCAGATCGAACAGGGTGTGGAAATCGACCGGCTTCGTGAGATGCGAGTCGATGCCGCTCATGCGCGAGCGCAGCCGGTCGGCGTGCTGGCCCCAACCCGTGAGCGCGATGATGTGCAGGCCGACGTAGCGCGGGCTTTGACGGATCTGCCGCGCGATTTCGTAGCCGTCCATGCCGGGCATGCCGATGTCGAGCACGACCGCATGCGGCACCGACTGCTGCAGTGCGCCGAGCGCGGCGGCGCCGTCGTAGACCACGCGCACTTGCGCGCCTTCGCTCGAGAGCACCATGGCGAGCGAATCCGCGGCGTCGCGGTTGTCGTCGACCACGAGAATGCGCTTGCCCGCGAGCGGCTTCCCGGCGCGCGCCAAGGCCGCCGGGCTCTCGCGCGCTTCGGCGAGCGTCTGCTGGGAGAGCGGCAGGCGCACCGTGAAGGTGCTGCCTTTGCCGGGGCCGGCGCTCGCCGCCTCGACCGTGCCGCCGTGCATGCGCACGAGATGGCGCACCATGGTGAGGCCAATGCCAAGACCACCCTGGTTGCGGTCGGCGGGGCGGCTGACCTGGGTGAACATTTCGAACACCTGATCGATCTGCCCCGCCGACATGCCGATTCCCGTATCGCTCAGCGCGACGACGACCCACTCGCCTTCGCGCGTCGCGTCGAGCCGGATCTGACCGCCCGTGTCGGTGTAGCGCGCCGCGTTGTTGAGCATGTTCGCGAAGACCTGGGTGAGCCGCACACGATCGGCGTCGAGAACGAGCGGCGCGTCGGGCAGCGAGATGCCCAGTTCATGATGCGCCTGATCGATCGCGGGGCGGCTGGTTTCGACGGCGTTCGCGATGATTTCCGCGAGCGCCACGGGCGCCTTCACGAGGCCGATCTTGCCGCGCGTGATGCGTGACACTTCCATCAGGTCGTCGATGAGTCGCACCATGTGATGCACCTGCCGATCGAGCATGTCGAGGATCGGCGCGGAGTCCGCGGGAAACGCGCTGCGGCGGATGAGGTGCAGCGCATTGGCAATGGGCGCGAGCGGATTGCGCAGTTCGTGCGCGAGCGTCGCGAGGAATTCGTCCTTGCGCCGGTCGGCTTCCTTGAGCGCGTCTTCGGCGTTCACGGCTTCGGTCACGTCGATCGACACACAGACGTGGCCGCGAAACTCGCCGTTCGCGGAAAACCACGGCGCACAGCAGGTTTCGAACCAGTGCCAGCCTGTGTCCTTGAGTTTCACGCGCAGCCGGCTCTGGAACGCGCAATGGTCCTGCTGTGCGGCCTGTACGCGCGAAAGAAAGCCGGGCAGATCGCGCGGATGCACGATCGTGTGCCAGCCGGTTTCGAGCAGTTGTCCGGGCGTCAGGCCGATCGCCGTGATATATCGCTGGTTCAGATAGACCGTGTTGCCTTGCGTGTCGATTTGCCAGATCAGCGCGGGCGACGCTTCGGCTAGCGCTCGAAAGCGCGCCTCGCTTTCGCGCAGGGCTTCCTGGGCGCTGCGGCGGTCGTCCACGTCGATATTCATGCCCACCCACTTGCGCACCGTGCCGTCCGCGTTCCAGATCGGCGCGGCGCGCAGGTTGGTCCAGCGCCAGCCGCCCGTGGCGACCTGCAGGCGATGTTCCGCGTTCACCACACGCTGCGCCGCGACCGCGTCCTTCCATTGGCGCAGCGCGTTGGCGCGGTCGTCGGGATGAACGGCGTTGGCCCAGCCTTCGCCGAGCCACTCTTCGGCGGGCTGGCCGGTATAGTCCGACCAGCCGGGCGAGACCGACTCGGCCTGACCCCGTGCATCGGCTTCCCACACGGCCTGCGCAAAGCCTTCCACCAATGCGCGAAAGCGCTCCTCGCTGTCCATGCATTCAGTCTCTACGCGCTTGCGTTCCGTAATGTCCAGCGCGAATTCGGCGCACTTCGAGGCCATGCCCGAGCCCGAGATCCGCGTCGGCGCAAAAAGCCCCCACCAGCGCGTGCCGTCCTTGCGGATCAACTGCCGCTCATAGGGCTGTGTGCGTCCGGTGGTGGCGAGGTCGGTGACCGCGCGCGTCGTGACGCCGAGGAATTCGAGCGGCACGAGCCGGTCCCAGTGCACCGCGGCGCGCAAATCCTCGCGGCTATAGCCGCTCATCTGCTCGAATGCGCCGTTGGCGTCGGCCATGGTGCCGTCGAGGTCGAAGAACAGCACGCCCACGGTTTCGATGGAGATGGCGGCCTGCAGGCGCGCTTCGCTCTCCCGCAGCGCATCCTCGACGTGCTTGCGCTGCCGGGCTTCGTCGTGGAGCTTCGTGTTGAGGTTCTGCAGCGTGCGCGTGCGTTCGGCCACCTGGTGCGCGAGATTGCGGCCCGCGTCCTGGGCGTCGCTCAGCGCGCTCGTCAACTGGTGCGCGGCGCTCGCGCACGAAGCGAGGCCTTCCAGCAGGCGCGCGTCTTCGGCGTCGAAATGTTTTTCCTCGCCGTGCGTCACGGCCCAGACCGTGCCGACCACCGTGCCGTTGACGTGCCAGGGGACGTGCAGCGCTTCGCGGATGGGCGGCTCGATCGCGCGGTACGAAGCAAAGCAGCGTGCGGGGCGATCGAACAGAAGCATGGTATTGCGCCCCGCGGTCACGCCGCTCTCGCAGTCGTCGCCGGGAAGCGTGCGGCCCACGTGGCCGGCCAGTTCGCCGGCCACGGCGTCCCACCGGAACTGGATCGTGGGGCCGTCGCGCTCGGGCACGCTCACGCCGGCCGACTCGGCGCGGCAAAGCGCAAGGGCGAGCCGCGCCAGCATAGGCAGTACACCTGAGGGATTACTCGCCATTTCCCGCGTGAGCGCAGCAAGCGCACGGCTCTCGCCCTCGTAATCGGGCAGTCGGTTCGGGCGGTTCACCAGGGCTTCGGTGATCAGCGTTTCCTCGACCGTGAGCGCAGGTGCGCCGTTCTCTTGCATGCTCCCTCCGCTTTAGTCGTCCGCCGTGCCTGCATTCGCACCTTGGGTGCAAGGTGCGAACGCCGACGGCGCCCATTGTGTTCGCGGGTGCGCATCGCGTATTCCCGTAGATGAAAACCGCAGGAGGCCCGTGCGTTTTTGTTGCGGCCCTTTGAACGCCGCGTATGCCGGGGCGGCCCGCAAAGCGCAGTGGGCACTGCGTTTGCTTAAAAGCCGGACGGTGCGAAAGAAAGAGGAGGATGCGAACATGTCACGCGCGATATGGAAAGGCGCCATCACGTTCGGGCTCGTGTATGTGCCGGTCGAAGTGTTCCCGGCTACGCAGAGCGAGCGTACCGGCTTCAATCTGCTCGACCGGCGCACGCTGGACCCGGTCGGCTACCAGCAGATCAACAAGCGCACGGGCAAGCGGATCCAGCACGACGATACGGTGCGCGGCTACGAATATGAAAAAGGCACGTACGTGGTGATGTCCGACGAGGAGATCAAGGCCGCGAGCCCCGAGTCGACGCAGACGGTCGACTTGCTAGCGTTCGTGGAGGCAGCGCAGGTCTCCTTTCTCTACCTCGACACGCCGTACTGGCTCGCCCCCGACAAGCGCGCGGCCAAGCCCTATGCGCTCTTGCGCGACGCGCTCGCGGCGAGCGGCAAGATCGGCATCGCAACCGTCGTGCTGCACAGCCGGCAGCATCTCGCGGCGCTCGTGGCGGCGGGCCCCGCGCTTGCGCTGCAAACGCTGCGGTGGGCCACCGAGGTGCGCGAGTTCGATGCGGTGAAGCGCCTGCCCGGAAGTGCAAAAGCCGCGGGCGTGAGCACACATGAGTTGCAAATGGCGCGCAAGCTCATCGACGAGATGAGCACGGACTGGGATCCCGAAACGTATCGCGACACCTACCGCGACGCGATTCTCGAACTGGCCGGGCGCAAGTCGCGCGAAGGGAAGGCGCACGAACTCATGCACGTCGAGGCACCAGCGCTCGAACGGCGCAGCGCGGAGATCGTCGACCTTTCCGGGCTGCTCAGGCGCAGTCTCGGCAAACGCGGCGAGAGCGGCGCGAGTGCGCCGCCTGGGAAGGCGGCGCCGAAACGCGGACGGCGCGCGGCGTGATGAGCGCGAGCGCGACTCGCAGAGAGAGGAACAAGGGGCGAACGATGAAGCACAAGCTCGAAGTGTACGAACAGAAGCGCCGTTTCGACGAAACGCCGGAGCCGCGCGGCAGGGCCGCCCGCCACAGCGCACGGGCCCGAGACGGTGAAGGGTCGTTCGTGATCCAGCGTCACGACGCGCGGCGGCTGCATTACGACTTTCGCCTCGAACTGGATGGCACGCTCAAATCATGGGCCATTCCCAAGGGCCCGAGCCTTGACCCGACGGTGAAACGGCTCGCCGTGCATGTGGAGGATCATCCGCTCGAATATGGCTCGTTCGAAGGGCGCATTCCGGAAGGCAGCTACGGCGCTGGCACGGTGGCGATCTGGGACCACGGCGTATGGCGCCCCGAGGGCGGCTTGCGCGGCGCGCGCGAAGGCTATGCGCAAGGCAAACTCAAGTTCACACTGGAGGGCGAGCGGCTGCACGGCGGCTGGACGCTCGTGCGCAGCCCCATGCACGATGGCAAACAGGAGAGCTGGCTGCTCATCAAGCAGCGCGACGACGCCGCCGCGTCCGAAGATGAAGTCCACATAGTCGAGGACGAACCAGCCGCGTCGAAAGTGTCGAAAACACCGAAAGCGTCGAAAAAGCGCACCCGGTCGGGCAACGGGGCTGCGAAGCAGGGCGCGGCGACCGCACTGGAAGGCGCGGTGCGCGCGCCGCTGCCGGACACGCTTGCCCCTGAACTCGCGACGCCCGCCGACGCCCCTCCGAGCGGCGACACCTGGCTCTACGAAATGAAGTTCGACGGCTACCGCGTGCTGGCACGCATCGACCGGCGCGCGCGCGGCAAGGGCGATGTGCGCATCTTCACGCGCACCGGCAACGACTGGACCGCGAAGTTCCCGCGCCAGGTGGAAGCGCTGCGCGCGCTCAACGTCGAATCGGCGTGGCTGGACGGCGAGGCCGTGGTGCTCGACGCAGCCGGCGTGCCCAATTTCCAGGCGCTGCAGAATGCGTTCGATGCGGGCCGCGCCGGCGACATCACGTTCTGGCTCTTCGATCTGCCCTGGCTCGACGGCGAGGATTTACGCGGTGTGGCGCTCGAGGCGCGGCGCGGCAAGCTCTCTGAGCTGCTTGCCCATAAGCCAGACGAGGCGCTGCGCTTTTCGGAGGCCTTCGAGGGCGAGCCGCAGGCACTCCTCGCGGCCGCCTGCGAGGCGAATCTCGAAGGACTCGTCGCCAAACGGCGCGACAGCCGTTACACGTCCACGCGCAGCGCCGCGTGGCTCAAGCTGCGCTGCTCACGGCGCCAGGAATTCGTGATCGGCGGCTTTACGGAACCGAAGGGCAGCCGCGAAGGGTTCGGCGCGCTGCTGATCGGCGTATATGGCGACGATGGCGCGCTGCAATATGCCGGCAAGGTGGGAACGGGTTTCGACGCAGCGCGGCTCGACGCGATTGCGGGCGAGCTGCGTGCGCGCGAGCGCCAAACGTCGCCGTTCGCTGCGGTGCCGGCGGCCGAGCGTCGCGCGGGCGTGCACTGGGTGCGGCCCGAACTCGTGGCGGAAGTGCGCTTCAAGACCTGGACGAGCGCGGGCGTGGTGCGCCAGGCGTCGTTCGTCGGGCTGCGCGCGGACAAGCCCGCGAAGGACATCGTGCGCGAAGCGCAATCGCCGCCCGTGCAAGCGGGGGCGAACCAGCGTGAAAAAAAGGTGGAAAAACAGGCTTCGGCGAGCGCGCCAAAGAGGGCGAGCCGCACGCGCCGCGCCGCGCATGACGAAGCCGAGGTCGCCGGCGTGCGCATCACGCATCCCGAACGCGTAATCGACGCGCAAAGCGGACTGCGCAAGATCGATCTCGTTCAGTACTTCGAAGAGATCTCCACATGGCTGCTGCCGCACGTGCAGGGGCGGCCCGTGGCCCTCGCGCGCGCGCCCAAGGGCGTGGGCGGCGAGCTTTTCTTCCAGAAGCACGCCAACGCGCTGCAGATTCCCCATGCCACGCAGCACGCCGACCTCGATCCGGGCCATGCGCCGCTGCTCACGCTCGATTCCCCCGTGGCGCTGGTCGGCGCCGCGCAGATGGACACGATCGAATTGCACACCTGGAATGCGCTGGCGTCGAGCATCGAAAAGCCCGACCGCATCGTCTTCGACCTGGACCCCGATCCCTCGCTCGCATGGGAGCGCATGCTCGAGGCTGCGCAGCTAACGCGCGAACTGCTCGACGCGCTGGGCCTGCGGGCGTGGTGCAAGACGAGCGGCGGCCGGGGCCTGCACCTGGTGGTGCCGCTCACGCGCCATGCCGGCTGGGAGGAGGCGAAGGACTTCGCGCGCGCGGTGGCGAACCACATGGCGGCGACGCTGCCCGAGCGCTTCAGCGCCAAGATGGGGGCACAAAACCGCAAGGGACGCATCTTCGTGGACTATCTGCGCAACAGCCGCGGCGCGAGCACGGCCGCGGCTTATGCGCCGCGGGCGCGGCCCGGTCTCGGCGTCTCGGTGCCCGTGGACTGGGACGAACTTCATACGCTCACTGGCGGCGACCAGTGGAACGTCGCGAACGTGCGCGAGCGGCTCGAAGCGCTGCGCGCCGATCCGTGGAGCGGCTACGAAAAGGCGCGCCAACGGATTACGGCCGCTATGTGGAAACAACTCGGCGCGAAGTGAAAGCTTATCGTCAGATGCCAACCAGCCCGCCGGCTCGTCGCCTCGGTCGGCTTCGCAGGCGGTGTCGATTTTGCAGCCCAATTGTCCTTTTTTACCCGCAATTGTCCTGAGACAATTATTTTCCGCCCCGTTTCTGAGCGACCATGAACGCTTACCGAGGAGCGGATGGAGATGGCGTGGGCGACGATTTCGGGCGAGTGGCGTGACGCGGTCGGGGCCGCCCACGGCGCGGAGTCCAAATACAAACGGCTGGTCAAGGCGATTGCACAGGACATCGAGCGTGGCGCGCTCGTTTCCGGCGTGCGCCTCGCTCCGCAGCGCGAGGTGGCGGCGGAACTGGGCGTGAGCGTGCAGACGGTCACCAATGCCTACAAGGAACTCGAAAGACAGGGCCTGATTCGCTGCGAGGTGGGGCGCGGCAGCTTCGTCGCCGCGCGCGTGACCGAGTCTATGTCGAACTATATTCTCGACACGGCCGAGCGCGAGATCGTGGACTTTTCGATTGCGCGCATCGTCCACACGCCGCAGCACGACGCCGCGTGGCGCGAAGTGTGCGCGACGCTCGCCACGCTGGACGATCAGCCCTGGATTCGCTCGTTTCGCCCCATCGCGGGCTTCGAGCATCATCGCCAGGCGGGCGCGGCGTGGCTCGCCTCGCTCAACATGCCGGTCGGACCCGAATCGCTCCTCATCACCAATGGCGCGGCGCACGGCATTTTCCTCGCGCTCGCGTCTACGGTGGGCCCCGGCGACACCGTGCTCTGCGAGAGCCTCACGGATCACGGCGTGATCGGCTCGGCAAACGTGCTGGGCTTCACGCTCAAGGGGCTCGAAATCGATGAATACGGCATCCGTCCCGAGCATTTCGAGGAGATGTGCGACAGCGAGCGCGTGAGTGCGCTCGTGTGCACGCCGACCTTCAACAATCCCACCATGTCCGTCCTGCCCGATTCGCGCCGTCGCGCGATTGCGCGCATTGCGCAGCGCTACGGCGTGTACGTGATCGAGGACGATGTGTATGGCGCGCTGCCCGCGAAAGCCAATACGCCTGTCGCGAGCCTGATTCCCGAGCTGGCGTTCTATTGCACGAGCATGACCAAATCGGTGCTCACCGGACTGCGCACGGGCTATCTCGCCATGCCGCGCCGCCTTGCGCTGCGCGTGGAAAGCGTCCTGCGCGTGAGCAGTTGGATGGCGACCTCGCCGATCGCGGAAATCGCCACGCGCTGGATCATGGACGGCACCGCGCGGCGCCTCGTGGAACTGCAGCGCGAGCGGCTCGCCGCGCGCCAGGCAATGGTGCGCGAGGCGTTGGGCGACTATGTGCTCGGCGCGCATCCCAACGCGCTTTCCGCCTGGCTGCGTGTGCCCGACTACTGGCAGGCGGACCGCCTGGTGCGCGAATTGCGCAATCGCCAGATTGCGGTGACCTCGCCGGACCCATTTCTCGTGGGCGGCACCCAGCGTCCCAATGCTGTGCGCATCAGCCTTGGCGCGGAAGCGTCGGACACCGCATGCCGCAACGCGCTGCAGACGATGGCGGGCGTATTCGAGCAGTATCCGCACGTGCACGACTTCAGCTAGTCGACTTCGCTCGCTGCGCTGGCGCGCGGATTGTACCAGGACATTAGAAAGCACGTTTTGGCTCATTAGACTGGATTGCACAGATTCACTGGAAGGAACGTGCATTTCATGTCGTCGCTTTCGTTTTCGTCACTCTCAATCTCGCTTGCCGATGTCTACCGGGCGCGCCAGCGCCTCGAGGGCCGCGTAGCGCACACTCCGCTCGTGGCGTCCCCCACCTTGTCGGCGCGCGTGGGCGCGCGGGTCTACTTCAAGCTCGAAACCGTGCAGCCCACGGGCAGCTTCAAGTTGCGCGGCGCGACCAACGCGGTCGCGCATCTCGCCGAGTCGGGCGTGAAGCGCGTCGTCACCGCGTCTACCGGCAATCATGGCCGTGCGCTCGCATATGCGGCCCACGCGCTCGGCATGGAGTCGGCCGTGTGCATGTCGTCGCTCGTGCCGCCCAACAAGGTCGAGGCCGTGGCTGCGCTGGGCGCGCGCGTAGTGATCGCGGGCAAGAGTCAGGACGAAGCGCAGATCGAAGCGCAGCGCCTCATGCGCGAAGAGGGCTATGCGTTCGTGCCGCCGTTCGACGACCTGCACGTGATTGCCGGACAGGCCACCATCGGCCTCGAAATTCTCGAAGCGCTGCCCGACACCGCGACCCTCGTGGTGCCGCTTTCGGGCGGCGGACTCTTTAGCGGCGTGGCGTTCGCGGCGAAGCAGATTCGGCCGGACGTGCACGCCATCGGCGTTTCGATGGCGCGCGGCGCGGCCATGCATGCGAGCCTCGCGGCGGGCCATCCCGTCGACGTTGAGGAAAGCGAAACATTGGCCGATTCGCTGGGTGGCGGCATTGGTCTCGACAATCGCCACACCTTTGCGCTGACGCGCGCGCTGGCCGACGAAGTCATCTTGCTCGGCGAGCCCTCGATCGCGCGCGGCGTGGCCCATGCGTACCGCGAAGAGCGTCTCGTGGTGGAAGGCGCGGGCGCCGTGGGCATGGCGGCGTTGCTCGACGGGCACATCGAGCGCAGCAAAGGCCCGCTCGTGATCGTCGTGAGCGGCGCGAACATCGACATGACGGTGCACCGCCGTCTCGTGACGGAGGTTTGAAATGCATCCTGAGTCGTTACCTGAGTTGCCACCTGTCACGTTGCTGGGCGCCGAGCAATTGCGCGAACTGGTCCCGCTCGATCTTGCGGCCGTCGATCAGGTCGAATCCGCATTCGTTGCGCTCGCAACCGAGGCTGTCGTCATGCCGCCTATTCTCAACCTCGCGCTGCCCGAGCGGCATGGCGAGGTCGATGTGAAGACGGCGCATCTGCCGCGCTTCGAACAGTTCGCCATCAAGGTCAGCCCCGGCTTTTTCGACAATCCCTCGCTCGGCCTGCCGAGCCTGAACGGGCTGATGCTAGTGCTTTCGGCGCGCACAGGTCTCACCGAAGCGGTGCTGCTCGACAACGGCTATCTGACTGCCGTGCGCACCGCGGCGGCGGGGGCCGTGGCTGCGCGCTGGCTGGCGCGACCCGACGCGCGCCATGCGGCGATCATCGGCGCGGGCGAGCAGGCGCGCCTGCAACTCGATGCGCTCATGCTGGTGCGCAAGATTGACAGCGTGAGCGTTTGGGCCCGCGATGCGGCGCGCGCTTCCGCTTTCGCCGCCGACACCGAACGCCGCCACGGCGTACGCGTGCGCGTTGCCGCTTCGGTGCACGACGCGCTCGCGCAGGCCGACGTCGCCGTGACGACCACACCCAGCCGCACACCGCTCGTTCACGCGGCGGACCTGCCCGCCGGTTTGCACCTCACGGCCATGGGCTCCGACGCCGAGTACAAGAACGAACTCGCGCCCTCGGTGTTCGAATCGGCCCGCTATGTCTGCGACCGCTTGCAGCAAACACGCGTGCTCGGCGAACTGAGGCACGCGATCGAAGCGCACAAGGTCGCGCCCGATAACGGCTTCGCGGAGCTGGGCGAAGTGATCGCGGGCCGCCGCGAGGGCCGCGTAAGTGCCAACGACATCACGATCTGCGACCTCACCGGCACTGGGGCGCAGGACACCGCCATTGCCGTTCTCGCCTTGCAGCGCGCCCGCGCGACCGGTGCGGGCGCGGTGTTTCACAACGCAGTCATGCCTTGAGAGGGAAAGATGTCCGCAGCAACTGAAAAGAGTGAGGTGGCGCCGCGCCTCGTGTTCGCACGCAGCGAATACGACGCGCGCATTGCGAAGACGCGCCGCGCAATGCAGGACGAAGGCATCGATCTGCTGATCGTCACGGACCCGACCAACATGAACTGGTTGACCGGCTACGACGGCTGGTCGTTCTATGTCCATCAATGCGTGCTGCTGACCATGGACGGCGAACCCGTCTGGTTCGGCCGCGGCCAGGACGCGAACGGCGCGAAGCGCACGGCGTTCATGTCGCACGGAAATATCATTGGCTATCCTGATCATTACGTTCAGTCGCCCGTGCGTCACCCCATGGACTATCTGAGTACGGAAGTCATCGCCGCGCGCGGCTGGGACACGCTGCGCATCGGCGTGGAGATGGACAACTACTATTTCAGCGCGGCGGCCTACGCGTCGCTCCAGCGTCATTTGCCCAAGGCGCGCTGGGTGAACGCCACCGCGCTCGTGAACTGGCAGCGCGCGGTGAAGTCGCCGCGCGAGATCGAGTATATGCGCGTGGCGGCGCGCATCGTCGAGAAGATGCACGCGCGCATTCTCGACGTGGTCGAGCCGGGCATGAGGAAGTGCGACCTCGTTGCGCAGATCTACGAAGCGGGCATTACGGGCGTGGAAGGCCACGGCGGCGACTATCCGGCCATCGTGCCGCTCCTGCCCACCGGCGCCGATGCCGCCGCCCCACACCTCACGTGGGACGACTCGGCATTCACGGCGAATGCGGGCACTTTCTTCGAGATCGCGGGCTGCTACCACCGCTATCACTGCCCGCAGTCGCGCACGGTCTATCTCGGCAAGCCGCCAAAGCACTTTCTCGATGCGGAGAAGGCCGTGGTGGAAGGCATCGAGGCCGGCCTCGCCGCCGCGAAGCCCGGCAACGTTTGCGAAGACATCGCCAATGCGTTTTTTGCGGTGCTGCGCAAATCGGGCATCGAGAAGAACAGCCGCTGCGGCTACCCCATCGGCGCGAGCTTTCCGCCCGACTGGGGCGAGCGCACCATGAGCCTGCGTCCGGGCGAGCGCACGGTGCTCGAACCCGGCATGACGTTTCACTTCATGCCGGGGTTGTGGCTCGACGACTGGGGCCTCGAGATCACCGAAAGCATCCTGATTACCGACACCGGCGTCGAAACGTTCTGCACCACGCCGCGCAAACTGTTCGTGAAGGAGTAGGGCCGATGCGTGCGTCACCGATTACGCCGACCGTCGATTACGACGCCAATGGCGTGCAACACGGCTTTTTGAGGCTGCCCTATTCGCGCGACGATTCCGCGTGGGGCGCGATCATGATTCCGCTCACCGTGGTCAAGCACGGCGAGGGGCCGACGGTGTTGCTCACGGGCGGCAATCACGGCGACGAATACGAAGGCCCAATCGCACTCGCCAAGCTGGCGGGCACGCTGCAAGCCTCGGACGTGAATGGCCGCGTGATCATCGTGCCGTATATGAACTACCCTGCGTTTCGTGCGGGCACGCGCACCTCGCCTATCGATGCGGGCAATCTGAACCGCAGCTTTCCCGGGCGCCCCGAGGGCAGCGTGACCGAAAAGATCGCCGATTACTTTCAACGCGAGTTGCTTGCGCGCGCCGATTACGTGCTCGATATTCATGCGGGCGGGCGCACGCTCGACTTCGTGCCGTTCGCGGCGATTCATGTGCTGCCCGATGGCGATCAGCAGGCGCGTTGCGAGCGTGCGATGCGTGCGTTCGGCGCGCCATACTCGATGCGCATGCTGGAACTCGATAGCGTGGGCCTGTTCGACAGCGCCGTGGAGGAAGCGGGCAAGGTCTTTGTCTCGACCGAACTGGGTGGCGGCGGCACTTCCACCGCCCAAAGCGTGGCGATTGCGGATCGCGGCGTACGCGGTTTTCTTGCGCACGCCGGCGTCATCGAGCGCAAGGCCAGCGAGCGCAGCGTGGGCCCGCGCACGACCACCTTGCTCGACATGCCCGACGGCAACTGCTACACCACGAGCGAGCATCGCGGCATGCTCGAGATGTGCCGCGATCTCGGCGATACCGTCGAGGCGGGCGAGGTGCTCGCGCGCGTGCACGACATCGACCGCACCGGCGCACGCGCCATGGAATATCGCGCGCAATGCGGAGGGCTGCTAGCTGCGCGCCATTTCCCCGGACTCGTGCAGGCGGGCGACACTGTGGCCGTGGTGGCCGACGTCGTCGAACGCAACCTGCCCGTGGCGGCATGAGCGCGCCGTGATCAAGCTCGACCGTTACGATCTGGCTATCCTGCGCATCCTCGAGCGCGATGGCCGCATCACGAAATCGAAGCTCGCGGAAGAGGTCAATCTTTCTATTTCGCCGGCCTGGGAACGCGTGCGCAAGCTCGAGGAAAGCGGCGTGATACGCGGCTATCACGCCGAGGTGGACTGGGTCGGCGCGATGCGCGGCAGCCGTATCGTCGTGGAAGTGACGCTGTCGCGCCATACCGCGCCCGACATGCGGCGCTTCGAAGAACGCCTGAGCGCGGCCGAAGAAGTCATGCAGTGCTATGCCACGGGCGGCGGGGTGGACTACGTGCTGCACGTGATGGCGCGCGACATCGACCATTACCAGCGCTTTATCGACGCGCTGCTGATGGAGGATCTCGGGATCGAGCGCTACTTCACCTACATCGTGACGAAGTTGGTGAAATGCGCCCCCACCCACGCGCCCGCGTGGGCCCTGGAGAGCGCGTGAATTTTTCGCGCCCGCGCGCGGCGGTTCCGAAAAAAGCGCAAGTGCGCGGGGCCGAAAACCAAAAAATTCGCGATGCTGTTGGCCCCAGAATGGACTGCATATCGACAGACCTGACAAGGAGTAGACGAGATGCTGCCAGGACACCCCATTCTGTTCAAATCCCTGTGCTACGTGGACGGCCGCTGGGTGCATAGCGACAGCGCGGCCACCACGGCCGTGCAGAACCCTGCGGACCAGTCGGTGATCGGCCATGTGCCCATGCTCGTTCGCGCACAGATCACCGGTGCAGTCGACGCCGCGCAGCGCGCCTTCGAATCGTGGCGCTGGGTTTCGCAAACGCAGCGCAGCGCGGCGCTCCTGCGCTGGCACGAGCGGATCGTGCGGCACCAGGAGGACCTTGCGGCGCTGCTCTCGCTGGAGCAGGGCAAGCCGCTTGCGGAATCGCGCGGCGAAATCCGCTATGCGGCGAGCTTTGTCGAATGGTATGCGCACGAGGCGAAACGCCTGGCAGGCCGTACGATTCCCACGCACATCGACGGCTCACATCTGGGCACGGTGATGGAGCCAGTGGGTGTCGCGGCGCTCATCACGCCATGGAATTTCCCGGTGGCGATGATCACGCGCAAGGCCGCCGCCGCGCTCGCTGCCGGCTGCACCGTCGTCGTCAAACCGGCGCACGAAACGCCGTATTCGGCGCTCGCTTTGGCGCAACTCGCGGAGGAAGCAGGCTTTCCGGCGGGCGTCTACAACGTGGTGCTCGGCGAGCCGCAAATGGCGATGGAAACGCTGGTGAGCGACACGCGCGTGCGTGCCGTGAGTTTCACGGGATCGACGCGAGTGGGCTCGCTCGTCACGCAGGCGGCGGCGCGCGCGGGAATCAAGAAGGTCGCACTGGAACTGGGCGGCAACGCGCCGTTCATCGTCGCGGAAGACGCCGATCTCGAGCAGTCCGTAAGGATCGCCGTGGGCGCGAAGTTCCAGACCTCGGGCCAGGACTGCTGCGCGGCGAATCGCATTTTTGTGGCGCGCCCGCTGTACGAAGCGTTCGTCGAGCGCTATGCGGGTGCGGTGCGCGCGCTCAAGACCGGCCCCGCGTTCGAAAAAGACGTAGACGTGGGCCCGCTCATGCACCAGGCCGCGTTCGACAGCACGATCGCGCGCGTGGCCGATGCGCGCGAGAAGGGCGCGCGCATCGTGGCGGGCGGCCAGCCGCATGCGCTGGGCGGCTGGTACTACGAGCCCACTGTGATCGCGGATGCCGCGCCCGGCATGCGCGTGTACGACGAGGAAAACTTCGCGCCCATCTCGGCGGTCTGCGCGTTCGACACGCTCGACGAAGTAATCGCCAAGGCGAACGACACGGAATACGGCCTCGCGGCCTACGTGTGCGCGACGCGCATGGACACGATCTTCCAGTTGGTGCGGCGGCTCGACTTCGCGATGGTCTCGGTGAACGGCGTGAAGTTCACGGGCGCACCCATTCCATTCGGCGGCATGAAGGCCTCGGGCCTGGGCCGAGAAGGGGGCGCGGAGGGCTTCGAGCCCTTCGTGGAAACCAAATATTTTTGTCTTGGCAATCTCGGCCTGCCGCTCGCGGCCATGGCCTGAACCGGAATCAGGAGGACAACATGACTCAACGTATCGACGCACTCTTCGAGCAGGACCGCGCGCACTTCATGCACCCGTCCACGCACGCCTACGACCACGAGAGCGGCGCGCTGCCGGGCAAGATCGTGCGCGGCGGCAAGGGCATCCGCATCGAGGATCACGAGGGCAAGCAGTATATCGACGCCTTCGCAGGCCTCTACTGCGTGAACATCGGCTATGGCCGCACCGAAGTCGCCGACGCCATGTATGAGCAGGCGAAGCAGCTCGCGTACTACCACACCTATGTGGGCCATTCGTCGGATGCGATCATCGAGCTGTCGTCGCGCATCATCGACTGGGCGCCTGCCGGCATGAAGAAGGTGTATTACGGCATGTCCGGTTCGGATGCGAACGAAACGCAGGTCAAGATCGTCTGGTACTACAACAACGTGCTGGGCCGCCCGAACAAGAAGAAGATCATCTCGCGCGACCGCGGCTATCACGGCTCGGGTATCGTCACGGGCAGCCTCACCGGCCTGCCGAGCTTCCATCAGCATTTCGATCTGCCAATCGATCGCGTGAAGCATACGGTCTGCCCGCACTGGTATCGCAAGGCGCCCGCAGGCATGAACGAGGCGCAGTTCGTCGCGTACTGCGTGGAAGAGCTCGAAAAGCTGATCGCGCGCGAAGGCGCGGACACGGTCGCCGCGTTCATCGCCGAGCCGGTGATGGGCACGGGCGGCATCATCGAGCCGCCCAAAGGCTACTGGCCGGCCATCCAGGCGGTGCTGCGCAAGCACGACATCCTGCTGATCTCGGACGAGGTCGTGTGCGGCTTCGGGCGTCTGGGCTCGAAGATGGGCGCGCAGCACTTCGGTATCGAACCGGATCTCATCACGGTCGCGAAGGGCCTCACGAGCGCATATGCGCCGCTTTCCGGCGTGATCGTGGGCGAGAAGGTCTGGGACGTGATCGCGCGCGGCTCGCAGGAGCACGGGCCGATGGGCCACGGCTGGACCTATTCGGGGCACCCGGTTTGTGCCGCCGCGGCGCTTGCCAATCTGGCGATCCTCGAGCGTGAAAAGCTCGTGGAGAACGCCGGGCAGGTCGGTTCGTACTTCGGCGCGAAGCTGCGCGAGGCGTTCGGCGCGCATCCGCTGGTGGGCGAGGTGCGCAGCGTGGGCATGCTGGCGGCGCTGGAATTCATGGCCGACAAGGAAGCGCGCAGGCCGTTCGATCCGGCGCTGAAGATCGGGCCGAAGGTTTCGGCCGCGGCGCTGCAGCACGGCGTGATCGCACGCGCCATGCCGCATGGCGACATCCTGGGCTTTGCGCCGCCGCTCGTCATGACGCGCGCCGAAGCCGACGAGATCGTCGGGATCGTCAGGCAGGCCGTGGACGAGGTGGCCGAGCGCACTCTGGTGGCGGGGTAAGCCGCGAGGCGCGCGTCAACCGTTGACCATTCAATGCAACTATCCGCCGTACGGCAGTACGGCGGCTTTTTTTTTCTCGCTAGGGTTGCGCAGGTGTTGCTTTACGGCCTCTTGCGCTTGCGCAAGAAGCCGAAAAACCGTTGCCTGACAAGGCTCAATGGCCCGCGGTTCTAGTGCGCGGCATTTTGCCACCACATTGACGCACGCGCATGGTGTGACAATGCGTCGAAATCTTAAAAAATGTTAAAGAAGGAGTCGTTCGATGCTCTCACCCGTCGCAGGATCGGCTTTCGTCGTGCGCCAAAGCAGCCGCGCTCCTCTCACCGGAACGCCGCCCGGCGCACGCTGTTCGGGATGCGCCATGCGCCATCTTTGCATGCCGCAAGGTCTGCCTGCGGAAGACCTGCCGAAGCTCGAGGCGCTGATCTGCGGGGCGCGCAAGGTGCGCCGCGGCGAGGCGCTGTATCGCTCGGGCGACCGCTTCGACAGCCTGTACGCCGTGCGCTCCGGCTCGCTCAAGACGCTGATCGTCAACCGCGACGGCCGCGAGCAGATCACCGGGCTGCGTCTCGCGGGCGACGCGCTGGGGCTCGACGGCATCGCCACGGACGTGCACGCGTTCAGCGCCGTTGCGCTCGAAGACAGTTCGATTTGCACGCTTCCCTACGGCGCGCTCAAGGGCTTGTGCCGCGAAAGCGGCACGATGCAGGACCGGCTGCACCGGCTCATGGGCGACCAGTTCAACCAGGAAGCCTCGCAGATGATGGTGCTGGGCTCGCTCACCGCCGAAGAACGCGTGGCCGCCTTCCTGCTCGATGTGTCGTCGCGCAACTGGCAGCGTGGTTATTCGCAGGCGGAGTTCCGTCTGCGCATGTCGCGCGAGGACATGGGCAGCTACCTGGGCATCACGCTCGAAACCGTAAGCCGGATCTTGTCACGCTTCCAGAAGCGCGGCCTCATCGACGCGCAGGGCAAGCTGATCCGCATCTGCGATATCGAGGGCTTGCAGACGGTTTGAGCGGGCCGCTGACGCGGCAGCCATCATAGAGTTTCCGATGACTGCCGCAGCCAGCCACTCCTTACTTCTCGTCGAGATCCAGCCCCGGCAGGCGATGCGTGCCTTCGAGCTGAACCGCGTGCAGCAGATGCGGATCGAGGTCGAGCGCGCTCAGGATCGTCGGTGCGACCTGGGTCGTGAAGACGTAGTGGTCGTCCGTACGGCCCGCGTGGCGAATGCCGGGGAACGACACGACGAGACCGAGGTGGCTGTCGTCGGGCGCGTTGCCGCCATGCTCTTCATCCTTTGCCGTGCTCGACGTGTAGATCACGCCCGGGTTCGGCTGCACGATGATGTCCGGCGTGCGGCCGTTCGACGGATTGCCGAACCAGTCCGCGAGGCGGTCGCCGGTGAGGATGTACGCCTGCGGGCCGTCCGCGCAAATGCCCGGCGCGTTACAGCTCAGGTTCGCCTGCAGCGTCTTCACCACGGCGTCCTTCTGGCTCTGGTCTCGCAGCCAGATCAGGCCCACGTCGTCGGTCTGCACCATGCCGGTGCCCGGGAGGCCCGAGCCGTCGTTCAGGTTGCCCGTCTTCGTGTTGTTCTGGCCGAAGTTGCCGTTCGGGTCCAGATAGTTGTTGGCCTCGAGCAGCTTCGTGAGCGTGTCGCCGTTCTTCACCAGCTTCGAGTGATCGGTCGGCGACTGGCCGTGCTTGGCCGTCACGATGATGAGCGTCGACGAGTACAGGTTGCGCTGCTTCAGTTCCTGCACCACGCGGCCGAGCGAGTTGTCCAGATATGTGATGGCCGCGGCGACCTGCGGGCCGGGCGTGAAGTCGGCGTCGAGATAGCCGCCTTGTTTCGCCACCGGCGACTTCTGCGCGACGCTAAGCGTCTGGAAGTTCGTGCCGAACATCGTGGGCACCGGCGCGCTCGTCTTGCCCGTCGAGTCGAGGCCGTCGATCTCGTTGATCAGCGCCTGCACGTGGATGTTGTCGAAGACTTCGGTATGCGTGTAGGTGTCCAGATAATACGTGCCCGTCTTCGGATCGATCGAGTTGATCTCGGTGCGCGCCAGATCGTCCACGCCCTTGCCCGAAGGACCGTTGACCCAGTCGTAGCCCCACGCATGCTTGTCGGCCCACGCGGTGCGCGCGCCGTGGATGTTCTGCTTGATGACTTCGAAGACAGTGTTCGTCTTGATGTAATTGTGCGGGTACACGGGCGTGCAAACGCCGTTGACCTTGGCGTAGGGAATGGCTTGCGGATTGAACGCGCCGCCGCCGTCGAGGTGGATCAGCGCGCCGCCGTTCTCTCCGTCGATGCCGGTCGTTTCATCGAACACGACGTTCCAGCCTTGCGGGCCCTTGCAGTGCGAATCGAGCGGTGCGTAGAGCGTACGGTCATACGACACGTCATAGAAGAGGCCAGCGCTCTTGGGCGATCCGCCCGTCACCAGCGCCGTGAGGCCCGGGAACGAGTCGGACAGATGCGGCGTATGGGCGTTCGTGTAGGTCACGCCCGACTTCGCGAGCACCGCGAGGTTGGGGCAGGCATTGCTGCCGATGCAACGAGCCACATCCTGCTCATGCAGGCCGTCGAAACTGATGAGCAGGACGTGCTTCACATCCTTCATGTCGCCTGCGTAAGCCGTTGTGTGCACACCCGCAAGTGCCATCGCACCCGCGCCAACGACTGCGCTTAACCGCGACCACCGGGTCGTATTCTCCATCGTTCACCTCGTTTTTTGCATCGCATTTGTGGGGACCTGCGCACAGCCCGAGCAATGTGGGGCTGGAAGGCGAATCTCTCGTGACGGCATGCTTTCATCTTGCCGTCAGTTGTTATCAGTTGTTGCAAGACGCGTTCGCAAGTGAGTGAGGTCAGGGTTTTCGCGGGTGTAAACTCTTGCATTCGAGTGTTTGCAGTGCTCGTTTGCTGTTCTCGTTCGCAGTTTTCATTAATAGTGAGTTCCATTCAGTCCATTCCAGCATCACATAATCGAATCCAAAGGGAACGTCATGGCAAAGGATGAAATCGTCTGGGGCATTCTGGGTACGTCGAAGATCAACGACAAGGTCGTCGTGCCCATGCACCACGCACCGAAGTGCCGCGTCAAAGCGATTGCTTCGCGTTCAGCGCAGAAGGCCCAGGCTGCCGCCGCGAAATATGGACTCGCGCACGCGTACGACAGTTACGAGGCGCTGCTGGCCGACCCGGAAATCGACGCGGTCTATATACCGTTGCCCAATCACCTTCACGTGGAGTGGACGATCAAGGCCGTCGAGGCGGGCAAGCACGTGCTATGCGAAAAGCCGGTCGGGCTCGATGCGCAACAGGCTCAGCGATTGATCGCCGCGCGCGACAAGAGCGGGCGGTATATCCAGGAAGCGTTCATGGTGCGCACGCATCCGCAGTGGTTGAAGGTGCGGGCGTTGATCGAAGAGGGCGCGATAGGCGAATTGCGGGCGGTAACGGGCGGCTTTACTTACTACAACACCAATGCGCAGGACATTCGCAACCATGGCGATATGGGCGGCGGCGGACTGCTGGACATCGGCTGTTATCCGATCACGACGTCGCGCCTCATTCTCGGGCGTGAGCCGAAACGCGTGGTCGCGTTGATGGAGCGCGACCCGTCGTTCGAAGTGGACCGGCTTGGCTCCGTGCTGATGGACTTCGACGGCGTGCAAGCGAGCTTCTTTTACTCCACCCAGATTCATCCTTACCAGCGTATGCAATTCCACGGCACGACCGGGCGCGTCGAGGTCGAGATTCCATTCAATGCACCGAATGACCGGCCGACGCGGCTGCTGTTGAGCAAGCAGCGAGAGGCCGATCGCTGGCTGGAACTGCCGGTATGCGATCAATACGGCGTGGCAGCGTCGGTTTTCGCCGAGGCGATTTTGAACGGCACGCCCCAGGCGATTGCGCTGGAAGACGCCTGCGCGAACATGCGCGTGATCGACGCCGTTTTCCGCTCGGCCCGCTCGGGCGCCTGGGAAAGCATCGCTTGACCTCGAAGCGCCGCGGGCGGGTTCAACGGTTGCTGGTCTGACCCGCTCCCGCCCTGCGGCTCTTCACGTGGTCGATGAACGCGCGCAGCTTGGGCATGATCTGGCGGCGGCTCGGATAGCAGAGAAATACGCCCGGCAGCATCGGCGCGCAGGCGTCGAGCACGCGCACGAGTTTGCCTGCTTTCACCGCGTCGGAAACCATCGGCTCGGGTAGCTGGGCGAGGCCTATGCCTTCGAGCGCCGCACCCATCATGGTCGGGAAATCGCTGGCGATCAGCGGGCCGGATACGGCGATCTCCATGGCGTGCCCGTGGTCGTCGAATGACCACGAAGCCAGCGCGCCGTTGGAGCGCCGCCAGCGCAGGCAGGCATGCTGGCGCAGATCGTCCGTGTGGCGGGGCCGTTTGTTGGCGGAAAAATAGGCAGGACTACCGACTACAACGAGGCGAAACGGTGGCGTCAGCGGCACTGCGACCATGTCGGCGGCAACGAGCTGACCGAGCCGGATGCCCGCGTCGAAGCCTTCCGCCGCGAGATCGACCACTTCCTTGCTCACGGCGATTTCCACCTCCACTTCTGGATAAGCCTGGCAGAACGAAGCGAGCAGCGGCTCCAGCAGCAGCGGGACGACCGCGCGCGGCACGGAGAGCCGCAACAAGCCCATAGGGCGCTGGCCGAGGTCGCGCGCGACTTCGCTCGCGGCGACCAGTTCCTCGAAGGCGGGCCTGGCGCGCGAGAGAAACCGTTCGCCGGCTTCGGTCAGGCCGACGCTGCGCGTGGTGCGCACGAACAGCGCCGCGCCGATGCGTTCTTCGAGCACACGCACCGCCTGGCTGATGGCCGAAGGCGTCACTCCAAGGTCCGCTGCCGCCTTGCGAAAGCTGCGGTGCCTGGCAACGCTCAGGAACGCCTCCACGCCATCGAGCGCACCCTGCCTGACTGTGAAGTTCTGCTTCATAGCGCATCAACATTGTGATGAATAGTCGCTCGCGGAAAACGATGGTACACCTAACGTGCCAGCCGATGACGCGCGCAAACCGCGTGGCGCGCAGGCACGATCCACTGCGAAGTCCGGCATTCATCTGGAGAACCGCTGATGAGCACGCCCGCCGTTTCCGTTGGCATCATCCCGCCGCGCCCGGCCTGGCGCAGCCTGCGCTGGATTGCGCCGCTCGCGTTGCTGTGGATTGCCGTGATGTACTGGCTGCCCGCGATTCCAGGCAGCGGTTTTCAAACCACGGCGCACCAGCTCGTCGCCCAGATGTTCATGGCGCTTGGATTGTGGCTCGGCCTCGAGCGCACCGTTCTGACGCTGAGCCAACGCCGTGCGACCTGGCTTGCGATTCTGATGGCGCATGCGCTTTGGTTTGCAGTCGTCTGGAGCGCGGCGATCCATGGCGTCTTTCGGCTGAGCGCCGTACCGCCGCCGTTGCCATGGCTGCCATTGGCGATATTCCTGCCGGTGTTGGTCGGCACGCCGCTATTGCTGCTATCGAAGCGGGTCGGGCAAGTGCTCGACGCGATGCCGGCGGCCTGGCTCATCGCGCTGCAGTTTTACCGCGTGTTCGGCAGTTGGGCGATCGCTGCGTGGCTGCATGGTGCGATGGCTGGCGTGGACGCGTTGCCGGCGGGCACCGGCGATCTGCTGACGGGCCTGTTCGCCGTACCGGCGGCCATCGCGGTGGCGAGCGGCACGGCGCAGGGGCGCAAGGCCGCCATCGCCTGGAACCTTTTCGGACTCGGCGATTTCGCCGTCGCCGTGACGCTGGGAATGATCACGGCGCCGGGCCGATTCCAGTTGATCGCGCCGGATCTGCCGAGCCTCAACGCGGGCACCTGGCCGTATGTACTGACGCCCGCTTTCGTCGTGCCCAGTTCGATCCTGTTGCATGCGCTTTCGCTGCGCCAGGTGTTCCGGCGTCGCGCCGCGTGAGTTCTCTTCATTTCAACCACACATCGCAACGCACCTTGCAGGAGGCAACATGTCACCGGAATCGATCTTTCGCTTGCACCTCGCGCTCGGGTATGTCGCGTGGCTGCTTTGTTTTACCGCGTACGTCTGGCCCCGGCTCAAGTCGATGGACCCATTCGACGCGCAACGCGCGATCGCCACGCTGCACAGCTTCCGCTTCTTTGGGCTGGTCTTCATGCTGCCGGGCGTCGTGAGCCCCGATCTGCCCGCGAGCTTTGCCGTGCCCACCGCTTATGGGGACCTTGCAACGGGTTCGCTGGCCATGCTGGCGCTACTCGCGGCGAGAAAGCGCCCGGTGTTCTGGTTCTTCGTCGTGGCGTTCAATCTCGTGGGCGCGGTGGATCTGGCTTTCGCCTACTACCACGCAATCCAGGCCGGTGTGCCAGTACACGCGGGAATATTGGGCGCGACGTACGTGATTCCCGTGATCGTCGTGCCGCTGCTGGCGATTACGCATGGCGCGGCCTTTTATTTGCTGCTGCGTCCGCAGGGCAAGGCTGCCCGGGTGCTCCCTAACGCTTCGCGCACCTGAGAGGCAGGGCGGCAAATTCACTGGACAGCGGCGAGGCAGCGTTGCTTTAATAAGCAGCCGTTCATTCGCCAACGCAACCTGGTTAAGGAGAAAACACAGTGGACAGAGCCGCCGATCCAATCCTGCAGGTGCTGCACCAGTACAAAGCCGCGGTACTGGCCAAAGACGTCGATGCGTTCGTCGCGCTCTACGACCCGGACATCCGGGCCTTCGACATGTGGGGCGCCTGGACGTACGAGGGCATCGCATCATGGCGCAACATGGTGGAAGGCTGGTTCGGCTCGCTGGGCGCAGAGCGCGTGATCGTGGATTTCAGCGAGGCGCACACCACCGTCTCGCAGGACCTTGCCGTGGTCCATGCCTTCGTGAGCTACAAAGCGGTGGCGGCGGACGGCGAGGAATTGCGCTCGATGGACAATCGCGTGAGCGCGACGCTCAGGCAAACGGTCGAGGGCTGGAAGATCTTCCACCAGCATTCGTCCTCGCCGATCGACCCCGCGACGACGAAGGTCATTTTCAAACGTTAGTCGCTAAAAAGAAAAATGCCCGACACACGGTCGGGCATTTCGAACGGAGCATGACGGGCGCGAGCGGCCCGCCATGCCGTTACTGCTGCGCCTTGCCAGGCACCTGTTGCCCGCGCAACGAACAGCCCTTCGTCTCGATCACGAAGAAGAGTGCGATGGCGCCCACCGCGCACGCGGCCATCATGTAGTACGCCGGAACGAGCGGGCTGCCGGTCTTGTCCACGAGCCAGTCGCTCACGATCGGCGCGGTGCCGCCGAACAGCGAGGTCGAGACGTTGTAGGCAATCGCCATTCCCGCGTAACGAACTTGCGTCGGGAACATGGCGGGGAACATCGCCGAGATGGTCGCGAGCTGCGGCGCATAGAGCAGGCCGAGCACGGCGAACCCGATCAGGGCGCCGGCCACGCCGTGGCGCATCAGCATGAACATCGGCACGGCGGCAATGAATAGCCCGACGAGCGAGAACCACCAGAGCGTCTTGCGGCCCACATGATCGGAGAGCCGGCCCGCGAACGGCAGCAGGGCCATCATCGCGAGCATGCCGATGAGCGGAATGAGCAGCGACATGTTCTCGCTCACGCCGAGTTCCTTGTGCATGTACGTAGGCATGTACGCCAGCAGCACGTAGTTCACGACATTGAGCGCGACCACGAGGCCGCCCAGCAGCACGAGCGGCACGCGATGTTCGCTCAGCAACGTGCGCAGCGAAATGGCCGTGCGCTCCCGCTCCTGTTGTTCGAACTTCTCTTCCATCTCGCGGAATACCGGCGTGTCTTCGATGCGCGAACGCAGATAGAAGCCGATCAAGCCCAGCGGCGCCGCGACGAGGAACGGCAGACGCCAGCCCCACGCATGCATCGCATCGTTGCCGAGCGCGAGCGACGCCGCGAGCATCAGCAAGGCGCCCAGCGAAAAGCCGGCCAGCGTGGCGAACTCGAGGAAACTCCCGCAGAAGCCGCGCCGCGCGTCGGGCGCATATTCAGCCATGAAGGTGGCTGCACCGCCATATTCACCGCCGGTGGAGAAGCCCTGGATCATGCGCAATACGATGAGCGCGGCCGGGGCGATCCAGCCGGCTTGCGCATAGGTCGGCAGCACGCCCACGAGCAGCGTGGCGCCCGACATCAGCAGCACGGTCAGCGCGAGCACCTTCTTGCGCCCGAAGCGGTCGCCGAGCGGCCCCCAGAACAGGCCGCCGAGCGGGCGAATCAGAAATGAAATGGCAAAGGTGCCCAGCGCGAACAGCGTGGCGCTTGCCGTGCTGCCCGGAAACAGCGCCGCGGAGATATAGGCGAGCCCATAGGCGTAGATGCCGTAGTCGAACCATTCGGTTGCGTTGCCCAGCGCAGCGGCGGTAATGGCGCGGCGTGGCAGCGTGTGCGCGCTGCCAGTGGGGGCGGCGTGCTGGTCGTGGTCGGGAGTCGACGTATCGTCCCATAGGGACCGGCCCGGCGTGGGGGAATGCCAAGTTTCGGCGAATCGCATAAGACGTCCTCTTGTCAGGAACCGCGGCCCGAATGGCGCGCTTGAGCGATCAAGTTAGCCCCGTCAATTTCTGTTTCCGATGTCATAGGACGATTTCGCATCGGGACTTTCCCTGCCTGCGCATCACGAGTACCCGTCGCGCGCGGGCAGTGGCGACTTTTGACCGTTCCTTGGGCTTCGCGCTCGATCGAGTGGCTGCAACATTTGCCGTTTTTTGTCGTGGTTGAGTTGTTTCGCGCTTCACAGCGAGGCTGTTGCTATGCACAAAAGTTGACTTTCGGCGCTCCGGAATCGGCCCAGGACTAACCCCAATGCAAGAAAGTATCAGTCTGCGGTCTGATTTTCAGTGGTGGAGGCGTGCCGCGGCGGGTAATTTTCCGTCATGGCGGCGCGCGGTCGGAGAGTAGGTGCAGCTTATGCACCAGCAGCCGTCGCAGAACAAGAAAAAAACCGTGCAGGAGGAGTCGAGATGCATACCTTTGGGGCAGCCACTGCGCGCACGAGCGCGCCTTGCGCCACACATTCCCAGCCGGACCTCGAACTGGTCGCCGTGCCGCGCGACGAGTCGTTCAAGGTCTGGTCGCACGGCTACCCCTATCGGACGGTGCGCTGGCACTTCCATCCCGAGTACGAGATCCACCTCATCACCGCGACCACGGGCAAGTATTTCGTGGGCGATTTCATCGGCAGCTTCACGCCCGGCAATCTCGTGATGATCGGTCCGAACCTGCCGCACAACTGGGTGAGCAGCGTGCCGCACGACGAGCCGGTGGACGAACGTTGTCTCGTCCTCCAGTTCGATGCGGATTTCATCGCCCGCGCGATCGATGCGTTTCCTGAGTTCAGGCGCGTGGAGGTGCTGCTCGACGCGTCGCGCTGGGGGTTGCTGTTCACGCCGGAAACGGGCGCGGCCGCCGAGCCGATCCTGCGCGAGATGCTCGGCGCGCAGGGCATGCGGCGTGTCACGCTCTTCATCGACCTGCTCGATCTGCTCGTGCAAAGCGAGGAGCCCGCGGCGCTCGCAAGCGAGGCCTATCGCGCCGACCCGGCCCGCTATGCGGGCACGCGCATCAATCACGTGCTCGCCTTCATCGGCAAGAATCTCTCGCAGGAACTGCGCGAAACGGAGCTTGCGGAACTGGCCGGGCAGAGCGTAAGCGCATTCTCGCGCTATTTCCGCCGCCATACGGGCGTGTCGTTCGTGCGTTACGTGAACCAGCTGCGCATCAATCTGGCGTGCCAGCTGCTGATGTCGGGCGAACTGAACATCACCGACATCTGTTACCAGGTGGGCTTCAACAACCTCTCGAATTTCAACCGCCAGTTTCTGTTGATCAAGGAAATGTCGCCGTCGCGCTGGCGATCGTATCAACGGCTCAATGCCGCGAGCGCGGCCAGCAAGAACGAAGCTGTGTACGGCGCGCCCGCGATCGGCTAGCGGATCGCCCGGCAAGACACGTTCGAACGCAGTGGGCATGTCAGGTACTGCGCAGGACGAACTCGCACGTTCACAATGCAGCACGACAGCACCGGCAACCCTACCAGGCATCCAACCAAAAAACGGAGACACCCAATGACCCGACTTCACACCCAACTGATCGGCGCCGCCGCACTCAGTCTTGCCCTCGCGGGCATCACGTCGGCTTACGCCGCGCCGAGCGGCACGGTCGCGTTCCTGATGCCCGACCAGGCCTCCACGCGCTACGAGCAGCACGACTTCCCCGGCTTCAAGGCGGAAATGGGCAAGCTCTGCCCCGACTGCAAGGTGCTCTACCAGAACGCGAATGCCGATGCTTCGCAGCAGCAGCAACAGTTCAATTCGGTGATTGCCCAGGGCGCGAAGGTCATCGTGCTCGACCCGGTGGACTCCACGGCCGCGGCTTCGCTCGTACACATGGCGCAGAGCCAGGGCATCAAGGTCATTGCGTATGACCGGCCCGTGCCGTCCACGCCTGCCGATTACTACGTGTCGTTCGACAACGAGGAAATCGGCAAGTCCATTGCGCAGTCGCTCGTGCAGCAACTGAAGGCGTCGGGCGTGGCTGGCAGCAAGGGCGGCGTGCTCGAAGTGAACGGCTCGCCGACCGACGCCGCCGCTGGGCTCATCAAGAAGGGCATTCACGAAGGGCTGCAAGGCAGCGGCTACAAGACGCTCTCCGAGTACGACACGCCGGAGTGGGCGCCCCCCAAGGCGCAGCAATGGGTCAGCGGGCAGATCACGCGCTTCGGGCCGCAGATCGTGGGCGTCGTGGCCGCCAACGACGGCACGGCGGGCGGCACCATCGCGGCCTTCAAGGCGGCCGGCGTGAATCCGGTTCGCCGGTCACAGGTAACGACGCGACCACCGCGGGCCTGCAACTGATCATCGCGGGCGACCAGTACAACACGATCCTCAAGCCCAGCGAAATCGTGGCGGGCGCGGCGGCGAAGGTGGCCGTGGGCTTCCTCGACGGCAAGCCCGTGAAGGGCGAGACGACGCTATTCAAGACGCCCACGCAGCTGTTCAAGCCGGCTGTCATCACGCAGAAGAACATCAAGGCCGAAGTGGTGGACAAGGGCTTCGCGAAAGCGTCGGACCTGTGCACGGGCCGTTACGCCGACGGCTGCAAGAAGCTCGGCATCGGCGGCTGATACGCATGGCTGGGCCCGGCGCGCGCCGGGCCTCGTTAGCAACGAAGAGGTACCCATTTCATGATTGACGAACCAACGAAACGCGCAACGAACAGCGCCACGGCACAGGGCGCGCCCGGCGAGCTGGTGCTGAGCCTGCGCGGCATCTCGAAGCACTTCGGCGCGGTTTCGGCCCTCACGGATATCGAGCTCGACGTGCATGCGGGCGAGGTGGTCGCCCTCGTCGGCGACAACGGCGCGGGCAAATCGACGCTCGTGAAGATTCTTGCGGGCGTGCACCAGCCGAGCGCCGGGACCATCACGTTTCGCGGCCAGCCGGTGAGCCTGTCGGATCCGGGCACGGCGCTCGACCTGGGGATCGCAACGGTGTTCCAGGACCTCGCGCTGTGCGAGAACCTCGACGTCGTGGCGAACATCTTCCTCGGCCGCGAATTGAGCCCTTACCGGCTCGACGAGGTCACGATGGAAGTGAAGGCCTGGACGCTCCTCAACGAGCTTTCGGCGCGTATTCCCAGCGTGCGCGACGTGGTCGCCTCGCTCTCGGGCGGCCAGCGCCAGACCGTGGCGATCGCGCGCTCGCTGCTGCTCGACCCGAAGCTCATCATGCTCGACGAACCGACCGCCGCGCTCGGCGTGGCCCAGACCGCCGAGGTGCTGAACCTGATCGAGCGCGTGCGCGAGCGCGGGCACGCCGTCATCATGATCAGCCACAACATGGAAGACGTGCGCGCCGTCGCCGACCGCA
This sequence comes from Paraburkholderia sp. CNPSo 3272, assembly GCF_024206495.1. Lineage (GTDB taxonomy): Bacteria > Pseudomonadota > Gammaproteobacteria > Burkholderiales > Burkholderiaceae > Paraburkholderia. The sequence goes on along the minus strand of NZ_JAMBPQ010000006.1, from coordinate 44,572 downwards.
TCGTCGTGCTGCGCCTTGGCCGTAACAACGGGATTTTCTATCCCGACTCCTCCAACGCCGAACTCGTGGCGGCGATCACCGGCGCGACGGAAAACGCGGTGTCGCGCCGCGCGGGCCGCCGCCAGGCGCAACAGGATGTCCAGTGAAAGGAACGATCGTGAGCAAGACTATCCATGGCGCTGCGCAGCCTGAAAACCCGGATGCCTCAAAGCCCGATGCGAAACCATCCACCCTGCTCGACCGCAGCGACGTGCGCGTGAAGCATGCGAGCGGAATCGGCGAGAGTGTGTCGGCGTTCGTCGACCGCGTGCGCTCGGGCGACCTGGGTTCGCTCCCGGTCATCGCGGGGCTCGTCATCATCTGGACGGTGTTCACGAGCCTGAACCCCGTGTTTCTCTCCGCCGACAATCTCGTGAACATGCTGTTCGACTGCTCGACGGTCGGCGTCATTTCGCTTGGCATTGTCTGCGTGCTGCTGCTCGGGCAGATCGATCTCTCGGTGGGCTCGATGAGCGGCTTTGCCTCGGCGCTCGTCGGCACGTTGTGGGTCAACGACGGCTGGCCCGTGCTGCTCGCCATTGTCGCGGCCATCGCGGTTGGCGCAGTGATCGGTGCGCTGTACGCGCTTTTGCTCAACTGGATAGGCATGCCAAGTTTCGTCTCGACGCTCGCGGGCCTGCTCGCCATCCTCGGGATGCAGCTCTATGTGCTCGGCTCGACGGGTTCGATCAATTTGCCTTACGGTTCGGCGATGGTCAACTTCGGACAACTCATGGTGATCCCACCGATCGTCTCGCACGTGATCGCGCTGCTGCCCGGTATCGTGCTCCTGCTGCTCGGCATGCGTACGCGCACGCGCCGCCATGCGGCGAGGCTTTCGGCGCCGTCGGTCGCAGGCCTGCTCGGGCGCGCGGTGGCACTGACCGTGTTCCTCGAAATCGTCGTGGCCTATCTCAACCGCGGGCGTGGCGTGCCGCTGATGTTCGGCCTCTTTCTGGGTCTCGCGGTCGTCATGCAGTACGCGCTCACGCGTACGCGCTGGGGCCGTTCGATGCACGCCGTGGGCGGCAATCACGAAGCGGCGCGGCGCGCGGGTATCAAGGTCGGCGCGATCTATACGAGCGCCTTCGTGCTGTGCGCGAGCCTGGCCGCGATCGGCGGCGTGCTGACCGCGGCGCGCCTCGCTTCGGCGAGCCAGCAGGCCGGCACCGGCGACGTCAACCTCAACGCGATCGCGGCGGCCGTGATCGGCGGCACGAGCCTGTTCGGCGGGCGCGGCAGCGCATGGTCGGCGGTGCTCGGCATCATCGTGATCCAGTCGATTGCGAGCGGCCTGACGCTGCTGAACCTGTCGTCGTCGCTGCGCTTCATGATCACCGGCGCCGTGCTGGCCATTGCCGTGATCGTCGATTCGCTCGCCCGCCAGTCGCGTGTTTCGCACGGCCGCGCCTGAGGCGTCGGCACCTGATTCAAGGAGAAAGTCACCCATGTCTGAATCGATCAAGGGTAAAGTCGCCGCCATTACAGGCGCGGCGTCCGGCATCGGCTTCGCGTGCGCGCGCGCGCTCGTGGACGAAGGCGCGAAAGTCGTGCTGATCGACCGCGCAGAAGACCGGCTCGCGAAATGTTGCGCGGAGCTGGGGCCCAACGCGCTGCCCCTCGCCATGGACCTGCTCAACGCGGCGGACTATGCGACGATGCTGCCCAGGATCCTCGATCTCGCGGGCGGGCTCGACATCTTCCACGCCAACGCGGGCGCGTATATCGGCGGCGAAGTGGCGAACGGCAACCCCGACGAATGGGATCGCATGCTCAACCTGAACATCAACGCCGCGTTCCGCTCGGTGCATGCGATGCTGCCGCACATGATCGCGCAGAAGGCGGGCGACATCATTTTCACGAGTTCAGTGGCGGGCGTCGTGCCGGTGGTGTGGGAGCCCATTTACACGGCCTCGAAGTTCGCGGTGCAGGCGTTTGTGCACACCGTGCGCCGCCAGGTCGCGAAGCACGGCGTGCGCGTGGGCGCGGTGCTGCCGGGCCCAGTGGTCACGGCCTTGCTCGACGACTGGCCCAAGGCGAAGATGGACGAAGCGCTGGCCCAGGGCAGTCTCATGCAGCCGAAGGAAGTGGCCGATTGCGTGGTATTCATGCTAACGCGGCCGCGCAACGTCACCATTCGCGACCTCGTGATCCTGCCGAACAGTGTCGATCTTTAGGGCCTGTTATCAGCGTGAACAGGCCGCAACCACAGTCAACGAGCCATGACCACAAATAACCAGGCCGGCGGCGCACGCCATGCCGTCGGCGTCGATGTCGGCACAGGCAGCGCCCGCGCCGGCATTTTCGATTCCGCCGGTCGCATGCTGGCGTCGGCGAAACACGACATCAGCGTGTTTCATGAGAGCGGCGCCATCGTCGAGCAATCGAGCACGCAGATCTGGAACGCCGTGTGCCGGGCCGTGAAGGAGGCGCTCGCGCAGGCCGCGATCTCGCCGGAGCAGATCGACGGCATCGGCTTCGACGCCACCTGTTCGCTCGTCGTGCTGGGCGAGGGCGGCAGGCCGCTGCCCGTTGGCCCCTCCGAAGTAGCCGAGCGCGACATCATCGTGTGGATGGACCATCGCGCCGTCGAGCAGGCCGAGCGCATTAACGCCACGGGCCACGATGTGCTGCGCTTCGTGGGCGGCAAGATCTCGCCCGAGATGGAAACGCCCAAGCTGCTGTGGCTGCTGGAAAACCGGCCCGAGGTGTTCGCCGCGGCCTGGCAGTTCTTCGACCTGACCGACTTCCTCACATGGCGCGCCACGGGCGATCTTTCGCGCTCCACCTGCACCGTGACCTGCAAGTGGACCTATCTCGCGCACGAGCAGCGCTGGGACGAGAGCTACTTCCGCAACGTGGGTCTGGGCGTGCTTGCCGATGAAGGCTTTGCGCGCATCGGCCGCACGATCGTCGAACCCGGGACGCCGCTCGGCAGCGGGCTCACGCCCGAGGCCGCCGCGCAGCTCGGCCTGCGCGCGGGCACTGCCGTCGCGACGGGCGTGATCGACGCGCACGCGGGCGGCATCGGCACGGTCGGCGCACAAGGGCAGCCCGAGGCGTGCCTCGCGTACGTGTTCGGCACCTCGTCATGCACGATGACGACCACGCGCGACCCCGTGTTCGTGCCCGGCGTGTGGGGGCCGTACTACGCGGCGATGGTGCCCGGGGCGTGGCTCAACGAAGGCGGGCAGTCGGTGGCGGGCGCAGCGATCGAGCGGCTGCTTGCGATGCATCCGCTCGCTGCAGAAGCCGCGAGCCGCGCGGCGAGCGAAGGCCAGTCGCTGCCGACGATGCTTGCCGGGCTGGCGGTTCAGGCTGGGCAGAGCGAATCAGGTGCAGTGCGCCTCGCGCACGATCAGGGCCTGCATGTGGTGCCGGAATTCCTCGGCAACCGCGCGCCATTTGCCGATCCGCACGCGCGGGCCGTCATCGCGGGACTCGGCATGGAGACGGACATGGAGAGCCTCGTCGCGCTCTATGTCGCGGGCATCGGCAGTATCGGCTATGGGCTGCGGCAGATCATCGAGGTGCAGGCCCAGGCGGGCGCGGCGATCGAGCAGGTCGTGATCAGCGGCGGTGCGGGCAGGCTCGACCTCGTGCGCCAACTGCTGGCGGACGCAACGGGCAAGCCCGTGCTGGCCACCCGCGCCGAGGAGCCCGTATTGCTGGGCGCGGCCATGCTGGGCGCCGTGGCTGGCGGGCTATACGAGAACGTGCGCGAGGCGATGGCCGCGATGTCGCAGATCAGCAAGGTCTACGCACCGGCCACGGGCGAGATCGCGGCGCTGCACGAAGCGCGTTTGCGCGCCTTCACGCAGTTGCAGGACGTGGCGCGCGCGATCCGATAACGGCTTGACGGGAGCCTAGCAGCTCACGCCGCCTCGCCGCTGCGTTGCGCGAGCGCGGCGGCAGCCTGACTCTGGGCGAGGTGGCGCAGCAGCTTCGTCACCATCACGACGACCGTGAGCGCGAGCAGCACGAAGAACACCGCGAGCGGGGTGAGCACGTGCACGGAGACGAAACCGGCCAGCCCCATCATCGCCGAGGAAACGAGCAGCAGCGCGCAGCCGAGAATCGCGCTCGTCAAACCCGCGATATGCGGGAACAGCGAATTGCCCTTGGCCATCAGCGTGGGATACATCGCACCCGCGCACAGACCCATCACGAGTACAGGAACGGCGAGCGTCCACACGCGCAGGCCTACCGTGAGCGCGAGCACGAGCATCGCGATGGCCGCGCCCGCCATCACGCGCGCCCCCACACGCAGACGTTGTTCGGGGGTGGGCAGGCGCGGGCCGTGCAGCCGGTTCGAGAGGCCGCCCAGGAAATACATCAGGCCGATGCCGAGCGCGAGATAGCCGAAGAAGGTGGGCGGCCTGTGCAGCGTGTTCTGCACCATGAACGGCCCGACGACGTTGAAGACGAGCAGGATGCTGTAGCACAGGCCCTGGGCCAGAAAGCAGCTCTGGAACACGGGGCTCGCGAGCACCTTGCCCGCGTTCGCGATGAGCGTGCGCGGCTCCAGCCGCACCGGTTGCCGCAAGGTCTCGCGAAAGCGCCACAGCAGCGCCCACATCACCAGCGAATACACGAGCAGGAACACGAGGCAGGCCTTCCAGCCGAACAGCTCCTGCAGATGCGCGCCGATCACCGGCGCGATGATCGGCGCGAGCCCCCAGGTGATCGACATGTAGGTGAACGCGTGCATGAGCGCGGTGCCCACGAACGAGTCGGTGATGATGGCCTTGGCGAGCAGGTTGGTCGCGGCGATGCCGAAGCCCTGCAGGCAGCGCGCCAGCACGAAGGTTTCCAGGTTCGGCGCGGCGAGCGAAAGCAGACAGCCGAGCGTGTAGATGACGAGGCCGAAGGCCAGCACGCGCTTGCGCCCGAGGGCGTCGGAAATCGGCCCGAAGATGAGCTGGCCGAGCGCATAGGCGGCGAGATAAACGGACACGCTCGACTGGATCGCCTGTGGCGACGTCGCGAAGTAGCGCGCCATGGCCGGCAGCGCGGGGACATAGATGTCGATGGCGAGCTGTCCCGCGGAGGCGAACAGGCAGATCAGGAACAGCAGGAAGCGCGGCGAGTTCGCCGGGCGCGCGGCGGTGGCTGGTCGTTCGGGCAGATCGTGGGTCATGACAGCGTGAAAAGGGCGGATTCCGGTGCGGCGGCGCGGGAACAATCGGGCAGCATGGTCGGAAGGCGAGTTCGAATCGCGAACACAGCGTCCGGCGCGGCGGCGTAGGCCGGTATTGTGCCCGTTATCGCCGATTTCCGTGCGACGCGCCTCAGGCGCGGCGCTTGCTGAGCATCCGCATATCTCGCCCTGGATATTCGCGGAGTGCCGACATGCCAGAGAAAAGGCCGAAAGAGGCCGTGCGCCGCCCGACCACCGCGCAAGACTACGACGTCTTCTGCGGCGAGCAGATCGACGGCGCGGGCCGCTACTACGGATTGCTGCGTATTCGCCGCAAGACCGATGGGCGGCTCATCTATCCGTTCGACGGCTGTTCGCGTCCGGGGCCGTGCGCCACGGGGCCGCTGGCAAGGCAACAGGCACTCGCGCTCGCGGATGAGCTGATTCGTGCGGACATTGCCATGCCCGAAGGCTGAGCACGCCCGGGCTCAAAACGTAAACACTTCGTGCACCGAAGTCTGAAACATGCCGCCATTCATGGGGCCGCCGCCCGCGACATGAATCGCATCGCCCACGACCGCCGCGCCCATGCCATGACGCGGCGTCAGCATGGGCGCATAGGCCTGCCATGAATCGGTGGCGGGATCGTAGCCCTCGTTCTGCCCGAATACGCGCCGCGTGCCTTCTCCGCCCATGCAGAAGAACCGTCCCCGCCACGCCGCGGCGCCGTGACCGGAGCGCGGCGTGGGCATGGGCGCGCGTTCTTCCCAGGCGTCGCGCTTCGCGTCGTAGGCCACGTGCATGCCGGTGTTGAAGTCGAACGTATCCATGCGCCCGCCGGCCACGAGTATCCAGCCCGCTAGCGAGACGGCCGCCGTGTGGTCGCGCGGACCGGGAATGGGCGCGAGCGTCTTCCAGCTATCGTTCTGCGGGTCGTACGCCTCGTGCCAGTCCACCGAGCGCGTGTCGCGGCCGCCGATCGCGTGCAGCATGCCGTCGTGCGCCACGACTGAGATCGCGCCGCGCGAGCCGCGCGAAAGCGGGTGAATCGCGTGCCAGCGGTCGTCGGCCACGACGTAGGCGTAGCAGTCTGGCACGGCGATGCGGTTCTGCTCGACGAAGCCGCCCATCGCATAGACGACGCCGTCGAGTGCCGCCACGCCGATATGATTCGCGCCGCGCGGAACAGGCGCGGCGCTGCGCCAGGCGCCGCGCGCCGCATCGAATACGTGGTGATAGGCTCGCGCGACCTGGCCCGCGCCATAGCCGCCGATCACGTGCATGCGATCGTCTTCGCTCGTCGCCCACGCCATTTCGCTGCGCGGCAGAGGCAAGGGCGCGGCCGTGGTCCACGCGCCTTGCGGCGTGGCGCGCGGCGCGCTCGAGTAGGAGAAGCGCTGGGTGAATGCTTCGGGCGGCAACTGCGTGGCGTTGGGGTCGCGCAGGCTGGCGTAGAGCCCGCCGCGCTGGGCCGTTTGCATCGCTTGCGGGTCTTCGGGCATGGACCGCATGTCCTCTGCAGCCATCGCACCTCGCTGCGCGTACCAGGCGGTGCTGCCCGCGGCGAGGCTCAGTTCGAGGAAGCGGCGACGGGAAAGCGGCATGGCGAACCTCGCGGAGGTGGGCGGGACGGCATCGAACGCGCCGTTTCCGGGCGCGTTCTCACTAGCACCGCGCGCAGTGGACAAGGTACACGCTTACCCTGTCGCTCACCTTGCGTGAGCGGGCGCGCCCGATTGAGGCTTGACCGGATCCGCGTCGCCACGCTGCATGGGCGGGCATGCCGAGAATTTAATTTCCCTTGGAGGCCATCCGGGAGAATCGAATACTTCGTCCTTTGGAGAATCCGCTTAATTTTGGAACCTTTTTTTAGCGCCCGACGCGTAGCATTTTTTCAAATTCCGTTGTGCGAGAAACGAAGATGAGCGAGAAGGGCGATTTGCGTTACTTTGACTATGCCGCGACCACCCCGGCGGACCCGCGGGTGATCGAGGCGATGTTCGGCTGTCTGGGCATGGAAGGCGACTTCGGCAACCCTGCCTCCAGCTCGCATGGCGCAGGCCAGCGGGCGCGGCGGCTCGTCGAGCAGGCGCGCAAGGACGTGGCGGCGCTCATCGGCGCCGACGCCGCGGAAATCGTCTGGACTTCCGGCGCGACCGAGTCGAACAATCTCGCGCTCAAGGGCTACGCGGACCGCGCGACGCACAAGCGCCATCTCATCACGAGTCAACTCGAGCACAAGGCCATTCTCGACACGATGACGAGCCTCGAAGCGCGCGGCATGACCGTCACGCGGCTCGCACCGGACGCGCATGGCGAAATCACGGCAAAGGCCGTGGCCGCCGCGCTCACACCCGACACCGGGCTCGTCTCGCTCATGCTGGTGAACAACGAGTTGGGCACGCTCACGGACGTCGCGGCAATTGCACGCGTGGTGCACGCCGCCGGCGCGCTGCTGCACGTCGATGCGGCGCAGGCGCTCGGCAAGACGCCCATCGACGTGAAAGCGATGGGCATCGACCTCCTTTCGATGTCGGCGCACAAGGTCTATGGGCCGAAGGGCATCGGTGCGATCTATGTGAGCCGCGAGGCGTTCGAGCGCATTGCGCCGCAAATGCACGGCGGCGGCCACGAGCGCGGCCTGCGCTCGGGCACGCTGGCCACGCATCAGATCGTCGGCATGGGCGTGGCGTGCGTGATTGCGCGCGAGGCGCTGCAAGCGGACAGCGAGCGCATTGCACGCCTGGGCGAGCGCCTGCTGGCCGAGGTGCTCGTGTTGCCGGGCGTCACGCTCAACGCCGCGCGCGCGCAGCGCATTCCCCATACGCTTAGCCTCACGATCGATCTGCCGGGCTTCTTCCCGTTCCTGCTGACCGGCGACCTCGCGATCTCGTCGACTTCGGCCTGCAACTCGGCGGCGGGTACGCCTTCGCACGTGCTCACGGCAATCGGGGTTGGTGAAGAGGCGGCAAACCGCACGGTGCGCCTGAGCCTCGGCCGCTTCACGAAGCCGGAAGACGTCGATTTCGCGGCGGACTGCATTCGTCGCGCGGTGGCGCCGTGTCTGCCGGCCGCTGTGCCCGCCTGATTTCGTCGCTCGAGGTCACGATGCACATCGAAACCCGATGATCGTTTCACTTGTTCTCGGCGCCATGATCGGCGCGATGCTCGGACTCACGGGCGCGGGCGGCGGCATTCTCGCCGTGCCGGCCATCGTGGTGGGAATGGGCTGGCCCATGCAGCAAGCCACGCCGGTCGCCCTGATCGCCGTGGCGAGCAGCGCGGGGATCGGCGCGCTCGAAGCCTTCCGCAAGCGTCTCGTGCGCTATCGCGCGGCGTTCTGCATGGCGCTCGCGGGCGTGCCGACCACGTGGCTCGGCGTGCGCGTCGCACAAGCCATGCCGCAACGCCTGCTGCTTGCGCTCTTCGCCAGCGTGATGCTGTTCGTGGCGGTGCGGCTGCTGCGTCAGACCATCGGGAAAAAGCGCGCGCTGCCCGAAGCGTCGCCGCTTTGCGTGGGCCGCGTCAATCCCGACACCGGCCGCCTCGTGTGGTCGAAAGCGACGGCGCTCGCGCTGGCGTCGACCGGCGCGTTGACCGGGCTGATGACGGGCCTGCTCGGCGTGGGCGGCGGCTTCATCATCGTGCCCATGCTGCGCAAGCTCACGAACATTTCCATGCACGGTATCGTCGCGACGTCGTTGATGGTCATCGCGCTCGTGGGCTCCGGCGGCGTGGTGGCGACGGTGCTGCACGGCGTGCCGCTGCGGCTCGACCTCACGCTGTGGTTCAGCGTCGCGACCGTCGTCGGCATGATGCTGGGGCGTCACGTTTCGCACCGCGTTTCCTCGCGGCATACGCAGATGGGCTTTGCCGCCATTCTGGTGTGCGTGGCGTGCGGCATGCTCGCCAAGGTGGCGCTCGGTTACTGAGACCTTGCGCTTGATTCGCGCTCAACCGGCCGGGGCGAGAAAGACGCGGATTTCGTCGGCGAGCCAGTCGCGCACGGCGCGCACCTTCGGGTCGTCGCGGCTGCCGATGCGGTAGACGAGATCATGGCCGCGCTCGGACTCGAGACGCAACTGCGGGAACGGCGCGACGAGCCGGCCAGCCGCGATGTCGTCCGCCACGATCACGCTGCGCCCCAGCGCGACGCCTTCCCCTCGGATCGCCGCCTCGATCGCGAGGCTCCCATGGCTGTATGCCGTGCCGCGATCGCTGCGCACGCCGCTCAATCCCGCCAGCGCCAGCCATTGCTCCCAGTTCGCGAGCATGCCGCCCTCATGCAGCAAGGTGCAGCGCGCGAGACTCTCGACGGACGCCATGCCGCCCATCTTCGCCCGATAGTCAGCACTGCAAACCGGCGTCACGGTTTCGTCGAGAATGCGCTCGGCCAGCACGCGCGGATAGCGTCCGCTGCCGTAGCGAATCGCCACATCGACATCCGAGTCGTTGAGATCGACGTATTTGTCGGTCACGTCGAGGTGGACGTCGAGCTCCGGATGGCGGCCCTTGAGGTGATGCAGGCGCGGCGCGAGCCAGCGGTTCGCAAAGGACACGCTGGCGTTGATCTTCAGGCGCGTGACGCTGTCGTGCGTGCGCAGGCGCTCGGACTCCTTGGTCAAATCGGCGAGCGCGTGGTTCACGGCCAGCAGGAACTCGGCGCCGGCCTCAGTCAGGACGATGCGCCGCGTGAGGCGCTGGAACAGCGCCACGCCCAGATGGCTTTCGAGCGTCTTGATGTGCCGGCTCACCGCGCCATGCGTGACATGCAGTTCCTGGGCCGCCAGCGTCATGCTGAGCAGCCGCCCGGTGGCTTCGAAGGCGCGCAGGGTTTGCAGCGGGGGAAGGCGGTCGAACATGGAGCCGGGTGTGTGCGTCATGTGTGAGTTCTGCTCACGCATTATATGACGACAAATGGTTTGTCAGCCACGTTGACGGGCTTCAATATGGGCAAAGCAGCGGGACGTAACGTAACCAGTGCTACGCCCGCCGCGCATTCCTGAAAGTTCGCATTCTCCGCATTGGCGTCGTTCATCATGGATCTTCTGCTTTTCAAGCTCGTCTTTACGCCGTTGTTGCTGTTGGCCGCCAGTCTCGCTGCTCGCCGCTGGGGCGAAGCGGTCGGCGGGTTGCTCGTGGGGCTGCCGCTCACCTCGGGGCCCGTCTCCGTTTTTCTCGCGCTGGAGCACGGACCGGCGTTCGCCGCGCAAGCTACTGCGGGTTCGCTTGTCGCAACGGCTGCGCAGGCGGCGTTTTGCGTCGTCTATTGCAGGCTCGCGGAGCGCGGATGGAAGATGGCGCTGGCAGGCGCAGGCGCCACGTTCGCGCTCGTGGCCCTCGTGCTGCAATGGGGCGCGCTGCCTACGCATGGTCTTTATCTTTTCGCCATTCTGGCCATTGCTCTTGCGCTCAACCTGATTCCCAACAAGCCGGCAAGAACGGTGCGCCTCTCACCGCCGTGGTGGGATTTGCCGTCGCGCATGGCGCTCATCGCCGGCCTTGTGGTGTGCGTGACGCTGATCGCGCCTTACGTCGGACCCGAGGCGAGCGGCTTGCTCGCTTCGTTCCCCTTCATGGCGATCATCCTCGCGGTGTTCGCGCACCGACTGATCGGCCATGAAGCGGCGCAGCAACTGATGCGCGGCATGACCACGGGACTGCTGGGATTTGCGTCGTTCTTCTTCGTGCTGAGCCTCACGCTCACGCACTGGAATCTACTGGCTGCTTACGGGACAGCGATAATCTGCGTGCTCACGATCCAGGCGATTTCGCTGTACCGCATGCGTCTGCCGACACCTTGCCTGCACGGGAAGGCCAAGGCCGAAGGCAGCACGCCGTAGCGGCTGGCTTTGCGTCTGGCGGGCCTGGGCTGACCGCGCCGCGCTTGCTGCGGTGCATCGCAGGACTTTGGCTTCGGGGCGCGCCAACGACTCATAGCCCATGGCGGATGGCCTAAACTACAAAACCGGCGGACGCGGCCGTTTCCGCACCGCCGGTCCGCCATGGCGCACCTCTTCTTCGCAGCTTCGATTCAGCGGCACGTCGCGACGCCCGAGCGCGAGATCGACGCGTGCACGCTTCGCGAAGCGTTCGATGCCGTCTTTGCCGAGCAGCCTCGATTGCGCGGCTATATCCTCGACGATCAGGGCGCATTGCGTAAGCATCTGGCGGTATTCGTGGACGGCGTTCGCCTGCGCGATCGGGAACATTTGAGCGACGCGCTCGGCGATGAGAGCCGGGTGTACGTCGTGCAGGCGCTGTCCGGCGGATGAGCCGCAACTTTGCATGGGACCGGGGCGCTGACTCTGGATCGACAGGAGGAGACGCGAGATGAGCGATCGATTGCTAGTCGCAACCCGCAAGGGATTGTTCGTTCTGCAGGCCGATCGAGAAGGCGGCTGGACAATCGGCGAGCCTGAATTCGTAGGCGAGCCGGTGAGCATGGTAATGCCCGATGCGCGCGACGGCTCGCTCTATGCCGCACTCAACCTGGGCCACTTCGGGGTGAAGCTGCATCGCCGGCGTGCGGGCATGGCGCACTGGGAAGAATGCGCGGTGCCTGTCTATCCGCCACAGCCGACCGAGGACATTCAGGCCGGCGAAGCGGACGCGTTGGGCCGCCTGCCCGCGTCGTGGTCGCTCCAGCAGATCTGGTCGCTCGAACCCGGCGGCGCCGACGAGCCGGGCGTGCTATGGGCGGGCACGATCCCTGGCGGCCTGTTCCGCTCCGCCGACGGCGGCGACAGCTGGGAACTCAACCGCTCGCTGTGGGACCGCCCGGAGCGGCGCGAATGGGCGGGCGGCGGCTACGACGCGCCAGGCATTCACTCGGTGATGGTCGATCCGCGCGACAGCAGGCACGTGACGGTGGGTGTGTCGTGCGGCGGCGTCTGGCAGACCGGCGACGGCGGCGCGAGCTGGCGCCTCACGGCCGAGGGCATGGAAGCCGACTACATGCCGCCCGAGCGCCGCGGCGAACCCAACGTGCAAGACCCGCATCGCGTGGTGCAATGTGCGGCGAATCCGGATGTGCTGTGGACCCAGCATCATTGCGCGATCTTCCGCTCGACCGATGGCGCGGCCCACTGGCGGCGCATCGAAGCGCAGCCGTCGAGCTTCGGTTTCGCGGTCGTGGTTCATCCGCGCGAGCCGGACACCGCGTGGTTCGTGCCGGCCCAAAAAGACCAGTACCGCGTTCCTGTGGACGGCCAGTTCGTCGTCACGCGCACGCGCGACGGCGGGCGCACGTTCGAGCGCTTCTCGAACGGCTTGCCGGCCGCACCGGCATACGACCTCGTGTACCGGCACGGTCTCGACATCGACGACAGCGGCACGCGCCTCGCCATGGGTTCGACCACGGGCGCGCTATGGACCTCGGACGATGGCGGCGAAAACTGGCGGCTTGTTTCGGCGCACTTGCCGCCGGTGTATTGCGTGCGCTTCGGGTGACCGACGCCTCCCGGGGCGCCTTTATCCCCCCGGCTCAAACATCGTCATGCGCTGCAGGATCCAGTTGAGCAGCTCATGCGCGGCCGCGACGAGCGGCCGCCCCGACTTCACGAGCACGCGCGCCTTCGTGCCTTTAAAAAGCGCGTGATCGATCGGCACGGTCACGAGTTCGCCCGCTTCGATCTCGCGCGAGGCGGCGAACTCGCCGATCAGCGTCGCGAAGTTTTCTACGGCGACAAAACGCTTGAGCGCGGTGAGCGAATTCGTGGTGAGCGTCGCGCGTATTTCGACGTTCTCCGCGAAGGCCAGCATGCTCGCGAGATGCCCGATGCCGAACGTGCTGGGCATCAACGCGAGCGGCCACGCGAGCAGGTCGTCGATCGTCGCGGGCGTGCCCCGCAGCGCGAGCGGATGGTCGCGGCGCACCAGCAGCACGACGGGCTGCGCTGAACTCGCGCGGTACTCGATGCGCTCGTGCGGCGGCGGATTGAACGCGAGGCCGATGTGCGCGCGGCTTTCGGCGACCTCGCGCAGCACGTCGTCGACGGGCAGCATCGTGAGGCTCACATGGAGCTTCGGATATTGCGCGCAGAACGGCGTGATGACCTCGCCGACGAGCGCATCCACGTAGCCTTCGCTCACGGCCAGATCCACGCGGCCTTGCTGGAGCCCGCGCAGCGCGTGCAGTTGGTCCTCGAACTTCTCCTGCTGCGCGCGATAGCCGCGCCAGAACTCGAGCAGATGCGCCGCCGCTTCGGTGGGCTTCACGCCGCGCGCCTGGCGCTCGAACAGTTGCGCGCCCAGTTCGTCCTCGAGCAGCTTGATTTGCCGCGTGATGACCGAGGGCGAGGTGTTCAGACTGTCCGCGGCGCCGCGGATCGTGCCGTGCGTAAGCACCTCGTGGAAATAACGCAGCCTCTGCTGATTGATTTCGCGCATCGCGCCCTCGTTCGCGTGATCGGACTGTTGCCTGAAAAAGAACGATATGTGAACTTTGTTGCTCTTGCTAGCGAGGTTTGTCCTGGCCACGATGGTGTTGCACACAATGCAAACCAGACAGGAGACAGGACATGGCCGCCATTCTTCCGCGCGCGAGAAGCCTCGACGCTTCCGCGCTCTACAGCAGGATCAACGCGCGCTTGCTGCCGTTTCTGCTGGTCTGCTATTTGTTTGCTTACCTCGACCGCGTGAACGTCGGGTTCGCCAAGCTGCAGATGCAGACCGACCTCGGCTTCTCCGATGCCGCCTATGGCGTGGGCGCCGGCATTTTCTTCATCGGCTATGTGCTGTTCGAATTGCCGAGCAATCTACTGTTGCCGAAGATCGGGGCGCGCAAGACCTTCGGGCGCATTCTCGTGCTGTGGGGTATCACGTCGGCGTGCATGCTGTTCGTGCGCAGCGTGCCCGCGTTCTACGCCATGCGCTTCCTGCTAGGCGTGTTCGAAGCGGGCTTCGCACCGGGCATGATCTTCTATCTCTCGCGCTGGTACGGCCCCTCGCGCATGGCGCGCGCCATTGCGATGGTGTTTCTGGCGGGCCCGATCGGCGGCATTGTCGGCGGACCGGTTTCGGCGGCCATCATGAGCCAGCTTGCGGGGAAGGCGGGCCTCGCGGGCTGGCAATGGATGTTTCTCGTCGAAGGCCTGCCGTGCATCGTGCTCGGCATCGCGACGTTCCTCTATCTGCCCGACCGACCGGCCGATGCCGCGTGGCTGAGCGACGCCGAAAAGCGCCAGATCGAAGTCGAAGTCGGCGCGCCCGAGGCGCACGCCACCTCGTTCGGCAGCGTGCTGCGCGATCGCAAGGTCTATGTGCTGGCGTTTGCGTACTTCTGCATCATCGCGTCGATTTACGCCATCAGCTTCTGGCTGCCCGCCATTCTCAAGGCGCAGGGCGTGAGCAATCTCCTCACGCTGGGCTGGTACACGTCGATTCCGTATGTCGCGGCGGCCGTGGGCATGCTCTATGTGGGCCGCCGTTCGGACCGGCTAGGCGAGCGGCGCTTTCACTGCGCCGTGCCGGCCGCGGCCGCCGCACTGCTTTTTGCGGTGTGCGGCGCCACGGGCAATCACCTGGCGCCCACGCTCGCGCTGCTCACGCTCGTGACGATGGCGCTGTGGATGGCCTACACCGTCTTCTGGGCGATTCCGCCCGAGTACATCAAGGGGCCGGCTGCGGCGGGCGGCATCGCGCTCATCAACACCATTGGGCTTTCCGGCGGATTCTGGGGTCCCGCGGCCATCGGCTGGATCAAGACGGCTACGGGCAGCCTCCAGCCGGCGCTGCTCGCCATGGCGGGCGTGTCGCTCATCGGCGCGCTGCTGATTCTTTCGGTGAAGCTCGCGAGCGCGAAGTCCTGAACGTACGTCGCTGCCTTCAAGGCACGGCACGAAACCGGTTTGTTCAGTCATCCTATGCAAGAGAGGTGAAGGAAAATGAAGATTCTCATCGCTGGCTTCCAGCACGAAACCAACACGTTCGCGCCGACGAAAGCCAGCTATCAAAGTTTCGTCCAGGGCGAGGGCTTTCCGCCGCTCACGCGCGGCGCCGACGTGCTCTCTCTGCGCGACGTGAACGTGCCCGCCGGCGGTTTCATCCAGGCGGCGGAAGCGGCGGGCCATACGCTCGTGCCGGTCATCTGGGCCGGGGCGAGCGCTTCCGCGCATGTGACCGAAGACGCGTTCGAGCACATTGCCGGCGAGATCGTCGATGCCGTGCGGCGCGGCGGCTTCGACGCGATCTATCTCGACCTGCATGGCGCGATGGTCACCGAGCATCTCGACGACGGCGAGGGCGCGCTGCTCGCCCGCGTGCGGGCTATTGTGGGCCGCGAGATGCCTGTGGTGGTCTCGCTCGATTTGCACGCCAACGTGACAGAGCAGATGTTCACGCACGCCGACGCCATGGTCGCGTATCGCACGTATCCGCACGTCGACATGGCTGAAACGGGCGCGCGCGCCGCGCAGATTCTCCTGCGCCTCGTCGCGGAGCCCGAGCGCAGGCTCAAGCGCTATGTGCGCCGCATTCCGTTTCTGATTCCCGTGAACGGCATGTGCACGCTCGCGGAGCCGGCGCGCGGCACTTACGCGCATCTCGCGCAATTGGAGGACGATGCGGTCGTCTCGCTTTCATTCGCGCCGGGTTTTCCGGCCTCCGATTTCCCGGAGTGCGGCGCGGCCGTGTGGGGCTACGGCTTCGATGAAGCCGCCCTCATTGCGGCGGTGAACGAGTTGGCCTCGGGCGTCGTCGAGCAGGAGCGCGACTGGGAAGTGCGCTTTCTCGACCCCGACGCCGCCGTGCGCGAAGCCATGCGCCTGGCCGAACACGCCACGCAGCCGGTAATCATCGCCGATACGCAGGACAACCCGGGGGTGGGCGGCGACTCGAACACGATGGGCCTCGTGCGCGCGCTGTTGCGCCAGGGCGCGCGCGACGCGGCCGTGGGCCTGATCTGGGACCCGCAGGCGGCCGCGAAGGCGCACGAAGCGGGCGTGGGCGCGACGATCGAACTGGCGCTCGCGGGCGGCACGGGCGTGCCCGGCGACGCGCCGCTCGCCGGGCGCTTCGTCGTGGAGCATCTCGCCGACGGGCGCGTCCGTTTCGACGGCCCGATGATGAACGGCATGTGGACCGAGATCGGGCCGGTGGCGTGCCTGCGCATCGACGGCGTGAGGATCGCGGTCAGCTCGGTCAAGATGCAGATCTTCGACCGCAATCTGTATCGCGCGGCGGGTATCGAACCGGAGCGCATGAAGATTCTGGTGAACAAGAGTTCGGTCCACTATCGCGCCGATTTCGACGCTATAGCCTCGGCGCATCTCGTGGCGAAGGCGCCCGGCCCCATGGCCGCCGACCCCGCGGACCTGCCGTGGCAGCGCATCGATACGCGCTTGCGCCTGCGTCCGAACGGGATGTCGCTGAGCGAGATGCGGGAGTAGGGAGGGGTTTTGTATGGTTGTGTATCCACCGTGGCAATGGACAAGCAGGCTTGCAAAAGCAGGGGTTCCCGGAAACAAGCGGGATACGTGCGGGAGTTCAAATACACCCATGCCAGTCAGCGACGTCGCCAGGCAGACATCGAAAAGACTGGATGCACGAGCCACGCAATCGTGGTCCGACATAACTCATTGCTTACAGGTGGATACCATGAAACTCATCAAGTCGCTGATCGTTGCCGCTGTCGTCGCCGTTCCCGTCGTCTCTTTCGCGCAGTCGGCCGAGCCGATCACGCGTGCCCAGGTCCGCGCCGAACTGGTGCAGCTTCAGCAAGCCGGCTACAACCCTGCGGCCGACTACAACGACTATCCGCAGCACATCGAGGCCGCCGAAGCGAAGGTGAGTGCGCAGAATGCCGCGGCGGCATCGGCGTTCGGCGGCGTGGCGAATGGTTCGTCAGCAGCGGGCGCGCCCACGGCTTCGGCGCCTCACGACATTCCTGGCTTCGGTTCGCTCTACGCGCATCGGTGATGGGTGACTGAAGATGCGAATGCAAGAGCGGCCCGCTTCGAGCGGGCCGCTGCCCATGTCGCGACTTGCCTCATGCTTCGTCCCGGCCTAATCTGTCCCGGATACGACGACCCCGAGGCCAGCATGCAAATCCATCCGGTACGGCTGTCTCCTGGCGACGATCTGCGCGTCGCAGTCGAAAGCTTGCTGGGCCAGCAAGCCTCGCATGCGGCGTTCGTCATGCAGGGCATCGGCAGCCTGAGCGTCGCCCAGTTGCGCTTCGCGGGCGCCGAAACGCCGACCGAATTGCGCGGCGACCTGGAAATTCTTACGCTCGCGGGCTCGGTGTCGCCCGATGGCGCCCATTTGCACATGTCCGTGTCCGACGCGCAAGGCCGCGTGTTGGGCGGCCACGTCGCGCGCGGCTGCACTGTGCGCACTACGGCAGAACTGTTGCTGGTGCTGCTGCCCGGCCATCGTTTCTCACGCGAACTCGATTCCTCGACCGGATACGCGGAACTGCAGATCCGCAACGCGCCAGGCTGATCCGCCTGCGCCGCGCTTCGAGCGGAAGCACGCACCGTCACAAAATTTAAAAGCGGCATCGTTATGCTTCGGCGTTGCCTCGCCGCTGTCTGTGCTGCGCGCGAGGCCCCGCTCGGGCCGCTCCTCGAGCCGTTGTTGTGCCTCTATCTGGACGGAGACTTCGATGACGGTCGAATCCGCGCCGGCGCGCTTGCCATGGCAAGGCGCGTTGCGCAGACGTTTGAGCCTGCCCGCTGCATTCGCGACGATGCGTGCGCCCGCCATGCTGTTTGCATGCGCAGCCGCGCTGTGTACGCTTGGCGCATGCAGCGCACGCGATAGCGACGCGCGCGCCGCGCTCACCACGAACGCGGCACGCGAACTCGCGCAAGCGCAGCCGGGCAGCAATCCACAGCGCACGCCGCTCGCGAACGCATTCACGCTGGCGTCAGATGCGGGCGCATCGAATCTCCCAGATAGTGCGAACAGCATGGCAAACGCCGGCGTCGCCTTGCCCGCGAACGCCGTGCGCTCGCCGGCGAAGCCACCTGCCGGCGGGAGCGCGCAAGACACACAAGCCGCACAGATCGAACCGCTTGTCACACCCGTCATCCACACCGCTGATTGACGTACCCGGCCGCGCGGCCTTGCCGCCTGCCGCCCGTCAAGGCGGCGTGCCGTGCGTGCCTTTCTCAACCTGAAGATGGAAACCACAAGATGACATCGAGAAGCCGCCGTGACTTTCTCCGCACCGCCGCGATGAGCGCCGGTTCGGCCACCGCCCTGACGATGCTGCCGCAGGGCATCCGCAATGCGCTCGCGATTCCCGCGAACAATCGCACGGGGAGCATCCGCGATGTCGAGCACATCGTCATCCTCATGCAGGAGAACCGCTCATTCGACCACTACTTCGGCACGCTGCGCGGCGTGCGCGGCTTCGGCGACACGCGCACGATCACGCTGCCCACCGGCAAGCCCGTGTGGAACCAGCCGCTCGCGGCCGGCGTGGGCGAAGTGCTGCCGTTCCATCCGACGGCGTCCAACCTGGGCCTGCAGTTCATCCAGGATCTGCCGCACGACTGGACCACGACGCACGCCGCCTGGAACGGCGGCCGCTACGACCAGTGGGTGCCCGCCAAGGGCACGACCACGATGGCCTACCTCACGCGCGACGACATTCCGTTTCACTACCAGCTCGCCGATGCGTTCACGATTTGCGACGCGTACCACTGCTCGACGATGACCGCGACGGACCCGAACCGCTACTACATGTGGACGGGCTGGGTGGGCAACGACGGCAGCGGCGGCGGCCCGGTGATCGACAATGCGGAAGCGGGCTATGGCTGGTCCACGTATCCCGAAGTCCTGCAGAGCGCGGGCATCACGTGGAAGATCTATCAGGACGCGGGCGAAGGCCTCGATGCCAAGGGCTCGTGGGGCTGGACGGGCGACAACCCGTACATCGGCAATTACGGCGACAACTCGCTCCTGTATTTCCATCAATACCAGAACGCGCAGCCCGGCAATCCGCTGTATGACCGCGCACGCACGGGCACGAACGTGCTGGCGGGCGGCGGCTATTTCGATGTGCTCAAGCAGGACGTGGCGAACAACGCGCTGCCGCAGGTCTCGTGGATCGTTGCGCCCGAAGCGTACTCTGAGCATCCGAACTGGCCCGCGAACTATGGAGCGTGGTACGTCGACCAGGTGCTGCAGATCCTCACGTCGAACCCGGATCTCTGGAGCAAGACCGTGCTGCTCGTGAACTACGACGAGAACGACGGCTTCTTCGATCACCTGGCGCCTCCGTTCCCGCCGGCTTCGAGCGCGAACGGCCTCTCGACCGTGGACACGACGAACGAGATCTTCCCGGGCAGCAGCAAGTATGCAGCGGGCCCGTATGGCCTCGGACCTCGCGTGCCGATGCTCGTGGTTTCGCCGTGGTCGCGCGGCGGCTGGGTGTGCTCGGAGACGTTCGACCATACTTCCGTGATCCGCTTCATCGAAAAGCGCTTCGGTCTGCATCACGACCTGCGTGAGCCGAACATCACGCCGTGGCGCCGTGCCGTGTGCGGCGACCTCACGTCGGCATTCAACTTCGCCACGCCTAACGCGGCGATTCCCGCGCTGCCTTCCACGACGGGCTATGCGCCGCCCGACAAGCTCCGTCACCCCGACTATGTGCCGGTGCCGCCGGTCGTGGGCAGCGTGCCGAAGCAGGAAGCGGGCGTGCGCAACGCGCGCGCGTTGCCGTACGAGCTGTTCGTGCGCTTCGATTCGAACGCCAGTTCGGGCGACGTCACCACGCGCTTCGTCAATTCGGGCCGCGCCGGCGCCGTGTTCCTCGTCTACACGGCGGGCAGCACCGATGCGCCGCGCACCTATACGGTCGAAGCCGGCAAGCATCTGCAGGACAAGTTCGCGATTGGCGCCAGCGGCGCATACGACTTCAGCGTGCATGGGCCGAACGGGTTTCTGCGCCGTTTCGCGGGCACGCAGGTCAAGACGGGCTGGTTCGGGGGCAACGAAACGGCGCGCCCCGAAGTGGCCGAGGGCTACGACGTGGCGAACGGCAACCTGCAACTGCGCCTCGAGAACAAGGGCGGCGCGCGTTGCCAGTTCACAATCGTCAACGCGTATGACCCGGGCACGAAGATCCAGCGTACCGTGCCCGGCGGCGACACCGAGCAGCTTTATCTCGACCTGCGCAACGCGCACGGCTGGTACGACCTGACGATCACGGTCGATAGCGACACGACGTTCGTGCGCCGCGTCGCGGGCCACGTCGAGACCGGCCGCCCGAGCTATAGCGATCCCGCACTCGGCGCCTGATACCGCTGAGGCGTGAGGTGAGCCACGGCTTTCGCGAGCCGTGGCTTTTTTGTTTGCCGCGCTACCGCCAGCGTGGCGGCGGTGGTCCCCAGCCGGGATGCCGGACGTGTCGCGGACCCATGAAATGCGGAGGGCGGTGCCACGGAGAAAAGCCGTGCCGCGAATACACAACGGGAGGCGGCCACATCGGCGCGGCGGGATGCATGAAGAATACGGGCGGCGGCGGCGCGTAGAACGCCCCAGGAATCCCGATGCCCACGCCGACATTGACGTTCACGCGCGCCTGTGCGGTTTGCATCGCGCACAGCGTCGTCGCGATACAAAGGAATGCAAACTTCAACACACGGAGTTTCATCGCCGATCCTCCGTCGCGAGCGCGCGTTGCCGACGCTCGCGGCTGGTTATTTCGTGTGCGCTTCAGTGGGCCGGAAAGCGGCGTCCGCAAGCTTCTTCTGCGAGTCGGGCATGGTCGCATATAGAGCCGAGAAGGCATCGAGCATCGCCTTGCTGCCGTCGGCATTCGCCTGCGCGATCTCGTTCCACGATTGAAGGTTCTCCACCGCGGTTTGCTGCTGCGCCTTGTCGTGCCGCTGCTGGATCAAATCGTCCACGGTTTTGGCGTTATTGCGCATGACGTCGGCCACTTTCGCCCACTGATCCTCTTCGGCGGGAGTAATCTTCAGTTCGGCATGCAATTCTTTGACGCGGTCGTCGACGGTTTCAACGCGATGCTGATGCGACGACGCAGTCGGAGCGCTGGCCTGCGCCCAGCAGGTGGAAGTGCCGAGCAGGGCTAGCGCAAGCAGGACAGGTTTCATTGTCAGCCCTCGCGAAAAAGCGTTCGCCGGCAATGGCCGGCAAGTCGGAACGAACCGTTTTGATCATAGCAGCGGCGGCAAGCAATTTCGGCATCCTCTATGTAACAGCGAATAACAGGGAATAGGGCACGATTCCCGAATGCACCACGCTTCACTCACGCAGAAAATCGGTTTGGGCTTGCCCGGCCGCGAGTCATTCTGACGATACACGGAGGCAACGTGGCGATTCGATTGGCATTTCAGAGGGCATCTTGTTTGTGCGCCGCTCCCGTCGCCCGGTTGGCTTGGGGCAAACTGGCGTGCGCCACCCTGGCCGTGGCGACTTTGGCGGGCTATGTGCCTGCGAGCCGCGCGGCCGTGTCCATCATGCGCCCGCCGCGCGAGGCGAGATCCGACGAACCGCTCGTCGTGACGATCGTGTATTCCGGCGATGCGCCGACCGGCAGTTCGATCGATGTGCCGCGCGACTTGAGTATCACGCTGACCAACGGTGAGGCGTTGCCGAAGGCCGTGCTGCTCGCGCGCGAACCAGGCGCACCCGAGCATTTGCGGCTCGCCGCGGGAGAGATGAAGGCAGTGAGCTATAGCGCGCCATGGCCCAAGTGGGCGCGCGGCGCTTTGAGAGTGGATGTGCCGGGCGTGGACGTTTCGCCTTCCGTGGTCCTGCTCACGCGCATGCCGGCTTCGGCAACGGCGAACGCCGCGGCTCCTGCCTCTGCGCCTTTGGTGCCTGCGGCAACGGTTGCGTCCGCATCGGAACCGGTCGCCCCGGCGCCAGCCGAAGGACCGATGGCGGGCAATGCTTCACTTGCGGCGCAAATGCCGCCTTCCGCCGTAAAGCCCTCGAATTCGCTGGTGCCCGATATTGGCACTTTCCTCGCGGGCCGTCTTTCGTTCTACCAGCCAAATTATTTCGCGGACGGCTGGTCATCGAGCGACGCGGATCTCGCAAGATTCCAGATCAGTATCAAGTTCCGCTTCATATTGCCGGACGATCCGCGTTCACGCGGTTTCCTCGACAACCTCTATTTTGCTTATACGCAGACTTCGCTTTGGGATGTCCGCGGGGACGAGTCGCCGTTCCACGATACGAGCTACATGCCCGCGCTTTTCTACTACCTCGAGGACACCGGTTGGAGGTCCAACTGGTTCACCCGGATGGGTATCGAGACCGGCTACGAGCACGAGTCGAACGGGACCCCCGGTCCGGGTTCACGCGGCGTCGACATCGTGTACGTGAAGCCGATCTGGGATTTCGGCGACCTCAACGCGAACCACCTGACCATCGAGCCGAAAATCTACGCGTATGAGCACATCCAGGAGTCGAATGGGGATATTGCCCACTATCGCGGCTATGTCGATCTGCTGTTCAAATATGGCAGCCCCGACGGCTGGCAACTCGCGACGACCCTGAGAAAGGGCACGAGATCGACCTATGGAAGCGTCGATGTGCAATTTACATACCCGCTTGCCAAGCTATTCGGCAATGCATGGGGCGGGTATCTGTTCCTCAACTACTTCAACGGCTACGCCGAAGATCTTCTCGATTACAACCAGCACCGCTGGGCTGCGCGCATCGGTTTTGCCGTGTCACGCTAGCTGACTTTGGGGTGCGGATGTTGGGAAACGTCATTCGTCCGGCGGGTAACGTAGAGAGACACCAAGCGTGGGTCACGTAATGCTTTGACCGACTACGAACCGGTGGCCATCGGGTGTGGCGACGGTGCATTCGCGCATGCCGTACGGGCGATCGACCGGAGGTTGCAGGACAATTGCGCCTCTTTGCGCGATTTCATTGTGAAACGCTTGAACATCGACTTCCAGATAGCCGAAGTAGCTGTGATCCCCCGTCGCCGCCGGGGACAACGCATCGGGGCAATGGCCCAGCATGATCCGTACGCCGCCCCTCTCGACGATTCGCCAGTCGGTCGAATCGGCCCAATCTACCCGAAAGCCGAGCACGTCGCGAAAGTATGCCGCGTTGCGTTCGAGGTCCTGGACGGCAAGGACGAAAGCGAAGGGACCTAGCGTGTTCGTGTCGGTCATGAGCGATCTTCTTTAACAGAGTTGGGTTCGGGTGGCGTGAGTATGACGCACGCCCCGGGCACCGTGTTTGCTCGTTGCACATGTAGTGCGCCATCCGCAACTGCGGCTAGCCGGTTGCCGCGTCGCTTACGCGCGCAGATCGGAGGACTGACCATGAATGACCAACGAGAAGAGCGCGTCCGGCGACGCGCTTATCAACTCTGGGAAGACGACGGCGCGCCCGAAGGTCGGGCGGACGAATACTGGAGCCGCGCCGAAAAGCAGGTTGCCGCCGAATACGACGCAGAAGGAGAAGCGTCGAATATCCCCAGCGATCAGGCCGGCAAGCGCCGGCTTGCCGGTGAACCCATGCAGGAACCCGACGCCATGCCGCCGAACGAACTGGCGCGCGACAAGCGGCGCGGCGGCGGGTGAAGTCACGGATGTGCCGCGCTTCAAGCCATAGTCATGCCAGCGCGCGACCTGTTCGCACATCAATGATGCGCGAACAGGTCGTTGCGGCGCTCGTGTGACATGAGTGCGTCGTGGCGCGACGTTTGCGCAACGGAGGCATTCGAGGTGCCCGAGCTTTCCATTCCATAGCCGGAGTCGTCAGCGCGTTGCGTGCCGACGTGCTGCGGGTTTGCCGGTTGCTGCATCTGCTGCGCCTGCTGCATCTGCCTCATTTGTGCCGCGGGTTCAGTGTCCTGTGCGAAGACGACGGGGGACAATACGACGCCGAGCGAGGCAATAGCAGTAGCAAGTAGAAGTTTCATGATGGAAGACTCCAGGTAGTAAATTTGATTCGGATGACTAAAAAATGCGCGAATTGCAAAATCGTTTTTGCAGACGCTCATTCAATCTTGCGCAGTCTAATCACTACGGCGCATGTGCCCAGACTACGCAGCCAACCTTAGAGTTTGCTTATGCGCAGGCAACGATGCGCATTTAGCGCATATTCGGTCGCGGTTAAGGTTTAGTTAAGCAACAACGGCATATAGTCCCACGCTGTTCCGTTACGCCGGTCATGCGGCGCAAGGAGTATTCATGTCCACCACCACACGAAATCTCATCGAAGATGCGGTCAGCAAGGTCCCCGCCGTAACGCTCGGCTTCTGGGTCATCAAGATTGCTTGCACCACGCTCGGCGAAACCGGCGGTGACTGGGTGACGATGTCGCTGAATCTGGGCTATCTGGTCGGCTCGCTCATTTTCCTCGCATGCTTCGTCGTGCTGGTTGCGGCGCAGATCCGCGCGCAGCGCTTCTACCCGTGGCTATATTGGGCGACGATCGTCGCCACGACCACGCTCGGCACGACGCTCGCCGACTTTTGCGACCGCTCGCTCGGCGTAGGTTATCCCGGCGGCGTATCGATCATTCTCCTGTTGCTCGTGGCCAGTCTCGCGATCTGGTACCGCGCAGAAGGCACGGTTTCGATCGAGAGCGTCGCGACGCCACGCGTCGAGTGGTTTTACTGGATTACGATCCTGTTTTCGCAAACGCTAGGCACCGCGCTCGGCGACTGGGTGTCCGGCGAAGACCGCGGCGGTCTCGGCTTGGGCTACGAGTACGGCGCGGCGATCTTTGGCGCGGGCCTCGTTGTCGTGGCGCTGCTGTGGTTGTGGCCGCGCGTCTCCCGCACGGCGCTATTCTGGTTCGCGTTCGTGCTCACGCGTCCGCTCGGCGCGACGCTGGGCGATCTGCTCGACAAGCCCGTCGCCGACGGTGGCCTGCACTTCAGCCGCTTTTATGCATCGGCGTTGCTGGTGATCTTTATCGTCGGCTGCATCGTGGTGCTGCCTCAGCGTGCCGCTCGCAGGGCGCACAGCGCGTAGTGCGCATGGTCATTGCGGCATCACGCATGTGAAACTGGTCGCGCGGTTCAGATTGCCGTTGCCGAGATAGCGCGGAAACGCCGGGTAGCGGCACAGCGGCCGCGTGCGGCCGTTCGTGGCCTGGGCAATGTCGGTCGCGAACAGCGTTTCGGGCGCGCTGTCGTGCGTGACCCAGTCGTCGAGTGCGCCTAGCAGATCGACGGACGGAATGAAGACGCCGTTGCCGTGCTGGTACCCCGGCACCATGTAGAGCCGCATGAAGCTGTCCACGCGCTCTTCGCCGTAGCGCCCTACCAGCCCCTGGTAATAGGCGATGGTCTGGTTCGGGCTGATGACTTCGTCGGCGAGCCCTTGCAAGGTGATGAGCTTGCCGCCTCGCGCCATGTAGCGCGATACGTCCGGATTCATCGCGCCAATCGTCGTCGACAGCGTAAAAAGCCGCTCGCGGTAACGGCCGGGATGCATCACGTCGAAGGTCGTCGAATCGAAAGTCGAGTCGTGCGTGATGAAGTATTTGAGGTAGGCATCGCCCTGCGCGTACAGGTAGCCGTTAGTGACGAACCTCGGTTGAGTCAGCCGCTGCGGCGAATGCGCGAGGCCCAGCATGCTCGTGAAGCGCGTGCCCTGGAAGACGTTGTAGCCGCGATAGGTATCGGCATTCCAGGCGAGCGCGTAGGGCAGGCGCAGGCCGTCGCGCAGGCTTTCCAGCGTCGCGAGTTGCGGTGGCGTGAGGCAGTCGTCGGGGGCGTGCTGGCGATCCGTCTGGTCCTGTGAGGAGCAACGCAGCGAGTCGATGATCTCCGGTTCTTTCGCGCGGCAGGCTTCGACGTCGCTGATGAGGCCGTCCGCCGCGCCGTCGAGCGTGTCGCACACCTGCATCACGCGCTCGTACACGTGCTCCAGCAACTCCGGCGACAGATAGCCGCCGGGCCTGCGGTATTCGTGCTGGCCCACCACGACGCCTGTCAGCCGCACACCCGAGAAGTTCAGCGCGGGCGAATTCGCTATCACGCCGTCGTAGTCGTCGGGATAGCGCTGGATCACGGTGTAGCCTTCGCGGCCGCCCGTCGAGCCGCCTGCGAAATACATGTGCTCCGGCGGCCGCCCGTAGCCGAGCGTGATCAGTGTGAGCGCGACGTCATGCGCTTTTTTCAGATGCGCGTAGCCGAAATTGGTCACGGCTTCTTCAAGCAGTCCGAAGTTGGCCTCCGACGACGTGCCGTTGTGGCCGGAGTCGTCGCCGAAGGTCGCATAGCCGCGCGCGAGCGGCGCGCGGTCGGGCGAAAAGGGCATCGGGCCGGTTCCCGTCACCACGACGCCGCTGTACCCCCCACCGCCGAATTGCAGCGCGCGGCCGTTCCAGCGGCTCGGCAGGTTCACTTCGAAGCGGATATCCGGCGTCCCCGCGCTTTGGGCGCGGATCACGCCCGTCAAGCGGCAGAAGTCGCCGTTGAGATTGCCTGTGGCGGTCGCGGAAATCATCGCCGCGCTCTGCACGAGCGCACCGTTGGTCGGCAGGCCGATGCTCGCGGGCGGCAGCAGCGCACCGGCAAGGTCGGTGCAATGCAGTGGCAGCGAAGGCGTGTGCTTGGCGAAAGCGGGACCGCTAGCGATGAGCGTGAGCGTGGCGATGGCGATCGCCTTGAGGGATCCGATTGAGCGCTTGCCCCGCCGTATCATCCGCAGCCGGCTCCGTTGACGCTCGCGCGGGCCTTCTCCTTTTGGCGCCCGAGCGTGCCGCGCCAGGCTTTGGCGAGCATGAGCGTCGCGCCGATCGCGACGATGTCGCCGGCTAGCGCCGCCGCGAACGCCGCCGCGCCGTGCAGCGCGTGTGGCGTGGCCGTGTCGACGATCACCGAGATCAGCGTGCCGCCGACGAAACACACGAGCCCCGTGCGGCCCACGATCACGACGGCGGGCAGACGCGCGGCGATCCGCGCGATCGTGCCGCGATGGACGAAATACGCCGCAACCATGGCAATGCCGATGAAGTTGACGACGCGCGCGAAGGCCAGATGCTGTTTCATTGCCCCAGGCATGGGTTGAGTCAGGACGAACCATTTAACGGCCGCGAACAGCGCCACCGCGGCGAACGCGCATCGTACCAGCCAGCGCGCGGTTTCCGAGGTCTTGAACCCTGGCGCAAGCGGGTGCAGCCGGCAGAGCATGCCGAATACGAACATCAACTGCCACGCGAACGGGTTGAACGGCCAGTTCGCGAACGTGCGCGCCCCGATGAGCGCAGCCAGTAGCGGCGCGAAGGCCCAGAGAAGCAGGCTGCAGATCAGGGCGGCGAGCGGCGCGCGGCGGGCGAAAGGCACGGCCGCGGGCACGCACAGCGCAAATATGACATACATCGGCAGCACGCTCGACAGATACGGTTGACGGGCGAGCAAGACGACGTGGAAGGTCTCGCGCAGCGGATGCGTGGCAAACGACGCCCAGCCGCTCAGGTCGGTGGCAGCGGGATTCAGGTGCAGGAGCGCGAGCACCGCACCCGAGAGCAGCGTGAGGAGGGCCGTCAGCAGATAGGCGCGGTAGATCTCCCAGCTGCGGCGCAGGAAGCGCCCTTGCGCAGCGCTCATGCCACGATGCGCACGCACGGCCATAAACGCCGCGGCCGACGCGTAGCCGCCGAGAAACACGAACACTTCGGCGGAGTCGCACAGCGCGTAAGCGTGCAACGTCAGCTGCGACAAGGCGCTCCCCGGAATGTGATCGAGCACGATCACGATCAGCACGATGCCGCGGAAAAAGTCGACTTCGATCGAACGCCCCTGGCGAGACTCCATGGTGCCCTCGCAAGCATCGCGGCGGCGCCGCTCAGGCTGGCGTCGACCGCTCGATGAATGGCAGGGCGGCGGCTCTCACGTATCGTGGCGCCGCCCTTGTGCGTACGAGAGCATCTCGCAGGTATCGTTCCCTGCGCGCAGCATGGTTGGCGCGCTATGCGCCGGATATGACGCTCACGCCATGTTGGCGCCATCTGCATGCCAGCCAGGGGACGACTGCGGTGTCCGGTGGGGTGCCGCCTACTTCGCTGCAGCGGCGCGCTCGATTGTGGTGATGTCGATCTTGCGCATCGTCATCATCGCTTCCATCGCGCGCTTGCCGGCTTCGCGATCCGCGCCGAAGACGCATTCGAGCAGGCGCTTCGGTGTGATCTGCCACGAAAAACCCCAGCGATCCTTGCACCAGCCGCAATCCGATTCCTCGCCGCCGTTGCCGACGATGGCGTTCCAGTATCGGTCGGTCTCTTCCTGGCTGTGCGTCTCGACCATGAAGCTCACGGCCTGGTTCGCCTGGAAGTTGGGGCCGCCGTTCAGGCCCACGAAGCGCCGGCCGAGCACCGTGAATTCGACCACCAGTTCCGCCCCCGCGCCGATGCCAGGTATCGGGGAAACATGGCCAGCCCCGACATGGCTGTCCGGAAACGTCGCGGCATAGAACTCGGCCGCTTCGCGTGCTCTCCCTCCATCGAACCACAGGCAAGTCACAAGCTCCGCCATCACGCTCTCCTTTGACAAGGCGCCTCATTGCCGGCGCGTAGCGCACATTGTGACAAAGCCTCGGCTGTATGGGGGATTTTTGCTGGCGAAGCATCGCGGCTAGTCGATGCAGCGCTCGATCGCGAGGGACTGGGCGGACTGGGTCGACCGGGCGCCGTGCGAATCCAGCTTGCCGCGATCCTGATGTGATTCGGACTGCGATTGAATACACAGCGCAAGATTGGCGCGGGTGCTGTATGGCGCGAACATGAGCGCAAGCGTGAATGCCATGACTGCCGCAACCAGAATGGCGCGGCCGCGCAACGTTGTGCGCAAAGCGGGCGACAAGGGGAAAACGGCGCTAAAACGCGAAGTCTGTTCGACGATGATTCGGAACATGGCGGGCTCTTTTCGATGAACGTCGAGGGCATGACGTCACGATAGGCAGGCCCGGCAGCCGCGGCAAGACCCAGCCGCGCATCAAAACATGGAGCCACGCACGGCGGGGTCGTGGGAACTACAACTACTTCAGGAATGCTTGACGATAGACATTCGGCGCGGCGCCGAACGCGTCGCGAAAGCGATGGCTGAAGTGACTCGCGTTCGCGTACCCGCACGCTGCCGCGATCTGCGCGAGCGGCAGGGCGGTCGTGCGCAACAGGAGACGGGCCCGCTCCAGACGCTGGGCCGCAATCCACGCATGCGGCGGCAGCCCGAACGAGGCGCGAAACATGCGCGCGAGGTGGTATTCGGAAAGGCACGCGACATCGGCCAGTGCGCCGAGCGTCAGTGTTTCGCCAAGGTGGGCGTCGACATAGTCGCGCAGACGCCGCCGTGTCGATACGGCGAGACCGCCTTTGAGGGCCGCACCCGCGCGCCGCACGCCCTGGCTGCGCAGCAGCAGGCTCAGCACTTCGTGCGCCGTTTCGTTGCTGCGCAAAAGGCCGTCTGGATCGGACCAGTTTTCGTTGGCCAGCGCCTGGCAGAGCACGGCAATGCGTTCGTCTTCGAAATACGTGCGGTCGGCGAGGGTGAGTTCGCGCGGCTCCCGGTCGAGTTCGCGCACCGCGCGCTGCGTGAAGTGCTCGGGCAGGAAGTACAGGTGCATGAAATGCATGTGGCCGCGCACCCACCAGCGCGATTCATGGTCGCCAGGAAGCGCGCAGAGGCGGCTTGGCGCGCCGTAAACGCCGGGCAGTTTCTGCCGCTCAGTGCGATAGCCGCCGTCGAGATAGCACGACAACGTGTGATGGCCCGGCCGGTCATAGATGGTCTCGGCCTCGCGCGTGACGCGCGTCCAGACGGCGGCCGCGAACTGGTCGCCCAGCCACGCAAAGCGCTCCAGCGTCGCATTGGCAGCGCTCAGCGTGCGGCACACCGAATGCAGGCCAAAGGGCGTCTCGGCGAGGGCGAGGGCAGGCGCGGGAAGCGGCACCTGGGCGTTCATGGTCGGGGCGGCGGGCTGCAAGGCGGTGATGGGGTCAACAAAGCGGGTCGTCAAAGCAGGTTTTCAAAGCGGGTTCTCAAAGTATACGCTCGCGCCCCCACCGTTGCTGGCCGTGGCCGGGCGCAGGCAAGAAATGCGCAATCCTGGACAAGTCCGCGCCGCCCCCGTGCGCCATAGTAGGGGCATCGACTCGAGGTCCTTTCCCGCAATGAATCTCTTACTCTACGTGCTCACCGTCTTGATCTGGGGCACCACCTGGATCGCTATCAAATGGCAGCTCGGCGTCGTGCCCGCGCCCGTATCGATCGCCTGGCGTTTCGGGCTTGCGGCGCTCCTGGTCTTCGCGCTGCTGGGCGTGATGCGCCGCCCCATCTGGCCGCCGCGCGCGGCGTGGCGGTATCTCACTGCCCAAGGGCTGGCGCTGTTCAGCCTCAATTTCCTGTGCTTCTACTATGCCGAGAACATCGTGCCGAGCGGGCTCGTCGCCGTGGTTTTTTCGACCGCGCCGCTGCTGAATTCGATCAACGGACGCATCTTCATGGGCCGGCCGCTGCAGCCCGCCGCCTTGGGTGGCGCCGTACTGGGCCTGATGGGGATCGTCTGCCTCTTCCTGCAGCAGATGGCCGGCCATATCGGCGATCAGACCGCGTGGCTCGGGCTCGCCGTGGCGTTTCTCGGCACGCTGTGTTTCTCCACCGGCAATCTGCTGTCTAGCCGCATGCAGTCGATGGGGCTCAATCCGCTCGTCACGAACGGCTGGGCCATGCTGATCGGCACCGCGGTGCTCGTGGCCGGCAGCGCCGTCGCCGGATTGCCGTTCAGGCTCGAAATGGATGCGCGCTACCTCGGCGCGCTGGCGTGGCTCGTCGTGGCAGGTTCGGTGATCGGCTTTACGGCCTATCTGACGCTGGTGGGCCGGATCGGGCCCGAGCGCGCGGCGTATTGCACGGTCTTGTTCCCGATCGTGGCGCTGGCAGTGTCGACGGTGTACGAGGGCTATCGCTGGTCCTTGCTTGCCGTTATCGGGCTTTTGCTGGTCGTTTTGGGCAACCTCGTGGCGTTCGACCTCACGCGGCGCCTGTTCGCGCGGCGCGCGCCGGCTGCGTGAGCGGGCTTCAGGGCGCCGGGCTCGCTCTCAGGCTGTTGCCATAACGCCGGTACAGCCAGGCGGAACACGGCGCGCCAAGATAGAGCGCGCCGAAAGTGGCGAGTGCGGTGCCCAACAGATTGGGGATGTTGAGCGAGGCGAGACCTGGGTGCCGGGTCCCGAGCCCGGATGCGGCGACCAGTACCGAGGCCGCGAGCGTTGGCAGTCCGACGCACAACTGGATGAGCCAAATGCTCCAGCAATGCCCGCGCGTATCGGTCCAGACTTCCCGTATCCTGACCGTGCCGCCAATGGCGACATGCGTGTGGAGCAGGCTCAGTCGCGTGAGTACGAAACAACTGATGCCTCCGGCAAACAGCACGAGACCTCCGCCGACGATCATTATCAGGAGGCGCACCTCGACCGGATGCTGCACGATTGCGGCTTTCCCTGTGGGGTCGAGCGCGATGATCACCCCGACATACAGCGCCAAGGCCAGGCAGACGAGCGCCAGCACCAGGCAGGCAAGCACCGGCGCGAGCATGGCCAGTCCCCAGGTGCAGCCAAGATATCGCCAATAGCTCGGGCCTGAGATTGGCTGTGCGTTCGCCGAATCATTGTCAAGCAATACGAAGCGTATGGCGTGAATGATGAGAAGCGAAAATAGCGAGTTCTCCAGCAATGTGAAAACGCCCAGCGGGACGTAGGTGAGGAGCCGGAACGGCGGCGTGCGGTCGGGCCGCAGGGCGTTCACGGCGAACGACGACAGCCACGCGTAGGGCAATAGCAAAACCGCAAATGCGGGACGATGACAGAGGTATCGCCAGCCATCGCGCCATGCGCCCTCCACGCACTGAGCAAATGTGATCGATTCCATTCGAACCCCTTGCGCGTTGTTTTTTCGGTCATCTCGAAGCGTCAGTCGGGCAGTTATGTGTTTGGCATCATGCGTCGCCGCCCTACGCGGCCGCGTCGATTGTGATGGGATATGGGATGCGAGTATGTGGGATGGCACACTGAGGTTTTCGGTGAGTTATTCGGTTTAATTTCAAATCCCTACGTTTTTATTACGACTGCGTAAATGCAGCGTTCATAAACTAATGGTGTGCACTAAAGATTCGTCTAAAGGGTGCCGATAGCCTTTTAAGAACGGATTTAATACGATTGCAAACACGCGGCACGCCGGCCGCTCCGGGGGTTACCGCCAACGCATGCGCGTGCCGTGAATGAACGAATGCAAAGCAGATGGCCCATCTCAGCGTGCAGCACACGCTTGCACACGCAAATCACGCTCCGGACGAGCGCGGTCCTAACGACGGGATTTACGTTCGCGGGCGCTGTCAAGCGCAACGGCATGGACGCGACTCTGGCTCGCGGGTGTCGGCATGACATGGCAGACGCCGCGAAATCAGTTCAGTGCACCGCGTGAGCTTCGCCGGGGACAGGGACAAGACAAGGACGGGAGAGGCCTGCAATGAAGGTTCACGCTAGTGCGCTTACACTGCTGCACTGGTTGGCGCAACGCGAAAGCGCGTCGGTCAGCGAAATTACTGCGTCGGGGTTGATGAATTCGCGAGAAGCGTCGGACGTCGTGCGCTACGCCATGCGCAACGGAGCTGCCGAACGCATCAATAAGGGCGCGACTGCGAGAGGATCCGCGCGTTACCGTTCTACCGGCGTCCCACTGCCGGAGCCACGGACGACGCCAGCCGGTGCATCATTCGAAGGCTTGCTGAGCGCCTGGGGAATCGCCAAGGAGCCGCCCGAGCTTCCCGCGGTGCGTACGCGCGTGTACCAGATCGAAGATAACGGCCAGGATAATCGAGGCGGAGATCGCCTCGGCAAACTAAAGCTCAATGACTGAAACCACTGCGTGCAAATTGGGGCGACTGGGGAGACTAAAGAAATAGATCCACCGTTCAGCGGACCCCGCGAGGCATTCCGGGTAGTTTCCGGGACGCCTTGGCGTGAAGTGAGGGGTCGATTCTCGCCGTTGATTTTCGCAAGGATGGCAACGGCAAACCTGCGCCGATGTGCGCGATAAAGCCAACCATAAAAAGGGTTCTCTCCTGATGTCGAATCAGATCATGCACGTCGCGCTTTGCGCGGCGTTCAGTTGCGCTGCGCTGGGCGCGGCGGCACCTGCCTCGGCTGCACTCGGCGGCATGCCCACGCCCGCGCCGGCTGGAGCTGTCTCCAGTTCGGCCAATGCGGCCGTCGTCCATGCTGCATCGGGCGTCTCCGGTACCGCGAGCGCCGCCTCATACACGGTGACGCAAACGACTTTTTCGACCGGCACGGTCGTGCGTGAGTACGTCTCGGCAGCGGGAACGGTATTCGGCATTGCGTGGAGTGGCCCGATCATGCCGAACCTGCCCGTACTGCTCGGCACCTACTTCACGCAGTACGACAGCGCGCGCGTCTCGCAGCGCACGGCTAATCCGGGCCGTGGTCCGCTGAATGTCGAGCTTCCCGATCTTGTCGTCCATTCCGGCGGCCACACGGGTGCGTTCTCCGGGCAGGCCTACCTGCCGCAGTCGTTGCCAGCTGGCGTGAGCGCCACCGACATCCAATAACAAACAAAAACAAGGCGAACCATGTTGAGTATCAACGGGAAACTGGCCCGAATGCTGGCCGCATTCGGTCTGGCGGCGGCTGTCGCTGTCGTCGCGGGATGCGGCGGTGGCGGCGGATCGGGCAATTCGTCGGCGGGCACAGGCAGCGGCGGCACGGGCGGTACGTCCAACAGTACGGTCCTCGCTGCCGGCGCGCCGGTATCGAGCTTGCCCGCGACGCTCGCGAGCAACCAGGTCGCTGTGACAGTGGCGGCGGGCGTCAAGAACGCTCCGAACATTCCGACGGTCAGCGTCACGATTTGCGCTCACGGCACGACCACGTGCCAAACGATCACCGACATTCAGGTCGATACGGGGTCATGGGGGTTGCGGCTCCCGCTGGATGCGCTGAACGGACCCATGCAGTCTGCATTGCCGGTCGAGACTGCGAGCGGTAAATCCGTGGCCGAGTGCTTCGGTTTCGTCGACGGCAACGCCTGGGGCTCCGTTCGTACGGCGGATGTGACGATCGGCGGTGAAACGGCTTCGAGCGTGCCCATCCATGTCATGGGCGATCTGCCGCAAACGGCAGCCGGCGGCACTAACAACAGTTGCGCAACAGGCTCTCTCAATGACACGTCGTCGTCAATCGCCGCGCACGGTATTCTCGGCATCGGCCCCGCCGAATACGACTGCGGCAATGGCTGCGCGACCCCGCCGAACGGCGTCTATTTCGGCTGCACGGGGTCGGGGAGTTCGACGAACTGCACGGACCTGGGGGTAGCGGAAACGGCGCAAGTGACGAATCCGGTCCGGTTGTTCCCGATCGACAACACGGGCGTGATCCTGAACATGCCTGCCGTGACTTCGTCGGGCTCGACGAGTGCAACCGGGTTCCTGACGTTCGGCATCGGTACGCAATCGAACAACGCTGTACCGACTTCCGGCATCCAGAAGCTCACAACCGATCATTACGGCAACGTGCAAAGTGCATCGCTGAGTGGGACGAGCGTGTCGTCGGCGTTCTTCGATACGGGCTCAAACGGGCTGTTCTTCCCCGACAGCACGCTGTCATCGACGATGTGCAAGCTCGCGATCGGCTTCTATTGCCCCGCTTCGACGGTGTCGCGGACGCCTTCTGTCACAGGGTTCAACGGCACCAACGTTTCGGCTGGGCTTAGCATCGCCAACGCGCTGGATTTGTTCGAGGACGGTGGCTTCGCGTACGGGAACGTCGGCGGGATCATGACGGGCGTCGCCTTTGATTTCGGCATGCCGTTCTTCTACGGTCGCACTGTGTACGTCAATTACGATCCGAACACCGACGGCAATTCTGGCGTCGCTACGTCGGCCTACGTTGCCTTCTGACTCGTAGCGCCGTATCCGCGAGCGGCCGCCGCGCCGCTCGCGGATGTCTCAGCGGTCATAAATCCTTGGAGCGCGCTACCGCGCCAACCGCTCCCGCAAAAACTCAATAAAGCGCTGCGTCTTCGCCGGCAGCAAACGCGTTTCCGTAATCGCGTAGACCGTCGTGGGCGTGCCATGCCACTGTGGCAAGATTCGTCGCAACGCTCCGCTGGCCACCTCGTCGGCCACGATTTCTTCCGGCAGCAGCACGATGCCCAGATCGAACGTAGCGAGGCGGCGGATCATGCCGACGCTGTTGAGCGTGAAGCGTCCGTCCACCTTCACCGTGCTCCTGCGCTTGGCGTCGTGCAAGCTCCATGTGTCAGCCTTCAGGATTCCCAGGCATTCGTGCCGTTCGAGATCGGCCGGTTTGGCTGGCTCGCCAGCGCGCTCGAGATAGCCCGGCGACGCATAGAGGTAAGGCGTGAGCGATGCCAGCGGACGCGCAATGAGTTGTGAGCTTTCGGACTCACCCATGCGAATCGCCACGTCGAACGGGTCGCTCACCAGATCGACACGCCGCGGATTCAGTTCGAAATCGAAGGAGATGGCAGGGTAGAGAGCGGCGAATTCCGCGATCAGAGGCGCGAGGTACGTGACGGCGAAATCGACCGGAAACGAGGCCCGCAGCACGCCGCTGGGCTGCGCGACCATGTCGCCTAACTGCTCGTGCGCGAGGCGGGCCTCGTCGACGATGCGCTTGCAGCGCTCGAAGTAGATCTGGCCTGCTTCGGTCAACTCGATCTTGCGCGTCGTGCGATGGAGCAGGCGCAGCCCGATCGCTTTTTCCAGGCCGCTGATGCGGCGCGAAAGGGTGGAGTTCGGCATGCCTGTCACGTCCGCGGCACTCCGAAACCCTTTGGCTTTGACGACCTCCACGAACAAGGCCATGTCGTTCAGTAGTTCCACCTCGACTGCTCCATCAACGGATCAATGATATCCAAATTACCATATTTATCCCAATCGTGAAGCAGGCGACGATGCACCCATCCAAACCAGTCGAGGTGAGTCATCATGAGCAAGCTTTTCGAATCCGTACGCGTTGGACGTTACACGCTGTCAAACCGTCTGGTCATGGCGCCCATGACCCGTTCGCGCGCGCTGGCCGACGGCACGCCCGGCGAATTGGCCGCCGAATACTACGCCCAGCGCGCGAGCGTTGGCTTGATCGTCACCGAAGGCACGCAGCCTTCGGAAGAGGGCCAGGGCTACATTACGACCCCGGGCATTTATAACGACGCGCATGTCGCCGGATGGAAAAAAGTCACCTCGGCCGTGCATGCGAGAGGCGGCCATCTCTTCATCCAGCTCATGCACGCCGGGCGCATGTCGCATCCCGACAATACGCGGCACCACAGCGTGGGCGTCGCGCCTTCCGCCATCGCGCCGGGCACGGCCATGTTCACGGCCAGCGGCATGCAGGACATTCCCGTGCCGCGTGCCTTGACCACCGAGGAAATCCGCCGCACCGTCCAGGACTTCCGCACCGCGGCCCGCCGCGCCGTTGATGCCGGCGCGGACGGTGTCGAAATCCACGGCGCGAATGCCTATCTGGTTCAGCAGTTCTTCGCGCCGAGCGCCAATACGCGCACCGACGAATACGGTGGCCCGATCGAAAACCGCGCACGATTTGCGCTCGAAGTCGCGGCCGCCATTGCCGGGGAAATCGGCGCGGACCGCACGGCCATCCGGCTCTCGCCGGGCACGACGCTGTGGGGCATCGACGAAGGCGCGCAAGGCCCCGATCTTTATCACTATCTGGTGGCCGAACTCGACAAGTTGGGCCTCGCCTATCTGCACATCGCGCATCAGGGCGACGAGGCGCTGCTGGGTGAGATTCGCAAGCTGTGGAAGGGCGCATTGATCGTGAACCGGGCTGGCCGCCCGCGCGAACAGATTGGCGCAGACGTGGCCACGGGGCTGGCAGCTTTGGAGTCCTACGGTCAGATGGTGCTGGCGAATCCCGATTTCGTCACCCGCCTGCAGCGCAATGCGGCGATGAACGCGGCGGATCGCAACGGCTTCTTTGGGGGCGCCGCGCAAGGCTATACGGACTACCCGAGCCTGAGCGAAGTGGCTAACGCCTGACGTAACGAGAAGGCGCGGGGCGTGCGTTGCATGCGCCGCGCCAATGCGAAACCGCCTGCCTTGCGCGGTTTCGCATGGCTCACTCGAGCGGTCCCGCGAGGGCGCGCCGATACCACGCATGGAAATGGCGCATGCCGTCTTCGAGCGGCGACTGATACGGCCCGGCGTCGCTGATGCCGCGCCGGCGCAGCCGCAGTCGTCCCGCGTCCATGCGCTCCGCGATCTCGTCGTCCTCGATCATCGTCTCCAGATACGCGGCGCGCTGCGCGTCGATGAACTCGCGCTCGAATGCCGCGATTTCTTCCGGGTAGTGGAACTCCACCACGTTGAGCGTTTCCTGCGGGCTCTTCGGATAGAGCGTCGAAACCACGAGCACGTGCGGATATAGCTCGATCATCTGCGTGGGGAAATACGCGAGCCAGATGGCGCCGAATTCGGGCGCCTCGCCGCCGCGATAATCGAGCAAACGATCGTGCCACGCGCGATAGATTTCCGAACCCGGCTGCGCAAGCGCGGTGTGCACGCCCACGCGCTGCATGCTGTACGTCTCGGCGAATTCCCAGTCGAGCGTTTCGCAGGTCACGAAGCGCCCGTGGCCTGGGTGGAATGGCGCGACGTGATAATCCTCCAGGTAGACTTCGATAAAGGTCTTCCAGTTGTACCGGCAGGTATGCGTTTCGACGTGATCGAGTACGTACCCAGAGAAGTCGAACTCGGGCCGGGCGAACACGCGCGCCATGTCGCGCGCAGGCTCGCGTGGCCCTTCGTAGAGCAGGCCATGGCAATTTCGCAGGTCGAAACGTTCGAGATTGCGGCACGGTTTGCGCTCGAACTCGGGCGCGCCGATCAGTTCGCCGCCAGGGGCATACGTCCAGCGATGCAAGGGGCACACGATGTTGCCGCCGCTCGCCGCGAGATTGCCTTGCGCAGTGAGACCGCTGCTCGCAGCGACTTTCCCGGCCATGCCACCCAGCATGAGCGCCTGTCGATGGCGGCAGACGTTCGAGAGCAATTGCACGCCGTGCTCGCCGCGCACCAGCACGCGGCCGCCTTCGTCCTGCGGCAGGTGCCGCCAGTCGCCGCGCTCGGGCACCGACTGTTCGTGGCCCACGTATAGCGCCGAGTGCACGAAGATACGCGCCATCTCGCGCTCGAACAGCGCCTCGTCGAAATAGGCGCTCGCGGGCAATTGCACGTGCGCTTCCTCTGTATCGGGCGGCAGCGCGAGATGCGCGAGGTCACTGATATCGTTCATCGATCGGGTTCATCCTGTTTCGTGTTGCGCGTTCAGGCGCACGATGCGTTCATGCTTTGCGAGCCGCGGGCAGGTGCTGCAGAGTTCGCCGTCGCGGCGGCGATAGTGGTAGCAGCAGGTGCGGCGCTCCAGCGCGAGCGCTTTTTCGCCGTCCGCGCGCGAAAACGGGAAATAGCCTGAGCAGCCTTGCAGGCCGAGCGCTGCGAGCCACTGCCGGCCATGCGCCTCGACCTGTGCGTCGCTCCATTCGGGACGCGCCTTGCGTGCCGCAAGCAGTGCCGCGAGCACCACGTCGGCTTGCGTGCCGCGCGCTGCTGCCGGATTCAGGCGGATCACCGGCATCAGCTCGTCGTGCATTTGCTCGCAGCACGAGACGATTTCGCATGCAGCGTGCGCGATCAACGCGTGCGTGTCGCCATGCGCCGGTTCGTGATCGCGTATGCGGACTTCGCGGGTCCAGCCCTCGGCAATGGGCTGCGCGATGTCCGCAAGCGACAGCGACAGGCCTGCCGCATGCACCCCGATCACGCTCAAGTAGAGCGGTTGCCAGATCAGGATGCCCCAGCAGCGCGACGACCAATAGGGGCGCCCCGCTTCGGGGTAGGTGCGCGACCAGAAGGCAAGGAGCGCATCGAGCGCAGCGCGATTGGCGTCGCCGTTGGGCGCCGGGCGCGTATGCACGATGCCTTGGGCGGGGCGCGCTGCTACAACGCCCTGCAACCCAGGCACGAGCCGCGCGGCGAGCCGCAGCATGTCGTCGAGCGCGCGGTTCCCCGCCATGCTTACGCCGCGACCGCTTCGGCGCTCATGCCACTAGCCTGCGCGGCGTCTCGCGGCACGCCGCGCCTGCCCGCCAGCGGGTTCTGCAGATTGCCCGCCATCTTCAGATTGCCCGCGGGATCGGCGAGATTGACCATCTGCAGGTTGTTGCCGAGTTGCAGGCGGTTCAGGCACGAGTGCAGGAACTCGGGCGCGAAGAGGTCATATTCGGCGTATTTGCGCGCGAGTTGCGGGTGCTCGTCCTGATAGCGCCCGACGCAGCGCGCCACCGTGTTCCAGAACACGTCTTCCGTGCAGCAATCGTGCTCGACGAGTATCTGATTCATGTAGCGGAAGAAGCCGTCGAACACGTCGATGAAGATCGCGAGCAGCTTGACGCGCTCGGGCACGTCCACGGCGAGGCGCTTGACGTTTTCCGGAAGCCGCGCGTCCTTGTTGAGGATGGCGGATTCTTCCGCGATGTCCTTCATGATCGCGCGCACAGGCACATGATTTTCGAGCACGAGGATGAGATTCTCGCCGTGCGGCATGAACACGAGATCGTGTGCGTAGAAGCAATGGACGAGGGGCGCCAGATACGCCTCCATGTAGCGTTCGAGCCAGGCTTGCGCCGTGAGTCCCGAAGCCCCGATCAGCGCGGGCAGCAGCGCCTCGCCATGGCGGTCCGTATGCAGCAGCGCGGCCATAGTCATGAGCCGCTGGCCGTCTCCCGCGAGGCTGAGCGGATTCTCGCGCCAGAGCGCCGAAAACATCTTCTTGTAGGGGCTATCCGCCTGGACGGCCGCTTCGTAATAGCGATTGCGAAAGCCGATGGACGCGACTTCGCGCAGGATGGTGAACCCTTTGCTCTGCAGATACGAATCGCTAGCCACGAGGCCTTTGATGAAGTCGTTGATGGCGGGTGTGCCGGACATGTAGTACGGCGAGAGTCCGCGCATGAAGCCCATGTTGAGGATCGAGAGCGACGTCTTCACATAGCGTTTCGAGCGGTCCGAGAGATTGAAGAACGTGCGGATCGACTGCTGGGCCTGATAACGGTCCTCGCCGAAGCCGAGACAAATGATGCGGTCGGTCGCGACGTAGCTCGCAAACGCGATCGAGAGTTTGTTGAACCACTGCCACGGGTGCGCCGGCATTAGCCGATAGTCGGCCAAGTCCGCGCCGCGCGCTTCGACGATCGAGCGAAAGCGCACGATAGTCTCCACGCCCAGTTCTTCTTCCATGAGCTGTTCGTAGTCGAGGTCGGCTGAACTGTGGAACGCCGCGTTCTCCTTGTGCACGGCGAGCCAGACGATCTGCAGCGGCGAGCCCGCCTCGGGCGCGAACGCGCGATAGTCGCCCGCGTCGAACCCGAGCCTGCCGTTGTTGGCGACGAAGCCCGGATGGCCCTCGCTCATCGCGGTTTCGATCGCCTGGAAATCGGCGTCGAGGAGTGCGGCCGTGTCCGGGCCGTCTTTCACCGCTTTGTAGGCCGCGCCATACAGCGTGCTGCTGATTTCGTCGAGGTAAATGGGCAGCATTTCCTCCTTGATGCCAAGCCGCGCTTTCACGTCGAGGATGAAGGCCAGCGCGTCGAGCGGTTGCGGCGCCCCGTCCTGCGAGCACACGATGGTTTCGGGGCGAATGCTCCAGTGGCGCAGCGCGAGCAGGCGCGCATCGAACGTGTAGACGCGGGTGCCGTCGTCGGATTCGAGCGCATAGCGCGCGTAGTGCTCGCCGGGCGCATCGCCCACACGCTGTGGCTCGACGATCAGCTCGTGCGCGTACTCGGCAATGGCCTTGCGCAGCAGCATCCGGTTCGCTCGCTGCCACACTTCTGGCGCGAGGTGGGCGGCAGCCTCGTGCGGCGTGACGAGAACGTGTTGCATGGAAGCCTGGGTTGCGACGTGATTCATGATGCGATGTCCTTATGGAATTTAGTGATCCTGCGTAATGGCAGCGTAAAAATCGGCTCGGGTGCAGAACGCGAGCGAGGCGGTCTTCTCGCGAAACGCGACGTCCTTCGTATACACGAAGCCCATCGCGCGATTCAGGGCGTGTATGCGTGCGTTGCGCGCATCCGGCTCGACGACGACGCGTTGCGCGCGAAGGCGCTCGAACAGGAACGCCATGAGCGCTTCGAACACGTGGCGCGTATAGCCAGAAGTCTTCCTGACAGCGGGCCCGACGAACAGATGCATGCCGAGATCGCCCGTGCACACGTCGTAGTGCTCGCCGATCTCTTCGTGAGCCGGGTCGTAGCTTTCGAAGAGGAAGGCAGGTACGCCATCCTGCAAGCCCAGCCAGGCTCGCGCGTGCCCCGAGTCCTCTATCGCCTGATAGAACGCGGCCACGTCCGCCACGCTCTTGTCGCGCATGTTCCAGAACGCGGCGCGTTCTTCGATGAACCAGCGGTGCAGCGTGGGCGCGTCGCGTTGTGCGTCGAGCGGGCGGATGTGAAAGGCGTCGGGCGTGGCCATGCGTGCAGCCGGGACACGGCGCGGCGCGATTTCGTCGGCAGCGATTTCAGTTCGCACGGGCGGTGACTCCTGTTTCGGCAATCGGGTTGGAAAGGACGGCGTCCTGGGCACGCGGCCGGGCGAGCAGCCAGACGCTCGCGAGCGCCGTGGAAACGAGGCCCACGGACGCCGCGAAGAACGGCGCACGCAAGCCCGCGTCGTCGACAATGGCGCCGGCCGCGAACGAGGCGAGTAGCACGCCAAGGTTCTGGAAGAAGTTGATGACGCTGTAATCGGCGGCATAGGTGGCGGGCGTGCTCAGTGCGAACATCGTCACGTCGAGCTTCACGACGATCTGGAACAGCGCCCAGCCGAATATCACGCGGCCCACGACGATCCACAGCGGCGCTTCCACGCCTTGCAGCAGCATGCCGGCGGTGCACAGCAGCAGGTTCGCGAGCATGTGGTCGGGCACACGCTTGCCCTGGGTGGCGAGGCGCTTGTTCAGGCGCAGCGCGACGAGCGCGACGATGCCCGGAATGGCGAACACGAGTCCCGGAACCAGTTCGCCGGGCGCGTGGGTGACCGCTTGCCAGTACGACGCCATGAACGGGCGGATGAGATAGACGCAGAAGTCGAACGCGAGCATGAGCAGGGCGAGGCGCAGGATCGGCATGCGCGCACGCAGCCCCGGCTTGGCCTGTGCTTTATCGGCAGAGTCCGCAAACCGGCAGCGCCGCGCAATGCGGTGCGTGCGGATCAGCGCAAGGCAGATTGCCATCTGCACGAAGTCGCCGGCGGCCATCGCGAAGATGCAGTGATGGGCGTCCCAGACCTGCATGACGAAGCCGCCCGCCACCGCGCCCGCAATCGCGCCGAAGTGCACCACCACGGAAAGCACGCCGATGGTACGCGCATGCGATTCTTTCGCTTCGAGGCGCATCATGTACGGGTACATCAGCAAATAGCTGCTTTTGCACATGAACATCGCGAGCGAGAGTACCCAGAAGAGCGGCACCGTCGACGCGAAATAGCTCGCGACCGAAAGCACGCCCGCTGCGCACTGCGTATAAACGAGCAGATGCATGGCGTCGAGCCGCTTCGCAATGCGCGCCCAAAGCGGCAGCGTGAGCATCACGACAATGGAGATGAACGCCACGTAGGCGCCCGCGTGCACGGGGCTCGTCACGCCATAGCGCGCGGCGAAGAACTGCGGGTAGAACGGAATCAGGATCGCATCGCTGACGACGGCGAAGGTCGTCATCAGGATGATCGTGCTGCGCAGCTTCATTGCGCCTCCATCGGTATCTTTACGAACGCTTCCGTGTCGGGCACCGAGAAGTCCTGCAGCGCGATGCGCCGCTCGATCTTGTAGTGCTCCACGCCGGTTAGCTCGCGCAGAATGCAGGAGTTTCGATAACAGCTCATGCCGAGGTCGGGGTTGGTCAGGCCGTGGCTGTAGAGCCCCGCGTTCTGCACGAAGATCTCGCGCCCGCTCACGTCGATCGCATAGTTGCGCGAGAGCCGGTAGCGCCCTTTGTCGTCCCAGCGGATGCGGGCGCGAATGCCGTCGATGAAGCCGGGCACGTTCTGCACATAGCCGGTTGCGAAGATCGCGCCGTCCGTCACGTGGGTGTACTGCACGCCCTCGTCGCGCTGCACGAAGCGCAGGTGAAAGCGGTCTTCGACGCGGTCGTGATGACAGGCGCTCAGTTCGGAATTGGTGATGAGGCGCGCGCTGTTGCTGCCGCGGCTGCGGCGGTCGTCGAGCAGGTCGTAGATCTGGTTGATGAGTGAGGCGTTCACGCCTTTGTAGAGACTGTCCTGCTTGGCGATGATTTCTTCGCGCACGCCGTCCGGCAGGTTGTAGAAGTAGTCGATATAGTCGGGCGAGATCATTTCGAGCGTGAGCTTTGTGTTCTCCATCTGGAAAAAGCGCGGCGAACGCGTGATCCATGTGAGCGTGTAGTCGTGCTCGTCGCTCTCCTTGAGCAGGTCGTAGAAGATCTCGGCTGCGCTCTGGCCGCTGCCGATCACGGCGATGGAGCGCTTTTGCTGCAGCTCGGCTTTGCGCGCCACGTAATGCGCACTATGGATGCAGCGCTCGCGCAGCTCGCCGCAGCATGGCGGCAATTGCGGCACGGACCCCACGCCGATCACGAGGCGGCCGGCGCGATGCGTGAACGGCTGGCCGGTGCGCACGTGCCGCCCACGCACCACGTAATGGCCTTGCTGCGCGTCGTATTCAACGTGCTCCACGCTCGAGCCGAACGCGATGCTCGACAGCTGGCCGATGGCCCATTTGCAGTAGCGGTTATATTCGGCGCGGCTCAGATAAAAGCGCTCGCGGATGTAATACGCATAGAGCTTGCCTTCCTGCTTGCAGTAATTGAGGAAGCTGAACTTGCTTTGGGGATCCGCGAGGCTCACGAGGTCGGCCAGAAACGGATTTTGCAGCGTGGTGTCGTCGATCAGCATGCCTGGGTGCCAGTCGAAGTCCTCGTTACGCTCGAGGAAGATGCCGCGCAGGTCGTGGATCGGCTCGGCCAGACAGGCGAGACTCAGATTGAACGGCCCGAGGCCGATCGCCACGAAGTCGAGCACGGACGAGGGCGGACGTGGCTTGACATTAGTTCTACTCATAATTGAACTTTCACCTGTAGCGGAAAGGACCATGTCGGGTTACCTCTTCGAAGGACGAAGACGGCGAGAAGGCTCATGAGACGCAACCGCGCAGTCGTTTGCGTGGGCGTGTGAGTTTCGATGCGAATGAGAGTGATTCGCGTTTGATGATCATAGGAAAGACGCGGTCCCATGGCAAGAGCGAAACGCACGGCGTTGAGGATACCGAACTATCGTGCCTGCCCAATACGCATCAAGGCTCGCAGGCTCGACCGGCGGCAAAGTCCGGCTG
>NZ_JAMBPQ010000050.1 GCF_024206495.1 Paraburkholderia sp. CNPSo 3272 | reverse complement strand
GAAAGTGGCATGCGGGCTCCAGGGGGCGTTGGACGTTGGGGACGGCGTTGTGAATCACGGCGGCGGGCGTTGGCGTGGCGCTCCGGGATAAGCCGGGCGCGGCTCCAGCGGCCCCGGTGGAATCTCGCAACTTGCTCGTCGTCGAAGCGAATTCCAGCCGCGAGTTGCAGCCGCGAATTGCAGCCAGTTAAGGCGACGGCGGCCTGGCGTGGCGAGACTTACGTTCTAGTCCATCGTGGCCTGCTCTGCCGGACTAAATTGCTCGCCTGCATCAGCCCGGTATGCGCGCACGCCGTGTGCCCGCCTTGTCCGGCGTGGGTTTGCGCCGCCTGCCGG
Organism: Paraburkholderia sp. CNPSo 3272; assembly: GCF_024206495.1. GTDB lineage: Bacteria > Pseudomonadota > Gammaproteobacteria > Burkholderiales > Burkholderiaceae > Paraburkholderia. The sequence goes on along the minus strand of NZ_JAMBPQ010000050.1, from coordinate 44,977 downwards.
CGCACAAACGCGACTAGAATGCGGTCTCGCCGACGCCAACGGCCGCCCGCGCCTTATTCAATATCCAATTCAAATGACAACCTTTTTACCCGCGCGTGCGAAAACCACGCACCGCGCCGCTCGCGATGCCGCCATTAGCGCTTTCTGCCGCGTGTCCCGATGAACCAGTACGAACCCGGGCGCGGCATTGCGCTTTCCGTGGGCGCTTCGGCGCTGTTCGCGCTGATGTCGGCCTATACGCTCCTGCTCGCGCCGCTCGGCGGCCTCGACATTTTCGCGTGGCGCGTGATCTGGACCGCGCCCGGCGCGCTGGCCCTGCTGGTGCTGCGCAAGCGCGCGCCGCAATTGGGCGCGCTCGTCGCGCGCATGGTGAAGGAGCCGCGCACCGCGCTCGCCCTGGTGGCGAGCGCCGCGCTGCTGGGCTCGCAGCTATGGGTGTTTCTGTGGGCGCCGCTGCACGGGCGCATGCTGGAAGTGTCGCTCGGCTATTTCCTGCTGCCGCTCATCATGGTGCTGGTGGGACGCTTTTACTATCGCGAGCGCCTCGAACCGCTGCAATGGCTCGCCGTGGCGTGCGCCGCCGTGGGCGTTGCGCACGAGCTGTGGGCGACGCACGCGTTCTCGTGGCCCACGCTGCTCGTCGCGTTCGGCTATCCGCCGTATTTCATGCTGCGCCGCAAGATTCACGCGGACTCGCTCGTCACGTTCGCCGTGGAAATGCTGCTGCTCGTGCCGGTGGCGGTTATCGAAGTTCGCGCGGGCGGATCGCTCGCGCTGCTCGACGCGCACAAGTTCCTCGCCTTCGTGCTGCTGCCCGGACTCGGCGTGCTCAGCACCGTCGCGCTCGCGTCGTACCTGAAGGCGAGCCGGCTGCTGCCGATGGCACTCTTCGGCATCCTCGGCTATGTCGAGCCGGTGCTGCTCGTGATCGTCTCCGTCACGCTGCTGGGCGAGCACCTGGGCATGCGGCAGCTCGGGACTTACTTGCCGATCTGGCTTGCCGTCGCGCTCACGGCCGTGCACGCGGCGCGGCTCATCCGGTTCGAGCGCTGAGGACCTTGCAACGGCCGCTTACTGCCGCGCTTCCTGAGCGCGCGGCGGATTGATCCGCGTGGGTCCTACCTTCGCCTCGATCGCGGCGCGCAGCTCAGGACGCCAGCCGATGCTGAACAGCGCTTCGGCGAGCACAAAGAGCGGGCCGATCATGAGGCCGATGAGATCATCGACGAAGGCCGGCTTGCGATGCTCCCACGCGATGTGACCGACGAACTGGAAGATCCAGCCGACCACGAACAGCCCCACGCCGCCCCCCAGCCACGCGGCGGTGCCTTGCTGCGCGAGCCACGCGCCGAAGGCCACGCACGCGACGGAAACGACCGCCATCATGAGGCCGAGCGGCACATCCAGCACGAGGTAGTAGATCGTCGCCGCGCCGAACAGGAGCCATGCGGGCGAGACGGGAACCGGCAGCCCGAGCGCGATCACCGGGCGCGCAAGCAGCACCGCAAGCGCGAGCACGATGAGCGGAATGCCGACGAAATGGGTGCCGATGTTGCGCGAGTCGCGGTGATAGGCCGCGTACTGGGTGAGTTGCTCGGTCAGGTTTCTCATGGTGTCTCTCTGTCTCCAAAATCATTATGATCGTCGGGCTGACGCTCGCAAACCTTCGGCTATCCGACAATTGCGCCGCTTTGTGATTCGCCTGGCCCCGCTCGCCCTGTCCCGATGCCTTCACGTTCCGTCCCACCCATCACCGCCGGTTCGCCGTCCCCCGCCGCGCTCGAACGCAGCGCGTGGTTTCGCGGCGCGCCCGAACCGTTGCGCGACGCGCTGCGCGCGGCGGGGCGCGTGCGCACGCTGCAGGCGGGCGAGCGCCTCTTCATGCGCGGCGACGCCGACGACGGTCTCTACTGCGTGCTGGAAGGTGCGGTGCGCGTGGGGGCGGCGAGCCTCGCGGGCCGCGAGGCGCTGCTCGCCGTGGTCGGGCCCGCGCACTGGTTCGGCGAGATCACGCTCTTCGACGGCGGCGCGCGCACGCACGACGCCTACGCCGAGCGTGACTCCACGCTCTTTCACGTGCCGCGCGCGGCGCTCGTGGCGCTGCTCGACGCAACGCCGGCGTACTGGCACGCGTTTGGCCTGTTGCTCGCGCAAAAACTGCGTCTCGCGTTCGACGCGATCGAGGAGACCGCGCTGCTGGGCGCTTCCGCGCGCGTGGCGCGCCGGTTGCTGTTGCTCTCGAACGAGTACGGCGAGGCGGCCGGCACGCGAGGCATGACGTGCGGGCGCCGCGTGATCAACGTGCCGCAGGAGGATCTCGCGCTGATGCTCGCGCTCTCGCGGCAAACGGTGAACCAGATCCTGCGCCAGTTCGAGCGCGCGGGGTGGCTCGCGTTGCGCTACGGCGAAATCGAGATCGTCGATGCTGCAGGTCTGGCGTCCAACGCGCAATAACGCTAATGCTTTGGCATCCATGCGCGTCCATATCGATACACGTTGACGAATTGCGTCAACATCGGGGCGCACGCCGCGGCCGCGTTGCAACGAGCTTGCGTTTGCGCCGACAATGACGCCCGTTCGGCGCGCCCCGCCGCGTCGCCTTTCCCTTCCACGCCAGGCCCATACCGCTTCATGAACGACCGCGTCGTCGCCGCATTCGACTTTGATGGCACCATCACCACGTCCGACAGCTTTCGCGCGTTCATGCTCGACGCCGCCGGCCCCGCCCGCTTCACCGCCGCCGCGCTGCGCTGCCTGCCCTGGCTCATCGGCGTTCCTCTGGGCTGGTCGCCGCGCGGGCCGACCAAGGCGCGCTTCCTGTACGCCGCTATGGGAGCCGTGCGGCGCGAGGTGCTCGAAGCCGCCGCGCAGCGCTTCGTCGAGCGCCGTCTTCCGGCGCTGCTGCGCCCCGACATGCTCGCGCGCGTGGCCGAACACCAGGCGCTCGGGCATGAGGTCGTGCTCGTGAGCGCGTCGCCGTCGATCTATCTGCGCATGTGGGCCAGGACGATCGGCATCGGCACCGTGCTTTCGAGCGAGCTCGAATGGCACGATGGCATATACACGGGCCATCTGGCGGGCAACAACTGCTGGGGGCCGGAGAAGGTCGCGCGGCTGCGCGCGTGGTGGGGGGCGAACGCGCCCGCCACGCTCTACGCGTATGGCGACAGCCGCGGCGACAAGGAAATGGCCGAGCTGGCGCAGTACGCGTGGATACGCGGCGAGTCGGCACTGCCGCCGCTCGCGGTGGCGGGCGGTTTCGGCGCTGCGTGAATGGTGCGACGCGCTGCAGCGGCGCGAGATCGACGCTAATCTACGGCAGCTAACCAGACCAGACCGAAGAGAGGAGACAGCCCCAATGAACGGACAATGGACCCAGGTGAAGTCGCACGACGGCGGCGAGTTCCGCGCCTACACGGCGCTGCCGCCCGAGGGCAGCGGCCCCGGCCTCGTGTTGCTGCAGGAGATCTTCGGCGCGAACGCCTACATGCGCGCGCTCGCCGACCGCTACGCCGAGGAAGGCTACGTCGTGATGGTGCCGGACCTGTTCTGGCGTCTGGAGCCGAACGTCGATCTCGGCTACGAAGGCGCCGACGCGCAGAAGGCGTTCTCGCTCTACGAGCGCTTCGACGTCGACCTCGCGATGCAGGACGTGGCGCAAACGCTCGCCGCGCTGCGCGCGCATCCGCAGCATCGCGGCAAGGCCGGCGTGGTGGGTTTCTGTCTGGGCGGCAAGCTCGCGTACCTGAGCGCGACGCGCACCGATGTCGATTGCGCGATCGGCTATTACGCCGTGGGCCTCGAAAACGATCTGGACGAAGCCTCGCGCATCACGTGTCCGCTGATGCTGCACTTCGGCGCCGACGACGCCCACTGCGGCGCCGCCACGCGCGAGCGCATCGCGCAGGCGCTGGCGGGCAAGCCTGGCGTCGAGCTGTATACGTACCCTGGCTGCGATCACGCGTTCGCTTCGTCTTCCCGCTCGACGTACGACAAGCCCGCCACGATGATGGCCTACTCGCGCACGCTCGCCATGCTACGCCGGGTGCTCGGTCCGATCTACGACTTCAACGCGCTGTGGGAAGAGCACTGCTACCACGAGTTCGTCGCGCGCAACCCGAGCGACGTGATGCCGACCATGGTCGCGCAGCCCTACGTCAACCACATTCCGACGATGACGGGCGGCGTGGGCCACGACGAACTCAAGCGCTTCTACACGCACCACTTCGTGCATTCGAACCCCGAGGACACGCGCCTGATCCCGATCTCGCGCACGATCGGCTCGGACCGCGTGGTGGACGAGTTCATCTTCTGCTGCACCCACGACCGCGAGATCGACTGGCTGCTGCCGGGCCTCGCGCCCACGGGCAAATACTTCGAAGTGCCGATGCTCGCCGTGATCTGCTTTCGCGGCAACAAGCTCTATAACGAGCACATCTACTGGGACCAGGCTTCGGTGCTCGCGCAGATCGGGGCGATCGATCCCACCGGCCTGCCGATCGCGGGCGCGCAGAGCGCGAAGAAGCTGCTCGACGAAACGCTGCCCTCGAATACGCTCATGGCGCGCGCCTGGAGCGAGAGCGAAGGCAAGCCGTTCTAAAGCATGCGCTTCGCATGAGCGTGCTCAGTTGAACGGATTGTCGACGACGCCGGGCTTCTGGTCCGGCTCGTCGGCGACCTTCGCGGGCAGGTGCGGGTCGGCCTGCAGTGTCTTCACGACGTCGTCGAGCGCCGCCTTCAGCGCCAGCGCGGCGGCGAGCCCGCGCTTGTCGCGCGTGAGTTCGAGCGTGCCGGCGAGCGTCACGCGCGTCGTGCCGTTCGTGAGCGTGAGCGCGTCGCCTTGCACGTTGAGCACGTCGTTGTCGTTTGCGTATGCGTCGAACACTGTGTGATCCTCCTTATGCGTAACGGGGGCACGCCTACCAGCCCCATTTGCTCACGGCAAAGCCGCGGCCATTGAACGAGACTTTTTCCTTCGCCGCGATATTCGCCGGAATGCCCGGGAATGCAATGCCGCTTTGCGCTTCGAGATCGCGCACCGAGCGCACGTCGTAGCGATCGACAGCCGTATTGTCCGCGACGATCGCGAACGCGAGCTGCTGCGAAGGGAGGTACACGACCTTGAAGATCTGCGTCGGCACGAGCACGCGCGTCGCGCCGATCGTCTGGAGCTGTGCGCCAGTGAACAGCGGACCGGTCACGACATAGGCTTCACCATACTTCGACGCGAGCTTGCGCACGGCGCTTTCGATATGGGCCCAAAGGCGCTGGTTGTTGTCGCGATTCTGCGGAACGATGTTGGCGAGTGAAAACGATTCCGCCATGGCCTGTGCATTCCAGCGGTTGCCCGCGGGGCTCATGTGGCCGCGGTCGAAGCCGCTGCGCTTGTAGTCGGCGAGCGTCGCGCCTTCGCCTTCGGGCAGGCGGTCGTCTTCGAAGAAGCGGTTGGTACGCGTCATGTCCTTCGCGGCTTCGAGGTGGGCGCGCGTGAGATGCTCGGCCGACCACAGCGGCCCGTGCGTGACGCCCGAATGGAGCACGACAAAATCGGAATAGCAGAGCATGCGCGTTTTCGGCGCCATGCGCTGATTCGTGAGTGTGGGGAACTGGCCCTCGGGCACGAATTGCGCACAGGCCGGTGCGGCGATTGCGTGGCTCGCGGCGGCGAGCACGAGGGAGGCGACAAGCGAGGCAAACAGCTTCTTCATCGAAAGGACAGGCCGGACTGGGGCGGGATCAAGCGGGCTGAAAGTATAGCGGGCGCATGACGCGCGTGGAGGCGGGAGAAAAAATGCAGCCGCAAAAAAACGCGCGCCCGCTCAGGGGCGGGCGCAAGCGAAAGGTGACGCACAAACAGATGCAATGAGCGCGGCAGCGTTGCGTTGCTGCGCGAGGAGCGAGGCGGCAAATGATGCCGCCTGCATTCAATCGGTCAAATCATCAACAACGACTCAGCCTGCAAAAAGCGAATGCTCGGCGCGGACCATCTGGCGGTCCACAGCCTGGAGGCGCCATTGGCCTTCCATCGGCGAGTGCGAGGTTTCGCACGACCATGTCGCGTCGCCGTGTGCGGAACTGATTTCCTGGCGGCGGTTCACGTGCAGGCCGCGTAGTGTGCACAGCGGCTCGTTTTCGAGCGGTGCGCAGAGCGACGTGACGCCATTTGTGTCGCGCAATTCACCCCATTCCGGCAGGTCGATCCCTTCGTGAGACTCGCGGGACCAGCGTTGCTGGTCGGTGTCGAGCCAAAGCACTGCATAGTCGTGATTGACGGTCGGATCGGAACCGTTGATCAAGATCGTAAGTCGCATGGCATCTCCGCAAAATTAATCGGGCGCGTCGGCAATTTCCAAGTCTAGGACGACTCCGCGCGCGCGCAAAGTGAAGAGTGCACGACGGATCGTCGCGCGCATGCAGCGTGCCTGCCCCCGCCTCTTATGCGCATTTCGGCCCGCGTAAACCCGGCTACGCTATCGCGGGGATTGAAATTCACAATTGGGAACGCAAACGCCACAACCTAGATTAATAGTGCGGCGAAGTCGCCCGCGCATGCTGCATTGCACGAAGCGAATTGCGTCGCGTCCCCACATTTCAGGTCGAACGATGGAGGCACAGATGGCACAGCTAAAGGGCTCGAAGACGGAACAGAACCTCAAGGATGCATTTGCCGGCGAATCACAGGCCAACCGCCGTTATCTGTATTTTGCAGCCAAGGCCGACGTAGAAGGACAGAACGATGTCGCGGCGCTGTTTCGCTCGACCGCTGAAGGCGAAACCGGCCACGCGCACGGCCACCTCGAATATCTGGAAGCGGTAGGCGACCCGGCAACCGGGCTGCCGTTCGGCACCTCGCGTCTGAATCTGCAGGCGGCAATTGCGGGCGAAACGCACGAATACACGGACATGTACCCTGGCATGGCCAAGGTCGCGCGCGACGAAGGCTTTGACGAAATCGCGAACTGGTTCGAGACGCTCGCCAAGGCGGAGCGCAGCCACGCCAACCGCTATACGAAGGCGCTGGACGTGCTGGCGGACTGAGGCGCATCGAGCATCGCCGCGTGCCTGACGGCGGGCACCACCCATGACGCGCGCGCTTTTTGTTTCGCGTGCCGGCAAGCGCCGGCGCGCGTACGCGCGCGCCCACTTGGCAGCGTATTTGGCTGATAAATAAAAGAAGGAGACGTCATGCCCCACAAGGAAGGCAGTCTCGAAGCGCCGACCCGCCATCCGCTCGACTGGCGCTCCGACGCTTTTTACGACCAGGGCCAGCTGGATACGGAACTCGCGCGCGTGTTCGATATCTGTGCGGGCTGCCGGCGCTGCGTATCGCTATGCGGCGCGTTTCCCACGCTGTTCGATCTCGTCGATGAAACCGAGAGCGGCGAAGCGCACGACGTCGACAAAGCGTCGTTCGACAAGGTTGTCGACCAGTGCTATCTGTGCGATCTCTGCTACATGACGAAGTGCCCCTACGTGCCGCCGCATCCGTGGAATGTGGACTTTCCGCATCTGATGCTGCGTGCCAAGGCGGTTCACTATCGCAAAGGCGAAGTGAAGCTGCGCGACCGCGTGCTCTCGAATACCGACGCGCTCGGCCAGCTCGCCGGCATTCCCGTCGTCACGCAAACGGTCAACGCCATCAATCACACGAAGGCGATGCGCGGCGCGATGGAAGACATGCTGGGCGTCGATCGCAAGGCGTGGCTGCCCGACTTCGCCACACACAAGTTTCGTAACGTTGCCAAACGCGCGGCCTCGAGCGAGGTGCGCGACGGCGAGCGCACGCCGGGCAAGGTCGCCATTTACGCGACCTGTTACGTGAACTTCAACGAGCCCGGCATCGGCCACGATCTGCTCGCGGTGCTCGACCACAATGAGATTCCCTACGAGCTCGTGAAGAGCGAGTGGTGCTGCGGCATGCCGCTGCTCGAGCAGGGTAATCTGGAGGGCGTGGCGCACAAGCAGGCGCAGAACATGCCAATGCTCGCGCGTTATGCGCGCGAAGGTTACGCGCTGATCGGTGCGGTGCCGAGTTGCGTGCTCATGTACAAGCACGAGCTGCCGCTGATGTTCCCCGACGACGCCAACACGAAAGCTGTGAGCGACGCGTTCTGGGACCCGTTCGAGTATCTCGTGGCGCGCCATCGCGACGGCCTGCTCAAGACCGATTTCCGCGCGCCGCTTGGCAACGTGTCGTATCACGTGCCGTGTCATGCGCGCGTGCAGAACATCGGCCGCAAGACGTTCGACCTGCTTTCGCTCGTGCCCGAAACGAAAGTGACCGTGGTCGAGCGTTGTTCGGGCCACGCGGGCACGTTCGGCGTGAAGAAGGAATTCCACGCCATGTCGATGAAGATCGGCACGCCCGTATTCAAGCAGATGGGGCAGGCGCAGCCAGGCCAGGCCGGGCCGAACTTCATTTCGTCCGATTGCCAGCTTGCGGGGCATCACATTGCGCAGGGCATCGAAGAGAACCAGCTAGGCGAGCCGCCGCTCGCTCATCCCATTAGCTTGCTGCGCCGCGCCTATGGCATCTAGGCCCCGACGCCAACCCGCAACATTCACGAGGCACGACTCATGACGATCGCGAGAAATTCGCTGTTGACGCTGGAAGCCTACGCCAGGGTGCGGGGCGATATGCGCAAACGCATCATCGAGCACAAGAAGCAGCGCGTGGTGTCGCTCGGCAATCACCTCACGTTTCTCTTCGAGGACGAGACCACGATCCGCTACCAGATCCAGGAGATGCTGCACATCGAAAAGATCTTCGACGAAGACGGCATTCAGGGCGAACTCGCGGCCTATCTGCCGCTCGTGCCCGACGGCGGCAACCTGAAGGCGACCATGCAGCTCGAATACGAGAGTGAAGTCGAGCGGCGCGCGGCGCTGGCGCGGCTGATCGGCATCGAGGACAAGGTGTTCGTGCAGGTGGATGGCGAGGCGCCCGTCTACGCGATTGCCGACGAGGACCTCGAGCGCGAGAACGCCGAAAAGACTTCGGCGGTGCATTTCGTCCGGTTCGAGCTCACGCCGCAGATGAAAACGCGCTTGCGCGAGGGCGCTGCGCTGACGATAGGCTGCGATCATCCGAATTACCGCGTGCCGACGCAGACCATCGACGGCGAGGTGCGCGCCTCGTTGCTCAAGGATCTCGCCTGAGGCGCTTCAGACGCGCCATCAAACGTCCTTGCGGTACATGACGAAGCCAGGCCTCACGGCCACGTCGTCGTAAAGCCGCATCGCCGTGTGATTCGTCTCGTGCGTGTGCCAGTACACGCGCGACGAATTCGACGCCTTCGCATGCGCATACACAGCCTCGATCAGCGCGCGGCCCACGCCCTGGCCGCGCGCGTTTTCCACGGTGAAGAGATCCTGCAAATAGCAGATCGGCCCTTCCAGAATTGTGTTGCGGTGATGGATGAAGTGCACGAGACCGAGCACGCGTTCGCCGCGTACGGCGATGAACGCATGCATGGGCTCATAGCCGTCGAAGAAGCGCGACCAGGTCGTGCGTGTGATGTGGTCCGGCAGCGCGGTTGCGTCGAAGCGGCCGTAAAAGCGGTTGTAGCCGTCCCAGAGCGGCAGCCATGCAGCGAAATCGTCGGGTGCGACGGCGCGGACTTGAAGCGTCGTGTCGGTCATGTGTTGTCTCCTTGTTCACAGGCTTTCCCGGACTCCCAAGCGTAAGGGACTTGTGGCACCATTGTTAGTCCCACCGAAATTAAAAACAATGGAGCCACGGGTTTGGACTACGCGTTGATGATGACGGCCTATGCGAAGCGTGCCGTGCGCAGGCCCACGCAGCAGGACCTGCTTTACGAGAGCCTGCGCCGCGCGATTCTAGACGGCGATATTGGCCGCGGCACGCGCCTCGCGTCGAGCCGCGCGCTCGCGGAGCAGCTCGGCATCGCGCGCAATTCGGTGCTCTATGCGTACGAGCGGCTCGTGGAAGAGGGCTTCGTCAACGCCACGCGCCACGGTTCGGTCGTCAACGCGGTCAGCGCCGGTGCAGCTGCAACGCCGGCCCAAACCGCCCAGCGCGAAGAGTCGGTGCCTGCGCTTGCGCGCCGCGTGCGCGAACTGCCGCCGCGCCGCGCTGGCCGCGACGGTTCGAAGGCGTTGCGCCCAGGCGTGCCCGCGCTCGACGCCTTTCCCTACGCGCAATGGCGCACGGCGGTCGAACGCGCGTTGCGCGAGTTGCGCGCGCACGATCTCGGCTATGGCGACAGCGCGGGCATGCCTGCGCTGCGTCAGGCGATCGCGCAATATGTGCGAGTTTCGCGCGGCGTGCGCTGCCAGCCCGACCAGGTATTCGTCACGGACGGCACGCAGTCGAGCCTCGACCTGTGCGCGCGTCTCTTCGCGGACGAGGGCGAACGCGCATGGATCGAAAATCCGGGCTATCTCGGCGCGCGTGTAGCGTTTACGGCCGCGGGACTGGAACTCGTGCCGATGAGCGTGGATGCCGCGGGCATGGCGGCGCGCCCCGAGGACTGGCGCGAGCGGCCGCCGCGACTCGTTTATCTCACGCCGTCGCACCAGTATCCGCTGGGCTGCGTGCTGAGCCTCGAGCGGCGGCTTGCGCTGATCGAGCAGGCGCGGGCGTGCGGCGCGTGGATCGTCGAGGACGACTACGACAGCGAGCTGCGCCACGACGGGCCGCCGCTGCCGTCGATCCAGGGCCTCGCCGACGACGCGCCCGTGATCTATCTCGGCACGTTCAGCAAGACGCTGTTTCCGGCGCTGCGCATCGGCTTCATGATCGTGCCGCAGCGGGTGGCGGCGCCGTTCGCGCAGGCGCATCACACGCTCGTGCGCCAGGGGCGCGTGGCGGAACAACTCGCGCTGGCGGAATTCATCGAAAGCGGACGCTACGCGCGCCATTTGCGGCGCATGCGCAAGCTCTACGAAGAGCGCCGCGACGGCCTGGTCGCCGCCATCGACAAGCATCTGGCCGGCATGATGACGGTGTCGGCGGACGCGGGCGGCATGCATTTGAGCGTACGCCTCGACGCGCCGCTCGCCGACGCCGAGGTGAGCGAAGCTGCGCGTGCACACGGCCTGCATCTCTCGCCGTTGAGCGCGTATTGCGTCGATGCACCGGACGCCACGCGCTACAACGGCTTCCTGCTCGGCTATGCGGAAACGCCGCCGCAGGTTGCCGACACGCTCATGCAGACGCTCGCGCGCATCGTGCGCGAACGTCTGCCAGCGGCTTCATCGCTTACTGATGACCCGCAATCACATGCGGCAGATACGGCGCTTCGAGTGTCTTGATCTCTTCGTCGGAAAGCTCGAGCGAGAGCGCCGCCACAGCGTCTTCGAGGTGTTGCGGTTTCGACGCGCCGATGATCGGCGACGTGATGGCGGGCTTGTGCAGCAGCCACGCGAGCGCGACCTGTGCACGCGAGACGTTGTGCGCACGGGCGATGGTTGCGACCGCATCGATGATGGCCTTGTCCGCATCGGCGCCGTAGAGCGTCTTGCCGAACTTGTCGGTGGCCTCGCGCTCGCTCGTCTCGTTCCAGTCGCGCGTGAGGCGGCCGCGCGCGAGCGGGCTCCACGGCATCACGGCAATGCCCTGGTCGGCGCATAGCGGCAGCATTTCGCGCTCTTCCTCGCGATACAGCAGGTTCACGTGGTCCTGCATGCTGATGAACTCGGTCCAGCCGTTCAGGCGCGAGGTGTAAAGCGCCTTGCTGAACTGCCACGCGTGCATGGACGAAGCGCCGATATAGCGCGCCTTGCCGGCCTTCACGACATCGTGCAGCGCTTCGAGCGTTTCTTCGATGGGCGTGTTGTAGTCCCAGCGATGGATCTGGTAGAGATCGACGTAATCGGTGCCGAGGCGCTTGAGGCTATGGTCGATTTCCGTGAGGATGGCCTTGCGCGACAGACCTTGGCCGTTCGGGCCGGGCCGCATGCGGTTGTACACCTTCGTGGCGAGCACGATGTCGTCGCGCTTGACGAAGTCGCGCAGCGCGCGCCCGACGATCTCTTCCGAGGTGCCGTCCGAGTAGGTGTTCGCGGTGTCGAAGAAGTTGATGCCGGCGTCGAGCGCCTGGCGGATGAGCGGACGGCTGGCGTCCTCGCCGAGCGTCCACGGGTGCGTGCCGCGCTCGGCCACGCCGTAGGTCATGCAACCGAGACAAAGACGCGAAACCTGCAGCCCTGTCGAGCCGAACCTGACGTAATCCATTGCTGGTGCTCCTTGCGAAAGGCGATTCAAGCGGAGGAAGTGCGTGCGCCGCGTGAGGGCGGCGGACTATCGCAAGGGTATAACAGGGCGGCGGAACGTGCAGGGCGTGCCGCGTCAGAACATCTCCATCACGCGGTGATAGAGCATGCCGATTTCCAGCGCGGTTCGCCGCCACGCGGGCCCGAAGGGAAAGCGCGCATGCTCGAGCCGCGCGAAGAGATCGAACGAAGCGCGCTCGCCCGCAATGGCCTGCGCGACAACGCGCCCCGCGACGCCCGTGAGCGCCACACCGTGCCCCGAAAAGCCTTGCACATAGTAATAATTTGGGTCGATCGCGCCGAAGTCGGGCGCGCGGTTGCGCGTGACATCAACGAAACCGCCCCACGCGTATTCCACGCGCGCGCCCGCGAGCTGCGGGAAGGTATCGCTCATGCGCGTTTGCATGGCCGCTGTAAGGCGCTCGGGCGCGGCACCGGCCGAATCGGCGCGGCCGCCGAACAGCATGCGGTTGTCGGCGGAAACGCGGAAGTAGTCGAGAAAGAAGTTGTTGTCGCACACGGCGGAACGTTGCACGATCAACGAGTCGGCGAGTTCTCGCCCTAGCGGCTCGGTCGCAATGATGTACGAGGCGATGGGCGCGATACGCGCGGCCACGCTGCCGGGCAGCACGCCGCCCGGCGCAGCGTTGCAGCACGACACCACGAAGCGGCAGCGCACTTCGCCGTGCGCCGTTCGGACCACGGGCCGCGCACCGCGTACGACTTCGAGCGCACGCGTATGCGCGAAGAGTTGCGCGCCTTCTCGGCGCGCGGCGGCGGCGAGGCCAAGACAGTACTTGAGCGGATGCAGATGGCCCGAGACCGGGTCGTAGACGCCCGCGATATAACGCTGCGACGCCACGCGTGCGCGCGTGGCGTCGGTGTCGAGCCATTCGAGGCGATCGTAGCCCCAGCGCGTGCGTGCGGCGTCCATCCATGCGCGTAGAGCGGGTACGCGCTTCGTTTTCGTTGCTACGGTCAGATAGCCCGGCGTGAAGTCGCAATCGATGCCATAACGCGCAATGCGCTCGCGCACGAGTTTCACGCCCCCGATGGAGAGCGCCCACGCCGCGCGTATGCCCTGCGCGCCGAGTTGCTTTTCGAGCACTTCGTCTTTCGCGAAGCCCACGAGCGTCTGCCCGCCGTTGCGGCCCGAGGCGCCCCAGCCCGGTCGATGGGCGTCGAGCACCGCGACTGAAAGCCCGCGTGCGCGGCACTCCAGCGCGACCGAGAGCCCGGCGAAGCCCGCGCCGATCACGCAGACGTCGGCATCGAGCGTGCCTTCGAGCACGGGGTCGTCGTCGGCGGGGCGCGTGGCGGTGGCTTCGTAGTACGAGTGGCGGGAGAGGGCGTCCGCCTGGGCGTCGAGGTCGAGTGTCATTAGGGCTTGGTTTAAAGCAGATCCTTCATTCGATACCACGCCATCGCGAGCACGAGGGCAGGGGTTCGCAGTGTAGCGCCGCCGGGGAAATCGCGGTGACGGATCTTACCGAACAGGTCGAAGCGCGCGGCCTGGCCGTGAATCGCTTCGGCGATCAGCGTGCCCGCGAGTCCGGTAGTGTTCACGCCGTGGCCCGAGAAGCCCTGCGCGAAATACACCGTGGGCGAGAGGCGGCCGAAGTGCGGCGCGCGGTTCATCGTGATGTCCACGTAGCCGCCCCATGCGTAATCCACCTTTACGTCGGCGAGTTGCGGAAACGTCTTCAGCATGTCGCGGCGCATGGCTTCGCCCAGATTGGGCGGCGCGAAGGTGGAATAGCTTACCTTGCCGCCCCAAAGCAGGCGCGTGTCCGCTGCGGGACGGAAGTAGTCGAGCACGAAACGGCTGTCGCATACGGCGGCCTGAGCCGGCATCAGCGCGTTCATGCGTTCGGCGCCGAGCTTTTCGGTGGCGATCACATAGGTGCCCACGGGCATGATCTTGCGCGCCAGCGCCGGTGCGAGGTCGCCCAGATACGTATTGCATGCGAGCACGACGAATTTGGCTCGCACGTTGCCGTGCGCGGTTTCGACCACGTGTGCGCCGTTCTCTTCGCGCAGTCGCGTGACGGGGCTGTTCTCGTACACTCGCACGCCCGCAACGACGGCCGCGCGCGCCAACCCGAGTGTGTAGTTGAGCGGATGCAGATGCCCGCTATCGGGATCGTAGAGGCCGCCGGGATAACGCGACGACGCCACGTAGCGTCCTACCCCGTCGCCGTCTACGTACTGGAAGCGGTCGTAGCCGAAACGCTGCGCCGCCTCGTCACGCCAGCGCTTGAGCGCATCCACGTCGCGAGCCTTGTTCGCGGCGGTGAAATAGCCAGCCGTGAGCGCGCAGTCGATGTTGTGCTGCTTGACGCGCTGCTTCACGATGTCGAGCGTCTCCAGGCCCATGTCCCAGATCTGCCGGACCTCGGCTTCGGGCATGAACTGCGCGAACGTGTCGATATCGCAGGCAAAGCCGCCAATCAACTGCCCGCCGTTTCGCCCGCTTGCGGCCCACCCCACGCGCGAGGCTTCCACGAGCGCGACGCGGTGGCCGCGTTCGGCGAGATTGAGCGCGGCGGAAACACCTGTGAGGCCCGCGCCGACCACGCAGACATCGGCATCGAGCGCACCTTCGAGCGTGAGGTGCGCGGTGGTGTCGTTCGCGGTGGCCGCGTACCAGGACGGGGCGTGAGGCTGATTGGCGAATTTGAGCATAGGGAAAGCGAATCAGGAAACGGCGGGCGACAGCTCGAGGCCGGCGCCCGCCGCGACTTCATCAGAACGAGTAGATGAACTGCGCGCCGAGCAAGTCGTTGCTCTTGCCGTACGAGCCGTCGCTGTTCAGGAACACGCGCTGCGTGGCCCAGTCGTGACGATATTCCACCTTCACCTGGATCTGCTGTGTCGGGTAGAACAGCAGGTCGAGCGCGACGTCCTGGCGTGTTGCGCCCTTGCACTCGAAGCCGAAGCCGCCACCGGCCTTCGAGTTCGCCAGGCAGTCCGCACCAATGCCGAAGCCGTTGTACGGGTCCATGCCGTTGGAGTTGAGCACGATGCCGCCACCGCCGCCGCCGTTCTTCCCGTTCGCGAGCAGGTCGTAGCGCGCCGTCACGCCCATGCGGCCCACCACCGGCGCGTTGAACTTGCGGTGCGCGAGCAGCGAGAAGCCGTACCACTGCGCGTTGCCGCCGTTGAACGCCGCACGCTGCTGCTGACCGTAATCGGCTTCGGCGCTGTACTGGATGTCCGCGAGCGTGTAGGTCGCGTCCATTTCGCCGAAGAAGAAGTAGCCGCCCGAACTCGACGCCTGGCCACCCACGCCGTAGACGGCCTGACCCGTCGTCGAGTCGAATGCGCTCGGCAGCGTCTGGCGGCCGATGTTGAACGAGCCGCCGATATCGAGTGCGCTCGACCACGTGTAGTCGGCACGCGCCGTGAACGTCGGGATCCTGTTGCTCGTTGTGATCGGGTCGCCCAGCGCGTTCTGGCCCGTCTGCACGACCGCGCCATTGGTGCGGTACTGCTCGTTGCCGATCATGAACTTGAACGCCCACTGGCTGCCGTCCGGCGTGTAATTCCAGCCGATGCCCACATAGCTGCCCGGATCGGAGAAGTCGTAGAGCAGGTTATGCGTGAGCGTGAGCATCTGGTTCGACTGCTGCACCTCGTAGCCGCCGAAGCTCGGCATGAGACCGGCGACGAACGTGCCCGTAGACGTGACCGGCACCGTCACGACTGCCGTGTTCAGGATGTTGTTGCCAATCTCGCCGTGTTCGTTCTGCAGCAGCGTGATGCCGTTGCCGCGGTTGGGCATGAGCGTGATTTCGGCCGAAGGCGCCATCGGGCCCACGCCGAAGGTCTTCTTGATGTCGAGATAGACGTCGCCGAACGTGCTGTTGAAGTAGTTATACGCACCGGTGTGGTTTGCGAACAGGAACGACGAGGTGCCCGGCGCGCGGTTGTAGATGTAAGTCGGGTCGATGTAGCCGGTGATCGACAGGCCCGCGAGCGGCCCGGTGGTGGCGGCGTCGGTGAGCGAATCGACCTTGAGCTGCTGGCTCGCGATCTGCTGCTTCATCGCATCGACCTGGTCGTTGGTCAGGTTTGCCTGCGCCTTGCCGTAATCGGGCGAGCTGATGTCGACGACCGGAGCGGCTGCGGTGGCCGGTACGACCGGCGCTGCGGTTGCGGTCTTCGCCGTGGTCTTCGATTGCGCCAGTTCGGTCTTGAGCGATTTCACCTCTTTTTGCAGGGCATTCAGCTGTGCCTGCAGGGCCTTGATCTGTTCGCTGGTCGAGTCCGCTAGCGCGAGCCCTGGCAGCGCCCCGGCCACCAGCAGACAGATTAACTTCTTCTTCATCGAAATTCTCCTTGTTGGTCGTTATTGCAGTCAGTGCGAGTTCGAGTTTGAGTTTGAGTTCGGTGAGAGGCGGCGTACGCCGCCTCTCACTGCCTGGCTATCCTCATCAGGCGGCGCGGCGGCCGATCGGCGCACCGACTGCGCCAGCGGGCGCGGCTGGCGTGATGGTTTCGGCGGCATCGGGCTGGACGAAAGCGAGTTGCATGTCGCGCATGCGCTTCTTCTCGCGTGCGCTCATCAGCTGGTTCACGGCGATCACGCCGATCGTCACCGCGCTGATGAAGAGCGTGGCGAGCGCGTTCATCTCCGGGTTCAGGCCGAGGCGCACGCGCGAGAACACGACGAGCGGCAGCGTGGTGGAGCCCGGTCCGGAAAGGAACGCGGAAAGCACGAGGTCGTCGATCGAAAGGGTGAACGACAGGAGCCAGCCAGAGAGCAGGGCCTGCGAGATGAGCGGCAGCGTGATGACGAAGAACACCTTGAGCGGCGTTGCGCCGAGATCGAGCGCGGCTTCCTCGAGCGACTTGTTCATCTCCTTCACACGCGACTGCACGATGATCGCGACATACGACACGCACAGCATCACGTGGCCGATCCAGATCGTCACGATGCCGCGGCCCTTGGGCCAGCCGAGCATCTGTTCGAGCGCGACGAAGAGCAACAGCAGCGAAATGCCCTGAATGACCTCGGGAATCACGAGCGGCGCGTTGATCATGCCCGTGTACAGCGTGAAGCCGCGAAACCGCCCCATGCGCGCGAGCACGAAGCCGGCCCACGTGCCGATCACCACCGAGGCGAACGCGGTCATGAGGCCGATCTTCAGCGAGAGCCAGGCGGCGCTCAGCAGCTCTTCGTCCTGCAACAGCGCCGCATACCACTTGAGCGAGAAGCCGGACCACACCGTGACCAGCTTCGACTCGTTGAACGAGTAGACGACGAGGCTGATGATGGGGATATAGAGGAAGAGGAAACCGAGCGTGAGCACGCCGGTGGAGAGCGTACGGTTGGGCTTGATCATTTGCCTTCCTCCAGTTCCTTGACCTGGTAGTACTGAAAGATCGCCATCGGCACCAGCAGCAGCAGTACCATCGCCACGGTGACGGCGGAGGCCATTGGCCAGTCCATGTTGTTGAAGAACTCATCCCACATCACGCGGCCGATCATGAGCGTGTCGGCGCCGCCGAGCAGTTCGGGAATCACGTACTCGCCAACCGCCGGAATGAACACGAGCAGGCTGCCCGCAATGATTCCGTTCTTCGAAAGCGGCAAGGTGATCTGCGTGAACGCCACCCAGGGCCTGGCGCCGAGATCGTAGGCGGCTTCGAGCAGCGTGAGGT
This sequence comes from Paraburkholderia sp. CNPSo 3272, assembly GCF_024206495.1. Taxonomy (GTDB): domain Bacteria; phylum Pseudomonadota; class Gammaproteobacteria; order Burkholderiales; family Burkholderiaceae; genus Paraburkholderia. The sequence goes on along the minus strand of NZ_JAMBPQ010000050.1, from coordinate 27,073 downwards.
CCATCTTCACGAGGTGCGCGTAGAGCGGCATCACCATGAAGGGCAGGTACGAATACACCATGCCGATATAGACGCCCGCGTCGCTGTGATAGAGCCGCAGCGGCGAATGGATCAGGCCGATGCCAATGAGCGCGTGATTGAGTAGGCCGTCGTCCTTGAGAATGCCGATCCACGCGTAGACGCGAATCAGAAATGACGTCCAGAACGGCAGCATCACGCCCATCATGAGCAGGTTGCGCGTGGCCGGGTTCGAGCGCGCGATGTAATAGGCGATCGGGTAGCCGATCAGCAGGCAAAAGATGGTGGAGACCGCCGCCATCTTCAGCGAGCTGATATAGGTGGCTATATAGAGGCTGTCCTGCAGCAGGAACGCGTAGTGCCCGAGCTGCAGCGCGAAGTGCACCATGCCGTCCTTCATCTCGACCAGATTCGAGTAGGGCGGAATGCCCATCACCTGGTCGGCGAAGCTGATCTTCAGCACGAGCACGAAGGGCAGGGCGAAGAACAGCGTGAGCCAGATGAACGGCACGCCGATCACGGCGGTGCGGCCCGAGGGCACGAAGCGCGAGAAGAAGCGCGCGAGCGCGCCCCGGCGAGCGTCTGCGGCGGCGCGGCCTGAGCCGGGCGTGGCGGGAATAGTGGTACTCATGATTGAGGCCTCCTTACTGCGTGAGCACGACGCCGCTGGCCGGCGACCAGGACACGTAGACATCGTCGTTCCAGGCGGGTGCGCCCTCGTTCATGAGGTGCGAGCTGGAGAGGTTCGAGACGACCACCTTGCCGCCCGGCAGGCGCACGTGGTAGAGCGAATAGCTGCCCATGTAGGCGACGTCCGTGACCACGCCGCGTGCCCAGTTGTGCGGCGTGCCCGGCTTCTCGCGCGTCACGCGCACGCGCTCCGGCCGCACCGAGATGCCCACGGGCATGCCGAGCGGGCCGGTCACGCCGTGGCTCACGTACATGCGCGTTTCGAGGTCTTCGCTTTCCACGAAGATGTGATCGGGCTCGTCCTCGACGACCTTGCCTTCGAACAGGTTGGTCGAGCCGATGAACTCGGCCGAGAAGCGGCTGTTGGGGAATTCGTAGACTTCGCCGGGCGAACCGATCTGCACGATGCGGCCTTCGCTCATCACGGCGAGGCGGTTGGCCATGGTCATCGCCTCTTCTTGATCGTGCGTGACCATCACACAGGTGACATCGACTTTCTCGATGATGTTCACGAGTTCGAGCTGGGTCTTCTGGCGGATCTTCTTGTCGAGGGCCGACATCGGTTCGTCGAGCAGCAGGAGCTTGGGGCGCTTCACGAGCGAGCGCGCCAGCGCCACGCGCTGCTGCTGGCCGCCGGAAAGCTGATGGGGTTTGCGCTTCGCGTAACGGCCCATCTGCACGAGGTTGAGCGCGTCGGCCACACGCTCGCGAATTTCGTTCTTCGGCACGCCCTCCTGCTTGAGGCCGAACGCGACGTTCGACTCCACGCTCATATGCGGGAAGAGCGCATACGACTGGAACATCATGTTGACGGGGCGGCGGTACGGCGGCAGCGACGCGAGGTCTTCGCCATCGACGAAGATGCGGCCCGACGTGGCCGTTTCGAGACCGGCGAGCATGCGCAGCAGGGTGGACTTGCCGCAGCCCGAACTGCCGAGCAGCGCAAAAAGCTCGTTCTTGGCGATGTTCAGGCTCACGTTGTCCACGGCGATGCTCTCGCCGAACTTCTTGACGACGTTTTCGATGCGCACGAACGCATCGTTCGTTGCCGGGGTCGCGGTGGCGCGCGGAGCTTCTGGAGCGTTGACTTTGGACGTCGAATTCATGATCTGACCTTGGTTCCTTTCTGATCGCAGTACACGTTTTTCAGGCGCGAACCGGCCCGCAGGGGCGGTGGCGCGGCTTGCGATTAGTACTGCGAACGGAGCTCGGGAAAGGCTCGCGCGAGTCGTCAAAAAAAGGGGGGCGGCGCCGCGCGGCCTGACTTCGGAATTGCGCACTTCAGGCGGAGAGGGGTCGAGCGATCCCTCTTCCGCGTCGTCTCCTTCTTGTTTCCTTCAGGGGAATCAGCGTGTCAGCGGCCGGTCTTCAACTGGGCCCACAGACGGTTTTCGAGGCGCAGGATGTCGGCCGGCATCGGCTTCATCAGCGTCATCTTCTTGAGCACATCTTCCGGCGGGTACACGGTCGCGTCCTGCGCGACTGTCGGCGTGACGAACTGGCGTGCGGCCTTGTTCGCCGTCGGGTAGAACACTTCGTTGGTGATCTGCGCGTTGACCTTCGGATCCGAGACGTAGTTGATCCACTTCATCGCGTTTTCGGGGTGCGGGGCATCCTTGGGCACGACCATCACGTCGAACCACAGCAGGCCGCCTTCCTTCACGTTCGAGAATTTGACGTCGTACGAGCGCTTGGCTTCTTCGGCGCGACGGTGCGCGATGCCGACGTCACCCGACCATGCCACGGCAACGCAGATATCGTTGTTCACGAGGTCGTTGATATAGCCCGACGAATTGAACTGGGTGATATACGGGCGGACTTTCTTCAGCACCTCAAACGCGGCCTGATAGTCCGCTGGGTTCGTGCTGTTGGGGTCCTTGTGCATGTATTGCAGCGTCGCTGCGAACACGTCCACCGCCTGGTCGAGGAACGACACGCCGCAGCCCTTGAGCTTCGAGAGATTTTGCGGATCGAACACGAGCGCCCAGCTATCGACCGGAGCGTTAGGCCCGAGCGCCTTTTCCACCGCCTGCTTGTTGTAGCCGATGCCGTCGGTGCCGAACGCCCAGGGCACGCCGTACTGATTGCCCGGGTCGGCGTCGGCGATCATGTGCATGAGCACGGGATCGAGGTTCGCGAGGTTGGGGATCTTCGACTTGTCGAGTTTCTGGTAGACGCCGGCCTGAATCTGCTTGGCCATGTAGTTCGAGGTGGGCACGACGATGTCATAGCCCGAGCTGCCGGCCAGCAGCTTGGCTTGCAGCGTGTCGTCGCTGTCGTAGTTGTCGTACTTCACCTTGATGCCGTCTTCCTTTTCGAAGTTCGGGATCGTGTCTTTCGCAATGTAGTCGGACCAGTTGTAGACGTTCAGATCGCCGTCGGCCGCGTGCGCTGGCTCGCTGGGAATGGCCGTGAGGCCTGCACACGCTGCGAGGGCCGCGATCGCGACCGCATGACGAAGATGACTAACACTCATGTTGCTTTCCCCTGAAGATGAAGATCGGCGGGAGGCCCAGCACCCCGTTGCGCCGCCCGCCGTGGACAAGTCGCGTTAAGAAAGACCCAGTTGTTGCGCAGTTGCGTCGATGGCCTTCTTCGCCTTCGACACGATTTCATCGATCTCGCCGCGCGTGACGACGAGCGGCGGCGAGAGCAGCATGCGATCGCCCGTGGCGCGCATGATGAGGTTGCCGTTGAAGCAGAAGTCGCGGCACAGCGTGCCCACGTCGCCGCCATTCGCGAAGCGCTTGCGCGCCTTCGGATCTTCGGCGAGCTGCAGGCCCGCCACGAGACCCGCGCCCGAGATGTCGCCGATGATCGGATGATTGGCGAACGTCTCGCGCAGACGTTGCTGGAAGTACGGGCCGGTGTCGTTCTTCACGCGCGTGACGATGCCTTCGTCGCGCAGCAGCTTGAGGTTCGCCACGGCCACGGCGGCAGCGACCGGATGCCCCGAGTACGTGAGGCCATGATTGAACTCGCCGTTCTCGATGAGCGCCTTCGCAATGCGGTCGTGAATGCCCACCGCGCCCATCGGCACATAGCCGCTCGTGAGGCCCTTGGCCATCGTGATGAGATCGGGCTCGAAGCCGAAGTGCTGATGCGCGAACCATTCGCCGGTGCGGCCGAAGCCGCCGATCACTTCGTCGGCGCAAAGCAGGATGTCGTACTTGCGGCAAATGCGCTGGATTTCCGGCCAGTAGGTCGAGGGCGGGAAGATTACGCCGCCCGCGCCCTGGAACGGCTCGCCGATAAAGGCGGCCACGTTCTCCGCGCCCACTTCCAGAATCTTCGCCTCGAGCTGCTGCGCACGCGCGAGGCCGAATTCCTCGGGCGACATGTTGCCTTGCGCTTCGCCATAGAAGTACGGCTGGTCGATGTGCACGATGTTCTCGACTTTCGAGGGCATTTGCTCGTGCATGTAGCCCATGCCGCCCAGCGTGCCGCCCGCGATGGTCGAGCCGTGATACGCGTTCCGGCGCGAGATGACGACCTTCTTCGAGGGCTTGCCTTGCGTGAGCCAGTACTGATGCACGATGCGCAGCACCGTGTCGTTGCCCTCGGAGCCGCTGTTGCAATAGAAGAAGTGGTTGAACGGCTCGGGCGAGAGCTGCGCGAGCAGCGCCGACAATTCGATGACCGGCGGATGCGTGGTCTTGAAGAACGTGTTGTAGAAGGGCAGTTCCTGCATTTGCTCGTAGGCGGCGTCGGCCAGTTCCTTGCGGCCATAGCCCACGTTCACGCACCAGAGCCCGGCCATGCCGTCGATGATCTGGTTGCCCTCCGAGTCCCACAGGTACACGCCTTTCGCCTTCACGATCACGCGGCTGCCCGTTTGGTTGAGCGAGCCCATGTCCGAAAACGGGTGAATGTGATGCGCGGCGTCCAGCGCGCGGTACTCGCTCGTGGAGCGCGTCGTTCGGCTTGATTGCGCGCGTAGCGTCGTCGGCACTTCCTGCAGCGCGCTGGCGGGGGCGTCGATTCGATAGCTCATTGCTGTATCTCCTTTCGTTCTTACACGTGCAGCAGCAGGTGCTTGCGTTCCCACGAACTGATCACGCGGAAATAGGCTTCGTATTCTGTTTCCTTGAGCGCGAGGTAGGCGCGCACGAACTTCTCGCCGAGGATGTCCTTGAGCGGCTCGCACGAGCCCATCAGCGTGAGGCCTTCCTCGAGATTGCGCGGCAGCTGGTAGGGCAGCGAGTAGCCGTCGCTCACGAGCGGTTCGGTGGGCTTGAGGTGCTGCGTCATGCCCAGATAGCCGGCGGCCAGCGTGCCGGCAATCGCGAGATACGGGTTGGTGTCAACGCCGGGAATGCGGTTTTCCACGCGGCGCGCAGCCGGCGACGAATACGGCACGCGGAAACCCACCGTGCGGTTGTCGTAGCCCCATGCCACGTTGATCGGCGCGGCCATGAAACGCGAAAGGCGGCGATACGAGTTGATGTACGGTGCGAAGATCGGCATGAGCGCTGGCGTGTACTTCTGCATGCCCGCGATATAGGCGTAGAACATGTCCGTGGGTTTGCCGTCGGCACCCGTGAAGAGGTTCTGGCCGCTTTCCGCCGAAACGAGGCTCTGGTGCACGTGCATGGCCGAGCCGGGTTCGTTCTCCATGGGCTTTGCCATGAACGTGGCGTACATGCGGTGGCGCAGCGCTGCTTCACGCACCGTGCGCTTGAACAGGAACACGCGGTCGGCGAGATTGAGCGGATCGCCGTGCAGGAAGTTGATCTCCATCTGCGCCGCGCCCACTTCGTGAATGAGCGTATCGACTTCGAGATCCTGAATATCGCAGTACTCGTAGATGTCCTCGAACAGCGGGTCGAACTCGTTCACCGCTTCGATCGAATACGCCTGGCGTCCCGTTTCAGGACGGCCCGTACGGCCAATGGGCGGTGCGAGCGGAATATCCGGGTCCTTGTTCATGTCGACGAGATAGAACTCGAGTTCCGGCGCGATCACCGGCTTCCAGCCCTTCGCGGCATAGAGGTCGAGCACGCGGCGCAGCACGCGGCGCGGCGAGATCTCCACAGGCGTGCCGTCGAAATGCACGCAGTCGTGAATCACCTGTGCGGTGGGGTCGACGGCCCACGGAATGATGCGGATCGTCGAGGGGTCGGGCACACACACCATGTCGGGGTCGGTGACGCCGGTGAAGCTCCCGTCTTCGGGGTAGTCGCCCGTCACGGTCTGGATCATCACGGCTTGCGGCAAACGCATCGCCTCGCCCGATTCGAACTTGCTGCGCGGGATGATCTTGCCGCGCGCAATGCCCGCCATGTCGGGGATGATGGCTTCGATTTCGGTGATGCGGTGCTTCTTCAGGAATTCGTCGATTTCATGCATGGTCGTTCTCTCTATTTCTGTATGGGCCGGCATCAGGCGTGGGCGGCGCGCGGCGCATGCGCCACGTCGTGTCCGGCCCCGCCCGGTATTCGGGCCAGCATGTGGTTGCGGCAGGCTTCGCCGAACGTGCGGAAGATGGCCGCGGAAAGCGCGTCGTCGGCGTATTTCCATTCCGGGTGCCACTGGACGCCGAGCGCGAAGCTCGGGGAGTTCGCTGCGCTCACGGCTTCGATGAGGCCGTCGGGTGCGAATGCCTCGGCTACGAGGCCTGCGCCCAGGCGTTCGATGCCCTGGCCGTGCAGCGAATTCACGCGTGCTTCGCGTGCGCCGCCCGCAAGCAGTTGCAGCACACCGCCTTCCACGAGCTTCAACGCGTGCGCCGGACCGTATTGCGTGTCAAGCGGATCGTCCTTGTTCTCGCGATGGTCGTCGTAGCGTGCAACGTTGTGCACCTGCTGATGCAGCGTGCCGCCGAACACCACGTTCATCTCCTGGAAGCCGCGGCAGATGGCGAGTACCGGCACGCCGGCCTCGATCGCGGCGCGCATGAGCGGCAGTGTGGTGGCGTCGCGAGCGGGGTCGTGCAGCGTGCCGCTCTCGCTCGCCGGGCCGCCATAACGATGCGGCTCGACGTTCGAATAGCTGCCCGTGAAAAGCAGTCCGTCCACGACTTCCAGTATGTCGGCCGCAGTCTGCCGCTCGCCCAGGGCGGGCAGCACGAATGCGAGCGTGCCTGCTCCATCCACAGCCGCGGCGATGTACTTCTCGCCGGCAACATGTGACGCGTGCGGTCCCATCATCGTGCGGTCGGCAGTGACGCCAACTAATGGTCTGGTTCGCATGACTAATGATTCGCTTGTTTGCCCGTACGCGAGGTGTCGGCGCTACGGGCGTGACATGACCTTGCAGCCTTGCGGGACGCAAAACTACAAACCCTGTGTGCTCCGCGCAGCGGCGCTAACGGATGGCGCTGCGCGTGGAGATCATGTAGGCGGTTCGTTTCTTGCCGTTGTGAGGCGCAACCGTGTTCAGGCGTGCGCAGCCACATCGCGAAGGCGCGACAAGACACTTCGCGAACCAACGACCGCGAAGAAAACGAACGGCGCTGGAAGGAGAGGCGCTAGGGCAGAAGCGACGCGACTTCGTCCGTGTGGACGGCAATAAAGGCGCGTGCGGAGACCGAGTTGTGACGCCGCACAGAGCGGCGGGAAAGGATCGTGAAGACGGACAGGAACAGGCGAGAGGCAAGCCTGCCGCTACTGCCGTCGGCGATGGCGGTGCAGTCACTGCGAAGACACCTCGCATGACTACGATCCCACCTCACCAGAGGGCCACGGACTCTCACAATAACACTCGACTGGTTGCGTTGAAAAAGGCGTTCGGTTCAAGCATTCGAGGTCGTCAATTTGAGTGATGCGTTAAACATTGAACGACATCGATGTATTGCTTTCCAAACTCGGCCGACTCGCTATGTTTCTCGCATAAAACGCGCTTTTTGCGTTGCAACGCGGCACAAACGATGCGGTGTTCGACCTGTGGTTCAGCATATACGAGTCAAAAAGGGCGTCAATTATTTTTTCAAGTTTTTGATGTCAGCACTTTCCCCGAGGGCCCCGTGAAATACCACGCTGTGCGAAATATCGGCTCCTGCACTTATATTTCGAATAACTTACGGGGGTTTGTACTGACGCAAAATAAAGCAAACTGATTAGAATATTCAACACCCCCCGCGCTGTTCGCGTGGTCTCACTGTCAACGGTCCTTCATCGTGTCCGAGTCCGCTTCTGTGTCGTCCGAAGTCGCCACACGCCTGCGCTATGTTCGCAAACGCTATGGTTTGTCACAGCGCGAGCTCGCCAAGCGCGCGGGCGTGACCAATGGCGCGATCTCGCTGATCGAGCAAAGTCGCGTCAGTCCCTCGGTGGGGTCGCTCAAGAAGCTGCTCGAATGCATACCGATGAGCCTCGCCGAATTCTTCACGTTTGATCTGACGGAAGGGACTGAAGTCGTGTCGCGGCGCGGCGAAATGCCGAACCTCGGCAACGAATCGATCGAGTTCTATCTGGCCGGCGCGAACATGAAGGACCGCAACATGGGCATCATGCGCGAGGTCTATCAGCCGCTTGCCGATACCGGCCCGGAAATGCTGGTGCACGCAGGGCACGAAGGCGGCGTGGTGGTCGCCGGACAACTCGAGCTGACCGTGGACGGCACGACCTGGCTGCTCGACCCCGGAGACAGCTACTATTTCGAAAGCCGCTTCCCGCACCGGTTTCGCAATCCCAGCGCGAACGAAGTCTGCGAAGTGGTGTCGGCCAATTCGCCGCCCACCTTCTGACTCCCTGATCGCGCGAACCCGTTTCACCTGACGCCGCATTGCGGCATGCAAGGTGGATCGCAAATCATTGAGGCATCCTGATGGACAAAACTTTCGCTTACTGGCAGGACAAGGCCGCGACGCTTTCGATCGAAGGCCGCGCATTCATCGACGGCGCGTATCGCGACGCGTATTCGGGCCGCACCTTCGATTGCGTGAGTCCGATCGACGGCCGCGTGCTCGTGAGTGTGGCGGATTGCGGCGCAGCCGATGTCGACGCCGCGGTCGGCGCCGCTCGCCGCGCGTTCGACGAAGGGGTATGGGCAGGCCTGAATCCGCGTGCACGCAAGGCCGTTCTGCTGCGGTGGGCCGCGCTCATGCGCGAGCATCTCGACGAACTCGCGCTGCTCGAAACGCTCGACGCAGGCAAGCCCATTAGCGACACGACGACCGTAGACGTGCCGGGCGCGGCTTATTGCGTGGAATGGTTCGCTGAAGCCATCGACAAGGTAGGCGGCGAAGTCGCGCCCGCCGATCATCATCTCGTGGGCCTCGTCACGCGCGAGCCCATTGGCGTGGTCGCCGCCGTCGTGCCGTGGAATTTTCCGATCCTGATGGCCTCGTGGAAATTCGGGCCGGCGCTCGCAGCGGGCAACAGCGTCGTGCTCAAGCCATCGGAGAAGTCGCCGCTCACGGCCATTCGCGTGGCGCAGCTCGCGCACGAGGCCGGCATTCCGGCGGGCGTGTTCAACGTGCTGCCCGGTGGCGGGGAGCCCGGCAAACTGCTAGGCCTGCATCGTGACGTGGACTGCATTGCGTTCACGGGCTCGACGAACGTGGGCAAGCAGATCATGCAGTACGCGGGGCAATCGAATCTCAAGCGCGTGTGGCTGGAGCTTGGCGGCAAGTCGCCCAACATCGTCTTGCACGATTGCCCGGATCTCGACCGCGCGGCGAACGCGGCGGCGGCCGCGATCTTCTACAACATGGGTGAAATGTGTACGGCGGGCTCGCGCCTGCTCGTCCATCACGAAATCAAGGACGTTTTCCTCACGAAGCTCGTCGAGGCCGCGAAGGCCTATAAGCCTGGGAATCCTCTCGATCCGGAGGTGTCGATGGGCGCGATCATCGACAAGATTCAGCTCGAGCGGGTGCTGAGCTATATCGAAGCCGGCCGCAAGGACTCTAAGCTGCTGACGGGCGGCGAACGCGTGAATGCACAGGGCGGCGGCTTCTACGTGGAACCCACGGTGTTCGATACGCATCACGACACGAAGATCGCGCGCGAGGAAATCTTCGGGCCGGTGCTGTCGGTCATCACGTTCAGCACGATCGACGAAGCGGTGCGCATCGCCAATGACAGTGACTACGGGCTCGCGGCTGCGGTCTGGACCGCGAACCTCACGCACGCGCACGAAATCTCGCGCAGGCTGCGTGCGGGCACGGTGTGGGTGAACTGCTACGACGAAGGCGGGGACATGAACTTCCCGTTCGGCGGCTTCAAAGAGTCCGGCAACGGCCGCGACAAGTCGTTGCACGCGCTCGAAAAATACACGGAACTCAAGTCCACGCTCGTGCGGCTGCGCTAACACCGGTTAGCGCTGCGGGTTACCGTTCCACCAGCGCGCCGAGATTGGCGCGCACCCGCTGAAGCATCGCGCTGAACTGCTCGGCTTCTTCAGGTGTGAAGCCCGCCAGGGCTTCCTCCTGGACTTCGTCGCCCACGCGGCGTGCGCCCGTGAGCACGCCTTCCGCCTTGGGCGTGAGGCTCACCAGCCATTCGCGGCGGTCATCCGGGTTGGGCGTGCGCACGACCCAGCCGCCTTCTTCCATGCGCTCGAGCAGCCGCCCCGCGGAAATGGGCGCCACTTCCAGCAGTTCGGCGAGGCGCGCCTGGTTCATGTCGCCGTAGTGCGCGAGGTACGCGATCATGCGGCACTGCGCGCGCGTGAGGTCGAGCGACGACTTCGCAAGCTCGTCGTAACGTTTGCCATAGAGCCGGCCCACGTCGACGACCAGGAAGCCAAAGCGCTTTTCGAGGTCGGTAGTCATCGCGCGATTATACGGGCGTGCGGCTTGTGCCTTCTCACGAGCGTTCTCTGCCTGGCGATACCGATTGCGTCGGCAGGGACGAGTCGTATAATAAGCAGGCTTATTAATTCGGCACGCTCCGCCCCCAATCAAGATAGCCGCAAGACAACCGCACGATGACCGCAGTCATGCAGGACGGCGCCGCCGCGCAGCATCGGGCGGAGTCGGGCAAGGAAGCCCCGCTCAACCGCGGCATGATCACGCTCTCGATCATGCTCGCCACGCTGATGCAAACGCTCGACAGCACGATCGCCAATGTCGCGCTGCCGCACATGCAGGGCACGCTGTCTGCCTCCCAGGACGAGATCACCTGGGTGCTCACCTCGTATATCGTCGCGGCCGCCATTGCCACGCCGCTCACGGGCTGGCTCGCCGACCGCTACGGCGTCAAGCGGCTGCTTGGCGTGGCGATTGCGGGCTTCACCGTCGCTTCGGCGCTGTGCGGGCTTTCCGAAACGCTCGGCGAGATCGTCGCTTCGCGGTTGTTGCAGGGCGTGTTCGGCGCGTCGCTCGTGCCGCTTTCGCAGTCCATTCTTCTCGATATCAATCCGCGCGAGCGCCAGGGGCAGGCCATGGCCGTGTGGGGCATGGGCGTGATGGTCGGCCCCGTGCTAGGGCCAACGCTCGGCGGCTGGCTTACTGATAGCTACAACTGGCGCTGGGTGTTTTTCATCAACGTGCCGGTGGGCCTGTTCGCGTTTTTCGGCGTCTCGACGTTCATGCCTGCGCGTGTGCCTGGCCGCTCGCAACGCTTCGACGTGTTCGGTTTCGCCACGCTCGCGCTCGCCATCGGCGCGCTGCAGGCCTTGCTCGACCGCGGCGAGCAGCTCGACTGGTTCGGCTCGCTGGAGATCCGCATCGAAGCGCTGGTGGCGGTCATTGCCTTCGCGTTCTTCGTCGTGCATACGGCTACCTCGGGGCCGGGCACGTTCTTTCGCTATCAGCTGCTCAAGGACCGCAATTTCGCCACGGGCACGCTCTTCATCTTCGTGATCGGCGCGGTGCTCTACGCCACACGCGCACTGCTGCCGCCCATGCTGCAGAACCTGATGGGCTATCCGGTCGCCACGACGGGGCTCGTGACCGCGCCGAGCGGCGCGGGCACCATGGTCGCCATGCTGATAGCGGGACGCATACTGAAACGCGTGGACGCGCGCATTATGCTGTTGTTCGGCTTCGTGGTCTCCGCGTACGCGCTCTGGCAGATGATGCAGTACACGCTCGTGCTGTCGCCCTCGGATATCGTGTGGCCTGGCGTGGTGCAGGGCTTCGGCCTCGGCTTCGTATTCGTGCCGCTGTCCGCACTGACTTTCTCGACGCTGACCCCGCAACTGCGCGCGGATGGCACGGCCACCTATAGCCTCATGCGCAACATCGGCAGCAGTATCGGCATTTCGATCGTGCAGACCTTCGTCACGCGCGGCACGCAGATCGCGCATTCGGACCTCGCCGCGAACATCACCCCGTTCAATCCGGCGGTTCAACAGATGCTCGAAAGCGGTTCGCGGTACGATCTCGCCGTGCTCAACCAGTCGATCACGCAGCAGGCCCAGATGATCGCGTATCTGAACGACTTCAAGATGATGTTCGTCGCGACGCTGCTCGTGATTCCGCTGCTTTTTCTGATCCGCACCGGCCCGAGCGCCGCCACCGTCGATACGAGTCACGCGGCGATGGATTAGCGAAACTGTTCGTCTTCCGTTTCACCCTGGCGCGCGGCAGGTCCGCGCGCTTTGCATTCACGAATCCCGATGCTTTCTGCCGTTTCCATTCTCCTGCCGGTCTTCGGCCTCATCTTTGCGGGCTTCGCCTGCCGTCGCACGAATGTCCTCGGCCCCGCCGCGGCTTCCGAGCTGAACCGCTTCGTCGTGTGGCTCGCGCTTCCGGCGCTGCTCTTCGATATCCTTGCGCACGCAACGTGGCATGAGCTTTATCAGCCGGCGTTCGTCGCTGCGTTCGGTATTGCCGGTCTCGCCGTGTTCATCGCGGTGGTGGGCGCGCGCGTGTTCCTCGGCCGCCCCCTTGCGGATGCGAGCATCGACGGGCTTGCCGCCGCGTATCCGAATACCGGCTACGTGGGCTTCCCGCTGTGCATGATCGCCTTCGGGCCGTCGAGCCTCACGCCCACGACCATCGCCACGATCCTCGTGGTCTGCGTGTTGTTCGCCATCGCCATCGTGCTGATCGAAACAGGACTGCAAAGCGAGCGGCGTCCGCACCGGCTCGCCATCAAGGTCGTGCGCTCGCTCGTGCGCAATCCGCTGCTGGTTGCGCCGGCGCTGGGGGCGGTCGTTTCGGCCGCGCATGTCACGCTCCCTGCTAGCGCGCAAACGTTCCTCAAGCTGCAGGGCGGCGCGGCGAGCCCGTGCGCGCTTGTGAGCCTCGGGCTCTTTCTCGCCGAACGCCGCGCGAGCGGCGAGACGCCGCGTGAGTCGTCGTGGTGGCTAACGCTCTGCAAGCTCGTCGCGCAGCCGCTGCTCACGTGGTGGCTGGCCGATCGCGTATTCGGGCTGCCTGACCAGCTCGTGGGAATCGCGGTGCTGCTCGCGGCGCTGCCCACGGGCACCGGGCCGTTCATGCTCGCCGAGTACTACCGGCGCGAGGCGCACGTCACTTCACGCACCATCTTGCATTCCACCCTTGGTTCGCTGGTTACGCTCACGCTGATCCTGCTGCATTTGCACCACGGCTGAACGCCGGCGCACCACGATGCTTGCTAGCACGAACGCCGGGACTATCGATCAGGAGAATCGGCGATGAACTGGCTACGACGCTCAAGCGCCGCGCGCGCCTTACTCGTCATCACCGTCGTGCTCACCACAGCGGGCACGGGAGCCTGCACGCTGGGCGGCGCCGCCGCGGGCGGCTATGTGGGCAACCGGGCCTCCAACGGCAGCGCGGTCGGCACCGTGGGCGGCGCCGTGGCCGGCGGCGTGATCGGCCATGAATTGAGCAAGTAGGCGCGAGACTTCCTGTTACTTCACTGCGCCTAGTGCGAGTCCCTTCACCATGTAGCGCTGCAGCCACGCGAAGACCACGGAAACCGGCAGCGTGGCCGCGAGCGTCGCCGCCATGACGAGCTGCCATTCCACGGTGTACTTGCCGGCCACCATGTCGGTGACCTGCACCGTGAGCGTCTTGTTCTCGGGCGAGCGGATCAGCGTGTAGACCACGGCGAACTCATTCCACGCGCTAATGAACGTGAAGATCGCCGTGACCACCACGGCCGGCACGGCGAGCGGCAGGAACACGCGGAACACGGCGCCCGTGCGGCTGCAGCCTTCGAGCCACGCCGATTCTTCGAGATCGCGCGGTACGGTCTGGAAATACGACGAGAGCATCCACACGGCAAACGCGATATTGAACGCCGCGTAAGAGACGATCACGCCGATCTTCGAATCGACGAGATTGCCGTCGCCGTACGGAATCATCGCGGCGAGCCGGAACAGGCCGACGACGAGCAGGATGGGCGAGAGCATCTGCGTGACGAGCAGGAACTGGCGGTACAGGCCGCGCCCGCGGAACGGAAAGCGCGCGAGCGCATAGGCGGCCGGCAGGCTCACGGCGAGTGCGAGCGCGGTGGAAAGACAGCTCACCACGATGCTGTTGCGCAGCGCGACGCCGAAGTTCGCGGCCTGCCACATGTCGACGTAGTTCTGCCAGCGCCATTGCATCGGCAGCCAGCGCGCCGGATAGACGAACACTTCCGAAGCCGGCTTGAACGAGGTGAAGAACATCACCGCGAACGGGAACAGCACGGCCACGACGAGCGGCGAGAGCACGAGCCAGCACCAGATCGAGCGTTTGAGCTTGCGGTTCATGCCAGGTCTCCTTCGGCGCTGCCGCGTTTTGCCTGCAGGCGCAGGTAGACCACCGAAAAGGCGAACAGGATGACGAGCATGATGAGCGAGACGGCGGCGGCTTCGCCTGGTCGTCCTAACCGGAAGCCGAGTTCGTAAAGGTACGTGACGAGAATATGCGTGCTGTCGTCGGGGCCGCCTTGCGTCATCACCCAGATGATCGGGAACGAGTTGAACACGTAGATCACGTTCAGCAGGACCGCCATGTTGATGAACGGCTTGAGCAGCGGCAGCGTGAGCTGGCGGAACTGTTGCCAGGCGCTCGCGCCGTCGATGCGCGCGGCTTCGTAGATATCGCCCGGTACCGAGGAAAGGCCGCCCAGCAGGATGGTGGTCGTGAACGGGATCGACACGAGTATGCCCACGCAGATTTCCACCGGGAACGCATACTCGGGTGTGGCGAGCCAGTGGATCGGCCCCGACGTGAGGCCGAGGCGCTGCAGCGTGACGTTGACCATGCCGTAGTCGTCGTTGAACGCCCAGCGCCAGACCACGGCCGTCATCGTGAGCGAGACGGACCACGGCAGCATGACGATCGTGCGCGCTATGCCGCGGCCGTAAAAGTCCTGATTGAGCACCAGCGCGACCGGCACGGAAATCCCGACCGTCCCCACCACGACGAAGAATGTCCAGATCAGCGTGTTCCTCAGGGCGCTCATGAACACCGGGTCGCCGAACACGTTATAGAAGTTCTGCAGGCCGCTGAAGTCGCGAATCTGCCCGAAGCGCGACACATCGTGCAGCGACTGATACACGATGTTGAAGATTGGATAGCTGATGATGAAGAGCGCGAGCACGAGACTCGGCACGATCAGGAGCCAGGGCGCGCGGGGCGCGGAAACAGCGCGGGGTAGTCGGCTCATGCGGGTTCGTGCGCGTGATCGGTCGGGGGCATCGCCGGCCGATGCTGCGGCGGGCGAGGGCTTCAGGGGACCCGTGGTCATGTCGAATCTTCAGTGCTTCGAAACGTCGGTTCTGAGGCGTTGCGGCGCGCGCCGGGAAATGGCGGGCGCGCGCCGGGGTTGCAGTTAAGGCCTGCTTGCCAGACTTACTTGCCGAGCGACTTGTTCGCTTCGGTGGCCGCCTGGTTCAGCGCATCGGCGGGCTTGGCCTTGCCGAGATAGACCGACTGCATCGCGTTGGTCACAGCCTTTGCGGTATCTTCCCAGCCCGTTACGGTCGGCGCGAACTTCGCATGCGGCAGCAGCGCGATGAAGGCTTGCGTGTCCGGATTCTGGAAAGCCGGGTCGCTCGCTTCAGCCTTGGTGGTCGGCAGGAAGCCTTCCGTGCTCGTGAATTGCACGCGCGGTTCCTTCGTGAACAGGAAGTCCAGGAACTTCCAGGCGCTCTGCTTCGCCTTGGAGTTCTTGAACATCATGATCGAGTCGGTCACCGCGTAGGTGGCGGGGGTCGTTGCTACCGGGATCGGGTCGATGCCGTACTTGATGTTCGGTGCTTCCTTCTGCAACTGCTTGGCGAGGAACGGCGCCGAGATCATCATTGCCACGCGGCCTTGCTTGAAGAGGTTCTGCACGTCTTCGCGGCTGTAGCCCGTCACGCCCGGCTGCGTGAGACCTTCGTCGATCATGCTCTTGTAGAGCGTCGCGGCCTTCACGCCAGCCGGCGAGTTGAACGCCGCCTTGCCGTCCTTGCCCACCACTTCGCCGCCGTGGGTCCACAACGCGTAGTAGAAATACACGTCGGTTTCGATTTCCTTGCCCTGCAGACCGAAGCCCGCAATGCCCTTCGCCTTGAGCTTCTTCGACGCGTCGATCACGTCGTTCCACGTCTTCGGGCCTTGCGGATAGCCGACCGAAGCGAGCATGTCCTTGTTGTAGTACAGCGCGCGCGCCGAAGCGGCGATCGGCAGGCCGTAGGTCTTGCCGTTGATTTGACCCGGAGCCAGGAACGGACCGATGAAGCGGCCCTTGAAGTTCGCATCCATGTACGGGTCGAGCGGCTCGGCAATGTCGTCCTTCACGAAGTCGAGCAGCCACCGCGTGCCGATGATCGCGAGGTCGGCGTTCGCGCCGCCGGAGATGTCCGTTTGCAGCTTCTGTTGCAGCGAGTCCCAGTTCACGTCTTCGATCTTGATCGTGATGCCGGGATTGGCGGCCTCGAACTGCTTGGCCATTTTCTCGAAGTACGGCGCGGTGGCGTCGCTGTAGTGGGCGACGGTCACGCGGACCGTATCGGCGTGCGCCGCGGCGGTGATGCCGGCGAATGCTAGCGCGACGGCGAGCTTGCCGAGCATGGTGGTTGCACGTGCCTGAAACGACATTCTCTTTCTCCTAAGTGGTTGTTCCTGCTTATGCCGCCGCCTTGACCCGGCTGCTGGGTTGCGTTGTTTGAAAAAATCCTACAGGATGAAAAAAGCGTTGTCACCTGGTAAACGCGATATTGTTTCGAGCGCCGAAATTTGCATAACATGCTGTAAAACAGGGGGAATTCATGCGCTGCAGCAGCGCGGCGCACTCGGTATAAACCCGCATACGGATCGCTGTATGGCATTCGTATGTAGGAAATTTTCAGGCTCTCCGGCACTGCTGGCGAGCCGCACGGAGAGTCGACATGAGCCGGGTGGTGCTGGTGACGGGCGCGAGCGGCGGCATAGGCCGCGCGCTGTGCAAACGGTTTCTGGAAGCGGGCGACACGGTGCTCGCGCTCGACCGCGACGCGGCGGGTGTGCAACAGCTCGCGGCGGAGTTCGGCGAAGCGGGCGCGGCGCGCCTCGAACCGCTCGCCGCCGACGTGAGCGATCAGGACGCCGTAACCGCAGCCGTGGCGCGCGGCGTGGCGGCGCGCGGCCCGGTGGACGTGGCCGTGCCGAACGCGGGCGGCGCGCTCGGCACGACGCTCGCGCATACCGACGCCGCGAGCTGGCGGCGCGACATCGACCTGAACCTGAACGGGACCTACTACACGGTCGAAGCCGTGCGCGCCTCGATGATCGAGCGCCGGCGCGGCGCGCTCGTGCTGATTGGCTCGGTGAACGGCCTTTCGGCGCTCGGCCACCCCGCGTACAGCGCGGCGAAGGCAGGCCTCGTGAGCTACACGAAGGCGCTCGCCATGGAGCTGGGGCCCCACGGCATACGCGCGAACATCGTTTGCCCCGGCACGGTGAAGACGCCTGCGTGGCGCGCGCGCGTCGAGCAGCATCCGAAGATCTTCGAAGAACTAAGCAAGTGGTATCCGCTCGGCGACGTGGCCACGCCCGAGGACATCGCCGACGCCGTGCAGTTTCTCGCCTCGGCGCAGGCGCGCGTGATCACGGGCGTGGCGCTGCCCGTGGACGCGGGCCTCATGGCGGGCAACCGGATGATGGCGAACGAGCTGACGCTCGATCCGTTCTGAGGCGTGCTCGCGGCGAATTGACCTGAGCGACCTGAAAAAGACTTCACGCAAACGAGGACAGCATGGCAGCGGTACAACTGAACGGCATTTACAAGCGCTATGGCGACACCCAGGTCGTGCACGGCGTCGACCTCGATATCGAAGACGGCGAATTCGTCGTGCTCGTCGGCCCCTCGGGTTGCGGCAAGACCACGGTGATGCGCATGATCGCCGGCCTCGAAGACATCTCCGGCGGCGACCTCACCATCGGCGGCACGCGGGCGAACGCGCTGCCGCCGCAGCAGCGCAACATCTCGATGGTCTTCCAGAGTTACGCGCTCTACCCGCATCTCTCGGTGTACGACAACATCGCGTTCGGTCCGCGCATTCGCAAGGAGCGCGAGAATGGTTTCAGGCCGCGCATCGAAGCCGCCGCGAAAATGCTCAACCTGTCGAGCTACCTCGAGCGCCTGCCGCGCGCGCTCTCCGGCGGCCAGCGCCAGCGCGTCGCCATGGGCCGCGCCGTGGTGCGCGAGCCTGCGCTGTTCCTGTTCGACGAGCCGCTTTCGAACCTCGACGCCAAGCTGCGCGTGCAGATGCGTACCGAGATCAAGGCCCTGCACCAGCGTCTGCGCAACACGGTGGTGTACGTCACGCACGACCAGATCGAGGCGATGACGATGGCGGACCGCATCGTCGTGATGAACGCGGGGCGCATCGAACAGATCGGCCGCCCGCTCGACCTCTACGACAAGCCGGGCAACCTGTTCGTGGCGAGCTTCCTGGGTTCGCCTTCGATGAACTTCGCCGAGGGCACGGTGATGAGCGACGCGCGCGGCACGGCGCTCGTGCTCGAAGACGGCGTGCGTATTGCGCTGCCGGAAGGCAAGGCCCAGGCGGGCGCGCGCGTGACGCTCGGCGTGCGCCCCGAGCACATCGAGGCGGGCGGCGACGTGCCGTTCACCGTCGACGTGATCGAGCCGACTGGCGCGGAGACCCACTTGTACGGGAAAATAGGCGCGACGACATGGTGCGTCACCACGCGCGCGCGCCCGGACGTTGCTCCGGGCCAGCGCATGACGCTAGGTTTGCCTTTGGCGCACCTGCATCTGTTCGATACTGAAAGCGGCAAGCGGCTCGATTGAAGCGGAAGCACGCATCGAAACTGGATAGCGGGCCCTCATGTGAGCAGAACCTGGTATCTTCCACGGGAAAAACAGCTTGCCGGTCTCCAACCTGATCCATCACATCCGCAATGTCGCGGAGTCGCTGCGTCCCGCCGAGCGCAAGGTCGCGGAGATGGTGCTCGCCGACATCGACTTCGCCATGCGCGGGAGCATCACCGAACTCGCGTTGCGCGCGGACGTGTCCGAGCCCTCCGTCACGCGCTTTTGCCGCGCGGTGGGTGCGCACGGCCTGCGCGACTTCAAGATGCGGCTCGCGCAGAGCGCGGCGGGCAACGTGCCCTTCGCGCTCGCCACGGAGATGACGGGCGGCGAGGCGAGCGGCGCCGGGTGGGCCGGCGAGGTCGGCACCTTGCTCGACAAGGTGACGGAGTCGGTCGTGCAGGGCGTGACCCACGCGCGCGCTTCGCTCGATACGGCGGTGTTCGAGGCTGCCGTCGCGGCGCTCTCCAGCGCGCGTCGAGTGTATTTTTTCGGCGTGGGCGCGGGTTCTGGGCTCGTTGCGCAAGACGCGGCGCTGCGCCTGCTGCGGCTCGACATCGCCGCGAGCGCGTTCACGGATGCGCATTTGCAGCGTCTTTATGCGGCGCTGCTCGAACCGGGCGACGTGGCGTTCGCGATTTCGCAGTCGGGGCGCAGCGTGGAAGTGAACGAGAGCATCCAGATCGCCAAGGAGCGCGGTGCGACGACCATCGCGCTCACGAGTGCGGGCTCGCGTCTCGCGTGGGTGGTCGATATTCCTCTCTTGCTGCGCGTGCCGGCCGCGAGCGATGCGCATGCGCCCGCCGTGGTGCGCATCGCGCATCTCGCCGTGCTCGACGCGCTCGCGCTGGGCGTGTCGCTCGGGCTCGGGCCCAAGGCGCTTGCCAAGATGCGCGATGCGCAGGCGCGCAGCGATGGCGCGCCCGACGATGCCTCCACGGTTGGCACGCCCGAGGACGGACGTTGACGCTTAGGCGAACGCGGCGTGTTCGCGCGGCTTGAGCTTCACCGGCATCGTGTCCGGCACCATCGTGAACGCCTGCACTTCCTGAATCTTCGCGGGATCGATCGCCAGTTCGATCGTGAACGACTGCATCAG
The DNA here is from genome assembly GCF_024206495.1 of Paraburkholderia sp. CNPSo 3272. GTDB lineage: Bacteria > Pseudomonadota > Gammaproteobacteria > Burkholderiales > Burkholderiaceae > Paraburkholderia. The sequence continues at coordinate 7,150 of NZ_JAMBPQ010000050.1, read as the reverse complement.
CATCGAGAGCGCGAGGCGCATTTCCACCGTCGCGAGATGGCGGCCGGGACACACGCGCGGCCCGGCGCCGAACTGCAGATAAGCGCGTACGTCATGGGCTTTTCCATCATCAGCTTCGCGTTCGCCGCGCTTCATCCAGCGCCACGGATCGTAGCGCTGCGGATCGGCAAAGTGCTTCGCGTCGAGCATGGCGGGACGCGCGACGAAGAACATGCGCGTGCCCTTGGGCAACGCCACGTTGTCCACCACGACATCTTCCAGCGGCTCGAACGAATGCACCGACGCCACCGGGCGCAGACGCGTGGCTTCGATGCAGATCGCCTCGAAAATATCGAGGTCTTTCAACGTGGCGTAGTCGGGGCATACCGACGAATTGCCGAGCACGCGTGAGGCTTCGTCGCCGAGATGCTGCTGCAAGGCCGTATCCGCGGCGAGGTAGGGCAGCGTCCACGCGATGGAATCGGCGGTCGTGTCTTCACCCGCGATGAGGAGCGTGAGTACGTTTGCGCGAATCTGCGCGTCGCTGATGGTCGTCTCACCGCCCGGCGCCTGCTGCTGCGAGAGCATCGCTTCGAGCAGATTGCGCGGCGCATCCGACGGCTCGTCGCGCATGCGGTCGCGGGCGCGCGCCATCATCGCGTTGACGTAGCGGTGCACTTCCTCGAGCGAGCGCTCGAGCTTGCGGTCCGCCGGCAGTTTGACATATCGCCAGTACGGAAAGAGCGCATTGGTGCGCCTCATCACGCCCGGCAGGATGCGCTCCAGGTGCTCCTGAATCACGCCGTGATCGCGCTCCAGCGTGCGCGGATCTTCGCCGAACGCGAGCGCGCTCGTCACGTCCACCGTGTAGCGCTTGAGGTCGTCGGTCATCTCGACGGTTTCGCCGCGCTCGGCCGCGCGTTGCCAGCGAGTGTGAAGACGCTGCGCGATATCGGCCAGCGTGGGGTAGAACGCCTTGATGTTGGGTATCGAGAGCGCCTGCATCACGAGCTTGCGCTGCGGTTCCCATGCAACGCCTTCCGCCGAGAAAAGGCCGTTGAAGCCCATTTCCTCGAACACCGCTTCGATGGGCTGATAGCGGCGGAAGCGATGCGGGCGCTCGCGCATGATCTGCTGGATCAGTTCGGTATCGGTCCAGATCGTGATGGGGATGCCGCCCACCTGGAAGCGGTAGGGCGCGCCGAGTTCGGCGGCCCATTGCTCGAGGATCAAATGCAGACGCGGCGGCGAAAGCTGCAGCAGATTGCCGACGAGCGGCAAGCCGCGCGGGCAGGGGAGGTCGGCGATCTGGCGCAACGCTTGTCCGGCGGATGCCGTGCTCATATGCAGGTTCTCATTGGGGGGCCGTGCCGTTCTTGTATCACGCGAGGGTGGCGATTATAGCGGCGCGGCCGCCGCGCCTTCCATATAACCAAAGCGCCGCGAGAGGCGTTCCGCGGCGGCGATCAGCAGTTGCGTTGCCGTGCCTTCGCGTGCGATGTCGAGGCTGCCCGAAGGGCCCATCACCGCGAGCACGAGGCACACGCTGCCGGTGTGGTCGAACACGGGCGCGGTCACGGTGCTGATGCCGGGAATGGGTTTGTCGAGCGCCGTGTCCACGCCCTCGGTGCGAATGGCGGCGAGCCGCGCGAGGTAGGCGGGCGTGGCGCCTTCGCGCGGCTTCGCGCCCGCGAGCCGCAGTTCGTCCTGGGCGAGGAGGGCTGCGCGCACGTCGTCGTCGACCCATGCGGCAAACACGCGCCCGATCGACGTGTTGACGAGCGACATCACCGTGCCGGGGCGCAGGCTCACGTGCAGCGGCAGCGCCGATTCTTCGAGACGCACGACGGTCGGGCCGAGCGGCCCCGGCACCGCTAGCGCGACGCTCATCGCAGTGGCGGCGGCGAGGCCGACCAGCTCGGCATCGGCTTCACGAACCGGCGAAAGACGCGCAAGGCCGATCAGGCCGAGTTCGAGACTGAGCGGTCCCGCTTCGTAGCGGCCCGCCGCGTCGCGCGCGAGCAGGCCGATCTTCTGCAGGCTCACGAGGTGCGGGAAGGCCTTGGCGGGCGCCATGCCCGCGGCGGCAGCGAGGTCGCGCAACGGCAAGGGCGTGCCCGCCGCGACGAGCGCGGCGAGCAGCTCGCCCGTTACATCGAGCGACTGGATGCCGCGTTGCGGTTTGTCGGCGGCTTCGGCTGCATTGCCGGCTGCGGCGTCTTCGCTGGCGGCTTGCGTTGCGTCGTCGCGCGGAGGCCTGGAGCTTACTCGGGGCATGTCGGTGTCGATGAAAAAGCGGCGGCGGTGATTTCGGCAGCGGCGTCGCGCAGCGCGCGCACGACCGCGCCGTTCGCGCGCACGTCGAGCACCCCGCTCGCGCCAATGGCGGTGAGGGTGAGGCTCAGTTCGCGCCCAGGGCCGAGCACGGGCACGCATACGCTACTTACGCCGGGGCTGGGCGCGTCGATGGCGAGTTCGTAGCCGCGCGCGCGGATGGCGTCGAGCGAGGCGAGGAAGGCGGCATCCGGCGTGCTTTCCTGGGGCGCGCCCGCGGCACTGGGCACGTGGCTGGTCCCGCGCCACACCGGATGCGCGGTTTGCGTGGCCCACGCGGCTTCGAGCGCCTGGGGCCCAAGGAACGCGCAGAACACGCGGCCCGTGGCCGTGGCGCGCAGCGACATCACCGTGCCGACGTGGAGGTTCACGTGCAGCGGCAGGCTTGCGTGCTCGTAGCGCACGATCGTCGGCCCCTGCGGCCCTGCGATGCATAGCGCGACGCTGCAATTAAGCGCCTGCGCCAGCGCGGCGGCGCGCGGCACGGCTTCGCGCAGCGCGGGTTGCTGCGCGAGATGCAGCAGGCCGAGGCGCAGCGCGAGCGGGCCGGGTTCATAGCGCCCCGAAAGCGCGTCGCGCTTGATGAGCCCGAGGCGCGTCAAGCTCACGAGATAGGCGTGCGCCTGGCTCGACGGAATATCGCCGCTCGCCGCGAGATCGGTGGCGCCAAGCGGCGCGCGCGCGTCGGCGAGGGCGCGCAGCAGGCGTCCGCCTACTTCCACGCTCTGGATGCCGCGCTGCGTGCGGGCGGCCAGCGCGCTGCTTTCCTGCGCGGATGCGGCGCTGTCGTTGCGACGTCTCATTGCGCTTTTCTCTGGCTGAAAAAGGGTCCATGTTAACTGAACGGCGGCAGACGTACGGACCGCAACGTGCTTTAGCAAGAAATTAGCGTATAGCAACGTAATTCGCTATTGACAGATAAAAACGGGAAGACCATCATGGCCTCACCCCGGCACAACAGCGGTCCATTTCAATTCCAAACGGGGCGAGACAACCAGGGCTGGCGCCCAACGCGCCCGGCCCGTGTGCGCTTCGCCCCGCCCCGGCTTCAAGAGCCCCTCGATACGGAGACTCAACATGGCAAAGGCGTTCGCATCCCAGGCCGACCTCGAAGAGAAGAAGGTCACGTTCACGCAGCTCTCGGAAAACGCATACGCGTACACCACGGAAGGCGACCCCAACTCGGGCGTCATCATCGGCGACGACGGCGTGCTGATCGTCGACACCACGGCCACGCCCGCCATGGCGCAGGACCTCATCGCGAAGATCCGCACCGTTACCGACAAGCCCATCAAATACGTCGTGCTCTCGCACTATCACGCGGTGCGCGTGCTGGGCGCTTCGGCGTACTTCAAGGAAGGCGCGCAGCAGATCATCGCGAGCCGCGGCACGTATGAAATGATCGTCGAGCGCGGCGAAGCCGACATGAAGTCGGAAATCGAGCGCTTCCCGCGCCTGTTCGCGGGCGTCGAAACGGTGCCGGGCCTCACGTGGCCCACGCTCGTGTTCGAGAAGGAAATCACGCTGTTCCTCGGTAAGCTCGAAGTGAAGATCGCGCACCTCGGCTCGGGTCACACGAAGGGCGACACGGTGGTGTGGCTGCCGCAGCAGAAGGTGCTGTTCTCGGGCGATCTCGTCGAATACGACGCCGCGTGCTATTGCGGCGACGCCCAGCTCGCCGACTGGCCCGCCACGCTCGAAGCGCTGCGCTCGCTGGGCGCCGAAAAGCTCGTGCCGGGCCGCGGCCCCGCACTGCTCAACCCCGCGGAAGTCAACAAGGGTCTCGACTACACGAAGGACTTCGTGACCACGCTGCTCGCGCAAGGCCGCGCCGCCGTGGCGCAGAAGCTCGACCTGAAGGGCGCGATGTCGCTCACGCGCGAGGCGATGGATCCGAAGTTCGGCCACGTGTTCATCTATGAGCACTGCCTGCCGTTCGACGTGACGCGCGCGTATGACGAGGCGAGCGGCATTACGCATCCGCGCATCTGGACGGCGCAGCGCGACAAGGAGATGTGGGACGCGTTGCAGGATTGAAGCGCCAGTTAAGTGCCAGGTGAGTGCCAACTGCGAGACCGGGCACGAGATGACACGGTGGAGACAAGAATGATCGACTATCAGACGCTGAGCTTCGACTACGCGCGATGCAGCGAACAAACCCCGGATGCCGCCGCGTGCGTGCGTCCGGTCGTGGTGGTCGGCGCGGGGCCGGTGGGCCTCGCGACGGCCATCGACCTCGCGCGGCAAGGCGTGCCGGTGGTGCTCGTGGACGACGACTGCACGCTTTCCACGGGCTCGCGCGCCATCTGCTTTTCCAAGCGTTCGCTCGATATCTTCGACCGCCTCGGCTGCGGCGATCGCATGGTCGAAAAGGGCGTGAGCTGGAACGTGGGCAAGGTGTTCCGCAAGGACGAACTCGTCTATACGTTCAACCTGCTGCCCGAGAGCGGCCATCATCGGCCGGCTTTCGTGAATCTTCAGCAGTACTACGTGGAAGGCTACCTGCTCGAACGTGCGCAGGCATTGCCCAACCTCGAAATCCGCTGGAAAAACAAGGTGACGGGCGTCGCGCAGCACGGCACGCCGGGCGCCGCCGATGCGCACGTCGCGCTCGAGATCGAAACGCCCGACGGTCCGTACACGCTGCTCGCGCGCTACGTGGTGGCCGCCGACGGCTCGCGAAGCCCGCTGCGCAAGCTGCTCGGCCTCGATAGCCACGGCCGTACGTTCAAGGACCGCTTCCTCATCGCCGACGTGAAGATGGAAGCCGATTTCCCCACCGAACGCTGGTTCTGGTTCGATCCGCCGTTCCATCCTAACCAGTCGGTGCTGCTGCATCGCCAGCCCGACAACGTCTGGCGCATCGACTTCCAGCTCGGCTGGGACGCCGACCCGGTGCTGGAAAAAACGCCCGAGCGCGTGATTCCGCGCGTGCGCGCGCTGCTCGGGCCCGACGTGAAGTTCGAGCTGGAGTGGGTGAGCATCTACACGTTCTCGTGTCTGCGCATGGACAGCTTCCGCCAGGGCAACGTGCTGTTCGCGGGCGACTCGGCGCATCTGGTCTCGCCGTTCGGCGCGCGCGGCGCGAATAGCGGTTTCCAGGACGGCGAGAACCTCGCATGGAAGCTCGCGATGGTGCTGGAGAACCACGCGCCCGACGCGCTACTCGACACCTACGCGAGCGAGCGCGAATACGCCGCCGACGAAAACATCCGCAACTCCACGCGCTCGACCGACTTCATCACACCGAAGAGCGCGGTGAGCCGCGTGTTCCGCGACGCCGTGCTCACGCTCGCCCGCGAGCATGCGTTTGCGCGGCAGCTGGTGAACAGCGGCCGGCTTTCCGTGCCTGCAGTGCTGCGCGAATCGACCTTGAATACGCCCGACGAAGAGACGTTCGACGGCCAGATGGAGCCGGGCGCTTCGTGTGCAGACGCGCCGGTGCAAAACGCAGCGGGTGACGAAAGCTGGCTGCTCGCGCATCTGGGCGACCAGTTCGCGGGCCTCGTGTTCGGTCGTTCAGGCTCGGCGTTCGATATCGCGACGCTCGACACGCTGCAGGCGCTCTCGCGTTCTGCGGTGCCGCTCAAGTTCGTGGTGATGCTCGAAGGCGATGCGGCGGTGCCCGCGGGTCTGCCCGCATCGACGGTGGTGTTGCGCGACGCGCAGGGACTGGCGGCGCAGCGCTACGGCGCGCAGGACGGCGCGTTCTATCTTATTCGTCCGGACCAGCACGTGAGTGCGCGCTGGCGGCGCGTCGATGCGGTGCGCGTGCAGAGCGCGCTCAAGCGGGCGCTGTGCGTGCAAGGCACCGCATAGAGGAACGAGGAGACAACCATGCTGAACACCCAACCGAACCTGGCAAGACCGGACGACTTTTACGAAGCGCTGATCGACATGCATCGCGATCTCGACGAAGCGCAGAGTCAGTCGGCCAATGCGCAGCTGATCCTGCTGCTCGCGAACCACATCGGCGAGCACGAAACGCTGATGCAAGCGCTTCGCTTCGCCCGCGCAGGCATGAGCGCGCCGGCGAGCAACGGCGCGACGGGAAAACTTGCGGCGTGAAAGACTGAAAGAGACGAACGGCGTTGACACATACGGCCAGTGCAAACTGGCCGTATTCATTTTCTCCATGCAATTCATCGCCTATTTGCGCACTTCTCGCGCAAGCAATCGTTTGCGTTTGCAAAGCGCGCATGACACCTCGGCGCACTGGCTCGCGCCAACGGCTTTCGGCATGCTTTCCGCGCGTGCCATCTATGCAAACTGATTCAAGAACGCCTTGGGAAACGCCGTAAACGCGACACATAGCAACCACTTCGCAAAGCATAAGATAGTCAGACAAATGCGCGCGATGGAATCGTTTTCCGGGGATAGAACTTGAATCGCAGTCAAACATGGTCGCGTACGGCGGCGCCGGGCGAGATCATTTATTCGGAAGGCTTTGCAGGCGAACGATTGATTTTCGTGATCGCCGACGGCAAGGTCGAAATCTCCACCCGCTGCGACGACAAGAAAGTCGTGATGGCTACGCTCGGACGCGGCGAATTTTTCGGCGAGACCGCGCTGCTCAGTGCGGAACCGCGATCGAACACGGCGAAGGCGCTCAGTTTTTGCCAGCTGACCGTCGTGCCGGCGAGCCTCATCGAAGAAGAACTCGAACGCGTCACGCCGATGCTGCGCCATGTGGTGCGCACGCTCACGCGGCGTGTCAAGGCGAAGGACGATCTGCTCGCCACCTACACCCATGCCGACTTCATGCCGGGCGTACTGTCGTACGCGCATGTGCTCGCGCTGATCGCAGGGGCGAGCGATCGCGCCGAAAGCGGCGATA
>NZ_JAMBPQ010000049.1 GCF_024206495.1 Paraburkholderia sp. CNPSo 3272 | reverse complement strand
GGGCGGGATGGGCTGGGCTCGCGCCGGGCTTGAACGCTTCGGCGACGGTGGCCGGTGTCGCCGCCGCTGCACTCGACGTGCCGAGCGCGAGCGTCACGCCGGCTGAAACGGCGAAGACGGCAACGTAAGCATGCAGGCGAGACGCGCGCGGGAACCGAAAGGCAGAAGAAAGGGACATCCTTGTCATTGGCTTACGGGTCGCGACTGCGGCGACCCTTCAGTGGCGGCGGAGGAAAAGACAGCGGGACGATGCGCGCGGCTGGGGGCGCGTTGGCGCGGCGCAAAGGCTGCCGCCGCCCCGTTCGTCGGAACGTTCGACGCGCTGCCGCAATTTTGGTGCCCGCTTTGTGCGGGGTGGCCCGCATGCGTTTGCGGAACCGCCAAATACGGCGCGGCGCACGAAAGGTGAGTGCTGACTATGCCGGGAGTATGCCTCTTTCACCTTACGAACTCGGATGAGGCGCGCACGCCGGGCGTCGTTAAAAGGGACGCTTCATGCCGGCTTCGGTTCGCGGCGTACGCGGGTTTTGATCAGTGGCGCGTGCGCCCGGGCGAATGCTACCGTTGCACGGTCAACATTCAGGCCCGCCAGAGGCCGACGAGGAGCGCCATGAACAGCGTCAGCATGACCGGAGTGCGCAAGGGCAAACTGAGCCGCACGCAGTTGATCGTCGCCGCCACAATCGGCAATGCGCTCGAATTCTTTGATTTCACCGTCTACAGCTTCTTCGCGCTGACCATCGGCAAGCTGTTCTTTCCCACCATGTCGAGCTACGGGCAGTTGCTGGCCTCGGTGGCGACCTTTGGCGTGGGTTTCGTGATGCGGCCGCTGGGCGGCGTCGTGATCGGCGCCTATGCCGACCGCGCCGGACGCAAGCCTGCCATGACGCTCACCATCTTCATGATGGCGCTGGGCTGTATGCTGATCGGCCTCGCGCCCACCTATGCGCAGATCGGCGTCGCCGCACCGGTCGTGATCGTGTTCGCGCGCTTGCTGCAAGGGTTTTCCGCGGGCGGCGAAGTGGGCGCTTCCACCACGCTGCTGATCGAGGCGGGCACGCCCGCCAATCGCGGCTTGCTCGGCAGCTGGCAGTTTGCGAGCCAGGGAATGGGCGTTTCGCTCGGCGCATTAACGGCCGGACTCCTGACGACTTTCCTCGCCGCCGACACGCTGCTCGCCTGGGGCTGGCGCGTGCCTTTCCTCATGGGCGTGGCGATCGCGCCGCTCGGCATGTGGATTCGCCGGCGTCTGGACGAGCAGTTGCCGCAGCAGGCGAGCGTGGTGCGCATGCCAGTGCTCGCCGTGCTGCGCGACCACTGGCGGCGCGCGGCGCTCGGCATCCTGCTGACGATCGGCTCCACGGTCACGGCCTATGTCGTTACGTTCTATATGCCGACGTATGCGATTCACGAACTGAAGGTGCCCGCGCCCACGGCGTTGCTGGCGGGGCTCGTTTCCGGCGTCGTGACCTTTCTGGTGGCGCCCGTGTCGGGCCTGCTCTGCGACCGGTTCAGCCGCCGCGCGCTGATCTTCTGGCCGCGCGTGGGCGTCTTGCTGTTGATCTACCCGGCGTTCCTGTGGCTCGCGAGCGGCCCGGATGCCGCGCGTCTTTTGATCACCGTAGGCGGCCTGAGCGTGCTGCTGGGGCTGCAGGCTGCGCCCTCCATCACGATGCTGCCCGAGATGTTCCCGCGCGCGGTGCGCGCGACGGGCATGGCGATCGTCTACGGCATTGGCGTGGCGATTTTCGGCGGCTTCGCGCAGACCGTCGCCACCTGGCTCGTGAAGAGCACGGGCAATCTGCTCGCGCCCGCGTGGTACGTGATGGGGTGCGTGGCGATCTCGTGCCTCGCGTTGCCGTTCATTCGCGACCTCACGGGCAAGCCGCTCGAGGATTGATGGCTAGCGTTTGTGGCGCGCCGCTTCGAGATTCGCGTCGAGCTGGCGCGCCAGACCGTAGAGCATGCCGAGCGAAGGCGCCGCGATGCCCACGCGCTGCGCCAGTTCATAGGGCGCGCCAAGCAGTGCTTCGACTTCGAGCGAGCGGCCCGCCTCCACGTCTTGCAGCATCGAAGTCTTGAACGCGCCGAGCTTGCGCGTGAGCGCGCTGCGCTCCTCGATGGTCATCGCAATGCCAATGCCGAGCGCTTCGCCAATCGCCCGCGCCTCGACCATGACCGTGCTCACGAGTTGCGCCGTGAGCGGGTCGTCCAGAATCACGTCGGCGGTCGAGCGCGTGAGCGCGCTGATGGGGTTCATCGTCATATTGCCCCAGAGCTTCGCCCAGATATCGGCCTGAATCGGCGCGGCCTTGGTGACCTCGAACCCGGCCCGCGCAAGCAGATCGCGCGCTTCCTGCGCGCGCGCGGCCATGTGCGCCGAGCCCTCGCCGACGATCAGATGATTGCCGCCGCCCTTGCGGATCACGCCCGGCTCCGCAATCGACGACGACAGATGCACGACACAGCCCGAAGCCTGTGCGGGCGGCAACGCCTTCGAGACGACGCCGCCCGGATCGACCGCTTCCAGCCGGCCGTTCGCGTGCGCGCCGCCGAAGCCGTGGAGGAACCACCAGGGTACGCCGTTCATCGCCGAGACGATATGCGTGTGCGGCGCCACGAGCGGCGCGAGCGAAGCGGCCGACTGGGCGAGCGCCTGACCCTTCAGGCAAACGAAGACGATGTCTTGCGCGCCGAGCGTTGCGGCGTCGTTCGTGGCGTTGACGGCTTGCGTGTAGCGCGTGTCGCCTTCGACGATCGTCAGACCGTCGCGGCGAATCGCTTCCAGATGCGCGCCGCGGGCGAGCAGATTTACGGCGATGCCCGCGCGCGCCAGACGCGCCGCGATCAAGCCGCCGATCGCACCGCCGCCGACGACGGTGATCTTCTGATTCGGTGTGTTCAAACTTTCACTCCTGATATGACGGGTCGATGCGCGTGACACGACGGACCAGCGCGTCGAGCACGTTCTGGCCCGCGCCATGTTCGGGCGAGAACTGCAAGGCGTCGCGCGTCGAGCGCTCGGTAATGGCGGGCGAAATCGGCAGCGTCTGGCCGCGCATCGAATCGGTCAGGACCTGCACTTCGCATGCGCGGTTGAGCGTCCACAGCAGCGCAAACGCGTGCGCGAGGGTCACACCGTGCGAAAGCAGCCCGTGATTGCGCAGGATGAGCAGCCGCTTGTCGCCCATCGACTGCAGGATGCGCGATTTTTCTTCGGCGTGCACGGTGATGCCTTCGAAGTCGTGATACGCGACCATGTCGTGCAACTGCGCCGAATAGAAGTTCGTATATGCGAGGCCTCCTTCCATGCACGCCACCGCGAGCCCTGCCGTGGTGTGCGTGTGCATCACGCAATGCGCGTCTGCCACGTTTGCATGGATCGCGCTGTGAATCACGAAGCCGGCCGGGTTGATCGGATACTCGCTCGGACTCAGGATGTTGCCTTCGAGATCGATCTTGACGAGATTGGAGGCCTTGATTTCGTCATACGTGAGCCCGAACGGGTTGATGAGGAAATGCTTGTGCGGCCCGGGCACGCGCAGCGTAATGTGATTGAAGATCAGCTCAGTCCAGCCCATGAGATGAAACACGCGATACACGGCGGCGAGTTGCACGCGCGCCGCCCATTCCGTGGGGTCGCACCATTCGGGGCGCGTGCGCTGGATGTTTTCATTCATGAAAGTCTCCTCGTGGCGGGCTCTGATCTCGCCGATCCTACGCGCAAATAAATGCGTGTGCAAGCATCAAATCGTCAATGAAATGCCTGCAGAATAGGGCTTTCATCGATGCTATCCTGATGGCGTGGCCGCATTTCGCGGCCGGTGAAAACCAGGCGGGAAGATCGATGACGGGGAAGTACAACCTTGCGGAGTTGTTCACCTACCGGCTCCATGTGCTCAAGAAGCAGACCGATCGCACGATGAGCGACGCGTTCGAGGCAGCGCTTTCGCTGTCGCTCACGGAGGCGCGGCTGCTGCTCAGCGTGGGCGCGTTCGGATCGTTGTCGGTGTCGGATCTCGGGCGCGTGTCGAACCTCGACCGCAGCCAGGCGAGCCGCGCGACCGACGTGCTCGAACGCAAGGGCCTGCTCGCCAAGACCTCGAACGAGGCGGACGGGCGAGGCGTGCTCGTGGCGCTCACGGCGCAGGGGCGCAGCACCTACCGGCGCGCCGCGGCGATCTCGAAGGCGACGAACGACGCGATTCTCGCCACGCTGAGCGAGCACGAGCGCGAAGTGCTGGCGAGCGTGTTGGCCAAACTCGTGCAGAGTGGGGAAGAGGGCGAATGAAGCGCGCTCCGCGCGTGATGGGGTGAACGCGTACCGAACGCGAAGAGCGCGCGTTAGACGCGGCCGCAGGGTGGCGGAATTTGCCGGCCAGTTCGCTTGCGCTGCGGGCGAGCAACGCCTGCGCGATCGCTTCGAGCTGGGCAGTTCGCTCACGTACGAGTCGGCAAGTGCGGCCCACAGGCCGATTTGCCGGCCGCCTTGCGCGAGGGCACGCGCGAACGGCTGGCGGGTACGGCCATCATTACGGCATCCTGATCAGATGAAATGGAAGCCGATGCCGCCTAGCGTGCCGTAATCGGCATGGAACGTATCGCCCGCGCGCGCCGTAATCGGGGCCGTGAACGAGCCGCTCAGGATCACGTCCCCGGCTTCCAGGCGCTCGTCGTGGCGCGCGATCTTGTTGGCGAGCCAGGCAACGCCGGTTGCCGGATGGTCGAGCACCGCGGCGGCCAGCCCGCTTTCCTCCACGGCGCCGTTCCTGTAGAGCAGCGCGCCGACCCAGCGCAGGTCCACGTCGAGCGGCTTGACCGGGCGGCCGCCCAGCACGACGCCCGCGTTTGCGGCGAAGTCGGAAATCGTGTCGAACACCTTGCGCGGCGCTTTAGTTTCGCGGTCGAACTGCTCGATGCGCGCGTCGATGATCTCGATGGCCGGCGTCACATAGGCCGTCGCGTCTAGCACGTCGAAGAGCGTGACGTTGGGCCCTTGCAGCGGCCGGTTCAGCACGAACGCCAGTTCCACTTCCACGCGCGGCGCGATGAAACGGTCCGCGCGAATCTCGCTGCCTGCTGGGATGAACATGCTGTCGAGCAGCGGCGCGTAGTCGGGCTCGTCGATCTGCGACGCGCGCTGCATGGCGCGCGACGTAAGGCCAATCTTGCGGCCCTTGATCGTGTGCCCCGCGGCGAGCTTGAGCTTGACCCACTCGCGCTGGATCGCGTAGCCGTCGTCGATCGTCATGTCCGGATGCGACCGCGAAAAATGCCGCAGCTGCGTACGCGTGCGTTCCGCTTCGTCGAGCCGTGCAGCCAGCTCGCAGATGGTTTGCTGATCTAGCATCATGAACTCGCGTTTTTGAGCCGTGCGTGCAGGTTGTTGTGCTTCCACGCGCCTTCTTCGCTGAACTCGACGATTTCGAGCGAGAGCGCGAGGCCCTGCGACGCGAAGGCAAGGGCGAAGTGCTGTTTGATCGCATCGAAAAGTGCATCGCCCGTCGCGCGGCGTACAGCTTGGGAGCGACCCGCGCCGATCTTCAGGCAGCCGTGCAGGAAGGCGTTGCCGGGATCGCCGTCGGCAATGAAGTACTGCTCGCAACGCAGCGCGCGCGTGCGAATGCCGCCGCGCGGAAAGACGCGCGCGCCGTTTTCATCGCGTTGCGCATCGAGCACTTGGGCAAGCGTTTCGCAGAGCTGAGCCATGCTGCTCGCGTCCGCGAGATTCGCGCTGTATTCGAGGGTGAGATGGGGCATGGCGTTCTCCCGTGTTCAGGTCGGCAGAGGCGTGACCGGCAGCACGGCGTTGATCTGTCCGGTGCCGGAGCTGCCGAAATACGGCGTGACGACTTCCGCCACGCCTTCGTAGCGGTCCCACCCGAGCGCGCCGAGCAGCATGGCCGTGTCGTGCATACCGCCTTCACCCCAGCACTTTTCGTTGTACATCGGCAGCATGTCGCAGAAGGTTTTCCAGTCGCCACGCTCCCACATCGCCACGACGTTGCGATCGGTCGCTTCGAGAAACGGGTCCCAGACCTTGTGCATGAAGGCTTCGGCCGTGCCGTTGTTGGCGAAGTGGTGGCTCAGCGACCCGCTCGCGAGTATCGCCACCGTGCCGTCGTAGCGCTCTTCGATCGCGCGTCGTACGGCCAGGCCAAAGCGCGCGCTGGTGGCGAGGTCGTGCCACATGCACCAGCCTGCCACCGAAACCGTGCGGAAATGTTCGTCGCCGTTCATGTAGCGCATGGGGACGAGCGTGCCGTATTCGAGGTCGAGCGTCGTATCGCTATGTGCGCGCGTTTTCACGCCCATTTCGTTCGCGACATCGGCAATCAGATGGCCAAGCTGCGGATTGCCGGGGTACGCATACGGCATGTTCTTGATGAAATGCGGCAGCTCGTTGCTCGTGTAGACGCCTTCGAAGCGCGGCGCGCAGTTGATGTGATACTCGCTGTTCACGAGCCAGTGCACATCGAACACGACGATCGTGTCGACGCCCAGTTCGCGGCAGCGGCGGCCGATCTCGTGATGGCCGTCGATGGCCGCCTGGCGGCAGCCCTTGTGGGGGCCGTCCAGTTCGGAGAGGTAAAGCGAAGGCACGTGCGTGACCTTGGCCGCCAGCGCGAGTTCGCCCATTACACGCCCCAGTGCGGAATGTGATGCGAGCCGAGCGAAACACACACGTTCTTCGGCTCGAGGAACACTTCGTAGCTCCATGTGCCGCCTTCGCGGCCCACGCCCGAAGCCTTCGTGCCGCCGAACGGTTGGCGCAGGTCGCGCACGTTCTGGCTGTTCACGAAGCACATGCCCGCTTCGACGGCGGCGGCCACGCGCAGCGCGCGGCCGGTGTTCTCGGTCCACACGTAGCTGGACAGGCCATAGGCGATGTCGTTGGCAAGGCGGATCGCGTGCGCTTCGTCGTCGAAGGGAATCAGGCACGCCACCGGGCCGAAAATTTCTTCCTGCGCAATGCGCATGCGGTTATCGACATCGACGAACACGGTCGGCTGAACGAAGTTTCCATTCTTCACCGCGTCGGGCAGCGCCGGCGCGTCGAGGCCGCCGCACGCGAGCGTCGCGCCTTCCTTCGGTCCGAGCTCGATATAGCTGCGTACCTTCGCGAGATGGCCCTCGCTGATCATCGGGCCGACGATGGTTGTCTCGTCGAGCGGATCGCCTACTCTGATGCGCTTCGCACGTTCGACGAAGCGCTCGGCGAACTTCGCGTAGATCGAACGCTGCACGAGAATGCGCGAGCCCGCCGTGCAGCGCTCGCCGTTGTTCGAGAAGATCATGAACACAGCGGCGTCGAGCGCGCGCTCGAAATCGGCGTCGTCGAAGATCACGAACGGGGATTTGCCCCCCAGCTCCATCGAGAACTTCTTGAGGCCCGCGGCCTGCACGATGCGGTTGCCCGTAGCCGTCGAGCCCGTGAACGAAACCGCACGCACATCGGGGTGCGCGACGAGCGGCTCGCCCGCTTCCTTGCCGTAGCCATGCACGACATTGAGCACGCCCGCCGGAATGCCGGCGTCGAGCGCAAGCTGGCCGAGCATCGAGGCCGTGAGCGGCGATAGCTCGCTCATCTTCAGCACGGCGGTATTGCCGAACGCGAGGCAGGGCGCGACCTTCCACGTGGCGGTCATGAACGGCACGTTCCAGGGCGAGATGAGCGCGCACACGCCCACGGGATGAAACAGCGTGTAGTTCAGATGCGTGGACGTGGGGTAGGTGTGGCCGTCCACGGCGGTGCAGACTTCGGCGAAGTAGCTGAAGTTGTCGGCGGCGCGCGGTACGAGTTGCTTGCCGGTTTGCGAAATGGTCTGGCCGGTGTCTTTCGTTTCGGTCTGCGCGATTTCGGGCACGTTCTTCGCGATCAGCTCGCCGAGCTTGCGGATCGCCGTCGCGCGCTCCGCGGCGGGCGTTGCCGCCCAGGTGGGGAAGGCGTCTTTCGCGGCGCGCACCGCGAGATCGACTTCCTCTGCGCCGCCGCGCGCGACTTCCGCGAGCACGTCCTGGTTCGCGGGATTCACGGTTTCGAAGTAGTCGCGTCCGCTGTGTGCGCGGCCGTTGATCAGATGGTCGATTCGCATGTCTAACGTAGTCCGTGTTCGATTCGTTGGCGGATCAGCGCCCGTAGTCGGCGTCGCTCGCGACGGTGTTGACGAGACGGCCCAGACCGTCGATCTCGCACACCACTTCGTCGCCCACATTCACGTTGACGACGCCTTCGGGCGTGCCGGTCAGAATGACGTCGCCGGGGGCGAGCGTCATGAAGCCGCTCAAATACTCGACGAGCTCCGCGATGCCGGTGACGAGATCGCGCGTGTTGCCGTTCTGCTTGAGTTCGCCGTTCACGTAAGCACGCAGGCCGAGCGCGTTGACGTCGGCGACATCGGCGGCGTCGACGAACCAGGGGCCCAGCACGGTGCCGCCGTCCCGGTTTTTCACGCGCAGGTTCGGGCGGTAGTAGTTCTCCAGATAGTCGCGGATCGCGTAGTCGTTCGCGATCGTGTAGCCGGCCACGTACTGCATGGCGTCCTCGCGTTTCACGTTGTACGCGGTGCGGCCGATCACGACGGCAAGCTCGCACTCGTAGTGCATGAATGTGACGTCGGCGGGCCGGCGCGTGGCGCCGCGATGGCCGATCACGCTGCCCGGCCCCTTGAGGAACACGAGCGGCTCTTCCTGCTTCGAGAACTGCAGTTCTTTGGCGTGCTCGGCGTAATTGAGCCCAAGGGCGAAGATCGTGCCGGGCTCGAAAGGCGCGAGCCAGACGACTTCGTGCTCCTCGCGCACGCGGCCGTCGGCGAGCCGCACGCGGTTTCCTTCGGGCGTGGCTTCGTGGATGGCGCCTGCATAGGCAACGCGTGCGCGCATCATGCTTGTGCTCCCTGCGCCACGTCTGCCGCGACGAATTCGATTTCGAGCGGCGCCCAGTCTCCAATGGAGATCACTGCACGCGCGCCGGCCTGAACCACGGGTGCGCCATGCGGCACGCCGAGCGTGATGACGTCGCCGGGGGCGAGCGTCATGAAGTCGGTGACATCGGCGAGCAATTCGGCTACGCCACGAACGCTCGTGGCCGTCGTTGCATGGAAGGCCGTGCCGCCTTCGATGTTCACCGCAATGGCAAGCGCATCGGGATCGGCCACATACCGGCGCGCGACGACGGCGGGGCCGATGACGCAGAAGTTGTCGCGCGCGCGAAACCGCACCGAGGGGCGATAGACGCTCGCATGCGGCACGCTCAGATCGGCCACGAGCGTATAACCCGCGATGTAGTCGAACGCTTCGTGTTCGGCGACGCGCGCGGCGGTTCGCCCAATCACGACGCCGAGCGACGCGCCCACCTGAACGCCGTCGCTGCCGGGCATGGCCACGCGCGCGCGGTGGCCCGCGAGCGTGTTGCGCGGCTTCAGGTAGAGAATGGGCGCGCGCGGCGGCGCTTTGTAAGGGGGCGCGTTCACGGCGTCGCCCAGTGCTTCGAGCGCGTGGCGGTCGTTGAGCAGCGTGCCGTAGACAGCGCCGCTCACAGGCGCCCGGCAACGCGCGCCGGTCGCGAGCAGCCCGCGCATGGCAGCGGCGCTGACGTCGCGCGGCAAGGCCTCGCCTTCGACGTGGAGCAGATGATCGGCAACGGAAAACATGGCTTGGATGGGCTTCATGGAAACACTAATATGTGAGTGATGGTGCGCTTGCTATCATCCGTCGTCAATCGTCGATGGGATTTTTTCGGGTTTCCCCTGGCCCAGGGCCTCGAATTCTTCGTTTAGCTGAAACCGCCATGTCCGATACCTCGCGTCCGACCACTCGCGTTGCGCACCGCAACCTGCCGATGCTGCTGCTGCGCGCACGCGAAAAGATGATGGAACGCTTTCGCCCGCTGATCACGGCGCACGGTCTCACCGAGCAGCAGTGGCGCGTGATCCGTGCGCTCAATGAGTGCGGACCGCTCGAGCCGCGGCAGATTTCCGACCTGTGCACGATCTCCAGCCCGAGCATGGCGGGCGTGCTCGCACGTATGGAGACGCTCGGCCTCGTGACGAAGGAGCGTTTCGCCGACGACCAGCGGCGCGTGCTCGTCTCGCTCACGAAGAAGAGTCATCAGCTCGTGAAAGCGATTTCGAAGGAACTGGAGGCGCGCTACAAGGCGCTGGAAGCGGAGGTGGGGCCGGAGGTGGTCGAGCGTGTGTATCGCGCGATCGACGATCTGCTCGCCGGCCTGGAGGCGTGAGCGCGGCGCGCCTTCGGGCGCGCCCGCGCGCAAAGGTGAGGCTTTTCGGGAGCGGTCCGCTCGGATCGTTCGGACCGCGTAGGAGGGCGCGGCGCGACTACGCGAGCGAAGCGAATGCCTCGTCGAGATCGGCGGCGTTTTGCGGACGCACCACGCGCGCGACCTCCACGCCGTCGCGCAGGAAAATGAGCGTGGGCCAGAGTTTTACGCGGAACGAGCGGCCCAGCGCGCGGCCCGGTCCATCTTCCACTTTCAGACGACGCACCTGCGGATTGCGCTCGAACGCCGCGCCGATCAGCGGTTGCGCACCCTGGCAATAGCCGCACCAGTCGGTGCCGAATTCGACGACGGCAGCCCCGCTGAGCGAGTCGATCTCCTTGCGGGCGGGCGCGTTCGTGGCGTAGCTCATCGCGTGATTCCTCGTATTGGCATCTGCAGACATCCACATACGATACCGCATCGCGCGGCAACGTTCAGGCTTCGCATTGGGCGTCCGCATGGACGTTCGCATGGACGTTCGCGCGAGAGGTGAGGCTTTTCGGGAGTGAGCAGGATGGCACTTGATCACGCACCTTGAACCGAACGGCGCGAGCGCGCGGGTCGTGCCGTCGTGAGTAAAAGTGCCTTGAAAACAAGGGCGAAACGCAAATCCGGTGTGTGATGCGGTGAGCGCGAGCCGATCGGAAGACGCACTCGAAGCGGCGTGGATCCGCGCTTCGAAGCACAAAGGTGAGCGCTTACGGGAGGGGATGGAGAGCGCCATCGGTGATCACGCGAAGCGACGTGAGGCACCTGCCAGGTTATCATGCGAAACCCACATTAGCCCTGATTTCAAGGGGTTTTTTAGTCGCCGGGCACGACGAAGCGACAAGCCGTCGCGTTCGCGGCCTCTGCGCGTGGGCGGCAAAGGTGAGAAGATTCGGGAGTGCGCCTTGCGTTGTCCCTCGCGCTGCCTGGCCTCGAATGGACGCCCGGACGCGATGGGTATATAACATTAAAAAGTGCGGGATTCTTTTGACTATTGCTCACCAAGGGAGATCGAGTTCATCATGACGAGCGACGACAAGCAAAAGCAGGACGCTCAAATGCCTGGCGCCGGTTCATCGCAACCGGATCTGGAGAGTCTGAACGCCGCCTTCAGTCACGTCGACGAAGGCGTGAAATCCGGGAAGATCGCGGCGGGCGCGGCCAAGGGCCTCGTCTTCAGCCTCGTCGAAACGCTGGGCGCGCTGGTGGGCGACCCCGATCTGCCGCAACACGCGCGTTCGGGCTACGAAGGGTTGCTCGAAGCCGCGCGCGAGTTGCGCGCCAAGCTGGATCACTAATCGTTCTCAACGCGTGCGGCGGCTCTGCCGGGTCGGCAGCCGCACGCTCACGCAGCCAGCAGGGCGGCCGCGAGGCCGTCCGGCGCTGTGCCGATGCGTAGCTCCGGCGTGCCGTGCCAATCCGCGCAACGCTGCAGCGCCCGGCGCAAGTCGGCCACCAGACGGCCGCTCGCGCGCACGCCGGGCTCCAGATGCAGCGACTTCACCTCGAACACCTGCTGCGCCCGATGCGCCTTTGCGTCGATGCGCCCGACCAGCCGCCCACGATTCAAGATCGGTAGTACGAAGTAACCGTATTTTCGCTTCGCAGCCGGCACATAGCATTCCATGGCGTAATCGAAATCGAATAGCGCGAGCGCTCGCTTGCGATCCCACACCACCGGATCGAAGGGCGAGAGCAGGGTCGTGACCGTGGAGGCCAGCTTGCCGCTCGCCGCATCGTCGAGGAGCGCCGCGTGCTCGCGATGCACGAACGCGTCGTGCTTCCAGCCTTCCACGCGCACGGGCAGCAGCTCGCCCGCGTCGGCGAGTGCGTGCAGGGCATCGGCATAGGGGCGGCGCGGCAGGCGGAAGTAGTCGGCGGCCCAGTCCGCGCGGATCACGCCGAGCGCGCGGCAGGAGCGCAAGAGCAGTTCGCGCTCCGCTTCGGCGCGTGGCGGCAGGTCGCGCGCGTCGTTCCAGTGCGGCAGCACGCGTTCGGCCACGTCGTACACACGCTGGAAGTTGTGGCGCTGCGCCACCATCAGCGCGCCGGTGGCGAACAGCACTTCCAGATGCCGTTTCTCCGGTTTCCAGTCCCACCAGCCGCTGCCTTTGGCGCCCTCGGCGCGCGCGAAGTCGGCGGAACGCACGGCGCCCTCGGCGCGAATGCGCTCGAGCAGGGCGTCGATGTCGTCACGGTACTGGTCGTGCCACTCGGCCGCGTATTTCCAGCCCATGCCGGCAGGATCGAGCATGCGATGGCGCAGCAGCCCGTAGTCTTCGATGGGCAGGAAGCAGGCCTCATGCGCCCAGTATTCGAACAGGCGCCCTTGCGCGAGGTGCGCGTCGAGCCATGCCGGCTCGAACGCGCCTATGCGGCTGAACAGCACAAAATAGGGACTGCGCGCGACCACGTGAATCGTGTCGATCTGCAGTTGCGCCATGCGGCGAATCGCGTAGAGCACGTCGTCCCGGGTCGCCTTGCGGCGCGGCGGTGCAAGCAGCCCCTGCGCCGCGAGGTGAAGCGTGCGGGCCGCCGCGAGCGACAGAACTAGCGGGGAACCGGCTTCGGCAACCGTGGGCGCTTCTGCAACCTCCGCAGCGCGCTCACGCATGGACGCCCGCAACCACCGTCACCGGCCGCAGCGCGGCGAGCCGTTGATGGATCTGCGCGACCACGGCCGCACCTTCGCCCACCGCCGCGGCCACGCGCTTGGTCGAGCCCGCGCGCGCGTCGCCGATCGCGTAGACGCCTTCCACCGAAGTCGCGAGGCTGCACGACTCGTTGTCGCCGGTCAGCACGAAGCCGTGCGCGTCGAGCTTCACGCCGCATGCGCGCAGCCAGCCGGTGTTCGGGTCCGCACCCGTGAAGAGGAACAGGTGGCGCGAATCGAAATGGTCGACGCCCTCCGGGCACGGCATCTTCAGGCGCACGGCGGCCAGGCCGCTCGTGTCTTCGTCGAGGCCGCCGATCTCGCTGTGTCCATGCACGCGCACGTTCGACAGCGACGCGATACGGTCGATCAGATAGCGCGACATCGTCGATTCGAAACCGGCCTTGCGGATCAGCACGTCGATCTGGCGCGCGTGTGTGGAGAGATAGACAATCGCCTGGCCCGCCGAATTGCCGCCGCCCACGAGCACGATGTTCTCGTGCTTGCAAAGCTTCGCCTCGACCGGCGAGGCCCAGTAGTAAATGCCGCGCCCCGTATAGCGATCGATGCCCTCGATCGCAGGCTTGCGGTACACGGCGCCGCTCGCGATCACGACCGTATGCGCGCGCACATCGCCGCTGCAGGTTTCGAGCCGTCGCGGTTCTTCATCGCAGATCAGCTTGCGCACCGAGACCGGAATGGCCACGTGCGCGCCGAACTTCTGCGCCTGCACGAACGCGCGGCCCGCGAGCGCCTGGCCGGATATGCCGGTGGGAAAGCCCAGATAGTTTTCGATACGCGAGCTGGCGCCCGCCTGGCCGCCGGGCGCGCGCGAGTCGAGCACGATCACCGAAAGGCCTTCGGAAGCGGCATAGACCGCAGTGGCGAGACCGGCCGGGCCCGCGCCCACCACGGCGACGTCGTACACGCGCTCGCCGTCCAGCTCGGGCAGGATGCCGAGGCACGTGGCCAGCTCGGGCGCACTGGGATGGCGCAGCACCGACCCGTCGGGGCAGATCACGAGCGGCAGGTCCTCGCAGCGCGCGGCGAAACGCTCGATCACGCCGCAAAGCATGCCTTCGTCGCGCTCGTCGAGCACGGAATACGGATGGCCATTGCGCGAAAGGAAGCCTTGCAGCGAAACGAGCGTGGGATCGTCGTGCTTGCCCACGAGAATCGGGCCGCCCGCGCCCTTTTCGATCAGCGAGACGCGGCGCAGGATCAGCGCGCGCACGATGCGCTCGCCGAGTTCGGCTTCGGCGACGATGGCCGCGCGCAGCCGCTCGGGCGGAATCAGGATCGCATCGACGGGTTCGAGCGCCGTGCCGTCCACGAGCGCCGGGCCGCCCGAAAGCTGGCCCACTTCGGCGAGAAAATGCCCGCGTCCATGCTCGACGATGAGCCGCTCGCGGCCCAGCCCGTCGCGCTGGGACACTTTCACGGAACCGGAGAGCAGCACGAACATGCCGGGGCCGGTTTCACCCGTGCGAAAGAGCAACTCCCCTGCAGACCAGTGGCGCTCTTCGCCGAAGCGCGCGAGGCGCGCGATTTCGTCGTCGTTGAGCTCGGGGAACATCTGATGGCGCCGCGTGGAGAGCGTCGAGAACGGCGCTTCGGCGGGTTGCGGCTGCGTGTCGGAGTGGCGGCTCGCGGAAGGAAGTTCCTCGGATTCGGGAACCTCGGCTTCGGTGATCGTGCCCATCTGGCGGTTCTCCTCGTGCGGGCGGCTCGGGAGCGGGCCGCCCGGATCAGATAGCTTTAGGCGTGATGTTGACCGGGACTTCGGTGTGGGCGTGCAGCTGGAGCGACTCGAGCGTGCGGCCGGCGTCGCGCCACGCGTCGAGACCGCCCAGCAGCGGGACCACATCGGTAAAGCCGGCCTCGGCGAGCTTCTTCGCCATCCAGGCCGCGGAAATTTCATTGGGGCACGAGCAGTAGATCACGAGCTTCTGGTCGTTCGGATACTTGCCGACGATCTCGTCGAGCTTGCGCTCGTCGGCGAACAACGCACCCGGAATGATGTACGGATCGAGCTTGCGCTTTTCTTCTGAACGAATGTCGAACACGACCGGCGGCGGCTTGGCGCCCATCGCGCGGTAAAGGTCTTCCACCGTGATGCGCGCGTTCGCGAGCTTTTTGATGAGCTGGCGGCGGCGCTGCCAGCGGTAGGTCGCGTAAAGCACCAGCAGCACGGCCACCACAACGAGGGCGAAGCGGCCAAGGCGGCTTGCACCGCTCATCAGCATGTCGATCTGCGGCGCGAACATCACGCCGACGAGCAGTCCGGTGCCGGACCACAGCGCCGCGCCGACGCCGTCGAAGCCGACGAACTGGCGGTAGGGCACGCCCATCGCGCCGGCCATCGGCACGGACACGAGCGACAGGCCCGGTACGAACTTGGCGACGGCGAGTACGCGCACGCCCCAACGGCCGAAAAAGCGCTCGGTTTTTTTCACGCAGGTGTCGCGCGAGAGCGAGAGCTTGCAGAGCGTCTTGAGCGTGTTGCCGCCGTAGAGGCGCCCGGCCATGAACCACACGCTGTCGCCGATCAGCATGGCGAAGATGGCGAGCCCGAGCACCGGCGCAACCTGCTGGCCGATCGAACCGGGATGCATGGCCGCCATCGCGCCGAACAACACGAGCGCGGGCATCGCGGGCACGGGCAGCCCAAGCGATCCGGCGAGCACATTGATGAACACCAGCGCAGGCCCGTATTGCGCGACGAGGTCATGTAGCATCGGCTTACTTCCGTTGCGCCGTCAGGCGAGGAACGGGAAAGATAGAAGGGTAACGTAAAGATTATGGACGTATTTCGAACGCGTGCAAGCGACCCCCTGCACGCGCGTGAGAATGCCTGCCGAGTAGGGCAGGCATATGAAAAAAGCGCCGGATTAAAAGAGAGAAACGCGAGGTGTTCGCGAGAGGAGCGCGATGAGTGGAAAGCGACAGAACGCAGCACACGAGACTGCGCGTGCCGCGTTCCTGCCGTCAGTTTCCGTGCGCTTAGCGCGTGTGTGATTCCCCGGGCAGCTCGGCGCCTTGTGCGCGAATTGCCGCGATCAACTCGGCCGGCGTGATTTCGTAACGCACTTCGCGATGGATGCCCGGCTTGCGCTCGTCGACTTCGACCAGCAAGAGGCTTTTGCCGTCGGCCGCCGATTCGAGGCGCAGTGAACGCAGTTCGCGTCCGGTCGCGTCGTCATGCTCGGTGAGCAGGGTCATGTTTCCGGAAGACCCGGTCGTGCGCATTGATGTTGTCCTCGTGCGTTGGGTGGTCGAGCCATTGTACGGGGTCGGCTGCCCGGCGTGTTTATGCAAGTGAGCGCAGACACACACAGCGAGATCGCCGTGCCGCGACCCTGGCCAGCCAGTGTAACGCGACTGGCCGGCGCAACGCCCGTTTTTGCGCGCCCTGCAACGGGCCATGCGAAATGCGTTGCGCGTTGCACCGCTGTCATGGTTGCGAAGCAAAGCGATGCCAGGCGCCAGGCCGGCGCAGCAGAAAAAACGGCCCACCCGGGCAGGCCGGGCGAGCCGTTGAAACGCCGTTGTTACTCGGATCAGCAAACCGGGGTACGGCTTGCTGACGGTTTTCATGGTGCCGTCCGCGCGCCGCACTGTCGAGATGGGACTAACGCCGATCTCTCAGACCAATAGACGAAGCCACCCGACTGCGTTGGCGGCGCGGCGTGCGAGCCGGTCGCTATGCCGCGATCTCCTCGGCCGCTTCGGCAAGATCGACGCTCTGGCGGCGCGCCGGGGCGCGGGCGGGCTTCGCGCGCGTTGCCGCCTCGGCGCCCGCCACGGTGAACAGACGCACGGCCTCGTCGAGCACGTCGGCCTGCTCGGCGAGCCGCTGCGCCGTGGCGGCGGCCTGCTCGACGAGCGCCGCGTTCTGCTGCGTGGCGCTGTCCAGATGCGCGACAGCCTGATTGACCTGGCGGATGCCTTCGGCCTGCTCGCCGCTCGCGTTCGCGACCTCGGTGATGATCGACGAGACGCGGCTCACGGCTTCGTCGATCGAGCGCATCTGCGCAGTCGTGTTGCCAACGAGGCGCGTGCCCTCGGCGATCTCGTTGACACTGGCGTCCACCACCTGCTTGATCTCCCTTGACGACGCCGCGCAGCGCTGCGCGAGCATGCGCACCTCGCCCGCGACCACGGCGAACGAGCGGCCGGCCTCGCCCGCGCGCGCGGCTTCGACGGCGGCGTTGAGGGCGAGGATGTTGGTCTGGAACGCGATGCCGTCGATCACGCCGGTGATGTCGCTGATCCGGCGCGACGCGTCGGTGATACCCGTCATCGTGCGCTCCATCTGCGCGGCGATCGAGCCGCCCTCGGCGGCCGCGGACTGGGCGTCGCGCGCGAGATCGAGCGCGCGGGCGCTGGCTTCGGCGTTGGCCTGCACGGTGGTCGTCAGCTGATCCATCGTGGCGGCGGTTTCTTCGAGCGATGCTGCCTGCATTTCGGTGCGGCGCGAGAGATCGAGATTACCGCTCGAGATTTCGTGCGCAGCGTCGAGCATGCCGTCGATCTGCGAGCGCACGTCGAACACGATCGCCGTGAGATTGGCCTGCAGCTGGTTGAGCGCCTGGAGCACGTCGCCTAGATCGTCGTTCGTGGCGACCGCGAGTGTGGCCGTGAGGTCGCCCGCGGCCATGCGCGTGGAGGCCGTGGTCATCTGCGAGAGCGGTGCGCCGAGGTGGCGCGTGGTGAGACGCCAGGCGCCGAGCGCACACACGCAGGCCGCGCCGAACGCGCCCCAGAACGGCAGCGGCGGCAGCCCCTGCCAGGCGGCGAAGCCGGCCGCGGCGAACACGGCGGGCACGGCGCCATAGCCGAAGGCGACACGCGTGGCGATGGGCACGCGCAGGAGCGCCTGCAGTGCGCCCACGAGGCCGGTGCGCACCACCGAGCCGCGGTGCAGCCGCACGCCTCGCAGACGGTCCTCGCGCATTTGCGCGTAGAAGGCTTCGGCCGTGCGGATCTCATCGCGCGTGGGCTTCACGCGCACGCTCAGATAGCCGACCACCGTGCCGTGCTCGGAGACGGGCGTTACGTTCGCGCGCACCCAGTAGTGGTCGCCGGACTTGCGGCGGTTCTTGACGATCGCGGTCCAGGGACGGCCTTCGCGAACGGTCTCCCACAAGTCGGCGAACGCCTCGGCCGGCATGTCGGGATGACGAATGATGTTATGTGCCTTGCCGATCAGCTCTTCTTTCGTGAAGCCCGACACCGCGACGAACGCAGGATTGCAGTACTGAATGCGGCCCTTGAGGTCGGTGGCCGAGACGAGCATCTGCGAAGCGGGATAGTCGAATTCCTGTTGCGTGACGGGTTGATTGTTGCGCATGAGATTCCTTCGATAGGGCCGCTCGAGACCCAACAACACAGCGAGGCATAACGGCATTTCCCTTACAAACTTTAGGGATATGCACGCGTGAGGCAAGCCTGGGACGATCGGCGCGCAGCGAGAAAATCCGTTGTGCTATCAATGGATTGGCGCGGATGTTGGGGGGTGTATGCACAGACTTTTCCCCGTTAACTGTGGACAAGTCTACTGCCTCCAAAACGTGCAACTTCTCTGTCGCGTGGCGCATTGGCGTTTGCGATCAGGGACTTAGGTTCGCTGTCCAGAAGTTGTGCACAGGGCTGCCAACAAAATCTGTGGAAAACACGGGTAGGTTTCGACGCGCTGCGAGGCGGTGTTGCCGCGATTGGGAACGCCGTGGATTAACCGAAACGCATCAAGGACTTGATGCGGTCTTCCAAGGGTTACGCACAGGGCTGCCAACAAAATGTGTGGACAAGTCATGGCCCACGTAACGGTTCGTGTTGCCAACGAAACCGGCCTCGACGGCGCGCTTCGAACGACGCGCCTCACCGGCGACTTAACCTTGAGTTATGTCGTCGTAACCGATTTCAATTGCCGCCTCGCTGCAAGGCATGAATACTCGGGTGCGGCGCACGAAGCGCCGACGGACCATCCGGAGGAGACTAAATGAAAAAAGTTGCAACGCTCGCAGCAGTCGTCATGGGATGCACGTATCTCGGGCCGGCTCAGGCGCAGGACGCCACGAGCGCTACTCTGAAAAAAATCCGCGATACAGGCGTGATTGCCCTGGGCGTGCGGGAATCGTCAGTGCCGTTCTCCTACTACGACAGCGAGCAACACACGATCGGCTATGCGCAGGACATCGCGCTGAAGATCGTCGACGAGGTGAAAAAGGAGCTGAAGCTCGACAAGCTCACGGTCAAGGAAATTCCGATCACTTCGCAGAACCGCATTACGCTCGTGCAGAACGGCACGATCGATATCGAGTGTGGTTCGACCACGCACACGAAGGAGCGCGACAACCAGGTCGCGTTCACGAACAGCTTCTTTCAGTACGGCGTGCGCCTGATCGCGAAAAAGGATTCCGGCATCAAGGACTTCCCCGATCTCGCAGGCAAGACGGTGGTGACCACGGCGGGCACGTCGGAGGACCGGCTGCTGCGTGAGATGAACAACGACAAGAAGATGGGCATGCAACTCATCGCCGCCAAGGACCACGCGGAGTCGTTTCTCAACGTGAAGACGGGGCGCGCGGTCGCGTTCGTGATGGACGAGCCGCTGTTGTACGGGGCGCGGGCCAAGGAGGCGGACCAGCAGGACTACGTGATCACCGGCACGCCGCCGCTCTCGGAGGTTTACGGCTGCATGGTGCGCAAGGACGATCCCGTTTTCAAGAGGCTGGCCGATGGCGTGATCGCTCGCATGCAGACTTCGGGTGAAGCGCAGCGGCTGTACACGAAGTGGTTCACGCAGCCCGTGCCGCCAAAGGGGATGAACCTGAACTATCCGCTGTCCAACGAAAACCGGGCGCTGTTTGCGCATCCGAATGATCGGGCGCTCGATTGATTGCAGGTTTTCAATGCGGCGGCCGCAACCGCGCGGCCGCCACGCATGGCCGCGTAGATGTGAAGGTTCGAAGTCCCGACGACTGCGCCAGGCTTTTCCAGCATGAAGAAAATCACCCGTAGTGAATCAGTCCGCGCCAGTCGCGGCGGCGCACGAAATCCTTCTACTCTTGCATTAGCGCCGCCTCGTTAAACGAGCGCTCCGGGCCGGCATCGGCGTGCCAATTCGATCGTCATTCGCAAAAGAACACATTTAGTTGATGTCGCCAGCGGTGTCGCCAAAAGCCAATTCCATTTGAAAGAAAGTACAAAATATGGAATGATATCGATTCTCATTACCGTGGACCCCTCCCAACCCCAACCAGGTCTATGCGCTGCTGTGGCCTTCCTGCTGTACGTTGCGACTCTGGAGTGAAACATGAGCTTTTCCGATACCGCCGAGATCGACGCGCCGGCGGTGCCGCGCACGCGTCTCGACGCCGAACAGCGCGACGAACGCGCGACGCGCTCGCGCCGCGCGACCTTCATCAAGTGGCTGCGCAAGGTGCACGGCTGGGTGGGCCTCTGGGGCGCGGCGCTTGGCCTGCTGTTCGGCGCAACGGGATTCGTGCTCAACCATCGCGCCGAGCCGCTGCGCATCTCGCCGGGCGCGCCGCAAGTCTCGACGGTGCAGATCGCCGTGCCCCACCCCGCGCCCGAAACGCCGCGTGAGATGGTGAAATGGCTGCGCTCGCAACCGGATCTGAAACTGCCGGCGCGCATGGGCCGCGTTCAGAAGGAGCCTGAGCACAACGTTGCGTGGGGCGATCGCCAGGTCGTGCAGCCCGAGCATTGGCAGATGATGTTCATGTCGCCCGCCGGGAGCGTGATGGTCGAGTACTGGGTGGGCAACGACAAGCTCACGCTCAAGCGCAACGACAATTCGCTGGTCTCGACGATCACGAACCTGCACAAGGGTACGGGTATGAGCGTCGGCTGGGTGCTGTTCATCGACAGCTTTGCCGGGGCGCTCATTCTGCTTTCGCTCACGGGCGTGCTGTTGTGGACGGAGCTGAACAAGCGCAAGACTGTGGGCGCGTTGCTGCTGTTCGGCTCGATTGTCGTCGCGGTATGCGTGGGGCTGGCGTAAGCCTCAGCGCCTGAATCAGGCAACGGGCGCGAGCGTCGCTGTTCGTCCCGTTCTGCTTTTAGTCTTTCACACCGCGCTTGCGCAACAAATACGTGTCCATGATCCACCCGTTCGCTTCGCGCGCCTGGGCGCGAACACGGACGATTTCGTCTTTCACATCCTCCAGCCGGCCCGCCACCAGGATCTCGTCAGGGGTTCCGACATAAGCGCCCCAGTAGATATCGAGTTCCTCGCCCGCGAGCTGCGCGTATGCGTTCTGCGCGTCGAGCATGACCGCCGCGCTGTCCGCGTCCTGCGGAAAGCCGCCCTGCGCGAGCCGTCTTCCCGTCGTGATGCTCACCGGCTTGCCGATGAAGTTGAGCGGCACGCGATGCTTCGCCGCGAGCGCCTGCACGCTGCTGATGCCGGGAATCACCTCGAAGTCGAACGCGAGCCGGCCTTCGGCCAGGATCGAATCGAGAATGCGGATCGTGCTGTCGTAGAGCGACGGGTCGCCCCAGACGAGAAACGCGCCGCATTGGCCGTCGGTCAGTTCCTCTTCGATCAGGCGCTCGAATACGCGCTGCTTGTCGCGGTTCAGCTCGTCCACGGCGGCCTTGTAGTCGAGGCCTTCGTCGCGGCGTCGCTCGGGGCTCGCGGCTTCCACGATGCGATAGTCGTGGTCCTTGATGAAGCGAGCGCAGATCTCTTTGCGCAGCGCGACGAGCTTGTCCTTGGCCGCACCCTTGTCCATCACGAAGAACACGTCGGCCGCGTTGAGCGCTTCGATGGCCTGCACGGTCAGGTACTTCGGATCGCCCGCGCCGATGCCGATGATGAGGATCTTTTTCACGTTGCAGTTCCGGAATGGGAGTCGTCGGTGCGGCGCAATGATAGCGCGAGTTCGGCGCTGTCCCGCGCCCGCGGCCAGGGCAATTTTCTTCAATACGCGCGCGGCGCGCGCGTCTACCCTCGACGCGTGTTGATCGCCCAAGAGCGTAGCGAGGAAAACCGTGAGCACTGCCTTGTCGATGGCCGCCTTCGCGCTGGCCACTTCCATCACCCCCGGGCCAGTCAATATCGTCGCGCTGAGCGCGGGCGCGCGCTACGGGCTGCGCGCGAGCCTGCGCCACGTCACCGGGGCGACCGTCGGCTTCACATTGCTGCTGCTGCTGACTGGTCTCGGCATGCAGGAACTGCTGGCGCGCCTGCCGTCTCTCACGCGCGCGCTCGAATGGGCGGGAGTGGTCTTCCTGCTGTACGTCGCCTACCGGCTCGCCACCGACGATGGCCGCATCGACTCTCCGAACGCGGCGCGCGGTCCCTCGTTGACGGTGGGCGCCACGATGCAATGGCTCAATCCCAAGGCGTGGCTCGCCTCGATAGCGGGCATGGGCTTATATGCGGCTTCCGGCGAGAACGCGCTCGTCTGGCAGTTCGCCGCGATCTATTTCGTGGTGTGCTACGTGTCGATCGCTTGCTGGGCGTGGGCGGGCGCGTCGCTTCGCCAAGCCTTGCGCGAACCGTCGCGCGTGCGTTTGGTCAACCGCGCGATGGCGTTGTTGCTGGCGGGCAGTGCGGTTTGGCTGGTGCTCGCCTGAGCGCGTGGCGGCGACGTTAGCCGCGATATTGGCCAGGCGTCGCGGCAACGAACTGGCGGAATGCGCGTTGCAGATGCGCTTGATCGGCGAAACCCGCTTGCGCCGCCACATCCGCAATGGCGTGCCCGCGACGCAGTTGCGTGCGGCTGAACTCGATCCGCCGGTTCACGACATACGCGTGCGGCGTCATGCCGTATTGCTCGCGAAACGCGCGAATCAGGTAGGAGGGCGAAAGATCGGCCGCGGCGCAGATCTCTTCGAGCTTGAGCGTGCGCGTGTAGTTGCCGTCGATGAATTCCGCCGCGCGCGCGAGACGCTCGTTCGGTTCGCGTGCGCTGACCGGCGCGGGATTCAGTGACTGCTGGAGCCTCGAGAAATAAGCTACGGTGGCGCATTCCTTGCGCAACGCCGATTCGTTCTGGTCGACGAGCAACTCATAGAGTGAGTTGAGCCCGTCGAACAATTCGCGCTCCCAGCTCAAGGTCTGTTCGAACGGGCGAAAGCCCTCGAGCGCGCCGAAGCCCAGATCGTGTTGCAGATTCGCGAGCCACGCCGTGTCGAGATAGAACATGCGGTAGGCCCAGGGCTCATCCGCGGCCGGGTTGCAGGCGTGCACGACTTCCGGGTTGATGACCACCACCGCGCCCGCGCTGATATGCGAGAGCGTGCTCCCGTTCAGGCAGGTGCTGCGCCCGCCCGTGACCGCGCCGATCGAGAACGTGCTGTGTGCGTGACGGCCGTAGCGGACCTTGCGGCCGTCGGCGATCGCGCGCACCTCGATGAAGGGCAGGTCAGCGTCGCGCCAGAAGTAAGGGTGTGCGTCGGACGTCGTGGCTTGCGGCATGGGGGACCTCGGAGTGATGCTGCGCGCATCGAGCGGCAGGTGGTCCATCTTAGCGCAACGCGAGCAGGCAGGCGGGACGTGATAGGCTTGTTCGAATCGCACGGGTCATTCCCTTTCCATGCCAGGCGCTGCACATGAACGAAACGAAGCCGACGAAGGCAACGAATACGGCGATTCGCCCGCTGACCGAACAGGATGCCGAGGCGTTTCACGCCATGCGTTTGTACGCGACCGAAAATAATCCTGCCGGCATCGTCCCGACCTATGAAGAGGAATCGAAGCGCACGCCCGAAGAAAGCCGCGCCCGGGTGCGCGCCACGGAGAACCAGGTCGTATTCGGCGCATTCGTGGACGACACGCTAGTCGGCATCACCGGCCTCATGCGCGAGCCGCGCCGTAAGCTTGCACACAAGGGGCTCATTTGGGGCGTCTTTGTCGATCCCGCATGGCGAGGCGCCGGCATTGCGAAGCAATTGATGGAAGGCGTCATCGCTCACGCTCGTGCGCTAGGCTTGCTCCAGGTGCAACTGGTGGTGAGCGTGCTGAACCCCCGCGCCCAGGCGTTCTACCGCTCGTGCGGCTTCGTGCGCTACGGAGTCGAGCCCCGCGGCCTGTACCTCGACGGCGAGTACGCCGACGACGAACTGATGGTGCTCTTTCTCGACGACCCGGCCGTGCCCGAGTGAGCGCCGCGGCGTGGCCGGACAATGCGCAACGCAGAGCGAACGTCAAGTGTGGCGTAACGCACAGTGCGCTCGGGCGAATTATGCGTAGTCATCATTTCGTCATACCTGAACGTCGATAATCCACCGCGAATAAATTGGCCGACGTGTCCCGAGCCGCGCAACCATAGCGCGGCCGGCGCGACGAAGGCCCGGGGATTTCGACATGACCATTCGTCACCGCATCACGCTACTCATCGTCCTGATGTTCGTCGCGCTGTCCGCCATCGGCGGATACGCTGCCTTGCAGGCCCGCCGCAGCGCCACCGACGTCCGCCAGGTTACCCAAGGCGTCGTGCCGAGCGCGCTCGCGTCGTCCGACCTCGTGTCGCTCGTGAAGGACGTGCAGCTCGCCACCATGACGCTCGTCTACGCACCCGACGCCACGGTCGCGTCGCTCGCGCAAAACGAGCTCAAGGACAAGGAAGCCGCGTTGCGCGCCGCACTCGAGGTGCAGCGCAAGGCCGCCGCGAGCCACGCGCAGGAAGGCCTGGTTTCGCAGGCGCAGGAAAGCCTCGCGAACTACTTCTCCGCGATCGACGACACCGCGAAGATGAAGGCGAGCGGCAAGAACGAACTCGCGCAGGCCTATCTCTTCGCGAACGTCGCGCAGTACCGCGACGAACTCGAAGGCATCGTCACGACGATGCGCGTGGAAAAGAACCGCCAGAAGGACGACGCGATCCGCACGCTCAACGGCACGCTCGACACCACGACGAGCGCGATCGCGGGCGTGACGGGCGGCGCGGTGCTGCTGCTCACGCTCATCGGCGCGCTGCTCTATCGCCAGATCACGCGGCCACTCTCGCGCATGCAGGCCATGATGAGCGAGATCGCGTCGAGCCAGGACTTCACGCGCCGCGTGCCCGTGGGCCGCATGGACGAAATCGGTCATTCGATCGTCGCCTTCAACGGCATGATCGAGAAGATCCAGCAGAGCTCCGCGCAGCTCAAGCGCAAGACCGCCGACATTCAGGCGATGCTGCAGAACATGCAGCAGGGCATTCTCACGGTGATCGAAGGCGCGACGATCCACAACGAATATTCGGCGTATCTAGAGGCAATCTTCGAAACGAACGAGATTGCGGGCCGATCGCTCATGGATCTCGTCTTCTCGCATACGGATCTCGACGCCGACACCCTCGCGCAAATCGACGCCGCCGTGCACGCGTGCCTTGGCGAAGACGACGTGAACTTCGCCTTCAATCAGCATCTGCTCGTGAATGAAATCACGCGCACGCTGCCCGATGGCCGCACGAAGGTGCTCGACCTGAGCTGGTCGGCCATCACCGACGAAAACGACGTGGTCGTGCGCCTCATGCTGTGCGTGCGCGACGTGACGGAGCTGCGCGAACTCGCGGCAGAAGCCGGCGAGCAGAAGCGCCGCCTCGAAATGATCGGCGAAATTCTCGCCGTGAGCGAAGAGAAGTTCCATCACTTCGTGGAAAGCTCGACGAGCTTCATTCACGAGAACGAGCACATCATTCGCCAGCACGACTGCGCGGATACGAGCGCGATTGCCGCGCTGTTCCGCAACATGCATACGATCAAGGGCAATGCGCGCACGTACAGCCTGCAGCATCTCACGGGCGTGGTGCACGAAGTCGAGCAGCGCTACGACGCATTGCGCCGCGAAGACACGAGCCACACGTGGGACCAGCAGGCGCTCATCGACGATCTGGAACGTGTGAAGACGGCGCTCGAGCACTATTCGAGCATCAACGAAGTGAGCCTCGGGCGCGGCCCGCGTGCGGCTGGCGCGCAGAACGGCGCGGCGAGCCTCACCGTCACGCGCGAAGCGATCGAAGAGACGCTGCGCATCGTCGATCGCACCGACGACAACGACTTGCCCGCGCTGCGCGCGATGCGCGCCGAACTGCGGGCTACGCTGCGCGCCATCGGCACCGAGCGCGTGGCCGATGCGCTCGCGGGCGTGACCGGCTCGCTGCCCTCGCTCGCGCAGGAACTCGGCAAGGTCGAACCGGTAGTGCGGATCGCGGACAACGGCTATCGCCTGCGCAGCGAGGCCGCCGGCACGGTGAAGAACGTGTTCATGCACCTGCTGCGCAACTCGCTCGACCACGGCATTGAAATGCCGGCGCAGCGCCGCGCCATCGGCAAGGACGAGTCGGGTCACATCGACATCGACGTGAACGTGCACAACGGTGCGCTGCAACTGACGCTCGCCGACGACGGTCGCGGCCTCGCGCTCGCGCGCATTCGCGGCATTGCGGTGGAGCGAGGCTGGCTGCAAGCGGAAGAAGCGGTGGGCGACGACGTGATCGCGGCGTTCATTTTCCGCCCCGGCTTTTCGACCGCGGCGAGCGTGACCGAAGTCTCGGGCCGCGGCGTGGGCATGGACGCGGTGCGCGATTTCCTCGAACGCGAGGGCGGCGCAATCGAACTGCGTTTCACCGATGACCGTGCGGGCGCCGATTACCGGCATTTCCAGACCGTCGTGCGTTTGCCGCAGCAGTGGGCCGTAAACATGACGGATGCAACGCAGACAAAGCAAGAGGAAGCGCTGGCGGGCTAGCGCATGGCGGGGGTGGAAGTGGTCTTACCGTATTTGATCGAAGGCGCGGCGCTCGTCGCTCTGGCGGCCGGCCTGGCCGTCGTGTGGGGCAAGCGTGCGCAAACGAAGGCAGGTGAGGCGGCGCGGGCGCAGGACACCGCGCATGCGGCCGCGCTTGCACAGGCGCAGGCGCACCATGCGGCGCAGCAGGAAGACGCCGCGCGTGAACACGAGTCGCTGGCTGCGCAGATCGAGTCGCTGCGTGCGGAACTTGCGCAGCGCAAGTCTGTGGCCGACGCACTCGAAGCGGCGCTCGCGAGCGAGCGCGCACAGCGTGACGACGCCATGCAGCACGCGGCGCGCATCGCGAGCGAGGCTTCGCGCCTGAAGCTCATGTCGTCGACGTTCGAGCGCTGGCACGAGCAGATGATCTCGCTGATGGCGCAAAACAACGACATGCACAAGAAGAACCAGGAGCTGTCGTCGATCGTGAGCCATGTGCTGATCGTCTCGCTTAACGCTTCGATCGAAGCGGCACGCGCGGGCGCGGCCGGCCGCGGCTTCTCGATCGTGGCGGGCGAAGTGCGCTCGCTCGCCACGCGTTCGCAGGACCTTTCGAAGAGCTACCGCGACAGCCTGAACCGCAACGACCTCATCACGGCCGCGACGTTCCAGGACATTCAGGCGGGCGGCAAGATGATCGCGGCGACGCTCGCGAGCGTGGAAGCGTCGACGCAGCAGCTGCATCACCAGCTCGAAGCGACGCGCGCCGGGGCGCACGCATGATCGGCACGCACGCGAAGGACAGCATCGAGCGGATTTTTTTCGCGGCGGCGCGCATGCGTCTCGTGACCGACGCGCAGCACAGCTGCGAAATCGAGCCTCGTACAGGCGACGCGCCTCAAGGCGAGCACCTGGTCGTGCTGACGATTTCGTCGATGCAGTTCCGCCTGCTGTTGCTGCTGCACTTCGAAGATGACGAGCGCACGCAGCGCTACTACGTGGGCGACGCAGCGCGCGTGCTCACCGAGTGCTTCATGGAGTTCGGCAACCTGTGCTGCGGGGCCATGAACCAGCGACTGGTCGAGCATTTCCCCGATCTCGGCATGTCCACGCCCTATGCTCTCAGCAGTGGATGCCTGCCGTATCTGCGCGAACTGAAGCCGGATTACGTGCAGTCGTATGCGCTCACGATCGATCACGACGTCCGGCTCGGCGCCACGCTGTGCGTCTGCACGCAAGCGCCGCTCGATTTCGTGGCGAGCGCCGCTGCAGTCGAAGTGCACGACAGCGCGGGCGAACTCGAGTTGTTTTGAAGGCAGAGAAAGGAAACATGAACACGAATAAGCCAGTCAGCAAGCTGTTGCTGCTGGAAAGCGATACCGCTCGTGCCGAGGCGATCGCGCAAACCGCAGCCGCACACGATTGCGTGTGCGTGCCGGTGCGGCGCGAAGCGCTCTCGGCGGCGCTGAAGACGCATTACGACCTGGGAGGCGTGCTGCTGGGCGAGGACTTCGGCGGCTCGCTCGAAGCCGCGGCGGCGGTGGCCGTCGCGCTGGAAGCGGAGCGCCCCGAACTACCTGTCGTGCTGCGGCGCGCAGCAAACGAGCACAGCGATGCGTTGCCCGAGCCATTGCGCCGCCTGCCGTGCGCCAGCTGGCACGAAAGCGGTCCCGCAACGTTGATCGCGGCGCTCGAAGCGCACGTGTTCTCGCACGACTACCCGGACCCGCTCGTGGACGGCATCACCGACATGACGCTCGGGCGCCTGCGCGGCCTCTTCGCCGGACTCGAAGTGAACTGGGACACGCCGAGCATCGTGCGCGACCGCATCATCTTCGGCGAGGTGTTGACGCTGATTCCGATCGAGACCGCATGGTGCCGTGGCTGGCTTCTCATGCAGACCGAGGAGGCGCCGCTGATCGAACTGCTGCCACCGCGAGCGGGCCGCGACGAAGCGAGCGACTTCCGCGACGTGAACGGCGTGCTCGCCGAACTCACGAATCTCGTGTGGGGGGCGTTCCGCAACCGCTATCTGGGTAACGCACACACTGCCGGCGAAGCGGGTTGGGGCCGCGCGCAGGTGCAGGTGCCGCTGCTCATCAATCATCGGCGGCGTTATTTGTCGTTTGGCTCCGACAACCCGCAGTTGTGCATCAAGTACCGGCTTACGTGCCCGAATACGGGCCGCGAAGTGATGATCGACCAGCGGTTCGTGTTCAGCCTCGGCTGGTCGCGCGAAGGGTTTGACGAGACGGCCGCGCAGGCCGCCGCTGCAGCCGTTGAAGAGCAGGCCAGCGGCGAACTCGAATTATTTTGATCAAATGCGCGCCCTAAGCGGCGCAACAGAGAGGGACAACATGGCAAAGATTCTGGTGGTGGACGATTCGAGCACGGTGCGCGACGAAGTGGCGGGTTTTCTGCGCAAGAACGGTCTGGACGTGGATACGGCCGTGGACGGCAAGGACGGTCTCGCGAAGCTGCGCTCGAACCCGGGCGTGAAGCTCGTGGTGAGCGACGTGAACATGCCGAACATGGACGGCCTCACGATGGTCGAGAAGATCCGCAGCGAACTCGCGAATACGGCCGTGAACGTGGTGATGCTGACCACGGAAAGCAGCCCGGCCATGAAGGAGCGCGGCAAGGCGGCCGGCGTGCGCGGCTGGATCGTGAAGCCGTTCAAGGGCGAAGCGGTGCTCGAAACGTTCCGCAAGCTCGCGAGCTAAGCGCCGCGCATGCAAAAAGGCCCCGTCGTCACTGCCGGGGCCTCCAGACCAGACATCACGCCGCGATGGCGTGATCGATAGCCGTGGCAGGGCTCAGCAGCACCGGAATCGACTTCGAAGTGGGCGTGCCCGCGCCATCGGCGATGGACGAAAGCGGCACGAGCGGATTGGTCTCGGGATAGTACGCGCCGAGGCAGCCGCGCGGAATGTCGTACTCCACCAGCATGAAGTCCTCGACGTGGCGCTCCACGCCGTCGTCCCACACGCTCGTGATGTCCACGTGCTGGCCCGGCTCGAAGCCCAGCATCGTCATGTCTTCGCGATTCGCGAACAGCACGCGGCGCAGGCCGTACACGCCGCGATAACGGTCGTCGAGACCGTAGATCGTCGTGTTGTACTGATCATGCGAGCGCGTGGTCATGAGCGTCATGAGACGCGGACCATGCTCGGCGCGCGCGCGGTGAATGGGCGTATCGAGCGCGATGGGGTGCACCACAAACTGCGCTTTTGCGCTGGGCGTTTTCCACACGCGCTCGCGCGAGGCCACACCCAGATGGAAGCCGCCCGGGTGCTTCAGGCGTTCGTTGTAGTTCTCGAAGCCGTCGAACACTTTTTCGATGCCGTCGCGGATCTTCGCATAGTCGGCGGCGAGGTCGAGCCAGTCCACCTTGTCGCTGCCGAGCGTGGCGTGCGCCATGCGCGCGACGATCGCGATTTCCGAAAGCAGGTTCGTCGAAGCGGGGCGGTTCATGCCGTAGGAGATGTGCACCATGCTCATCGAGTCCTCGACGCTCACGCCTTGCGGCACGCCGTTCTGCAGGTCGATCTCGGTGCGGCCGAGCGTGGGCAGAATGAGCGCGTCGCGGCCGTGAACGAGGTGGCTGCGGTTGAGCTTCGTCGTGATGTGCACCGTGAGCGCGCACGCGCGCATGGCTTCCCACGTGCGCGGCGTGTCGGGCGTGGCAATCGAGAAGTTGCCGCCCAGACCGATGAACACCTTCACATGGCCTTCGAGCATCGCGTGGATGGTTTCCACGACGTCATAGCCGTGCTCGCGCGGCGGCTCGAAGTTGTAGGCGTTGCCGAGGCGGTCGAGAAACGCCTGCGTGGGCTTTTCCTCGATGCCCACCGTGCGGTCGCCCTGCACGTTCGAATGGCCGCGCACGGGGCACAGGCCCGCGCCGCGGCGGCCGATATTGCCGCGCATCATCATGAGGTTCGAAAGCAACTGGATCGTCGCCACCGAATTCTTGTGCTGCGTGAGGCCCATGCCCCATGTCGAGATGACGGCGCGGCCTTTCACGTAGATATCGGCGAGCTTGAGCACTTCTTCCATCGGCACGCCCGCTTCGGCGACGATGGTGTCCCACGATTCGGCGCGCAGATCGGCGGCGAACGCGTCGAAGCCCACGCAGTGTTCGGCGATGAAATCGACGTCGAGCACGCGTTGCGTGCCTTGTGCGAGCGCTTCGTCGTCGAGTTCGATCACGCGTTTGGCCACGCCCTTGATGAGCGCGAAGTCGCCGCCCACGCGCGGGCGGATGAACACGGAACTGATCTGCACGCCCTTGGGCGAGAGCATGTCGAGCGTGTGCTGCGGGCTCGCGAAACGCTCCAGCCCGCGCTCTTTCAGCGGATTGATCGAGATGATGGTCGCGCCGCGCTTCGCGCATTCGCGCAACTCGCCGAGCATGCGCGGATGGTTCGTCGCGGGGTTCTGGCCGAAGATGAGCAGCGTGTCGGCGTGCTCGAAGTCGTCGAGCGTGACCGTGCCCTTGCCGATGCCCACCGTGCCCGGCAGGCCGCGGCTCGTGGCTTCGTGGCACATGTTCGAGCAGTCGGGGAAATTGTTCGTGCCGTACATGCGCACGAAGAGCTGGTAGAGGAACGCGGCCTCGTTGCTCGCGCGGCCCGAGGTGTAGAACGCGGCGCGGTTCGGGTCGTCGAGCGCGTTGAGGTGCTTCGCGATCAGCTTGAATGCATCGTTCCACTCGATCGGCACGTAGCGGTCCTGCAGCGCGTCGTAGACGAGCGGATCGGTCAGGCGGCCGTGCTGCTCCAGTTCGTAGTCCGACTGCGCCATCAGCTCGCTAACGGTGTGCTCCTGGAAGAACCCGGGCGTCACGCGCTTGCTGGTCGCCTCCGCCGCCACGGCCTTCACGCCGTTCTCGCAGAATTCGAACGTGGAAGCGTGCTCGCGGTCGGGCCAGGCGCAGCCGGGGCAGTCGAAGCCGTCGGGCTGGTTCTGCTTGAGCAGCGTGCGGTAGTTGCCGCCCGTCACCTTCTCCTTGATGAGGTTGATGGCGACTTGCTTGAGCGCGCCCCAGCCGGCGGCGGGGTGGTGATACGGCTCGATGCGACCTTGCGGCTTCTTCATGATGCGGTGGCTTTTCGTTTCCAGGGCGGTCTGCCCGATGACTCAAGGCTACTGTGTTCCTGTGCCCCCGGAGATCACAGAAAAAGCAAAAAGCAAGGGATACAGTTGCGGCGTTTTGTCATAGACTTGCCGTGATCGGCCTCGGCCTCGCGCCTGTAGCTTTCCCCCTTCGCCTGATTGAACCTGACCGGAACGCAACCCGAACGTGACCCGCTACGAGCAACTCGCCGACGATATCGAAGCCGCCGTGCGCCGCGGCGTGTTCGGCCCTGGCGAGCGCATTCTCTCGGTGCGGCGCGCGAGCCAGCAGCACGGCGTGAGCATCAAGACGGTGCTGCGCGCGTATGCACTGCTGGAAAGCCGCAGCGTGATCGAGTCGCGGCCGCAATCGGGGTATTTCGTGCGGGCGCTCGTGGGTGCGCCGCAAGGGCGCGGCGCAGCGGGCATACACGGCGCGCAGGGCCAAGACGCGGTCTCCCCTGGCAAGCCGCGCCGCGCGAGCGTGCCCAGGCAACCGTTGCCCGCCAACGTGGACGTGAGCCGGCTCGTGCTTTCCACGCTGCGCAGCATCGGCGCGCAGGACGCCGTGCCGCTCGGCTCGCCGTACCCGGACCCGGCGCTGTTTCCCTGGCGGCGCATCAACCAGTACGCCAACGCGATTGCGCGCCGCCATGCGAGCTGGAACCTCATCGACGACCTGCCGCCCGGCAACCCCGAACTGATCCGCCAGATCGCGCGGCGCTACGCCGAAAACGGCGTGAGCGTCGATCCCGAGGAAATCGTCATCACTGTGGGCGCGACCGAAGCGATCAACCTGAGCCTGCAAGCCGTCGCCAAGCCGGGCGACACGGTGGCCGTCGAATCGCCGACCTACTACGCGATGCTGCACGCCATCGAGCGTCTGGGCATGCGCGCGATCGAAGTGAGTACGCGCGCGGATACCGGCATCGACCTCGACGCGCTGGAGCGCGTGCTCGCGCGCCAGAAGGTCGCGGCCTGCATGGTGATGCCGAACTTCCAGAATCCGCTGGGTTTTCGCATGCCCGACGCAAACAAGGCGCGGCTCGTGGCGCTTGCCGAGGCGCACGACCTGCCCGTGATCGAGAACGACGTCTATCAGGAGCTGTACTTCGGGCAGACGCGGCCTTCCACGCTCAAGCAGTTCGACACGCGCGGCCTCGTGCTGCATTGCGCCTCGTTTTCGAAGAGCCTTTCCGCTTCGTATCGCATCGGCTGGGCGCTGCCGGGGCGCTACCGCGCGCAGGTCGAAAAGCTCAAGTTCCTCAACACGCTCACGACACCCTCGGTTCCCCAGGTGGCGCTGGCCGACTACCTGCGCCACGATGGCTACGACCGGCACCTGCGCCGCGTGCGGCGCTTCTACCGGCAACAGGCGCGGCTCATGCGGGCGATGGTCGAGCGCTTCTTTCCGGCGGGCACGCGCAGCTCGGAACCGCAAGGCGGCTACGTGCTGTGGGTGGAACTGCCGCCGCGCGTCGATTCGATGCGGCTTTATCAGGCGGCGCTCGCGCAGGGCATTACTATCGGGCCCGGCTACATGTTCTCGATGCGCAACGAGTATCACCACTACATCCGGCTGAACTACAGCTACCCATGGAACGCGCAGACCGAAGCCGCGCTGAAGACGCTAGGCGAAATGGCCGCGAAGATGGCATGAGGAGACAGACGATGAACGCAGATAAAGAGCGCGAAGACGGCGCAGACGACTTGGGCGTCGACCCGGTGCTGATTGCCGTGCTCGAGCGGTTGTGGCGCGCCGAGTGTGAGAAGAGTGAGCATCACGAGCGGCAGGGCCGGGCGTGGTCGCTCGCGAAACTCTCGAAACAGGCCGGCGTGCCGATGAGCGGATTGCGCAGACAATTGACGGCGCTCGTAGACGGCGGCCTCGTGGTGACGACGCAGGCCGAAGATGGGACCGGCACGGCGAGTTTGTCGGACGAGGGGCGGGCGTTCTGTGCGGAGGTGTTCGGCGAGGGCGACTGAAACGCATTAAGCTACGCCAACACGATCCCTCTCACGACCATGGACTACATCGACAGCCTGCGGATCTTCCGCTCCGTCGTCGAGGCGCGCAGCTTCACGCGCGCCGCGGACATGCACAGCCTCACCACGCCGGTCGTCTCGCGCGCCATCGCGCGCCTCGAAAAGCGCCTCGGCAGCCGGCTCTTTCATCGCAGCACGCGGGCGGTGTCGCTCACCGAGGCGGCCGAGCGCTTCTACGAAGGCTGCTGCCGCGTGCTCGACGATCTCGACGCGCTAGAGGCCGACGCCACCGTCCAAACGCGCGAAGCGAGCGGCGTGCTGCGTCTGGTCGCGCATACTACGGCCACGGTCAATCGGCTCGTGCCGCTCATCGCCAGCTTCAAGCGCACGCATCCCAAGGTGACGCTCGACGTGATCCTCACCGAGCGCCCCGTCGACCTGATCGCGGATGGCTACGATCTCGGCCTCGTGCTGCCGTTCATGCTCAACAACGAATCGACCGTCACGCGCCTGCTCGAGCGCATTCCGCTCGCGCTCGTCACGACACCCGCGTATCTCGCAGCGCGTGGCACGCCGAAGCATCCTGCCGACCTCTCCGATCACGTGTTCGTGCCGATGCCGCCTTCCATGCGCAAGCCCGCGATCGCGTTTCGCGTGGGCGACGAGGAAGTCGTCGTGCCGTTGCACCACGAAATCGCCTCGAACAACCCGGAGTTCAACCGCGCGATGGTGCTGCAGGGCTTCGGCATCGGCATTCTCCCCACCGCGCTCGTCGGGGAGGAACTCGAGGCGGGCAAGCTCGTGACGGTGCTCGACGACTTCCCGCTCGTCGACATGCAGATCGAGATTCGCCTCGCTTACACCACGCGCACGCTGCTGCCGGCGAAGGTGCGCGCGTTCATCGACCACGCCACGGCATTCTTCGACGATGTGGCGCACGAGGCGCCTTCTGAAGTGAAGGCAAATTGAAAGATTGGCGGCGATTATTGTCGCCGCGTCCATAATGTGATGCTGCGCGTACGGCTTGTTGGGGGCCTTATTGGCGACTACTCTGTGCATATGCACATCTACCAGTCACCCGAGCACGACGATTGCTTTGCGGTACGCCAGGCCGCGCGGCATCTGTCGCAGCTTTACGAGCGGCACCTGAGCGCGGCGGGGCTCACGCCCACGCAGTTCAGCATTCTCGGCGCGCTGGGCCGCGCGTCGAGCCTCACGATGGCGGAACTCGGGCGGTCGATGGTAATGGAGCGCACCACGCTCGTGCGGGCCTTGCGGCCGCTGTTGCGCGGCGCGCTCGTGGCCGATGCGCCGGACTGCGGTGAACGCCGCCGCCGCCTCGCGCTCACGCAAGTGGGCCGTACGCGGCTCGACGCGGCGCACGAACACTGGCGCGCGGCGCAAGACGAATTCGAGCGCCGCTTTGGCGCACGACGCGCCGCGTGGCTGCGGCGCGAGTTGTTCCGCATCACTCGAGCGGTTTAGTGTTTTCGGTTGGATTTGTGGGTTGCGTCGCGCTTGTTCCCATCGCGGCGTTTTTTTCATCTTTAGTAGTGTATATGCACAGGTAAACGTCATGTCGAGTCCTTCCACTTCCGTCGTGGTCGAGCCCACGCAAGCGAGAGAGCGTACGCGCATCTCGCGCATGCGTCTCGCGCTGGGCGCGGTCGCTCTCGTGCTGGCGGCTGCCGCCGGCTATTGGTTCTTTGTGCTGCGCTTCGTCGAGACCACCGACGACGCCTACGTGGGCGGCAACGTCACCGTGATGGCGCCGCGCGTGAGCGGCTTCGTCTCTGAGATTCCCGTGCAGGACAACCAGCGCGTGCACGCGGGCCAGGTGCTGTTGCGTCTGGACTCGCGCGATTACGACGCCAAGCTCGCCCAGGCCAACGCCGAGCTTGCGAGCGCGCGCGCCGCGGTCGACGAGCTGCAGGCGAGGCGCACGTTGCAGGAAGCGGTGATCAACCAGCACCAGGCCGAAGTGCGCGCCTCGAATGCGGAACTCACGCGCAGCGGTCAGGACCAGACGCGCTACCGCGAACTGGTGAAGGACGACGCGGTCTCGAACCAGCTGGTCGAGCGCGCGGATTCCGACTACGCGAAGGCCCAGGCGTCGGTTGCGCAAAGCGGCGCGGCGGTGCTGGCGGCGCAACGCCAGCTCGACGTGCTGGCCGCGCAGATCAACGACGCTCAGGCGCGTGTCGCAACGGCCGAGGCCAATCAGCGCCTCGCGCAACTGAACGTCGAATACACGACGTTGACCGCGCCCGTGGATGGCTACATCGGTAATCGCACGGCGCGGGTGGGCACGCTTGCCAACGTGGGCGCGCCGCTGCTGACCGTGGTGCCCGCCACCGGCCTGTGGGTGGACGCGAACTTCAAGGAAGACCAGTTGAAGAAGATGCACGCGGGCGACCGCGCCGACGTGACGCTCGACGCGGCCAGCGGCACGCTGCACGGCACAGTGGAGAGCCTCGCGCCGGCCACGGGTGCGACCTTCAGCGTGCTGCCGCCCGAGAACGCCACCGGCAACTTCACGAAGATCGTGCAGCGCGTGCCGGTGCGCATCCGTGTCGACGCGAATGCGCCGGCGGACCTGCAAGCCGCGCTGCGGCCCGGTCTCTCGGCGACCGTGAAAGTGCATCTCACGCAAGCGCATTGAAGAGGTGACGACGATGAACGCCACGACAAGCGCCGACCCGACACTCGCCCCCCATCTCCAACCGATGGCGCAACGCGCCTTCGCGTTCGCGCTGATGTGCATCGGCTTCTTCATGGCCACGCTCGACATCCAGATCGTCGCTTCGTCGCTGCGCGACATCGGCGGCGGTCTTTCCGCGAGCCAGGACGAGCTGTCATGGGTGCAAACGGCTTATCTGATTGCCGAGATCATGGTGATTCCCATGTCGGGCTGGCTCTCGAAGGTGTTCTCCACGCGCTGGCTCTTCGTGGCCTCCGCGGTGGGCTTCACTATCACGAGCATGTTGTGCGGCCTCGCCTGGGACATCAATTCGATGATCGTGTTTCGCGGCCTGCAAGGCGCACTCGGCGCAGCGATG
The DNA here is from genome assembly GCF_024206495.1 of Paraburkholderia sp. CNPSo 3272. Classification (GTDB taxonomy): domain Bacteria; phylum Pseudomonadota; class Gammaproteobacteria; order Burkholderiales; family Burkholderiaceae; genus Paraburkholderia. The sequence continues at coordinate 9,237 of NZ_JAMBPQ010000049.1, read as the reverse complement.
ATCCCCACCGTGTTCACCACGGCCTTCGTGCTCTTTCCCGGCAAGCAGCGTCTCGTTGCCTCCACGACGATCGGCGCGCTCGCCTCGCTCGCGCCCACGCTCGGGCCCGTGATCGGCGGCTGGATTACCGATCAATGGTCGTGGCATTGGCTGTTCTATCTGAACCTCGTGCCGGGTATTGCGGTGGCCGCGCTCGTGCCCAAATACGTGAACATCGACAAGCCCGATCTTTCGCTGCTCAAGCGTGGCGACTATCTGGGCATCGTGCTCATGTGCGGCTTTCTCGGCTGCCTCGAATACGTGCTCGAAGAAGGCCCGCGCAAGAACTGGTTCGGCGACGACGTGATCGTTGCCTGTACGTGGATCTCCGCGATCTGCGGCTTTCTCTTCATCGTTCACGCGCTCACGGCGAAGGACCCTATCGTCGACCTGCGCGCGCTGCTCGTACGCAACTTCGGCATTGGCAGTCTGCTTTCGTTTGTCACGGGCATCGGCATTTTCGTGGCCGTTTATCTCACGCCGCTCTTTCTCGCGGAAGTGCGCGGCTACAGTTCGCTGCAAATCGGCTTGTCGCTGCTTTCGGTGGGCGTGTTCCAGTTGCTCGCGCTCGCCGTCTACGCGTTCGCCACGCGCTATTTCAGCATGCGCGCGCTGATGCTGTTCGGCCTGATCTGCTTCGCGTTTGGCTGCTATCTGTACGTGCCGCTCACGCACGACTGGGGCTGGCAGCAATTCCTCGTGCCGCAGGCGTTGCGCGGCATTGGCCAGCAATTCGCCATTCCGCCCATCGTCACGATGTCGCTCGGCTCGCTGCCGCCTTCGCGGCTCAAATCGGCCAGCGGTCTCTTCAATCTCATGCGCAACCTGGGCGGCGCAATCGGCATTGCCGTGAGCGCGACGATGCTCAACGACCGGCTCAACTTTCACTATCTGCGCCTGAACGAGAGCGTGACCGGCGGCGCGCCGCAGATGCAGTTGCTGCTGGCGGGCCGCACCGCGTATTGGTCGTCCGTGGCGGGCAACGCAGTCGACGCCGCCGAAGCGGGCCTCGCGCAACTGCACGCACTGGTTCTGCGCGAAGCGCTCGTGATGACGTTCTCCGATACGTTCTTCGTGCTCTCGCTTTGCTTCCTGGTCGCCATTGCGAGCGTGGCGTTCTCCAAGCCGATTTCGCTGGGTGGCCCGCCGCCCGACGCCCATTGAGGTGACCCATGAAAACCCCTGAACGCTCATCGACTCCCATGCGTCTCGTACTTTCGCTGCTTTCCGCCGCCGTGCTCGCCGCATGCGCGGTGCAGCCCGCGCAGCATCCCGACCTGCCCGCCACGGTGCACAAAACGGCGCCTGTGGCATGGCGGATCGACGCGCCACAGGACGCCATCGAAGCGCGCGCCTGGTGGGCGCAGTTCGGCGACCCGACGCTCGATACGCTGCTCGCCTCGGTGTTCGAAGGCAACCTCGACTTGCAGGCCGCCGCCGAGCGCGTGAAGCAGGCGCAATCGATCACGACGCAAAAGCACGCGGCGCTGCTGCCGCAACTCGACTTCACGGCGCATGGCGCTTATACGCGGCAGAACACGCCGCCGCCGCTCGGCTATGTGAAGCAGGCAGGCGCAGGCCTCGCGTTGAGCTGGTCGCCCGACGTGTTCGGCGGCGAGCGGCTCGACCTGCTCGCGGCGCAAGCGAACCTCGTGGGCCAGAAGCATGCGCTCGATGCCGTGCGCCTCGCGCTCGCGGCGAATACGGCCTCGGCGTACGTCGATCTGCGCTATGCGCAGGCAGAGTTGAAGATCCTTCAGGATAACCTGGAGATTCGCAAACACACCTTGCTGCTCACGCAAGACCGCCTGAAATATGGCCTTTCCACGCAACTGGACGTGGCCCGCGCGCAAACGCAGCTAAGCGAGCTGCAAGCGCGCATTCCGCGCGCACAGGCAAGCATCGATCATCAATTGAACCTGATTGCCGTGTATACGGGGCGCACGCCGGAGTCCGTGGCGCAGCTCGCGCTTGCGCAAACGGCGCCCATTCCCGGCGTGCCCGCGAGCGTGCCGCAGATGCTGCCTTCGGAAGCGCTGCTGCGCCGCCCCGACGTGCAGGCCGCCTACGCCACCGTGCAGCAGCGCGCGGCGGAAGTGGGCGTGGCGCGCGCCGAGCGTTATCCGAAGTTCACTCTCAATCTCACGGACGGCATTCTCGCGGCGTCCTATCTCGGCATGCCCACGCTCACGGATAACCTCTTTAGCGCGGCGATCGGCGCGACGAGCCCGATCTTCAACGCGGGGCGCATCACGGCCGACATCGACCAGAGCGAGAGCCGCATGCGCGAATCGCAACTGAATCTGCAGGAGACCATGCTGCAGGCATTGCGCGAAGTGGAAGACAGCCGCAGCGATCTGGTGAGCACGGCGAGCCAGACGGTGCAGTTGAACGACGCGCTGGCTTCGTCGGCGCAATCGCTCAAGCTCGCTAACCAGCTCTACAAGGGCGGCGCCACGGACTTTCTCGACGTGCTGAGCGCGCAGCAGACCCTGCTCGCCGATCAGGACCTGCTCAACGATGCGCAGCGCGAACGCGCGCTCGCGGCGGTGGCGCTCTACCGGTCGCTGGGCGGCGGCTGGAGCCAGAGCGGCGACGTGGTGCTCGCGCAGGAAACGCCCGCGCACGGCGGCTAAACGGCACGGCCCGAAGCCATGACCTTGCGCTCAAGCGCCCGAAGCCGCCTCGCGCGCCAGCGAGCGCCACTGCGCCGGCGTCATGCCCACGTGGCGCTTGAAGCCGCGCTGGAATGCGGCGTCCGACTGGTAGCCGACGAATTCGCCGATCTCCGCCACGCTGTCGTTGCTCTGCGCGAGCATGCGGCCCGCGAGCGTCATGCGGATATCGGTGAGCACGTCGGCGGCCGAGCGGCCGATGGCCTCGTCGAAGTGCCGCGCGAAGGTCGCGCGCGACATGTGGCAAAGCTCGGCAAGCTCGGGCAGCGTCCAGGACTTGCTGGGCGCTTCGAACATGGCGTCGATGGCGGGTTGCAGGCGTGGACGCTGCGCGAGCGCGAGCAGGCCGCGCGGCGGGGCGTCTCCGGCGCTGGCGTAGCGCAGCGTGAGCCCGAAGAGCGCGCCCGACAGATGGTTCACGAGCGACTCGCTGCCCGGCGCCGCCTCATACGCTTCGTCGCGCAACAGTGCGATCAGGCGCACGAGACGTTCGGGTGCTTGCGTGCCGTCCCGCGCGCTATGCACGACGAGGCGCGCCGGCAGATTCTCTCGCAGCAGGCGCTGCGGCACGGCAGGCAGCAGGAAACGGCCGCACAGGACGTCGGCGATGGCGCCATCGCCCACATTCGTTTCGATGCTCACGCCGTTCTCCATCCGCCTGGCAACCACGGCGGGCGCTGCGCCGCTGCCGTCGTGCAGCACGTGCGCGCTGCCCGAGGGAAACAGCACGATGTCGCCCGCATGGAGCGCGACGGGCGCGCCGTGCGCATCCTCGACGATGGCGCGCCCCGCAAGCAGCACGTGGTAGCGGATCTCGCGCTCCTTCGCAGCGGGATCGTCGATGCGCCAGGGCGCGCCGAAATGACAGCGCACGTCGAGGCGGCCGGCAACGGGCATCAGCGCGAGAAGGCGGCTCAGCAGATCCATGGTGGGCGAGTGAGACGATTGAGCATAAAGTCGCGCCATTCTGGCATTAAAAGCGCGACGGTGCGCGACTAGACTGCATCCATGCCATCGACGATGGCAACGCGACACAGACACCCGCTCGCGACCATGCAACGTTAAAGGAGCAAAACATGTCCCGTCTTTCCGCCATCAAGCCTGAAGCCGCCACTGGCGCCGCCGCTGAAATCTTTGCAAAGATCCGCAAGGCCGTGGGCAAGGTGCCCAACGCGTACGCCACCATCGGCACGCATAGCCCCGAAGCGCTCGGCGCGCTGCTCAACATGGAGGCCGTGATCTCCGCCGGCACGCTGTCGAAGCCCGACATCGAAGCGATCAAGCTCGCGGTGAGCGAAGTGGCGGGTTGTGATTACTGTCTCGCCGCGCACACCCTGGCGGGCAAGTTCGCCGGGCTCGCGCCGGAGACGATGAAGGCGGTCCGCGCAGGCGAAGCGACCGGCGACGCGAAGCGCGACGCACTCGTGCACTTCGTCCGCCTGCTGGTGAAGACGCACGGCACGGTGCCCGAAGCGGAAGTGAGCGCGATTCGCGAAGCCGGTTATACCGAGCACCAGATCGTGGAAATCGCGCTCGCCGTGACGTCGATTACGTTCACGAACCTCGTGAACCGCATCAACGATACGACACTCGATTTCCCGGCCGCGCCGTAACGTAGCGGCAACGGTTTTACCACCCCGCGTGCGCTGGATACGACATCAATCGTGCCAGCGCACGCGAGCGCTTGTTCCACAAAAACGTTTGAAAGTGTGCATATGCATACATAGAATGCTAGTGGAATGGTGCACATGAAAGGAGAGTCGACCATGAGTACACGCGAGATCGTTTTGTGCCAGCCGGTGCGTACGGCAATTGGCGGATTCAACGGTGCGTTCAAGGGCGTGCCGGCTACGGAGCTAGGCGCGGCGGCGGTGCGCGAAACGCTCGCGCGCGCGAAGCTCGACCCCGCTCGGCTCGGCTCCGTGGTGCTCGGCAATGTGATCCAGGCGGGCAACAAGATGAATCCCGCGCGTCAGGCCGAGCTTGGCGGCGGCGTGCCGGTTCAGGTGCCCGCGCTCACGGTGAACCGCGTGTGCGGCTCCGGCGCGCAAGCTGTTGCGAGCGCCGCGCAGGAGGTGATGCTGGGTCTTGCCGACGTCGCGCTGGCGGGCGGCATGGAAAACATGGACCGCGCGCCGTACTTGCTGGATGGCGGCCGTTGGGGCTATCGCATGGGCAACGCCGAGATTCACGACAGCATGCTGCGCGACGGCCTCGTCGATGCGTTTTCGGGCCAGCATTCGGGCTGGCATACGGAAGACCTCGTGACGCGGGCCGGGCTCACGCGTGCTGAACAGGACAACTGGGCCGCGCGTTCGCAGCAACGCTTTGCTTCCGCACAAGCGGCGGGGCGCTTCAAGGAAGAAATCGTCGCGGTGGAGATCAAGGGCAAGAAGGGCATGGAGCGCATCGATACCGACGAAGCGCCGCGTCCCGACACGACGCTCGAAGGGCTCGCGAAACTGCGTCCCGCGTTTCGCCCGGACGGCACGATCACGGCGGGCAACGCGCCGGGCCTGAACAGCGCGGCGAGCGCCATGCTCGTGGCGGAGCGCGGCTTCGCCGAAGCCGAGGGGCTCTCGCCGATGGTCAAGCTCGTGGCGTGGGGCGTCGCGGCGGTGGAGCCGGGCCTGTTCGGCCTCGGCCCCGTGCCCGCCGTGCAACTCGCGTTGGGGCGCGCCGGCTGGTCGCTGGCCGACGTCGAGCGCTTCGAGATCAACGAGGCATTCGCGGCGGTGCCGCTCGCGGTCATGAAGCAACTCGGCATTCCCGAGGACATCGTGAACGTGGAAGGCGGTGCGATCGCGCATGGCCACCCCATCGGCGCGACGGGCGCGATTCTCACCACGCGCCTCGCATGGTCGATGCAGCGCGACGGGCTGCGTCGCGGCGTCGTGACGCTTTGCATCGGCGGTGGCCAGGGTATCGCGCTCGCGCTCGAGAAAGTATGATGGCCGGGCCACGTGAGGCGCGTGGGGCTGAGATACGGACTGTGACACAGGCGGGGAACACGATGACGAAGCGGATCGTACGCGAGGAATGCAACTGTTTTGCGCTGCGGCAGGCCGCGCGTTTCGTCACGCAGCTTTACGAGCGGCATCTCTCGCAGGCCGACGTGACGGCCGCGCAGTTCACCATCCTCTCTCGCCTCGCGGGTCGGCCCGACGCCACGGCCGCCGAACTCTCCGACGACCTCGTGATGGACCGCACGACGCTCGTGCGGGCGCTCAAGCCGTTGCAGCGGGACGGCCTCGTGCTCACGGCGGCGGCCGAGCACGACACGCGTACGCTGGTCTACCGGCTCTCGGCAGCGGGCTTGCGGCGCTACGACAAGGCGCATGCGCTATGGCTCGACGCGCAGGCCGAGTTCGAGCAGCACATGAAGCGCGACCGCGCGAAGGCGCTGCGCAGCGAGCTGTTCGCGCTGACGAAGGCTGCTGCGGGCTGACACGACACATATCGAAACACGCGTTCCGTAAGCTCTCCGGGAAAGGCGGCCGCGCCAGCGATCAGATCTGGCGCGAAAATGGCATCATGGGAATTCCAGAGTCTGACGCTCTGTCGCCGGGTTCTCATGAGACGATATCGACCGCCGCCGCCCAATTTTCTGCGTGACCACGCGCATCCAGCCTGGCGCGATATCGCCTTGACGACGCTGCCCGTGGCCCTGTTCTGCGCGGTGGTCGTCGGTCTCGTCTTCTGGCTCGTCGATCCGGCGCCCCCGCGCACCATCACGATCAGCGCGGGCCCTGCCGACAGTTCCTTCATGCAGATGGCGCAAGCCTACCGCGCGATCCTCGCGCGCAACGGCGTCACGCTCAAGATCCTCGAATCGGACGGCTCGGTGCAGAACCTGCAGCGCCTGCTCGATCCGAAGCAGCACGTGGACCTCGCCTTCGTGCAGGGCGGCGTCGCCGACGGTATCGACACAAGCTCGCTGATGTCGCTCGGCAGCGTGGCCTATGTGCCTATCGTCGTTTTCTATCGCGGCTCGGGCCTCACACGGCTCTCCGAACTCGACGGCCAGCGCATCGCCATTGGCCGCGTGGGCAGCGGCACGCGCGAGCTGGCGCTCAAGCTGCTCTCCGCGAACGGCATCGATCCCGGCGGCGACTCCACGTTCCTGCCGCTCGACGGCATGGATGCGGCCACGGCGCTCGTCTCCGGCCGCGTGGAGGCCGCGATGCTGAGCGGCGACTCGACCACGCGCGCGCTCATGCTGCGTTTGCTCGATATTCCCGGCATCTCGGTGATGAGCTTCGATGAAGCGGCCGCTTATACGCGGCTCTTTCCGTATCTGGAGGACGTCGATCTGCCGCCCGGCGTGCTCGATCTGCGCCGGCGCCAGCCACGCGAGACGGTGCATCTGATCGGTCCGACCGTCGAACTCGTCGCGCGCGATACGCTGCATCCCGCGCTCTCCGATCTGCTCATCGAAGCCGCGGGCGAGGTGAACGGCGCGCCCGGGCTCCTGCAGCGCGAGGGCCAGTTTCCGAGCCCGGCGGTGCACGACTTTCGCGTGAGCGAGGACGCTACGCGCTACTACAAGTCGGGCAAGAGCTTTCTCTATCGCGCGCTGCCGTTCTGGCTCGCGAGCGTGACGGACCGTCTGCTCGTGCTGCTGTTGCCGCTGGCCGTGCTCGTGATTCCCGCGTTGCGCACGATACCGGCGCTGTATCGCTGGCGCGTGCGTTCGCGCATTTATCGCTACTACGGCGCGCTCATTGCCATCGAGCGCGACGCGCGCATGCATACGAACGAAGAACAGCGGCGCGCGCTGATCGAAGAACTCGACGAGATCGAGCGATCCCTCAATACGCTGCGCATGCCGCTAGCGTTCGCCGATGCGTTTTACGTGTTGCGCGAACACGTGGGTTTCGTGCGCATGCACTTGAATGCCGGCGAGTCGCAATCGCACTCCAGCGCGGTCTAATTCGTATTCACGATATTGTTACGCTCAACGTAGTTTCCGTCTCGTTGATGCACATCGCTTAATCGCAGTGTTGCACCCCTTCTTCGGTTGACAGTGCGAGTCTCGTCCCTTTATTTTTTGTAGCCACGCCGTCGCGGCTTTGCGACTGTGAGGATCACTTGAGGTTTGCGAATGTTCGATCCCTGCGCATATCAGAACCATTGTTCGTAACCGGGAGGACCATAACGTGAAAACATCCGGTGCAAGCCAGCGTCTTGCCTGGCTCGTGTGCGCCACACTTGCTGGCGCGCCGCTCTTCGTGGGGCCGCTTGGACCCACTGCCGCACCTGCGCAGAATGCGGCGCATCTTTCGAACCAGCAGCTCGATTCGCTCACCGCGCCCATCGCGCTCTATCCCGACGCGTTGCTCGCGCAAGTACTGATGGCCGCGACGTTCCCGCAAGACGTGTCCGCCGCCGCAGCGTGGACGAAGTCCAACCCGAACCTCAAGGGCGACGACGCAGTGAAGGCCGTCGCGTCCCAGCCTTGGGACCCGAGCGTACAGTCGCTCGTGGCGTTTCCGCAGGTGCTCGAAACCATGGCTTCGAAGCCCGACTGGGTCCAGCAGATCGGCAACGCGTTTCTCGCGCAGCCCAACGACGTGATGGACTCGGTGCAGCGCTTGCGCGCGCAGGCGCAGAAGGCGGGCAACCTCAAGTCCAACGAGCAGCAAAAGGTCGTGGTCCAGCCGGCCTCGAGCACCTCGACCACGCAGACCATCGTGATAGAGCCTGCGAATCCGCAGGTGGTCTACGTGCCGACCTATAACCCCACGGTCGTCTTTGGCGTCTGGCCATATCCGGCCTATCCGCCCGTGTATATGCCGCCGCCTCCGGGTTACGCCATTGCGGCGGGTTTCGTCGGCGGCCTCGCGTTCGGCGCGGGCATTGCGGTCGCGAATTCGTTGTGGGGCGGCTTCAACTGGAACAACCATGACGTGAATATCAACGTCAATCGCTACAACAACATTAACGTCAACAACCGCATCAATTCGAACAACGGCACGGCGAACTGGAATCGCAACGCCAATGTCGAGCGCCGCCAGAACTACAACAACGCGAACCTGAACGGGCAGCGCAACCAGTACCGGGGCTACGACCAGTCGCGCACGCAGGCCATGGAGACCCTGCAGAATCGCACTGGCCAGAACATGAGCGGCAATGCCCAGCAGAGACTCCAGGGCATCCAGGAAGGCGGACGGCCGAACGCCAACGGCGGCAACGGGCTCAACAACCGCGGGCAAAACGGCGCGCAAAACGCGAACCGTGGCAACGAGCTGAACAACCGCGCTCAAAACGGCGCGCAAACCGCAAACCGCGGCAACGACCTGGGCAATCGCGGGCAGAACGGCGCGCAAAACGCGAACCGCGCGAACGATCTCAACAACCGGGCGCAGAGCATGAATCGCGACAACGCGTTACGCGGCGCGGGCGACGGCGCCAATGCGCGGCTCGAACAGCAACGCGGCCAGCAAAGCCGCGAAGCGTTCCAGAGCCATGGCGGCTTCAACGGCGGCGGAGGCGGTGGCGGCTTCCATGGCGGTGGTGGCGG
>NZ_JAMBPQ010000048.1 GCF_024206495.1 Paraburkholderia sp. CNPSo 3272 | reverse complement strand
GCGGCGGGGGGCGCGGTCACGCGGCCCCATTTTTGGCTTCAAATCACCCGACGAAAACCCTGCTCTGTGCAGGGGTTAGCGGCGCGCTGGGAGTTTTTCGGCTCTAATCGCGCGCGGTTCGCGCCTGCGGGGCCACGGCTTGGGGCAGTCAGGACGGACGATCCCAAACGTCTCGCGCCTTCCATCATCACTCAGTCTTGCGCGGCGGCGGGCTATGCCGCGCGAGAAATCGATCGAGTTGACCGGCGAACGTCTTGCTGTCACGCGCGCTGAATGGCGCCGGACCGCCCGTTTCGATGCCTGCATTGCGCAGTTGATCCATCACGTCGCGCATCGTCAGCCGTTCCTGAATATTTTCGCGCGTGAACCAGTTGCCGCGCGGATCGAGCGCCTGCGCGTTCTTTTCGAGCACGGCGGCGGCAAGCGGTATGTCGGCGGTAATCACGAGGTCGCCCGCCTCGACCAGTTCGACGATGCGGGCGTCAGCCGCGTCGAATCCCGCCGGCACCTGAATCGACTTGATGAAGGGCGACGGCGGTGTGCGCAGATATTGGTTTGCCACCAGCGTCACCTGGACCTCGGCACGCCGCGCGGCCCGAAACAACATGTCCTTGATGACGGCGGGGCAGGCGTCAGCGTCGACCAGCACTTGCATGTAGGGAATTCCGGCACAGTAAAGCGCGATCATATCGCAATGCCGGCGATGCGCCGCGCATTGCCCGACGTTTCCTGTCGTTTCCTGTCGCACTGCGTTCTCCTTGCATTTGCCTGCATACCTGCCAACATTGATTTCGCAACGGAGCCGGATACCCCGACCTGACACTGCGAAGACGGAGCGGATATGAGCGACGCCACCCACGGGTTCGATGCAGCCGGGGAACACAGGGAGGCAAACGGGCTGCGGCTGGGCGCGCTCGTTGCCCTCGTCGTGGGCTCGATGATCGGCGGCGGCATCTTTTCGTTGCCGCAGAATATGGCCGCTTCCGCGGGTGTGGGCGCCGTGCTGATTGGCTGGGTCATTACGGCCTTCGGCATGCTCGCGCTCGCGCTGGTATTTCAGGCACTCGCGAATCGCAAGCCGAATCTCGATGGAGGCGTCTACGCTTACGCCAAGGCCGGCTTCGGCAATTACATGGGTTTCGCCTCGGCTTGGGGTTACTGGATCAGCGCGTGGCTCGGCAACGTCGGATATTACGTGCTGCTATTCAGTACGCTCGGTTATTTTTTTCCCATCTTCGGCGAAGGCAATACCTTACCCGCAATCGCCTGCTCCTCGGCGCTGCTGTGGAGCGTGCATTTTCTGGTGCTGCGCGGCATAAAAGAAGCGAGCTTCATCAATCAGATCACGACGATTGCGAAGATCGTTCCGCTCGTCCTGTTCATTCTTATCTGCATGCTCGCGTTTCGGCTCGATGTCTTCTCGGTCGATATCTGGGCACGCTCGAATCCGGCGCTCGGCGGTGTGCTCGATCAGGTCCGGAACATGATGCTCGTCACGGTCTGGGTGTTTGTCGGCATAGAAGGGGCGACCGTTTTCTCGGCACGCGCAGCGGATCGCAAGAGCGTCGGCAAGGCCACGGTGATCGGTTTTTTCGTCGTGCTTCTCGTGCTGGTGCTCGTCAACGTGCTGGCGCTCGGCATCATGACGCAGCGTCAACTCGCCGGGCTGAAGAATCCCTCGATGGCAGGCGTGCTCGAACACGTTATCGGACATTGGGGCGTGGTGCTGGTGAGCGTGGGGCTCGCCATTTCGCTGGCTGGCGCACTGCTTTCGTGGGTCATGCTATGTGCAGAGATTCTGTTCTCTGCGGCGCGTGACCGCACGATGCCCGCGTTCCTGCGCAAGGAAAACGCGAGACAGGTGCCGGCCAACGCGCTATGGCTGACCAACGGCATGGTGCAGCTGTTTCTGCTCATCACGCTGGTGTCGAAAGGCACCTACCTCTCGCTCATCTATCTCGCCACCTCGATGATTCTCGTGCCTTACTTCTGGTCGGCGACCTATGCGTTACTGCTTGCCATTCGCGGCGAGACTTACGAACTGTCGCAAAAGGAGCGCCGCAGGGATTTGCTGATTGCTGCGGTTTCCGTGCTCTACGCGGTCTGGCTGCTTTACGCGGGCGGCGTGAAATACCTTCTTCTTTCGTCTGTGCTTTATGCGCCGGGCGTCGTCCTGTTCGCCAAGGCGCGGCGCGAGGCCGGGCAGCAGGTGTTTACGCATCTGGAGAAATTCGTGTTCGCAGCCGTACTCGTTGCCGCGATTGTGGCGGGCTACGGCTTGTATCGTGGGCTGCTGAGCCTTTGAATGACCGGCGGGCAGCCGATATGCGCGCTCATGCCAGCAGACACCACAGCGCGAGGAGCGGAATGGCGCCCGAGCGTATGGCGTGCATGCTGTTGGGCGGATCGCGAGCAGCGAAAATCCGAGTTGCAAGTCATAGGAAAGCGCGCCCGTCCGCCGAAACCAGCGGACGGGCGCCGGGCGCGTGTCAAGCCAGCGCTTTGGCGTGAAAGGCCAAGTGCTCGCCGATAAAGCTGGCGATGAAGTAATAGCTATGGTCGTAGCCTTCGCGAACGTTGAGCGTCAGCGGTTGTCCCGCCTCTGCGCAGGCCGCCTGCAGCAATTCCGGCCGTAGCTGCGTCTCGAGGAATTCGTCGCCGCCACCTTGTTCGACGAGTAGCGGCAAGCGTTCGCTCGCGTTGCCGACCAGCTCCACGGCGTCATACTGCTTCCACGCCTCGCGGTCGTCGCCGAGGTAGGCGGTGAGCGCCTTCTCGCCCCACGGCACCTGGCTCGGTGCGACGATCGGCGAGAATGCGGAGACGCTGCGATACCGGCCCGGATTGCGCAGTGCAACGACCAGCGCGCCGTGCCCGCCCATCGAATGTCCGCTGATCGAGCGCGCCTCGCTCGCGGCAAACCCGGCCTCGACGAGGGCGGGCAATTCGGAGACCACGTAGTCGTACATGCGGAAATGCTTCGCCCACGGTTCCCGCGTGGCGTTCACGTAGAAGCCCGCGCCCTGGCCGAGATCGTAGTCGGGCGAATTGGGCACATCGCTGCCACGCGGACTGGTGTCCGGCGCGACGACGATGATCCCGTGCTCCGCCGCATAGCGTTGCACGCCCGCCTTGGTGATGAAATTCTGCTCGGTGCAGGTCAGGCCCGAAAGCCAGTACAGCACGGGACATTTCTGCCCGCGCAGCGCGGCCTCGGGCAGATAGATGCCAAACTTCATGTCGCCGCCAACGGTGGAAGAGGCGTGCTTCCAGACCTCCTGGCTTCCGCCGTGGCTCACGTGTCGTTCGATGCGCTCCATAAGCGTTTCAGGCCTCCCTATAAGTGCCTTTGGCTTCGCAGCCTGGGTGGAGAGAATGTCCATTGAGCGCGGGGCTCAGGCAGTCGTACGGATCGAGGCGCTTGTCGCGCTGCGTCTGTGCACGTCGGCCGTGCTGGGATGAATGGCTGAGGCCATGCTCTCTCTCCTTCCGCGTATCAGTAGTGAACGACGGTCCGGATCGATTTGCCCTCGTGCATCAAGTCGAACGCTTCGTTGATGCCCGAGAGCGGCTTCGTGTGGGTAACGAACGGCGCGAGCTGGATCTTGCCCTCCATCGCGTCTTCGACCATGCCCGGCAATTGCGAGCGGCCCTTCACGCCGCCGAAGGCCGTGCCGAGCCAGCGGCGGCCGGTCACGAGCTGGAAGGGGCGCGTGGAGATCTCCTGACCCGCGCCGGCCACGCCGATAACGACCGACTGGCCCCAGCCGCGGTGCGCGCATTCGAGCGCCGCACGCATCACGTTGACGTTGCCGATGCATTCGAAGCTGTGATCCACGCCCCAGCCCGTCATGTCGACGATCACCTGCTGAATGGGCTTTTCGTGATCCTTGGGGTTCACGCAGTCAGTCGCGCCAAAGGCGCGCGCCAGATCGAACTTGCCCGGATTGGTGTCGATGGCGATGATGCGGCCGGCCTTGGCAAGCTTCGCGCCCTGGATCACAGCAAGTCCGATGCCGCCCAGGCCGAACACGGCGACGCTATCGCCTTCCTGCACCTTGGCGGTGTTCTTCACCGCGCCAAGACCCGTGGTCACGCCGCATCCCAGCAGGCAGACCTGCTCGGGATTGGCTTGCGGATTGATCTTCGCGAGCGAGACTTCGGCCACCACGGTGTACTCGCTGAACGTGGAGCAGCCCATGTAGTGATAGAGGGGCTCGCCGTTGTAGCTGAAACGGGAGGTGCCGTCGGGCATCACGCCCTTGCCCTGGGTCGCGCGCACGGACACGCACAGATTGGTCTTCCCGCTCTTGCAGAACAGACACTCGCCGCATTCGGCGGTGTAGAGCGGGATGACGTGATCGCCGGGCTTCACGCTGGTCACGCCTTCACCCACTTCCACGACGATCCCGGCGCCCTCGTGGCCGAGCACGACGGGGAAGAGGCCTTCGGGGTCGTCGCCGGAGAGCGTGAAGGCATCGGTGTGACAAACGCCGGTATGCGTGATCTTGACCAGCACCTCGCCCTTGCGAGGCGGTTCGACGTCGATCTCGACGATCTCGAGGGGCTTGCCCGGCGCAAACGCAACTGCAGCACGCGATTTCATAGTTGTCCTGTAAAAAAATAGAGTCGGCCAAATCGGCGCGGGAATCCCGAGGTGCGCTTAGCGCAAATAGGTGCGAACGAGGGTCACGACATCGTCGATCGATCCCGGGGACTCCGCTGATCCCGCAAGGTGGGTAAATTCTTCGCGCAGGTGGCTTTCGAGTACACCGGCCATCACGCCGTTGATCGCGCCGCGAATCGCCGCCAGTTGCTGGAGCACCGGCGCGCAGTCCGCGCCTTCCTCCAGCGCGCGCTCGAGCGCGTCCAGCTGGCCGCGAACCTTGCGCACGCGGGTCAGCACGCGCTTCTTTTCTTCGGGGGAATGAGGCATGACAGCATCGATGGAGGATACTGTGGGGCAGTATAGGCGAATACTAGACGGGAGTATACGTTTGCATCGATGTCGCCAGCGTGACGCCAGCTGAATAGCGGGCTGTTCCCTCAGCGCATGCGGCGCATAATGAGCCGATGTCAGCGGGATCAGTTTCAACTCGTCGCTCATGCGCGAAATGCGCGCGATTGCGTTTCGTCACCGAGTCGATCCAGGCATTCGAGCACCGCGCAGTGCGCAAAGGAGCAGGGTGAACCGCACGCAGGGACGCTTCGTCGAGCTATGGTCGCGCAGCGGGGGCGCGCGCGCAGAGACCGTCTATGCCGATCTCGAGCGCCGCTATGGCGAAGCGGGGCGGCACTACCACACGCTGCGCCACGTGCGCCGCTGCCTGCGCGATTTCGACCGGGCGCGCGAGACCATTGCGCACGGCGATCTCGTGGAGCTTGCGTTATGGTGCCACGACGTGATCTATGTTCCGGGCGCCCAGGACAATGAGGAGCGCAGCGCGCAGTGGTTGCGGCGCTGCGCAGACGATCGTATCGCGGCTTGCGAGCGCATTTGCGAAGCGATTCTCGCGACCCGGCACACCCGCGCCCCGGATGAACTGGTTGCGCGCTTCACTTGTGACATCGATCTCGCGTCACTCGGCGCACCGCGCCGCCAGTTTCAGGACAACGGCCTGCGCCTGAGAGCCGAACGCCCGGACCTCGACGATCACGCCTACGCCATGCACGAGCGGCGGATTCTGGAAGCCCTGCTCGCACGGCCCCGCATCTACCTGACCGATTACTTTCATTCGCATTGCGAGGCGGCGGCACGCGCCAATCTCGCGTGGCGGCTCGCGCAGCCGGCGCCGCGCGCCGGGACATGAGACCTGGCGGGCAATTGAGGATTTCCTGACGATAGATTCAGCAAACCCGCACGCAAATTCGCGGCTTAATCGCATGTAGCCGTGTCGTACCCATGCCGTTATGCCGGTCATGACGCAGACGAGCGGGAGAGGCGAATGCGTACCCATTCCACGAATCTGGAGCACGCGTGATCATGACCGATAGCAAAGACCTGCTCAGCGTGCTCAAGTCACAGGTGGCGGAAACGACCATCAAGATTTCGCACCTCGCGGCGAGGTCGCTCGTCATGCAGAAGTTCATCGAGCTGGCGTTGCCGAAACTGACACCGGCGCAATGCGGCGAAATGCATGGATCGCTCAGGCAGGTGCTAAAAGACGTCATGTCGGTCATGGACGACGTCACGCTGCCTGCCGCCTACCACGCCGCGTTTCTCGACAAGACCAACGAGATGCTGCGTGCGCTCGAAAAGCGCCAGGCGGATGAGGCATGACTACCGGAGTTCGTTGGCGGCGGGCAGGGCCCGATTGACGTTTTCCGTCGTCTCGTTGAAGACGATGTGTACCGTCGATCCCGGCCCGTCGCGGCTTTCAATGTGAAACTGTGCGCCGATCATCCGTGCGCGCTCCTGCATGCCCTGCAGTCCGTACGAATCGCCACGGATTGCTTTCGCCACGTCGAATCCTTTGCCGTCGTCATGGACCTCGAGTTCGAAATGGTTGTGGATGCAGCGCAGGACGACCTCCGCATGCGAGGCCTGCGCGTGCCGGCTGACGTTGGTGAGCGCCTCCTGGACGATGCGGAACACCGCCGTCGCGCGGTCGTCGCTCAATGACGGTTCGCGGCCTTCGAGCCGGAACGTGCAGACGGTTGCGCTGTGGCGCGCGAAGTCCTGAACCAGCCATTCGAGCGCCGAAAGGAGGCCGAAGTTCAGCGCGGCCGGCCGCAGGTGGCTCGCGACGTTGCGCACGATGTCGATGGTGCGTTCAGCCAGCCCGCCGATGTCGCCCACCTTTTGTTGCCACTCGGCGCCCTGGCTCAGCGCGAGCTTGAGCAGCGACACGTTGATCTTGATCGCGGTGAGCAACTGGCCCAGTTCGTCGTGGATCGTCATGGCGATCTGCCGCCGCTCCTCTTCGCGGATCGACTCCTGATGGGACGAAAGCTGGCGCAACTGTTCGCGCGAGTGCCGAAGCAGCTGCTCGGTTCGCGTGCGTTCGCGCACTTCCTCCTCGAGCTGATCGCGATGGCGTGTGAGGATTTCCATCGCCTGCTTGCGGCCGGAGATATCGGTCAACTGTCCTTCGATGCATTGGGGTCCCTCGACGTCGTAACGTATGCCGCGGGCATTGAGCTGACACCACACCGCGGTGCCGTCGGCGCGGGTCAGCTCGATTTCCAGCCCCCCGATCTTGCCGGTCAGTTGCAGCATCGCAAAGAGTTGGGCGGTTTTGCCGCTGGTGAACGGCTGTAGCGGAGCATGAACTACGCTCGCGTCGTTGCCTCGCGCCGTCATCATGCCCCGAACGTCGCGATAGCCGAGCAGTTGCGCCATCGCGGGATTGGCGTCGCAGAGCTTGCCGTTGCGATCGAGGACGAAAAACCCTTCGAGTGAGTTCTCGATGATGCTGCGGTACTTGCGCTCGCTCTCCCTGAGCGATGCCGTCGACTCGCGCAGCCGCTCCGCCATCACGTTCACGCGCGCGGCGAGCCGGCCCAGTTCTACACTGGATTCGATGGCGCAGCGGCTATCAAGATCGCCGCACGCGATGCGGTCGACCATTTCCTCCAGGCGCCGGATGGGCTCGCGCACCAGGTGTTTGATGAGCAGAAAGGTCGTGACGTACACCACGGCGAGCACGAGCGCGACTGTTGCCAGCACCGCCGCGCGCGCGGCCTCGAAACCGCGATCGGCGGCGGCACTCGTCAATATCACGCGTACCTCGCCGATCTTTTCGGGCGGCGCGGCGCCGGGCGGCGTGTATTCTATCGGCCGCACCCGAATCACGCGCTCCTGCGGGGCAGGCATCGGCGCGTTGTTCGCGTCGGCGAGCACGCCATAATTGGTCGCGGTCACGGTGAAGCTCACCACCTCCGGATTCGGTTTGAGCACATTCAACTGCCGCGCGATCGCCTCGCGGTCGACATTCCAGAGCGGCTGCGCAAGCGACTGACTGAGGAGGTCGGCAATGCGGTTCGCACGCTCGTCGAGTTCCGCGATCCGGCGTTCGCGCGCATGCTCCAGCAGGAAGAAAGCCGACGTGCCCGCCACCAGCGTACAGAGCACCAGCAGCGAGAGGATGAGCTGCGCATGCAGGCTGCGTGGGAAGCGTGCACGCAAAAGGGTTTGCAGCATCACGCGGCCTTTGAAGCGGAATTGAGCAGGGTGTCGAGATCGAACGCGTATGCGCCGGCACGCCCGCTTTGAATGCGTGAGAAGCCGCTGAAGTCGGGGGACGTGCGGCCTTGAAAGGAAATCTCGGCGTAGCGCCCGGCGTCGCTGCTGTCGAGCACTTTCAAATAGTCGAGCCGCTGACGCGGACCGCCCACTTGCGCAAAGTCCGCGCCGTAATGGTAGTCGTGAATGAGGACCATCGCGCAGGCGCCGATGAACTGGTCGCCTGCAACGATCGCGGCCAGCTCGCCGCGAATCACCGCAGCCACGGCTTCGGGCAGCGCACCGAGGCCGCCGACGATGGTGGACAGATGCCGTTCCTGCACCGCACTCAATGCGCCAAGCGTCATCGTATCGTTGGCAGCCCAAAGGATATTGGCATCGGGGTAGCGCGAGAGCAGCACGCGCGCCTTGTTGCGGCCGTCGGAGAAACTCCAGTCGCCATAGACGAGCTGATCGATGCGGTCCTGCGGCCGGCGCGTCAGCGCGGCTTGCACTCCGGCGGCGCGTTCAGCGGAGACCGGCGTGGCGGGGTCGCCGGTGATGCCGATCACGCGGGCGGGCCCGCTGCCGTTCAAACGGATCAGGTAATCCATGAGGCGAAAACTGCCGTGGCCGGCATCGGCGATAACGGTACCGATCCAGTTCGCGATCCGTTCGCGCTCGTTGCCAGTCTGGGCGCGCTGGGCTTCGGTCAGATCGTTGTGGATCAACAGCACTTTGGCGGCCGAGCGCGCCAGCGTTTTCAGCATCTGGGGCGCGGCCATCTTTTCGTTGACGATCACCACATAGTCGGGCGCCGCTGCACGCGCCGCTATTGACTCGGCCTGGCGCAGCATCAGCAGATGATCGCGCTCCGCGTAAAGCACTTCCAGCTGCATGCCGAAACGTCTTGCAGTCGCTGCCATGAAGCGCGAGACGAGTTGCCAGTGCTGGCCCGTATCGTGTTCCACGCTTTCGCCGGGATTCAGGAATACGACGCTTGCTGGCGCTCGGCTGACCGGCAACGCCATGGTCGCCCGCATCGTTATGAGGCTCACGCCTGTACCGACGCATTGCGCGATCATCTGTCTTCTGTTCATACGAAATCAGCGTATGCCATGCGCGGCATTGTGTGGAACCGAAGCGGCAGTCGCGCAGCATAACGCGACGTAATCTCGCCGACAATCCGCTTTACTTCGGGCGAGGAGCGTAATGCGCGGCGGACATTCAAGGGTGCGCTTGCCGGTCGAAGTCCGCCATTCAGGATTTCCTGACGCGAAATTCAGGAATCCCCTTTACCGTTTGCAGTCGAAGACGACTGCACGCGATCATTGGCGGGCTCATCATGAGGTCAGCATAATTTCGAAGCTGCAGAGGCGATGCGCGATGATTTCCGAGTGGGGCGACCGTAAGGCGCGGGTGCAGGACGTGAACTCGATCTGCATGCGCCTGTTCGATACGTGGTGCGAATCCCGCAATCTCATGCCGCTGGCTTATCTGATGCACTGCTGGCCGTTGCCGGACAGCCGCGCGGACTCGATACGGCGATTGCAGGAAAGCATGAAAGACTTGCGCCGCAACCATGCGGAGAAACTCGATCTATACGCATTATCGGCGCTCGGCGAACTCGCACGCAGTCTCGACGAACTGATCGACCGTGCGGAAATTTCCGCGGGGCATTCGTTCGCTACGTAGGGCACCTGGAGCATGGAGGGCTAACCGGGCGCGCAATCCGTATTACCTGCATACGTGATAGCGGGTTGCCGAAGGGCCATGGCTTTGGCGACGAGGACAAAACTAAGTAACCAGGGCCGGAGCAACGGTGGGCAAGATGACTGACTCGCAGGCCACGAACCCCTGCACGATATTGGTCGCGGGCGGTACGCCGAACGAGACCCGTTTGATCTCCGATCACCTCGTATGGGAGGGTTTCGAGGTGCTCGCCGCGAACAGCGGCCTCGAGGTAGTGGAGCGTTCGAGCGTCTCCCAGCCCGAACTGATTCTGCTCGATTCAGAGGCCGCCAGCGTGGGGGCCCTGGCCACCTGCCGCAGTCTGAAGTCGGACGCGCGCACGCGCGATATTCCCGTGGTCCTCATGGTGCCGGCAGGCCATCATCGAAACCTGGCCGATGGCCTCAGCGCCGGCGCAGCCGACCATGTTCGCAAGCCTGTGCAAGTCGAGGAACTGATGGCCAGGGTCCGCACCCACATCGCGTTGCGTTCGGCCCACCGGCAACTCGTCATGCAGCAGCGCGGCCTCAACGCGTGCGAAACGCGCTTTCGCGCGATCGTCGAATCGGGCCCGGTGGCCATGGGCATTACCTCGATGCCCGACGGCCATCTGCTCTATGCCAACGCCCAGTTTCGCGAACTGCTGCGCCTCGATGAGGCGGCCCGCGCGAACGTCAATATCGTCGACTTCTACGTCGATCCGCTGGAGCGCGAAAGACTGCTGCGCTGTCTCGCGGCCCAAGGCAGCTTCGGCGACGCGGAAGTGAAACTGCGCCGGCCGGACGGGACGCAGTTCTGGGCCATGGCGACGGCACGGCTGTCGAACTACGATGGCGCACCGG
Source organism: Paraburkholderia sp. CNPSo 3272 (assembly GCF_024206495.1). Classification (GTDB taxonomy): domain Bacteria; phylum Pseudomonadota; class Gammaproteobacteria; order Burkholderiales; family Burkholderiaceae; genus Paraburkholderia. The sequence continues at coordinate 38,999 of NZ_JAMBPQ010000048.1, read as the reverse complement.
CCATTTACGTGGGCCTGCACGATATTTCCGGACGCAAGCGCGTGGAGGACGAACTCGTGCGCTCGCGCGAGCAGCAGCGGGCGCTGTCGGCTTATCTGGAGGGGATTCGGGAAGACGAGCGCAAGCGCAGTGCACTGGAGATTCAGGACGAACTCGGGCAGTTGCTGACCGCGCTGAAAATGGATGTCTCGCTGCTGCGGATGCGGCTCACTGACGACCCCGAGGCCGTCGGCCGGGCCGACGACATGCGCGAACTGGTCGAAGGCACGATCTGGATGGTCCGCAACGTGGCAAGCCACTTGCGGCCCGCTGCGCTCAACTTCGGCCTCGTTTCGGCGCTCGAATGGCTGACCAGCCAATGGAGCCGGCACAACGCGACCCCGTGCGAGCTGCACATGACAAGCGGCGAGCCCGTCTTGTCGGACATGCAGGCCACGGCGCTCTTCCGGATCGTCGAGGCGGCGCTGGCGAACGTCGCGCGCCACGCGGCGGCGCAGCGCGTCGAGGTCACGCTCACCACCGGGCCAGGCTCGCTCGACTTGCGTGTGCGCGACGACGGCCGCGGCTTCGACGTCGCCGCCGCGTATGCGAGGTACGCATACGGTCTACTTGGCATGACTGAGCGCGCGAGGCTGATTGGTGGTACGTTGAGCATCGACAGTCAGCCCTGCAAAGACCTGACCATAGGCATTGCGACGGGCACCACGATTTCGATCCACGTTCCGCTTGAAGACCCCCATGATCAGAATACTCATCGCCGATGACCATGCCATCGTGCGTGGCGGACTCAAGCAGATCCTCGCGACGACGGCCGACATGGTCGTGACGGCGGAGGCCGGGCAGGGTTCGGAGGTGATCGAAAAGCTGCGGACCTGCGAAGTCGATCTCTTGCTGCTGGACATGACGATGCCTGGCATCAGCGGCGTCGATCTGATCCGCCGCGTGCGCGCCGAGGAACCTGCGTTGCCGGTGCTCGTGCTCAGCATCCACAACGAAGCCCAGGTGGCGTCGCGAGCGCTGCGGGCCGGCGCGACAGGCTATGTGACGAAGGATAGCGATCCTGAAGTGCTGCTGGCCGCGATTCGCAAGCTCGCGGACGGCGGGCGCTTCATCGACCCAAAACTCGTCGACGCCATGGTGTTCGAGAAGCATTCGGGCGACGTGCCGCCGCACGAGGTGCTCTCGGACCGCGAGTTCCAGGTGCTGCAGATGCTGGCGTCGGGCAAGAGCATCAACGATATCGCCGACGCGTGCGCGCTCAGCGCCAAGACGATCAGCACGCACAAGATGCGGCTGATGCAAAAGCTCGGGCTGGGCAACAACGCGGAGGTGATCCGTTATGCGATCCGGCATGGGCTGGTCGGCGAGTGACGCGCGGCCACGCACGGCGAGAAGGAAATCCTGACAAACGAAACAGACAATCCCGAGGGATCTATCTACCCGTCCCGATGGCGGCCGGTTTAACGGCTGTCTACGATGATTTCACATGAAGGGGGGACGGCGATGGCGGTGCGGCAGTCGTTGGGGGCAGCAGTCGTGAAGTGGCTGAACCCCACCAGCAGGCAGACAGTGCGGGTCGTGACGGTGCATCGTTCGCAGTCCGGGCGGATCGCGAGCGTGTTCATCGAGGCGCAGACAGCGGACGGACCGCGCGCGCTGTTTTTCTTCCGCCATCCCGACCGTGGATGGCAAGTGTTTCCACCCGATATCCTGCGTCCTTCGATGGGCGCAGCACGTGTCGCCACAAGAATATAGCGGCAGGCAGGCCGCGAGCGGAGATTGCGCATGGAAGAGATCGCGCCAGACGAATTGCCGTCCCCCTATGAAACGAAGCTGCGCGAGTGGATGAGCCGGTGGTACGACCACGCCATTGCGCAAGGGCTCGTGCGTCCGCCGTTCCTGCTCGACGACGCCAAGGCCGAGCGCCTCGAAGGCTATTTCGCCGCCGGACTGACCCCATCGGAAGGTGCGCAGGCCTTCTTCGGACCTGCCCATTGACTGACGCCTGCGTCAGGGTGGTTCGGGCGCTCATGCGTGCTCGAGCTGATCCAGCAAGTGCCGAAGCCGCCGGGCCTGGGCGGGCATGATCTCCGGTGTGGACGCAATGCGCTGGACGCGATCGAGCCAGTAGCGACGGCCGAACACGGCGATGTTGCCGTCGAAGGCGATGGCGATTTCAAGATGCGTGATGGCGCCGTCGAGATTTTTCGCCGTATACGGACTGTCTGGCTGTGCCCCGTTTTTCGCGTCCTCGCGTGTGGTCACACGCATCGTATTTTGACTGGCGGACTGCGGATGCTGCGATGTTTCCTGTTCAATTGCAGGTGTCATTGTTTTTGCCTTGCCGTCGAATTTATTCGCCATCCACGCGGATTGCGTACTGCGCTCCACAGCGCCACCCCGGCGTGATTTGATGAGCGCGTCGGCGTTCTTTCTGGTCCCGAATGTTCGACTGCAAGCAACGATCGCGCCAACGCTGCGCGGCCCCGTCGTGACGGCTCAGGGCTGCGCGCAACAGGGCGGCACAGGACGATTTCGACCGCGTAAATCGCCGGGAATGGACGATTCCGTCCAGTTCCCGGGGTGGCTTGGCTTCGGTCAGGTCGTGGCGCGACTTGCGGGCTTAGCGGGCTGCAGCGGGCCCGTGGTCGCCCGGGCCCGAAAACGCTTCATGGCGCAGTTCGGCCAGCAACGCGATAGCGTCCGCGACGCGGCGGGTCGAATCGGCCGATTGATCGCGCAACGCGCGGGCGAGCGTGTCAATCGCTTCGCTCGTGCGACCCGTGGCGCGCAGGAGGTCGGCGAGATAGCGCGCGGCGTCCACGCGCGCGGGCACCGAACCGAACGCGAGCGCCGTCGAAAGGGCGGTGCGCAATCCCTGCTCGGCAGACGTCAGATCGCCGAGCGCCCACTGCGCCCGCGCGCGGGTGACCAGCAGCTCGCCAAGGTGGGCGCGCTCCTGGCGCGCGAGGATTTCGTCGACTGCGGCGGCCAGCATCGTTTCGCATTGCTTCGCGCGGCCGGATCGCAGCAGCAGTTCGCCGTGCTGCCACATCTTGAAGGAATGGAACAGCGCGCCGCCGTTGCAGACCATGTGGTTGTCGTAACCGTCGAGCATCACGGCTTCGGCTTCCGCGTTCAAGCCTTGCGCGCTGAGATCGACGCCGCGCAGGATCTGACCCATGCCCCGATAGAAAGGGAAGCCGTTGGCGATCGACACCGATTCGAGTTCGCTCGCGAGCGGCCGCCGCCGCTGATCGTCGAACAGGGAAGCCAGCCACGCGGCGCCCTGCAGGTTGAGAACGTGCGCCAATGCGTGCGCGCCCGGCTCGCCCGCGCGCAGGATCAGCATATCCATCGCGCGCCGGGCTTGCCCGAACTCGCCGATCTGGTAGGCGGCCAGCCCCTCGAATGTCAACGCGAGGCTTGCCAGATCGATGCTCTGCGAACCCGTGCGCACATCGTCTCGCGTCACGTTGAGCAGATTGCCGCGCGCGAGGCAGGCAAGGGCTTCTTCGCTGTCGCCTAGCCAGTAGAGCGTGTTGGCCATGGCGACGTGCGCTTCGTCGAGCGACACGCGGTGCCCGCTGTTCTGGGCCCGCTGCAGCATCTCCTGTGCGCTCGCTCGCGCCTGCTTGAGCTGGAGCGTCGTCAACTGGGTGGTCCAGACGCCGAACTGGATTGCCGCGATTTCGCCCGGCTCGCAGATCCCTTCTCCGACCTCTAGCGCCGCCGCGTAGCAGGCCGAGGCTTCTGCGTACAACCAGCCGTGCACGCTGCGCAGGCAAATGCCGAGCAGCCGGTAGGCATCGAACTGGGCGCGGCGCGCGCCGGCCTCTTCACGGCTCGTCCGCAGCACGTCGAGGCAACGCCGCAAATGAGGAATAGCCTCGGCGAAGCGCGCGGCATCGACCAGCGCCATCGCATGTTCGAGACTCTTGTGCGCTTCGCGGTGGTGTTCCTCGCGCGACTTCAGGCGGCGCTCGACCGTCTTGCGGCCCACCCCGAGCAAGGTCGCGGCGGCGCTCTTGTTCCCCGTGGTCCGCTCCAGCGCGCGGTCGATGAGGAGGTCTTCGGCGGCGGCGAGTTTGTCGCCTCCCTCGAGTTGCAGCAGCATGTCCGCGAGCGCGGCGCGCGAAACCGATCCGGCCGTTTCGCTGAGCAGAAACGGTTCGAGCGTGTCTTCCTCGATCAGCGGCTTTTCGGCAAGCACGCTCAACTGGCTGACCAGGTTGCGCAATTGCCGGATGTGGCCTGGCCAGACGTGCCGGCCGAGCCGCCGCAGCGCAGCCGGCGAAAACTCGATGCGGCGCTCCTGTTGCGAGGCGAAATGGGCGGCGAGCGCAGGAATGTCCTCGACGCGCTGGTCGAGCCCGGGCACGGCCAGCACGAACACCGCGAGCCGGTAGAACAGGTCCTCCCGAAACAGCCCCTGGCGGGCCAGTTCGCGCAGATCGCGGTGCGTCGAGGCGACCACGCGCCCCTCGAAACGCACGCTCGACGAGGCGCCGACCGGGCGGAACGTCCGCGTTTCCAGCGCCCGCAGCAGCTTGGGCTGCAGCGCGAGCGGCAGCTCGCCGATTTCGTCGAGCAGCAGCGTGCCTTTGCCGACCTGCTGCAAGAGTCCGGAACGACTCTCGCCCGCGCCGGTGAAAGCGCCTTTGACGTGCCCGAACAGTTCCGCTTCGACGAGGTGCTCGGGAATCGCCCCGCAGTTGACGTCAACGAACGGTTGATCGCGGCGCAGGCTGCGCGCGTGCACGCGCCGCGCGACCAGTTCCTTGCCCGAGCCCGTCGGCCCGATGATGAGCAAGGCGTGATCGGTGGGCGCGACGCGATCGATCATCCTGACCAGTTGGCGAAACACCGGCGCCTCGCCAATGAACGCGTCGCAGTCCGCTTTTTCTCCCGAAAGGGGGACGAAGGGAAAAGTACTCATTGCCTCGTGGACTCCAGATTGACGCGTGGCATGCTTTTATGTTTGTCCCGGAGACCGCAGCCGGTGACCGCGCATCGATCCCGCCCATCGCCTTTCGGTTCGATGGCGGGCAGCGCAGGCGCAGTCTGTCCAGAAAGCTCACTAGAACCTGCAGTTTTCCAACTTGTAGCGCGAAGGAGACTTGCCGCTGTTCTCGAGAAAGAAACGTGAGAACGCGGAGGGAGAAGAGAAGCCGAGAAGATCGCTCACCGCGGCAACCGAATAATCGGCCAGCGGCAGCAACCGCCTTGCCTCCTCGAGCCGCGCATGGGACAGGATCGCCTGGAAGTTCGTCCCTTCACCCTGCAAGCGCCGGTGCAGGGTCGAGCGTGAAATGCCGAGGCGGCCGCAGACTTCCTCCATGGGGTTCGCAAACGGCAGGCCGGCATGCGCCTCGCGAATCATCTTCGTCACGAAATCTTCAATTCTCGAAGAAAACGAATGGCCCACAACGAAGCGTCGGATATCGGCATCGGCCTGCCCGCAGAGAATGTTTTCGGTGATCTCGTTGTACTTGCGATACGGGAGGTCCGCCACCCCGGTTTTCATCAGCATGCGGTTGCGGCTCTGCCTGAATTTCACCGTCGCGCCACACAGGTGCGAGAGTTGGGAGACGGGCGCAAACGCGTCGCCAGTCAGCTCGATCTGAATGGGATAAGGCTCGTCGTCGTTGTACTGCTCGGCGAGGCGAATGAGCAGCAGAAAATTGTAGAAGGCGCTGGATGAGCTTTTGCGGGGGCCGTCCAGGACGTACTCGAATTCGAACGTGTGGCCTGACCGCTTGACCTTCACGGTATCGACATTTCCGATCAACACCCGGTAGCGCAGAAACTGTTCGAAAGCTTTCATCAACGTGGGGCTGTTCGTGACGATGGCCAATAACGTGCTGATAGGGGCGCGAAAGGAATAACTGGAAAAAATTTCGAGCCGCTCCGAAGCCTGGTAGCCAGGCTCCAGCAGATTGAGCATCGCAATGTGCTTGTGAGCGGGGATGCGCCCGTCCGGATGGGCAAGTTCGGCCTCGGTGATGCCGGTGAGGCGCGTGAAATCGTGCGGCGACATGCCGTGTTCAACGGCGGATTTGAGCGAGAGTTGGGCAAGGACGTTTGAAACGGTCTTTTGATCGGTCGTCATGGGAGACACCATGGAACGGAGAAACGTCGCCTAGGCTAACCGCTGGTAGCTGGTGACTTTAGCATCCTTGCTGCAATCCTCAAACGGCCCGGTGGGGCCGGATAGCGAATCGGCATGAAGCGCTGCCCGGGCGACGTGAGCCGGCGCGAAGATTCGTAAACTGCCTGCAAGGTAACGGCGAAACGGCACTCGGCGCAGGGCTAAGGCAAACCCCACGGCGTTTCCCGCACCGATCGGGCTCGCCTCGAGTTGGGACGCGTCGCGCTCGCGGGGGCCTACGGGGCGCGCATTGCCCGCGAACTGCGGGTGCTCGGCTATGCGGAAGGACTGGGTGGCGGCGTCAATCTGGCGCGTGAACCGCGCGACGGCCGCACGTTCGAGTACATGGGCGAAGACCCGGTCCTGACCGGCACGATGAGCGCCGCGCGCACCCATGGGCACGCAGTCGCAGAACGTGATCGCAACGGTGAAGCACTACGCGATGAACGATCAGGAAACGAACCGGATGACGAGCAATTCGGTGGTCGACGAAAGGACGATGCGGGAAACGGAGCTGCTCGCCTTCGAGATTGCCGTGCGCGAGGGGCATCCTGGCAACGTGATGTGCTCGTACAACCTGGTCAACGGCGTGTATGCCTGCCAGAACCCGGAACTCCTCACGACCATCCTGAAGCAGGAGTGGGGATTCAAGGGCAAAGTCCAGTCGGACTGGACGGCGAACCATAGTACTGTCGCGTCCGCTATGGCGGGTCTCGACGAAGAGCAGCCAGGCGATCTCGGCACGGCTGGGGCGGGCTTCGGCATTCAGTCGTATTTCAGCAGCGCGCTCAAGGCCGCGGTCCAGGCCGGTACCGTTCCGGTCGCTCGTCTCAATGACATGGTCTTTCGCAAACTGCGCACCATGATCGCCCTCGGTGTGATGGACAATCCGCCCACCCCCGGCGGCTCGGTCGACCAGACGGCAGGCAATCGTGATTCCCTGGCGGTGGCGCACGAGTCCATCGTTCTACTGAAGAATGGCACGGCATCCGGCAGCAACCAGCCGGTCCTTCCGCTCGCCGCTGGCGGCCTCCACTCGATCGTGGTGATCGGGGGCCATGCCGATGTCGGCGTGATGTCCGGAGGCGGGTCGGGAGGCGTGCCCGCGGCCGACGGCAATGCCGTGTCGGGGTGCCAGTCCGGCAATCCGCTGCTTTCGAGCTGCGCGACCTGGTACAAGTCTTCGCCGTACAACGCGATCAAGGCCAAGGCGCCTCAGGCCACGGTGACGTATTTCGACGGCACGAACGCCTCCGCCGCGGCCGGCGCGGCCGCCAGCGCCGATGTCGCGATCGTGTTCGCCACGCAGTGGGAAAGCGAGGGCACGGATCTGGCGAACCTGTCCTTGCCGGACAACAAGGCGGACCCGAGCAATCAGCTTTACGACCAGAATGCGCTGATCAACGCGGTGGCTGCGAAGGCCAAACGGATCATCGTCGTGCTGGAGAATGGCAGCCCCGTCACGATGCCGTGGCTCGGTAGCGTTCACGGCGTCGTGGAAGCGTGGTATCCCGGTGTGCAAGGCGGCCAGGCGATCGCGGACATTCTGTTCGGCGACGTGAATCCGTCCGCGAAGCTGCCGATCACGTTCCCGCGCCAGGAAGCCGATCTGCCGCAGCCGACCATCGACCCCAACAACCTGAACGTCGTCTATAGCGAAGGACTCCTGATGGGATACCGTTGGTACGATGCGAAAACCATCGATCCGCTGTTCCCGTTTGGCTATGGTCTTTCCTATACGACTTACTCGTACTCGGGGCTCAGGACGCGTACCGATCAGGGCGGCAACGTGATCGCCACGTTCACCGTCGCCAACACGGGCTCGCGTGCCGGCGCCGAAGTCGCCCAGGTGTACGCCACGCTGCCGCCGGGACTCGGCGAGCCGCCGCAGCGCCTCGTGGGATGGACGAAGGTCGCCTTGCGGCCTGGGCAATCGCAACAGGTGAGCGTCGTCGTCCCGGCGCAGCGCCTCGCGACCTGGAACGTCACGACACACTCGTGGCAGGTGCATGGCGGAAGCTACGAGATCCGCGCCGCGTCGTCGTCGCGCGATACGAACGCGTTGTCGGCACGTGTTGCCGTTGGCGATATGCACTGAAGTGGGGGCGGCCTGGGCGGGCTTGGGGCCCAGGCCATGTGGACACTGCCGGCTTGCGCCCGATACCTTCGGCCGGCAACCGACCGCATCGCAGGTGCTCTCGGCACGCGACCGCCATCGGCCTGTCGGGGCGACGCTGCAGGAAGCGGACGCAAGTGCCTCTTTGGGCGGCGTTACCGCCGCCTCATCTGCAACGACGTGTCAGTCGCATCGACCACCTGAAACCCGAAGCGCTGGTAAAGGCTTATCGCCCGATTTCCCTTCAGAACGCTGAGCTTGACGGGTACGCGAGCGTCGTCCGCCTGCCGTAGAAAATCACCGAGCAGATGGGCCGCGATACCGCGACCCTGATGTTCGGGGAGGATCTGGATTTGCACGATGGTCCATGCGTCCGGGTCGCGAAAGAATTTGAAGAGTCCGAGTTTTTCCGACCCGCAACAGATGACATAAGCGTCGTTGTAGCGGTAGCGCAGACGCTCCCAATGCGCGTGCTCGTCGGTGGATTCCCCAGCACGTTTCAGGTGCTCGGTCATCGTTGCCCTGCGCAATTCGAACAGAAAAGGCTCGTCGGCGGGCGTCGCTGCGCGAAGCGTGAAGTCAGGTTGATTCATTCGTGGCGGTGGAAACTGGCATAGGCGGCCCCGGTGATTGTTGACCATCTCAAACTCGTTGTCGACCTCGATGCCGATGTAGCGAACGGTGCTGTCGTGCCTCCTGCACCAGCCGCCGTATCGAATCGCATGCGCGAAGTTTGCTATCAATCGTGGGCGTGCCTGAATCCCTTACATTCCGCTCATTGGATGCCCAGGACTAGTAATTTCCCGATGAAATAAGCGGTCTCGCGAGGCGATTCTTGAACTAGACTTTGACTGTTAGTCTTACTATATTCCAGAGACTTTCCAATGTAAGTTGATGCGGCGATCGATAAGCAAAGGGGAAAGTTTTATGGCTATCGTCGTACACAACATCCCGGTGGATCGTTCGCGCTGGAGCGTAGCGTGACAGCGAGCGATGCCGCGCGCGCTGCGAGCGACTGGCGGCATATCGTACGCGCGCAGGGCATCAGCCTGTCCTACGGCAAGATACGCGCGCTTTCCGGCATCGACCTCGCCATCGGCCGCAATGAGATCGTCGGCCTGATCGGCGATAACGGCGCGGGTAAATCGACGCTCATCAAGGTACTGACCGGTGTCGTGCGGCCGAGCACGGGAAAGCTGTTCATCCGCGACGAGGAGGTCGACTGGAGCCGCTTTTCCGTGCGCGAGGCGCATCGGTTGCGCTTCGAGACGGTCTATCAGGAGAAGTCGCTCGGCGAGAAGCAGCCGCTGTGGCGTAATTTTTTTGTCGGCCGCCAGATCACCAACCGGTTCGGATTTATCAATGTCGCCGAAGAACGGCGCATCGCCAACGATATTCTCAAGCAACAGCTCGGTTTTCGCGGCGTCGGGATCGATGCGGATTCGTTGATTGCGAAACTTTCGGGTGGCGAGCGCCAGGGCATCGCGATCGGACGGGCGATGTATTTCGACAGCGATCTCATCATTCTCGATGAACCTACGGTGGCGCTTGCCATCAGCGAGGTGCGCAAGGTTCTCGACTTCGTGCGCTTCATTAAGGAGTCCGGCCGCGCCTGCATCTACATTGAACACAACCTGGCCCATGTGCATGAGCTTGCCGATCGGCTGGTCGTGCTCGATCGTGGCCGGATCGTCGCGGATATCAAATCAGGCGAGATGAGCCTCGAAGCCCTCACGCGATTCCTGATTTCGCTACAGCAAAGCGGGCACGGACCGGCGCCGGTTGCGGGGACAAGGACGTGAGCGATCCGGTCAAGGAAAAGCGCGCGGTGCGCCTGGTGGGTTTGCGCCTGCCGGGTTTTGCGCGCATGGAGGGATTGCCGAGCCTCGTCGTGTTCGCGCTGGTGGTCGGTCTGTTCATGGCGACTGCACCGCGCGTGTTCTTGGGCTGGCCAATCTACTTCTCCTTCCTGACCACCGTGCCGCCGCTGGCGGTGCTGGCGATCGGGTTGACGCTGGTGATTGCTGCGGGCGAGATCGATCTGTCTTTCCCCTCAGTGATGGCATTTTCGGGCTTTCTGTTCGCCTGGTGCGTGAACACCACCGGATCCGCCTGGCTCGCCATTATTGCGGCGTTGGCGGGTGGCGCGCTCGTCGGCGTGGTGAACGGGGTGTTGGTCGCGGTGGTCGGCATGCCGTCCATCATCGTGACGATCGGCACGCAGTTCCTCTGGGCCGGTGTGGCGTCGATCCTTTCCGGCGGGCTCTCCTATGCGCTGCAGCAGCTCGCCAGCGGTTCAGCCTATGCCGTATTCACGGGCACGCTGTTCGGTTTGATCCCGATGCAAGCGCTCTGGGCACTCGGCCTCGCCGTATTCATGTGGTTCATCCTCAATCGCCACCGTTTCGGCGAGCACGTGCTGTTCATCGGAGACAACCGCAACGTGGCGAAGGTCGTGGGCATCAACGTGCTGCGCGAGACGGTGAAACTGTTCACGCTGATGGGGGTGCTGGCCGGTTTCGCCACGGTCCTGCTCACGCTCGAGAATCTGAACTACTTCTCGACTCAGGGGCAAGGCTACCTGCTGCCGGCGCTGGCCGGTGTGTTCATCGGCGGAACCTCGGTGTTCGGCGGCACGGCGACGATCGTGGGGACTTTCTTCGGCACGTTCGTGATTGGCATGCTGGAGGCAGGAATCGTTGCGACAGGTATCGCCGGTTTCTGGGTTCAGGCGATCGAAGGGGTGGTGTTCATCGTCGCCGTGATCCTGCATCTGTTGGTCGAGAATCCCGCCAGGCTGCGCGCATTGCGCGAAAGATTGAGGCTTGGGCGGCGCTAAAGCCGTTAAATCAGGAGATAGGAGCGGAAATGAACAAGATCATGACTGGGTTCCTCCTGGGGGCGAGCGTGCTTGCGTTCGGCCTCGCGCCGACTGCCCGTGCCACTGAACCGACCACGCCGGGCCAGCTCGGCGCCGGTATGACGATGTATATGCAGATGGGCGGAAATCCCGGCGACGGCGCGACGCTGCCGCGTCAGACCGGGGCTGCCGATGCGGGGCACGCCTTCGGCATCAAGGTGATCGAGCAGTTCTCGGCATGGAGCCCGGAGACGATGCTTGCGCAGTTTCGCCAGGCGATGGCGGCGAAGCCGACGTGTATAGGCATCATGGGCCATCCGGGCGATCCGGCCTTCGCCCCGCTGATCAAGCAGGCGGTAGACCAGGGCATTATCGTAACGGTCGGCAATACGCCGCTTCCCGACAACCAGAAGCTCTACGACGCGAAAGGCTTCGGCTACGCCGGCGTCGAACTCTACGTGGGCGGGCAGATCACCGCGCAGGCCATGCTGGGGGCCGGGCTCAAGAAGGGCGACGAGGCGCTCGAATACGGTGTCTTCAACGAGAGTGTGCGCAGCCAGTCCGACCGCGGCCTTGCCGAGACGCTGGAAAAGGCAGGCGTGAAGGTGACCCGGCTCAATATCTCGCCGCAGGTGGATTCCGATTCATCGCTCGCCGTGCCGATCCTGGTCGCCTTTATCCAGGCGCATCCTGATCTGAAGGCGATCGGCACCCAGCACGGCGGCGTGACCGGGTTCATTCCGCAGGCGCTCCAGCAGGCTGGCAAGAAGCCGGGGCAAATCGTCGTGGGCGGCATCGATCTGGCGCCCGCCACGATTTCCGGGCTGCAGAGCAAATTCATCACCGCGACACTCGACCAGCAGCTTTATCTGCAGGGCTTTCTGCCGGTCACGCAGTGCGTGCTCTCGGCGGCTTATCACTTCGCGGGGCTGACCATCAACACCGGTGCCGGTGTGCAGACACCCGCGACGATCGACTCGCTCATTCCGCTCATCAAGCGGGGGATTCGCTAAGTCCGTGGAGCTCGTTTGGGGAGAGCCTGCAATCCCGTCGCGTGGACCCACGAAGAGGGCTCGCGTTTCACGCCGGGCCTGATGGGCTCCGCGGTCTACGCCGGCACGCTGGATCTCGATACGGCACGCGAGCGGCCCTGACTGGGTAGCGCGGCCTTGCATGGTGAACCGTGACGCCATAGCGGCCGTATGCGGCGAGGCTGAATCGCGTCTGGCGGTCAGTGAAGCTTTGCGGTTTGGCGACGGGGCGCCGTCGCGAGGAGCGCATTGTCCGCATGGTCGACGCGGCGTTCCTGCGCGCCGGATTCGGTAACGACCACCCGCACGTCCTGCGCGAACGCGTCCTCGAACCGGATGCGCGCCACCGTAAGGCAATCCGCAGGCGTGCCGGCCCCCAGACGTACCGCGGTCTGCGCGGTGGCCTTCGCGGCAAGGCCAAATACAGCGACCGCCTCATCCCACGTGAGGCCCGTCGTCATCACTTCCTGAATGAGCCTGCCCGCCACCGCTTCAATCTTCGCTCTGCGTTTCTGATTCATCACACCACTCCCGGTTTTGAGCGTAGTCGCTTGAGGTTTGGAAAAGCGCAAATTTCAGGCCCGGTGCGCAGTAGGGCTTGCCGGTATTGATTTCAGGGTGCTCTGCCGCGGCCCCGAGGAGGCGCGATGCGTTTTCACTCTGGAATGTTTAAGTACGGAATGGATACGTTGTGATAAGAATACTTATCGAAATAGCAGCACTGTGTGATGCGTTACTCGACGCGGCAATTGCATCGCGTGAGCTTGCGATAGATCTGAAGCGCTAGCCCGCCGATCACCACGATCAACGCGCGCCCGATACTCGAGTCGACACTCGCCATCACTTCCGTGAGATAGATCGCGGCTCCTGCTACCAGGGGATGAAAGAGCCCTTTATCATGAAGTTCATCCATTTGAACTCTCCAACGTATTGAAAGCGGCCGGACCGCCCGCGCAATGCCTTCCCACTTCTTACCGAAGGCGGTTTTCCCACTGATTCGCTGCAATGCTTCGCATACCTGATTTTGTCTTTCCACGATCGATCACTCGTCCTGTTTAGCTAATGCAACCGTTGCTGTTCCTGTTTCCCGAGGATGTAGGCGAATCTTAGCGATCGCATGTGCGCGATTCAATTACCTCACGGGTAATCGAGAAGCTCCGATGTGGTCTATACCTGATCTAGAGGAACCGGAGGATCAAAGACCCTCTCCCGACGGGGAAAGGGCTTGAACAAGGCGTTCAGCGGCGGCGGGTCGGGGTGGTGCTCCCCGCCGCTCAAACTTACTTCACGCCTTCCATGCGTAGGGCTGGAAAACTTCTTCGAGGGGCGGCTGGGTGACGCTTGCGGTGTAGTTCGTGATCGTCGAGGCGGCGACAACGAGGATGACGTCAAGCACGAGTGCCCGGTCGAAGCCAGCTTCGGTGAACGCAGCGATGTCGTCGTCGTCGACATGGCCGCGCTTTTCGATCAGCGTGCGTGCCAGGCGCGACAGCGCCGCGAGCTTGGGGTCCTCGGGGAGGCGGCGTTCGCGGATCGCCTGCACGTCGGCTTCGCTCAGGCCCTCCTTGAGACTGAGGCACGAGTGGAATGCGACCGGCCAGGTGGCGCCATTGGTCACTGCATTGGTGAGGAGCAGCGTCTGGACGTGCGCTTCGGAAAAGTTGCCGCCATGCGCCTGCTGAAACAGGCCGACGAGGCCATTGATCAGCTTCGGCGAGCCGGCAATTGCGCCAGCGATATTGGGCACCATGCCGAAAGCCTGGGCGAGCCCGTTCAGCGCGGGCTTCGATTGTTCAGGGGCGGATTCGAGCGTATAGATGGGGAAGTGAGCCACGGTATTTCCTTGAGAGTTGAAGGTATCGCTGATATCGACCAGGCGACAACCGCAGATTAGTGAGAGAAACGAGCCTCGCCAATTACATGGCTGGTAATCAGCGAAGCGAATCAGTCTCGGGACGCGTCGAACAGGGCCATGTGCCGCGCTTTGCTTTGGTCGCCATTTCGAGCGATTACGTCGCATCTAATCGTCGCTGCAGCACGCCAACTGCCGATCGGCCTCGCGTGTGCGGCACGAGAAGCTATATTGGGCAGTGACGATATCCACACCTGAGCACGCTGGGTGTCCGTCGTATAGTTGCGCGTTGCGCGCGCTGTTGGGCTCGCGCGAGAACGTTCGTCGCGAGTTGCCGTCAGGAAGCCGACACGGAGGGAGCATGGGAAGTCGCCTTGGAGGACAGGTCGTCGGTGCCGCGCTGGCATTTGCCATCGCGGGCGGCGCGCCTTGTGCCAGCGCTCAAACACCGGTAAGTCCAGCTGTCGACACGTCCGCGCAAAAGGCGGCGGTTGCGCCGACCGCGGCGCGACGGAGGTCCGATACCATGCTGGCTGGCGACGTCCGTCGAGCCCTCGTGCGCAATCCTGGGCTGAATTCCATGAATATTCACGTACAGGTGCGCGGCGGCATCGTTACGCTGACCGGGTGGGTACCACAGCGCTCGCAGATCGAGCGGGCCAGTATCGCGGCAAGGTCGGTTCGCGGCGTCAGAGCGGTTTCGAATCGTTTAACGGTACGAACGGGTCACGGCAGCGGTCGTTGAGCCGCACCGGTTGTGACGGCCCGCCTATACCGGACAAACGCGAAAGACTGCTCGCCATTTTCGGAGCGACTGTGCAGAGGGCGGACCGCTACGTCCAGGCCGCGTCACACCCGCACCTTGCCCCCAAGAGCGACCATATGGACAAAATCCTCGGTCACACGTGGCAGCGTCCGCCCGCGCTTCTTGACGAGTGCAATCGGGCGCACGAACGCCGGATCGTCGATCGGCCGCATGACGAGGCCACGCTCGGCATGCACTTCGCGCGCGGACTCCGGGAGAACGGAGATCCCGAGGCCGCCGCGCACCATCGCGACGGCGGTCATCATGTACATCGGCTCGCACGCAATATTGGGCGTGCAGCGCGCGTTCGACAGCGCGGCGTCCACGACCGCGCGCACACTGGTTCCCGGCGCGGTCAGCACGAGCGGCAGCGACGCGAAGTCGTCGACCGTCACCGTGCGCTTGCGCGCAAGCGGGTGGGTCTTTGGACACACGATCACGAGGCGATCCTCGCCGGTCTGCAGGATATCGAGTGTCGCATCGACGCTGTGGCCGCCCGTCAGGCCGATATCGACCTCTTCATTGCGCACGAGCGCGTTGACGGCGCTCGCGACGACATCGCGAACCTGAAACCGCGCCTGTGGCACGCGCTTGCGAAACGCCTGGATGAGTTCGGGCAGCGCGCTCGCGGCGAAGGTCGGCAAACATGCGAGCCGCACCGTGCCGCTCGACCCGTCGCCGAGCGCGCGCGCATCTCTGAGGGCCTGCTCCATATCGCTTAGCGATCGCGTCAGGATAGGCAGCAATTCGCGGCCCGTCTGGGTCAGCGCAACGCTGCGGCTGTTGCGATCGAACAAACGCGCGCCCACCGTTTCCTCGAGGCGTCGAATCTGCACGGTCAGCGCGGGTTGCGACAAATGCAGCCGGGCCGCCGCGCGCGTGAAGTTGCCGGCGTGCGCCACGGTCACGAAAGCACGAATATCGCGGAGATTGAGATCCATAATGAACTGTGATTGCTGCGATCAATTCATTTCAATTGTCTTATTGCAGCGCCGAACTTACGCTGGTCTGCACTAAAAGACAAGACTGGAGACACAACATGCTGCCGTTGCTGGGGCTCGTGACGATCGTGGTGTTGCTGGCCGCGATTCTTTCAAAACGCATGTCGCCGCTCGTCGCGCTCATCATCGTGCCGATCGTCGCGTCGCTGATCGGCGGATTCGGCTTGCACACGAGCAAGTTCGTCATCGACGGATTGAAAGGCCTCGCGCCTGTCGTCGGCATGTTCGTGTTCGCGATTCTCTATTTCGGCACGATCACGGACGCGGGCACGCTCGATCCGATCATCGACCGCATCTTGCGCACGGTCGGCACGAAGCCGACGCGCATCGTGGTGGGCACGACGCTGCTCGCGCTGCTCATTCACCTCGACGGCTCGGGCGCCGTGTGCTTTCTCGTCACCATCCCCGCCATGCTGCCGCTGTACGAGCGTCTTAACATGGACAAGCGCGTGCTGGCGGCGGCCGTTTCGATGGCGGCGGGCATCAACTTCCTGCCGTGGACGGGGCCGATGATCCGCGCATCGGCGTCGCTGCATCTGCCGATTTCGGCGCTTTTCAATCCGCTGATTCCGGTCCAGGCGATCGGCCTCGTGTTCGTGTTCGGCATGGCCTGGTGGCTCGGCCGGCGCGAGGAAAAGCGCCTCGGCTATTCCTCCGCCAGCGGCATGATTGCGCCGCCCAAACGCGAACTCACGCCCGAGGAACAGGCGCTGCGCCGGCCGAAGAACTTCTGGTTCAATATCGTGCTGACGATCGTCGTGCTCGGCACCATGGTCGTGATGGGCGAGAAAATTCCGCCCGCGATCATGTTCATGGTGGGCTTGTGCATCGCGCTGATGGTGAACTACCCGAACGTCGACATGCAGCGCAAGCGCATCGACGCCCACGCGCGCGCCGCGCTGATGATGGCGGGCATTCTGCTCGCAGCGGGCGTGTTCACCGGCATCATGCAGGGCAGCGGCATGCTCAAGGCGATGGCGCAGGCGGCGGTCGGTTTCGTGCCGCCTGCGCTTGCCGGGCACATTCCGGTCGTGCTCGGCGTGCTGTCGATGCCGCTTTCGATGCTCTTCGACCCCGATTCGTTTTATTTCGGCGTGCTGCCGGTGATCGCCGAAGTGGCGTCGCAGCTCGGCGTGCCGGCGGTGCACATCGGCCAGGCCGCGCTGCTCGGCCAGATGACCACCGGCTTTCCCGTGAGCCCGCTCACGCCGGCGACATTTCTCGTCGTCGGCCTGTGCGGAATCGAGCTTGCGGATCATCAGAAGTTCACGTTTCCGCTGCTGTTCGGCGCGTCGATCGTCATGACGATCGCGTGCGTCGTGCTGGGCGTGTTTCCGCTGTAGAGAGGAGTGGTAGAAGTCATGAACCGGACCGAATCATCGAAGCGCATACGGATAGGCGCGGGCGCCGGCTATTCGGGCGACCGCATCGAACCCGCGGTCGAACTCGCGGAGCACGGCGCGCTGGATTACCTCGTATTCGAATGCCTCGCGGAGCGCACGGTCGCGATCGCCCAACAGACGCGCCGCCGCGATCCCGCACTCGGCTACGATCCGCTGCTCGACGCGCGCATGCGCGCCGTGCTGCCGGTCGCCGTGCGCAACCGCGTGCGGATCATTTCGAACATGGGCGCAGCCAATCCGCGCGCAGCCGCGATCAGGACCGCGCAGATCGCGCAGGAGCTTGGACTCAGCGGACTGAAGATCGCCGCAGTCACCGGCGACGACGTGCTCGATGTCGTCCTGCGTTCCCAACTGCGCTTCGAAGAGTCCGGCGACGATGTCAGCCGCTACACGGAGCGCATCGTTTCGGCGAATGCGTATCTCGGCGCCGCGCCGATTGTCGATGCGCTCGCGGCGGGCGCGGATATCGTGCTGACGGGCCGCGTCGCGGACCCATCCTTGTTCACGGCGCCGCTCATTCACGAGTTCGGCTGGCGCATGGACGACTGGAACACGCTCGGGCAGGCGACCGTCGTCGGCCATTTGCTCGAATGCGCGGGGCAGGTCACAGGCGGCTATTTCGCCGATCCAGGCTACAAGGACGTACCGGATCTCGCGCGCCTGGGCTTTCCGATCGGCGAAGTGAGCGCCGATGGCAGCGTCGTCGTAACGAAGGTGCCGCATGCAGGCGGGCGCGTGACCGAGGCGACATGCAAGGAACAATTGCTCTACGAGATTCACGATCCGCAACGCTACTTTCAACCCGATGTCGTCGCTGATTTCAGCGGGGCATGTGTCGTGGAAGAGGCGCAAGACCGCGTGCGCGTGACGGGCGGACGCGGCAGCGCTCGCACTGGAACGCTGAAGGTGTCGGTTGCGTATGTCGACGGCTACATCGGAGAGGGACAGATTTCCTATGGCGGCCCGGGCGCGGTCGAGCGCGCGCGACTCGCCCTCGACATCGTGCGGGAGCGGCTGGCGATCACGGGCATCGACACGACCGAATCGCGCTTCGACGTGATCGGCATGAATGCCCTCTATGGCGATGCGCTCTCGGCGCATCACGACGAGCCGTACGAAGTGCGTATTCGCGTGGCGGGGCGCACAGCGAACGCGAAGGAAGCGGCGCGCATCGGCAACGAGGTCGAAACGCTCTACACCAACGGACCTGCGGGCGGCGGGGGCGTAACGAAGACGACTCGCGAGGTGCTCGCCGTGCAGTCCGTGTTGCTGCCACGCGAGCAGGTGGATCCGGGTTTTCAATTCGTCGAGGCAAGCGATGAAACTGCGTGAACTGGCTCACGGCCGCACCGGCGACAAAGGCAATACGCTGAATATTTCCGTGATCTGCTACGAAGCTAAGCACTACGCCTATCTGCGCAACGTCCTGACGCCGGAGCGTGTCAAGGCTCATCTCGCCGACGTGGTCAAAGGCGAGGTGGTGCGCTACGAACTGCCGCTGCTCGGCGCCTTCAATTTCGTGCTCGGCAACGCGCTGGGGGGAGGCGTCACGCGTTCGCTGGCGCTGGACGCGCACGGCAAGTCGATGAGCATGGCGCTGCTCGATATCGAAGTGGATGACTTTGCCGAATGAACGGCAGGTTGAGGCTGCGGGGTCGGCAGGCAGCCCACCCCGCTCGATGCGAAACGAGACGATTCCAAACCTTGAGCGGAACTGCAGTTGTCGATCGATATTGAAGGTGAATGCGGCGGGCGCAACGGTCACCAAGGTGAACAGGGCGGGCTTGACGCCGGCGCGCAACCCCACGCGCGCTTGCCCACTTTATCGCCGGTTCATCGGAAGCCGCGTATGCTGTGATGACCGGCGCGGCCCACGTCGCCGACGACTTTGTCGTACTTTTTGCTGCCCACTCTCGTCGCAGGTGTGGGTGTCCTCAACGAATCAGTGAACACTAGCTGTGCGCACCGGCCATGCGGCGGGAACGCAGGATGCATGCCAGGGCGCATACGTTGGCATTGGGCACCTGGCATGGATACTTCGAACACGACGGCCTTCATTCTTGCGCGCATCCAGTTCGGCTTCACGATCGGCTTTCACATCATCTTTCCGGCCATTACGATCGGGCTCGCGAGTTTCCTGACCGTGCTCGAGGCGCTCTGGCTCAAGACCGGGCGCGAGGCTTACCGCGATCTTTACTACCACTGGTCGAAAATCTTTGCCGTGAACTTCGGCATGGGCGTGGTTTCGGGCGTCGTGATGGCGTGGCAGTTCGGCACGAACTGGAGCCGCTTTGCGTACTTTGCGGGGGGCATCACCGGGCCGCTGCTGACTTACGAAGTGCTCACGGCCTTTTTTCTGGAAGCCGGCTTTCTCGGGGTGATGTTGTTCGGCTGGAACCGCGTGGGGCGGGGCCTGCATTTTCTTGCCACATCGATGGTTGCGCTCGGCACGCTCGTTTCCATGTTCTGGATACTCTCGTCCAATAGCTGGATGCAGACGCCGCAGGGTTACCGGATCATCGATGGCCGCGCGGTGCCGGTCGACTGGCTCGCCGTCGTCTTCAATCCCTCGTTCCCGTTCCGTCTCGCGCATATGGCCATTGCCGCGTTTCTCGCCACCGCGTGTTTCGTGGGCGCGAGTTCGGCGTGGCATCTGCGCCGCCGCAACGACAACACGCCGATCCGCACCGCGCTTTCGATGGCCATGTGGATGGCGGTGATCGTCGCGCCGATCCAGGCCGTGGTAGGCGACGCGCACGGCCTCAATACGCTCGAGCATCAGCCCGCGAAAATCGCGGCGATCGAAGGTCACTGGGAGAACATTCCGGGCCAGCCTTCGCCGCTCATCCTCTTCGGCTGGCCCGACATGAAGGCCGAGCAAACGCGCTTCGCCGTCGAGGTTCCCGTGCTCGGCAGCATCATCCTCACGCACAGCCTGACGCGGCAAATTCCGGCGCTGAAATCGTTCCCGCCCGAAGACCGCCCCGATTCGACGATCGTCTTCTGGAGCTTTCGCGCGATGGTGGGCATGGGCCTCCTGATGATCGCGATGGGCCTGTGGGCGCTCCTGCTGCGGCTGCGCGGCAAGCTGTATTCGTCGCGTCCGTTCCTGGCTTTCGCTCAATGGATGGGCGCGGCGGGCCTCATCGCGCTGCTTGCGGGCTGGGTCACGACCGAAGTGGGGCGCCAGCCGTGGGTGATCTACGGCGTGATGCGCACCGTGGACGCCACTTCGCCGACGCCTCCCGCACAGCTCGGCCTGAGCCTCGCGCTTTTCGTGGTCGTTTATTTCGCGCTGTTCGGTACGGGCATCCTCTATATCCTGCGGCTCGTGCGCAAGGGGCCAGAGCTGCACGAGGGCGAGCGCGTGACCGAAGGCGGCGCGGGACGCTCGCGTACGCCGGCGCGGCCGCTTTCGGCGGCCCCCGAGCGCGTCGAGCGGGCGCCGACCCAGGAGTGACCCGAAGAACGGAAATGGAGGGGATTCAATGGGCGTCGATATCACCTTGATCTGGGCCGCGATCATCGCATTCGGCATCATGATGTATGTTGTGATGGACGGCTTCGACCTCGGCATCGGGTTGCTGTTCTTCACCGTGCGCGACAAGGAGGAGCGCGACGTGATGATGAACACGGTGGCGCCCGTGTGGGACGGCAACGAGACCTGGCTCGTGCTGGGCGGCGCGGGGCTTTATGGCGCGTTTCCGCTTGCGTATTCCGTCGTGCTGAGCGCGTTGTATCTGCCGCTCATCATCATGCTCATTGGGCTGATCTTTCGCGGCGTGGCCTTCGAGTTTCGCTTCAAGGCCCACGAGCACCGGCGGCATTTGTGGGATCTCGCATTCATCGGCGGTTCGCTCGTCGCGACATTCGCGCAGGGCGTAGTGCTCGGTGCATTTATCGACGGTTTTCCGGTGCGCGACAACGAGTGGGTAGGCGGCTCGCTCGACTGGTTGCGACCGTTCCCGCTTTTTTGCGGCGTCGCGCTGCTCGCGGCTTACGCGCAATTGGGCTGCACGTGGCTCATCATGAAGACCGAAGGGCCGTTGCAGACGCACATGTACCGGCTTTCGTACATGCTTGCGTGGGCGTTGCTGATCGCGATCGGTCTCGTGAGCCTCTGGACGCCGCTCGCGCACCCGGCCATCGCGCACCGCTGGTTCACGATGCCGAACCTGCTTTTCTTTCTTCCTGTACCGGTGCTTCTCATCCTCGGTTTTTTGGCGAAGCTGCGCTCGCTCGCGCGCCGGGCAACGGTCATGCCCTTCATCATTACGCTGATGGTCATCTTCCTCGGCTACAGCGGCCTCGCCATCAGCCTGTGGCCGCATATCGTGCCGCCCTCCATTACGCTGTGGGACGCGGCTTCTCCGCCGCAGAGCCAGTTGTTCTCGCTCGTGGGCGCGCTTTTCATTCTGCCGTTCATTCTCATGTACACGGCGTGGAGCTATTACGTGTTTCGCGGCAAGGTTCGGCCGGGCGAAGGTTATCACTGAGCGCTGCCATGACGACGACGCAATCGGAGAAGGCAAGAGGCCTGGGCGTGCGGGTGTGGCGTTCGCGCGTGCTGTGGCTCATGGGGATCTGGACCGCCAGCGTGTGCGTGACGATCGGCGCCGTCGAGATTCTGCGCCTGGCGATGAAGGCCGCGGGTCTCGTGACGCATTAACCATTCGGTCCCGCATGCCGTCTTCAGGGTGGACCCTGGTGCCTTCCCACGCATCGAATTTGTATGATGACCCTATGACATGGCAAATCTGCTGAGATGTTCGAGAAAATCCCCAGTCGTGCTTTGAGCGACACCGTCGCGCAACAGCTGCTCGCACAGATCGACAAGGGCACGTTCGCGCGTGGCGGCAAGCTGCCGACGGAAGCCGTGCTCGCCCAGGAATTCGGTGTCAGCCGCACGGTGATCCGCGAGGCCATCTCGCGTTTGAAGAACGAAGGCGTGGTCGAGCCACGCCAGGGCAGCGGCGTGTACCTGGCCGCGCATGGCGCGATCCGGCCGCTGCGCATCGACTATGCGCAAGCGATGGAAGGCGGCTCGGTGCTGCAAATTCTCGCGGTGTGCCGTGCGATCGAAGCCGAAGTCGCGGCGGAGGCCGCCATGCGCCGCACCGATGCGGACATGATGGCCATCGACGGCGCGCTCAAAAAGATCGATGAGGCCGTCGCCGAAGGCCGTGACGGCGTTGCCGAAGACGTCGCGTTTCACCGCGCGATCGCCATCGTGACTGGCAATCCGTACTTTCTAAAGACGCTGACGTTTCTCAATCAATACCTGGAAGCGGGCACGCTCATCACGCGCCGCAACGAGGCGCTGCGCGAGGACTTCTCGCGCCAGGTGCGCGACGAACACGCCGCAATCGCCGCGGCGATCCGCGCAGGCGACCCGCTGGCCGCGCGCAATGCCGCGCAAACCCACATGTACAACGCGGCGCGCCGTTTGGCCGAAGCCGGTATCTGCTGAATTTGCAGACGCGTTCGCCCGCGCGATGCGCGGCGCACTGCACTGTTCGTAGAGGAAAAGTATGTCGAGAAATGTCGGAGTGATCGGTCTGGGCGCGATGGGCATGGGTGTCGCGCGTTCGCTGCTGCGTGGCGGTTTCGACGTTCATGCATGCGACGTGCGCCGCGAAGTGCTCGACGCGTTCGTCGCCGCTGGCGGCACGGCCTGCGCGAATCCCGCCGAACTCGGCGCGCAGTGCGATGTGGTTGTCACGCTTGTCGTCAATGCCGCGCAAACGGAAACAGTGCTGTTCGGCGAGCAGGGCGCGGTCGAGGCGATGAAGCCGGGCGGCGTCGTGATTGCGTGCGCGACGGTCGCGCCCGACTTCGCGATCGACCTCGGCCGCCGCGTGGAGGCGGCCGGCCTGCAACTGCTCGATGCGCCCGTATCGGGCGGCGCGGCGCGCGCGGCATCGGGCGAAATGACGATGATGACGTCTGGGCCAGCCGCCGCGTATGCCGCGTGCGAGGACGTGCTCGCCGCGATGGCTGGCAAGGTGTACCGGCTGGGCGAGCAGCACGGCGCGGGCTCGAAGGTGAAGATCATCAACCAGTTGCTCGCGGGCGTGCACATCGCTGCCGCCGCCGAGGCGATGGCGCTCGGCCTTCGCGAAGGCGTCGACCCGGACGCGCTCTACGACGTGATCACGCACAGCGCCGGCAACTCGTGGATGTTCGAGAACCGCGTGCCGCACATTCTCGACGGCGACTACACGCCGCTGTCCGCCGTCGACATCTTCGTCAAGGATCTCGGCCTCGTGCTCGATACCGCACGACGCTCGAAGTTTCCGCTGCCGTTGTCGGCGGCTGCGCATCAGATGTTCATGATGGCCTCGACGGCAGGTCACGGCGGCGAAGACGATTCGGCCGTGATCAAGATCTTCCCGGGCATCGACGTGCCCGCGAAGCGCTAAGCGGGAAGGGCGCAACGACATGACGAACACGAACGCCTCTGCCGGCAAGCCGCTGCTCGGCTGCATCGCCGACGATTTCACGGGCGCGACCGATTTCGCGAACATGCTGGTGCGCGGCGGCATGCGCACCGTGCAGACGATCGGCGTCCCCGGCGCCGACACGCACATCGAAGCCGACGCGCTCGTGGTCGCGCTGAAGTCGCGCACGATCGGCGCCGCCGACGCCGTGGCGCAGTCGCTTGCCGCTCTCGAATGGCTGCGCGCGCAAGGCTGCCGCCAGTTCTTTTTCAAGTACTGCTCGACCTTCGACTCGACCGATCAAGGCAACATCGGACCCGTCGCCGACGCATTGCTCGACGCGCTGTCGCCCAATGGAGGCGATGCGCCGTTCACGATCGCCTGTCCCGCGTTTCCGGAGAACGGGCGCACGATTTATCGCGGGCATCTGTTCGTCGGCGACGTGCTGCTGAACGAGTCAGGCATGGAGCATCATCCGCTCACGCCGATGACGGAGGCGAACCTCGTGCGCGTGCTGCAACGGCAGACGCGCTCGAGAGTCGGGCTCGTGCGGTACGACGCCGTGGCGCGAGGCGCTCAAGCCGTGCGCGCTTCGATCGAGGCGTTGCGTGCCGACGGCGTGCGCATGGCAATCACCGATGTCATCTCGGACGCCGATCTCTACACGCTCGGCGAGGCGTGCGCGGACCTGCCGCTGATCACGGGCGGCTCGGGCGTCGCGCTCGGGTTGCCCGCGAATTTCCGCCGCGCCGGTCTGCTCGCCGAGGCCGCCGATGCGGGCGAGTTGCCGCGTATCGACGGCGCGTCGGCGGTGCTGGCGGGCAGCGCGTCGAAGGCGACGAATGCCCAGGTTGCCGCATGGCGCGAAACGCGTCCCGCGTTCCGCATCGATCCGCTTGCGGCGGCGCGCGGCGAGCCTGTCGTCGAGCACGCGCTGGCCTTCGCGCGCGAGCACATGCACGCGGCGCAGCCGCAGCCCGTGCTGATCTACGCGACGGCATCGCCCGACGAGGTGAAGGCGGCACAGCGCGAACTGGGCGTAGCGCGGGCCGGCGAGCTGGTCGAACGCACGCTCGCGTCGATCGCGCGCGGTCTGCGCGATCTCGGCGTGCGCAAATTCGTCGTCGCGGGCGGCGAGACCTCGGGTGCGGTGGTGCAGGCGCTAGGCGTCGAGATGCTGCGCATCGGCAAGCAGATCGATCCGGGCGTGCCCGCAACCGCCACCATCGCTGCCGAGCCGCTTGCGCTCGCGCTCAAGTCCGGCAACTTCGGCGCAGTCGACTTCTTCGCGAAGGCGCTGCGTATGCTCGACGGAAGCGCGCAATGACGGCGGCCATTCGCACCGGCAGCGAAGCGAAGGTTCGCGAAGAAATCTGCTTGACGGGCGCGAGTCTGTACGAGCGCGGCTACACCGTCGGCAGCGCGGGCAACATCAGCGCGCGGCTCGACGACGGCTGGCTCATCACGCCGACCGACGCCTGCCTCGGCCGGCTCGATCCCGCGGAGATCGCGAAGGTCGATCTCGACGGCAACGCGGTTTCGGGCGGCAAGCCGTCGAAAACGCTGGCGCTGCATCGCGGTGTTTACGAGCGCAATCGCGACGCGCGCGGCATCGTGCACACGCATTCGACCCACCTCGTCGCGCTGACGCTCGCCGGAGTATGGAGCGAAGCCGACGTGCTGCCGCCCATCACGCCGTACTACGTCATGAAGGTCGGGCACGTTCCGCTGATCCGCTACCGGCGCCCCGGCGATCCTCAAGTCGCGCAACAGATCGCCTCGCTCGCGGACCGCGTGCGCGGCGTGCTGCTGGAGCGGCTCGGGCCGGTCGTATGGGAGCGTTCCGTTTCGCAGGCTTCGTACGTGCTCGAAGAACTGGAAGAGACGGCGCGCCTGTGGCTGATGACGAACCCGCGTCCCGCGCCGCTCGACGACACCGCGCTCGAAGAATTGCGCACGGTGTTCGGCGCGCGCTGGTACCGCTAACCGTATTCCAGGAGTCGCTTCGATGCCACGCTTCGCCGCCAATCTTTCGATGATGTACAACGAACACGCGTTTCTCGACCGTTTCGCTGCCGCTGCGCGCGACGGTTTCGAGGCGGTGGAATTTCTGTTCCCTTATGAGTTTCCGGCCGCCGACATCAAGCAGCGCCTCGACGACAACGGGCTCACTCAGGCGCTGTTCAACGCGCCGCCCGGTGACTGGGCGGCGGGCGAGCGCGGCACGGCGTCGTTGCCGGGGCGCGAGGATGAATTTCGCCGCAGTATCGAAACCGCACTCGACTACGCGCGCGTACTCGGCAACGACAAGCTGCACGTGATGGCCGGGTTGATCAGGCCGGAGCAATCGCGCGCCGCGCATCGCGAGGTATATCTGAAGAACCTTGCCTATGCGGCGCAGGCGGCCCAGGCTCATGGCATCACCGTTGTCATCGAGCCGATCAACACGCGCGATATACCCGGTTTTTTTCTGAACCGGCAAGACGACGCGCAGGCCATCTGCGCGGAAGTCGGCGCGCCGAACCTGAAAGTCCAGTTCGATCTCTATCACTGCCAGATCGTGGAAGGCGATCTCGCCGTCAAGCTCAAGCGTGACATGAAGGGCATCGGGCATATCCAGATTGCGGGCGTGCCCGAGCGGCACGAGCCGGATCTTGGCGAAGTGTACTACCCGTATCTGTTCTCGCTGATCGACGCACTCGGCTACGACGGCTGGATCGGCTGCGAATACCGGCCGCGCTCAGGCACTTCCGATGGGCTCGGATGGATCAGGCCGTACGTGAAAGCGCGTAACTGAGGGCACGTAACTGAGGGCACGAAACTGCGTGCACGAAACTGAGCGCATTCGACCGACACGCTGAGGAACCACAGCAACATGAAAGTACTGATCACGGGCGGTGCGGGATTTCTGGGCCAGCGTCTCGCGCGCGAACTGCTCGCACGCGGCGAACTCAAGGGCGCGGATGGGCAGCGTGAGGCGATCACCGAACTGGTGCTGCTCGACGTCGTCGCCGCGCCGGGGCCGGCTGACGAGCGCGTGCGCGTCGAAGTCGGCGACATTGCCGAACGCAGCGTGCTCGAACGCGTCATCGACGACAGGACGGCGGCGATTTTCCACCTCGCGGCGATCGTCAGCGGGCAGGCGGAAGCGGACTTCGATCTCGGCATGCGCATCAATCTCGACGCGTCGCGGCTGCTGCTCGAAGTGTTCCGCGAGCGCGGGCACCGGCCGCGCGTCGTGTTCACGAGTTCGGTCGCCGTCTATGGCGGCGATCTGCCCGAGGTCGTCCTCGACGACACCGCCTTGAATCCGCAGTCGTCGTACGGCGCGCAAAAGGCCGTCGCCGAGTTGCTGCTCAACGATTTCTCGCGACGCGGTTTCGTCGATGGCCGCGTGCTGCGTCTGCCGACCATCAGCGTGCGCCCAGGCAAGCCCAATGCGGCGGCGTCCTCGTTTGCCAGCGGCATCATTCGCGAGCCGCTCAACGGCGAGCCGGCCGTGTGCCCGGTGAGCGGTTCGACGCGGCTGTGGCTGCTCTCGCCGCGTAAGGCCATCGAATGTCTCGTCGCCGGATGCGAAATCGACGGCGCGGCGCTCGGCAACCGGCGCACGGTGAATCTGCCGGGCGTGTCGGTGACGGTCGACGAAATGATCGCCGCGCTGCGCGACGTGGCGGGCGATGCTGTCGCGGCACGGATCGAATGGAAGGCGGACGAGCGTGTCGAGAAGATCGTCGGCAGCTGGCCCGCGCAGTGGGACGTTGCACGCGCGACCCAGCTTGGCCTGCACGGCGACGCGTCGTTCAAGGATATCGTGCGCGCCTTCGTCGACGATGAACTCGGGGGGAAGATTCCGCAGCATTAATGGCCTGCGCTCGAGCCTGCTTGCCCACGCCGGCTTGTTGCGCGAGAAATTGCACACGCCGCCGTCGCAGACCCGAGTCTTTGCGAGGCGGCGTTCTTGCTCTAGCTCTGTGTTGCGCCGGTCCGAAGCTGGAGACCCTCACGGTGCTGCGGGCCGCGTGGACCGTAGTCGAGTTCGGCGCCCAGATTGCTGCTGCGTGTGATTGGCGCGGGTGCATCACAGGCGTCCATGATCGATTCGACAAAAATCAGTTTGTCGTTCTGCGCGGCGAGGGCGTTTTGCAGATCCCCGCAGGTCCTGGCCACGAACGACTGCACGGAGGCGCCGGGATGGAGCACTTTCGGCAGGTCGGCGTAGGCCCAGTTCGCAATGTCGTTATAGGGCTCGGTCTTGCCCAGGTAGCCGCGTTCGATGGTGTAGCCACCGTTGTTGATCAGCAGGATCGCCGGCTTGTGGTCGTGGTGCAGAATGGTCGACAACTCCTGCGCCGTGACCTGGAACGAACCATCGCCGATGAGCAACACGTGGCGGCGCTCGGGCGCCGCAGTCAGCGCGCCGAGCAGGGCGCCGACCGAGTAGCCAATCGATCCCCAGTTGATCGATCCTATGAAGGTGCAGCCCGGCGGCAGCTTCAGTCCGAGAAGCGAAAACGACGTGCCGTTGTCGACATACAGGACGTCTCCGGGCCGCAGATAATCCTGGACAGCCTGCCAGTAGGCGGCTTGCGTCAGCTTCGCGGCAGCCTCGACTTGCATGCGGGCGGCTGGCGCATCAACTGGGCGTTGCATGCGCGTCGCCGCCTGGGGGATTGCATCGATCACGCCGCGTAGCACTTCCTTGAGCGTCACCGCCTGATAGTTGACTTCGCCGATGTCAACGGCGTGGGCACGCGCGTGGATCGTGCGGGCCGGAAGCGTTGCCGAGAAGTCGCCAGTGGTCACCTCGATCGGCCGGTAGCCCACGGCGAGCAGGCAGTCGCTGCTCTCGATCGTCTCCTGCACGCCCGTCTCGCTGCCCTTGCCGGCATAAATGCCGAGGTACTGCGGGTGCGACTCGTCGATCACGCCCTTGGCGGCGTTGATCACCGCCAGCGGGGCCTGCAGCTTTTCCGCCAGCGCGACGAGTTCGGGGACGACGCCGAACCGGTCGGCGTCTGTGTCCACCAGGATCGCCGGTGCGGTTGCAGCGGACAGCTGTTGGGCGAGTGCAGCGATGCACGATTGCAGCCGTTCCGGATCGCCGGGAACGTGGGCAAGAACGAGCGGAGCAGCCGGCACCTCGATCTCGAGATAGGCGATGTCGGAAGGCAACTCCATATAGACCGGGAGCTTTTCCCGCCAGGCGGTGAAGATCAGCCGGTCGATCTCGACGACGGCGTTGCGCGGCGTAATCCTTGCCTGGGCCACCGTCACCGGCGCATAGGCGCGCAGAAAGTGATCGAAGTTGCCGTCGGCCATGGTGTGGTGCATGCCGAGGCCACGATCGATGGAGCGCAGCGGGATCGACCCGCTGATGCAGATGATGGGCACGTGCTCGGCATAGGCGCCGGCAACACCGTTCAACGCGCTCAAGGCGCCGACCCCGTTCGTGACGAGCAGCGCGCCCAGGCCGTTGAGCCGCGCATAACCGTCCGCGGCATAGGATGAGGTCAACTCGCCCGTGGTGCCGACCCATTCCAGCGCACCGGTATCGTGGAGTTGCTGCAACAGCGCGAGATTGTAGTCGCCAGGGACGCCAAACAAATGACGAATACCGGCTTCCTCGAGGCGGCGCAGCAGGAAGTCGCCAATCGTCATGCGTTGGGTAAGGGTGGTCGTGCTTTGCGTGGTTTCCATGGAGGACTCCTAATCTGGGCCATTGGCGGAATGTGCGGTACCGGTGATCGCTCGCAGTCAGCGGAAATGGAGCCGAGTAAGTCGGTCTGCGGTACAACGGATTCGCAGTCTAGGCGCGCGGCCAAAACAGCAGCGTGACCGGGCCATTACAAAAAAATATCAGGGAGGGACCATGATGCACTTCGTCATTTCTCTGTAATGATTGAGTAACGGCCCTGTTGGAACGCGGTGCCTAGACTGCTATCACGTCCGGCTGGTATAGGGGCGCAAACGAGCACAGAATCAGTGACATGCGCATGAAAGTGCAGGGAACGGACGCCATGAAAATCCTCGTCATCGAAGACGAAGCAAAGACCAGCGAGTACATCCAGAACGGCTTGACGGAAGCCGGCTACGTGGTGGACGTGGCCACGAACGGCATCGACGGGCTGCACCTCGCGCAGGAGATGGGTTACGACCTGATCCTCCTCGACGTGATGATGCCGGAGATGGACGGGTGGACCGTCATGAAGAAGCTCGGTGCCCGCATCAAAACTCCGGTGTTATTTCTGAGCGCACGCGGCACGCTCGAAGACCGGCTGAAGGGCCTCGATCTCGGCGCCGACGACTATCTCGTCAAACCTTTCTCGTTTGCAGAGTTGCTGGCGCGCATCCGCATCATACTGCGGCGCGGCCAGCCCCAAAAGCAGGAGGAGCAGGTCTTCGAAGTCGGGGATCTGCGGGTCGATGTGCCCAAGCGGCGAGTCGACCGGGGCGGCGTGCGCCTCACGCTCACCAACAAGGAATTCAACCTGCTCGCGTTCTTTCTGGAGCATCAAGCTCAGGTGCTGTCGCGCGCCCTGATCGCTTCGCGCGTCTGGGACATGAACTTCGACAGCGACAGCAACGTTGTCGATGTTGCGGTGCGCCGGCTGCGGCAGAAGATCGACGACCCGTTCCCGGTGCGCCTGATTCATACGATTCACGGCGTGGGATACCGTTTCGAGTACGAAGCATGAAGCGGCTTTCGCTCACCACGCGCCTTGCTGTATTGTATGCACTCATCGTATTTACCGCGATGGCGTTGCTCGGCACCTTGCTGTATCGCGGCCTGGAGCGGCAACTGACGGTGCGCGACGATGCGGCGCTGGTGACGCGGGTGGACCAGCTTCGCACGCTGATGAACGATGTCGACGTGCGTGAGTTGATACGCGACAAGCCCCATCTGTTCGCGAACATGCTCGGCAATACGGAATCATTGCTGATCGTGGGGTTTCCCGGTGAAGCGCCGCTCATTACGGTGAATCCCGGTCACAGGGCGGTGCCGGACATGAAGCCCGTGCCGGTGGACGCGCCACTCACGCTCGGCGCGGTCCAGCATACGGTTTCGGCGGATGGGACGCCGTTCATCTACGTCGCCGCCGCGGCGCACGACGTCGCCGGGAAACAGAATCTGCAGATCATTTCAGGCCGCTTGCTGACCGAGCGCACGCAATTGCTGCGGGCATACCGCAATCAGATACTGCTGTTCGCCTCCGCTGGCGCGACTATCGTCGCCTTGCTCGCTTTCGTCCTCGCGCGCCGCAACATGCAGCCGTTGCGTGTTCTCGCGGCGCAAACCGGGGCCATCGGCATCAGCACGCTTTCGACTCGCATCGAGCAGCGCGCCGCGCCGCCCGAGCTCGACGCACTGATCGCGGCGTTCAACGGCATGCTCGATCGGCTCGAGCGCGGCTTCACCCAGTTGAAACAGGTGTCGGCCGACATGGCGCATGACCTGCGCACACCCATTGGCAATCTGCTCGGACAGACCGAAGTCGGCTTGAGCCAGACGCGCGACATCGCGTATTACCAGCGGCTTCTCGGCTCGAATTACGAGGAGCTGCAACGCCTGTCGAAGATGATCGACAACATGCTATTTCTCGCGCGTACCGAGCAGGCGGATAACGCCATCGAGCGCAAGGACTTGCCGCTCGCCGTCGAGTTCGAGCGCATGCAGGAGTACTTCGAAGGTCTAGCGGAGGACCGCAACGTGAGCCTCGAATGGCACGGCGAGGGTCACGTATGCGCGGACCCGGATCTGCTGCGCAGGGCGTTGGGCAATCTGCTTGCGAATGCTCTGCGGTACGCGCAGCCGGGGACGGCCATCTCGACCGTGGCGCAGCAAGGCCCCGAGGCCACGACACTCCATGTCGAGAATCGCGGACCGACAATCGAGCCGCATCATCTCGAGCGGATCTTCGATCGATTCTATCGGGCCGATCCGTCACGGCACCGCTCGTCGGAGTCCAGCGGGCTAGGGCTTTCGATCGTGCGCAGCATCATGTTGCTGCATGGCGGCTCGTGGCACGCATCGAGCAGCAACGGCGTGACGCGCTTTACGCTCGTGTTTCCGCGGCAGCGCGAGCGGCGCACCCAGTAGGCGCCCCAGGGGCGGCGGTGCGGCAAACCGCGCTATGATGGATTGCCTTGAATTGGAATGCGGGACGGTAACCCATCGGTGCGCGCATGGGTTGTTCGTACGAGTGGAATTCAGCGTTTATTCCAGTCATGAAGCGTAGAAGACGCGATGAAACAACGTACATGGCCCACACTCGCTGTCGTTTGTTCATTGCTGGCTTTCATGCCGCTTGCGGGTTGCGCGGCCCGCGGTGCGCCGTCCTGGTCGCTATTCGGTGCGTACTTTCCGTACTGGCTCGTGAGCGCCGTGATCGGCATCGCGGGCGCGCTCGTCGCGCATCGCGTGTTCATCTCGACCGGCTGGGTTCGCGTGGTGCCGTACCAGCTTTCCGTCTGCACCGCGATCGGCATCGTTGCCGGGGTGCTCGTCTGGCTGTGGGGAACGGGGCAGCTCTGACATGAAAATGGCCGGCCAGAATCCTCGACGTGCATGGAAGGGCCGCGCGATCGCCGTCGTGATCGTCCTGCTCGGCGCCGCGGCGCTCTGGTACGCGTACGACCGCTCGTCGCGCTATCCGTCCACCGACGACGCGTCCATCGACGCGGACGTCGTCCACGTCGCCTCCCCAGTGGGCGGCCGCATCATACGTGTTCCCGTTGAGGAGAACCAGCATGTCGCCAAGGGCGACGTGCTGTTCGAAATCGATCCGGTGCCGTACCGGCTCGCGGTCGCGCAGGCGCAGGCCGAAGTCGAACTGGCGCGCGCCTCGCTCGCCACGCGCCGGCGCACGCTGATCGGCGAGACCTCGAACGCGACGATCGCGGCCGACCAGACACGTCGTGCGACGCACAACTACGACCTCGCGACGCGCAGCGTCGAGCGCCTGCGGCCGCTCGAGGCGCAAGGCTATGTGTCCGCGCAGCAGCTCGACCAGGCGGTCGTGGCGCAGCGCGACGCGAGCGTCTCCCTCGCGCAGGCGAAGGTGCAGCAGCATTCATCCGCGCAGACGGTAGGCGACGACACCGATGCAATTGCGGCACTGCATGCACGCGAGGCCGCGCTGGCCATCGCGCAGCGCGGCCTCGACGACACGGTTGTGCGCGCGCCGTTCGACGGCTACGTGACGGGACTGACGATCCTCGCGGGCGAGACCGTCGCGCCGAACCAGTCCATCTTCACACTGGTTCACTCGGGCGAATGGTTTGCCGTGGCGAACTTTCGCGAGACGGCGCTCGGCGCCATCGAGGTGGGCGACTGCGCCACCGTGTACTCGATGATCGACCGCAGACAGCCGATGAGCGGCAAGGTGATCGGCATCGGCGCCGGCATCATGGACACGGACCGCGTGAACCTGCCGCGCAGCCTGCCTTACGTGCAGCAGTCGGTGAACTGGGTGCGCGTGGCGCAACGCTTCCCGGTTCGCGTGCGCATCGACGCGCCAGTCAACAGACTGGTGCGCATCGGCGCCAGTGCGATCGTCGAGGTCCGGCATGGCCAGTCTTGCCGGTGATATCAGAAGGCCCGGTCCGCGGGAAATCGCGAAGCTGCTTGCGCCGTTTCCGGGTCGCGCCGCGATCGTCACACGCATTGCGCTGATCTGTGCTCTCACGGTGCTCGTGACGGCCGGCTACGGCACGCCCGATGCCGCGACTGGCGCGTATATCGTGTTCTTCCTGAACCGGCCCGACCGCATGACGAGCGTGGTCATGTCGATCGCCTTGATGCTGCTCGTGACCGTGATCATCGGCATCGTCATGATCTTCGCGATCTTCACGATC
The DNA here is from genome assembly GCF_024206495.1 of Paraburkholderia sp. CNPSo 3272. GTDB lineage: Bacteria > Pseudomonadota > Gammaproteobacteria > Burkholderiales > Burkholderiaceae > Paraburkholderia. Next base: position 5,482 of record NZ_JAMBPQ010000048.1, on the reverse strand, counting down.
GACCAGCCGCCGCTGCGGGTGGCGAGCATCGCTCTCCTGTCGTTCGGACTGCTATTCGCCACGTCGGCAAGCAAGCTTCGGCCGATCGGCGCGATCCTGGCGATGATCGTCGGCTTCGGGCTCGACGAACTCGGCCTCGCGCCGCTTGGCGAAGCGGCGACGCGCGGCCTGATGTACGCATGGCTGATGGTCGCGATTCCGATTGGCGTGGCGATTGCCGTGAACCTCGTGATCGCACCGTCGCCGCGCCGGCTCGCCACCGCGCAGCTTGCGCGGCGCCTGAGGCTCGCTGCGCGCCGCGTGACCGGCACGGCGACCGACGAGGAGCGGGCCGCATTCGACGCGTGCATGCGGGAGGGCGATCGTCAGATCCTCACGTGGCTGAAGCTCTCGAAGCTCGAAGGCACTTTGACGCCGGCCGACGGCGCGGCGCTGCGCCAGGCGGCGGCGTCCACCACGGCGGTCCTGATCGCGACGGATTTCGCGGCGAGCGAGCCCGGCGCGCGCCTGCCCGACGCCTGCGCGGCGCAACTCGCCGAAACGATGACGCAGATGGCCGCGATGCTGGAGGCGGGCGGCTATCCAGTGGATGTCACGCTCGCAGCGCCCGAGCTGCCCGAGGGAGCCGTGCTACCGGCGCTCGTGCTCGCCGACCTGCGTGCCGCGCTGGAGGGCTTCGCGGTGCCGCCCGCGCAGGGCGCCGCCGCGCCGGTTGCCGCTCCGGAAAAAGCCGCCGAGCCCGCCGGACGCAGCGGCTTTTTCGATGCCGATGCCTTCTCGAATCCCGATCATGTCCGTTACGCGCTGAAGACCACGGCGGCGGCGATGTTCTGCTACGTGCTGTACCAGCAGCTCGACTGGCCTGGCATTCATACGTGCTTCATCACCTGTTATATGGTGTCGCTCAGCACCACGGCCGAAACCGTCGAGAAGCTGACCCTGCGCATTGCGGGCTGTCTCGTCGGCGCGCTGCTCGGCACGGCGGCGATCGTGTTCGTCACGCCGCGCTTGACCTCGGTGGGCGAATTGATGGCGCTGGTGTTCGCGGGTGCGTGGCTGGCCGCGTGGGTGGCGATGGGTTCCGCTCGGATCGCCTACGCGGGCATGCAGATCGCGTTCGCCTTCTTCCTGTGCGTGATCCAGGGCGCGGCGCCCGCGTTCGACCTGACGCTCGCACGCGACCGCGTGATCGGCATCCTGATCGGCAACGTCGTGGTCTATCTGGTCTTCACGCGCGTCTGGCCCGTGAGCATCGCCAGCCGGATCGACGCGACGTTCAAGTCGCTCGTTGCACAGTGGAGCCGCATCGCGCGCGCGGCGGACGCCCGCACGCGCAGCGCGCTCGCGGCAGGCGCGCTCGCCCAATACGGCGGACTGCGCCAGGATATCGGCCTGATTCACTACGAGCCTTCGTGGGTGCGCCCCGAGCCGGAATGGGTGGCGAGCCGGCGGCGTGCGCTTGCGGAACTCGAGGCGCTGGAGGCGCCGCTCGTCCTCGCGGCCGGGCGCGCGGGCGCGGCGCGGCTGGGAGAGATTGCCCAGCGCCTCGCTGCCGGCGACGACGCGCCCGTGCAAGCCGCACAACATGCCGCGGACACGCTCAAGCCCAGCGCCGAGGCCGCGGGGGACCACACGGCCGACCCCGCACTCGATGCGCTCCAGAACGTCATCGTCAGGCGGTTCGGACAGATCGCCGAGATCACGCGCCCAGCTTCGGCCACGGAGACGACGACCGATGCGCGCCACTGAACCGACGCCCCGGCTCATCGTCCTGGCCGCCGCGCTGGCTGCCGCATTGGCTATCTCGGGATTCGAGGGATGTGCGACGTCGTCGATCGAACTCGCGCCTGCCGCGCCGGACCGTCCCTGGCAGCCGCAGACCGACGCCGGCGGCAACATCGTGCCCGGGCCGCCGCACAGCGCCAGCGACGCGACGCAGGCGGGCTACATGCTGCCGCGCAGCGCCGCGCTCGCTTCGATCGAGCCCGCGGCGACGCTCGATGCGAACCACGCGTACACGCTGCCCGAGTTGATCGATCTCGCAGAGTCGACGAACCCGCTCACGCGAATCGCCTGGAACGACGCGCGCAATGCGGCGCTCGCAGCGGGCATCGCGAAGACCGCCTACTTGCCGCAGCTCACCGCCACCGCCATGGGCGGATACCAGGCGGCGAGCGGCGCGGCATCGACGCCGCTGCTCGGCACCACATCGACCAACTCGAATATTCACGGCACGGTTTCGGTGCTCTCGCTGCAATGGCTGTTATTCGACTTCGGCGGCCGCCGTGCGCGCGTCGATGCGGCCAAACAGCTTTCCGTGGCGGCCAACGTCGCCTTCACGTCCGTTCACCAGCACGTGATCCATGACGTGAGCATCGCGTACTACACGTACGCAGCCGCGAGCGCGAGAGAGCATACTGCGCAGCAGGCGCTCGACAACGCGGACGGCATTCTCAGCGCCGCGCACGCACGGCGAAAGCAGGGCGTGGGCACCGTGGTCGAGGTCGCGCAGGCCACGCAGAACCGCGCCCAGGCCAATCTCCTGAAGGTGCAGGCGGACGGCGCGTTGAGCGACAGCTATCTGAGCCTCGTCTCCGCGCTCGGCATTTCGCCGTTGTCGAAACCGCTGATTGCCCCGTTGCCGGCGCGTATGCTCACGCCGGCGCTGCACCAGAGCGTCGATGAAATCGTGGCCGATGCGATTGCGCGGCGGCCGGACGTGCAGGGCGCCTATGCGCTGGAACAGGCCAACCAGGCGAGGATCCGCGCGGCTGAATCCGCCTTCATGCCGAAGATATTCCTCTCCGCCGCGGCCGCGTACGGCACCGGCACGACGTCGATCACGGCGATTCCCCCGGTCGGCGATCAGGCGGCGACGGTGAATCTGAACGGCAGCCGCCGCAGCGGCAGCATCTTCCTCGGTGTGACGATTCCCCTGTACGACGGCGGCCTGCGTTCCGCCGTGCTGATGCAGGCGCGCAACGATGCGGACAGTGCGTCCGCGCAATTGACCCATACGAGGCAGGAAGCCGTCCGGCAGGTCGTTGCGGCGCAGAACGGGCTTTCCACGAGCCTCGCCTCGAACGACGCCGCGAAGGCACTGGTCGAAGCGGCGCAGACGACTTACGATGCTGCGTTCGCCGCGTACCGGCACGGCGTCGGCACCATCACCGATGCGCTCCTCACGCAGAATCAGCTGCTCGCCGCGCAGAACGCGTATGCCGACAGCTACAGCGCCGCGCTGTCCGCCGCTGCAACGCTCGCGCTTGCAACGGGCGAGATCGGCTCGCCGTCCATGGAAGGCGAGCCGTCTCAGTAGGTAGGGCCACTAAATACGCTGCGCCGGGGTTCAGCTGCCGAAATACGTCATGCAGAAGCTGGCCGGGCCAACACACGTGGTCGGTGCGGGCGTATGCGAACGAGAACCCGCGGCCGAGCTGCCCGCCATCGATACCCCACCCATATCGTGTTGCGCCGAAGCTTGCACGTATTGTGCCGCTGCGACCTTGGCCTCGGCTGCCTGAATGTCAGCCGGATAGTCGATGTCGTCGCCGCGGCCCGGGCTGTATCCGGCCTGCTCGACGCGCACGAGATCCGCGCGCACTTCGGCGCGCGTCAGGGGTTGAGTGGACTGCGCGAAGCTATATGCCGGGACGGCGACCGCAGAAGCCGCGACGAGAATGCTGAGAAGAAGCCTGGACATGATCAATACTCCTATATATCCGCAGAGCGGATGAGTCGGGAAGGAAAGCCGCAGCATCGACTGTGCATGGACGCGAAGACAGGCTTAGGAACGAGCGACTTGAAACATGGCTAAGCGAGGCAAGGCGTTACTGCGTGGTTGCAGTGTAGGTAGGCGCTCCGGTCGCCAAGGTTACCCAGTCATTACAAGAAAATAACGAATCATCCGTCCCTTTGATTCGATGCCCCGGCGCGGGCACGTCATTTTTTCGTAATGACTGGGTAACCCTCCCGTTCGAGGCGGCTTTTTAGACTGGCCGTGTTGTCAATCGATTCGTTCACATCGCGTCATTCCTAGGAGCTGCCATGTCTTTCCCTTCCTTCCGTTCTACCGTTGCCCACGCAGCAGCGGCCCTTTGCCTGATTGCCGGCGCCGCTACGACAGCGCAGGCCGCGCCCATCAAGAACGTCGTCCTCGTGCATGGCGCGTTCGTGGGCGGCGCCGGATGGCGTCCGGTCTACGACATTCTCACGAAGGACGGCTACAACGTGACGCTCGTGCAAGAACCGCTGACGTCATTCAAGGACGACGTGACGGCTACGAAGCGCGTTATCGATAGCCTGGATGGCCCGTGCGTGCTCGTCGGCCATAGTTACGGCGGCGCGATCATCACGGAGGCGGGCAACGACGAACACGTGAAGTCACTCGTCTACATTGCCGCTCACGCGCTCGATGTCGGCGAAACCGAAGTCTCGAATGGCAAGCGCTATCCGAATGCGACGCCCCATGAGGACATCGTGAAGACAGCCGACGACTATCTGTACCTGAATCCCGCCGACTATCCTCGCGATTTCGCCGCCGACCTTCCGATCGCGCAGGCTGAATTCGAGGCCCATGAGCAAATGCCGACCGCGGCAGGTGTATTCGCATCGCAGATCCCGGATCCGGCATGGAAGATCAAGCCTACGTTTTATCTGGTCGCGAAGTCGGACAAGATCATCAACCCGGACCTCGAACGCATGTACGCGAAGCGCGCACACGCTCAGACGGTGGAAATCGACGGCGCCAGCCATTCGGTGTACGAGTCGCATCCGAAGGAAGTCGCCGCGCTGATCGAGCAGGCCGCTCAGCAACAGGGGCAGTGAGTCGGCGCGCGCGCCGGTCAGGTTTCGGGGCCGGCGCGGGGCGGTTGGAAACACGACATTTCTTATATGGTTGATCGCGCTTTAAAGAGAGTAACCCCATTCACCGTTGCATAGGTGTACTGAGTGACGGCAAGACAGGTTGGACCGCCCAAAGGCAAGCCTGAGATGCCCGGACGCTGGGCGGCTTCCCAGATCGCCGCAGCGTCGGCCGCGCCATTCTCGTTCGACCTCACGAACGGCCGCACGAACTGGGCAGCGATGAGCCGCACGTCGTGCCCAAGCCGCGCCAGGACCCGGGCCCAGTGATGGGCGCTGCCACAGGCGTCCAGCACGCAGGCGTTGAAGGTGATTGTGGTGATGCGGTGATGCGGTGATGCGTCGGATACGAATGTTTGCGAACAATATATGTCAAAGCCATTTTCAGATGTCCGCTTCCCGGCCAAGTTCAAGTGTCCGCTTTTGCGGGGTTCAGGTTTTGTCTTTCACGGGTTGCAGCTCACGCAGTGTCGAAGATCGGATCATGAACGGGCAGGGCATTCGCCCCTGTTCCATTAACGCCTGCTGATCGATGACCTGGTTTGCGCTGGGCCTGCGAAGGCTGCTTTTGCCCGGCCAGGTCGACGATCACCTGCTCGATGTCGGCCTGTGTAAATTC
>NZ_JAMBPQ010000047.1 GCF_024206495.1 Paraburkholderia sp. CNPSo 3272 | reverse complement strand
GACGAGGGCGGCAGGGGCGGGACGGGAAAGGTGGCTCCGCCGGGAGATGGGTGGAACGTGGCGGAGTCGGTGCCTCGTCCGGTGGTCTGCCGGAACAGGGTGGTCGCTGACGTCTTTTGGGCCATGGCGCGCGCGGCAGGTTGTAATACGCGCATTGCGCCATGCCGCCGTGACGGCAACATGACAGTCACGAGAAGGTCTCGTTACGCAGTCCCAGGGGTCCCGTGCAGCCGCTTTTCCGGCCCGACGGGGATGTCGTGCGCGTGCTACGGCTTCGCGCCTTGTGGCGCGATTGCGACAATGCGCGTGCCCGCAAGGCGGTCGTGAAGGAACTGGCGGTCGTGGGAGAGGCGCGCGCTCGCGGCCCAGATCACGAACCAGCAGGCAACGAGCGCAAGCGTGTGCGGAATCGACAAATCGAGCAGCGGATGCAGCACGAGAGGCGGCAGGAACCAGAGCCAGGCGGCGAGGTATCGCAGCGTCGCGCGCGCGAGCGTGGGCGGCTTGCCGTCCGGGCCGACCACACGGAGGCGCCAGGTCTTCATCGGCAGCGTCTGCCCGCCCTTGTGCCAGAGGCAGACGAAATATGCGCCAGCCACGAAGATGATCCAGACCGCCATCGCGTTGTGATGCGTGTAGCCATTGCGCTGCTGGAGGGCGAGGCTGAACGCGAGGCCGGCGGCGAAGACGACGCCGAATAGCAGCACGCTTTCGTAGACGAACGCGGCGAGGCGGCGGCGAATCGAAACGGGCGCAGGTTCAACCGGGAAGACGGCGGCGGACGGCAGGGCGGCGGCTTGGGCGCTTTCGGACACGATGGCGTCAGTTCGGGGACGGGACGTCCCAAGCATAACCTCGAACACGCGCGCGGCGAAACGACTGCAACGCGGCGGCGGGGTTAACGAGGGCGCAGACTGTACATGCGAGGGTGCCGCGAGCGCCCGGTGGTGGCTTCAGGAACCCTTGAACGCTGCGGGTGCTTCGGCGGGCGAGACAGGAATGGGCGTGGCGGGCACGAAGCTGTCGGCGGCGGGAATGCCCGCCGCAAACGACGAAGCCACTGCCGGCTCGCTCGGCGCGCCAGGCGCTGTAGGCGCGAGACCCGAACCCGTGCTGCTCGCGCCAGCCGCGCCCGATGCCCCGGTGACGCCTGCGGGCGCGTGCGGCAGGCCGCGGTGATCGCGCTCGTTGACGAGGCGCTGGATATCGCGAATCTCGCTCTTGTTGCCGCTGGGCGGGGCGCTCACGACGGTGGGCCGGCGCTTGTGCTCGCTCGCCGCAAGGCGCTCTTTCTGCTCTTCGGGGAGTTGCAGGTAGGCCTTCCAGGCGCGCTGGCGCGCCTGCGGCGGCAATTCCTTGGAAACCTGGTAGTTTTCGCGGGCGACACGCCGCTGCTCCGGCGTCATGCTGACCCATTCCGCCATCCGCTCATGCAGACGCTTCTGGGCGTCAGGGGACATTTTCGGGTAACGGGCGGCGATCTTCAGCCATTTGCGCTTGCGTTCGTCGCTGAAACGGTCCCATTCGACGGCGAACGGCGCGAGCGCGGCGTGCTGCGCGTCGCTCAGACGCGCCCACGCGAGCGGATTGGACTGGCCCGGCAACGGCGCGAACGTGGTCGTGACCGAATTATCGACCGCGGGCGCTTTCACCTGCGCGGGCGCGCCAGCGGTGTTTTCACCAGTGGGCTCGGGATGAAAGCGCGGGTAGGTCGCCACATACGACACGACTGCCGCGACCACACATCCAATGACAACGGCCAGGCCGCGCTTGTAACTCACCCCGTTAGTCTCCTGCTCAGATTTCCCTAGTGCGCGCGCGTCAGATACGCGTTGAACCCGTGATCCAGGTAGGCCGTGAGCGGCAGGTCGTCGCTCAGCATGGCCGCGTCGATATCGGCGAGTTCAGCGGTGCGTTGCTGATCTTCGAAGTACGCGATGGCAAAGAGGCCCGCCACGAGTGCCGCGAGCGGCCAGGCGAGCGCGAAGCGCGCGAGCGCCGAACGGCGCCGCGCGGGCTGGTGCGCGGGCGCGCCGGACAGACTGCCGACGCCGGCCGCGGCGAGCGCCGGGGCGCGCACGAGCACGACTTCGGCCTTTTTCTGGGCGAGTGCGGTCTTGCGTGCGGCGGCGAGTCGGGCGGTGGTAGCGGCGGGCAGGTTGGCGGCGCTCTCGTCGAGCGCACGACGCATTTCCCGCACGAACGCCAGTTCTTTATTTTCGAAGGCGGAGCTCATAGGGTAATTCCTTTGGCCTTGAGCGCCTGAGCCAGCGTGTGGGTGGCCCGCGAGCAGTGCGTTTTCACGCTGCCTTCGGAGCAGCCCATTGCGGCGGCAGTCTCGGCGACATCCATATCCTCCCAGTAACGCATCAGAAACGCCTCCCGTTGACGTGCCGGTAATTTCTGGATCTCGTCGTCGATCATCTGGAGCACTTGCGCGCGCTCGATCTGCTGCTCGCTGCTTTCGGCGCCAGCCGTGCCCTGCTCGGCCTCGAAGGTCTCCAGGGGGTCGAAATCCTCGTCGTCTGCGTTGCCGAGCGACGAAAACAGACTCACCCACGTATTGCGTACTTTCTGCCGACGAAAATAGTCGTGCATCGTATTTTGCAAAATACGCTGAAAGAGCAGGGGGAGTTCTGCGGCCGGGCGGTCTCCGTATTTTTCCGCGAGCTTGATCATCGCGTCCTGCACGATGTCGAGCGAGGCGTCGTCGTCCCTTACGGCGTAGACCGTCTGCTTGAACGCGCGTCTTTCGACGCCAGCCAGAAAGTCGGCGAGTTCCTTGTCTGATGCCATCCGTTGCAGGGCGCCGCCGCCAGCGTACGCGTTATCGTTCGAAAAATGTCGTAAAACTCGCGGATCCTAGCAAATTTTCGCGCCAACAGGGTAGTGGAAAGGCCTGAGAATGCTTCGCATCATGGATGCGCCGGCCCTGATGGCTGTCTTCCCGGCCCGTGGCGGGCGCCGCGAGGCGTGCGCGCTGTCGCAACGCGCGTGCCCGCTTTCTCAATAATTGCTTGACCGATAAGCATCGAGCCGCTATCTTCGACGGTTCGCAACATAAGTGACTTGTCTCAATTCGGATGTGGCCCAAGAAGCTCATCTGTCAACTGGACGCGCCGCTTGAACCCGAGCCACAAGCCCGGCAGAGAGCACCCGATCAATTTTTTGCCGAAAATTCGAAAGGTCAATGATGAACATGCCCAGCGCGGAATTCTCCACGTCGGTCCCCCCTTCGCAAGAATCTGACCCTCAAGCCAATACCTCCATCGGCGGAACCGTGCTGATGAAGGCGCTCGCAGACGAGCAGGTCGAATTCATCTGGGGCTATCCCGGCGGCTCGGTGCTTTACATTTACGACGAGCTGTACAAGCAGGACAAGATTCAGCACGTTCTCGTACGCCACGAACAGGCAGCCGTGCACGCGGCCGACGCGTATGCGCGCTCGACCGGCAACGTCGGGGTGTGTCTCGTGACCTCGGGGCCTGGCGTCACCAATGCGGTGACGGGCATCGCGACGGCCTATATGGACTCGATCCCGATGGTGATCATCAGCGGCCAGGTGCCTACCGCCGCGATTGGTCAAGACGCCTTCCAGGAGTGCGACACGGTCGGCATCACGCGTCCCTGCGTGAAGCACAACTTCCTCGTGAAGGACGTGCGCGACCTCGCCGCCACCGTCAAAAAAGCTTTCTACATTGCGCGCACCGGCCGTCCCGGCCCCGTGCTGATCGACATTCCGAAGGACGTGTCGAAGACGCCGTGCACGTATGAACCGATCAAAAACGTTACGCTGCGTTCGTACAACCCGGTCACCAAGGGCCACTCGGGGCAGATCCGCAAGGCGGTGTCGCTGCTCCTCTCGGCAAAGCGTCCGTACATCTACACCGGCGGCGGCATCATCCTCGCGGATGCGTCGCGCGAACTGAACCAGTTCGCGGACCTGCTCGGCTACCCGGTCACGAACACGCTGATGGGTCTGGGCGGCTACCGCGCGAGCGACCGCAAGTTCCTCGGCATGCTCGGCATGCACGGCACCTACGAAGCCAACATGGCGATGCAGCACTGCGACGTGCTGATCGCGATCGGTGCGCGCTTCGATGACCGTGTGATCGGCGACCCGGCGCACTTCGCCTCGCGTCCGCGCAAGATCATCCACATCGACATCGATCCGTCGTCCATTTCGAAGCGCGTGAAGGTCGATATCCCCATCGTCGGCGACGTGAAGGAAGTGCTCAAGGAGCTCATCGAGCAGCTTCAGCACGCCGAACACGGCCCGGATACGGCCGCACTCGCCGACTGGTGGAAGGACATCGAAGGCTGGCGCGAGAAGAACTGCCTTAAGTTCGACCGTTCGAGCGAGATCATCAAGCCGCAGTACGTGGTGGAGAAGGCGTGGGAGCTCACGGGCGGCAACGCGTTCGTGTGCTCGGACGTGGGCCAGCACCAGATGTGGGCCGCGCAGTTCTACCGCTTCAACCAGCCGCGCCGCTGGATCAACTCGGGCGGCCTCGGCACGATGGGCTTCGGCCTGCCGGCTGCAATGGGCGTGAAGATGGCGCATCCGGACGACGACGTGCTTTGCATCACGGGCGAAGGCTCGATCCAGATGTGCATCCAGGAGCTGTCGACCTGCAAGCAGTACGACACGCCCGTGAAGATCATTTCGCTGAACAACCGCTACCTCGGCATGGTCCGCCAGTGGCAGCAGATCGAATACAGCAAGCGCTATTCGCATTCCTATATGGATGCGCTGCCTGACTTCGTGAAGCTCGCCGAAGCGTACGGCCACGTCGGCATGCGGATCGAAAAGACGGCGGACGTCGAGCCGGCGCTCAAGGAAGCGCTGCGTTTGAAGGACCGCACGGTGTTCCTCGATTTCCAGACCGACCCTTCCGAAAACGTCTGGCCGATGGTACAGGCCGGCAAGGGCATCACCGAGATGCTGCTTGGTTCGGAAGACCTGTAACGGTATTTGCACGGCGCCGTTCCGACCTCGCGCGGCGCGCGTCCACACAACGGGCGCGCGGGTTCGCGGGGAAGGGCGGCAACCACGCTAACTGGATAAATCGCGGATCACATCATGAGACACATTATTTCCGTTCTGCTGGAAAACGAGCCGGGCGCGCTCTCGCGCGTGGTCGGCCTCTTCTCGGCACGCGGCTACAACATTGAAACCTTGACGGTGGCGCCGACCGAAGACCGTTCGCTGTCGCGCATGACCATCGTTTCCATTGGCTCGGACGACGTGATCGAACAGATCACGAAGCATCTGAACCGCCTGATCGAGGTGGTGAAAGTGGTCGACCTTACCGAGGGCGCCCACATCGAGCGCGAGCTGATGCTGATCAAGGTAAGGGCGGTCGGCAAGGAACGTGAGGAGATGAAGCGGATGGCGGATATCTTCCGCGGCCGCATCATCGACGTCACCGAAAAGACCTACACGATCGAACTGACGGGCGCGAGCGACAAGCTCGACGCGTTCATCGAAGCGATCGATGCGACCGCGATTCTCGAAACCGTCCGTACTGGCGGCTCGGGCATTGGGCGCGGAGAGCGCATTCTGAAGGTGTGACCCGACCACAGTCGATCTTGCACCGGAACCTGACCGGATGCGTCCTTAACCGCATCCGGTGCAGCAAAAGCTAATAGCAGTACCGATATTCACCAGACTCTCGCCAAGGAACCAACATGAAAGTTTTCTACGACAAGGACGCCGATCTCTCCCTCATCAAGGGCAAGCAGGTCACGATCATCGGTTACGGCTCGCAAGGCCACGCACACGCGCTGAACCTGAAGGACAGCGGCGTGAACGTCACGGTCGGTCTGCGCAAGAACGGCGCATCGTGGAGCAAGGCTGAGAACGCCGGCCTGCAGGTCAAGGAAGTGGCCGAAGCGGTGAAGAACGCCGACGTCGTCATGATGCTCCTGCCCGACGAGCAGATCGCCGATGTCTACGCGAAGGAAGTCCACGCGAACATCAAGAACGGCGCAGCGCTCGCGTTCGCCCACGGCTTCAACGTGCACTACGGCCAGGTGATTCCGCGCGCGGATCTGGACGTCATCATGATCGCCCCGAAGGCGCCGGGCCACACGGTTCGCGGCACGTACTCGCAAGGCGGCGGCGTTCCCCACCTGATCGCTGTCCACCAGGACAAGTCGGGCGCGGCACGTGACATCGCCCTGTCGTACGCAGCAGCGAACGGCGGCGGCCGTGCCGGCATCATCGAAACGAACTTCCGCGAAGAAACCGAAACCGACCTGTTCGGCGAACAAGCCGTGCTGTGCGGCGGTACGGTCGACCTGATCAAGGCTGGCTTCGAAACGCTGGTCGAAGCGGGCTACGCGCCCGAAATGGCCTACTTCGAGTGCCTGCATGAACTGAAGCTGATCGTCGACCTGATCTATGAAGGCGGCATCGCCAACATGAACTACTCGATCTCGAACAACGCCGAGTACGGCGAGTACGTGACGGGCCCGCGCGTCATCACGGCCGAGACGAAGAAGGTCATGAAGGAAGTCCTGAAGGACATCCAGACCGGCGAATACGCCAAGAGCTTCATCCTGGAAAACAAGGCCGGCGCACCGACGCTGCAATCGCGCCGCCGTCTCGGCGCCGAGCACCAGATCGAAGTGGTCGGTGCGAAGCTGCGCGCGATGATGCCGTGGATCGCCGCGAACAAGCTCGTCGACCAGTCGAAGAACTAACCTGACGGACGGTATCAATCTGATTGCGTGAACGGTTTTTTGCCGTCACTCATCAGTTTGACCTGAGTCGGACCCGAAAAAGCCGCCCGGGTGGGATGAACCCTGGGCGGCTTTTGCTATCCTACGGTTTTCAAAATAACAGCGAAGCCACCATGAATTACCCTCATCCGATCATCGCGCGCGAAGGCTGGCCGTTCATCGCCATTGCGGCCGTCGTGGCGCTCTTGATCCATGCGGTCGCAGGCTTCGGACTCGCATGGCCCTTCTGGCTGATCCTGATCTTCGTCGTTCAGTTTTTCCGCGATCCGCCGCGCCCGATCCCGAGCCAGGCCAACGCCGTGCTGTGCCCGGCGGACGGCCGCATCGTCGCCGTGGAAACCGCGCACGACCCGTATGCAAACCGTGAAGCGCTCAAGATCAGCGTGTTCATGAACGTTTTCAACGTGCACTCGCAGCGTTCGCCCGTGGACGGCGCCGTCGCCAAGGTCGAGTACTTCCCGGGCGCGTACCTGAACGCCGCCATCGACAAGGCTTCGACCGAGAACGAGCGCAATGCGGTGGTTCTGACGATGGCCGACGGCACGACCGTCACCTCGGTGCAGATCGCGGGCCTCATCGCGCGCCGCATTCTCTGCTACGTGCGTGCCGGCGAGCCGCTGTCGCGTGGCCAGCGCTACGGCTTTATCCGTTTCGGCTCGCGCGTCGACGTGTACCTGCCGGTGGGCAGCCGCCCGCGTGTGTCGATTGGCGAGAAGGTCTCCGCCTCGTCGACGATCCTCGCCGAACTGCCGACCCAATCGGCATAAAGGAGGGCTGCGATGGCCGGATTCAAACAGCGTCGACCCCGTAACCCTGGCGGCGCTCCGCTGCCGCGGCCGTTCCGGCGCAACAAGGCCGTGCAGGAGCCCATGGGCGTCGCCGCGAACCGGCGCGCGGCGCGCCAGGAGTTCCTGAAGAAGCGCGGCATCTACCTGCTGCCCAACGCGTTCACCACGGCGGCGCTCTTCTGCGGCTTCTTCGCGGTCGTGCAGGCCATGAACGTGCGTTTCGAGGTGGCGGCCATCGCCATTTTCGTGGCGATGGTGCTCGACGGCATGGACGGGCGCGTGGCGCGCATGACGCACTCGCAAAGCGCGTTCGGCGAGCAGTTCGACAGCCTTTCGGACATGGTGTCGTTCGGCGTGGCGCCCGCGCTCGTGATGTACGAGTGGGTGCTCAAGGATCTCGGGCGCTGGGGCTGGCTCGCGGCATTCGTCTACTGTTCGGGCGCGGCGCTGCGTCTTGCGCGCTTCAACACGAACATCGGCGTGGTGGACAAGCGCTTCTTCCAGGGCCTGCCGAGCCCGGCTGCGGCAGCGCTCATTGCCGGCTTCGTCTGGCTCGCCACCGACAACCGCGTGCCCCTGAAGCTCTCGTGGCTGCCGTGGGTGGCCTTCGTGCTGACGATCTACGCGGGCGTGACGATGGTGTCCAACGCGCCGTTCTACAGCGGCAAGGCGCTCGACGTGCGCCATCGCGTGCCGTTCGCGGCCACGCTGCTCGTGGTGGTGGCGTTCGTGCTGGTTTCGTCCGATCCGCCGCTGATGCTGTTCGGCCTGTTCGTGCTCTACGGCCTCTCGGGCTACGTGTTCTGGGCCTACCAGGCCGTGCGCGGACGCTCGAACCCGGCGCGTTCGTCGCCGCGCGAGCGGTAGGGCGCGGGTACGGGAGTGCTGCAAAGGGGGCTGCGCGCGAGCGCGGCCCTTTTTCTCTTGGTGCGCGCCCACGCTGGTTGCCCGGGCTGGTCTCTTCCAATTGCGCTATCGGCGGATTCCGGCTATAGTCGGCGGCATGGACACCATCCAGTTCCCCCTCTTCTCCCTTCAAGCCGGCGCGCGACTAAGCACGCTAGCGCTAGCGCGCCTGCCGCGCTGATCTCGCTCGCCCTCCGTAAGCCTCGTTCATTGTCAGCGTCGCCATCGGTGGCGCGAACACCCAAAATCCGTTTTAGACACTGAACAAGTCCCCCTGGAGACCCGAAATGGCAGCAGACAAGCTCATCATCTTCGATACGACGTTGCGTGACGGCGAGCAGTCGCCCGGCGCGTCGATGACGAAGGAAGAGAAAATCCGCATCGCGAAGCAGCTCGAGCGCATGAAGGTCGACATCATCGAAGCCGGCTTCGCGGCCAGCTCCAACGGCGACTTCGACGCGATCCACACGATCGCCGGCATGGTGAAGGACAGCACGATCTGCTCGCTCGCCCGCGCGAACGACAAGGACATCCAGCGCGCCGCCGACGCGCTCAAGCCCGCCGACCACTTCCGCATCCATACGTTCATCGCAACCTCGGCGCTGCACATGGAGAAGAAGCTGCGCATGTCGCCGGAGCAGGTGCTCGAGCAGGCAAAGCTCGCGGTGCGCTTTGCGCGCAAGTTCACGAACGACGTGGAGTTCTCGCCCGAAGACGGCAGCCGCTCGGACATGGACTTCCTGTGCCGCGTGCTCGAAGCCGTCATCAACGAAGGCGCGACCACGATCAATATCGCCGATACGGTCGGCTACGGCGTTCCCGAGCTGTACGGCAACCTCGTGAAGACGCTGCGCGAGCGCATTCCGAACTCGGACAAGGCTGTGTTCTCGGTGCACTGTCACAACGACCTCGGCATGGCCGTGGCGAATTCGCTGGCCGGCGTGCAGATCGGCGGCGCGCGCCAGGTCGAGTGCACGATCAACGGTCTGGGCGAGCGCGCGGGCAACACCTCGCTCGAAGAAATCGTGATGGCCGTGAAGACCCGCAAGGACTACTTCGGTCTGGATCTCGGCATCGACACCACGCAGATCGTGCCGGCTTCGAAGCTCGTTTCACAGATCACCGGTTTCGTGGTGCAGCCGAACAAGGCCGTGGTCGGCGCCAACGCCTTCGCGCACGCTTCGGGCATCCACCAGGACGGCGTGCTCAAGGCGCGCGACACCTACGAGATCATGCGCGCGGAAGACGTGGGCTGGAGCGCGAACAAGATCGTGCTCGGCAAGCTCTCGGGCCGCAACGCGTTCAAGCAGCGTCTGCAGGAACTGGGCATCCAGCTCGACAGCGAAGGCGAACTGAACAATGCGTTCGCGCGCTTCAAGGAACTGGCCGACCGCAAGTCCGAAATCTTCGACGAAGACATCATCGCGATCGTCACGGAAGAGTCGGCGCAGGCTCAGGATCAGGAGCACTTCAAGTTCATCTCGCTCGCGCAGCATTCGGAGACGGGTGAGCGTCCGCACGCACGCGTCGTGTTCTCGGCCGACGGCAAGGAAGTGACCGGCGAAGCCGCGGGCAACGGCCCGGTGGACGCCACGCTCAACGCGATCGAAACCGAAGTGGGCAGCGGCTCGGAGCTTTTGCTGTACTCGGTGAACGCGATCACGACGGGCACCCAGGCGCAGGGCGAAGTGACGGTGCGTCTCTCGAAGGCCGGCCGCATCGTCAATGGCGTGGGCACCGATCCTGATATCGTCGCCGCTTCGGCGAAGGCGTATATCTCGGCGCTCAACAAGCTCTACTCGGGCGATAAGGTCAATCCGCAGCGCTCCGAAGCGGTGTGAGTGGTGGCGAGGCATCTTGCCTCGCATCGCACAGCCAATGAAAAACCCCCGGCTCGCAAGAGCGCGGGGGTTTTGTTTTTTGCGGCGCCGGGGCCTCTGCGGCCAAATCAATCAGAACAGGCTGCGGCGATCCGGATCGTGCAGCGGATCGGGTGTCTTCTGCGTGAGCCGCAGAATGCCCTGGTCGTCGAAGTAGAAGCTGTAGAGCATGTACCAGACGTTGTCTTCGAGGTAGCGGTAGGTCCACGCTTCCTTCTTCATCAGCGGGAAGTAGGAGGTTTCGACCGGGCGGCCGAAGTTCACGAGCACGTCGCTGCGCGTCCATTTGCCGATTTCCGCGCGATAGAACTCGTTGGGCTGCAGCACCTGGCGCAGGTTCACGACCTTGCCGCTCGCGTCGATGTCGGCGGCGGTGGTGGTTTCGCCCATCGGTTGGGTCGGCCACATCAGGCGCTTGCCGCCGTCGGGCAGGTCGTAGGTTTCGGCCGGCGGGCCGAAGCGCGCGATCACGGACTGCGCGTCGTCGCCAGCATGGAATTGCTGCCACGGCTGGGCGCAGCCGGCGAGCGCGAGTGCGCCCACGCTCGCGAGCAGCCCGAGCAGCCCGAGACGCAAGCGGCGCGAAGCGAGGCGCAAAGGCGTGGCGAGCGAAGTGGATAGGCGCGTGAACATGATGTCCCCCGATGGCAAGGTTTCAGTGACCGCCGTGAATCTGGAACCCTTATTTTGACACGGCGGGCGGCGCTCGCGGGGCGGGCCTGTGCGCGCACGCGGAGAATCGGCCTTGCCGTGGCCCCGCCTCGCAGCCTATGATCCGCGCTTCGAATGACAATCGGGCTGGCATCAAACAATGAGAGTAAAGCGCATGACGGCACGCATGACGCGTGCGGCGGCGATCATGGTCGCCATGACGGCGCTGGCGGCAGGCCTTAGGGCCGCAACCGGCGCACAGGCGGATGAGGCGCCGACCGGTAAGCCGATCCAGCTCGCGCTCATCGAAGGCATGTCCGGCCCCTTCGCCGACGCGGGCGCGGCCGTCGAGCGCAATTTGCGCTTGGGCGTGGAGCGCGTCAATGCGCGCGGCGGCGTCGTGCTGCGTGACGGGGCGCATCCGCTCGAACTGGTGACGCTCGACAGCAAGGGCAGCCCCGAGGCGGCGCTCGTGCAGCTGCGCATGGCGCAGGACCGCCACATCGGCTATGTCATGCAGGGCAACAGCTCGGCAGTGGCGGCGGCGCTCGAGTCGGCGGTCGATCGCCAGGCCACGCGCGATCCGCAGAACCGCGAGCTCTTCCTCAACTATTCCGCCGATGACCCCGCGCTCACAAACGCGAATTGCAGCTTCTGGCATTTCCGCTTCGACGCGCACGCGGGCATGCGCATGGACGCGCTCGCGGACGTGATCGCGGCGGACAAGTCGGTGAAGAAGGTCTATCTGCTCAACCAGGACTACAGCTTCGGTCACGACGTCAGCACGCTCGCGCGCGCGGCGCTGGCGAAGGATCGTCCGGACGTCGCCATCGTTGGCGACGAATTTCACCCCATTGGCCGCGTGAAAGACTTCGCGCCGTATATCGCCAAGATTCGCGCCGCGGGCGCCGACGCCGTCATTACGGGAAACTGGGGCAACGACCTCACGCTGCTGGTAAAGGCCGCGCGCGAGCAGGGCCTCGACGCGAAGTTCTACACCTTCTACGGCAACAGCCTCGGCGCGCCGGCGGCGCTGGGCGACGCGGGCGTGAAGCGCGTGATCGCGGTAGCCGAGTGGCATCCGAACGTGGGCGGCGCGGCCTCGGACGCGTGGTACAAGGCGTTCCGCGCGCGCTATCCGGCGGCGAAGGACGACTACCCGGTGCTGCGCATGTCGATGATGGTGGAGATGCTCGCCCAGGCCATGACGAAGGCGGGCACGGCCGACCCCGCGGCGGTCGCCAGGGCGCTGGAGGGCTTGCGCTTCGACAATGGCTTCCACCCCATGTGGATGCGCGCCGACGACCATCAGGTAATCCAGCCCCTTTACGTCATGGAGATGGACAAGCAGGCCACGCCCGGCGTGCGCAACGACAACGAGGGTTCCGGCTATGGCTTTCGCACGGTGCTGGCGCTGCCCGCGGAGAAGACCGTGCCCGCCACTGTCTGCCAGCTGAAACGGCCTTGACGGCCTACCTTACAAGCGGTGTCGCGGCAAATCGGGGCTGTGCTACAATACGCCCCTTGTCGCGAACCTGCGGCAAGACAATCACGCAGTCAGAACCAAGCCACGGCACGGCCTTTCTTCCGTGACCGCTCGTTTGTTTTAAAGGAAAAGCAAAATGTCCGTAGCAGATATCAAGAAGTCCGACGTCGTCGCGCAATTCGCGCGCGGCACCAATGACACGGGTTCGCCCGAAGTTCAGGTTGCGCTCCTGACGTCGCGTATCAACGAACTGACCTCGCACTTCAAGTCGCACGCGAAGGATCACCACAGCCGCCGCGGTCTGCTGCGCATGGTGAGCCGCCGCCGCAAGCTGCTCGACTACCTGAAGGGCAAGGACGCTGACCGTTACCGCGCGCTGATCGAGAAGCTGGGTCTGCGTAAGTAATCGGAAGGTCTTCCGCAAAGATGCCTGTGTCAGTTCCACTGATGCAGGCATTTTGTTTTTGAACGGTGCGCTTCATGCGGCTTTTCAAGCCGCTCTGATGCGATAAACACCGGTCGGTAACACAAGGCAGCACCACGTAGCACCAGCAGTACAAGCAGCAGGGCCGGGCCTCGGGGCAGAGCTTTGTGTCATTCCAGCAGATCGTACGCGGCGGTGCGTCACAGCCGCACTGCAACCGTTTTGCAACTTCGCGATCCGCTGGAATGGCATAACACTCCTCTTCCTGCGCGGTGTCGGAGCCTGTCTTGCCGCATCGTCCGCGTGTGCGGGCGGCGCATAACAAATGAGTAAGGAGTGAGTGACCATGACCATGTTCAATAAAGTCGTGAAGGAATTCAAATGGGGCCAGCACAACGTGCGCCTCGAAACGGGTGAGATCGCCCGTCAGGCCAGCGGCGCCGTCATCGTCGACGTCGAAGACACCGTCGTGCTCGCGACCGTCGTCGGCGCGAAGACCGCCAAGCCGGGTCAGGACTTCTTCCCGCTCACCGTCGACTACATCGAAAAGACCTATTCGGCCGGCAAGATTCCGGGCGGCTTCTTCCGTCGCGAAGGCCGTCCGTCGGAAGGCGAGACGCTCGTCTCGCGCCTGATCGACCGTCCGCTGCGCCCGCTTTTCCCGGAAGGCTATTACAACGAAGTCCAGGTCGTGATCCACGTCCTGTCGATCAACCCGGAAGTTCCGGCTGACATCCCGGCGCTGATCGGCGCGTCGGCTGCGCTGGCGATCTCGGGTCTGCCGTTCAACGGCCCGGTGGGCGCCGCACGCGTGGCCTACATCAACAACGAGTACGTGCTCAACCCGACGCGCGCACAGATCAAGGAATCGCGCCTCGACCTCGTCGTGGCCGGTACCGAGCGCGCCGTGCTGATGGTGGAATCGGAAGCCGACCAGCTGCCGGAAGACGTGATGCTCGGCGCGGTCGTGTTCGGCCACGAGCAGATGCAAACGGCCATCGACGCGATCCACGAACTGGTGCGTGACGGCGGCAAGCCCGAATGGGACTGGACGCCGGCGCCGAAGGACGAAGCGCTCATCGCACGCGTCACGGCCATTGCCAACGACAACCTGCTCGCCGCGTACCAACTGCGCGACAAGCAGCAGCGTTCGGCCAAGCTGAAGGAAGTCTACGCAGCGACGTCGGCCAAGCTCGAAGAAGAAGCGGCTGCGGCCGGCACGACGGCGGCCGACAAGGCCACGGTCGGCAACATCGTGTTCGACCTCGAAGCGAAGATCGTCCGTTCGCAGATCCTGAACGGCGAGCCGCGTATCGACGGCCGCGACACGCGCACGGTGCGCCCGATCGAGATCCGCACGGGCGTGCTGCCGCGCACCCACGGTTCGGCGCTCTTCACGCGCGGCGAAACGCAGGCGCTGGTCGTCGCGACGCTCGGCACCAAGGGCGACGAACAGATCATCGACGCGCTCGAAGGCGAGTACCGTGACCGCTTCATGCTCCACTACAACATGCCCCCGTTCGCGACCGGCGAAACGGGCCGTGTTGGCTCGCCCAAGCGCCGTGAAATCGGCCACGGCCGTCTCGCCAAGCGCGCGCTCGTCGCGTGCCTGCCGAGCGCCGAAGAGTTCGGCTACTCCATCCGCGTGGTCTCGGAAATCACCGAGTCGAACGGTTCGTCGTCGATGGCATCGGTGTGCGGCGGCTGCCTCGCGCTGATGGACGCCGGCGTGCCGATGAAGGCGCACGTCGCCGGCATCGCGATGGGCCTGATCCTCGAAGGCAACAAGTTCGCTGTGCTGACCGACATCCTCGGCGACGAAGATCACCTCGGCGACATGGACTTCAAGGTGGCGGGTACGGAAGCTGGCGTGACCGCGCTACAGATGGACATCAAGATCCAGGGTATCACCAAGGAAATCATGCAGGTCGCCCTCGCGCAAGCGAAGGAAGGCCGTATGCACATCCTCGGCAAGATGACCTCGGCCGTGTCGGGTGTGAACACCGAACTGTCGGCGTACGCTCCGCGCATGATCACCATCAAGATCAACCCGGAAAAGATCCGCGACGTGATCGGCAAGGGCGGTTCGGTGATCCGCGCGCTGACGGAAGAAACGGGCACGACGATCGACATCTCCGACGACGGCGTCGTGACCATCGCCTCGACGTCGAGCGAAGGCATGGCCGAAGCGAAGAAGCGCATCGAGAACATCACGGCCGAAATAGAAGTGGGCCAGGTGTACGAAGGCGCGGTCCTCAAGCTGCTGGACTTCGGCGCGATCGTGAACCTGCTGCCGGGCAAGGATGGTCTGCTGCACATCTCCGAGATCGCTAACGAGCGCATCAAGGACATCAACGACTATCTGAAGGAAGGCCAGGTCGTGAAGGTCAAGGTCATCCAGACGGACGAGAAGGGCCGCGTGCGCCTGTCCGCCAAGGCGCTGCTCAACGAGCAAGCCAATGGCGGCGCACCGCAAGGCGAGCCGCAGCAGTAAAGCGGTAAGCTCAAACGGCCGGCAGCGTGCAAAACGCGCCGGCCGTTTTTCATGACAATGAGGGTGAATGGCAGTGCGCATGCGTCAATCCTGTCGCGTGCGCAGCGCCATCCAGTTGGGGCGCGAAGCGCTGAGGAGAGGCGAGATGAAGGCAGTCGAGATTACGGAATTCGGTGCGCCGGACGTGCTCAAGCTGGCCGAACGGCCAACTCCCGAGCCGAAGGCCGGTGAAGTGCTGATCAAGGTGAGCGCCTCGGGTGTGAACCGTCCCGACGTGTTCCAGCGCAAGGGCTCGTATGCGCCGCCGCCGGGCATTTCCGATCTGCCGGGGCTCGAGGTGGCGGGCGAGATCGTCGGCGGCTCGATCGACGAGAAGAGCAATCCGTTCGGGCTGAAAATCGGCGATCGCGTGTGCGCGCTGATCGCGGGCGGCGGTTACGCCGAATACGCGGTCGCGCCGCTCGCGCAATGCCTGCCGGTGCCGCTGGGGCTCACGGATGTCGAGGCGGCCTCGCTGCCCGAAACGTTCTTCACGGTCTGGAGCAACGTCTTCCAGCGCGCCTACCTGGGCCAGGGCGAGGGCGGCGAGAACGAGACGCTGCTCGTGCAGGGCGGCTCGAGCGGCATCGGCGTGACGGCGATTCAGATCGCACACGCCCTCGGCTTTCGCGTGTTCGCCACCGCGGGCTCGGACGACAAGTGCCGCGCCTGCGAAGCGCTCGGAGCCGACCGCGCCATCAACTACCGCAGCAGCGATTTCGTGGAGGTCGTGAAGGCGCTCACGAACGACCGCGGCGTGGACGTGATCCTTGACATGGTGGCCGGCGGCTATGTGGCGCGCGAGCTTTCCGCGCTGGCAACCGGGGGCCGCATCGTGCTCATCGCGACGCTCGGCGGCTCCAAGGCCGAACTCAACATGGGCGAGATCCTGCGGCGCCGGCTCACCGTGACCGGTTCGACGCTGCGCGCGCGTTCAGTGGAGTTCAAGGCCCAGATCGCTCAGGAACTCAAGGCGAAGGTCTGGCCCCTCATCGAAGACGGTCGCATCAAGCCCGTCGTGTTCCGCGTATTTCCCGCCGCGCAGGCCGCCGAAGCCCATGCGCTGATGGAAAGCAGCGAGCATATCGGCAAGATCATGCTCGACTGGAGCGGCGCGGCCTGACGGCGCATCGGCATGAGCGATCCGCTCGTGCTTGATTTTCCGGGATTTTTTTCACGTGTTTTTTGTGCATCCCGGGCGGGGCGGTTTGACCCGTCTGGTTTTCACGCAGTAAAATTATGTGTTTTGCGTCCGCTTTTAACAGCAACCGGAACAATGACGAAACAACGATCGAAGCTCGTAGTCGGTAACTGGAAGATGCATGGCCGCCTTGCGGTCAATGCGGCACTGCTGGAAGGCGTTGCGCGCGGCGCGCAGGCGCTGCCCGCGGATGTGCACGTCGGTGTGTGCGTGCCGTTCCCGTATCTCGCGCAGGCGCAGGCGCTGCTCGGCGGCGGCCGTGTTCAGTGGGGCGCGCAGGACATTTCTGCGCACGAGCAGGGCGCCTATACGGGCGAAGTCGCGGCAGGCATGGTTGCCGACTTCGAAGCCACGTTCGCGATCGTTGGTCACTCGGAACGCCGCGCCTACCACGGCGAAAGTTCCGAATGCGTCGCTGTGAAGGCGCAGCGCGCGCTTGCCGCGGGCCTCACGCCTATCGTCTGCGTGGGCGAGACGCTCGAAGAGCGCGAGTCGGGCGCGACCGAGCGCGTGGTCGGCGCACAGATCGACGCCGTGCTGGCCGCGCTGACGGCCGAAGAGGCGGCGCGTATCGTCGTCGCCTACGAGCCAGTCTGGGCGATCGGCACGGGCAAGAGCGCGAGCTCGGCGCAGGCCCAGCAGGTGCACGCGTTCCTGCGTGCGCGCCTCGCGGCCAAGGGCGCGCAGGTGGCGGACGTGCCGCTGCTCTACGGCGGCAGCGTGAAGCCGGAAAATGCGGCGGAGCTCTTCCGTCAGGCCGACATCGACGGCGGCCTGATCGGCGGTGCGTCGCTGAAAGAGGGTGATTTCCTCGCGATCTGCGTGGCCGCTGCGGCGGGCGCCAGCGTCGCGAGCTAAAGGCTTGCGCACGAAGCATTCGAACTAAAACGCGTCGTGCGGGCTGCTTATGCGTCTGCTCCGGGAGGGGCGGGCGTTCAACCAGGACTCAGGTGAGTGTGATGCTGTATTTGAAAACGTTGATTATCGTCGTCCAGCTTCTGTCGGCACTCGGGGTGATCGGCCTCGTCTTGCTGCAGCACGGCAAAGGCGCGGACATGGGCGCCGCATTCGGCAGCGGTGCGTCGGGCAGCCTGTTCGGCGCGAGCGGTTCCGCGAACTTCCTTTCGCGTACTACCGCAGTTCTCGCAACGGTGTTTTTCTGCTCCACCCTTGCGTTAACCTACCTGGGGTCGTATCATGCGAAGCCTTCGGCGGGCGTGCTTGGCGCTTCGGTTCCAGCCCCGGTCGTAGCCTCGGCGCCGGCTGCTTCGGCGCCGGTTGCACCTGCTCCTGGCGCATCCGCTCCGGCGGCGGCTTCGCCGGCTGCAGCAGCCTCGCAACCTGGCAACGACGTTCCGAAATAAGTTTGAAAAACCTGTTTTGTGCGTTGAACAACGAACGGAAACAAGTTAGAATCTAAGTCTTGAAGCGATTCGCGGGTTGCAAGATTTTGTTGTCCCGGATTGCATGTAGTGCCGACGTGGTGAAATTGGTAGACACGCTATCTTGAGGGGGTAGTGGCGAAAGCTGTGCGAGTTCGAGTCTCGCCGTCGGCACCAATGTTATCTAAAAAATGCCAGCCGCTTGCTTCAGCTTCGGCTGGCATTTTTGCTTCTTACGTCGTGTTCGTCTTCTGTTCGCAGCGCGAAGTACGTGAAGTGATTCCCGCGGAGCGGTGCAAGTTCCAGCGGAACCTCAGAACCAACCGATATAGAGGATAGCCTTGAACCTCGCTGCCTATTTCCCCGTCCTTCTGTTCCTCCTCGTGGGTGTTGGTCTGGGCATAGCGCTAGTGACAATCGGCAAGGTCCTCGGTCCCAACCGGCCAGACAGCGAAAAAAATTCGCCGTACGAGTGCGGCTTCGAAGCCTTCGAAGACGCCCGCATGAAGTTCGACGTACGCTACTACCTGGTCGCCATCCTCTTCATCATCTTCGACCTCGAAACGGCGTTCCTGTTTCCGTGGGGCGTGGCCCTGCGCGACATCGGGTGGCCGGGCTTCCTGTCGATGATGCTGTTTCTGCTCGAATTCCTGCTGGGCTTTGCCTACATCTGGAAGAAGGGTGGTCTCGACTGGGAATAATGGGTTAATCGCCGGATTGCATGGGCGGCACTGCGGTGAAACTGTGGGCTGTCCGTCTGGAGTGGAAAGCACATGAGTATCGAAGGGGTCTTGAAGGAAGGGTTTGTCACCACCACGGCTGACAAGCTGATCAACTGGACGCGCACTGGCTCGCTGTGGCCGATGACGTTCGGTCTGGCGTGTTGCGCGGTCGAGATGATGCACGCGGGCGCGGCCCGTTATGACCTTGACCGTTTCGGCGTGGTGTTCCGTCCGAGCCCGCGTCAGTCGGACGTCATGATCGTCGCCGGCACGCTCTGCAACAAGATGGCGCCGGCGCTGCGCAAGGTCTACGACCAGATGGCCGAGCCGCGCTGGGTCATTTCGATGGGGTCGTGCGCCAACGGCGGCGGCTACTACCACTATTCGTATTCGGTCGTGCGCGGTTGTGATCGCATCGTGCCGGTCGACGTCTATGTGCCGGGATGCCCGCCGACAGCGGAAGCCCTGGTCTACGGGGTGATCCAGTTGCAGGCGAAGATTCGCCGCACCAGCACCATCGCCCGTCAATAAAGGCCGCGAGCCTCCCCACAATATGGCAAGCAAACTCGAGACCCTGAAAGCGAACCTCGAAGCGGCCCTCGGCGCGCGCATCGTCAGCCTCACCGAGGCGCTCGGCGAGCTGACGCTGGTCGTCAAGGCGGGCGAGTCCCTCGCGGTGGCCAAGGAGCTGCGCGACAATCCCTCGCTGCGCTTCGAGCAACTGGTCGACCTGTGCGGCGTCGACTACCAGACCTTCGGCGACGGCGCCTGGGAAGGCCCGCGCTTCGCCGCGGTGTCGCATCTGCTGTCGCTCGCGAACAACTGGCGCGTGCGTCTGCGCGTGTTCGCGCCGGACGACGAAGTGCCTATCGTGCCCTCGCTCGTCGAGATCTGGAATTCGGCCAACTGGTACGAGCGCGAGGCGTTCGACCTGTTCGGCATCGTCTTCGAAGGCCACCCCGACCTGCGCCGCATCCTGACCGACTACGGTTTCATCGGCCATCCGTTCCGCAAGGACTTCCCGGTTTCGGGCTATGTCGAAATGCGTTACGACCCGGAGCAGAAGCGCGTGGTCTACCAGCCCGTCACGATCGAGCCGCGCGAGATCACGCCGCGTGTGATCCGCGAAGATCGCTACGGCGGTCTGAAGAAACACTAAGAGGGTCGCATGTCAGAGATCAAGAACTACACGCTCAACTTCGGCCCGCAGCACCCGGCAGCGCACGGTGTGCTGCGCCTCGTGCTCGAGCTCGACGGCGAAGTGATCCAGCGCGCCGATCCGCACATCGGCCTGCTGCATCGCGCGACCGAAAAGCTCGCGGAGAGCAAGACGTTCATTCAGTCGGTGCCGTACATGGACCGTCTCGACTACGTGTCGATGATGGTCAACGAGCACGGCTATGTGCTCGCCATCGAAAAGCTGCTCGGCATTGAAGTGCCGATCCGCGCGAAGTACATCCGCGTGCTGTTCGACGAAGTCACGCGCGTGCTGAACCACCTCATGTGGATCGGCTCGCACGCACTCGACGTCGGCGCGATGGCGGTGTTCCTCTATGCGTTCCGCGAGCGCGAAGACCTGATGGACGTCTACGAGGCGGTCTCGGGTGCACGCATGCACGCGGCTTATTACCGTCCGGGCGGCGTGTATCGCGATCTGCCTGACGCAATGCCGCAATACAAGGCGTCGAAGATTCACAACGAGAAGGCGCTCGCCCGCATGAACGAGGCGCGCCAGGGCTCGGTGCTGGACTTCATCGACGACTTCTTCACGCGCTTCCCGGGTTGCGTCGACGAGTACGAAACGCTCCTCACCGACAACCGTATCTGGAAGCAACGTCTGGTCGGCATCGGTGTGGTGAGCCCCGAGCGTGCCATGCAGCTTGGCCTCACGGGCGCGATGCTGCGCGGTTCGGGCATCGAGTGGGACCTGCGCAAGAAGCAGCCGTACGAAGTCTACGACCAGATGGATTTCGACATTCCGGTGGGCGTGAACGGCGACTGCTACGACCGCTATCTCGTGCGCGTCGAAGAAATGCGCCAGTCCACCCGCATCGCGAAACAGTGCATTGAGTGGCTGCGCAAGAATCCCGGCCCCGTGATGGTCGACAATCACAAGGTTGCGCCGCCCTCGCGCGTGAACATGAAGTCGAACATGGAAGAGCTGATTCACCACTTCAAGCTCTTCACAGAAGGCTTCCACGTGCCCGAAGGCGAGGCTTACGCTGCCGTCGAACATCCGAAGGGTGAATTCGGCATCTACCTGGTGTCAGATGGCGCGAACAAGCCGTATCGTCTGAAGATCCGTGCGCCAGGTTATGCCCACCTGGCCGCGCTCGATGAAATGGCGCGCGGGCACATGATTGCCGACGCGGTCACGATCATCGGCACGCAGGACATCGTGTTCGGTGAAATCGACCGCTAAGGCGGCGTGCAGTAAGGTGCGCCCGGTCCCGGGCGCACGCAGCATGGAACGCCACGTCTGTCGCAGCGAATGTATGAGAACGCGCGGCAGGTTTTCGTTCGGTAGGAATTGAAAGAGTCGTGTCTGAAAATGATCTCAGCTGAAGGCCTGAAAGAAATCGATCGCGCGTTGACGAAGTACCCCGCCGATCAGCGACAGTCCGCCGTGATGGCGGCTTTGGCCGTTGCTCAGGAAGAGCATGGCTGGCTGTCTCCCGAAATCATGCAGTACGTGGCCGATTACATCGGCATGCCGCCTGTCGCGGTGCAGGAAGTCGCCACGTTCTACACGATGTTCGAGACGAGGCCGGTCGGCAAGCACAAGATCACGCTCTGCACGAATCTGCCGTGCCAGCTCGGCCCGGAAGGCGGCTCGGAGAGCGCAGCCGAATACCTGAAGCAGAAGCTCGGAATCGACTTCGGCGAAACCACGCCCGACGGCAAGTTCACCCTGAAAGAAGGTGAGTGCATGGGGGCGTGCGGCGATGCACCGGTGATGCTCGTGAACAATCACCGCATGTGCAGCTTCATGAGCCGCGAGAAGATCGACCAGCTGCTCGAGGAGCTTTCGAAATGACTTCGTTGCACGACCGTCACATCAAACCGCTGATTCTCGCGGGCCTCAATGGCGAGAACTGGCATCTCGAAGACTACGTTGCGCGCGGCGGCTACAAGCAGCTGCGCCGTATTCTCGAAGAAAAAATTCCGCCCGAGCAGGTGATCGCCGACGTGAAGGCGAGCGGTCTGCGCGGCCGCGGCGGCGCGGGCTTCCCGACCGGCCTGAAGTGGAGCTTCATGCCGCGTCAGTTCCCGGGGCAGAAGTATCTCGTCTGCAACTCGGACGAGGGCGAGCCTGGCACGTTCAAGGACCGCGACATCCTGCGCTGGAATCCGCATAGCGTGATCGAAGGCATGGCCATCGGCGCGTACGCGATGGGCATCACCGTGGGCTACAACTACATCCACGGCGAGATTTTTGAGGTGTATCGCCGCTTCGAGGCTGCGCTGGAAGAAGCGCGCCAGGCGGGCTATCTCGGCGACAACATTCTCGGCACGGACTTCTCGTTCCAGCTGCACGCGCACCATGGCTATGGCGCGTACATCTGCGGCGAGGAAACCGCGCTGCTCGAGTCGCTCGAAGGCAAGAAGGGCCAGCCGCGCTTCAAGCCGCCTTTCCCGGCGAGCTTCGGCGTGTACGGCAAGCCCACCACGATCAACAACACCGAGACCTTCGCAGCCGTCCCGTTCCTGCTGAGCGTGGGTCCGCAGACGTACATGGAACTCGGCAAGCCGAACAACGGCGGCACGAAGATCTTCTCGATCTCGGGCGACGTGGAGCGTCCGGGCAACTACGAGATCCCGCTCGGCACCCCGTTCGCGACGCTCATGGAGCTGGCCGGCGGCATGCGCGGCGGCAAGAAACTCAAGGCCGTGATTCCGGGCGGCTCGTCGGCGCCGGTCATTCCGGGCGACCTGATGATGCAGACGGACATGGACTATGACTCCATCGCCAAGCAGGGCTCGATGCTCGGCTCGGGCGCCGTCATCGTCATGGACGAAACGCGCTGCATGGTGCGCTCGCTGCTGCGCCTCTCGTACTTCTATTACGAAGAGTCGTGCGGCCAGTGCACGCCGTGCCGCGAAGGCACGGGCTGGCTGTATCGCGTGGTGAACCGCATCGAGCACGGCGAAGGCCGCCAGGAAGACCTGGACCTGCTGAACTCGGTGGCGGGCAACATCATGGGCCGCACGATCTGCGCGCTCGGCGACGCGGCGGCCATGCCTGTGCGCGGCATGCTCAAGCATTATTGGGACGAATTCGAATATCACGTGCACAACAAGCGTTGTCTCGTCGGCGGTCATGCCGGCTCGCACGCGGCCTCGGAAACGGTGGCCGCCTGACAGGCGAAGAGACAGCATGTTGTGCGCGAACCGCGTAGCACGACGCAACGGCGCAGTGACGGGGAATGCCGCTGTGAAATTGAGCGGTAACAGGTTAGGGACGATTAACCATCATGGTTGAACTTGAAATAGACGGCAAGAAGGTGCAGGTGCCCGAGGGCAGCATGGTGATCCAGGCTGCTCAGCGCGTGGACACGTACATCCCGCACTTCTGCTATCACAAGAAGCTCTCCATCGCGGCCAACTGCCGGATGTGTCTCGTCGATGTCGAGAAGATGCCGAAGGCCGTGCCCGCGTGCGCGACGCCGGTGTCGCAAGGCATGGTCGTGCGCACCATGTCGGACAAGGCCGTGCAGGGTCAGCAAGCCGTGATGGAATTCCTGCTGATCAACCACCCGCTCGACTGCCCGATCTGCGATCAGGGCGGCGAATGCCAGCTTCAGGACCTGGCCGTCGGTTACGGCAAGTCCGCCTCGCGCTACAGCGAAGAAAAGCGCGTGGTGTTCCACAAGAACGTCGGTCCGCTCATCTCGATGGAAGAGATGTCGCGCTGCATCCACTGCACGCGCTGCGTGCGCTTCGGCGACGAAATCGCCGGCGTGATGGAGCTCGGCATGCTCGGCCGCGGCGAGCACTCGGAAATCACCTCGTTCGTCGGCAAGACGGTCGACTCGGAACTCTCGGGCAACATGATCGACCTGTGCCCGGTCGGCGCGCTCACGAGCAAGCCGTTCCGCTTCTCGGCGCGGACGTGGGAACTGTCGCGCCGCAAGTCGGTGAGCCCGCACGACGCAACGGGTGCGAACCTCGTCGTGCAGGTGAAGAACAACCGCGTGATGCGCGTGCTGCCGTTCGAGAACGAATCCATCAACGAATGCTGGATCTCGGACAAGGACCGCTTCTCGTACGAAGGCCTGAACAGCGAAGACCGTCTCACGCGCCCGATGATCAAGCAGGGCGGCGAGTGGGTCGAGACCGACTGGCAGACCGCGCTCGAATACGTCGTGAAGGGCATCAAGGGCATTTGCGACGAGCACGGCGAAAACCAGCTCGCGCTGCTCGCGAGCCCGCACAGCACCCTCGAAGAACTCTATCTCGCCAAGCAGTTCGCAGACGCGATCGGCACGCCGAACGTCGACTTCCGTCTGCGCCAGAGCGACTTCTCGGCGCCGCTCGAAGGCGCGCCGTGGCTCGGCACGACGATAGCCGAACTCTCGTATGCCGATTCGGCATTCGTGATCGGCTCGTTCCTGCGCCGCGACCACGCGCTGTTCGCCGCGCGTCTGCGCCAGGCTGCGAAGGGAGGGGCGCAGGTCAGCTTCCTGCAGGCCACCGCTGACGGCTCGCTGATCCCCAACGCGCAGCGCATCGTCGCCGCGCCCTCGGCATGGCTCGACGAACTCGCTTCGATCGCAGCGGCTGTCGCCGAAGCGAAGGGCGTCGCGGTGCCGGAAGGTTTCGCGGGCGCACAGGCCACGCAAGCCGCGAAGCAGGTTGCCGCGTCGCTTGCGAACGGCGAGCGCCGCTACGTGCTGCTCGGCAACGCCGCGGTCCAGCACCCGGAATTCTCGCGCCTGCACGCCGCCGCGCAGTTCATCGCCGAAACGACGGGCGCGACGCTTGGCTTTCTCACGGAAGCGGCCAACACGGTCGGCGCGCATATCGCCGGCGCACTGCCGGGCCGCGACGGCCTGAACGCACGCGAAGCGTTCGAGCAGCCGCGCAAGGGCTATCTGTTCCTGAACGTCGAGCCGGAATTCGATACGGCCAACCCAGCCGCCGCGCGCGCCGCGCTCGCGCAGGCCGAAATGGTCGCCGTGTTCTCGCCGTACAAGACGGGCCTCGACTACGCAGACGTGCTGCTGCCCATCGCGCCGTACACGGAAACGTCCGGCACCTTCATCAACGCCGAAGGTACGGCTCAGACCTTCAACGGCGTCGTGCGCCCGCTCGGCGACACGCGTCCGGCATGGAAGGTCCTGCGCGTGCTGGGCACGCTGCTGGGCGCCAAGGGTTTCGAATACGACACCGCCGAAGAAGTGCGCCGCAAGGCGATGGGCGACGGCAGCTTCGAAGGCCGTCTGTCGAACAAGGCCGGCGCCACGGTTGCGCGCGGCAGCCTCGAGAAAGCCGCGGAAGGCCGCTTCGAGCGCATCGCCGACGTGCCGATCTACCACGCCGATCACATCGTGCGCCGCGGCGAAGCGCTGCAGCTCACCACGGCTGCCCGCGTGGCGAACGCGATCGGCCTGCCGGCTGCATACTTCGACCAGCTCGGCCTGAAGGAAGGCGACGCCGTGCGCGTGCGCCAGGGCGATCTGTCGGTGACGGCGCCTGCAACGCGCGATGCGAATCTTGCGCCGACGGTGGTGCGCGTGTCGGCGGCGACGCCGGCCGGTGCGCAACTCGGCAGCCTGTTCGGTGAACTGCTGGTGGAGAAGGCGTAAATGAGCTTGTTCGATACGATCAATGCAGGCGGCAGCCAGCTGCTCGGCGTGGCATGGCCCACCGTCTGGGCGCTGGTGCGCATTCTCGTCGTCGCGGTGGTGATCCTGCTGTGCGTGGCGTACCTGATCCTCTGGGAGCGCAAGCTGATCGGCTGGATGCACGTGCGTCTCGGCCCGAACCGCGTGGGCCCGGCAGGTCTCTTGCAGCCGATCGCCGACGTGTTGAAGCTGCTGCTCAAGGAAGTGATTCAGCCTGCGCAGGCAAGCCGCTGGATCTACATGGTCGCGCCGATCATGGTGGTGGTGCCGGCCTTCGCGGTCTGGGCGGTGATTCCGTTCCAGGCGGGCGCGGTGCTCGGCGACATCAACGCGGGCCTGCTGTACGCGATGGCGATCTCGTCGATCGGCGTCTACGGCGTGATCCTGGCGGGCTGGGCGTCGAACTCGAAGTACGCATTTCTCGGCGCCATGCGCGCCGCGGCGCAGATGGTTTCGTACGAAATCTCGATGGGCTTCGCGCTCGTCGTCGTGCTGATGGTGTCGGGCAGCCTGAATCTTTCGGTGATCGTCGAAGGCCAGATGCGCGGCATGTTCGCGAACTGGGGCATCACGTTCCTCTCGTGGAACTGGCTGCCGCTCTTGCCGATGTTCGTCGTCTACTTCATCTCGGGCATTGCCGAAACGAACCGTCACCCGTTCGACGTGGTGGAAGGGGAGTCGGAAATCGTCGCGGGTCACATGATCGATTACTCGGGTATGGCGTTCGCGCTGTTCTTCCTCGCCGAGTACATCAACATGATCGTGATCTCGGCGCTCGCCTCGGTGCTGTTCCTTGGCGGCTGGAGCGCGCCGTTCGCGTTCCTCGACTTCATCCCGGGCGTGTTCTGGCTGGTGCTGAAGGTCTTCTGCCTGCTGTCGGTCTTCATCTGGGCCCGCGCGACGTTCCCGCGCTATCGCTATGACCAGATCATGCGTCTCGGCTGGAAGGTGTTCATTCCGGTGTGCATCGTCTGGCTGATCGTGGTCGGCTTCTGGTACATGTCGCCGTTGAGCATCTGGAAATAAGGGGCGAACACAACCATGAACGCTATCCAAAACTTCTTTAAGACGTTTTTCCTGACCGAGTTGCTCAAGGGGCTCGCGCTGACGGGTCGTTACGCCTTCAAGCGC
Organism: Paraburkholderia sp. CNPSo 3272; assembly: GCF_024206495.1. Taxonomy (GTDB): domain Bacteria; phylum Pseudomonadota; class Gammaproteobacteria; order Burkholderiales; family Burkholderiaceae; genus Paraburkholderia. The sequence goes on along the minus strand of NZ_JAMBPQ010000047.1, from coordinate 27,676 downwards.
AAGTTCACCGTGCAGTTCCCGGAAGAAAAGACGCCTATCTCGCCGCGTTTTCGGGGTTTGCACGCGCTGCGCCGCTATGAAAATGGCGAAGAGCGCTGCATCGCGTGCAAGCTGTGCGAGGCCGTGTGCCCCGCGCTCGCGATCACGATCGAATCGGAAGTGCGCGAGGACAACACGCGCCGCACGACGCGTTACGACATCGATCTGACCAAGTGCATTTTCTGCGGTTTCTGCGAAGAAAGCTGCCCGGTCGACTCGATCGTCGAAACGCACATTCTCGAGTATCACGGCGAGAAGCGCGGCGATCTGTATTTCACGAAGGATATGCTGCTGGCCGTCGGCGATCGATATGAAGCGCAGATCGCGGCGAACAAGGCAGCGGATGCACCGTACCGTTGATCTTTCAGTTTGACGCTGCATCGGCCCGCGGTTCGGGCCGGCTGTGGGGAACGCGTGTGCCGAACGCCCACGCGATACCGCAGCCTGACCGCCGCGGCGCGACGCTCCCTGGTCTGGCCGCCAGTCTGCGCCGCGCAATCCGCTTCACGAAGGCCTCAACGATGAACCAGTAATCATGGAATTCACGACCGTCCTGTTTTATATCTTCGCGCTGCTGCTCACGCTGTCAGGGCTGAAGGTGATCACTTCGCGCAATCCTGTCGCGTCTGCGCTCTTCCTCGTGCTCGCGTTCTTCAACGCGGCCGCGATCTGGATGCTGCTCGAGGCCGAATTCCTCGCGATCCTGCTGGTGCTCGTCTATGTGGGCGCGGTGATGGTGCTGTTCCTGTTCGTGGTGATGATGCTGGACATCAACATCGACGTGCTGAGCCGCGACTTCAAGCGCTTCATCCCGGTGGCGACCATCGTGGGCGCGATCATCGTGGTCGAAACCGCGCTGATCCTGTGGCACGGCTTCGGCGCGACGAGCACACCGGTGCCCGACACCACGCCGGCCGCTGCCGCCGCGATCTCGAACGCACACCTGATCGGCAAGATCATCTACACCGACTACATCTTCGCCTTCGAAGTCGCCGGCCTCGTGCTGCTGGTCGCGATCGTCGCGGCCATCGCGCTCACGGTGCGCGAGCCGAAGGACTCGAAGCGCCAGGACGTGTCGAAGCAGGTCAACGTGCGTCGTCAGGACCGCGTGCGCCTCGTGAAGATGCAAGCCGTCGTGGAAGTGCCGGAGCCGGCGGAACCGGCGCAAGCCGAAGCCGTGGCTGCGCCCGCGGCGGGTGCCGCGCCGGCCGCACCGGCAACGAAGAGCTAAGCGCGAAGGAGCGAACCATGCTGACACTGGCCCATTACCTCGTCCTCGGCGCGATCCTTTTTGCGATCTCGATCGTCGGAATCTTTTTGAATCGGCGCAACGTCATCATCATCCTGATGGCGATTGAGCTGATGCTGTTAGCGGTGAACACGAACTTTGTCGCGTTCTCGCATTACCTCGGTGACGTTCACGGACAGATTTTCGTGTTCTTCGTGCTTACAGTTGCGGCGGCGGAAGCTGCAATTGGTCTGGCTATTCTTGTGACCCTGTTCCGCAGCCTCGACACGATCAATGTCGAGGATCTCGATCAGCTCAAAGGCTAAGGCAGGCTGACTTTATGGCAACGACTCTCAACGAAACTCTTCTGCTGGCGATCCCGCTGGCTCCTCTCGCCGGTTCTCTGATTGCCGGTCTCTTTTGCAAAACGATCGGGCGCGCGGGCGCGCATACGGTCACCATTCTCGGCGTCGCGATTGCGTTCGTGCTTTCGCTCATCACGTTCTTCGACGTGATGGGCGGCGCGAGCTTCAACGCGACGGTCTACGAATGGATGTCGGTTGGCAGCCTGAAGTTCGAAGTCGGCTTCCTTATCGACTCGCTGACTGCGCTCATGATGGTCGTCGTGACCTTCGTGTCCCTGATGGTGCACATCTACACGATCGGCTACATGGCGGAAGAAGAGGGCTACGAGCGCTTCTTCTCGTACATCGCGCTCTTTACGTTCTCGATGCTGATGCTCGTCATGAGCAACAACTTCCTGCAGCTGTTCTTCGGCTGGGAAGCAGTGGGTCTCGTCTCGTACCTGCTGATCGGCTTCTACTTCAAGCGTGAAAGCGCGATCTACGCGAACATGAAGGCGTTCCTCGTGAACCGCGTGGGCGACTTCGGCTTCCTGCTCGGTATTGGCCTGTTGCTCGCGTTCGGCGGCTCGCTGAACTACAACGACATCTTCGCGAAGGGTCATGAAATCGCCGCGCTGACGTTCCCGGGCACCTCGTGGAACCTGCTCACCGTTGCGTGTATCTGCCTGTTCATCGGCGCGATGGGCAAGTCGGCGCAGTTCCCGCTGCACGTCTGGCTCCCGGACTCGATGGAAGGCCCGACGCCGATCTCCGCGCTGATTCACGCGGCAACCATGGTGACGGCCGGTATCTTCATGGTCGCGCGCATGTCGCCGCTGTTCGAACTTTCGGAAGCCGCGCTGTCGTTCATCGTCGTGATCGGCGCGATTACCGCGCTCTTCATGGGCTTCCTCGGGGTGGTCCAGAACGACATCAAGCGTGTGGTGGCTTACTCAACGCTCTCGCAGCTCGGCTACATGACCGTGGCGCTCGGCGTCTCGGCTTACCCGGTCGCGATCTTCCACCTGATGACGCACGCGTTCTTCAAGGCGCTGCTGTTCCTCGGCGCGGGCTCGGTCATCATCGGCATGCACCACGATCAGGACATGCGCAACATGGGCGGCCTGCGCAAGTACATGCCCATCACGTGGATCACCTCGCTCATCGGTTCGCTCGCGCTGATCGGCACGCCGTTCTTCTCGGGCTTCTACTCGAAGGATTCGATCATCGACGCCGTGAAGCTCTCGCACCTGCCGGGTTCGGGCTTCGCGTACTTCGCGGTGGTCGCGAGCGTGTTCGTCACGGCGCTGTACTCGTTCCGTATGTACTTCCTCGTGTTCCACGGTGAAGAGCGCTTCCGCGGTCCGAAGCACCCCGAGTCGCCGATGGCGATCGAAGCCGCGAATGCCGCCCACAGCGGTCACGGCGATCATGGCCACGGTCACGACGAACACCACGTGCACGTGCCGCACGAGTCGCCGTGGGTCATCTGGGTGCCGCTCGTTCTGCTCGCGATTCCCTCGGTGATCGCCGGTGCGTTCGCGATCCAGCCGCTGCTCTTCGGTGACTTCTTCTCGCATGGCGTGGCGTTCCAGAACGTCATCTTCGTTGGCGAGAACCACGAAGCGCTCGCGGAGATGGGCAAGGAATTCCAGGGCTGGGCCGCGATGGGCGCACATGCGTTCTCGGGTCTGCCGGTTTGGCTCGCACTCGCGGGTGTGGTGGTGGCGTGGTTCTTCTACATGAAGCGCCCGGAACTGCCGGCCGTCGTGTCGCGCACTTTCTCGCCGGTCTACAAGCTGCTGGCAAACGCGTATTACCTCGACAAGATCAACGAAATCGTCTTCGCTCGCGGAGCAGTCGCGATCGGTCGCGGTCTGTGGAAGGAGGGCGATGTCGTCGTGATCGACGGCGTCGTAAACGGGAGCGCCAAGTTTATCGGCTGGTTTGCAACTGTCATTCGTTTCCTGCAATCCGGCTATATCTACCACTACGCATTTGCCATGATCATTGGCATGCTTGGCCTCCTTACCCTGTTTGTAACGCTCGGCGGCAAATAAGGCAAAATAAGGCGAGGAAACGCATGCACGCAACTCCGATTCTCAGTATTGCGATATGGATGCCGATCGTATTCGGCGTCATCGTTCTTGTAGTGGGTTCCCGTCGGAACCCGAGTGCGGACCGCTGGCTCGCACTCATCGGTTCGGTGCTTAGTTTCCTCGTCACCCTTCCGCTCGTTGCGGGCTTCGATACGAGCACGGCTTCCCTGCAGTTCGAGGAGAAGGCGGTCTGGATCGAGCGGTTCAATATTGCGTATCACCTGGGCGTCGACGGCATCGCGATGTGGTTCGTCGTGCTGACGGCGCTCATCACCGTGATCGTCGTGATCGCGGGCTGGCAGGTCATCACGAAGAACGTCGCGCAGTATTACGCGTCGTTTCTCATCCTGTCGGGCATCATGATCGGCGTTTTCTGCGCCGCCGACGGTCTGCTGTTCTACGTGTTCTTCGAAGCCACACTCATTCCGATGTACATCATCATCGGTGTGTGGGGCGGGCCGAACCGCGTGTACGCGGCGTTCAAGTTCTTTCTCTACACGCTGGCCGGCTCGCTGCTCATGCTGGTCGCGTTGCTGTACCTGTACCGCATAACCGGGACCTTCGATCTGGCCTCCTGGCAGGCTGCGAAGATCGCCATGACGCCGCAGATCCTGCTGTTCATCGCGTTCTTCTTCGCGTTCGCGGTCAAGGTGCCGATGTGGCCGGTCCACACGTGGTTGCCGGACGCGCACGTCGAAGCACCCACGGGCGGCTCGGTCGTGCTGGCCGCGATCATGCTCAAGCTCGGCGCGTACGGTTTCCTGCGTTTCTCGTTGCCGGTCACGCCGGACGCGAGTCACTACCTGGCGCCGGTCATCATCACGTTGTCCCTGATCGCCGTGATCTACATCGGCCTCGTGGCGATGGTGCAGGCGGACATGAAGAAGCTGGTCGCGTACTCGTCGATTGCCCACATGGGCTTCGTCACGCTCGGCTTCTTTATGTTCGGCGAATCGAGCCAGCTCGCGATGGAAGGCGGGATCATCCAGATGATCTCGCACGGTTTCGTCTCGGGCGCCATGTTCCTGTGCATCGGCGTGCTGTATGACCGCATGCACACACGCGATATCGCGGATTACGGCGGTGTGGTCAACACCATGCCGAAGTTCGCGGCGCTGGTCATGCTGTTCGCGATGGCCAACTGCGGTCTGCCGGGCACCTCCGGATTCGTCGGCGAATTCATGGTGATTCTGGCGGCCGTGAAGTACAACTTCTGGATCGCATTCGGGGCGGCGTTCACGCTGATCCTGGGCGCGGCCTATACGTTGTGGATGTACAAGCGGGTGTACTTCGGCGCTATCGCGAACGACCACGTTCGCGAGCTGAAGGACATCAACAGTCGCGAATACTTCATCCTTGGGGTGCTGGCACTGTTTACGCTTTTCATGGGCGTCTACCCGAAGCCCTTTACCGATGTGATGCACGTTTCCGTGGAAAACCTCCTCTCCCACGTCGCAGTGTCGAAACTGCCGCTGTCACAGTAATACCCGAGCGGAGGAACAAAAGATCATGCCAAACGCCCCTATGTACGCTCTGCTGCCCGACGGCCTGGTGATGACCGGCCTCGTCGTCGCGTGGCTCAACGACACGTTCACCGGTCCTGAAGGCCGGCGCACGACCTACTTCATCGCGCTCTTGACCACGGTCATAGCCGGTATCTGGTTCGCGGTGGACGCGTTCGATCCGCACGTGTACTACTACTTCACGCGCATGTACGTGGTCGATCCGTTCGCGAGCGCCATGAAGGCAGTGGTCACGCTCGGCTACGCCGTGTCGATCGTGTACTCGCGCAAGTACCTCGAAGACCGCGACATGTTCCGGGGCGAGTTCTTCCTGCTTGGCCTGTTCTCGCTGCTCGGCCAGCTCACGATGATCTCGGGCAACAACTTCCTCACGCTGTACCTCGGCCTCGAGTTGATGTCGCTCTCGCTCTACGCGGTGATCGCACTGCGCCGGAACGCGGCGCAGTCGAACGAAGCGGCCATGAAGTACTACGTGCTGGGTGCGCTCGCTTCGGGCTTCCTGCTCTACGGCATCTCGATGCTGTACGGCGCGACCGGCTCACTCGAGCTGAACGAAGTGTTCAAGGCCGTGGCTTCGGGTCACATCAACGATATCGTCCTGCTGTTCGGCGTGGTGTTCATCGTCGCCGGCGTGGCGTTCAAGATGGGTGCGGTGCCGTTCCACATGTGGGTGCCGGACGTCTATCAAGGCGCGCCTACGGCCATGACGCTGCTGACCGGCGGCGGCCCGAAGGTCGCGGCATTCGCCTGGGCCGTGCGCTTCCTCGTGATGGGCCTGCTGCCGCTGGCAGTGGACTGGCAGGAGATGCTGATCATCCTCGCAGCACTCTCGATGATCGTCGGCAACATTACGGGTATCGTCCAGCGCAACATCAAGCGCATGCTCGCGTACTCGGCCATTTCGAACATGGGCTTCGTGCTGCTCGGCCTGCTCGCCGGCATCGTCGACAACAAGGCGACGGGCGCGGCCAGCGCCTACAGTTCGGCCATGTTCTACAGCATCGTCTATCTGATCACGACGCTCGGCGCGTTCGGCATCGTCATGCTGCTGTCCCGCCGCGATTTCGAAGCGGAAACGATCGATGACTTCAAGGGCCTGAACCAGCGCAATCCGGTATTCGCGTTCGTCATGATGCTCATGATGTTCTCGCTTGCGGGCATTCCGCCGACTGTCGGCTTCTACGCGAAGCTCGCCGTGCTCGAAGCGACCATGAACGCGGGCCTCACGTGGCTCGCCGTGCTCGCCGTGGTGACGTCGCTGTTCGGCGCGTTCTACTACCTGCGTATCGTCAAGCTGATGTACTTCGACGCACCGCAGGACGAAGCACCGATCGAGAGCCACGCATTGAACCGCGGGCTGCTCACGCTCAACGGCGTGGCGGTGCTCGTGCTGGGCATCATTCCCGGCCCGCTGATGTCGATCTGCCTGCAGGCTGTCACGCATACGCTGCCGCTCTGATGTCGGCAGCGGGCTGGTTCATCGTGCTGTTGGCGCTCGCGGGCGCCAACCTGCCGTTCCTCAACCAGCGATTGTTCGGCGTGGTGCCGCTTCGCGCACCGAAGAAGAGTGCGTGGATTCGCATCGCTGAAATGATCGTGTTGTACTTTGTGGTCGGTACGTTCGGCTTCCTGCTGGAGGCGCGCGCCGGCAATCGTTTTGACCAGGGCTGGCAGTTCTACGCGATCACCTTCAGTCTTTTTGTCGTGTTCGCGTTTCCCGGCTTCACCTGGCAATATCTCGTCAAACGCCGCCCGGCGTGACGCGCGTGGCCGGCCCGTGGCCGGCAGGCGCGGTGCGACCCGCAGTCCGGCCGCAGTCTGGCCGGTTTCACTTCAAGCGGCGCGCGCGGCTTCCCGATTTTCCTGAGCACCCACGAGGCTGACTATGGCTGAACATCATCAACACGACCCGGCGCTCGCCGAGACGTGCGTGGAAAGCACGACGCTCTACGCCGGCAATTTCCTTACCCTCAAGCGCGACACCGTTGCGCTGCCGGACGGCAAGCATGCGACGCGCGAGTTCGTTCAGCATCCTGGCGCGGTGATGGTCATCCCGCTATTCGACGACGGCCGCGTGCTGATGGAGCGCCAGTACCGCTATCCGCTCTCGCGCGTGATGACGGAATTCCCGGCAGGCAAGCTCGATCCGCAGGAGGGCGCGCTCGCCTGCGCGATCCGCGAACTGAAGGAGGAGACGGGCTATACGGCGCGCGAGTATGTCTATCTCGCGCAGATCCATCCCGTGATCTCGTACTCGACCGAGTTCATCGACATTTACCTCGCACGCGGGCTGACCGCGGGCGCGGCGCAACTCGACGACGGCGAGTTCCTCGAAACCTTCACGGCGAGGGTTTCGGAACTGCTCGAATGGGTGCGCACGGGCAAGATCACCGACGTGAAGACGATCATCGGCACGTTCTGGCTCGAAAAGGCGCTGTCGGGCGCGTGGCCGCTCGCGAAGGCGGAACAGGGCTGACACGCGCTGCGCGGCGCAGCGAATTTCTCGATCGACGGCGGCCCTTGTGGCCGCCGTTGTCGCTTCTACGCGCACCCGAAGCAGATACACCTGAAGCACCTTCAGCGCGGCCGTCCGAGCGGCGATACAATCGAACCCCCGGGAAAGTCCCGGTGGCTGGCCGCAGGAATTTTTTCGAACGGTCGTTCACAAATTTACGATTTGCGCTAAACTCATCGCAAGCCTCGATTCCCCATGAAGGTCCTCGATTTACAGTGTCCAGACGGCCATCGGTTTGAAGGCTGGTTCGCCTCGGTTGACGACTTCGAGTCGCAACTGTCCCGCAAGCTGGTCGAATGTCCGATGTGCGGCGCCACCCATGTGACCCGCTTGCCGTCCGCGCCCCGGCTGAACCTGTCCGGCGCGAGCGAAACGCCGAAAGCGTCGCCGCACGAGCAGGCAGCGCAATGGCAGGCGCATGCGATGCGTGTGATCCGCGAGGTCCTCGAGAAGACGGAGAACGTAGGCGACCGTTTCGTCGAGGAGGCGCGGCGCATTCACTACAACGAAGCGCCGTCGCGCAGCATCCGTGGAGTCGCTTCTGCGGACGATGCGCAAGCTCTCGTCGAAGAAGGCATCGATGTGATGCCGCTGCCGGTTCCGGCCGCGTTGAAGGGTCCGCTGCAATAACGCCATGCGGGTCTTCGCCGCGGCGCGGGGGAAACGCTCCGCACCGGCCGCGGCCAGGAGACATTGCGCATGGATCTGGACTACACCCCCGCTGACGACGCATTTCGCGCCGAAATCCGCGCCTGGCTCGAGGCCAATCTGCCTCAAGCGATGCGCGACAAGGTTCTCAACCACAAACGCCTGTCGCGCGACGACATTGCCAACTGGCACAAGCTGCTAGGCAAGAAGGGCTGGTCCGCGCCTGCGTGGCCCGCGCAATGGGGCGGCCCAGGCTGGACAGAAGCGCAACGCCACATCTGGGACGCCGAGTGCGGCCGCATCGGCGCGCCGCCGGTACTGCCATTCGGCGTGTCGATGGTCGCGCCCGTGCTCATGAAGTACGGCAACGAGGCCCAGAAGCGCCGCTATCTCCCGCGCATCCTTTCCGGTGAAGACTGGTGGTGCCAGGGCTACTCCGAACCGGGCTCGGGATCGGACCTCGCATCGTTGCGTACACGCGCAGTTCGTGAAGGCGATCGCTACGTCGTGAACGGCCAAAAGACCTGGACCACGCTCGGCCAGCACGCCGACATGATGTTCTGCCTCGTGCGCACCGATCCTGCGGCCAAGAAGCAGGAGGGCATCTCGTTTCTCCTCATCGACATGAAAACGCCCGGCATCACCGTGCGTCCGATCATCACGCTCGATGAAGACCATGAGGTGAACGAAGTCTTTTTCGAAGACGTGAAGGTGCCGGTCGAAAATCTCGTCGGCGACGAGAACCGCGGCTGGACCTACGCGAAGTATCTGCTCGGCCACGAGCGCACGGGCATCGCGCGCGTGGGCGCGTCGAACCGCGAGCTCGCCTTCCTCAAGGGCGTCGCGCTCAGGCAGAAGAAGCATGGCAAGCCGCTGCTCGAAGATCCCGTGTTCGCGGCGCGCGTGGCCGCCGTCGAAATCGAGCTGATGGCGCTCGAGGTGACCGCCGAGCGCGTGATCGCCAGCGCGGCGGGCGGACGCGGCCCCGGTCCCGAAGCGTCGATGCTCAAGATCAAGGGCACGGAGATCCAGCAGGCGCTGACCGAGCTGATGGTCGACGCGGTCGGCCCGCTTGCGGCGCCGTTCGATCCGGCCTTCCTCGAAGGCGAGCACGAACACGCGGCCGGCGGTGACGACGACGCGGCCCCGCTCGCGGCGTACTACTTCAACTATCGCAAGACGTCGATCTACGGCGGGTCGAACGAAATTCAGAAGAACATCATCTCGCAGATGATTCTGGGGATTTGAGGAGCGGCGCCATGAACTTCAATTTCACCGAAGAACAACAGCAACTCGCCGACGCGCTGCGTCGCTATCTCGACAAGAACTACGGCTTCGAAGCACGCCAGGCGATCGTGAAGACACCGGCCGGCGTTTCGGACCAGCACTGGAACGCGTTCGTCGAACTGGGGCTGACCGCGCTGCCGGTGCCGGCGGCGCAGGGCGGCTTCGACGGCGCGCCATTCGACATGCTCGTCGTCATGCAGGAGCTGGGCCGCGCGCTCGTGGTCGAGCCGTACTGGGCAACCGCGGTGGGCGTCGAGGCGCTCAAGCTCGCGGGCGGTGCGGCCGAACCGGAAAACGCAGCGCTGCTCGAACGCGTCGCCTCGGGCGAGATCAAGCTCGCTGCCGCGTTCCACGAGCCGCAGTCGCGCTACGACCTGTTCTCGCTGGAAACGCAGGCGAAGGAGACGGGCGACGGCTTCGCGCTCAGCGGCACGAAATCGGTCGTGCAGCACGGCGCCCAGGCCGACCACTGGATCGTGCCGGCGCGCTTCGCGGGCGAGGTTGCGCTCTTCGTCGTGGCGCGCGATGCGCAGGGTGTCGAGGTGGGCGATTACCGCACGATCGACGGCCAACGCGCTGCGACGCTGACCTTCAAGGAAGCGCACGCGCGCCGTCTTGGCGACGCGCATGCCGGCGCGGCGACATGGGAGAAGATTGCCGACTACGCCACGTTCCTGCTGTGCGCGGAAGCCGTGGGTGCAATGGACGCGCTCAACCACGCAACGGTCGAATACACGAAGACGCGTCAGCAGTTCGGCGTGCCGATCGCGCGCTTCCAGGCGCTGCAGCACCGCATGGCAGAGATGCTGATCCACGCCGAGCAGGCCCGCTCGCTGACTTACCTCGCCGCCGCGCGTTACAGTAGCGAGTCGGCCGAAGAGCGGCGGCGCGCGATCTCGGCAGCGAAGGTGCGCGTGGGGCAGGCGGCGCGTTTCATCGGCCAGCAGGCCGTGCAGCTGCACGGCGGCATGGGCGTCACCAACGAAGTGGCGGCCGCGCACCTGTTCAAGCGTCTCGCGATCATCGAAACGACGCTCGGTGATGTCGACCATCACCTTGAACGCTTCGCTTCGCTGCCCGGTTTCGCGCAGGCAGCGTAACGCGTGGCGGCAGCAGGCAACAACCGGGCAACATCGGCGGAGAAAACGGATGGGCGTGAGTTACGAAGATCTCGAAGTGGGCAAGCGCTATGTGGTCGGTTCCCACACCTTCGGGCGCGACGAGGTGGTGCAATTCGCGGAACAGTTCGATCCGCAGCCGTTTCACATGAGCGAGGCGGGCGGCGAGGCGTCGATGTTCGGCGGACTCGTCGCGAGCGGCTGGCATACCTGCTCGGTCATGATGGGCATGCTCGTGCGCAACTTTCTCAAGGACTCGACCTCGATGGGCTCGCCCGGCGTCGACGAGATCCGCTGGCTCAAGCCTACGCGTGTGGGCGATACGCTGACCATGACTAACGCGATCCTGAGCAAGCGGGTTTCGGCGAGCAAGCCCGATCGCGGCATCGTCGAAACGCAGTGGGAAGGACACAACCAGCACGGCGAACTGATCGTGACCGTGCGTTCGAAGGCGCTGTTCGGCCTTCGCCATCCAGGGAGCGTAGCGTGAGCGAAGGCGATGTCATGCAGATTGCCGACGCAGCGGCGTTGCGCACGCTGATCGGCGCGGGACCGCTCCTGAGCGGCTGGCGCGAGGTGAGCGAGGCGGACGTGCACGGTTTTGCCAATGCCACGGGCGACCACCAATGGATCCACATCGACGCAGAACGGGCGCGCCGCGAGTCGCCGTTTGGCGGCCCGATCGCGCACGGCTTTCTTACGCTTTCGCTGATTCCTGTGCTGCTCGGAGCAACGCTGCACATGCGTCAGCGCATGGGCGTGAACTACGGGCTCAACCGCGTGCGCTTCACGCAGCCGGTGCCTGTGGGCGCGAAAGTGCGTGCACGTATCGCGGTGAAAGAAGTGAGCGACGTGGAAGGCGGCGGCGTGCAGGTCGGGTGGGATGTGAGCATCGAGCGCGAGGGCAGCGAGCGGCCCGCATGCGTGGCCGAGTTCATCACGCGGCACTACTTCTAGTTTGATTGCGTGCTCAACGAAAAGGGGCGCTCCGCTGCAAGGCGGGCGCCCCTTTGGTTTTGCGCGGATTTCCGCGTAATGCATTAGTGTCTGGCGTACTGCGTCGCGCCGAACAGCATCTCCTTCGCCTTCTCATCCATGAGCGGCTTGCGCGCATTGGCGAGCACTTCCACGCCGCGCTTGACCGCCGGCCGCGCGGCGATCGTTTCGTGCCAGCGCTTCACGTTGGGCAGCGAATCGAGATCGATGCCCTGGTTTTGCCAGGAGCGCGTCCACGGGAAAGCGGCGATATCCGCGATGGTGTACTCGTCGCCGGCCAGATACTCGGTCTTTTCCAGCTGCGTTTCCATCACGTTATAGAGCCGCTTCGCTTCGTTCGTGTAGCGATTGACCGCATACTCGATCTTCTCGGGCGCGTAGATGCGGAAGTGGTGCGCCTGGCCGAGCATGGGGCCGAGCCCGCCCATCTGGAACATCACCCATTGCAGCACGTCATAGCGTGCCGCGAGGTCCTCTGGCATGAAGCGGCCGGTCTTCGCGGCGAGATAGATCAGGATCGCACCCGACTCGAACAGCGAGAACGGCTGGCCGTCCGCGCGGCGCGGGCCTTCGGAGTCGGTTATGGCGGGGATTTTGTTGTTCGGGCTGATGGCGAGGAATTCGGGCTTGAACTGGTCGCCCGCACCGATATCGACCGGATGCGCCCGGTATTCGAGGCCGGTTTCCTCGAGCATGATATGGACTTTGTGACCGTTCGGCGTGGCCCAGCTGTAGACGTCGATCATCGTGGCTCCTTAGCACCATGAAAGAAGGCGCCGCGAAAGTCTGGATAGTCTTGCGCGACGCCCGAACTGGCGCAAATTAGCATAGATCGGCGTCGCTCGCAGAGGGCGCAGGAGCGCCCCTGCTGTGCTTGTGGACTTGCGCGGATTTACGAGCGCGTGACCGGCATCTCCACGCGCGACGCCGAGCCCGCGTCCATATGGCGCGCGAGTTCGAGCTTGGCGATGGCGTTGCGGTGCACCTCGTCGGGGCCGTCCGCGAAGCGCAGCGTGCGCGCCGAAGCGTACGAGTACGCCAGCGGGAAGTCGCCGCTCACGCCGGCCGCGCCGTGCACCTGCATGGCCCAGTCGATCACCTGGCAGGCCATATTCGGCGCCACCACCTTGATCATGGCGATCTCGCCGCGCGCGCCCTTGTTGCCGACGGTGTCCATCATGTACGCGGTCTTGAGCGTGAGCAGGCGGGCCTGTTCGATCATGCAGCGCGCTTCGGCAATGCGCTCTTGCGTGACGGTCTGCTCGGCGACCGCCTTGCCGAACGCCACGCGCGAGAGGGCGCGCTTCGCCATGAATTCGAGCGCACGTTCCGCGAGGCCGATCAGGCGCATGCAGTGGTGGATGCGGCCCGGCCCGAGTCGCCCTTGCGCGATCTCGAACCCGCGCCCAACACCCAGCAGGATGTTCGAAGCGGGCACGCGCACGTTTTCGAGCGTGATCTCCATATGACCGTGCGGCGCGTCGTCGTAGCCAAACACGGTGAGCGGGCGGCGCACCGTGATGCCGGCCGAATCCGAGGGCACGAGGATCATCGACTGCTGAGCATGGCGCGGCGCATCGGGATCGGTCTTGCCCATCAGGATGTAGATCGCGCAGCGCGGGTCGCCCGCACCCGACGACCACCACTTCGTTCCGTTGATCACGTAGTCAGCGCCGTCGCGCTCGATGCGCGTCTGGATGTTTGTCGCGTCCGACGAGGCCACGTCGGGCTCGGTCATCAGGAAGGCGGAGCGGATCTGGCCTGCCAGCAGCGGCGCGAGCCATTGCTGCTTGTGCGCCTCGCTGCCATAGCGCTCGATCGTTTCCATATTGCCGGTGTCGGGCGCGCTGCAGTTGAACACTTCAGGTGCCCAGTGCACGCGGCCCATGATTTCGCACAACGGCGCGTATTCGAGGTTCGTGAGGCCCGCGCCGCGTTCGGACGCGGGCAGGAACAGGTTCCATAGCCCGGCCGCGCGCGCCTTTTCCTTCAACTGCTCGACGATCTCCGTGGGTATCCACGCGTTGCCGTTCGCGCGATTGCGCTCGACTTCCTCGTGGAAAACGGCTTCGTTCGGATAGATGTGTTCGTCGAAAAACGCGAGCAGTTTCTCGCGCAGCGCCTGCACTTTCGGGGAGTAATCAAAATTCATCGGTGACCTCGCAATGCGATGCAGTGACAGTGAAAAGTGAGTCGTTTTCGATCGCGCTTCAGCGCACCTTCTGGGCGTAGCGCCAGGCGAGCTCCGCCATGGGCCTCGCGCGGCGGCCCGCGTCGATGGCCTGAGCGCTCGCGGCTGTGCCGTCCACCACGCGTTTCATGATGCCCTGCAGGATCGCCGCGATCCGGAACATGTTGTACGCAAGATAGAAGTTCCAGTCGCCGCGAATCTCGAGGCCGGTGCGCTCGCAATAGCGCGCGACGTACTGCGCCTCGTCGGGTATGCCGAGCGCCTGCCAATCGAGGCCGGCAATGCCGCGGAATTGCGCGGGATCGACGTGCCAGGCCATGCAGTGATATGAGAAGTCGGCGAGCGGGTCGCCGAGCGTGGAGAGCTCCCAGTCGAGCACGGCCAGCACGCGCGGCTCGCTCGGGTGGAAGATCAGGTTGTCGAGCCGGTAGTCGCCATGCACGACCGATACGCGTGAGCCCGCATCGTCGGGCATGTGCTGCGGCAGCCATTCGATCAGGTGATGCATGGCATCGATGCGCTCAGTTTCCGAGGCCTGATACTGGCGGCTCCAGCGATCGATCTGGCGTGCGAAGTAATTGCCTGGCTTGCCGTAGTCGGCGAGTCCCACGGCGTCGGGCTTCACGTTGTGGAGCGCGGCGACCACACGGTTCATCTCGTCGTAGATCGCGCCGCGTTGCTCGCGCGTCATGCCGGGCAGCGACTGATCCCAGAGCACGCGCCCCTCGACGAACTCCATCACATAGAACGCGCGGCCGATCACCGCTTCGTCGTCGCAGAGCGCGAGCATCTTTGCGACCGGTACGTCGGTTGCGGCGAGCGCGTCCATCACGCGGTATTCACGCTCGATCGCATGCGCGGACGGCAGCAGCTTGGCCTTGGGTCCCGGCTTCGCGCGCATCACATAGGTGCGGCCGGGCGTGACGAGCTTGAACGTCGGGTTCGACTGGCCGCCGGCGAACTGCTCGATCGTGAGGGGCCCCTTGAAGCCTTCCACGTGAGCGGCAAGCCAGGCGCCCAGCGCCTCGGCGTCGAAGCGCTGGCGTTCGGCAACCGGGCGCGTGCCTTCGAACGCCGAGTAGTCGGGGCGCGTTTGCGCGTTGTTGTGCGTGTCTCCATCCGGGGTGGCTTGCGCCATATTCGTCTCCCTTCTCCTGTTTCTCCTGTGGGTCGCCGCGCGTCAGCCGCGCGGTCTATAGCGCAGGTACTGCGCGTACAGCATCTCCATCGTTGTGTTGCGGGTGTCGCGGTGCAGCGGCGAGGGCGGCGCGTAGTTGAGCATGCGCACGACCCAGTCTCGCGGCTCGGCGCCGACATCGAGTGCGTTGATGCAGCCCGTGGCCTGCGCGAGATGGCCGAAGAATGCGCGTCCGCCCGCCGTGATTGCATGCGAGAGAATCGCGCGGTTCACGCCGCCGTGCAGCACGAGCAGCGCCGAGTCCCACGTGAGGTCGGCGCGCAGCGCATCGAGCGGCGGCAGCACGCGGTCGAGCAGCTCGCCGATGGTCTCGCCGCCGAGAAAGCGCGTGTCTTCCGGCACGATGCCGTCGAACACGCGCAGAAAGGCGTTCTCGACTTCAGCGGGAGGAATGGCGGCGAGACGGCCGCCGCGAATTTCCTCCCACGCGCTCTGCACTTCGAGTTCGATCGACTGACCGGTCGCCGCGAGCACGCGCTGCGCGGTCTCGACCGTGCGGCGCAGTCCGCTGACGATCACGCGGTCGAAACGCACCCCCTGCGCGGCGAACGCTTCGCCGGCGGCGGTGGCCTGGGCGCGGCCGTTCTCGTTGAGCGGCACGGTGTCCGGGTCGATTGCGCGACCGGTCTCGTCGAAGTAGGTGACGTCGCCGTGACGCATCACGTAGAGGCGTCGGCGCGCGGGCAACTGGTACTCGGTCATGGGTGTGTCGCTCGTGCGGATTGAAGCCGGTTCACTTGTAGACAGGGGCGCGTTTTTCGAGGAACGCGGTAATGCCTTCGAGGCCGTCGCGGTGATGCAGCGACGCGACGAAACTTTCGCGCTCCGCAGCGAGCTGTGCTTCGAGCGGCTGCGCGTCCGCGACGTTCGTCAAACCCTTGATGCGCGCCACCGAATTCGGCGAGATCTTCGCGAGTTCGTCGGCCCAGGCGAGCGCCGAATCGAGCGCCGTTTGCGGCTTCGCGAGCCGGTTCACGACGCCCAGTTCCGCGAGACGCGCCGCGCCGATCGGCTTGCCTTCCACCATCAGCTCGAACGCGAGCGAGCGCGGCAGCGAGCGCGCGAGGAACCACGAGCCGCCGCCGTCGGGCGTCAGACCCACGCGCGAATAGGCCATGACGAACTTCGCATCGTCGGCGGCGACCAGCAGGTCGGCGGCGAGCGCGAGCGAGAAGCCCGCGCCGGCGGCCGCGCCTTCGACGGCCGCGATGATCGGCTTGCTCGACTGGCGCATCGCGGTGACCCATGCGGCGAGCATGTCGATGCTGGCGGCCTGCACCGAAGGGTCCTTCGCGCGGTTTTCGAGCAGGCGGTTGAGGTTGCCGCCCGCGCAGAAGAAGTTGTCGGCGCCGGTGAGGACGATCGCGCGCAGCGAGGAGTCGCGCTCGGCGGCGTCGAAGGCTTCGACGGCGGCGGCGTACATGTCGGGGTGCAGCGCGTTGCGGGCGCCCGGGTTCGACAGCGTAAGGACGAGTGTCGATTCGTGGCCTTGGGGGCGGGTGCTGCGGAGTTCGGCGCTCATTGCGGTGTCTCGTTCGATGCGTTGAAGTCTGCTGCGTCTGCTTGTGTGAGCGAAAGGCCGAGCTGCGCACGGCGCGCGAGCCATGGCGACGGGCGATAGCGCGGATCGCCGAGCACGGTGTGGATGTTGCGCAAGATCGTGAGGATCGTATGCGCGCCCAACGCGTCGCCGAGCGCGAGCGGGCCGCGCGGGTAGCCGAGGCCCAGCGTGACCGCGAGGTCGATGTCGCGGGGCGCGGCGATTTGCTTTTGCGCGATGTCGCAGCCGATGTTGACGATCGTCGCGACGATACGCTGCGCGACGAAGCCCGTCGAATCGCGGATCACGGTCACCGGCACACCGTCGGCGGCGAAGAGCGCGTGGCCCGCGTCGCGCGCTTCGCGCGTGGTGGCGGGCGTCGTCATCAGCGTGCGGCGCTTCGCGGTGTCGAGCGGGAACAGCGTGTCGATAGCGACGACGCGGCTGGCGTCGAGCTGTTCATCGAGCGCGGCGGTCGTGGCGTCGAGGCCGAGCGGCGCAACGATGATCAGCGCATCGGCTGCCGGCGTATCGCCTTCGTCGACGGACACACCCGCTTTCTCTGCGAGCGCGAGCACGGCGTCACGCGCGGCGGCGTTGCGGCGGCTCACCCAGACGCGCGCGGGCAGTGCGGTGGGCGCAGCCGGTTCGTCGGGCACCTGCTGCTTGCCATCGACGTAGCGATAGAAGCCTTCACCGGCTTTGCGGCCAACGAGCCCGCCCGCGAGCCGCACACCCGTTATAGGCGAGGGCGTGAAGCGCGGCTCCTCATAGAACTGGTGATAGATCGACTCCATCACCGGATGCGAAACGTCGAGCGCGGTGAGGTCGAGCAGCTCGAACGGTCCGAGGCGAAAGCCCGCCTGCTCGCGCATGATGCGATCGATCTCGACGAAGCTCGCTACGCCTTCGCCCGCCACGCGCAGGCCTTCGGTATTCATGCCGCGGCCCGCGTGATTGACGATGAAGCCGGGCATGTCCTTCGCGCGCACGGGCGTGTGGCCCATGCGGCGCGCGAGCGTCATCAGCGCGTCGCCGGCGGCCGGATCGCTGCGCAGGCCGTCGATCACCTCGACCACCTTCATGAGCGGCACGGGGTTGAAGAAATGATAGCCCGCCACACGCGAGGGATCGCTGCACGCGGCGGCAATGGCGGTAATGGAGAGCGAAGAGGTGTTCGAAACGAGCAGGCAACGCTCGCTCACCACGGTTTCGAGTTCGCGAAAGAGGGTCCGCTTTGCATCCAGATTCTCGACGATCGCCTCGATCACGAGATCGCAGACCGCGAGTTCATCGAGCGTCTGCGCGCCGCTCACGCATTCGAGCGCGGCCTTCGCGGCGGGGTCGTCGAGCTTGCCTTTTGCCGCGAGTTTGGCGAAGGTGTCGGCGAGATAGTCGCGCGCGGCGGCGACCGCCTGCGGGTTCGTGTCGTAAAGGCGCACCGCGAGGCCTGCCTGCGCGGCGATCTGGGCGATACCGCGGCCCATCGCGCCGGTGCCCACGATGCCGATTGTCTCAATGTTGAAATGATGTGAAGTCATTGGAAGCCTGGCTCCATGATTGGCCTAGAATAGCACGGTCGTACAATTTTATGAAAACGGTTTGGCAGTTCCGATAAGGGAACCGCCACTCAAGGAGGCAACGAGGATGATCAAGCTGCACGGTTTCGCGCTTTCGAATTACTACAACAAGGTCAAGCTTCTGCTGCTCGAGCATGGCATCGCGTTCGAGGAGGTGCCGAACAAGCTGCCGCTCGACGAGGCGCTGCTCGCGCAGTCGCCGGGCGGCAAGGTGCCTTACATCGAAACGGAGCAGGGCTTTTTGTGCGAGTCGGAAGTGATCGTGGAGTTTCTGGCGGCGCGCTTTCCAGAGAAGCACATTTTCGCGGCGGATCCGTGGCAGGCGGCGAAGGAGCGTGAACTCATCGTCTTCATCGAGACGCATCTGGAGCTGAACGCGCGCGAACTTTACGGCGAGGCTTTTTTCGGCGCCAAGGCGACCGATGAGGTCAAGGCGACCATGGAAAAGCGGCTGCGACGCTACGTGGCGGCCTTGGCGCGGCTCGCGAAGTTCGCGCCTTACGTGTCGGGCGAGCAGTTCGGCGTGGCCGATGCGGCGGCGTTCGTGAGCCTGCCGCTCGTGGGCCGCGCGACGCTGGCGGTGTACGGCAGCGATTTCCTCGCCGACGCGGGCATCGACTGGAAGTCGTATATCAAGCTGATCGGCGAACGCCCGACGGCCCGGCGCGTCAACGCCGACCGCAAGGCGTACATCGAGGCGAACTCGTAAGCCTCGCGGAGTTTTGGCCGCTGCTGCGCGCGATGATCGTGAACGCACTGCCGTTCGCGAATTCATCGCGCGCAAACGGCGTCAAAGCCGCGCGAGCCGCTCGAGCGCGGTCGCGAGCGTGCTTTCCTGCTTGGCGAAGCAAAAGCGCACGACACCCGATTCGTGCGTCTCGTGATAGAACGCCGACACCGGAATGGCGGCCACGCCGATCTCCGCTGTGAGCCACTTCGAGAATTCCGCTTCGGGCAGATCGCTGATCGCCGAATAGTCAACGCACTGGAAGTAGGTGCCTTCGCAAGGCAGCAGCTTGAAGCGCGTGTTGGCGAGTCCGGCGCGGAAGAAGTCGCGCTTCTTCTGATAGAACGCGGGCAGTTCCAGATACGGCTTCGGATCGCGCAGATAATGCGCGAGGCCGAATTGCATCGGCGTGTTCACGGTGAACACGTTGAACTGGTGCACCTTGCGGAACTCGGCCGTGAGCGGGGCGGGCGCGGCGACATAGCCCACCTTCCAGCCCGTCACGTGATAGGTCTTGCCGAAGCTCGACACGATGAAGCTGCGCGCGGCCAGTTCCGGATAGCGCGCCACGCTCTCGTGCGGGTGGCCGTCGTAGACCATGTGCTCGTAGACCTCGTCGGAGACGATCAGCACGTTGGTGCCGCGCACGATCTCCTCGAGCTTTTGCATGTCCTCGGCGCGCCACACCGTGCCCGTGGGGTTGTGCGGCGTGTTGATGAGGATGAGGCGCGTTTTCGGCGTGATGGCGGCGGCGAGGCGGTCGAACGGAATCGCGTAGTCGGGCGCTTCGAGCGTCACGAACACCGGCTTGCCGCCTGCCAGTTCGATCGACGGCAAATAGCTGTCGTAGGTCGGCTCGACCACGATCACTTCGTCGCCCGCGTGCACGGTCGCGAGAATCGCCGTGAGGAGGGCTTGCGTGGCGCCGGCTGTCACCGTGATCTCGCTATTGGCGTCGTAGCGGCGGCCGTACACGTGCTCGATCTTGTCCGCGATTGCTTCGCGCAGCGCGGCGATGCCTGCCATCGGCGGGTACTGGTTGTGGCCCTCGCGCATGGCGTGCGCGACGGCGTCGACGATGCGCGCGTCGCAATCGAAGTCGGGAAAGCCCTGGCCCAGGTTGACCGCGCCCTTTTCGGCGGCGAGCGCGCTCATCACGGTGAAGATCGTCGTGCCGACGCTCGGCAGACGCGACGGAAAAGAGGGCGTGAGCAGGGTGTCCTGCGAATGCTGCGTAGGATGCGGTGCGTTCATGTCGCGGGCGGAAGTCAGACGTTGGGACGAAAAGACTGGCTCAAAAATCCGATTGTAGGCAAATCGGCGCCGCTGTGGTGGTCAGGCTGGCGCGCGCGCGGTGATGCAGCGGCATCAGGCCTGAGCCGACTGAGCGGCGTTTTGCACGTATTCGGCGACGAAGGCGTCGGGCGTCGCAATGCGAAAGCCAAAGTCGCGCGCCACGCGCCTGGCAAGCTTGAGCACCGCGCGGTCCTTTGAGACGAGCCACTGTGCACCGCTTGCGCGCGCAAGTTCCAGAAACTTCTGGTCGTCGCGGTCGCGGCATTGCGGCAGGGGACGGGCGTCGGCGGCAAGCTGCGGCAGGTCGATCAGTTCGACGAGGCCGACCAGCGCCGCGAGCGCGTCCGCCTTCGCGACGCCGCGGCCAGCGAACTGCGGATAGTCGAGCACGTGAGCCAACTCGGCCTGGCAGCGCGCGTCGATCAGCGCCTGGATCGCGCCGCGCTCCAGCGCCGCGCGAATGGGGCGCGTGTGCGGGTCGTCGAATACGAGGATATCGAGCCAGACGTTCGAGTCGAGAACCACGGGGAGCGCGCGAGCAGCGGCGGGCGAGAGGGATGCTGCGGTTGGGGGCGTGAGGCCGGTCATTCGTGAATTCGCTACAATCGGGCTTTCGCCTTTGAACATCGGCACATCGTGCCTGCAAGCCTCTATGATAATCGTTCTGTCGCCGGCCAAATCGCTCGACTATGACACGCCGGCGCACATCGAAAGCCACACCATCCCCGATTTCGTCGACGACGCAGCCGAGCTGATCGCGGGCCTGCGCCGCCTCTCGCCGCAGCAGATTGGTTCGCTCATGAGCATTTCCGACCCGCTCGCGCGCCTGAATTTCCAGCGCTATGCCGACTGGTCGAAGCAGTTCAGCCAGGCCAACGCGAAGCAGGCCGTGCTCGCGTTCAACGGCGACGTCTATGAAGGCTTCGACGCGAAGTCGCTCTCGTCGGCGGATCTCGACTATGCGCAACAGCATGTGCGTGTGCTCTCCGGGCTTTATGGCCTGCTGCGTCCGCTCGACCTGCTGCAGCCTTATCGCCTGGAAATGGGCACGCGTTTCGAAAATGAGCGCGGCAAGGATCTTTACGCGTTTTGGGGCGAGCGCATCACGCACGCGATCAATGCGCAGATCGAGCACAACCACGCGAAAGCGGCGAAGGGTGCGCGCGTGGTGGTGAACTGCGCGTCGAACGAATACTTCAAGGCCGTGAAGCCGAAGAAGCTCGCCGCGCCAGTGATCACGCCGGTATTCGAAGACTGGAAGGGCGGCCGCTACAAGATCATCAGCTTCCACGCGAAGCGCGCGCGCGGATTGATGGCGCGTTTTGCCGTCGAGAACCGCGTGGCGGAGCCCGAGGCGCTCAAGGCGTTCGATGTGGAAGGCTACGCGTTCGATGCGGATGCATCGAACGATTCGACCTATGTATTTCGTCGGCGCATCGCCGAGTAAACGAACAAGCAAGCGGGAAGGAAAACACCATGACGATTGCCATCTCCAGCCATTTCGATGCGGGCGCGATCGATGTCCTGTCGTGCGAGCGCGCCGACGACATCCGTCTGCGCGTGCGAGCGGATAACCAGTCCGAGTTCGCGCAATGGTTCTACTTCCGCCTCTCGGGCGCGCGCGGCGAACGTTGCGTGATGACGTTCGAGAACGCGTCGGCCTGCGCATTTCCCGAGGGCTGGCGCGACTACCAGGCCGCGGCGAGCTACGACCGCGTGAACTGGTTCCGCGTGCCGACCTCGTATGATGGCAAGGAACTCGTCATCGACCACACGCCCGAATTCGACAGCATCTATTACGCGTACTTCGAGCCGTATAGCGAAGAGCGTCACTCGGAGTTCCTGGGCGCGCTTCAACAACTGCCGCACGCCACGCACACGGAACTCGGCCAAAGCGTGGAAGGCCGGCCCATGTCGCTGCTCTCGCTTGGCATGCCGGGCGACACCGCGCCCGACGGCAAGCCCAAGAAGACGGTCTGGATCATCGCGCGCCAGCATCCGGGTGAGAGCATGGCCGAGTGGTTCGTCGAAGGGTTGGTCAAGCGGCTCGCCGGTTGGGGCGACTGGGCTGGCGATCCGGTCGCGCGCAAGCTATACGACCGCGCCGTGTTCCATATCGTGCCGAACATGAATCCGGACGGCAGCGTGCACGGGAATCTGCGTACCAACGCCGTGGGCGCGAACCTGAACCGCGAATGGATGGCGCCGGACGCGCAGCGTAGCCCCGAAGTGATGGTCGTGCGCGATGCGATCGAAGCCACGGGCGTCGATCTCTTCTTCGACATCCACGGCGACGAGACGCTGCCCTATGTGTTCGTGGCGGGCTCGGAAATGCTGCCTGGCTTTACCGATCAGCAACGCACGGAGCAGAAGGCGTTCATCGAGGCGTTCAAGGTGGCGAGCCCCGACTTCCAGGATCAGCACGGCTACGAGGCGAGCCGCTACCGCGAAGATGCGCTCAAACTCGCGTCGAAGTACATCGGCCATCGTTATGGCTGCTTGTCGCTCACGCTCGAGATGCCGTTCAAGGACAACGCCAATCTGCCCGACGAACGCGTAGGCTGGAACGGCGCGCGCAGCGCCGCGCTCGGCGCTGCGATGCTGCAGGCCATCCTGCATCATGTGGAGACGTTCGCGTAACACGCGCCTGCGCATGCACACACGAAGAAAAGGGGGAAGCGGCCAGGCCGCTTCCCCCTTTTTCGCATCGAGAACACCGACGCGTTCAGTGAGCCGTCGTCTTCTTCTTTGCAGTCGTTTTCTTCGCAGTGGATTTCGTCGTCGTCGATTTGCTGGACGACTTCGTGCTGCTCGTCGACGACTTGTGGCCCGACTTGTTCGCGGGCGTTTTCTTCGAGCCTTTGCCTGTGTCCTTCCTGATCGAATGCTTGCCCTTTCCATGGGCGCCGCTCGACGCGGTGCCGCGCTCGCTGCGTGCGTGCGCCGGCGGGACCGGATCGTTCCAGCTGAAGGCGAGCATCTGCTGCCCGACATAGCCGCAGCGAAACTTCAGGTCGTAGGGCGAATTGCCGCTATCTTTGGGAATGCCGATGCCGTCGACTGTCACGATCGTATCGACCTTCACGCGCTGCTTGCCTTCGTCGAACGAGTCGTTCCAGGGCGTCACGCTCGCGTGCGCCTTGTCGAACGAACTTGGCGGAAACTCGACGTGATCGAGCGCGGTTGACGTGTTGGCGACGAAATCGCCATGCGCTGCGCAGTCCGCGACTAGCGGGTCCGCGTGCATCTGGGTGACGAACTGATTGACGAGGTCGTTGTGTTGATCGAGTTGATCGGCCTGCGCGGCTGGCGCGGCGATGAGCATGAGGCTCGCGGCGCAGGCCGCCAGTTGACCGGCTACGAACAACAGCCGGCGGGATGCATGGTTGCAGTCCATCTGCTTGCTTGGGAAGAGGGGTGAAACGTCAGGCACCGTAAGATGCTGCACAGCCGTGTCGAGTTCAATCCGGAAACAATTATTTTCCTCTGCCTGAGCGAGGGAATCGGCGCAAGTGCTGCTGCCGGTGCGCCAAGGGCCGATCGCGACGTGTCGTCGCGCCCGTCGTCACGTTGCTGGCGGTGGGGCGTGGCTGAGGCAGTGCTCAGGTTCGCGGGCCGCCCAGACGATAGCGACGCACGTCGTAGGTAGTGACCCAGGCCGGCCTATAGACGGCGATCAGCGCCGTTGCCATGCCAGTGAACCAGGCTTCGCCCGAAGCGAGCAGAAATACGCTGAATGCATAACCTGCGGGCACAGTGATCGCGGAGCCGCCGTTGAGCGCGACATGGGTGCCGAGCGCGAGATAGGCCGCCGCCGAAACGGCGATGGCCGGCGACACGAAACCCTGGCCGACGATGAACATGAAGAGGTTGCGCGGCAGCCACGCGGTGCAGGCGCGCTGCAGCAGCGCCGAAATCGCGACAGGGAAGGCGCCGAAGATCAGGAAGGTGAGGGCGACGCCTTCCCAGGGGGCGTCGAAGACAAGTGCGGCGAGCCCGACGACGACGCCCATGGCGACGAGCGCGAGCCCCCAGTCGAATAGCGTGACCACGAGTGTGGCGCCGAGCAGGTGCAGCACGGTGCCGTCTTCGAGCCACGCATTACTTGCCCACAGCACGGAGATCGCGACGACGATCGCAAGCCACACGTGCTGGAGCGTGGCGTCCTGCAGACGCTTGAAGGGGTTCTTCCATAGCGCGAGCGCGAGCAGCCCTACGGTGACGACCAAGGCACCGATAGCAACCCAGAGCGGAAGCGGTGTAAATAGGAACCCCATGTGCTTCATATTACTCGTTGGAAGGCAAGCCGTGTGCGCGGGCGAGCACCAGGGCTTCCTCGTCCGCGCTCTCGCTCTCGCTGGCCTCGCCGACATCGGCGGGCCGCATCTGCTGCGCCGCGGCGAGGTCGCCATACGGCGTCACAGGCTCCGCGGCGATGGGCAGCGGCTCCGCACTGTCGCCTGACAGCAACGGATAGCGATGCGCCAGACCCTCGCGGGCGCGTAGCGGCACCGGGCCGTGCTCGCCGTGCCTGGGCGTCGCCGCCCGCTCGCATCGCGCGCGCAGCACCTGCAACTGGTTCGCGAGCAACCCGTTGTAGATCGCGACGGCCGCCGCGCGATTGGGCGCGCCGAGCTGCTGAAAGATGCTTGTCAGATGGACTTTCACGGTGCCCTCGCTGATGCCGAGCGCTCTCGCGATCATCTTGTTCGTATTGCCCATATGGACGCAGCGCAGGATCTGCTCCTGTCGCGGCGAAAGGTCGACCGTCGGACGCACCTTGCGGGCCTGTGCGGCGGCCTTGGCGTTGCGCCGGGGTGGCAGGGGCCATGGCGTACATGGACCGAGGACGTCGGCCGGCAGATGATCGCCGCCGAGCATGATGAGCTCCATAAACTTCACGATCAGGATGGAGTCCGTTGTGCGCCGGATGACGCCGCGGGCGCCTTCGTTGATGAGCGCGCGCACGGTCGCGGGCGTCTCGGTGCTGTCGACCAGTACGGCGACGGGCAGGCTGCGGTGCCGCATGACAAAGTGGCGCAGTTCGCCGGTGCGGATGCCGTCGTGCCAGTCGATCACGATGAGGTTGGGGGTGAACCGTTGCAAGGCGCGCTCGGCGCTGCGCCAGTCCGGCGCATCATTGAAGCGTGCGCGACGGTCGATTTGTCTTAAAAGCGCCTTGAGCCCTTCGCGCCTTTCGGCGTCCGGATTGAGTACAACGAACCGCATGGATATGCCCTCCTCTCGAAATGTTGTGAAACGCGCACCGCTTCTGAGCGGCGTTGAACCAGACCAACGGCACAATAATGACAAAAAGGTTGCGTGCTGGCGGCCTGTCCAAAAGGCATAAGACATAGGGCAAAAAAAAGTCCCGCACACAGGCGGGACCGGGTAGGAATTTGGGCGTTGTCCTAGTGGAAGTGTGGTTGTACGGGCTCAGCATCTTCTGGCATCTCGGCGTGGACGATCTCGCCGAGTGGATCCGCATAGAGCGGCACGCCGCAGTCATCGCAATATTCCGGCTCGAAGCGGCCAGCGTGACGACGGATATCGGTGATGCCCGATTCCTTCAGCAGCGCAACGATCTCTTCGAGCGGACCGTTGCTCACACTCTCCTCGGTCGGTTCTTCGTCGATGTCGGCGTCGCCGTTCTCGCGGCCATAGAGTGGCCAGACCACACCATACAGCACATCATTGCTGCCGCGCTTCGTGAAGGCGACACGGTATTCGTCGATACGGCGCTCGCCGAAGCCGGCGACGACGGCGCGCAAGTCCTGCGCGCCCGCGCCGATCGTATCGAGCAGATAGCGCACGGCGGTGCGGATCGTATGAGGGCGCACGCGCTCGTCAGCGTCGCGGCAGGCGGAGTAGTAGGCGTCGGGCAGCAGGCACTCGAACTCGCAGCCCGGCATGACAACGGCAAGGTTGGCGCCGCCCTGGGTGGCCCATTGTTCCAGGCACTGACCGCGCTCGATGCGCGAGCCGTGCTCCTCTTCCTGCCAGCGGAAGAGCGGGGCACCGACAGGTGCGGCGACGACGGCGAGCAGGAAACGCGGATCGGCGAGGATCGGAGACGTTTCCGGCAGTTCGCCCGAGCTGATTTTCGCCGGCGCGCCGCTCAGCGCCGCCTGGGTGAGCTGTTGTGCGAGGCGCCAGGTTTCGACGTGGTGGCGCGGCAACTGGTCGATGCTATAGAGATAGGGGGCCATCGCCACGCGCGTGCCGTTCGCCAGCACGTGGGCCTGAAGATGCGTGCGCAAGGCGTCTGCGCCGTCGGCCTTCAGCGGGCCCGAAGGGATGACATAGCGCGTCCAGGCCAGCACCGGCGCGGCGACTAGCAGCGCCTCGTATTGCGCGCCGTCGTGTTCGACGATGAACGACTCGCTGTGCGTCTCCGCCATGTCGGCGAGCGCGCCGTAGGCGTCCGGATGATTCTGCTGCAGATGATCGAGCGCGGCGTCGAGCGTAGTCTGATTGCCGTTGCGCACGACCTTCGCTAGCAGCGTGTCGAGCTTTGCCTCCCAGAAGCGGTCTTCGGTGCGGCTGCCCGAGGCGAACAGGGCGAGCGAGAGGCCGACGAGTTTGTCGGCGTCAGGAGGAAGGCGTTTGGCGATTCGCGAGCGCATAAATCTATGAGTTGGGGTGCAGAGAACCCCATATTCTAGTCGGTTCCGTGCGCGCCATCGGATTGGTCAACAGGAGCGCGCCGGATGGGCCCGGGCGCGATGCAGGATCGTCGTTGCTGCGCAGCCGGAAAGCGTCGGCGGGAAGCGCTATGACGACTGCTATATGGAGCAGACGAGTGGTGTTCAGGCCGACTTTGCTAGCCCGTCAAAAAACCACTTGCAAGATGTCGTCTGCGTGACTAGAATTCCGGTCTTTCGCGCTTTCGATGAAGGCGCGGGGAGACGGGAAGCCCAGGCGAAAGCCTTGTGGCGACTGGGTCTGCGGGTGATTCGAAGTTGAGCGGCAGGTTGAACGAAGTAAAAAAACCTGTTGACAGATCGCCGGGCAGTATTCATAATCTCGTTTCTCTGCTGCAGACGCAGCAACGCAGAAAGAAGCCGGTGGTTGAGTCGTTGTCTGAACGAAACTGCGCGGCGCTTTCGCGAACGATCTTTAAAAATTTACAGCCGATAAGTGTGGGCGCTTGATGCGGTGGCGACCCGATATGGTTCTTCGGAGCGATATCGGGAGCAGCAAAAGTATCAAGAGTCTCACACTAAAGTAAGTCAGGTTTTTGAATTTATTCAGAACCTGTCAGCTTTGAGTGAGCGACCGGTCTCGAGAGAGACCGAAAACAGTAACAGGTATTGAACTGAAGAGTTTGATCCTGGCTCAGATTGA